>JBDNDP010000002.1:0-313503 GCA_046719065.1 Aggregatilineales bacterium | reverse complement strand
GTTACAAGCTGCGGATTCTGCGCGATAACGCCAGCCTCACGCGGCAAGCCTACGTCGAATTTGACCTTGAAGCGATGATGGAAGGTGAAGTCTACAGCGATTTTGTCTTGCTGTGGCTGCTGTGCCACCAATCCCGCGTAGAGGGCGAGAAGCCGTCCGACTGCTGGCTCGAGAAGTGGATGAAAGTCGCGGAAGATCAGGGCATACGCGCCCTCGATCACCTGCGTAACGGCGTAAAGCAGGCGATTGAAGCGCTCGGACGGGGCTTCCTAGAATATTATGCCAACGCTGCCCTTCGTGACAAACTGATGGGTGGCGAACTGAGCGCGCAGGAGTACTACCGCCAACTGCTACGGATGGTCTATCGCCTGCTGTTCCTGTTCGTGGCGGAAGACCGCGACCTACTGCTGAACCCCGAAGCGCCGCAGGATGCCCGTGATCGTTATATCCACTACTATTCCACCCAGCGACTGCGCCGCATGGCAGAGACCTTCAAAGGCACGCGCCACCCCGATCTGTTCGAGAGCTTGCGGCTGGTGATGCGGTTGCTCTCTGGTGAGAACAATGGTGCAGGGGCGGCAGGACTCGGCCTCGTGCCACTCGGTTCGTTCCTGTTCAGCGACCGCGCCGTACCCGATATTATCGACTGCCAGATCAGCAACCAGCACCTGCTGACCGCCGTCCGCGCCTTATCGCTTACCTACGACCAGCGCGCACAGGTCTACCGCACAGTGGATTACAAGAACCTCGGCTCCGATGAACTGGGCAGTGTCTTCGAGAGTTTGCTGGAACTGCACCCGCAGATCAACGTCCTGGCGCGGCATTTTGCGCTGGCAACCGCTGCGGGCAACGAGCGCAAGACCACCGGCAGCTACTACACGCCGGAATCGCTCGTCTATGCCCTGCTCGATTCGGCGCTCAATCCGGTGCTGGAGGAGGCAGTGAGGGGGAAGAATAAGCCTTCATCCCCCTCTCCCTCAGGGTTTGGGAATGAAGGCAGTACCCCTGAACAGCGTATCCTGGCCCTCAAAGTCTGCGACCCGGCTTGCGGCAGCGGGCACTTCTTGATCGCCGCCGCCAACCGCATGGCCAAGGCGCTGGCATTCGTTCGCACAGGCGAGGAAGAACCGCCGCCCACCGCGATTCAGGAAGCCAAGCGCGATATCATCAGCCACTGCATCTACGGCGTCGACATCAACCCGATGGCGGTGGAGCTGTGCAAAGTCAACCTGTGGATGGAAGCGCTGGAACCGGGCAAACCGCTCAATTTCCTCGACCATCGCATTCAGGTGGGCAACAGCCTGCTGGGGACGACACCGAAGCTGATGGCGGGCGGCATCCCCGACGAGGCCCTCAGCCCGATTGCAGGCGACGACCCGACCTATGCCAACCAGTTGAAAAGACTCAACAGACAAGAGCGCAAATCCCGAGAAACCGGACAGAGCAGCATGTTCGAGCAGATCGAGCCGCCTGCCAATTATGGCTACCTGACCTCTGCCATGCACGCGCTGGATGACACGCCCGACGACACGCTGGACGCGGTGCAGCGCAAAGAAGCGCAGTACGCGGCGTTAGCCAGCGACCCCGAATACGTGAAGGCGCGACTGCTGGCCGATGCGTGGTGCGCGGCGTTTGTGTGGGAAAAGAAGCAAGACGGGCTGCCGATGCCCATGACTGACCTGCTTTACCGCCGCATGGAGAAGAACCCGCTGGCGGAGAACCTGCAAACTGTGCGCGAATATGTGGTCGAACTTAAGGAGCGTTACCAGTTCTTCCATTGGCATGTGGCCTTTCCGGATGTGTTCAGCGTAGATGCTCCCACGCAGCCCCCATCCCCGGCCCTTCCCCCTCAGGGGGAAGGGGGGCAGCCCTCAACTCCTGCCGTTCCCCCCACTACCCAAGCCCAAGTCCCTCCCCCTGAGGGGGAGGGATTCAGGGTGGGGGCCGGGGCCGAGGCCGGAGCCGCCCCTGAGGGGGAGGGATCGAGGGTGGGGGCATACAACCCCCAAACCGGCTGGCGCGGCGGCTTCGACGTGGTGCTGGGCAACCCGCCCTGGGAGCGCATCAAGATACAGGAGAGGGAGTGGTTTGCAGAACGCCTGCCAGAGATTGCCAACGCCCCCAACGCCGCCGCCCGCAGGCGCATGATCGAGGCCCTTAGGCAATCTGATCCGAAGGTCTACGCCGACTTCCAGGCCGACCTGCGCAAGGCCGAGGGCGCATCGCACTTTGTTCGCGTGTCCCAGCGTTACCCCTTGTGTGGGCGCGGCGACGTGAACACCTACGCCATCTTCGCAGAAGCAGCGCGCCACATCATTCACGACCGCGGGCGCGTCGGCCTGATCGTCCCCAGCGGCATCGCCACCGACGACACAACCAAGTTCTTCTTCCAAGATGTCGTGCAGAGCGGCAGCCTAGTTAGCCTTTACGACTTCGAAAATCGTGAGGGCTTGTTCCCAGCGGTGGACAGCCGCGTGAAATTCTCGCTGATGACGATGACTGGGCGGGAAGCCAGCGCGCCCCAAGCTGAGTTCGCCTTCTTCCTGCACCGCGTGGAAGACCTAGACGACCCCGAACGGCGCTTCTCGCTTTCCGCCGAAGAGATCGCCATGCTCAACCCCAACACGCGGACGATGCCCACCTTCCGCAGCGTGCGCGACGCCGAGATCACCAAAGCCATCTACCGGCGCGTCCCCATTCTGATTCGAGAAGCGGCCCCTACCCCTGCCCCCTCCTCCTCAAAGAGGGGGGAACGAGTCTCCCCACCTGAGGGGGAGAGATACAGAGGGGGGGATGAAAACCCATGGGGCATATCGTTCTTGTGCATGTTCCATATGGCCAACGACTCGCACCTGTTCCGCACTCGTCAGGAGCTGCAGGCCGAAGGCTACACCCTCCGCGGCAACCACTTCATGCGCGGGGCTGAGTGCTACCTGCCGCTGTATGAAGCCAAAATGATGCACCAGTTCACCCACCGCTGGGCGACCTACGACAGCAAGTCTCCCCACCTGAGGAGGGGAGATTTAGAGGGGGGGCTTTCCACCCGCAAGATGACGCTTGAGGAGCTGCGCAGCCCCCACGCCCTGCCCCTGCCCCGCTACTGGGTCGACGCGCGCGAGGTGGCGGCGCGGCTTGATTTTTGGGACAAGGGCTGGCTGCTCGGCTTTCGGGATATTACTAACACAACGAATGAACGCACCGCCATTTTTGGCCTCATCCCCCGTGTGGGGGTGGGGAATAAAGTCCCTGTTCTCTTTTCAGATGAGCTTCTGGCAACTTCGGGAGCAGTTTTTAAGGCCAATGCTGCCGCTTGTGTTTTTGACTTTGTCGCACGCCAAAAACTAGGGGGAACAACGATGAATTTCTTCTATGTGAAACAATTCCCCGTGATCCCGCCGCACACGTACACGCAGGCGCTGCTGGATTTCATCGTCCCGCGCGCGCTGGAACTGACCTATACGGCGTGGGACTTGCAGCCCTTCGCGCAGGATGTCGGCTATCATGGCCCGCCGTTCGTGTGGGACGAAGAACGGCGCTTCCTGCTGCGCTGCGAACTGGATGCGCTCTACTTTCACCTGTACCCGATCGAGCGCGACGATGTCGATTACATCATGGAGACGTTCCCCATGGTCAAGCGCAAGGACGAGGCCAAACACGGCGAATACCTGACCAAGCGCGTCATTCTGGAGATGTACGACCAGATGGCGGCGCTGCCCACCATGTCCGTCCCCGCGCCGAAAAATCCCCCTCGCCATGAGGGAGAGGGGGCTTCAGAGGGCGAGGGCGTGTATGCCGTGCCGGATGTGCGCTGCTGGGAGACGTGGCTCAGCCCGCCGCCGGCGGATCCGCGCGCGGCGCATCCTGATAAGCGTGACTAGCGCCATAGCGCGATGCGCTCGTCTTGAGGCGTGCCTGTCGCCGAACAGAGCATTCACAATTTGGTGTCGAGTCAGGATCGCTAGGGGAAAGGCACGGGCAGCGCCATGCAGCGCAAAGGCGATCACCGGCGACTACGGCTGTAGCCACGTCGCAGCTTCATCGATCGACTTAAACATCAGGTTGTCAATGGAAGGAATGCCATCGCGGGGCACACCTCCCTGAGACGATTTGTTCGAATACACCCTCCAAATGCCGGCAGAAATCCGTTCTATTCCACATGCACGATAACCCCGTCATGCGATACAGCCAATCGTCCGCTTAGAGGGTTAAGCGTACAGGCCTCGCCTGATACGCGCTCAATTCCAAGATGGGCGGCCCACGCTGCATGGTTATCGAATGGTCTTCTTGACAAAATTTTTGGCTTGTCTAAAAATAGTTTTTATATAGCCTAATAGGCCTTAGCAGGCTTGAGTTCTTTGGGAGGCATTGCATGATCTCTAAATGGCTGAAACGGATGGCGATTTTCCTACTGCTCGCCATCGCTAGCGGGGTTTCTGCCCAGGATGAGCCGTTTCGCATTGTGACGACCACCACACAGGCGACAGACCTAGCCCTGATCTTGACCGATGGCGCAGAGGGAATCGCCATCACGCCGTTGATGGGGCCGGGTGTCGATCCCCACTTGTACCAACCTACCGAATCGGACATCATCGCCATGAACGCCGCCGATATGGTCATCTATAATGGCCTGCATCTGGAAGGACG
This sequence comes from Aggregatilineales bacterium, assembly GCA_046719065.1. GTDB lineage: Bacteria > Chloroflexota > Anaerolineae > Aggregatilineales > Phototrophicaceae > Flexifilum. The sequence continues at coordinate 308,859 of JBDNDP010000002.1, read as the reverse complement.
CTTCGACACGGTGCTCGCTGCTTTGCGCGAACAGGGCGTGCTGGTCTATGCGCTTTCGGCGCCAGTCAAGGCGGCTGGCTTTATCATCGGCGCTTTTGACATCGAAGAAGAGTTAGCCGGGGTGGATGACCCGCACTTCTGGTTCGACCCGCGCAATTGGGAGATCACAGCGCTCGATCTCGCGCAGACGCTGGCCGATCTTGATCCACAGCAGGCCGAGATCTTTTTGGCCAACGCCCAACGCTATGTGGAGCAGCTGCGCCTGCTCTATGATTGGGCCGATGAAGGCATGCGTTCGGTGCCCGGTTCGCAGCGCTTTTTGGTCACCTCGCACGATGCCTTCCAGTATTTCGGATCGGCCTTTGGTTGGCGCATGGCTGCCATTCAGGGCATCAGCACCGAAGCGGAGGCCGGCGTCGGCGATATTCAAGAGACCGTTCGTTTTGTGCTCGCCAATCAAATTCCAGTATTATTCGTTGAGAGCAGCGTGCCGCCGAACACCATCCAAGCGGTACTGGCAGCGGTCGAAGCGGGCGGCGGCAGCGTCCGGCTTGGGCTGCGCGAGCTGTTCTCAGATGCGATGGGCGAGCCAAACGCCTTCGACGGCACTTATGTCGGCATGCTCGCGCACAACGTCTACACGATATTGCAATCGTACCAGTGCGCGGGGGTTGATGTCGTCATTCCAGAATGGCCAGAAGCCCTGCTGCCAGCGCCGCCCAGCGAGCTGCTCGAGGCGGACTGCGCGGCTTGATGGGTGACTTTACAGATACGCGATGGAGCGATCTCGTGCTGAGAGCAAATGGCAGTCCACTGAAGAATCAGGCGCCAGCGGCGGCGTTTGCGCTGGTGGTCGACGACTTGACCGTTGCCTACCACAGTAAACCCGTCTTGTGGGATGTCGACCTTGCCGTGCCCGAAGGCGTGCTCATGGCGATCGTCGGGCCGAATGGCGCGGGCAAAAGCACATTGATCAAGGCCGTGCTCGGCTTGATCCCGCGCGCAGCTGGCACGGCTTTGTTCTACGGCAAGCCCTATGCGCAGGCGCGATCGCTGGTCGGCTATGTGCCCCAGCGCGGCAGCGTTGACTGGGACTTCCCGACCTCGGTGATCGATGTGGTGACGATGGGGCTGTATGGCAAGCTGGGCTGGTTCCGGCGGCCCGGGCGTGCCGAACGCGAGCAAGCGATGCACGCGCTTGAGCAGGTTGGCATGGCCGATTTCGCCGACCGTCAGATCAGCCAGCTTTCTGGCGGGCAGCAGCAGCGAACGTTTCTCGCCCGTGCGCTGGTACAGGATGCCCAAATCTATTTCATGGATGAGCCATTTGCCGCGGTCGACGCGGTGACCGAGCGCGCGATCGTCGCTATCTTGCGCGCGCTGCGCGAACGAGGCAAGACGGTGCTCGTTGTCCACCACGACCTGCAAACTGTCACTGAATACTTCGACTGGGTGACGCTGCTCAACGTCGAGGTGATCGCCAGTGGGCCGGCCAAGGCCGTGTTCACATCAGAAAATCTTCGCCGCGCCTACGGCGGCAAGATCGCCTATCTCAATGCTGGCGCCGCTGCAGAGACCGGAGTATGAGCGATGACTCGATCATCTCCTGCTGACCGACGCGTTTGGCTGCTCATTGGCGCGCTCGCGCTGCTGGCCGCGTTATTTATCCCGTTTAGCCAGTTCGCGCTCGGCGTCGAATATACTTATACGCTGCGCGTAGTGGCATTGGGCGGGGCGCTGCTTGGTGTGGTTGCGGGCGGCTTAGGCTGCTTCGCCGTGCTGCGCCGCGAAAGCCTGATCGGCGATGCGCTGTCGCATGCTGCGCTGCCCGGCGTTGGCATCGCCTTCCTGATCGCCGGCCGTGAACTGGGCGCCCTGCTGATCGGCGCTGGCATCGCCAGTTGGCTCGGCGTCTATTTCATCCAAGCGATCACGCGCACCACCCGCCTCAAGCAAGATGCGGCGATGGGCATCGTGCTGGCCAGTTGGTTTGCGGCGGGCATTGCGCTGCTGGCTTACATTCAATCGCTGCCGACAGCTGGACAGGCGGGTCTTAACACGTTCATTTTTGGGCAGGCCGCGGCGATCGTTGAGCGCGATGTGCAGATGATCGCGCTGGTCGGGCTGGCTGTCTTTCTCCTCGTGGCGGCTCTGTGGAAAGAGTTCAAGCTGGTGACGTTTGATGCCGAATTCGCCAGCGCGAACGGCCTGCGCGTCGGCTTTTTCAACCTGTTGCTGTCGACGCTGATCGTCGTCGCGATTGTGCTCGGTTTGCAGCTCGCCGGCGTCATCCTGATGGTCGGCCTGTTGATCGCGCCAGGCATCGCCGCGCGCCAGTGGACGCACAAGCTTGAGCAGATGATCATCTTAGCGGCCGTTTTTGGCGCTTTTGCGGGCGGCGCTGGCGCCGTCTTAAGCGCTGTCGAAGCCAACCTGCCAACCGGCCCAATGATCATCGTCGTCGCTTTTGTGCTGGTGATGCTCTCCATCGCCTTTGCCCCTGGGCGCGGCTTGGTGTGGATGCTGCTGCGCCGCCGGGCCGATCGGCGTCGCTTCGCGCAGCAGCAAATGCTGCGCGATCTGTACAAATATGCGCGCGACCACGGCGGCCCTGCACACCCAGTGCCGGAAGCTTTCTTGGCCGGCGTGCGGGGCAACGCCGCTCATTCTGGATTGGCACAGCTTGAACGGCGCGGTTGGGTGCACCCTGAGGGCGACTGCTGGGTGCTAACTCCTGCTGGAGCGCAGGCGGCGGCCGATGATGCGCACAGCCAGCGTCTCTGGGATATCTACCGCCAGTTTAGCGACGCGTTGGCGCTGCCGACTTTGACCGAAGATCGCCAGCGCGATATTCATGATTCTCTGCCGCCTGAAGCCATCGAACGGCTGGAACGCAAACTGAAAGAGTTGGACGGCTGATGTACGGGTTAGAGCAAGCGCTCATCGAACTGCTGTTAAACTTTTTCTCTCACGATCAAATCAATGCGTTTTTGCGCACGCCGCAGCATACGGCGATCATCCTAGGCGGTTTGATCGCTGTCGCTGGAGCAGTCTTGGGGACGTACCTGCTGCTGCGCGGGCTGGCGCTCACCAGCGACGCGATCAGCCATACGGTGCTGTTGGGCATCGTCGTCGCTTTTTTAATCATGACGGCTGGGCTAGGTTTGGCCCCTGATCTTTCTTCGCCGTGGTTGATCGTCGGCGCCGCCGCCGCTGGCGTGATAACGGTTATCTTGACCGAAGCGATCCAGCGCTCTGGGTTGGTCAAGCAAGACGCAGCGCTGGGGCTGGCTTTTCCGCTGCTGTTCGCTATCGCGGTGATCTTGATCTCGCGCTACGCCGATAACGTCCATCTCGATACCGACTCGGTGCTGGTCGGCGAGATCGGCATGGCATGGGCCAATACGAACAGTCATTGCCTTGAGCAGTGCGAAACTATCGTCATCACGCCCGACGATCCGCGCGCCCAGATCGGCCGGCAGTGCGTAAACTGCCGCGAGTTAGGCATCAGTCCGCGCGATGAAGGCGCTGTCTTCCGCGAGGTTTGCCTCAACTGCGGCACTTATTCACCCGGGCAGGCATGGGCGGCCGGATTGCTCCAAACAGAACCGGTGCTGGTCTTTTGGCCGAAGGCGATCACCGTCATGCTGGCGCTCACGCTGATCACAATTGGGTTTGTCGTGCTGCTGTACAAAGAGCTGAAGCTCAGCACTTTTGATGCAGCGCTGGCAGCTGCGCTCGGCTTTCGGCCGGGCCTGCTGCACTATGCGCTGATGGTGCTCGTCAGCTTGGTAGCGGTTGGCGCGTTCGATGCCGTCGGGTCGATCCTCGTGATCGCTTTCTTCATCATCCCGCCAGCAGCCGCCTATCTCCTGAGCGATCGTTTGTCGATCATGCTGCTGCTCGGCCCGCTGATCGGCATGCTGGGCGCTTACTTTGGCTACGATTTGGCGCGCGGCAGTTTCCTCGGTTTGTTCTCAATGGGCGATCTGTTGGCCGCGCTGAACCGGACGTTTGGCCTTAACCTTGTGGAACGGTGGGATTCGTCGATCTCGGCCTCGATGGTGCTGATGATGTTCTTCTTCTTCATCATTGCGTGGGTGTTTTCGCCCAAGTATGGCCTGATCTCAACGCTGCTCCGGCGCGCTAATCAGCGGCGGCGCTTCGCCGATCAAGTCGTGCTTGGCCACATTCAGCATCACCAACAGACTGCTGCGCAGGCGCAAGAGCTGAACATCGCCACGCTGCACGAGCACTTCCATTGGCCGCCAGCCAAAATGAAGCGCGTGCTTGGGCGTTTGCGCGCGCGCCACCTGATCGAAGTGCGGGATCCGATCATCGCTTTGACGCCGCGCGGCGAGGCCCACCTGCGCGCGTTCCGCGAGCAGATGCCTGTGCGAAACAACAGCGATCGCAGCGCGGAGACGCTGGCGCAGCGCCCTTGATAACTATGGCGCTGCTGCTTGCGCGAACAATTAACCCGTGAACGTTACGTTCGGATATGCTGTCGTCCTGCCAGGGGTTCGCGCGATTCTGAAAAGATTGGCCCACCCGTCTCCTTTTCAAATTTATTAAATTTAAAACGATGGCAAAACAGCCTGCTGGCGACTATCATTCAAAGGCATTTTGTCCTCTAACCAGACAATGCCAACAGCGGAGAACAGCCCTGCGTTATGGAACGTTTGAACAGCGGCCAGCGCGTGGTCGTCAAGGTGGGCACCAGCGTGTTAACCGGCGGGACACAGCGGCTTAACCGCCAGCGCATGCTCGATATCGTCCAGCAGACGGCGCACCTGCACCAAGCGGGTCACGAAGTCGTGCTCGTTTCATCGGGCGCGGTCGCGGCGGGGCGCGAACGGCTCAATTTTCCTGACCTCGGCCGTTCGGTGCCCGCTAAGCAGATGTTGAGCGCCATCGGCCAAAGCCGGCTGATGGCCCACTACAGCGCCATGTACGATATTTTCGAGATCGTCGTCGCGCAGGTGCTGCTCACACGCGATGATCTGGCCAACCGCACCCGCTTTCTCAACGCGCGCGACACGCTGCTGACGCTGATCGACCGGCGCATTCTGCCGATCATCAATGAGAACGATGCTACGGCCACCCATGAGATCCGCGTGGGCGATAACGATAATCTATCCGCTTTGGTCGCTACGGCTATCGAGGCCGATCTGCTGATCATGCTCACCGACCAGCCTGGCTTGTTCACTGCCGACCCGCGCCATCACCGTGATGCCCAGCTCATTCAGCGGGTAGAGCGCATCAACCCAGAGACGTGGGCGCTGGCCGGCGACTCGGCCAGCGGGTTGGGAACCGGCGGCATGGTGACGAAACTGCAAGCGGCCCAGCTGGCCACTCGCGGAGGGGTTGCCACCGTTATTGCTGGAGGTAAAGAGCCGGACGTGCTGCGTCGCATCTTAGCTGGCGAACCAATTGGCACCCGTTTCGAACCCTCGAGCACGCACATGGAAGGCCGCAAGCGCTGGCTGCTGGTCGATAAGACGCACGGCCGGCTGGATATCGACGCCGGCGCAGCGCGCGTTTTGCTTACAGGTGGGGCCAGCCTGCTGCCGGTCGGCATCACCCGCGTCGAGGGCGAATTTCGCCGCGGCATGACTCTCTCCGTCTTTGACCCTGACGGCCGCGAGATCGCCCACGGCATGACCAGCTACGACAGCGCCGATGTGCGGCGTCTCATCGGCGTAAAGTCTATGCTTATTCCGGAAATTTTGGGCTATAGTTACGGTGATGCGATCATTCATCGCAATAATATGGTGCTGCTGCTCGATCGCTCAAGTTGACGGAGGCTCAGGTTGGTCGCATTCTGTTTCAATAACTTGTGCATGCTATAAGGTTTATCTGATGGATTTGACTATCTTAGGACAGCGCGCGCGCGATGCCGCTTTCCGGCTTTCGAGCGCAACCACCGAAGAGAAAAACCGAGCTATTAGCGCGATCGCTGATGCGCTGGAGGCCGAGGCGGACGCGATCTTGGCTGCCAATCGCATCGATCTTGAGGCGGCGCGCGCCAAGGGCCTGAGTGAAACTTTGATTCGCGACCGATTTGACCTCGCCAACCGCCTGCCCGGCATGATCGCTGATGTCCGCAAGGTGGTCGAGCTAGATGATCCGGTTGGCATCGTCTTCGATGAGGTCACGCGGCCGAACGGCCTGCGCGTCTCAAAAAAACGCACGCCGCTCGGCGTATTGGGCGTCATCTATGAAGCGCGGCCTAATGTCACCGTCGATGTCGCGGCGCTCGCGCTCAAAAGTGGTAATGCGGCCATCTTGCGCGGCGGCTCGGAAGTCATTAACAGCAATACGACGCTTGTGCGGCTCATCCGCGAGACGCTAGCGCGCCTTGCCATCCCGTCGATCCCAACCGATGCAGTGCAGGTGATCGAGGAGACCGACCGCATCTACGTCGAGAAAATGCTGAAGCTGCACCAGTACATCGATATGATCATCCCGCGCGGCGGCAACGCGCTCCATGCTTTCTGCCGCGAGAACAGCACGATCCCGGTCATCACGGGCGGCATCGGCATCTGCCATCTTTACGTCGACCCAACGGCCGACCTCGACGCGGCGCTGCCTGTCCTCTATAATGCCAAAACCCAGCGCCCTTCGGTTTGCAATGCGCTCGATACGCTCCTTGTGCACGAGGCGATCGCCGCGCAGTTCCTGCCGCGCGTCGTGGAACATCTCGCTCCAGCCGGGGTGACATTCCGCGCCGAGCCGCGCGCGTTGGCGCTGCTCGAAGGGATCGACAGCGTGCAGCCGGCTGGCGATGGCGATTTTGATACGGAGTGGCTGTCGCTTGTGTTGGGGCTGAAGGTGGTCGACTCGCTGGATGAAGCGCTGGAGCATATCCGCCAGCACAGCACCCAGCATTCCGATGGCATCCTCACGCGCGATGCCGCCAGCGCCGAGCGTTTCATCAATCAAGTCGACTCAGCGGCCGTCTTCGTCAACGCCAGCACCCGTTTCAACGATGGCAGTGCGCTCGGCTTGGGCGCCGAGATCGCCGTGAGTACGCAGAAGCTGCATGCGCGCGGCCCGATGGCGCTCGAAGCGCTGACGACATTTAAATGGGTGGTCGTCGGCGATTATCATGTCCGTCCTTGATGATATCTGAGGCTAGTTTGTGGACGTACTCATCCTCGAAGACAGCTCTCAACTTCTCGGCCTCATGGAGGAGGCACTGGAAATCGCCGGCCATCACGTGCGCGCGGTAACCAATGCTAAAGCCGGTCTCGAGCTGTTGAATGCGCACGATTTTTCGCCGCAAGCGATCGTCTGTGATTTGGGACTCCCAGATATGGATGGCATCGCTTTCATTCAGCACGTGCGCGCGCATTCTGTCCACAGCGCGGCGCTGATCATCGTCATGAGCGGCAGCGATGAACAGCGCGCCATCGCGCTGAGCGCAGGCGCCCATCACTACATCAGCAAGCCGTTCAGCATTCAACAGCTAACGGATATAATCGAAAGCTCGGTTTCACCTTGAGCATGAGCCGAACCCTGATCATCCTCAATCCCCATGCTGGCGGAGGCCGCGCAGGCCGGGTGTGGCGAGAACTGGAACCCCTGCTGTGGGAACAGCTCGGCGAACTTGTGATCGCCGTCACCCAGCGGGCGGAAGAAGTAGGCCACCATCTTGATGAGGCGCGCGCCTGCGGCATTTCGCGCGTCGTCTCCATCGGCGGCGATGGCACCAACCATGCGCTCGTCAACGCGCTGGCTCGGCATAATGAACGTCATCCTGATGCAGCGCCGATGATCTACGGCATCTTGCCGATCGGGACTGGCCGAGATTGGGCGCGCGGCCTCGGCATTCCTACCGGTAACCTGCGTGCAGCGGCCGAATGGATCGCGCGCGCGCAGCCCGGGCGGGTCGATCTCGGGCTGCTCCAGCGCACCGGCGCGCCGGGAGAATACTTTCTGAATATCGCCAGCGCTGGGCTGGGCGGCGCGGTCGTTCAGCGGGTCGAGCGCGCCGCCGTCCGACGGCCGTGGACCTTCCTTAAAGCGACTGTGCAGACGATCTTGCGCTATACGCCGAAACCGATGCAGGTGCTGCTCGATGGCGAACTGTGGCATGATGATCCGGCCTACATCTTGGCGATCGCCAATGGCACGACCTTCGGCCATGGGATGAAGATCGCGCCGGAAGCGCGATATAACGACGGACTGTTCGATGTGCTGGTAGTGCGTGCGGTCTCGCGCTGGCATGTGTTGATGGCGCTGCGCCGTGTTTATGAGGGCAGCCATCTCACCCATCCCGCAGTGCGCTATGCCCGCGCTCGGCGCGTGGATGTGCGCGGCCCACGCGGCGACCTGCAGATCGAACTCGACGGTGAATATGTACAAGGTAGTGGATTAACGTTCACGCTGCGGCCCGGCCTGCTTCACATGCTGGGGGCATCGGCCGTTCGTTGAGGCTGGCGCGGCGCCAGATTGCCGGCGGGTTGCTTCGGTCTGCTGCCGATGCGAAAACGCTCGGCAGCTTAGTCGATGGAGAGACTACGCGATGAAATCCGACCTCGATGCCCTGATGGCAGCCCGCGCGCTTGATGCGTTAGTCGTCGCCTGCGGCGGCGCGGAAAATGCGCCGGGTTACTACTTATCTAACGGCGCCCACATCAAAGGTGGCATCGTCGTTAAACCGCGCGGGGCCGCGCCGATCCTGTTCTGCAACCCGATGGAGATCGAAGAGGCTCAGAAAAGTGGGCTGGCCTGCTACACCTTCAACGATCTGAATTATGCCGAAGTCGTCCGCGAGGTCGAGGGCGATCAAGCGCGCGCGTTGCCGATCTTATGGGCTCGTTGTCTTGAAAAGGCCGGCGTCTCTGGGGGCATGGTTGGCATGTACGGCCTGCTCGATGCCGGCGTGACGCTGGAACTGGCTCGCCGGATCGCTGCCGACCATCCGCAGTACCATTTTCAAGGTGAGATCGGGGCGACCGTTTTCGAAGTCGCCTATCAAACGAAAGATGCTGTTGAGATTGCGCGGCTGCGCTCGGTGGCTGCCCGCGCGAGCGCCGCCATGCGCGCGACGTGGGATTTCCTCGCTGGCCATATCGGTACCGAAGATGGTCGCGTCATCGACGACGCCGGCCAGCCGCTGACGATCGGCGCGGTGAAACGATTCGTGCGCCATACTCTGCTCGATCACGATCTTGAGGACACGGGCATGATCTTCGCGCAGGGGCGCGATGCCGGTTTCCCGCACAGCCTCGGCGAGGCGGCGACGGAACTGCGCACTGGTCAGGCGATCGTGTTCGACCTGTTCCCTCGCGAGATCGGTGGTGGCTATCATTTTGACAGCACGCGCACATGGTCGCTGGGCTGGGCCCCGGTCGAGGTCGAGCGGGCTTATGAGGAAGTCATGGAGGCCTTTGAAATTGCCGTTCGCGCCTATCAGCCCGGCATCGAGGCAAAAGCGCTGCAGCGCGCTGTTCTGGATTTCTTCGAAGGCAAAGGCCACCCCACCGCGCGCAGTCATCCCGGCACGACGGTCGGCTATACGCATTCGCTTGGTCACGGCATTGGGTTAAATATTCACGAGCGGCCGCATCTATCGCATCTTTCGGCCGACTCTTTGGCGCCGGGCAGCGTATTGACCCTCGAGCCAGGGTTATACTATCCAGAGCGAGGCTTCGGCATTCGCGTGGAGGATATCTTCTTCATTGATGACGATGGCGCGTTGATCTCGATGACCGACGTTCCCAAAACACTGGTGGTGCCGCTGCGCAAAAGTTAGCATCACATTGAATATTTCACTTGCCCATCCCACAAAAAACTCTAGAGTAATTCTAAAAAAACTATGCCGAACGCTGACCCCACTCTCCTACAAGATCCTGAGCGCCTGCGCAAAGTGCGTGCGCTGATGCTGCTCGATACCTCCCCCAGCCGCGTCTTCGAGCGGCTGGCGCGCCTCGCCAGCCAAATCGCCAAAACGCCGGTCGCCGCTGTCTCACTGCTCGATGGCGAGCGCCAGTACTTTCTCAGCCAAGTCGGGCTGCCGGAGCCAGCGGCCTCACAGCGTGAGATCCCACTGTCGCACTCGTTTTGTCAGCATTTGGTAGCCACCCAAGAGCCGCTCATTATCGAAGATGCTCGTCAGCATCCTCTTGTGTACGATAATCCAGCGATCGAAAGCATGGGGGTAATCGCTTACGCCGGCCTCCCGCTTTGTGCAGATGACGGCACCGTCCTCGGGTCGATCTGCGTGGTCGATTGGCAGCCGCGCAGTTGGGCGCACGAAGAGATAGCTGTGCTCAGCGAGCTCGCTATCTCCACCATGGAGGAGATCAAGCTGCGCAGCCAATTGGGTGAGCGTGAGCGTATCGAACAGACGTTATTCGAAAATGCCAATTTCATCCAGCGTGTGCACGACATGGTGCCCGATATCATCTATGTCTTTGATCTGGTTGAGCAGCGCAATTTGTACGCCAATCGTGAGATCATCCAAGTCCTCGGCTACAGTGCAAAGAGCATCTTCGAGCTAGGCAGCGATATCTTCAAGAGCCTGATGCATCCAGACGATCTGCCGCGCGTGCTGGATCTGCACCAGCGCATCGTGAGGGCCAATACCGACGATGTTTACGAGATCGAATATCGCATGAGAAGCGCAAGCGGCCAGTGGCGCTGGCTGCTCAGCCGTGACGTGATCTTCAAGCGCGCCGAAGATGGGACACCACGGCAGATCCTTGGCGTGGCACACGATATCACGCAGCGCCGCGAGGCAGAAGAGGCGCTGCGCATGAGCATTGAACGTCTTGAAGCGCTGCGGCGCATTGATGATGAGCTAAGCCACTCGCTTGATCTCCAAAGCGTCTTGATGCTAGGGATGGATGCCGTGCTGCGTGCCAGCGGCGCGCGCGATGGTTTCATTGGCCTGCTAGAGGGTGATGCGGTTCGCATCGTTCATGCTGTCGGCAGCTACTGTAATGGCGAGATGATCAGGGACGATAACGAGGTCATCGGCCACGTGCTCCGATCGCAGCAGCCGCTGCTGATCGATGATCTCGATGCGTCCCATCCTGTGCAGACGATCGCGCCCGATACATGTGCCATTATGTGCGTACCACTCATCTACCGCGATCGCTTCAATGGCATCATCTTACTCGAAACGCCGTACAAGGGGCGTTTCACGAAGGATGCGCTCGATTTTTTGAGCCTGATGGTCGGACGGCTCACGGTCGCCATCGACAATGCCCAGCTTTATGCGCTGTCGCAGCGGCAGCTTTACGAGCTGCGAGGCCTTTACATGCGTGTGAGCGAGCTAGAACAGATGAAGACCGATATGATCCGCATCGCCGCGCACGATCTGCGCAACCCACTGGGCGTGGTGCTCGGCTTTGGCGAGCTGCTGCTCGAAGAACAAGATGGGCTGAACGAAAACCAGCGCACTTTTGTCGAAAGTATCCTTCAGGCTGGCCGCAAGATGCAGCGGATCATCAACGACATTCTGTCGCTGCAGCGCATCGAGGCGATGTCGTCTCAGCACAAGCAGATCGATCTGGGGAGCATTGTCCGCGCCTGCTATGGCGAGACGCTACCTGCCGCTGAGGCCAAACGGCTCGCTTTGTCGTTGGATATGTCGCGATCGTCCGTCTTGATTCAAGGCGACGAAGTGCAGCTACGCGAGGCGATCGATAATTTGATCCATAACGCAATCAAGTATACGCCGGAGGGTGGGCGGGTTATCGTGCGCCTCGAAGTGGAGGACGGCTGCGCGCGCTTCACGGTGACGGACACCGGCTACGGCATCCCTGAGCCGCTGCAGGTGCGCTTGTTCCAGCCGTTCTTCCGTGCTCGCACTGCCGAGACGGCTCAGGTGGAAGGATCGGGATTAGGGCTGCACTTGGTCAAGAACATTATTCAGCGCCACCACGGCGAGATGATCTTTCGCAGTACCTACGGCGAAGGCAGCACCTTCGGCTTCAAGCTTCCCACAGTTTAAGATTCTATGATAAGGGGTTTACGCGACCAAACTGCGGTATACTTTTCGTGAATTCTCCCACAAATACTGACTGGAGAAAGACAAATGGTGTTGGGAGCACCTGAACAGCCGCTGCGGGTCGCTATTATCGGCTCTGGCCCTTCAGCCTTTTACGCCGCTGAACGCCTGCTCAAGCAGGTAGGGGTGGTCGTTAGCATTGACATGTTTGAACGGCTGGTTTCGCCGCACGGGTTGGTGCGCGGTGGGGTTGCCCCTGACCACGCCAAGATCAAAACAGTGACGAAAGTTTACGACCGCATCGCCGCTTCGCCCGGTTTCCGTTACTTTGGCAACATTGAATTTGGCCGCGACATCACTCATCAGGACATCGTGCGCCACTATCATCAAGTAATCTACGCGACCGGCGCGCAGACTGACCGGCGCATGGGCATCCCCGGGGAAGACTTGCCCGGCAGCCACGCTGCTACCGAGTTCGTGGGATGGTACAATGCCCACCCTGACTATCGCCACCTGCATTTCGATCTTTCGCAGAGGGCGGTGGCCGTGATCGGCAATGGCAATGTCGCGATGGATGTCGCCCGTATCCTCGGCAAAAGCATTGAAGAACTGGCCTGCACCGATATGGCCGACTACGCCCTATCGGCGCTGGCGCGCAGCGAGGTGCGCGATATCTATGTGCTCGGTCGCCGTGGCCCAGCGCAGGCAGCCTTCACCAACCCGGAGATCCGCGAGCTGGGCGAGTTAGACGGCGCCGATATAATCGTTCGCCCGAAAGATGTTGAGTTGGATCTGCTAACCAGCCGCGCGCTGCTCGCCAACAACGACCGTACCGCTGAGCAAAACGTGCAGGTGCTTCATCGTTATGCCTATCAAATGCCAAAGGGGAAACCGCGCCGCATTCACATGCGTTTCCTTGTCTCGCCCGTCGAGCTGATCGGCAGCGAGCGCGTAGAGGCGATACGCGTGGTCAAAAATGTGCTGTTCGAAGCAGAAGATGGCACTTTGCGCCCTCGGCCGACCGGCGAGACCGAAATCATCCCAGTGGGGCTTGTCTTTCGTTCGATCGGCTATATGGGAGTGCCGCTGCCCGAAGTTCCGTTCGACCCTGCCACTGGCGTTATTCCGAATGTCAATGGCCGCGTGATCGACCCAGAAAGCGGCAGCCCACTGACGGGTGAGTATGCGGTTGGCTGGATCAAACGCGGGCCGACTGGCATCATCGGCACGAATAAACCGGATGCCGTTGAGACGGTGAATGTGATGATGGAAGACTTACAAGCCGGCCGCACGCTGCATCCCGCAGCCCCGCAGCCTGAAGCGGTCAACCTGCTGCTGGCCGAACGCGGCGCCCGCCCCGTCAGCTACGATGAATGGTTGTTGATTGATCGGCTCGAGCGGGAGCTCGGAGCCGCGCAAAACCGGCCGCGCATCAAGTTCGACAGCAGTGCCGCGATGATCAGCGCTCTTGATGCGCTCAAAACGAGCAGCGACCTCGCGGCCGATTGAACGCAGGAACGCAAGAGCACAGGCCATCTCCTCCTGATGAGCAACTTTTGGGTTGCTGCTGCGTATTTATTCATGTGTAGGGTGGCTTGAACTGGAGGGGAGATCAGCATGTCCGTTTACGATTACAACGAAAAACGCAAGCGCGATGTGGGAGAACTGGCCGATGTTGGCAATCGCTTCATCGCGCTGATTATCGATAATGTCATCCTTGGCCTAATCGCCGGGCTATTGGTTCGTGGAGCTGGCGGGCCAGGCGCAGCCGGCAGTTTTCTCATTGGCCTTGCCTATCACTGGTATTTTCTCACCCAGCACGATGGACAAACGCTGGGCAAACGACTCATGGGTGTGCGCGTCGTGCGCGCCAATGGTGAGCCGTTCGATTTCGTCACCGTGCTCATCCGGTATGTCGGCTATTACATCAACAGCTTCGTCTTCATGATCGGCTGGATTTGGGCGCTGTTCGATGACCAGCGGCAGGGCTGGCACGATAAGCTCGCCAATACCTATGTGATCCGCGCCTGACAGGCAAAGGGCCGCGCGAATTTTCGCACGGCCCGTTAAGTATTTTGACGGCATCGCCCGCTCTCGTTAGACTCTCGGAAAAAGTTTCATCGAAGAGTGAACGATGCCGTTAGTCATTTCGTCTTCTGCATCTACGCTAGAGTTGTTGGCAGTTATGCGCCAACTGCGCGCTGAAGTGGCCGCCGAGGGGCAACGCATTTATGAGCGTTGGGAGCCGCATATCCACCGGCGCGCATTCCGCATCAGCGCGCTGAATTTGGCCTGCTATCTGGCGCTGCGCCGCCGCGACCTGCGCGATTTGCAGCGCGTCTTGATGGCGCACGGCGTTTCGTCATTAGGGCGCATTGAGTCGCGCGTGCTGCCGAATATCGACGCGGTCATCGCCGCGCTGGAAGCGATCGCCGGCAGCGAGCGAACCGTGCGCCGCCCGCGCATGCAAGCCTTCTTCCGCGGCGAGCGAATGCTCGCCTACCACACTCGCGCGGCTTTTCGCAGCCGCTTCATCAATGGCAGCCGTAGCGTTCGCATTATGGTCACTTTTCCGTCCGAAGCAGCGACGGATTACGCTTTTGTGCGCGACTTGATCCGCGCCGGGATGGACTGCGCACGCATTAATCTGGCACACGACAGCCCCCCCGCATGGGAGGCGATGATCGAACATGTGCGCCGGGCAGAGCGCGAACTCGATCGCCGATGCAGCATCCACGTCGATCTCGGCGGGCCGAAGCCGCGCACGCTCGATGTTGTCACTCCAAACGGCGCGCGCCTGCACATTGGCGATTGTGTGCTGCTTACCCGTGGCCAGCCTATAGACTCGAAAGACCTGCCGTTTCAAGCGCGCTGTTCGCTGCCAGAAGTGCTCGACCAGCTTCAGCCGGGCCAAACGGTCTGGTTCGATGATGGCAAGATGAGCGCCATCGTCGAAGCGCTGCGCGCCGAGGGGGCGCTGCTGCGCGTCGTCAAAACAACGGCCAAAGGTTACCGCCTGCGCGCCGAAAAAGGGCTAAATTTTCCGGAAACCCACCTGCGTTTGAACCCACTGACGACCGACGACCTGCGCGCGCTCGATTTCATCGCCGCGCACGGCGGCATCGACATGATCGGTTACTCCTTCGTTCAAGATGCCGCTGACATTGAAGATTTGCAGCGCGAGCTAGCTGTCCGCTTGGAACACCCAGAGCGACTGGCGATCATCGCCAAGATCGAGACGCCGCGCGCGGTGCGGCGACTGCCGGAGTTGATCGTCCACGCTGCGGGCAAGCAGCCCTTCGGCGTGATGATCGCCCGCGGCGATCTCGCTGTTGAACTGGGGTTTGAAAGAATGGCTGAGATGCAGGAAGAGATCCTATGGGTGTGCGAAGCAGCGTACGTGCCGGTCATTTGGGCGACGCAGGTGTTAGAAACCTACATCAAGAAGGGCACGCCGTCGCGTTCTGAAATGACCGATGCGGCCATGGCCGTGCGCGCCGAATGCGTCATGCTCAATAAAGGCCCCTTCATCCATAATGCAGTGACCATCCTCGACGATGTGCTCAGCCGCATGCAGGAACACCAAAATAAGAAAACCCCACGCCTGCGCCGCCTGCGCGTTTGGGATGATATCGTTGGTGGCGAGTGAACAAAGCTTTTGAACATCGCAGTGGACATCGAGGAAGCCTATGACCGTCTCTATCTGGCAGGCAGATGGCAGCGAGCCGAAGCTCGAAGTCGATTTCTTGATCGTGGGCGCTGGCATCGTCGGCTGCGCAGCAGCCTATTTTGCGGCGCAAGCGAACCGGCAGGTCATCATTACCGAGATGCGCGATCTGGCTTTAGGCGCCAGCAGCCGCAATGCTGGGTTCATGATCACGGGCCTTGATACCTACTACCACCGCAGCATCGAGCGCTATGGCCATGCTGCGACGCGCGAGCTGTGGGCGCTCTCCACGCGCACGCATGATTTTTGGCGCGGGATAGCGGAACGCGAGGGCGGCGTTCGCATGGAAACCTGCGGCTCCTATCTGCTGGCTGAAAGCGAAGACGAAGCGCGGGAATTGAAGGCAGCAGCGCGTGCCCTCAATGCCGATGGCATCGAGGCCATCTTCCACGCGCGCGACCCGCTGGAGCGCGGCTATTATGCTGCCATCGAACAGCCGTGGGATGGCGCGGTGCAGCCGGTCGAGCTAGCGCGCGCAGTGCTGCACGCCAGCGGCGCGGAGCTGATCGCCAACAATGAGGTCTACGCCATCGAGCAGCCTTCCCCCGATTTCGCGCGCGTTCACAGCCGGCGCGCCATCTTCGAGGCGCGCTACGTCCTGCTGTGCACCAATGCCTATTCCGCCCAACTCCATCCTTATTTCATGGGGAAAGTCGTACCGACGCGCGGCCAGTGCTTGGTCACGGCCCCGCTGAAAAATGGCCCGGTCATGCGCGGGTGCGGCTACAGCGACTACGGCTATATGTATTACCGCATGACGTTTGACGGCCGGTTGTTGGTCGGCGGCGGCCGCAAAAACTATCAAGCCCTTGAACACGATACGACCGAGGATCGCGTCACTGACCCGGTGCAAGCCTATCTCGAGGCCTACTTGCGCGCCAAGTTCCCCGAAGTTGAAGCGCCGGTCGATCGGCGTTGGGCTGGCATCATGGGCTTCAGCGCCGATGGCGTGCCGCTGGTTGGCACGCTGCCGGGCTGCCCGCGTATCGGTTTCGCGGTTGGGTTTACCGGCCATGGTCTGGCTTTCGGCGCTGGCGCAGCCGAACGAGCGGTCGATCACCTGCTGACCGGGGCGACCCCTGGCCCCCTCAGCGCCGAGCGCTTGGGTTAAGGTAAGAAGCAACTAAGTGCGCCTAGCGCGAAGGTGGGGCGAACGAGTATGATCCCACTTCATATTGAATCGGGGAGGCATTGATGGATCAACATTATGAGCGGTGGAGCGATTTAGCGCCGCGCGGTTTGCTCTTAATCGGCGCCGGCATTTCGATCGTGGGGCATGCGATCGGCCTGCGGACTCGCAGCGCTTCCGCATGGCGCTGGGTGCCGATCGGGACGATCGGCCTGATCGTGCTCAATGCGGGCGTCGCTTTGTTCGGCGAGGCGGTCAAACATCGCACGCTGTACGAGAGCAAGCTCGACCTTTGAGGCGACCCACAAAATGGGCGACTGCATTCAGCGCCATCAAGATGATGCACCCCGATCGCGATCGACCGGATGCGCATCGGGCAGCTCATCATCTTCTCGAACCGGCGCAGCGTGCGGGCGAAGCCGCGACTGCTCAAGCCGGGCGTGCTCACGCCGGGCATAGTCGCGCCGCACGGTTTCTCTGCGCGCCGTCAGCGCCTCCAAACTTTCGTTTTCATAGACCTCAACACCGAATGCCTTCGGCACAATAACGCGCTGTGTGGCGTAAATGCTGCGGTGGCCAGAGGCAAGATAGGCCATCACAGCGATGGCGAACAGGTACAGCGCCCCGCCGCCGCCAAAAAGCTCGATGCCCATCAGCGCGCAGGCGATCGGCGTGTTGCTGGCTCCGGCAAACACAGCGATGAAGCCGAGGCTGGCCAGAAAGGCTGGGTCAACGCCCAGCACACCGCTCAGTGTAAAGCCGAGCGTAGAGCCGATCACAAACAACGGCGTCACCTCGCCGCCGAAGAACCCGCTTCCCAGCGTCACGGCTGTGAAGATCAACTTGAGCAGAAAGGCGAGCGGCACGACCCCAGCGCCGGTTACAGCATCCTCGGCCAGCGGCAGGCTCAAGCCGAGATAATCCTCCGTCCCCAGCAGCAGCGTCAGCGCGATGATGATAGTCCCGCCGATCACCGGCCGCAGCGGCGGGTAAGCGACGAAACGCAGCAGCGACAGTTTGATGCCGTGCGTGAGTTCGATGAACAGCAGAGCCACCAGCCCGCAGATCACCCCTGCAATAGCCACCTTCGTCAGCAAGAGCGGGTCGATTGAGACGGCGGGCATCAATGGATAGTGCGCGTGCCCGACGCCGAGTCCGCGCGTGACCATATCGCCCGTGTAAGCGGCAATCAGACACGGGACGATCCCCTCATAGCGGATGCGGCCGATTGCCTGCGCTTCCATGCCAAAGACGAAGCCAGCCACCGGCGTGCCGAATACCGAGCCGAAACCGCCGCTGATGCCCGCCATGATGATCAACCGGCGATCAAGAGGGGTGAGCCGCAGCAGGCGGCGCAGGCCATCGGCAAGGCTGGCGCCCATCTGCACGGCGGTGCCTTCGCGCCCAGCTGAACCGCCGAACAAATGTGTGACCACCGTCCCAACGAGGATCAGCGGCGCCATGCGCAGCGGGATGCGGCGCACCTGCGGCGGCCCTTGTTCGATCACCGGCTGCATTCCGCCTTCAGTGACGGGCTTGCTGGCATTGGCGCCATTGTCAGCGCCATTCGTATCGATCACATGGATTTCGTCGATGACGAGGTTATTTCCGCGCGCTGCGCTGCCGCCAAAGCGATGGTAGATCCAGCCGATGACAAACCCGGCAGCCGGTAGAAAAAAGAGCAGCTCTGGGCGAGTTAGGCGCATCGCCGTCGCGAGATCGAGGCTGACCAGAAAGATCGCTGATGCAATGCCTGCCAGCAGCCCAACTGCGCTGCCGAGGGCCGTCCATTTGAAGATGGTGATGAGAAATGCGCGAAAATCGCTCAGGTTAGTGTGAAAGAAGCTATACATCATTCACCCTCGTCCTTCGCATTGAATGCCGCATGGTCGAAGCCAAACACGCCAATTTCACCCGCCAGCAGTGCGATCGCGCGCCGCCAGCTCGTCGCTTCATCGCCCATCGGGGCGCCGTCGCCTCGTTCGCCGTAGCGCGCTATGAAGAGGTCAAGCTGCTCGCGCAGCGCGCTGAGCTGCTCGCGCTGGTGGTCATATACGCATTTAAACGCCGAGGGATCGCGCAGCATGGGCAGCAGCCGCGCCAGATGCGGCAGGCACAATCCTGTTGATGACAGGTAGTTCTCACGGAAGGATGGTTCGGCCAGCCCATCGCGCAGCGTCTCCAGCGCGTAGCGCTCTGTCTCGGCAAGCTGGGCGCAGCAGCCGCACCCGCGTTCCGGCGCCAGCCGCCCAGCGCCGCTCAGATTGCGGCGAAACAGCCGGCCAAGACCGCCGTTGTTGGCCGGTGGCTCAACCTCATTTAGCCGCTCAAGCCACTCGCTGATGGCTTGCTCGTAGAGGATGGCGATGCCAACCAGCCCTTCGCGCTGGTCGTGCAGTGCCCAAGCGTGCGGGTTGCACAACCCGCGCGCGGCACGAAACTGCGCTTGGGCGCCGGGGTCGGTCACGAACTCGTAGAGCAGCGCCGAAAGATAGCGCCGTTGGGCTGCCTTAAGCAGAGCGCAGACCGTGCAGCCCGGCTCAGCAAACCGCTCTAACAAATCGTAATAAGAGAAGGGTTTCAAGAGGCTAGCCGATCTTATCGAGCAGATATTGCATGTCGCTGCTGAACGGGCGACAATAAAAGCTACCTCACCAACTATAACGCTGTTGAGGCTGAACACAAGATGGAAGTAAGACGTTGATGACGCGCTCGCGCCTTGGTCGCGAACGGCCGACCAGCATCCTTGAACAGGTGGCTCGCATCCGGAAAGCGCGCGAAGCGGCCCCACGGCTGGCTGCCCAAGAAGGGCTGGCGCGCATTCTCGATGGACTGAATACATGGGGCACGCTTGAGGCAGTTCGGAAGGCGCATTTCACACCACAGCTTTGTCATGGCCCGAAGACCGTCAGCGGGTTGACGCCGGAGCCGTGGGTCGGCGCGGTGATCTGGCACCGACCGCCCGGCTATTATGGCTATCGCGTGCTCACGCTGTTAGGGGTGTGGGCGCTGGAGCCGCCTGAACCCAAGACCGAACCTGTGACGGTCGTGATCGGCGCGCGGCGTCTGTCCTTCGCCGCACCGTTCTTTGAGCCAGAAGCGTATCACAAGCTGATCCGTCACGGCTTCGACGTGTACTACGCCGACGATGGCCGCCCGCCAGAACAGGGCATCCGCTTGCGTTACAGCGATGAGCAGCGGCTGGCGCTGCGCGATCACGTGGCGGCAGCGCTGGCGGCGCTGGCCGTGTGACCTGCGCGGCCGCTCTGGCTGTTAAGGAGATGACCGGAGGCGCGCTCGTGGCGTTCCGCTCGCTGGTGTTAGCTGTCCTGCTGCTGCTGTTCAGTGCGCTGTTGATCGTTGCAGTTAAAGCGGTGGGTAGTATGCTAACGGTTCCGCCCCCCTCGTTTGATGGACTTGATGACTGTCACCTTCCCTGCTGGCGGCAGATTCGTCCACGAAGCACGCCGGTAGAGATGGCCGATCTGGCGCTGACTGCTGCTGGCTATCAGCGCATCGAACTGTTCGTCCGCTTTCGTACCATCGCTTACCGGCATCAATTCGACTCAACAGCCTGCACCGTGGGGCTGGCATATAGCGGGGGAATTGTGACCACCCTCACCCTCGACCGCTGTTCAGTGCGGCTGGGCGACCTCATGGCGATTATCGGCCCGCCCGATGGGATCCTTTTCAACGGGCGGGCCGTCTCGTTTCGTGATGGCCGCGTGATCGCTAGCTTGCGCGGCTGCGGGTCGTTCGCGCCAGAGCGTTCAATCGTGTCGATTTTTCTCAACAACCCTGGGCCACCGCCTCCAAATACGATCATCGACAATACGCCGCAAGATCATATTCCGCGTTTTTTATGGCGTGGTTTTGCGCCGCGCGCCTACTATGAAGCCGTCGAACCAAATTTTCCTGCCTGCACTTGATCAGCGCGCCGACTGTGCGCGGCTTGCTTGGGCCTGCCGAGCGACCTCGCGAAACTGATCGTAATGGTCAGCTTCATGGCGCAGGCCGAGGATGAAGGCCGATTTGGCATTCTGCTCGCCGAATTTCTCGCGGAAACGATCGGATATTTCGCGCAGCACATCGAGATGCGGGACATCGGGCCATGTGTCGAGATAGGCCAAGCGCATGCGCCGGCTCTCCTCCAGCCGTTGGACAGCGCGCGCTTTGCTGTTGATCTCGCGCCACGGCGTCTCGTAACGCAGGCGCGGCTCGCGGACATATGGAATGCCGCGCGCGAGGATTGAGCTGTAGGTTGCGTACTCCTCACTGCTGGCCGTCACATGCGCGATCAAATGGCCGAGCGTCCAGCCGATATGCTGCTCCTCCGGCGGCGCGTAGGGGTCATGCGCGTCGGGGTCGTGCGGCTCAAAGACGATCTGCGCATCATCAGCATCTTTGATGATATCAAGCAGCAGATCGATGCTGGCGTTCGTTGCCGCTTTTAAATCGCTGACGGAGAACTGTTGAGAGAACGCATACAGAGAAATACGTCCCTCGTCCACAGGTGAAAAGTCGATCAACACGTTGGTTTTACTCCCATGCTCACTGCGTTTCGCGCACTGCACTTTTGACAACGCTGCGAGAAGAATTCTTTCATGCCGCCCAATTTTCGCTGCTATTCTTCACGAGACGCCAGCGCGACGAACAGCCCTTGCAGCAGGCCCGTGGCGCGCTCGCTGAGAAGCGGGTTCGGGACGTAACGCACCGTTGGCAGCGCGCCTTCCAGCGCCATCACCTCGACCGGCGCGCTGCCAGCGGGCGGCAGCGGCAGCGCGAACAGGGCGGGCGCCTCCTGATTTATCCCGTATCCTAAGTATAGGAATGACTGCCGGTCGGCATGCACTGCGCCTTCACGTGGCGCCAGCCGTATGGGCGCGAACGGCTCATCATCTCCAGCGGTCAGCAGCGCTTCGGGGCTATCGATCGCGCTGAAATCGATCAAGGGCTGCACTTCGCCAGTTTCGATGAATACGTAGATATAAGCGCGCTCGACCAGTGGACGCACCTCCGGCTCAGCATCGAGCCGCGCCAAGATGCCTGTATTGTCATTGACCCAAACCGGGTTATTGATCAGCGTGAGCGGGCGGTCTTCCCATGCGGGCTGTCCCGTGTTCAGCACCGGCATTGGCAAAAGTTGGCGCGTGAAGCCGGTCTCCAAGTCAATGATCCACAGCCCATCGAAAGTCGTATCGACTTCCGAATGCAGCGGAAAGACCAGCCAACGGCCATCGGTGGAAACGGCCGGGTGGTAATAAACGCTGAAGGCTGGCAGCAGGCCGGTAAGGTCAATGATGAGTTCTGGCTCAGCGCTGCCCGGCGCGAGCCGCATCAGCGCGAGCGTGTATTCCGCCCGGCTGACCGGCGTGCGCTGCGAGCGGAAGAAGTAAATCGTGCCGTCGGGCCCCCAAGCCGGCATGTGGTCGAGCATGAAATCGTCCACTTCAAGCCGAGTGAAC
Source organism: Aggregatilineales bacterium (assembly GCA_046719065.1). Taxonomy (GTDB): domain Bacteria; phylum Chloroflexota; class Anaerolineae; order Aggregatilineales; family Phototrophicaceae; genus Flexifilum. The sequence goes on along the minus strand of JBDNDP010000002.1, from coordinate 286,573 downwards.
GCGCCGATGATGCCATCGTCTGTAAGATTAGTAAACGTGCCATCAAATGGGTTGAGCACCCAAATATCGCTCTCAAACAAAAAAGTATAAATGCTCTCGGTAAAAGCGATCTGTTGGCTGTCTGGCGACCAGCGCAGCGGGTTTTGCAACGGTTTGCGCCCGAACTGACCGGCAAAATTGACTGGAAACGGATAACAGGTCTCTTCACCGGCTTCGATCATCGTGATGCAGATGCCGTAGGGCGTGAACCCGGCCAGCATCGTGCCATCGGGCGATAGAGAAACGCCATCAACTGAACTCTCGATCACTTCTTCAGCCGGCAGCACTTCCTCAACGATCAGTTCGATCTCCACTTCACCCTCGCCGTCTTGCTCCTCTTGCGCGAGCGCTGCGATCGCTGCAAGCAGCAGGCACACGAGCAGTAACAATTTCATTGGCACACCTTTCGCATTACGGGGTGGATTATAACATGTCTATCGATGCAGCAATGAACTAATTGCGCTACACTTGCTGAAAAGATAAACGTGTCCTTAAAGAGAGTGGGTGAAAGGCCTTATGCTCACCAGTGTTGAAAAAATGATCTTCCTGCTGCTGGCGGCGTTTTCCATTGGCGCGACGTACGTCGGTTTCCGCGAGATGTGGCTGGTTATCAACCGAGGGCAGGGAAAATTGCATCTCGAAAACCTGCCCGCGCGTTTGTGGACCGCGCTAACGGTTTATCTAGCGCAGCACACCACACTGAAAACACGCCGCTTGACCAGCTTGCTCCATCTTGGCATCGTTTGGGGGTTCACCTTTTATTTCCTGATTAATGCGGTCGATGTGCTAGAGGGTTTCATCGCCGATTTTCGTTTTCTCGAAGGAGCCGGGCTGTTCAGCGATGCCTACCGCCTAGGCGGCGATCTGTTCAGCGTGGCGGTGCTGGTCGGCGTGTCTTATTTCGTGTTGCGTCGTTTTTTCTTGCCGAACAAGGCTGAGCTGAACTATCACGAAAATATCCTGCTTCACCCGAAGGTGCGTGCCGGCGGCATCACCCGCGATTCGCTGATCGTGGCCATCTTTATCTTGCTGCATGTGGGGGCACGCTTCCTCGGTCAGTCGGTTCAGGTGGCTGAGGCCGGGCCCGATCTGGCTCGGCCGTTCGCTACGCTGGTCGCGCCGCTATGGGCCGGCGTCAGCCCCGATGGGCTGCGCCTGCTGGAGCATCTCTTTTGGTGGATTGCGCTCGGCGGGATCCTGCTCTTCACGCCCTATTTTCCGTACAGCAAACACGCGCATCTGTTCATGGCCCCGCTCAACTACTTGACGCGGCCGCCGCGCACCTCGCTCGGCGAGATGGAGAAGCTCGACTTTGAGGACGAGACGATCGAGCAGTTCGGAGCCAATAAGCTCGAGCACCTGACCAAAACGAACCTGTTCGATGCCTTCGCGTGCATTATGTGCAACCGTTGTCAAGACGTGTGCCCCGCCTATGTGACCGGCAAAGAACTGTCGCCTTCGGCTTATGAAATCAACAAGCGGTTTCTCATCAAAGACGAGATGAGCGCGCTCGCTGAAGGCGCCGAATCGGCGCACCCCTTGATGGGGTTCGCCTTGAGCGCCTCAGCTGTTTGGGCGTGCACCGCCTGCGGGGCTTGCATTGATATTTGCCCGGTCGGCAACGAGCCAATGCTGGATATCCTTGACATCCGCCGCGATGCTGTACTGGTGCAAGGCGAGTTTCCGACCGAGCTGCAAGGGGCGTTCAAGGGGATGGAACGGCAGGGCAACCCGTGGCAAAACCCGGAAAGCCGTTTTCGTTGGGCGAAAGACCTCGACGTGCCGACGGTGGAAGAGAACCCCGATTTTGACGTGCTTTATTGGGTGGGCTGCGCCGCATCCTATGACCCACGTGCCCAACTCACGGCCCGTTCATTGGTCAAAGTGCTGCACACGGCTGGCGTCAATTTCGCCGTGCTCGGCGAGATGGAGACCTGCACGGGCGATAGCGCTCGCCGCGCCGGGCGCGAAGACCTTTATCAAGAACTGGCGATGCAAAATGTCGAGACGATCAATACTGTTATTGAAGGCGACAAGCCGCGCCGGATCGTCGTCACCTGCCCGCATTGTCTGCACAATCTTGGCAAAGAGTATCACCAGTTCGGCGGAGACTACGAGGTCATCCACCACACCGAGTTGATCGAGGAGTTGATCGCGCAGGGTCGGCTGCCGCAAACTGCTCATCCCAAACGCATGAGCAACGTCACTTTCCACGATCCTTGCTATCTGGGCCGCCACAATAACGTGATCGATGCGCCGCGCATGGCGCTCGCCAGCTTGGGTGGCGATCTGATCGAAATGCCGCGCAACAAGCGTAATTCGTTCTGCTGCGGGGCGGGCGGGGCGCAATTCTGGAAGGAAGAAGAACACGGCGCGAAGGCCGTCAACATCGAACGCTACGAAGAAGCATCCGCAACCGGCGCGCAGGTGCTGGCCGTCGGCTGCCCGTTCTGCATGCAAATGTTCGAGACAGCCAAAGCAACGACCGGCAGCGGCCCTGAGATCAAGGATGTCGTTGAGCTAATTGCTGAGCGCCTGCCGGAGCCTGAGCCAGCCGCTGATTAACCGTCGTTTGTGCTGCTTTCGCTCCCGCACCGCCGCCTCGACCGAGGCAGCGGTGCGTTTCGTGCTCCAGCTATTGCAGCAGCGCGAACAAGATTTCTTTGAAACGCGCTGCGTCCACCTGCTGGCAAATCGTGGCGTTGGCTGGGCGTTCAAGCAGATTATGCGGGTCGATCACCATCTGCCCGTAAGTATCGAGGCTTCTATGTTCAATGAAGACATACGCGCGAATTTGACGGGTGACGATTTCGGGGTGTAGAGCGACAGCCATGGTCACGGGGTCGGGCAGGTCGATGCCGGTCCGTCCCCAAACCCGCGCATTATACTGCTTAAGCGTCTCGTTGCAGCGCACACAGAAGCGAGCGATCTCCGACCCGGTGCTCAACAGCCGGTCGATATCGGCTTGCGTGACGAAGGTGTCGCCGGTGCTCACATCCCAGCCAACGAACGTCAACGGCAGGCCGCTGTTCACCACGATCTGAGCCGCCTCGGCATCGACGAAAATATTGTACTCCGCCACGGGAGTCACGTTGCCGGGGCCAAATCCATTGCCGCCCATGATGAAAACGCTTTTGACGAGCTGCGCAAGCTCTGGCGCTTTAACGCAAGACAAGGCCAAATTCGTCAGTGGCCCCAGCGTGACGATCTCAAGCTGGTGAGGATACCGGTGAGCCAGCTCGATGATCTTGTCGCTCGCATGGCCGTCCGACACTGTCAATACAGGATCGGGGAGCGCCATATGGCCCATACCGTCATCGCCGTGAACGAACTCTGAAGTGAACAAATCTTTGAGCAGCGGCTTGCTGACCCCCTTGTAAACTGGGGGCCTGTAAGTTCTCGCAACGTCTACTGAGATGAGGGCATTTTTCACCGCCAGCTCGATCGGCAAATTTCCCGCCACAACCGTAATGGCTTCCACGCGAACGTTTGGGGCGCGCAGGGCCATGATCAGCGCAACGGCATCATCCGAAGCTGTGTCCGTATCGATCAGTAATCTACGCATGTAAGCACCTCCGGCTGTAAGTGTAGAGCAAGTTCTTCGTTCTGGCAGGTTTTTCGCTGGTCTCAACTGGTTTTTTGTTCTTCTGTGGTTCGTGTGACACTCTCTTGGTATGGCTTCAGGGTTATCCTGCTGACATCGCTGGTATCTGGCTCATTCCCACAAGGAGATAGTTTCATGAAGACGATCTTGTGTTATGGCGACTCGAATACGTGGGGGTACGATCCAAAGACCGAGACGCGCTTTCCGTTTGAAGTGCGTTGGACGGGCCAACTGCGCGCTCACTTGGGCTTGGGCTACTGGGTGATCGAGGAGGGCTTGAACGGCCGCACGACCGTTTTAGACGACCCACTCGAACCTGGGCGCAGCGGCATCGTTTATCTATTGCCCTGTTTACTCAGCCACGCGCCGCTCGATCTAATCCTGATCATGCTGGGCACCAACGACTGCAAGGCGCGCTTCTCGCTGCCAGCGTCTGATATTGCGGTTGGCGCTGCGCGGCTGGTCGATGTGGTCCTCAAAAGCGCTGCGGGCCCGAACGGGGGCGCTCCGAAAGTCCTGTTGATCGCGCCACCGCCGATCGCGCCGCTGGCTGGCACGCGCTTTGAGGAGATGTTCGCCGGCGCCGAGGCCAAATCGGCCCGTTTTGGTGCGCTCTATGCGGCCGTGGCTGCTGAGTATGGCGTCGCCTTTTTGAACGCCGGTGACGTGATCAAATCCAGCCCGCTAGATGCGATTCATTTTGAGGCCGATGAACATCGCAAACTTGGCGAGGCGCTGGCCGAGCAGGTACAGGCGCTGCTTATAGTGTGAATGCACAGTGGCAGCCCCCTCTTGAGGCGTGCAGATTGTGCAGGTTGACCAACAGTGCAAGCCGTACCTTGCTTGCGGCATCGGCGCCTTGTGCTATAGTCATGATACGAGGAAAGATAAATTGAGAGATAAAGCGTCCTCGTAAAGCCATTTAGAGAAGAGGAGTTTACTATGTCAAAGCGTTTGATAAGTTTTCTGATGTTATGCGTGCTGCTGGTGGGGCTGTCCGCCTCACTTGTCGCTGCGCAGGAACAGATCACGCTGACTTGGCGTACTCGCCCGGATAATCAGGCCGAGATCGACGTCTATACCGCGCTCAGCCAAGAGATTGACGCGCTGATGGAGAACGTCCAGCTCATCTACCAGCCCGGTGGAACCGAGACAGCTGGTTACCAAGACACGCTGTTGACCGAGCTGGCGGCTGGCACCGCGCCCGATGTGTTCTGGATCCCCGGCGCCGACCTTGCCAATTTCGCCGAGCGCGGCGTGATCCTTAACCTATATGAACTGGCCAGCGCCGACCCTGACTTCGACATCAACGTCTTCTATCCTCAGCAGGTCTACGAGCTGACCTATAACATGGAAGACGACAGCCACGAAGGCGCGCTGTGGGGCCTGCCACGCGATGCTTCGGCCATGGCGATCTATTTCAATAAGAACCTGTTTGATGAAGCCGGCCTCGATTACCCGACCGAGTATCTTGAGCGCGGCGAATGGAACTGGGAGACCTTCCGTATGGTGGCAGCCGAGATCGCTGCGCTGGGCGACGAGATCTTCGGTTTCGGCATGAACAACTGGTGGGGCAACTGGGAGCTGTTCATCAATGCTGCCGGCGGCTCATACTTCACGGAAAACCGCGATGGCTGTGCGCTCAACAGCCCGGAAGTGGTCGAGGCGCTCACTTACCTGCGCAGCTTCTATGCCGATAATATCGCCGTGCCTTATGGCACCGATAGCGAGCCGCCATTCGTGGCTGGCAATGTCGGCATGTTCCTCAACGGCCGTTGGGCGACCCCGAACATGCTCGCTCAGGTGACATTTGATTGGGATGTGGCTGAAGTCCCCGCTGGCCCCGCCGGGCAGAGCAACTTCCTCTTTTGGGGTGCTTATGTCGTCAACGCCAACACGCCTTATCCAGAGGAGGCGTGGGAGCTGGTCAAGAATTTGACCACTGTTGATGCGCAGGCGCGGGTGACGGCGCTTGGCGCAAACATCCCCAGCCGCGTGGGCGAAGAGGCGGTGCAGGCCTTCTTGAACAGCACGCCGCAGTTGAACAATATGGCCTTCATTAACGCGCTCGAGAACTACGCCGTCGCCGAGGCGCCGCTGTGGAAGGGCGATTTCGGCCAGATCAACTGGAACACGGTCGAACCGGCCATCGCACAGGTGCTCACCGGCCAGATCACGCCCGAAGAATTCGCGGGCAGCATCTGCGGCCAAATCGAGCAGTATTTCGACTCGGGCATGTAATCTCGATGCTATGAATGCTGTGGGGGTGAGCCGTGCGTGCCATCGGCTCGCCCCCTTTTTTCACGCACGGCTTGGCTGCCCGGCGCAGCAGCCGTTGGAAAATAGAGCCGGAGTTTTTTATGGCTACGCTTTCAAAAGATATGCTTACCGGCCAGCAAGAGAGCCTGCGCATCACGCCGGCGCTTGGCTTCGTCTTGTTCTGGCATGCGCTGGTGGGTACAGGTCTGTTCTTTGGGGCGGCACAGCTCTGGCAGATCACACAGTTTTTCAATTTGGGCAATTTTGTCCCGCGTTTCCTCGCTATGGTCGTTGGCCTGCTCGGCGCAGCGTCATTCATCACTATTCCGCTGCTGGTGCGCAACAGCAATAACGGCCGTTTGATCGGCATTCTGCTCAACTTCTTCGGTATGACGCTGGCGATCCTTTACTTCGGCCATTTGATCGGCCTCTATATCGGCATCGACTTCTTGGCGGCCGGCATCTTCCGCAATTCGACGCTGCTGCTTGGCCTGCCGATCGGCTATGCGATTGTGTGGATTGGCCGCCGTTTCGAGGAAGGAACGGCCGCGTATGATTGGCTTCAGCGAATCGGCTTAGGCGTGATGATGCTAACGGTGATGGCGCTGCTGATCGCCTCCGGCCTCGTGACATCAGTCGGGACGCTGCTCAACGCGCTGTCGCGGTTAGATGTGCTGGCGACGCTTGCGATCGGCAGCTTGTTCGCTGTCGCTGGTGTGCTGCTGCTGCGTATGGGGCCGCGCTTTGGCGAGACGATTTTGCAACGCGAGGCATGGCAGGGCTGGCTGTTTTTGCTGCCGAATTTCGTCAACTTCCTGCTGTTCTTCGCTATGCCGCTCATCTTATCGTTCTATTTGAGTTTTACGAACTACGATGCCGTGCGGCGCGCCGATTTCATCGGCCTCGATAATTACACGCGCATGCTTAGCCTTGATATCGTCACAGTGCCGGCTGGGACGCCGTCGACCGGCCTCTTGCGCCAGAATCACTTCGAAGTGGCGCGGATCACGCTTGGAGATACGGCGATCGTCTTCGGCGCGCGCGACCCGCTGTTCTGGCAAAGCCTCGGCACGACGATCCGCTACTGCATCTTCCTGCTCATCCTCAGCATCATCCCGGCCCTCGGCTTGGCGATGCTGCTCAATTCGAAAATACCGGGGATGCGCTTCTTCCGCGCGATTTATTTCCTGCCATCGATCGCAGCGGTGGTTGGCATTGCCCTGATCTGGCAGTGGTTGTATGACCCCATCATCGGCTATATCAACTACACGATCACGCAAGTCATCACCTTTCTCAACACCACATTTGGCTTCAGCATCACCGATCCCCAAATTCAGTGGCTAACGGATGACAACGTGATGCTGTACTCGGCCGTGATCATGGCGGCATGGCAGGTGGTCGGCTTCAATACGGTCATTCTACTGGCCGGCTTACAAGGCGTTCCGCGTGAGCTGCTTGAGGCTTCGACCGTCGACGGCGCCGGCCCCTGACGCGCCTTCCGCCGTATCATCCTGCCGCTGCTCGCGCCGACCACCTTCTTCGTCACGGTGACGACGCTGATCGCCGGGCTGCAAGCCTTCACCGAGATGTTCGTGCTGTTCGGCAACAGCACCAGCAATGCTCGCTTGACGACCGTCTTTTATCTATACCAGCAGGGCTTCCAACGCTTCCAAATGGGCTACGCCTCAGCGACTGCATGGGTGCTGTTCGCCGTGATCTTCACTGCCACCCTCATCCAGTTTCGACTGTCATCAAGCAACCGCGCTTATGCGGATTAAGGGGGTGATATGGCGACATTAACCCGCGCACAAACGGCCGAACGCGCACCAGCACGCGCGATCAAGGCATCCGATATTAAACTGTGGGGGACTCGCCTGCTTATTTACGCCTTGTTGATCGGCGCAGCTTTCATCATGCTGTTCCCCTTTACCTATATGGTGTTCACTTCGCTGAAGACGGCGACCGATGTGTTTCGCTATCCACCGCGGCTGCTGCCGTTTTCGCCGGTCACGGTCGAAATTGATGGGCAGCAAGTTCCACTTTACGAAATCGAGATCGACGGCGTGCCCCAACGCATGATACTGGCGGATAGCAATGTACGCTTCGGGTTCTTCACCAGCGAGGAGCTGATCGATCCCGCGCAGCCGCGCAACAGCCCGCTGATCGCGCAGGCGCCGCTTGAGGAAGCCATCGATACTGGCGAAACCGTCAATGTGTTGGGCAGCGAGTTCCCGGTGTATGAGGTTATGGTCGATGGCGAACCGCAGCGCCTGCTGCTGGCCTATCGTGGCGGGTTAGGGCGCTTCGTGGGCTTCCAAGATCCGTCAATCGAAGCATTCAGCACCGTGCGAACGACCAAAGTCGTCGAGCGATTTGACCCACAGTGGGGCAATTACAATGCGGTCCTTACGTTGCGCAACCTCGACCGCGCGCTTATTAATACAGCCATCGTCACGATGGGTGTGACGGTCGGGCAGGTGACGACATCCTTGCTGGGCGGCTATGCGTTTTCGCGGATGAAGTTTCGTGGGCGCGATGCGGTCTTCTTGGTCTACCTCGGTACGATCATGATCCCATTTGTCGTCTTGATCATCCCGCTCTACCAGATCATGGTCATCATCGGCTGGCAGGCTCGGCTAGCCTCGCTGATCTTGCCGTGGGTGTTCACGGCCTACGGCACTTTTTTAATGCGCCAATTTTTCATCACCATCCCTAAAGAATTGGAGGAAGCCGCCTTTCTGGACGGCCTAAGCCGACTTGGCATCCTCTGGCGCATCTTTGTGCCGCTCAGCGGCCCGGCGATCGCGACGCAGGCGATCATCACGTTCCTGTATGCATGGAACAGCTTTATCTGGCCGCTCATCATCATCAGCGACAGCGCTGTTGAAAATCACGTCGTCACCTTGGCGCTCAACACCCTGCGCAACGCTGCAGCCAGCGAACCCAATCTGGTGCTCACTGGCGCAGCCGTCGCCATTTTGCCGCCGCTGATCCTGTTCGTATTGGCGCAGCGCTATTTCGTTGAAGGGATCGCCAGCACCGGTATGAAATGAGTGAGGAAATCGATCGCGCCGTTACAGGGAAAGCGCGATCCACAGTATACTCTGTAGCTGCTGGCTGAGCGTGGAGAGAGAAACTCGCATGACTTCATCAACCCGCGATGCGATGTTGAGCAAACTTCGTGCAGCGCGCCGTCCCTTCGAGGATGCGCCGCCCCGGCCGGAGTCGTATTTGCCCGTTACGCCATTGGTTGACGAACGCCCAGAAGCGCTGCTCGAACGCTTCGCGCAAGAGCTGGACGCCCTGAAAGGACAGCTTTTCGTCGCTGCGAGCGATGCTGAAGCGCGCGATTTGACGCTTGAGCTGCTGCACAATCATCATGCTGAGCGCATCCTCGCGTGGGATTTCGCGCATATACCGGCTGCCGGTTTACAAGAAGCGATCCTCGCGGCCGGTATTGAGATCCTTCAGCCTGCCCTTCACGATGAGCTGAGGCCAGAGACCCTAGCGCGCGCCGAGACCGCGCAGGTTGGGCTGACAGGAGCTGATGCCGCCGCCGCGACCACTGGCACTTTGATCGTGACGAGCGGCCCTGGCAAGGGCCGGCTGCCGACCATCCTCGCGCCAGTGCATCTGGTGATCATCACCGTAGACCAGATCGTGCCACGCATCGAAAGCTGGGTCGCGCGCCAGCGTGAAGACGGTCTGCTTGCTGTGCGCGGAAGCGCAAACTTTTGTTTCATCACCGGTCCCAGCCGCACGGGCGACATTGAGATGGAGCTGATCCTCGGTGTGCATGGTCCCGGCCAGCTTCAGGTAATCGTTAAGCGATGAAACCTTGCAGGCGCTTATTCATCGCTTTGGCGTTCACCAGTCTCAAGCTTGATGTTATACTGGCGGCATGAATACGAACCATCGCTCCCTCTATGCGCTGGGCATCCTCTTCGTCCTGCTGTTATTCGTCGGTTTGACGGCGGCGTGCAATCTCGTTTTGGCGCCTGCGCCAACCCCTCAGCCAGCCGTGACCAGCGTGCCAGCCGGCTTCAGCACGCCGCGCCCGATCCCGCCTTCGATCACGCCGCTGCCCATCCCCGGCGCAGGCGCTCTTGATGCAGGAGGCGCGCAGATCGCGGCAGCGGCTACCGCTGCTGCGGCCACTGCTAGGGCAGCTGGGTCGCCTTTCGGGGCGTTCACTGTAACGACGGTGGAGGCGGGCGGGGTGGTCATTCAACCGGCCACCCTCGTCATCACGCCTGTCGTCGTCTCGGGAAGTTCGGGCGATGTCACGGTTACCATCCCTACTGGCGAGATCAGCAACATCTTCACCGCGACATGGAACACCGTTTGTATGCCGATCTTCGGCTTCGTCACGCAGACCGCGACCGCGATGTGGACGACGGTTGGTTTACAAAGCGGCTGGGTCGGCCAGCTCGTCTGCTGCCTGCTGCCGGGGCTGATCGTCATCTTCGCGCTCTTAGGCCGGCTCGGTTTCCGGCGATTTCGCCGCTGGCTCTAGCGCAGATCGTAGGCAAACGAAGTGGTCTGCCGGCTGGCAGATCGCGCAAATGGATTCGCAGCTGGGGGAATTTACCCTTTTACCTCACCCGGATGATTGAACGCGACTCGCACCACCAAGCGTCCCAGCCGCAGTTCATCGCCATGGCGCAGCACACGAACCTCTTGGCCATACAAACGCTGGCCATTGACGAACGTCCCATTTGAGCTGTTCAAATCGGTGACCGAGAGCGTCTGCTGCTGCGGGTTGTATTTTAGCGATAAATGCAGGCGAGACACACCCAACTGGCCAGCATTCTGATCGGCCAGATCGATATCCGGTTTCATCGTCCCGCCATCGCTGCGGCCGATCACGACCTCATGTTCTTGGTGCTGCGGCTGAATGCGATAGGTTTGCTTGGTATCGCGCATAACCAGCACCAAGGTGCTGTCGGAACCGAAAAAACTTGAATCAAGAATGCTGCTGGTCGCATCGTCGAAGCATGTCGTGGCGAAGATGCTGGTCGAGTTCTGCAGCGCTGTGCCGCAGCTGTAACAAAAGACCTCGTTTGGTGCGTTCTGCTTTTTGCAGTTAGGGCAGGTGATGGTCATCTTTTTCGGACCGAGCGCGGCCGGCGCTGCCGAGGCTGGTTTGGCCTCCGCTGCAGTAGAAGAGGCTGGCATGGTTGTGGTCGCAGCCGAGCTTAAGCCCGGGGAGACAGCTTCTATCGGCTTGTTGTTCGTGCTGGCTGGCTTTTGCGACCTGCTGGCTTCATACTCGCGTACCCGTTTGACAAGTTCCGAACGATCGGCAGCTCTAAGCTGTTCGATCTGTGACCGCAGTTGCTGCAGAGCAGCTGTGGCGTCTTTGCCCTCAGCTCGTAGGTGAATGTAGGTTTCAAAGAGCTGCTGTGTTGTGGCCATCTGCGCTTCTCCCCTCAAACTGCTTGTTATTACTATTGTCGGATCAAGCGCGTTCGCCGTCAACCAATTCGAATGAAATCGTTATGAAAAAACGTTTTGATTAAAAGACATTGTCAGCATGTGGCACAATCAGGTACAGTTGAGGATGCGCTGTAATCACCAAACTGCCCGTTTTCTAAACTGAGGAGCACGACGTGCAAATTCCACTTCTTACGATTCGCATCGAATACTGCGCCCCGTGACAGCATACTGAACGCGCCGTCAGGCTGACGGACGAAATTTTAAGCATTCGCGAAATCGAGTATCACGTTGCTTCGTGGACGTTGGTTCCAAGCAGTGGGGGCGTTTTCGAGGTGACGGTCAATGGCGAGTTGATCTTCTCGAAGAAAGCGCTCGGGCGCCATGCCGAACCCGGTGAGATTCGCCAGCTTATCGAACAAACGCTGGCCGCGCTGACCAGCGACAGTTAGCCAGCTTTTCATCGCTCCGCTTCGCGCAGCTCATTTGCCGAAGAGGACAGGTTAAGGATATTCCCGTTTGATACAGCCGTGATCGCGCTTATGATAACTGAGACGATGCGGCTGGCGCTGTGCTCTCACTCGCCGCTGCGCAGGAGGACGTCGTGACTGATCAGCCATCGATCAAACCCCAGCTTGACTACGGGCATTTCGCTCCCAGCCAATTCTCGCAAGCGGGAGAGACTGTCTTGGTGAGCTGGAACAGCGAAGAGGGGATCGCACGCCTGAGCCGCGCTGAATTAAAGGGCAGTTTTTACCAACTGGCGCATCACTTCCAACCGCAGATCAACCCGCTATACTGCGGCATTGCGGCTTCAGTTATTGTGCTCAACGCGCTGCGGGTTCCCGCCAGAACCGCGCCGAGCCAGCCGGAACTTGAGGTTCGCCGGCCGGCCGTTTGGGGCGGCGGGTTCATTCCCTTTCCAAGCTATTCGCAGTGGACGCTGCTCAACGCTGAGACCGAACGAGTGAAACCAACGGCGGTCATCCGCCTTGAAAATATCACGGAGGCCAACAGCCACGACGAAGATCAGTTCGATCCCGGCTTGAGCCTCGACGAGCTGCGCCAACTGCTTGAGCTTTACGGGCTGGCAGTTGAGCTGCATTATGCAGACGCGCCTCCAACCGAGGGAAGCGCCCGTTTTCGAGCCGATGTCCGATCGACACTGGGCACGACAAACCGGTTCGTCATCGTCAATTTTTATGGTAAGGCGTTGGGTACGCCAACCGGCGGCCACATCTCGCCGCTGGGCGCTTATGATGCGGCTTCGGACTCTGTGCTGATCCTTGATGTTGCAGCCCATAAGAACCCGTGGTACTGGGTGCCGGTCGATCATCTTTATCAGTCTATGCATCTTGAACCTTCCGAGGGCATGCACCGCGGCTGGCTGCTGGTCACTGAGGGGAACGCCTCGAACGCTGCAGAAGGCATAGCTTAGGAGAAACACATTATGACGGTGGACGGTCTCGTTACGGCGGTCGCTGCAGTAGTCGCGGCGCTCATCGGCGCATTGATCCCGTATATCGTGCACATGATTCGGGAACGGCGGCGCCACGACAATCAAATGTACAAATTTGTCTACGTCAAGCTCTATCATCTCACCCCTAAAAAGCCGGGGCGGCCGCCGGTCTATCGCCGCTATATCGAGCGATTAGAGCGAGAAATTGAGGTGTACGATGAGTTTCATTATTACCGGCTCAATTTGTTCCACCGCCCACAGTCCGACTTCACCATCTCTGATCGCAGCAGCGGCACGGTTGATTTGCAAATCATCCACCCGTGGCAAGACTTATTCTTCCCCGATCGGGGCGCGGCCAAAGTCGGCGAGTACGTGGCGCAGCAAATTCAACAGCCTTCGCACGTGCTTTTCACGCGCACGATCTATTACAATGCTTTTCAGGAAGGTAACGAAGATTTCGCCATGAAGATGGAACGCGATACGGACGAAGCGCGGCTGCTCATTGATTTCTCGTCCATTCCCGATTTTGCTGCTTTCATTAACCCCGCACCTAAAGCGGTTCTGCGCGCTGCTCGTGGAGAACAGCCCCTCGGCGTCATTCAAACGCAACCGGGTATCTTCATGGTTGTGGGCAGCGGTTTGAAGAAGGACGATGTCATCCGCATCGACTTTAAGGTGGACTGGCGAACGCTGGAGCGGCTGCTGCCCGCTGCCTCGCCGGTGGATGGGGCCCAGCCGCAAGCTCAGGTCTCGGCAGCAGGCGGCGAGAACATCCCGTGATCGAAAATCCGAGCGCGGCCAACGAGCGCCGCCCTATCATCATCTGTCGCAATGTCAATAAATGGTTTGGCGATTTTCACGCTCTGCGCGATGTCACCGTCGATATCATGCCGCAGGAGGTCGTCGTCGTCATCGGGCCTTCAGGTTCCGGCAAATCGACCTTTATTCGCTGCATCAACCGGCTGGAGGAACATCAGGAAGGCACGATCATTGTCGATGATATCGAGCTGAGCCGCGATGTGCGCAACATCGCCGCCGTTCGTCGCGAGATCGGCATGGTTTTTCAACAGTTCAATTTGTTCCCACATTTGACCGTGCTAGATAACATCACCCTCGCGCCGATCAATGTGCGCCGCTGGCCGCGCGAGAAAGCCGAGGCCAAAGCCCGCGAACTACTCGAGCGGGTCGGCATTCCCGAACAGGCGCGCAAGTATCCCGGCCAGCTCTCTGGCGGGCAGCAGCAACGCGTCGCCATTGCGCGGGCGCTGGCGATGGAGCCAAAGATCATGCTGTTCGATGAACCTACATCGGCGCTCGACCCAGAGATGATCAAAGAGGTGTTGGATGTGATGAAGGAGCTGGCGCGTAGCGGCATGACGATGCTCGTCGTCACCCATGAGATGGGCTTCGCGCGCGAGGTTGCCGACCGCATCTTGTTCTTCGATCTGGGGCGCCTCGTCGAGCAGGGGACGCCTGAGCATTTTTTTGAAGACCCTCAGCACCCGCGCACGAAGCTTTTCCTCTCGCAAATCCTTTAGCGACTAGCGACGCGCCCTCGCAAAAAAGGAGCGGCTCAGTTTGAGCCACTCCTCGCTTGTCGGGGCTTTACGACGCGCTGTCGATCAGTCGCTAAGACTGACTGCCACCAGCTCCGCCGAAGTGGTTGACCAACTGTAGTCGCTGACCGAGATGGTGACCATGCCTGGTGGTGGGGTGATGACCATGCTTATCTCCTGTACCGAGTTGCCGCTCAAGTAGGCATCAGAAAAACCCCTGCCATAAGAGATGTCAAGGCTAGGCGAAAACGTACCGGTCAGCGCGGTGAGCGTCAGCCGCACAGGGCTGCCATCGGCCTCGTAGCGAACGACGCTCGTGTATTGTGAGTCGCTAAACGTCAAGGTGATCGGGCCGTCGTTAAGCATCGGCACTTCTGCCCGTTCCAGCATCAACTCCACCGAGCCGGCGCTGCCTGGCTGTGTTACGGTGAGGGCGATGCTGTAGGTGCCGCTGACGTTAAGGGCAAGATCAAGGATTTCTGGGTTGAAGCGGCCGCCGCTGTTCTCATCAAAAGCGATGCGGTAGTTATACGGATCAAAGACGCTCAGATTGGTATCGACATCGCCTTCAACGATGACGTCAATAACATCGCCGGCATCCGCCTCGAAGACGAAATAGACCGTGTTCGCGCTGCCGTCGAACTCGACTGCGATCTTCTCGTCAAATTCGATCGTCTGCGTCTCAACGCGATCGAGCGACAAGGTGAAACGACCCGTGCTGTTGCGGCTGAAGCTGCTGGCATTGATCGTGTATGTGCCTGTCTCTGGAAGGATGAACGGCCCAATGCGGGAATTCAGATCGCCGGCGCCATCATCGTCGCGCGCTATCTCAAAACCGCTGGTGCCGAGCAAGATCAGATAAGAATCAAAATCGCTGGACATCAATGTAATGACCACTGAGTCCCCCCTAGCGCCGGTGAATATGAAGAACGCTTCCAGCTCGTCCGAAGTCAGCTCGCCTTCGAGCGTCTGCCTGTACTCAATCCCGCGTTGCTGGGCCTCGATCACACTCAGATCATATTGGCCGGTCGTGCCGGAACGCCCAACGCGATAGGCATAGCTAGTGGCTACGATCGTGTAAGTGCCGGCCGTTTCGAAAGTAAACGGCCCGATGCGTGAGTCGAGGTTGCCGGCACTGTCATCATCAAACGCGATCTCGACGTCGTCTGCGTCGCGTAGGCTCAGGTACGTATCAAAGTCGTTAGAACGCAGCGTGATGACGACCGTCGTATCGGCTTCTACGTCCAGCGTATAGGCGATCGCCAGGTCGCCCTCGGATAACTCGCCAGTGATCGTTTGGCCGATTTCGATCGATCCCCCCTGAGACCACCGTGCCTGCCCCAAAACAGCAAGCGGCAGCGCCAACAGGAAAATGAAGATTAAACTGACCCACCTGCGTATTTGGTGCATGGTTTAATTGTCTCCTTAAGAGCGTTCGGTAAATGGATATGATTTAGCAAAACCCGTCGCTAATCTCATTGTATGCCAAGTTGGTAAACTTACAAGCACAAGGTGGTCATCAGCAGTCACGCGTCAGGTTTTCAGCGGCCATCAGAAGTGGGAGAGCACGATCTTAGATCCGTGGAAGGGGCGCACAGAGTCGTTGATGAACATCGCGCCGCTGTGATAAAACAGGGGCGGCTCAAATCGAGCCGCCCCTGCGCCTTAACCGGCGAGTTCCCCGACGACTATTGACCTAGCCTCGTCGCGGTCACTTCAACTGCTATCTCTGTCTGGTTGTTATTATTGTTATTATTGATGATGATGCTGATCGTGCCCGGCGGCGGAGTGAACACAGCGCTGATCTCCTCCACATTAGAGCCGCTGAAGAAAGTGCTAAAGGAACGTTCTTCGTAAGGTATCTCGATGCTGGGCGAGAATGGCCCGCTTGGGGAGGTGATCGTCAGCTGCACAGGGCTGCCGTCCGACTCATAGCGAACGATCTGCCGGAATACGGTATCGGTGAACGTCAAAGTGGTTGGCTCCTCATCGATAAACAGCACTTCTGACTGCATCACCGTTAGAGCAGCTGTGCCGGTAGTGCCCGGCTGTGCTAAATTGAGGACGATAATGTAGTCATCCTTCTGATCAATAACGAAGTTGTTAATCTCCGGGTTGAAGCTAGTGCCGCTGTCGTCATCGAAGGCGACCTGGTAGCTAAGAGGGTCAAGGATGGTCAAGTGAGTGTCGACATCGCCGTCCACCACGACGTTGATCACATCGCCGAACACTGCCTCGAGTACGAAGTAGGCTGTGCTAGTACTCCCATCAAAGACCACCTCGACTGTCTCGTCGAAACCGATCCTTCGTACCTCGGCCTGCTCGATCGACAGCGTAAAGCGGCCAAGCAGCTGGCCGAAACTACCCGCTCTGATCGTATAGTTTCCTGACTGGGGTAGGATGAAAGGCCCTATGCGCGCGTTTCCGCTTTCGCTGCTTGCATAGACAAAGTTAAGCCCAAAGCCATCCCCATCTAACAATTGTATGTAAGCATCGTAAACATCAAAATCGAGTGGCACCATCGTGATGATCACTGCATCACCTTCGGTGCCAGTGAAGGTGAAGGACATTACAGGTTCATTCGTCGTCAGCTCACCCTCGACTGTCTGACCGTATTCGATCACCTGCAGCTGTGCTTCCTCTACGCTTAGTTCGAACCGGCCAGTTCTCCGACCTCCCCCCTCATCTCCGAGACGATATCCGAAGTTGGTGGCGACGATTGTATAAACGCCGGTCGCTCCCAAAGTAAATGGCCCAATGCGCGAGTTCAGATTGCCGGCGCCATCATCGTCAAACGCGATCTCGATGTCGTTCTCGTCGCGCAAGCTCAAGTAAGAATCGAAATCGTCGGAACGCAGCGTGATGGTAACGGTCGTGCCGGCTTCCGCTGTAAAAGTGTATCCAACTGCCTGAACGTCTGTGGTCAGCTCGCCGGTGATCGTTTGGCCGAGTTCGATCGAACCTCCTTGCGCCCACTGCGTCTGCCCGAAAACGGCAAGCGGCAGCGCCAGCAGAGAGATGAGTATTACTGCGATCGATCTGCATAGTCGGTGCATGTTCAAATCTCCTTAGACCACTTTGATGGAAGAAGGATAGTTGAAGCACTTTAGCGCCGAAAGAATTATATCCCAAGTCGATCAACCTCACAAGCATAAGGGTCGTCAGCAGCCAGCAGATGTGTTACAGTCATGGCAAGGGCGCTAGAAGCGGCGGCCCGCCAAGCTAAAACAATCTGAGAGAACAGGATATCTGCGTGAAGACTGAACGAACATCTTCGCCAATCGCCCAGCTTGCTGTGCTGCTTCAGCCGCTGCTTAGCCTGCCGCCAGTGCGACGGACGCGGCGCAATCACGGTTTAGAGCACGCGACGATCCATGTGCTGGCCGGGCGTATCCGCGGGCTGAAAATGGCCGGACGCAGCAACGCCGACGGCTTTGTGCTGCTGGGCGAAGCCTCGACTGAAATGGTCAGGTCGGCCGTGCACGAAGCATTAAACCGCATGCGCGGCGGCGAACACACGCTCGCCGTTCACCCCAACTGCGGGACGAATTTGGTGACGGCCGGTTTTCTTGCGACGATCGTCGCGATGCTGGGGTTCGCTGGCGGCACCCGCCGCGATATGTGGAACCGCATGCCGCTGGTGATGTCGCTGATCATGCTGGCATTTGTCGCTGCGCAGCCGCTGGGTATGGCTTTGCAGCGTCATTTGACGACCGACGGCGACCCGGCCGATCTCGAAGTCGTCAGCATCACGCGCAGCACTGTCTCGCTTCCGTTTGGTGCCCCTCTAACTGTGCATCGCATCGTCACTCGCTCTAGCTGAACCGCGTCCGCGCGATGGCCGTCAAAACGTTTTACATCTTCCACGGCAATGACGACCTGAAAATTGAAGAAGAGGTTGGCAGGCTGCGCGCCAAGATGCTGGAAAGCGCTAACGCCAGCATGAACATCGCTGAGTACGACGGCACAACGACCCTGGTGAGCGAGATCCTCAGCGCGGCGATAGCCTATCCCTTTCTTTCCGATCGTCGGCTGGTTATCGTCAAAGATCTGCTAAGCTGGCTCACGCGGAAGGGCGCCGGGGAAACCGGAAAGAAGGCACTTGAGCAGCTGGCCGATCAACTCGTCCAACTGCCAGAATGGACGCGGCTAGTTTTTATCGAGCGGGTGCGCTTGCCCGAGACGCACAGAATCCTCAAGCTGGCTCGCTCGGCGGAAAACGGCTTTGAGCAAGTGTGCATGGCGCCAGATAACAGCACCAGTTGGATCATCAAGCGCGCCGGTGTGTATGGCGCGCAAATCGATGCGCGCGCCGCTGCTGCGCTCGCCACTGTCACGGCTGGTGACCTGCGCAGCGCCGATAACGAATTGTTCAAGCTGGCCGTCTATGTCGACGGTGAGCGCCCGATCACTGAAGATGATGTCGCCTTGCTGACGCCCTACGTCGCGGAGGCCAGCATTTTCGAGATGGTCGATGCACTGGCCGAGGGCCGCGCCCAACAAGCGGCGCAGCTCGCCCGCCGCCTGCTCGATCGAGATCAGGACGTCTTTGGTCTGTTCGGCATGATCATTCGCCAATTTCGCCTGTTGATCATGGTCAAAGAACATCTGACGGCTGGTGGTTCGCGTGATCGGGCCGCCATCGCGCGCGAACTCGGCGTGCACCCTTATGCCGCCGAAAAGCTTTCGACCCAATCGCGCGCCTTCACCCTCGCTCAGCTTGAGCAGATCTATCGAGCGCTGCACCAGTACGATCTCCAAATGAAAACGGGGCGCATTCAGGCGGAACTCGCTCTCGATCTGTTGATCGTTTCGCTGGCTCGCTAAGCAGCCACCGCTCGTAGGTCTTGCTGGAAAAGATAGTATGCGGCACAATCGTTCGCTTTAGCGGCGTCGGCAGTAGAGGGTCAACAGCTCGGCGAGGTATTGAGCGTTGGCGTTGGTTTGGCTATGGAGGGCATGTGCTGCGTTGTGGTATTGATCTGGTTGAGATCGAGCGTGTGGAAGATGGTATCGTTCGTTTTGGAGAGCGATTTCTCAACCGGTTTTTTACAGAAGAAGAGCGCGCCGACTGTGAAGACCAGCCGCACCGGCTGGCAGCCCGGCTAGCTGGCAAAGAAGCCGTTGCGAAAGCGCTTGGAACTGGCATTGGCGATATTGGCTGGCGCGAAATCGAAATTGTTTGCGATGCGCGCGGCCGCCCGCGGCTTCTGCTCCACGGCGCAGCCGCTGAGCTGTCAAAGTCCTTGGGTTTGACCGAGTGGGATATCAGCCTTTCCCACACTGAAATGCTCGCCAGCGCGATCGCAGTCGCCTGTTAGGCAGGCATTTTTGACCGGCACCGTTTACTACTGGCGAGGGGTATTGTCGAGCAGTGCGTGGGCTTCTTCGACCGTTGTGCACAGGAAGAATTTCGCCTGAAGGCGTGGGTAAACGTGCAAAAACAAGTGGTAAGTCGTCTGCATGGCTGCATCGTCGGCGATCACAACACAGCGTCCATCAAGATCTTCCGCTAAGCTGGCAGCCCGCTTCAATTTGAGCACGGCGTCAGGGTCAAGCGCGCCAGCCATTCGGAAGTCGAGCAGCATATCAACCGGGTGGGCCACGGTCGCGATCAGCGCGCACCCTGCATCGATCTGGGCGTAAAATTCATCCCAATCCCAAACACCTGCAAAAACATAGCGCAAGCGGCGGTGCTTTTTATCATCCCAGAAGATTGTGTTTTCCATGTCATTTAGCTTTAGCACAGAATTCGCTGCTCTCATCAATGTCGTCTCATGTCTTTACGATACATGAAAATAACATTTACCGACAGTGAATATTTATGCAATTCACAATTTTTTATTAAGGTTTTTAGATCTCTAAATTTTATAAATATCGGCCTCATCGCTGCGCCAACAAAGCCGTTGAGTGGTGAAACTATCTCACTGTAACAGAAGCGAGTCTGGTTATGCGGCGCACCTCGCGGTAGACTAGAGCGCATCCTTAAAGCACGTTGAGTTAGTCGAATGGAACGCATCTCTGCGGCGCGGAATCTAAGCATTGAAAACCAGCCAGAGCGTTGGCGTTTGATCGTCAATGGTGGCGGCAGCGAACGGGTGTTGATGGAAGCCCGCCCCGGCGAACCTCTGCGCTACGTGACGACGTTTGGCGCGCAGCGCCGCCTGCCCACCTCTGGAATGTTGCCGGTCGAAAACGTCGAGCGGGTAGTGCTCGGCTGGTCACAGCATGATGAAGCTTGGCATCTTGGTCTGCTGCTCAGTGACGATTTGGCGCAGACGCGCGGCAGCCGGTGGTGTGGCCTTGCTTTTTGGCCAGATCCTCAGCTTGATCTGTACCGCGATATTGCCAGTCAGGCCGGGCAAACACTGGCACAGAAACTGGCTCGTCCCTTCACTATCGTGCCGCCGCCAACTGCTGCCCCGCGCGAACGCGCCGCAGCAGAAACTAGCGCCGCCGCACCGCTGCCGCAGTTGCCGCTCGCCTTGCACGAATGGACTTTGAGCCGCGAACAGGAAAATCTTCTTATTTTGGTGCTGGGCGCGCGTTGGGGACGTGCTCGCTTGCTGAAGGCGCTGTGGTTCTTGTTTCTGAGCGCCGTGTTCATCGTGCTTTCGATCCGTAGCCTTGAAGGTATCATTGCGCCGACGCAGCCAGCTTTCCTGCCATACTTGGGGATCGCAAGCGCCGTTTTTCTGTTGGGCGCAAGCCTGCGCCTCATTCTGACGACCTTGACGCGCGAGCGCCGCATTGAAATCGATGCAGCGACACGGACGATACGCGCTGCCTCGGGCAAGCGAACGCGCTGGATGTTAACCGCCGATGACCTTCGTGGAGTTTATGCCAGCCACAGCCTCGGCAAAAGCCGGCAGAATGGACAGCAGCGCGCTGTGCACTACGGTGAACTGAACCTTGCGCTCAAGGATGGAGATTTCCGATGCCTGCTCCAGCATGGGCCAACCGAAGAGTTCATAGCAGCGCTAGACGGCGACCCGCAGTCCCTAAAGAGGGAATATGTCATCTCGCTGACGCCCGCGGCGGCGCAAACCCTGCTGCAAGCAGCGGCGCTGTACATCGCGCAGGCGCTTGGCGTGCCAGCCTATTTTGATCAGCGTGCCGGCGGCAAAACCCTGCCTTTCTAGCGCGGCGCGTTAAATTCCTGCGAATCACATTAAGCTTTGCTGGATAAAGCTTGTAATCTCCGCGTCTACTGTTATGATGTTGTTTTATGTTTATCCTTAATTGACAACGATCTTTACAATGACTCAATCAGAGCGTCCCCTTATCTTGTTCACCAACGATGATGGCATCGGTTCCCCCGGTTTGTGGGCCTCGGTCGAGGCGTTCACTGACTTTGCCGATGTGCTCGTCGTCGCTCCGCGCGAGCAGCAGTCCGGCACTGGCCGCAGCATGCCCGTCACTAGCGAAGGTCGCATCTATGAAGAGCGGCGCAGCATTAACGGCTCGCACTACGTCGTTTACTCCGTCGACGGGACGCCGGCGCAGGCGGTTCAGCACGGCGTGCTGGAGCTAGCTGACCGGCTGCCAATGCTGGTCGTCTCTGGCATCAACTATGGTGAAAACACTGGCAACGGTGTGACCATCTCAGGCACGGTTGGCGCAGCGCTCGAAGGCGCTAGCCTTGGCATTCCTTCACTGGCCGTCTCTCAACAAACCGCCAAAGACCTGCACCTCACCTACAGCCCTGAAGTTGATTTCAGCGCGGCGGCCTATTTCACGCGCTTATTTGGCGAGTGGCTGATCGGCGCCCAGCCGCCAGACGACGTCGACGTCCTCAAGATCGATGTGCCGATCAATGCCACACGAGAGACAGCTTGGAAGACGACGCGCTTATCGCGGCGCCGCGTTTACTGGCCAACACGCCCCGAACGCGTCGCGCTCACCGATATCGGCCGCATGGGCTATGAGTTGGATATGGATCCCTCGCAGGCTGAACCCGGTTCCGATGTCTATGTGGTGATGCATGAAGGCTTGGTCTCGGTGACACCGATCAGCCTCGATATGACCTCGCGCACTGATCTGTACCGCCTTGACCAAATGATCCGCGATGAGAAGCGCCGGCGCAAACGTGAACCAAGTCCCGGCAACAGCGTCGAGGCGCTGCGCCGGCTGGCCAAAACGCGCGTCTAATTTTCGGCGATCGCGGTCGCCTCTAGCGCAGCAGTTAACGCTTGCACCACGCGGTCAATCGCTTCGTCAGTCAGCTCTGGATAGATCGGTAAACTGAGGATCGAAGCGGCGGCTCGCTCGCTGTGAGGGAATGCGCCTTCGGGCCAGCGACCCGCCAGCGCCGCCTGCCGGTGCAGTGGTATCGGGTAGTGAATGCCAGCGCTGATCCCGCGCGCCTGCATCGCGGCTAAGATCGCGTCACGATCGCCGGCCACGCTCACGCAGTAAATGTGATAGACGTGGCGCGCTTCAGGCATCTCAAACGGCGTACACACGCCGGCCACCTTAGACAGCGCGCGTGTGTAGCGCTTTGCGATGCGGCGTCTCGCTTCGTTCCACTGCTCAAGATACTTCAGCTTAACAGACAAGATCGCCGCTTGCAGCCCGTCGAGGCGTTCTCCATAGCCGATCTCATCATGAGCATATTTGCTCGCCCGGCCGTGGTCGCGCAGCTTGGCGATGCGATCGGCTAGCGCATCGTTGTTAGTGCACACCGCGCCGCCATCGCCGTATGCGCCGAGGTTTTTGCCGGGGTAAAAGCTGAAACAGGCGATATCGCCCCACTCGCCAGCGCGTTTGCCGAGATACTCGGCTCCATGCGCTTGGGCTGCGTCTTCGATGACGGCTAACCCGTGGCGCTGGGCGATGGCCATGATCTGATCCATTGGCGCGAGCTGGCCGTACAGATGCACCGGCAGGATCGCCTTTGTGCGCGCGGTAATGGCCGCTTCGATACGCGCTGGGTCGATGTTGAACGTTGCCGGGTCAATGTCGACCAGTACGGGCACCGCGCCCACCTGTTCGACCGGTTCTACTGTAGCGATGAAAGTATGCGGCGTCGTGATGACTTCATCGCCCGGGCCGATGCCGAGCGCGCGCAGCGCAAGCAGGATCGCCGCGGTGCCGCTGGCAACGCCGACGCAGCGCGCCGTGCGCTGGTAAGCTGCAAAAGCCGTTTCGAAGGCGCGCACCTCCGGCCCGCCGATGAAACTCGTATCGGCAATCACGCGGGCGATCGCAGCATCGATCTCCGGCTGAATCGCTGCGTACTGCGCTTTGAGATCGACGAGCGGAATGTGAGTCATCGCTTTTCACTCCTCTTGATACTCGGGAATCTGATCGATCTGGTTGATCACACGCGCTGGATTACCAGCGATGACCGCGCCAGGCGCCACATCTTTCGTGACGACCGCCCCGGCACCGATCAGCGCGCGCGCGCCGATGCGCACGCCCGGCAGCAGCACTGCGCCGGCGCCGATCATCGCGCCGCGCTCGATATACGCCCCTCGTAGTCGTTCTTTAACCCCTCGGCTTAGCGGGTAGCGCGCATTGGTGATCGTCACACCCGGGCCCAGCCAGCAGCCAGCTTCCAACACGCTGTATTCGGGCACGAAGACACGGCTGTGCAGCCGCACGCCATCGCCGATTTGCACGTGATGTTCGACAATACTGCCCGTCCCGATGCTGACCTCGGCGCCGATCTGATTCGACTCGCGAATAGTAACATGGTGGCCGGTCTGCAAGCCCGGGCCGATCGTACTGCCCGCGTAGATGACAGTATGAGAGCGAATCTGGCAGCCAGCGCCGATTATGAGCGGCAGATCGCCCGGCGTTTTGCCGCGCGGTGGTTTGCCGAGGATGACGAAATCTTCGATCTCCGCATCGGCGGGGATGTTCACATTTGGGTACAGACGGATGAAAGTCATCGCAGCCTTAGTTATGTTCATAATTTACTGAACGTTCAGAATTTTCTATACAAATCCTCATGCCTGTTAAAACAGATCAATGTTATTCTATTGTTACGCGGTGGTGTAAACAGCCTGCGCGTGCATGAGAAGTTCTCCCCTCCCTCCTGTGACGGACAGCCCTAGGGCTGTCCGTTGCCCTGTGCGCCAGCGCCAATGGCTGCCAGATAACGTTCAACCGACCGCGCAACCGCCGCCTTGGCACTGTCAACGATGTGCGCGCCGCTCCAGCCGCCGTAGATGCGATCATAAGCGAGCGGCTCCACAGCGGCGGCGATCCGGCGCACCGCGGGCGCAGCGAGGGGAATCAGGTTCGGATAGCTGTACATGAAACTGACATGTCGACGGTCGTTGGCCACCCACAACGTGTCGCTGGTGAGCAGCACGCCAGCCCCTTCAGCGCCGTCGGCCCAGTGCAAAACGGCCGACCCGCGAAAATGCCCGCCGCAGCGCACTAGCGTCAAGCCATCGCGAATGACCTGCGTCTCGCTCTCCCAAAAGCGAATCGCTGGGTCAAGCCGCATGACAAACTCGCGATCGTCGGCATGCACGTAAATCGGCGCATGGTTGAATGCGCGGCTGAACTCGACCATGCTAGCGCAGAAATGCGGGTGCGAAATGGCGATCGCATACAGCCCGCCTAGCGCATTGATCGTGTTGTAAGTTGCTTCGTCGAACAGCGAAACGCAGTCCCAGAGCACATTGCCGGCTGGCGAACGCAGCAGCAGTGCCTGCTGACCGATAGCGAAGCGCGGCTCAGTCGTCAAGCCGATCAGCCCCGGCTCGATCGCACGGAAGACGTTTTGATATTGGCCCTGAAGGGCTTCGAGGGTCGTCCATTGCTGGCCATCGGCATGCACGTACTGCCGGTCGTCCTCGCAGATGCGGCATAGCGCTGGCAGGTTTTCCGACTCGGCATGCTGCACGCCGCAGGTGACGCAAATGTAACAGGGCATTGGGCGCAATTCTCCTTTAGTGAGAATGGTCAAACGCAGCTTGTTCGGCGGGCATCGCCGCGCGCTGATCTTTCAAAAAGCGCTGTGCCCACAATTCCAACGTCAGCAGGCGGTAAATCAGTTCTACCTGCGGCGCTCGTCCAGAGAAATGCTCGCGCACCAGCATTTCAAGCGCCCGCCGGTCAAAAAGCGATGCCGCCAGCGCCTCCCGGTCGAGCAGCGCTTGTTGAATGCGCTGCGCCAGTTTTCCAGCGAACCAAGCCCGGATTGGCGTGCTAAAGCCCTGCTTAGGACGTTCGAGGGCGAACGCTGGCAGCAAGGGCGTCAACGCCGCGCGCAGCACATGTTTATTGCGCCGCATATGCAGCGCAGGCGGCACAGCCGCCGCGAAAGCCAACAGCGCGGAGTCGAAAAAGGGCACGCGTGCCTCGAGTGAATGGGCCATTGTCACTTTGTCGCAGTTGAGCAGCGCATTGCCCGCCAGCCACGTATTGATGACGAGCGCCTGCGCTGTATCGAACGGCTGGCGACCTTGGCTGCGCTCAAGGATGGCGCGGTAGGCGCGTTCTTTATGCTGCGCTGCCGCCCATGCTGAACGCAGTTCGGGGCCATACAGGCGCGCGCGCAGCCCATCGGTCAAGACGAAGCCATCAAACGAATGTGCGCGGCGCAGCCCCTCATCAAGCGGAAGCGCGGCCTGCCGCCAGCGCGGCAAATACGTCGGCAGCGCGCCGATCAACCGGTAACGCTTAAACATCGGGTAGTACGGCTCAAGCGCGCCGACTGCCTCCGCTACCGGCGCGAGCGCGCGCCCCCAACGCGCGTTCATCCGCATGATCCATGGCAGGGTATGGTGGTGAGCGTAACCGGCGAACAGCTCATCGCCGCCTAGCCCCGTCAATACCACTTTAACGTGCGCTGCGGTCATTTCAGCCAGCAGCAGCAGCGAGATGGCCGATTCGTTAGCCGTGGGTTCATCTTGATGATAGACATAGGTTTCAAACGCGCTCCACCAGTCTTCAGCGTCGATCACCCGTTCGTGATGCTCGGCAGCAAAGTGAACGGCAATGCGCTGCGCTGCATCCAGCTCATTATCGCGCGCTTGCGGGCCGTCCTGCGTGGCATAGCCCACCGTGAACGTTTTGACGCGACCTTCGGCATGCCGGCACATCAGCGCCAGCATCCCTGCCGAGTCAACACCCCCGCTCAGAAAAAGGCCGAGCGGGACATCGCTGCGCAGATGCAGGGCGACTGTTTCATCAAGCAGCGCCCGCGCCTGCTCGATGACCGCCGTCTCGTCGGCCGCCAGTGGCTCAACCAGCGCGTCGTCAAAACCGCGGCCAAACCTCCAGTAGCAGTGCTGATGAACCGCCCCTCTTTCGACTATCAGCACATGGCCAGGCGCAAGACGGCGCACGCCGGTGAACACAGTTTCATCATCGATCGAATAGCCAAAGCTGAGGTAGGTTTCGAGAGCGGCCAAATTGAGCTGTGGCGCGCCGCCGGGAACGACCAGCAGCGCTTTAACTTCGCTGGCGAACCACAGCAGTCCATCGCGCTGCGCGATATAGAGCGGTTTCATGCCGATGTGATCGACGGCCAGCAGCAGGCGCTGATGGTCAGCATCCCACAGCGCGAAGGCATACATACCGCGCAGCCAGCGGAACAAATCAAGCCCGTGTTCTTCGTACAGATGCAGGAGCGTCTCGCCGTCGCCCGCTGTGGAAAGACGATGGCCGCGTTCGACCAGCTCGTTGCGCAGCTCGCGGTAGTTATAGATCTCGCCGTTGAACACCAGTGCAAGCCGGCGGTTTTCATTGTAGAGCGGCTGATCGCTGCCTGCGACATCGATGATGCTGAGCCGGCGCATGCCAAGCGCCACGTTCGGCGCGGAGAAGAACCCATCGCCATCCGGCCCGCGATGGCGAATGCGCGCGCACATCGCCTGCACAGTCGCTGGGTCGGCACGGCCGGTGCCGGTCAAATCCACGCCGCCACAAATTCCGCACATGGTTTCCCTAAGCCGTAAATCGTGCTGAGATTGACGCCTTATTATAAACGATGTGCCTCACCGACTGCGATACAACCCATGATCGCCGTGCCGGCACGCCCTCCGCTCACAGGGCGCCACATCCAGCACGCGCTTCTCATCATGTCCTCACAAGAAATTGTAAGATTTTTAGATATAATTTGAAATGTAATCTTGCTGGAGAGGAAAGGTCTTGTCATGGCTAAGACGGTCGTCGCTCTCTATGATGATGTGCACGCGGTTCGCCAAGCGATCGAAGCGCTGAAGGCTCACGGTATCCTGAATGACCAGATCGGTCTGCTCGCCGTCGAGGTGGGTGATGAGCGAGACGAGATGCTCGCACCGTCGGAAGTGGCGCATGCGCGCGATATCAGCGCTGGGGAAGGAGCCGGGATCGGCGCGATTTTCGGCGCACTGGTTGGTTTGGGAGTCTCGACAATTCCGGGCATTGGCCTGGTGCTGGGGGCAGGTCCACTGGCTGCGGCGCTGGCTGCCGGCATCGGCGCAGCAGCGGGCGCAGCGACCGGCAGCATCACGGCTGCCCTGATCGATATGGGCGCCAGTCCCGATCAAGCGGCTTATTTCGCTGAGGGAGTGCGCCGTGGCAGCATCCTGCTGTCTGTCGTGGTCGACGACGAAAAGGTCGAGGCAGTACAAGACATGATGAATCGACATAACCCGGTCGATATTGACCTGCGCGCGGCTGAGTGGCGCCGCGAGGGTTGGCAGGGTTTCGCGCTGGAGGCTGAACGGGCAGCCTCAGAACAGATCCAGTGGAGACGCGCACAGCGCAGCGATGACCTGACTGTGCCTGATGGCGTGACCCCTGATGTGCCGGTCGAGCCAGATCGCGAGCTCGGCGATGCTTACGACGACGTGCATTTTACGCACTATGGCGATACGATGCAGCCCGGCGGCAGCAGCTACGAGCGCGATCCGGACGATCGGTAGAAGCTGGCGGCCAGTTTCAACGTGCGCTAAGCGCGCGAGTTGCGGGCGCGGTTTCCGCTGATTGCGCAAGGGCATCTTGGTGCGTAAACTAAGTCAGCAGGCTAGGCATGTGTCCCGGCCTCTCGCTGCAGGGGCAATGCAGCAGTTTGCGCGAACGCGCAGAGCGCGAAAAGACCCGCGATCATGACAACGAGCAAGTTTTGGAGAATCAAGCATGACCAAGCCAGTGCGTTGGGGCATTTTGAGCACCGCCAGAATCGGCGAGAAGCGCGTCATCCCGGCGATCCGCAAATCGAGCAATGGCGTCGTCGCTGCCGTCGCCAGCCGCACGCTGGAGCGGGCGCAAGCCTTCGCGGCTCGTTTGCAGATTCCGGTCGCCTATGGCACTTATGAAGAACTGATCGCCGCGCCCGATATCGATGCGATCTATATTTCCGTGCCAAACAGCGAGCATGCCAAATGGAGCATCCGCTGCGCCGAGGCCGGCAAGCCAACCTTGTGCGAGAAGCCGCTGGCCAGCAATGCCGACGAAGCGGCGCGCATGGTCGCCGCTTTTGCCGAACGCAACGTCCTGTTTGCTGAAGCGTTCATGTACCGGTTCCACCCGCAGCACCAGCGCGTCAAGGCATTGATTGCGATGGGGGCGATCGGCGAGCCGCATGTGATCAATGCGACATTTTCATTCCCGGTCACCAGCGAAAACAACATTCGCCTGCAGAAAGACTTGGCCGGCGGTGCGTTAATGGATGTGGGCTGTTACTGCGTCAACGTGATGCGCTTCCTCACCGGCGAAGAGCCGGAAGGGGCGGCGGCATTCGCGCGTTTCGGCGAACGTTCTGGCGTTGATGAGGTGATCGCCGGCGTGCTGCGCTTCCCCTCTGGCATCGTCGGCCACTTCGATGCGAGTTTGCGCAGCCAGCGCACGCACTGTTATGAAGTGCGCGGTTCTGAAGGCCGGTTAGTCGTGCCCGAAGCCTTCGTCAACTATGATTCAGATACCGTCATTCGTCACTGGCGCGGCGACTCGTATCAAGAATATGTCATCCCCGAAGCAGACCATTACCAACTGATGGTTGAAGATTTTGCTAATGCGCTGCTCAACAATCGCCCGCCCGCCTTTCCGCCGGCGGATGCCATCGCCAATATGCGCGTCATTGACCGGCTGATCGCATCGGCGCAGCACGCCAAAGAATCCTAGATTGCGAAGCGCGTGCGCCTGCGTCGCATGAATGTTACACTATGTAAGAAGAATGAAATGCCGCCTGAGCAGGGATATTAAATGGCCGAGCTGACCGAGTTCACCCAAGTTACGCTGACGCTGCCAGACTGGGCGATCGATGAGAACAAGCGTCTGCCTGAATTCATGCCATCACTCGAGGAACGAATGTCCGCCGTCATTCGTTTCTCGCGCTTAAACTTTGAACAGGGGACGGGCGGCCCATTCGCAGCTGGGGTGTTCGAACGCGACAGCGGCCGCCGCATCATCATTGGCGTGAACCGGGTCGTCCCGCTTAATTGCTCGTCTGCTCACGCCGAGGTGACGACGTTATCCTTCGCCCAAAAGATGTTGGGAACTTACGATCTCGGCGGGCCGGGTATGCCAGTGTACCAGCTCGTCGTCAACTGGCGGCCCTGCGTGATGTGCTACGGCGCTGTGCTTTGGTCGGGCATTCGTTCACTAGCGATCGCTGGCAGCGGGCCAGAACTGGAAGCGATCACTGGCTTCGATGAGGGGCCGATCCATCCAGCATGGGATCAAGAGCTGGCAAAACGCGGCATCGAGCTCATTAACAATGTGCTGCATGAAGAAGCGCTCGCCGTTTATCGCGATTTTGCCGCCAGCGGCGCACTCGTCTATAATGCGCGCGCCGCCGGCAAGAGCTGAGCTTCAGGCAGGGCTGGCGCTGCGCCTCGCGGCTGCGCGCGCCGGCGCACGACCAGAGCGTCAAGGCATCAACGCGCTTTCAGGCGCATAGTCGATCTCGACCAGCTTGGCATAGATCGCTTCCCACGTCGCGGGGGCGCCCCACTCGACGATGACCGTTTTACTGGCGGCATCGCCGCGCACACTGGTCACTCCTTCGATAGCGCCCACTTCGTTGACGATCGTCCGCACGCAGCCGTCGCAGCCGATGTTCGGCACGCGAAAGGTCTTCGACTGTGTATTCATAACGCCTCCTAAATCGATGTCTTTCGTTTTGCTACATCTTGCTATATGGACGCAGCCAGCGCGATCATTTTACCCGATCGCAGCCGCAATTTCGGCGCGCACGTCGTTGTCGTTTTCAATCAATAAACGCGCGGCCAGCACATCGCTCGCCCCGCCGATGCGCCCGAGCGCCCATGCTGCGTGCCCGCGCACAAGCGAGGACTCATCATCGAGGCAATCGATCAAGGCCGGCCGAAGCGACGGGTCGCGCGCATTGCCGGCCGCGATGCAGGCGTTGCGCACCAGCCGGTCGCGTCCAGTTCGGTAAAGCGGCGTGCCTTGAAAACGCGCCTTAAACCTTGTTTGATCGAGCCCCAGCAGATCGACTAAAGGCGGCGCAGCCCGGTCAACATCGACCGGCAACAGCGCTGGCTCCGTCGCGCCCGGCGCGAAGCGCTGAAAGGGACATACATCTTGGCAGAGGTCACAGCCGAACACCCAATTCCCCATCGCGGGTCGCAGCGTCCGGTCGATCGCGCCGCGCAGTTCGATCGTCAGATAACTGATGCACCGGCGTGCATCCAGCACGTAGGGTTGTGGGAAGGCATCAGTCGGGCAGGCGCTGAGGCAGCGCGCGCAGGTGCCGCACATCGAGGGGCGCAGCGGGCTGTCGTAGTGGTCAAAGACAGCAGTCAGTACGATCTCACCGATGAAGAAGGTCCCGCCACGGCGCGGATGGATCAGCATGGTGTTCTTGCCAATGAAACCGAGACCGGCCATCCAGCCGTGGCTGCGCTCGAGGATCGCACCGGTATCGACATAGACGCGGCCGGTCACGCTGCCGCATTCGGCCAACCACGCGGCCAGCCGCTCCAGTCGTTCCGACATGATATCATGATAATCGCTGCCCCAAGCGTAGGCAGCAATGCGGCCGCGGCGCGGATCTTCGAGCAGGGCGGCCGGCACTTGCGCTCCGTAGTCAAGCGCCACAACCAGTAGCGATTGAGCACTTGGCACGATAAGGTTTAGGTCGCGGCGGCGCGCTTGCCGGTCGGGCCGGGCCATATAACGCATCTCGCCATGCATGCCTTTATCGATCCAGCGCAGGTAAGCGCTGAGGGTTGGCGAGGGTGCGGCTCGCACGATGCCGACTCGGTCGAAACCGAGCGCGAGCGCTCGCTTGCGTGTCTGCTCAGCGCTCAGGATCATGGGGGTTGATTATCGCCTACAAACCAGCGATATTGATTAAAATGGAGGCGCACAGCAAACGCGAATGGAGGTGCCGCCTGATGCATGAAGCAAAATCGCACAGCCAAGCGCGCTTTGGCCGCTTCGCCGGCGCCTATGTGGCCAGCGGCGTTCATGGGCAAGGCGCCGATCTTGACCTGCTGCTGGATATGGCGGCGCCGCAGCCCGGCTGGCTGGCGCTCGATATTGCCACCGGCGGTGGTCACACCGCGCTCAAATTGGCGCCGCACCTGCGCGCTGTGGTTGCCACCGACTTGACGTATGCCATGCTCGAAGCCGCGCGCCGCTTTCACGCCGAACAGGGCGCGAGGGCCAGCGGCTATGCGCTGGCCGACGCAGAACGCCTGCCGTTCAGGGAGGCTGCCTTCGATCTCGTCACCTGCCGCATCGCCGCGCATCACTTTCCTGACCCGTTTCGTTTCGTTTGCGAGAGTGTGCGCGTCCTCAAGCCTGGAGGCCGGTTGGTTGTGCAAGATCAAATTGTGCCTGACGATGAACGCGCCGCTGATTATGTGAACGCTTTCGAGACGCTGCGCGACCCTAGCCATCAATGCGCCTTTCCGATCTACGCATGGGAGGGCATGTTCCTTGATGCGGGGCTGGCCGTCGAGCGCAGCGAACATATTCGCCGAAAAGCGTCCCTCATCGAATGGGCGCGCATGCAGGCGGTCGACGAAGAGACTCTCGTTCACCTGCATGTGCTGCTGGCGCAGGCGCCCAAAGCCGCCGCTGACTGGCTTAACCCACGCTGCGTCGGCACTGCGGATGCCAGTTTCGACCATCATCACGTCATAATTGCTGGGCACAAGCCGGCCCGCTGAACGCTTTTCACCGCTGTTTGCTGCGCGCGACAATATCGACGATGCGCGAGTGCTTGGCGAAGATCACAACCGTATCGCCCACATCCACTCGAATATCGTGGGCCGGGTGAACCTTGACGTCGCCAGCGCGTTCATGCAAAACGATATCTGCGCGGTTTTGAACTTGCAGTTCGCCCACCGTATGCCCGGCCAAAAACGACCCCGGCGTGATGGTCAACCGGATCATGCTGTAGTCTTCATCATGAATGCGCAGCGTTTGGGCGATCTCAACGCCGACTGCCGCGCCCGCAAAGGCAGGGGCGGCTAAATCGGAAGCGCTTAACACGGCCTCGACATTCATAAAACGGCGAAGCTGGCGAGCGAACTGCCCATCCCACATACGCACGACGATGCGCACATCGGGGTTTAACTCGCGCGCGCGCATGACGACCTCTAGGTTAAGATGGTCGTCTGAGGTGCAAATCACCAGCGCCTGCGCGTATGAAAGGCCAGCTTTCTCCATCGTGAGCACTTGCCGCCCATCGGCCACGATCAAAGGCACGCCGAGGGTGTTTAGTTCGGTTTCGAGTTCTTCATCAGCCGTTAGATTGATCGCCACGACTTCAAAACCCATATGCACCAATGTGCGAAGCACGCGCAGCCCCACATGCCCCACACCCAGAATGATGACATGATTACGATAGGTTGAAGCCACGGCTTCCCTCCAAGCATTGCGGCGTTCGCTGCGATTGAAAAACAGGCGCACAAAATCGATCGCGCCGCGGCCGATGATGAAGACAGCCAGCACCGGCATCAAATACCAGAAAAAGACCAGATACGGCTCCTCTGGAATGTCTGTCACCGTCTCCAGCACCATCAGCGCCAGCATGATGTAGGGGAGATCGATATACGGCATGCGATCATAGCCCGCGATGACCAGCAGTTCACCATACAGCCAGCCGCCCCCAAACAGCGCGACGAGGAATACGGTAATCGGCACACGGAATTCGCGCCACAGCGCCGATGTGTCGCGCCAAACCGCACGCAGCGATCGGGTCAAACGATCGAGGCGACGGGGTGAACGAGGAAGGACTAGCTGAGTGCGAGGCACGCGCGGCGTCTCTCCGAGCAGCACTTTTCCTCCGATCCTATCTGAAAATCGATGATGATACGGTCAAAACTTGGTTTGATTTTAGCGATTATGCTTTGTTCGGTGCAGTTTCGTTCTCTTTAGAACTTGCCAGCTCTGTAAATGCGCCGGGATAGAACGCTACAGCGAAGCCGTAGGCCCGTGCCCCATTGAAGTGATGACCTGTGAAGTGATAACCCGTCTTGGGCCAGCGTCATCACTTCGAACAATGTTTCGTGCGAGCGCTGCGCTTGCTTACGCTTGAGCCAGAATACATTGCGCCCGCACAACAAGCATTAGGATCGGGCGGCATAGCCTGTAGATCGATCACATTGAGCGCAGCGCTGCGATGAATGTCTTCAATCGTCTGGCTTAGCGCGCCGTTGAGGGTTCGATCGAGCGTATCGATAGGGTTTGGCCCACTAGGCGTGAGCAGCGCGCGATCGATAACAAACATTCGCACGGCCACCTAATAATATAATACTTCTTCTCCACCGCGCCCGACAGGAATTGAACTGCAACCAAACGGATCATTCCGTGCGTTTCGAGCAGATGAACATGATAGCCCAGCCCGCTGTCGACTCGCTGCAGCACCTCGACTAGGACGCCTCAGCCGGTGGATGCGGATGGAGCTAACAGTACAGCTCCATCGCTACCCTCTGCGCATTTATGATGAGCGCACAGTCAGTTCAAAGCGGCGCGTGACGGCCTCGCCGTTCGGCAGGGTGACCGTGACATCGACAAACCAATCGCCGCCCATCGTCCACTCAAACGGTACCCAGTAAACTCCCTGTTCACCCTGCGTCGATTCCCCAAAGACCGGCCGCATCCCTGCGTGGTTCATATCGCCGCGAGCAGCCACCTGTGCCCCTTCAATTGGCTCGCCCGCCTCGTCAGTCACCGTGATGATCAGCACCGCGCCGCCGGTCGTCACTGGCTCTGGCTCCACGGCAAACTCGATCTGAACGGGAGTCGATGGCGTTGGGGTGGGCTGCGCCGACTGACGGCACCCGGCCAGTGCCGCCAACGCGATGACTAGGCCAAAAGCTAAAAGAGTACGCGACATTGGTTCCCTGATTACTTGCTCAATTTCAACTGAGATTATATCTCGTCGGGCTGCGACTCACCATCCTCTTTGCCGTGCAGTCCTTTGATTTGAGGCAGGTTAGGCTTATAATCTGCATATTAATAGAGATCGATCACAACCGATTGAAGGGGAAATCATCATGACGATAGATCGTTCGGCGCGGATGCTGCTGGCTGCATTTTTGCTGCTGGCGGCTGTCCTGATCGCCGCGAACCAAGCCGTCGCGGCGGCGCCGCTGCTCGAATGGTGGCCGGTGCTGGTGTTGGGCGTGCTTGGCATTGTGGCTATCGCTTATCGGCCGCGCTCGGCTGCTGCATCGATGCCGGCGAGCACGGCGGCAGAATTAGAAGCGCCGCGCTATCGCGAGTATCTTCCTAGCCCGACCCCTGCAGCCATCGAAACACACGCGCTGACCGATTTCATCCCAGAAGAAAAACCGGAGATCCCAACCGAACCTGCTCCGAGACCCACACCCATCTCGCAGCCTGACGAAGAAGCCCGCCGCGAAGCCATCGAGGCGCAGCCAGCGCCGCCGCCGCCCCCCGATGAAAGCGAGACTTCGGTGCCGATGGATGATCCAGAGAAGATCGAAGAGATGGAACGGGCGATCAGCCCGGAACTGCCGCAGGACGAGGCGGTCTCGGCCGCACCTGCGCCGAGTTTGGTTGCCGAAGAAGATGACTTGACGCGCATCGACGGCATCGGCCCTAAGAGTGCGGCTGCCCTGCGCGCAGCCGGGATCGACACCTTCGAGAAGCTGGCCCAGTCAAACACGGAACAAATCCTGACGATTTTACGGGCGGCCAATGTCCGCGTCGTCTCCAATTATCTCTCATGGGTGGAACAGGCCAGCTATGCCGCCCGCACCGATTGGGACGGCCTGAAGCAGTTCAACGAGCGGCGTAAAAGCCGTGGCGAGGACTAACCTCATACTCCTCCCAAGCTAGGCCAGCCGCGCTAAAAAAACGGCCCGGTTCGTTTGAACCGAGCCGAAAAACGCACTATTGCAAAGCTGCTGATCAAACGCCGGGAGCTTCCAACTCTGCATCCTGCGCTTCATCTTCAACGGCTTCGAGCACCAGCTCACCATCGCGCGCTGTCACACGGACGACGCCTGCAAGTTGGAAATCGCCGGAGAGAATACCATCCGATAGGCGATCCTCAACCTCATTTTGGATCAAGCGGCGCAGCGGGCGCGCGCCATACTCGGGATCGTAGCCTTTGTTGGCCAGCCAGTCGCGCGCTTCGTCCGTCAAATCAAGCGTGATCGCGTGTTCGATCAGGCGCGTCCGCACCTTATTCAGCTCAAGGTCAACGATCTGCTTGATCTCGTCTTTCGTCAGCGAGCGGAAGAAGATGGTCGCATCAACGCGGTTGAGGAACTCCGGCCGGAAGGCGCGCCGAAGCTGCTCGGTCACGTTCTTGCGCATTTCCTCAAAGCTTTGCTTTTCGTCGACCTGCTCATCGCGCGGAGCATTGAAGCCGAGCACCGCCCCGCGCTTGATGGTATCAGCGCCGATGTTGCTGGTCATCACAATGATCGAATTGCGGAAATCGACGCGGCGGCCGCGCGCATCGGTGAGCGTGCCTTCTTCCATCACCTGCAGCAGCATGTTGAAGGCCTCTGGGTGCGCCTTTTCGATTTCATCGAAAACGACGATGCTGTAGGGGCGGCGGCGGATCGCTTCGGTGAGCTGGCCGGCATCTTCGTAGCCGACATAGCCAGGGGGCGCGCCCACCAGCCGTGCGACTGAATGACGCTCCATGAACTCGCTCATATCGAGCTGGATCAACGCCTCTTCGCTGCCGAACATAAATTCTGCCAGCGCCTTCGTCAGCTCAGTCTTGCCGACGCCGGTAGGGCCGAGGAACATGAACGAACCGATCGGCCGGCGCGGGTCTTTCATGCCGGCGCGCGCGCGGCGCACAGCGCGGCTGATGGCCGCGATCGCCTCGTGCTGGCCGACGATACGTTTGTGCAGCGCCTCTTCCATGTGCATCAAACGGGCGCTCTCCTCACCGGCGATGCGCATCGTCGGGATACCCGTCCACATTGCGACGACCTCAGCGATGTCTTCGGAACTTAAGCGCGGCTGCTTCGTTTGCTCATTCCAGTTCGCTTTAAGCGATGCTAGCGTCTCTTCGACGGTCGCGCGCTGCATGCGCAGCCGCTCGAACTCGGCATCGGCGA
Organism: Aggregatilineales bacterium; assembly: GCA_046719065.1. Taxonomy (GTDB): domain Bacteria; phylum Chloroflexota; class Anaerolineae; order Aggregatilineales; family Phototrophicaceae; genus Flexifilum. The sequence goes on along the minus strand of JBDNDP010000002.1, from coordinate 249,745 downwards.
TGCCGTCTTCCTCAAGCAGGCGCAGGTCGTCCTCGATCTGGCGCAGCTCCTGCTCGGCGCGGCGCACCTGCGCTGCCTCTGGACTTTTGTACATCCGAAGGCGGGCGGCAGCTTCATCGATCAGGTCGATGGCTTTATCCGGCAGGAAGCGGTCGGGGACGTAGCGGGCGGAAAGATTTGCCGCCGCTTCGATCGCCTCGTCGGTGATCTCGACATTGTGATGATCTTGATAGGGCACTTTGATGCCCTGCAAAATTTCGATCGTCTCTTCGATCGTCGGTTCAGATACGAGGATCGGCTGGAAGCGCCGTTCAAGCGCAGCATCGCTTTCGATGTGCTTGCGATACTCATCGAGCGTCGTCGCGCCGATGCACTGCAGCTCGCCGCGAGCGAGGGCCGGTTTCAAGATATTGGCCGCGTCGACACTGCTGCCGGCCGACCCAGCGCCGACCAGCATATGCACCTCGTCGATGAACAGGATGCTATCGGAGGATTTAAGCTCCTCGATCACGCGCTTGAGACGTTCTTCAAACTGGCCGCGATACATGGTGCCGGCGACCAATGAACCCACATCAAGCTGAAGCACGCGCTTGTTCAGCAGCGGCTTGGGCGTTTCCCCGTTGACGATGCGCTGCGCCAGCCCTTCGACGATCGCTGTTTTGCCAACGCCGGGTTCGCCGATCAGCGCCGGGTTATTTTTGCGCCGGCGGCTGAGCACCTGAATCACCCGTTCAATTTCGGTCTCGCGCCCCACGACTGGATCGAGCTTACCCTCTTGAGCGAGAGCAGTCAAATCAGTCGCCAGTTGGTCTACCAGCGGCGTCTTGCCTTCAGAAGGACGGCGAGGACGAGGCCGCGGTTCTTCCTGATTTGGTTCCTTGGATTGCACCGGACTCTCCTGTAATACCCGGCGCGTCGAGCGACGCACCTCTTCTGGGCTAACGCCCAGACGCTTCAAAATGTCGATCGCCACCCCCTCAGTTAGGCGAACCAGACCCAGGAGCAGGTGTTCAGTGCCGATATAATGATGCCCCATGCGCCGGGCTTCGTCGACAGCCAGCTCGAGCACGCGCTTAGTGCCGGGCGAAAGCTCAGGCTGAATGCTGCTGGTGCGCGTGGTCGCGCGGGTCATCCGTTCGACTAACTCTTCCACCCGCCGCTGATCCAACCCGAGTTCACGCAGCACGCGCCCAGCGACGCCGCCCTCCTCACGAATTAGGCCCAGCAGCAAGTGCTCGGTGCCGATGTAATTATGCTGAAGTCGTTCCGCTTCATCCTGCGCTAAACTTAACACTCGTCGAGCACGCTGGGTGAAGCGCTCCATCTTATTCGCCACGCTATAACTACCTCCGCGGCCGGTCAATCGGGTTTTGTGGAACAGACCAGCTCAAACTAGTAAAAGACGGCCTATGTGTTCCATAAGCTTCGTTAAATTATAGCACACCAACTCAGCTTCTAGGTTAGAAGCACTAGAATAACTGCACTAAGTATGCAAAAAAAGTGTAAGAAATCTTCATGAATTTTTCCAGCGTTCTCACAGGTAGGCTGCCGCCAACGACTACCCTACCGTCTCGCTAGGCGCCTTCTTCACCACCACCCCAGTCGAGATCAAGATACTCGGCAGAGTTGACGCGTTTCAAGCTCAACCCCAGCCGGCGATTTTTGACATCGATCTTGACGATGCGCAGCGTAAGCTTATCGCCTTCCTGCACCACTTCGCGTGGATGCTGAACGCGCTGCTCGGAAAGCTCAGAGATATGGATTAGCCCCTCGATCTCCGGCATATCAAAGACTTGTGCGAAAGCGCCAAACTTTGTCAATTTGGTGACAGTGCCTTGCACCAGCTGGCCAACCGTGTAGTTCGTCGCGACGATGTCCCACGGGTCCGGCTCCTGCCGGCGCATGCTCAACCCGATGCGCTTGGCCTGCGGGTCGATGCTAATGACTTCAACGCGCACTTCTTGTCCCACGTGCAGGAGATCGCGCGGATGATTGACATGCTGCCATGAAAGTTCGGTTAAATGCACCAATCCCTCAGCGCCGCCAATATCGACAAACGCGCCAAAGTCCTCGAGGCTTACTACGCGCCCCTCGCGCACTTCACCAACCGTGAGCTGGCCGATTAGGTTCTCCTTGCGCTTCTCGCGCGACTCGCGCGCTGCCGATCGCTCGGATAGGATCAAACGGTTGCGACTGCGGTCAACCTCCATCACCTTGACCACGATCGCCTCGTTGACCATGCCACCCCAACGTTCCTCCGGGGTTTCGCCGGTGCTGGCGCGCCGTCGTTCGACGCTCATCTGGCTTTGCGGCACGAAACCGCGCAGGCGTCCGAAGCGCACGATTAGGCCGCCGCGGTTGTAGCCAGCCACGCGCGTCTCATAAACCTGCTGGCTCTCGCGATATTCCTCGGCTCGCTGCCAGTCCAATTCTTCGATTGCGCGGTTGATCGAGAGGATGATGCGCCCATTATGGTCATGCGGGTTGACGACATAGACCACCAACGGCTCACCGACTTTCATCTGTTCGAGGGCTTGCCGGCTCATGCGTTCAAGCTCGTGGCTGGGCACCACGCCGACGCCCATGCCCCGCAGATCGACCATGATGGCGGTGGGTGTCGTTTCGACGATGACGCCTTCAACCAGATCACCCCGCTTAAGGCCCTGCCCTTCTTCAGCGGTTGCCGATCCTTCTTCGGTATGAGGCTGTTCGGCCACATCGCGAGCGGCTGTCTCGACAGTTTCTACCGGTACTTGTACTTCCCCGGCTAGTTCCTCAGCTGGGGCAGCGGCATTGTCGTGTTCAACTTCGGCATGAGTTTGCGCCGCTTCACGCTCATCTGCTGGCGCTTCATGCGCAGATACTAGCTCGCTAAGGGTTTCGGGTATTTGCTCGGCGACAGTGGAAGCCGTGGTCAGGTTTGGCTCAGAGGTTTCCCCCACCGAAGAACCCGCCCCTAGTTCTTCGGTTTCCTCCAGCCCTGGCTTATCTGGAACCATAACGCTCAGTTCTCCCGCGGACAATGGGTTATGGGATCATTATACTATCCGTCTAGCAAGTTTCAAATAACTCTCCCAAGCGTGGATCAGAAATAGCAAACCGTCCCGCACCAGCACACTGGCGTGGGGCAGCGCTGCGAGCTGTCTTTGAAGACGCGACCTAGAGGCCCGAAGTCCGCGCTTTTTCGGCCGTCCAGCCTTCCTCTTCTTGCGGAGCGCGGGCGGCGCGCGCAGGGGCTTCAACGATTGCAAAGACGATGAACGTGATTAAGCTGGCGATCACGCAGGTGAAAGCCGCCGTCACCGCGCCAAGCAGCCCACGGCCGAGGATCAGCGAAGTGAGCGCCGTAGGCAGCGAGCTGATGAATAACGAGGCGCCGACGTAATGCAGCGCCAGCGCCGGCAGCCCTCCATAGATTGGGGCCTCGCGCGCTGAACGCCGCGCGATGAAAATGCCGGCGATCAAGCCAATGCTGACGCCGATCGCAAGCGCCGTCAAGAGCGAGTCCATGCCCTCACCACAGCGAGTAGATGAACGGGCCGGTCACCGGATTGGCTGATAAGATCATCAAGGCGGCCACCACCGCCAGCACCAGCATCATCGGCAGCAGCCAGTACAGCTTGCGCCGCCACAGAAACTGCAGCAGTTCTCCCCAAATTCCGAGTCGAGCGATCAAATCGCGCATACGTCTGCGTCCTCACTTGTCTTTTTGAACGACGAACGGCCCCAATACGAGAATGTCGATATCGCTGTGTTGGAAGGTGTTCCACGCATCTTTTGGAGAACTGACGATCGGTTCGCCACGAAGATTAAACGAGGTGTTCAACAACACTGGCACGCCGGTGAGCTGTCCAAAGCGTTCAACCAGCCCATAGTAGCGCGGGTTGGTTTCGCGTTCGATGGTTTGCAACCGCCCCGTCCCTTGGTGGCAAACCGCCTCGATCTGGCCCTGTTTCTCCGGCTTGATTGGGCTGACCATCAGCATGTAACGCGGCGCTTCGTGGGCCTCAACTCCCGGATAATCGAAAAATTCGGCTGCGCGCTCGCGCAGGATCACCGGCGCGAACGGGCGAAATGGCTCGCGAAACTTGATCTTGGTGTTGACGACTTCTTTCATCGCTTCGCTGCGCGGGTCTGCCAGAATGCTGCGGTTGCCGAGCGCGCGCGGCCCCCATTCAAAACGCCCTTGGAAGAAACCGATCACTTGCTTACGGGTGAGCGCTTCAGCGAGCAGGTCGAGCATCGGCTCGTCATTGTCGTCAAAAGACAGAAAACGAGCGCCTTTGTTGTTCAGGAAATCGCGGATCTGACCATCGCTGTAGCCTTCGCCCCAGTACGCATGAGGCATCACCCACGAGCGCGGATGGCCGAGCACCAGATGATAAGCCCACAAAGCCGCGCCGAGTGCCCCGCCATCATCGCCGGCAGCGGGCTGAATATAGATCTCCTCGAACGGGGTCTCGTTGAGCAGGCGATAATTGGCTTTAGTATTGAGCGCGACGCCGCCAGCCATCACCAGTTTGTTCAGGCCCGTGAGGCGGTGCAGATGATTGCAGACAGCGACCAAGGCGTCTTCCGTCACCTTTTGAATGCTGGCGGCAACATCGGCGTAGTATTGGTTGCGCTCCATCGCGGCGCGCTCGCCAGCCCGCTCTGGGTTAGTCGCCATCGTGAAGAAGTCAGACTCTGGCGGGCGCGGCTCGCCAAAAAGACGGATGAAGCGGTCGTTAATGGTTCGCTCGGTCGAGCGATGAAAATCAAAATAGTCGAGATTGAGGCGGAAGCTGGCATCTTCGCTGTTCTGCTGGAACAGTTGGTAGATCTTATCGACATAGCGCGGCGTGCCGTAAGGCGCCATGCCCATCACTTTATATTCGCCGTTGTTTACGCGGAAGCCAAGCCAAGCGGTGAAAGCCGAATACAGCAGGCCGATCGAATTGGGGAAGCGTTCTTCATACAGCAGGTCGATTCGATTGCCGCGCCCATTGTTCGTGTCCGGTGGGTCTCCCTCCCAAATGCTAGTGGCTTTGCCGAGCGTGGTCGTCGTCCATTCGCCCACACCATCGATAGTGAGCACGGCAGCCTCGCGAAAGGGGCTGGCGAAGAAGGCGCTGGCGGCATGGCTCATGTGGTGGTCGCAAAACAAAACGCGGTCGTAGCGCACCCCTACCTCGCGCTGGATGATGTTCTTGACCCACAGCTTTTCTTTCATCCAACCGAGCATAGCATCGCGCCAAACGTTGCGCGTATGGGGATATTCGCCGAGCGTCGTCAGCAGGATGCGCTCAAATTTGACGAGTGGCTTCTCGTAAAAAACGGCATACTCGAGGTCAGCGCCCGTGATGCTAGCCTGGCGCAGGCAAAATTCGACGGCGCGTTTCGGGAAAGAATTATCGTGCTTCTTGCGCGAAAAACGCTCTTCCATCGCCGCGGCCACCAATACGCCATCTTTAAGCAGCGCCACCGCCGAATCATGATAGAAGCATGAGATACCGAGGATGTACATTGCAATTACCCTTGGCGTTTGGCCGCCTCGAGCTGATTATCGACCGGCTCGCGCTCGAGCCACGACGGCTGACTGCGCTTGCGCCCTAATGGATCGCTGAACAGCCGCGCGCCGATGCCAAAAGGAGGCAGGATGGTGTAAAAAAACACATTGGTGATGAAGCGCCCCTGATAATCGCCGACGATCGCAGCAACGATGCTGAAGCGCTCCCAAGCTAACCGCAAAATGTCACCCAACGGGCTATCTCCTGCACGCAGACGCTGGGATTATAGGGCGTGGCCGGTCGATTCTCAAGCCTCTGAGTTTTTCAAGAGGGCTGCTTAGCCAAGCAGTTCGATCAGCCGCTCACGGGCTGCGTTGGTCAGCTCAACGTTGAAACAGAGGTGGCCGTATGCATCGGCAATGATGGTTGGGCGTAGAACCAAACGACCATCTGGGCGCAGCGCGATCGCAAGATAAGCCTGGGCTGTGCCGACGTTGCGCGCCGACAGCAGGCTTTCGGAAGGCTGTACCTGTTTAAGCTGACGGCGTAGCTCCAGCGTGCGCGGCCGCAGCGCGATCTCGATCGGGCCGCAGCTCGCGGAAAGGGCGATATGCTCTCCCTCCACGCGCAGCGCCAGCCGCGGGTTGAGTTGGCCTCCTTCCGTCGCTGTGAGATGAATGACCTGCGCTTGTTCGTCATAATCGATCTGGTCAAGCGTTTGGAAATTCCGCATCGCTGTTGTTACCTCCAAAGTCTATGCGGGCACACGGGGCCGATGGGTAATGGGCTCAACACATTCAGCCAGCCCTTATAGAGAACACGCTCGTTCTATGATAAGATTTTCACAAATAAGCCGCAACCATTATCGCATGACGAACGTCCTCCCGAGTTTTAAGGAGTCTTCTCTGTGAGTGAAACTGCCCCCAATCAAACTGGCAGCAGCGCACGGATGCTGCTGCTCGGCGTCTTTTTGATTGGCGTGCTGCTGTTGGCCTTGGTCATGGTCTTGAACCTGCGCGACACGCTCAATGCGCCATCGCCAACGCCAACCTTCGCACCAACTGTTCAAGGCATCATGCCGGTTGACCCGCCCATGCCGCTGACTGATTTCGCTTTTCCAGCCAGCCGCGGCGGCACGCTTAGCCTAAGCGACCTGCAAGGCGCGTATACGCTCATGTACTTTGGTTACACCAACTGCCCAGATTTCTGCCCGCTCACGCTGATGGAGTACCGCCGCATCAAAGAACGCCTCGGCGAAGATGCCGATGCGATCAACTTCGTCTTCGTCAGTGTGGACCCAGAACGCGATACGCCAGAGCGGTTGGCGACCTACTTGGCGCGCTACGATTCGGCCTTCATCGGCTTGCAGGGCGATGACGAAACGCTTGATCGCATCGCTGGGGAATATGGTCTGCAGTTCGAACGTCGTTACGAAGATGCAGGCAGCACTGGCAATTACCCGGTTGACCATACGACTCAGTCCTATTTGATCGACGCTCAAGGGCGTTTGCGCGCCATTTTCCGCTATGGAACCAGCGTGGCCAACATGGTGGACCACATTCGGCAGGTGATGGTTGAAGACGCCGCCTAGTTAGCGCCGTGGCACGCGTGGAAGCACGCTGCACAATACCTCATAGCTGATCGTGCCCAGCCGGGCGGCGATTTCATCCGCTGTGATGCGAGCACCACCCTGTTCGCCGATCAGCACGACCTCGTCGCCCGGCATTGCCGCGTCGATATGGTCGACGCTGATGACCGTTTTTTCCATGCTGACGCGGCCGCGGATGGGCGCGAACTGCCCATGCACCAGCACGCCGCCCCAGTGCTGAGGCGCGCGCCGCAGGCCGTCGGCATAGCCGACCGGGAGCACAGCGACTCGTTCTGGGCGCTCGGTCACATACGTATTGCCATAGCCGATGGGATGACCGGCGGGCAGCACTTTCACCTGTGCGATCGTTGTCTTCCAAGATAAGACCGGCCGGAAGCCGGCGGGAAGCGGCTGCTGTTCGAAAGGCGACAGGCCGTATAACGCTAAGCCGACGCGCACGCCGCCCAAGTGATTCTCAGCTGAGGCGAGCATCCCCGCGGAATTGGCTGCATGGATGAACTTGAACGACAAGCCGCCAGCGCGCAGCGACAGCAGCACTTGTTTGAAGACATCAACCTGCCATGCCGTATAGTCCGGGTCGCTATCGGCGGATGAGAAATGGGTATAGATGCCCTCGATGGCAAGAGAGGAGAGCATGATCAGACTGCGGAACGCCGCCACCGCTTCGCTCGCGAGAATGCCTAACCGCCCCATCCCCGTATCGATCTTGACATGGACGCGCAGCCGGCCGCTCGCCTCACGCGCTGCGCGGTCATAGGCATAAGCCTGGTCGAGGTCGTAGATCGTCGCTGTGATGTTGTGGCGTAACGCCAAGCGCACCCCTTGCACCGGTAAATAGCTCATCACCAGCACTGGCGCTTCGATACCGGCCTCGCGCAGCTCAAGCGCTTCGGCCAGCGAGGCGACGGCCAGAAAATCAGCGCCATTTTGCAGTGCAGTGCGCGCCACACCCACGGCACCATGACCATAGCCGTCTGCCTTGACGACGGCGAACAGCTTCACATGCGGCCCGATGAGCGCCCGCACCATCTGTGTGTTGACCGCCAGTGCATCGAGATCGATCTCGATCCAGCTTGAACGGGTGGACTGCTGGGAACGGCTGACATTCACGCTGCCGGCGAGCAGATGCGCCCGCGGCAGGTGCGCAGCGTCGGCCGGGTTTGCCAACAAAGCGCGGGTAACCAGTTCCATTCGCGCCATCGGCCCGCCTTTGACGAGCACGACATCATCGACGGTGAGGCCACCATCGGCGAACAAACAGGCGATTGTATCCTGCGTGCTTTGCGTCATGACCACGGCAGCGCTGCTCATGCCATAGTCAATGGCCGCCCTTCCAGCCTGCGCAGCATCCGATCCTTCGGTGATGAATAAGCTCGCGAATTCCGCTGCGCGCTGGCCCACTAATCGATGCCCGCGCAAACTGTTCGCGCCGAGGTTTTCCATATCGCCGAGCACAAACATCGCTCGCTGGCGCCCAGCACTGATCGATTGCAGCCAGTCGAGCGCAGCGAGAGCAGACTCGGGATCGGCATCGCACGAATCATCGATCACAAGACAGCCGTTAACGCCATTGAACGGCCGCATGCGCCCCGGCAGCGGCTGAAGCTCAGATAGGGCGCGCAGCCCCGTTTCGACTGGAATCCCGAAATGCATCCCCACCGCCAGCGCGGCCAAGGCGCTGTAAAGCGAATGCCTGCCTAGCAGCGGAGTCCAGCGCCCCACAAATCGTCGATCGTTAATGCGCAGATCGAAGCCGGTGCGCGTGGGGCCGAGGACGATGTTCTGCGCGACAAGGTCGGCGCCAAAACCTTCAATGCCAATGGTCAGAACTTGCGCGCGCGTGCGAGTGCGCAGCGCTCGCACACGGTCATCATCATAATTCAGGACGGCCAAGCCGCCCGGCGAAAGATACTCCAGCAGCAGCGCATTTTCTTCAGCGAATTGGTCAGGCGTTTCAAAGCGTTCGCTGCCGCCGAAGCCGAGCTGGGTGATCACGCCCGCATGCGGGCGCATCGCCCCTACCATTTCGGCCATCTCGCCTTGTTGGCTAGCAGTCAGTTCGATGACGACGATCTCGGTCTCGTTTGTCAGGCGCGCCAGCGTCATCGGGATGCACAAGCGGCCGGCTTCTTCGCCGCTGCTGGCCAGCACAGTCCTGCTCGTTGCTAGCACGCGCCGCACCGCTTCGACAATGGTCGTTTTATCAGACGACCCAGCGATGCCAATTATCTGAACATCGTGGCGCCCAAGCATATAGTGCGACCAATGCATCATCGCAGCCAGCGGATCTTTGACGAGGATGACGGATAAGCCTTCTGTGTTGAATTCAGGAGGCTGCGTCGCTAGCAAGCCAGTCGCCCCTCGTTCAACCGCCTCACGCATCGCTCGATGAATATCTCCGCGCCCGCCGTTGAACGCGACGAAGAGGTTCGAAGCTTCGGCGCGCAGAGCATCAACGCAGAAATTTGTGAACAACTGCGCGCCCGGCTCGCCAAACAATTGGCCGTTAGCGGCCTCAAGGATGTCGTAGAGGCTAATCATGTCACCAACGAGAGCAGCAACAATTTGCTATAATCGGTCAGTCCTTTATATTGGAACGCTTATGTCATTCTATTTCGAGCGATTAAAAACGCAAGAAACTGCCCGCGCCGGGGTGTTGCACACGCCCCACGGCCCGATCCTGACGCCGGTTTTCGCGCCGGTCGGCACGCAGGCGACCGTCAAAGCGGTTCCACCGCGCGACTTGCGCGAGATCGGCGCATCGCTGGTGCTGGCCAACACATACCATCTCCACCTACGCCCCGGCGCTGATCTGATCGCAGAACTGGGCGGGCTGCATCGCTTCATGGCTTGGGATGGCCCAATTTTGACCGACTCGGGCGGTTTTCAGGTTTTTAGCCTCGCGCAGATCAACCGTATTGACGACGATGGCGTCACTTTTCGCAGCCACCTTGATGGCAGCCAGCACCGGTTCACACCTGAACGTTCGATGGCGATCCAGCAAAACTTAGGCGCTGATATCATCATGGCGTTTGATCAATGCCCGGTGTCCACCGATCGCGAGATCGTCATGACGGCCGTCGCCCGCACCAACGCTTGGGCGGCGCGCTGCCGCCAAGCGCACCCCGACGACTCTGTGCAGGCATTATTCGGCATTCAACAAGGCGGCATTTTCCCTGATTTACGCGAACAATCGAGCCTCGTGCTGCGGCAAATCGGTTTTCCCGGCTATGCCATTGGCGGGCTGGCCGTCGGCGAGAGCAAGGCGCAGATGTACGCCGTGCTCGATGAGTGCGTCGACATGCTGCCAGAAGATAAGCCGCGCTATCTCATGGGTGTTGGCGCGCCCGATGATATGGCCCAAGCCGTTCTGCGCGGCGTCGATCTGTTCGACTGTGTGCTGCCGACTCGCATCGCACGGCACGGCACGGTGTTTACCCCTGATGGGACGCTCAATATGAAAAACTTGCAGCATGCCCGCGACGACCAGCCGATCGACCCCGCCTGTGACTGCGTCTGCTGTCGCCAATTCTCTCGCGCTTATGTGCGCCATTTGGTCAAAGCCGGCGAGCTGCTGGCGCATTATTTGCTGAGCGTGCACAACATCCGCTTTTTGATCAGGCATATGACTGCAATGCGCAGCGCCATTCTTCAAGGTAATCTGCGCGCTTATGTTGACCAGTTTCTTGAGCGTTATTTACAGCCCGCATGAAGGACACCGATCACATTGAACACATCGCCGCCTCCACCACTGCGCACCGCCTACGTTTAGGGCATCCGGATCAATGAGATGGGGCGTGCGCGCCGAACGCTAGCGATCGTGGCCTTTACTCTGGTAAGCTGCAGCGCGCCGGTCGTGCCAGTTGCTACACCAACGACCGAGATAGTCCCCCTGCGACTGTATGCCACCAATGCCATGCTGTCGCTCACGTCCGATTTGACCATGCGCTATCATCAAGCGAACCCAGCGATCACGTTCGAACTCGCATCGGGCAACTATGCGGCCCTGCTTGAACGGCTGCTGGCCGGCGAAATGTCTTATTTCATCAGCAACCATCTTCCGCTGGAGGACGATCTCGCCCTGTGGGCTGCGCCCATCGGTCAAGATGGCATCGCCGTGATTGTGCACCCAGACAACCCAGTGACCGCGCTCTCCACCGGCCAGCTTCGCGAGATTTATCAAGGACGCATCGAAGATTGGTCGGCCTTTGGGTTCGATGCGCCGATCACCGTCTTCAGCCGCGAAGCCGGTTCGGGTACACGGGCCGAATTCGAACTGCTGGTGCTAGGCGACCGGCCGATCACGCCCGGCGCGCGGATCGCTCCCACCAGTGAAGCAATGGTGCGCAGCGTCGCGCGAACACCCGGCGGGATTGGATACGTCTCGATGGGCTTTCTGGACGATCGCGTGCGCGCGCTGATGATCGACGGTGTATCGCTGAGCCAGAACAGTGTGGCCGCCAATATCTACCCGCTGCGCGCCTTTATCTATGTCGTCGGGCGAGATGAGCCAGAGACCGACTTCCGCGCGTTCGTAGCTTGGGTACAAAGCCCGGAAGGGCAGGCGGTCGTTGGGCGGCATGCCGCGCCGTTGCTCGATCTAAGCGACGGCTAAGGCGAATCGGTCGCTTAGCCAAACGCTGCTGCGAAGGTAAACAGCCCGCCGAACAAGATGCACAGGATGATGACCCACAACGCAGCGAGGGTGAGGTCGCGATAAAAACGCAGCCGGGCGCGCCGTTGCTCCATTTCGATCTCTGGGACGCGGATGCGGAACAACGCGCTGGCTGCTTCGAGGTTATTGGGGTTAATGCGCAGCACATTGTCGAGACAAACGGACGCCTGATCGAGCGAGTCAACCGCGACGCTCATCCACAACCACGCGTCTTCAAAATCGCTGTCTTCGCGGATCAAATCGTGCAGCAGAAGGCGTGCATCGCTGCGCCTGCCCGTTTTGACCAGCTCAATCGCATCGAGCAGCCGGTCGATGCGTTCGGAGGGGTCGGTCATGGCACAGGGGCGACGTCCGGCGTCGCGAAGGTGACGCCGTCGAACAGATCGTGTTCATCGACGCGATCGACGGCCGGCGGCGGGTAAATGCGCGTGAACCCTTGGTGAGTGAACAGACGGCGGCGCAGCCACAGTGGCAAACCCGGCATACGCGTTGAGCCCAGCTGGCTGGCATGGCAAGCGCTGGCTGCATCCCACTGGCGGTGATAATCGCGGATGTCGACGCGCGCATGGATCGGCTCAAGATGATCGAGGATCGCCGCGAGATCGACGTCATGATTGCGCCCTAAACGGCGTGGGTCGCGGCCTTGCAGCCGCGCAATCATGATGCGCCAGCGCAGCATCGATGTCGGAATGCCGGAATAGTAGAGCTTTTGCGGCGCGTAGGGCGGCAGCTGCTCGATTAGGTATTCGGGATCGCCGGCGCGGTAGAAAGCCTCGGTCGTCGCGCGTTGAATGGCGATATGGTCGGGATGGCCATAGCCGCCGTAGCGATTGAACGTAATGACGACCTGCGGCTTGAATTCGCGTAAGATCGCCGTCACACGGCGGACGACCTCCGCTTGCGAGGCCTGCCACAGGCAGGCTGGATCCTGCGCTGTCGCCGAACCCCTCATGCCGCTGTCTTTATAGCCCAGCTTATACACCTTATGCAGGCCAAGCACCGCGGCAGCCCGATCCAGTTCTGCGAGCCGCAGCTCGGCTACAGATTGGTAACCCTTGAGCAGCGCTGGATCGACAGTGCCGCAGTCGCCATTGGTCGCGCAGATCAGGCCAACTTCGACGCCGCGCTCAACGTAGCGCGCGATCAAACCGCCAAGGCCAAAACTCTCGTCATCGGGATGTGCATAAGCGATCAATAGCCGCGCACGAGCCATACCGTAATACTCCTGACAGAATTTTTGGTGGATTGCGGATTACACTCTAATGAACGCATCCAGTATACCACTATGCCCTACGCTTGCTCTACGTCGATCGATCGACACTGTGCAACGCGCCGAGCGAGTCGTATACTTCAATAAGCAACAATGCCCCCTGCGGGCATTGTTGCGTAAAGAACTGAACGGTCACAGGGAATCCTATGCGAAGGACAGCACTGTTCGCTTTGCTATGCAGTATGCTGATCAGTTCGGCCGTGCTATTGGCCGCTGCTAGCCAGAATGTGCCAGTGCATCTTCAGGCTGTGCTGCCCGGCACCAACACCCCACGGCCGGTCGTCTTTGCCACCAACACACCGATGCGCGATGGCCCGACCGAACCGCCTACACTGCCCGTCACGCCCAGCATGACGGCAACGCCAAGCCTGACGCCGACTCCTTCGTTCACGCCGACGGAAACGTTCACGCTCACGCCCTCGCCAACCCCAACACCGATCGGGCCGCTGTGGTATCCCGAAGGCGTCAGCCCCCTGACAGGGCAGCCCTATCCCAGTGAAGAAGCTTTTAACCGGCGCAACCTGATCGTCAAGATTTCAAACTACCCGCCCATTGTGCGCCCACAAAGCGGCGTCAACGCAGCCGATGTCGTCTATGAGTATGAAGTCGAGGGCGGTGTGACGCGCTTGGCTGCCATTTACCGCAATAATGCGCCCACTCACGTTGGCCCAGTGCGCAGCGGCCGTCTGCTCGATATCGAGCTTGTCCCGATGTATCAAGCGTTGTTTGCCTATTCGGGAGCCAGCCAGCCCGTGCAGCGCATTATCCTGTCTCAGGAATGGGCGCGCGCCGTCATTTCCCCTTCGATTGGCGACAACTGCGTTGAAGCTGGCTTCTGCCGTTACCCGGGCGATGGTCTCGTCTTCGAGCATACCCTTTATGTCAACACACAGATGATTTGGGAGCGCGCCGAACGGCGCGGCATCAACACAGGCCTGCGCGCGCGCGGCTTCGCATTCAATGATACGCCCGATCCCGGCGGGTTGGTCGCCAACGACATCTTCGTCAACTGGTACGGCCGCACCGATGCGCGCTGGCAGTGGGACCCGCTGCGCCAGCGCTATGTGCGCTTCACCGATGGCCTGCCGCATTTTGACGCGGCCGATGGTGAGCAGCTTTGGGCCGATAACTTGATCATCATCGAAGTGCCGCACGAGGAACGCCCCGATCTCTTTGAGGAAGAGAGCCGCTCCGCTTCCCAGCAAATTAACTTGTGGGATCAGGGACGTGCCTATCTCATGCGCGACGGGGTCTACTATCAAGGCTTTTGGCGCCGCCCGTGCGATCGCCGCTGGGGTGATAACCCGCCCACCCCTACGCCTGAAGGCTATACGGTCACCTCGCCGTGCGGCAGCGAACCGGGGACTGCTCTGCAGGTCATTTATGGGAACGGCACGCCGATGATGATGAAACCCGGCCGCACGTGGGTGATGGTCGTGCGCTGGTTGGGCGATGTCGCGCTGACAGAAGCCCGCGCCGATATGCCGGCGACGGCGACAGTGCTGGCGGCCAGCTTCACGCCGACCTATACGATGACGCCCGGGCCTAGCCACACCCCAGAGGCGACGCGCGTCCCCAACTAAACTAGCTCGCTTTGGGCTGGGTTGAACCGGCGGCCGGGTCTTCTGCCAGCTGTCGGCGCGGGCGGCGCAGCAGCGCCCGCAGCGCCGCCGCGCCTATGACCCAGACGATCAGCTCCGCGCTGCGCATCCACGTCACGGGGCCGATGCGATCGTCGAAGGCGATGTAAAAATCGAGATAGGCCTCGTGGCTCTCCATCGGCACGGGCAGCAGAATGCGGTTGAAGGCCGCTGTCGCCAGCAGCAGATAACCGATCTCGAGCGGGTGCACCCCTTCATCCAGCAAAATCGCCAGCGCGATGATCAGCGGCGCGAACAAATAGACGGTGAAGCGCGGCAGGTCTGTGCCGCCGACCAGCCCCAGCGCCAGCGTGAGACCGCAGTACAGCGCGAGTTCGGCCCGCAGCCCCGCCAGCCGCACCCATAACCGCCCCCCCCGCGCCGGCGTAATGACGAGCAGCAGCGGCAGCAGGCTGATCGCCGTCGCCAGCAGCAGGTTGAACCAGCGCGCGCTATTGAGAAAGATGCCCGCCAGCCCGCCGCTCGCCACATCGATCAACTGCGACGACCGTGCCACGGCGATCGCGCGGCGCGGCAGCAGATAGGCCGCGGCCATCACTGCTGCTGCGCCGACTGCGCCCAGCAGCGCGCGCCAGTCGCGCCGGGCTGCAAACTGGCGCAGCAAACGGAAGCCCAGCAGCGCTGCTGGCAGCAGCGCAAACTCTCGCGCCAACACGCCCAGCGCGGCTGCGATCACGACGATCAAGTACTGACGGCGCAGCAGACCCATCATGCCGATCAAGATCAGCGGGAAAGCGAGATGATCAGGCCGGTAGATATCGAACAACAGGAATTTCACGTTGAACGTCGAAAGGCCGGTCACCAGCATGACGACCAACGCTGCCCATGTTTTGCGCGTGAACTGACGCGCCAGCACAAAAGCGAGGACGAGCTGCGCGACCGCGCCGGCATAAGCGATAATGCGGAAACCAGCGATGACAGATCGGCCCGTCACATCAGCGAGACCCCCGGCCAGCAGTGGGGTTAGCGGCCGGTAAGCATAAGGCGCGACCAGACCGAGATTGCCAGAGAGGCCGTTCTCGGCCATGTCGATGTAATGATAATGATCCCACACGTAGCGATGGATGTTGAGAGAATTGGTGAACTGGTCAAGCGCAAAAACCCAGCTCACCGCCACGCTGAACGCCAGCGCACAAGCGATCTCGGGCCGGCGGAACCTGCGTTCAAAACGGTCGAGATGCGCCGCGTCGAAAGCGCCGAGCAGCGCCAGCCCGGACAGCCCCGCGCCCAGCACAGCAGCCAGCAGCATCAACCCGGCTGGCGTGCCGAACAGCGCGGTTCGCGGCAGTTCAGTCTCCCATATGCGTCCGCCGGCCAGCTCGACGCGGATCGCCGGCGGTGTGCCGTCGCAGTGCAGGCGGTCGCCTGCGCCGACTGGAACGGCCGCTTCATTAATCCAGACCGCTACCGCCCCATCCACAGCCCAAACCAGTTCAAGACAGTCGCCGGGAAAGAGGGAGTGCGTTCGCCGAGCAGCAAATGCGATCGACACATCCTCAGTCGTTTCATGCACTGCAGCGGGTGCGGGATCGCGCACAACCTGCAAGGCCATGATCATGAGCAGCGTTAGCAGCGACAGCGCCGCCCCGATCAAAAACAAGGCGAGAGGACGTAAGTTAATCGTAAACCTCAGCATGACGGTCAGCTTCGAGTGACCGCCCCATCATACTTCAGAATAGGCGCATCGGGGCTGATGGCGCTTGAACTGCACCGCGCTCACATCTCACGCCCCATTCATCATTTGGTGATAGAGTCTCTTATTGTGATTCCATAGGGCCTTCGTATAATCGAACAAATGGTCGTAAGAAAAAGGGGCTGGCGTGCCCATGACGCAAGATAAGATCGTCGTGCGCGGCGCGCGCGAACATAATCTAAAAAATATTGATGTCGAGATCCCGCGCAACCGGCTGGTTGTCATCACGGGTTTATCTGGCTCTGGCAAATCATCGCTGGCCTTTGACACGATCTTTGCTGAGGGCCAGCGTCGTTATGTCGAGAGCCTGAGCGCTTATGCGCGTCAGTTCCTGGGCCAAATGGAAAAGCCAGATGTTGACCAGATCGAAGGGCTTAGCCCCGCGATCTCGATCGATCAGAAAGGCGTCAGCCACAATCCCCGTTCAACGGTTGGCACGGTGACCGAGATTTACGACTATTTGCGCCTGCTTTACGCGCGCATCGGCGTGCCGCACTGCCCAGTATGCGGCGCCGAAGTCATCGCGCAGACTGCGCAGCAGATCGTCGATGAAGTGAAGGCGTTAGCGCGCGATCTGCCTGAAGGCGAAGGCGTTCGCGTGCAGATCTTGGCGCCAATCATCCGTGCCCGTAAAGGCCACCATGAGAAAGTCTTCGACGATCTGCGCAAGGCTGGTTTCGCGCGAGTCCGCGTTGATGGCGACGTGCGCGAGCTTGATGAAGATATCACGCTTGATCGCTACAGCCAACATACGATCGAGGTCGTGGTCGATCGTCTGATCATCCGCCGCTACCCCGATCCGCAGTCGGAAGAGGCAGCCAATGCCGAGACTCGCCTGACGGACGCGATCGAGACTGCGCTGGAGCTGGGAGACGGCCTGCTGATCCTGAACAATTTGTCCCAGCAGCCGCCGACCGACACGCTGTTCAGCGAGCACCTCGCCTGCATCAATGGGCACGGCAGCCTGCCTGAGCTGGAGCCGCGCTCCTTCAGTTTCAATACGCCAAAAGGCGCCTGCCCAGATTGTCAAGGGCTTGGGTTTCGGCTTGAGATGGATCCGGCGCTGCTGGTGCCCAACCCCGATTTAAGCATCCGCGAGGGGGCGATCGAGGCCAATGGCTGGAGTGTCGATGATCCGAACGGCTGGACGTGGAACGTCATACGTTCGGTCGCGCAGGCGTTTCAGGTGCCGCTTGACGAACCATGGCGCTCGCTAACGCCTGAGCAGCAAAACGTCTTTCTGTACGGCACAAACGGCCAGCGCATTAAGGTGCGCTATACGAACAACTCGGGCATGTCGCGCGAGTACATGACCAGCTTTGAGGGTATCATCCCGAATTTGATGCGCCGTTATCGGGATACAGAGTCTGATTACATCCGTGAGAAGATCGAGCTGTACATGGCGCAGGTGCCGTGCACGACGTGCGGCGGCCAGCGCCTGCGACCAGAAGCGCTGGCGGTCACGGTCGCTGGCAAGTCGATCAGCGCGGTGGTCGCCATGCCGATCAGCCAGCTCGAGGACTGGATCGCTGACTTGCGCGGGCGTCGCGGCCGTCCCGCTCTGCTCAGCGAGCGCGATCAGCAGATCGCGCACCAGATCCTGAACGAGATCGAGGCGCGCGTCAGCTTCCTGAACAATGTCGGCCTCGATTATCTCAACTTAGCGCGTTCAGCCGGCTCGCTCAGCGGCGGCGAGGCGCAGCGTATTCGCCTCGCCACCCAGATCGGCAGCCGTTTGACCGGCGTGCTCTACGTACTTGACGAACCTTCGATCGGCCTGCATCAGCGCGACAACGGTAAACTGATCCAGACCCTAATGGAGCTGCGCGATCTCGGTAACACGCTGCTGGTCGTCGAACATGATGAGGAGACCATGCGCCGCGCCGATTGGTTGATCGACCTTGGCCCGGGCGCGGGTGAACACGGGGGGCGGGTGGTGGCGGCTGGCACGCCAGAACAAGTCATGCAGGTTGAGGAAAGCCTGACCGGCGCTTACCTCGCCGGACGCCTGCGCATTGAGCTGCCGCCCGCCCGCCGAGCAGGCAGCGGCGCGTCCATCATCGTGCGCGGCGCGCGCGAGAACAATTTGAAGGACATCGACGTAGCGTTCCCGCTCGGCAAGCTCGTCTGCATCACCGGCGTGAGTGGCAGCGGCAAATCGACCCTGATGGTCGATATCCTCTACAAGCGCATCGCGCAGGTGCTTAACGGCGCGCGCGAGCGGCCGGGCGCGCATGACCGGATCGAGGGTTTGGAGCACATCGACAAAATCATTAACATCGATCAAAGCCCGATTGGGCGCACGCCACGCAGCAACCCCGGCACGTATACGAAGATGTTCGATGCCATTCGCACGCTGTTCGCCGAGCTGCCCGAGAGCAAAGTGCGCGGCTACAGCGCAGGGCGCTACAGTTTCAACGTCAAAGGTGGCCGCTGCGAAAAGTGCGAAGGGCAGGGCCAGCTTCAGATCGAGATGCAGTTCCTGCCCGATGTCTATGTAACCTGCGATGTATGCCACGGCGCGCGTTACAACCGCGAAACGCTTCAAGTGCGCTACAAAGGCAAGAACATCGCCGATGTCCTCAATATGACCGTGAGCGAGGGACTGGAGTTCTTCGCCAATATCCCCGCCATCGCCAATAAACTAAAAACGCTTGATGAGGTTGGCCTCGGCTACATCAAGATCGGCCAGCCGGCGACTACGCTCAGCGGCGGCGAAGCGCAGCGCATCAAATTGAGCCGCGAGCTGTCGCGGCGCGCCACTGGCCAAACGCTCTACATCCTCGACGAGCCTTCGACAGGCCTGCACGCTGCCGATGTCAAACGGTTGATCGCCGTCCTGCAGCAGCTCGTCGATCATGGCAACACCGTGTTAGTGATCGAACACAACCTCGATATCATCAAAGTGGCAGACTGGATCATCGATCTCGGCCCTGAAGGTGGCGACGCCGGCGGCTGGGTGATCGCCACGGGTACGCCGGAGGAAGTCGCTTTGGTTCCTGAGAGCCATACCGGGCGTTATCTGCTGCCTTACTTGAATGCAAGTCACGCTGCGAGGTAGAAACCAAGCAGATCTCTAGGACTGCTCAGGGAGAAGGCCGTGCGATGACCGAGACGGAACCGTTTGCATCCATGCTGATTACTGATTGGCAGCCATCCCAACTACTCGCTTGGCCGCATGCTTGAAGTCGTCTGTCGATACAGTCTTGGCCGATCTCACGCAGCTTGATCAGCTCTTTTTGTGCTATTGCTCTGATGATGAAGTCGTCCGCCTGCGCACATCCAATGCCATCAGGTGCATCACTTGGGCCGTACCGGTTTTAGTCAAGGATTTTTGACGGGAAAAATCAGGGTTGGTGACGCGCTTCATAGGCCGTTGGATGCATATATGCAATCACCGTGTGAATGCGCTGACGATTATATATAGAATATCTTGATATAGTTAAAAATTGCAACTGCGCCACCGCCTGCGTAGTGAAGCGCTCCAGATCGGTGAGTTCGGTAGCGTCCGGTATATCGTCCTCACCGTGCTTATCCCACGATTTTCCTCTCTACGCTGTTCTGTAGAGCTTTTATGCTTGGAACATACCCATGAAATTATCATGTGCAGAAGTAGCGGCGCCACTTGTGAGGGTGGCGCCCAATCCACTTGTCTAATTGTTGGCGGGAAAGACGATCCGCCACACGGCTTACGTCTCTAGTGTACCCTGCCGCCGCCGCTGGTAACCCTGGTAGGCCACCGCGCTCACAAGCAGAATGCCGATCAGAACCCGCTGAATGTGGAAGTCTGCGCCGATCAAAACCATGCCATTTTCGAGTACGCCGATCGTTAGAATGCCGATGAAAGTCCCTAAGACCGTTCCATAGCCGCCAAAAAGCGCCGTGCCGCCAAGGACGACCGCCGCGATAATGTGCAGTTCGTAGTGCTCGCCGAGAGCGGGGGATGCCGCATTCAGGCGCCCAATCAGGACCGCTGCCGCCAGACCGGCCAATGCACCCTGGAAGGCATAGATAAGGACTTTGTAGTGATCAACCTTGATGCCAACCAGCCGACAGGCAGGCTCATTGCTGCCGATCGCTGCTGCATAACGCCCAAACCGCGTGTGATTGTACAGCCACCACACAATCACGACTGCGGAGAGCGAGATAATCACAGGCATGGGTACCGGACCAACAAATCCTTGACCGATGAAGATAATTTCGTTGGGCAGACGTACGAAGAAATTGCTCTGCATTAGGAAATGGACTAGGCCGCGAAGCGACACCATCATACCCAGGGTTGCGATCAGCGGGGGCACGTTCATCAACGTGATAATGAGGCCGTTTACCACACCGATCGACGTCCCGAGCAGCACGCCACCCATGATCGCCACCGGCACCGGAAAGCCCCACTCCTTGAGTAGAAACCCGATGAAGCAGCCG
The DNA here is from genome assembly GCA_046719065.1 of Aggregatilineales bacterium. GTDB lineage: Bacteria > Chloroflexota > Anaerolineae > Aggregatilineales > Phototrophicaceae > Flexifilum. The sequence goes on along the minus strand of JBDNDP010000002.1, from coordinate 228,926 downwards.
GTGAGTCCCAGGGTCGACCCCACGGATAGATCAATGCCCTTACTGGCGATAACCAGCGTCTGCCCCAAGGCAATAATTAGATACACTGACGACTGCCGCAGGATGTTCATCTGGTTATTGGTCACCAGGAAGCGGTCGCTTATGAGAGCCAGGGCAATGTAGAGAATGATCAGGACGAAAATTAGCGGGTTGACCTTGCCCAACCACCGCAGGAAATTCTCAGTCCCGGTGGCCTCTCTCACCTTTGACTGTAAGGTCTCGGTCGTCATAGCTTAATCCTCTGCCCCCATAATCAGGCTCACAATCTGCTGCTTGCTGGTTGTATGTGTATCTCGAATGCCGGCCACGCGCCCGTTACGCAGCACGATAATGCGATCTGCAAGCGTGAAAACATGTTCCAGGTTATGGCTGATGGCCAGTACCGTGATTCCTTCAATCTTTAGCTGGCGGATGAGCTCAATCACCTTCTGCGTTTCCTGTACACCCAGCGCCGCTGTTGGTTCGTCCATTATGATGAGCTTTGCCTGCTCATTGCGCAGGAAACGAGCGATGGCCGATGCCTGACGTTGGCCGCCAGAGAGCTGGCGCACCGGTGTATCGAGATCGGGTAGGGTGATCTTGACCCGCGAGAGCAGTCGTTCCGTTTCCTGCCGCATCTTAGGTCGGTCCAGCACTGGGATAAAGCCCAACAGCAGGCGCATCGGTTCTTGGCCCAGAAACACGTTGCTCGCTGGGTCGAGGTCGCCGACCAGCGCCAGCTCCTGGTACATGGTTTCGATGCCCAGCTTGCGCGCTTCATCAGGCGAATTCACATGCACCGGTTGGCCCTGCCACAGAATTTCTCCTTCATCACGCTTGTATGCCCCCGCAATCATCTTGATCACGGTGGATTTGCCCGCACCGTTGTCGCCGACGATAGCGACAATCTCGCCGGGATACAGTGAAAAGCTCACGCCGTTAACGGCGTGAACTCCACCAAAGGCTTTGTGTAGATTTCTCACCTCTAACAGGGCCTGGTCGTTTTCGATCATGGATTTCTTAACCTTAATGCGTAACGATCTTGGTAGCTAACTTGGCATGCAGACCCCTGCCCAAGGCAGCGGCCTGCATGCCTGTACTAAGCCAATTGGGCGTGACTTAGTTGCCGTAATGTTCTTGCAGGAAGGCGACTACATCGAACATGCCCGAAGGCACGTGCTGCCGAATGCGATAGGCCGAGTCGAGCACCGGGATTTCCGCGTAGTTAGTGCGAACGATCTCGTTCTCGCGCCCGGTCAGGTGCAACAGGAGTGCCGTCGCCGAAGCGCGGCCCATCGAACGCGGATCGCGGAATGGCGCCGCGCCAATTTCGCGCAGGGCCACTGCCTGCAGCTCGTCAATCGTGCCGCCCATGCCTACTACCACGATGTCGTCCTGGCGGTTATTGGCGATGAGCGCATCTTTGGCCGAGACCGCCATGAAACTATTGAGGGCAACAATGGCATCAAAGTCGTAGGCAGCTAGCGCGCGTTCAGTTTCGGTGTACGCAATCTCGCGATTGAAGTCGGCGTAAGCTTCGTACACAATTTCGACGTCAACATCTTCTGCAGCCTCAAAAGCACTGAGAACGCCATTACCACGCGCATCTGAGATTTCCGATGCGGCGGGTCCCCAGAGAAGCACGACTCGGGGGTTGAAGTTGCCCTGCGCGCGCAGGTGATCAATGAGCCATTCACCAGCCTTGAAGCCCATTTCACTGTGGCTGTAGACAACCCAGTTCAACACGGCGTCTTCATAGGGTACACCATCGGCGGGACGCTCATAGTCGGTCATGAGCAGTTTCGCGCCAGAGTCGCGCACAGCCATCAAACCCGGCTCGTTAAGTTCCAGTGAAGTGGGACCGACCAGCAGATAATCCAACTGCAGCGTCGCCATGTCTTCGAGAATGCGCACCATGCCGGCGTGATCGCTGCTCGCGCCGGGCGCCGCTTGGAAGAACTCGTAATCCAGCCCGGCCTCATCCAGCGTTTCGCGGAAGCCTTCTCGTAGCTGGCCAAACAGCGCCTGCAGGTCGATGTTGTGCGCGGCAAAACCAATGCGAATGGTGCGATCGGGTAACTCGCCAAAGGTTTGTGCCTGCAGACTGACCGTGCCAATCAGCATAATCTGCACAACGACCAAAGCGAGTCTTAGAAATTTGCTCATGATTCATGCTCCTTATCGTAGTGAATGGTATCTTGTTGTAAAATTATAAAAGCCTATCTGTCAGGTGTCAGTTGGGCAACACGTCGATCCTACCTCCTATATTATTTACTCCAGATTAGCATGGTGCACCATCAACGCCGTTCCTTCTAGCTGGCGAACACGCATGAGATAGCAAATGGTCTCCTCAAAAAAGCAAAGTAGCATCTGCTCGAACAGCGATCCGGTTGGTTGCTGGGAGGTAAAAATCTTGGCCTGCTTGTGGACGCCAGGAATGTACACCGTGTGACTAGCAGACTGAGCCAGCGGCGCTGCCAAGTTGTTGGTAAACAGTAGAACCGGCATCCCTAGGCCAGCGGCAGTACCGGCGATCTGCACCGTCGTCGCCGTCATACCTGAACCGGACGCCGCCAACAGCAGGTCCTGAGCACGTGCGGCAGGCGATGTCACATCACCGACAATATGGCAGGTATAGCCCAGGTGCATCAGGCGCATGGCGAACATCCGCACCACCAGCCCGCAGCGCCCCACACCGTAGAAGTAAAGACGTTCTGCTGCATCCAGCTGGCGAACAATGGCCGGGATTTCATTTAACGGCAGCTCGTCGGCCAGTCCAAGCATCTCACGCAGTACAACTGAATAAGTCATCGCTTCAGGCTTCCCATGTCTCAATGATGTGCTTGCGGGTTGCCTTGAGCACCTCCAGCGGCCTATATGGCACAGGATTGGCACCAAACATAATCAGCTCAGCAGAGAGATAGCCATCATAGCCGCTAGCTTTTAGGATGTCATATGCAGCCTTGAAATCGAAATTGCCTTCACCAGGATTCAGATGAGCGTCAGTATCGCCTAGGTTATCGTCGATGTGCATGTGCTGCAGGCGGTCACCTAGCCGGTCGACGTGCTGTTTGAAATAGGCGATAGGGTCTACGTTCAGAGCAGTGGCGGTCACATTGATGTGACCGGTATCAAGCATCGCGACCAGGTGATCCGAATTGACGCCGTCCAGCACCGCGAGCAGGTCTTCCAGTGTTTCGACGGCGGTGGTTTCAAGGAACGTCAGCGGCTCCAGCACCAGAGTGACACTGCACACAGCAGCATGTTCGGCCAGTTCGCCCAGTGTGTCGATAACGAGCGGTAGCGCTCGGTTAGCATGTGAATGGACGAAACGCCCGTCTTCGTGCTGCCAGCCCCAGAATGGCGTTGTGACCAGCATCTTGGGCAGCTCCAGCGCGCCTGCGACAGTAATCGCGTCCTTAAAATAGGCCACACTGCGACGACGCAGTTTTTCGCCATTAAAAGGCGGTGCTTCGTTGATAAGATAATTCACGGGATAGAAGCACTGCTCAGGTAAGTAGGCCACACCCTTCAGACCATACTGCGCTAACATCGCTCTGATGCTCTGCACGATGGTCGGTGACGGCACGCCATTCTCCATGATATCCGGCGTGTAAGCGTGCGGTAGCCCGCCCCAGATCTCGACCCCGTCGTAGCCCGCTTCGGCAATTGTCCGCAGGGCTTCGGGCAGCGGGTAATATTTGAAAAGTGAAGTGACCGCAGAAAGTTTCATGTGAAGTCATTCTGCTCCATGTTTTGTTCAGGAAGAGCTCTGATATTTATCAGCTAGATCTGCCAGCCGGTGCACTGCTGGCTTGGTTGCCGGGTAAAGCATCCGGAAGATCGGATAATACTGGTCATACTGCGCCGCGGCGATCGGGTCAGGCAGCACTTCACCGGAAGTCCGCACCCATTCAGCACTGAGAACAGCCACGTTTTCGCCCAGTGCGTGTGCCATTCCCAACATGCTGGCACCATAGGCCGAGGAGTCAGGTGTGGTGCAGATTTGCAGCGGCCTATTCAAAATGCTGGCAAGGATGCTCATCCACAACTTGCCCTTGGCACCGCCACCTGCTACCCGAAGTTCGTGAATTGGCACATTCAGATGGCGCAACTGCTCGACCAGGTCGCGTAGCGCAAACGCTACACCTTCCATGACCGCGCGGGCCAAATGTCGCCGGTCGTGGCGGGCTGTCAGGCCTACCCACGCCCCCCGCGCTTTGGGGTCAGTATGGGGTGCTCTCTCACCGGTCAGGTAGGGTAGGAAGATCAGGCCCTCGGCGCCGGGTGGGACTTCAGCTGCACCCGCTGAGATGCGATCGTAGGCATCCTGGCTCTGCTGTGTGATGGTCAGCCACTTTGGTTCACCGACTACATCGCGATACCAGCGCAAAGAGCCGCCAGCCGAGAGCACCCCGGCCATCATCATCCAGGTATTCGGAACGCTATGGCAAAAGGTGTGAAAAGCGCCAGTTGGGTCTACGATAACATCGTCGCCCAGTTGGGCATAGACTACGCCGGAGGTACCGATAGTCAACGAGGTGATCCCTTGGCGGCTGACGCCGCTGCCGATCGCCGCCGCGGCCTGATCTGCGCTGCCGCCAATCACGGGAGTCCCGGCAGGGATGCCCGTCAGATAGGCCGCCTGTGCCGTGACTGACCCGGTCATTGACTGAGATTCGACTACGTCCCCTAGCCATGCTACCGGGACATCAAGCGCGGCCAGCATGGGAGTTGACCACCGCCGTCTGCGCACATCGAGAAGATTGGTTCCAGACGCATCAGTGACTTCGGTGGCAAATTCACCCGTGAGTTGGTGGCGAATATAGTCTTTGGGCAACAGGATGTGCGCCACACGGTCATAGAGCGCGGCATGGTGCCGCCGGAACCAGAGAATTTTGGTGGCTGTAAAGGCGGTACGCGGCGGATTTAGCGTCCACTCGGTCACCTGTCCCCCAGTCAGCTCTTCGATGAGCGAGCATTCTGTGTCGGTGCGCTGGTCATTCCACAGAATAGCCGGGTACAGCACTTGCTCGGCGGCATCCATGAAGACGGAACCGTGCATCTGCCCCGACAAGCCTACCCCCGCGATTCTGCCGCCTGGTGGCAGCGCAGCAACCAGGCGGCGCGAAACGATCTGTGCTGCGGTCCACCAGTCTTGCGGGTCCTGCTCTGACCAGCCAGGGCGCGGAATATGCAGAGGATAGGTTTGTTCGGCTGTGGCGCTTACGGTACCTCGCTCGTCAACCAACAGACCTTTTAAGCTGGAAGTACCTACATCTAAACCAATACTAAATAGATTCATCCAATTCTCGCAATTATTTTCAGGTTGACAATTTTTTGCATTTATGAGACTTTAACATGGTAGCAGAATGGCTGTCAAGAAAATGGTAAGGGGTAGGGCAATCGCATATGAAAGCTCAATGGAGGAAAATCGTTGCTAGAAAGGAACAAAGATGTTTCCAAAAACAAACAGCCTGAGCTAATTTACGCAACTGGAAGACCTACGCGATAAAGGCACCAAACAAAAACATCCCCTGATAAACGTGATCACGATAACGATTTTAGGGGTGATTGAGGAAGCGGATACGTGGGTAGACGTGGAGCAGTACGGGAAAGCAAAACGAGACTGTCAGAGAGATTTCTTGATTTGCGTAACGGCAGCCACGCAGAACAGACACCGCCGGAGCTATTCTCCAGCGTGGAGCAGAAATTTGCTTCCGGTCAAGGCTAATCAAGGCACCTTTTACGAGGATTTACAGGATTTATTCGACCGTTTCAAGGCGGAGAATTATCCGCAATGGTCTATGACAGCGCTGGGCAGATGAATGAAGGACACGAACATCGTGAGATACGACCCTGTTGGGTGGTCGCCCGACCTGAGTATCGTGCCTATCTGCGTGAGGTAACCGACTGGCTGCGGCTGATCACCCTCCTTGAGCTGATGACCGTTCGCGTCCTTGAGAGCCAAACGAGCGTTGAGACACGCTATTTCATCATTAGTTGGCGTGCCAGCGCACGGGTTTTCTTGCGTCGGATCCGAGAGCACTGGCACATTGAGAATCGGTTGCACTGGGTGCTGGATGTTACTTTGCGCGAAGACGAGTCGTGTGTTTGCAAGGATCAAGTCCCACAAAACTTGGCAACGCTTCGCCATATCGCCCTGAATTTGCCTAAGCAAGAGCGTTTCGTTAAGGTTGGCGTTGCTGCCAAGCGAAAAATGGCAGGTGGTGATAACGCTTATCTCCTCAAAGTGTTCTGTCTTTGAAGAATATCCGTTTGCCCTATGGTATTGGGGGGTCAGGAAGAGTATTCGAGATGGATCAATAGGATCAATAGCTGATGGTTCTACACACACACTGTTCCAGGCCAGACCCAACACGATGGCGCCAGCGATTCCCTGTGCCTGATATCGTGCCGAGTCTGTTTGCTGCCGATCATAGTCGCCTTCAGGATGCCGTTCGGGCAGCATGGGAAGGCGGAGCGCGTCACTTTCATGTGGATATTATGGATGGTGTTTTCGTACCATCGATCGGTCTTAGCATCCAGCTTATTGCAGACTTGAATAAGGCTGTGCCGGCTGGCGCCTATCACGCGCATATGATGACTGTAGAGCCACAGAAACTAGTAGAAGCTGTAATTGCTGCCGGTGCTATCAGCGTTACAGTTCACATTGAGGCCGTGCCTCAGCCTGAAGACCTATTGCGTAAGATTCAGGCCAGTGGGGCGTTGGCTGGCCTGGCGCTGAACCCTGGCACATCGCCGCAGTCTCTGGCCTCGCTGGGGCTGGCGCCTAATATCGTCCAAGTGATGACGGTGAACGCGGGTCATCCGGGGCAGACGTTCATAGCGGATGTGCTGCCTAAGATCAGGCGCGTACGTGAAATAGTGCCCGATGCGATCATCGCGGTCGATGGCCAGGTAAGCGCGGCCACGCTGCCACAAGTGGTCGCCAGTGGCGCTGAGTTCATTGTGTGTGGACGCGGGGTTTTCGACGGTGATCCGTGCCAGACCTTGGCTGATTTGTATAGGTTGCTCCAGTAAGCGCCGACGCGAATCAGAAGCTGGCGCGCTTATGTGGCGCGTTTTGGGTGCCATAGCACAAAAATTTTAGAATCCTCAGTAAGCAAACACATTTGATCTGCGAATGCGTATGACCTACACAAGAGATACCGACCTTCTGGTAAGAATGGCTCGCCTGCACTACGAAGACAATTTGTCGCAGCGCGAGATCGCGAAGCAATTGCAGATATCGGTGTCATCGGTTAGCCGAGCGCTCAAACAGGCGCGCGATCAGGGAATTGTCGAGATACGCATTCACGATCCAGGTAGTCGCATTGCCTCGTTGGAAGCCAGTCTCAAGAAGCGCTATGGCCTAGAAGCGGCCGTGGTCGTGGCCAGCGCCTCGAGCGAGGAAGCAACCCGCGCATCTCTAGGGCGAGCCGTCGCTGATTTTGTCGGGACATTCATCCATAAGGATTCGATCATCGGTGTATCGGATGGCATGACCGTTGCCGCTGTAGCGACCAGCCTGCGCGCTCCTCAGCCATTGAATGTGCAGGTGGTGCCATTGGTAGGTGGGGTAGGTATGCCAGACATGTACACTCATCCGATTGAAGTTGCCAGTACCGTAGCGCGCAATCTGGGTGGTATCACCCGCCAGCTCAATGCTCCGGCAATCGTACAGGATGCCATCATACGCGTGGCACTTCTGAGCAATCCAGTCGTCAGCAGTGTATTTCAGCTCATCGAGCAGTGCGATGTCGCCATCGTAGGTGTAGGTGCAGTCACGGAAGAGACAGCCATGGTCAGGAACGGCGTCATGACCCCGCTGGAGATAGAGCAGGCGCGAATGCTGGGCGCAGTAGGCGCCATTTGCGCGCGGTTCTACGATGCTGAGGGCATGCCAATCCACTCTGATCTGGATGACCGTACGGTTTCCGCTTCGATCGACCAGCTCCGACGAATCCAGCACACAATTGCCGTGGCTATTGGCACCAGCAAGACCGCCGCCATCCGTGCGGCCCTGCGCGGCAAAATCGTTCGCGCCCTGGGTACCGATCAGACAACAGCAGCTGACATCCTTATGTCAACGCCGACTTAAGGGGGCATCTGTACTTTTTGTGCAATTGAGGGAAAAAGTGCAGTTTATGCTCTTAGGGTCATTTTTCACTGGGGAACAGTTAGACCATTAATACTATCCCACTCGAGCTGCCCAACTTTGCCATTGACCAAATTATCGTCACCAAGGACAGCCTGTGCATTTAAGCACACAGCCTCAAGATCCTCGATCATCGTCCTGACTGCTGGCAAACATCCAGCAGCATCTATAGTTCTGGTCAGTACTCAATTCAGTGGAGGAAAAATGGTGAGAATTTCATAGATTGAACGAAGGATGCAAGACCTTGAGCAAACATTAAGAGATCCGATCATGAAGCGTTCCGTTGCGACGCTGTACAGCTGCTCGAAACGAGTGGTAACTCGGTATCAGAACTGGTACGCGAACTGGGCATCAACTAGAAATGGCGTATTGCTGGGGCAAGGAGTATAAATATAAAACATCGGCCAACATACACCCGCTGTCACAACCCGATGAACAGGATGCCGGGATCAAGCGTCTGCGCCGCGAGTTGAAAATCATGTGGCCGGAGCGCGTCATCCTAAAAAGCTATCAGCATGTTCAGCCAGAGCCAGCCATGAGCTATCAAGCGATCGAGGAAAATCGTGGGACAGGCGCGGTAACGACACTATACCCGGCGCTGCCGAGTTCACCGATCTGGAGCGATTGACCACGCAGGCAGCGCAGGTTGCGGTGTTTGATTATCAAAATATTCTACAATCGTCAGTGCATTCACACAGCGATTGCGTATATGCATCCGACGGCCTATGAAGTGTGTCACCAATCCTTATTTTCCTCACCAAAATCCTTCACTAAAACCAGTAAGGCCCAACATCGAAAAAGGTCACTCCAAGGTCTACAGCGCGCTGAATAGCTCGGATGATCTCCTCATCATCCGAGCCGCTCCAAGCTGTACTGCATGACAGCGATCGGCGCGCTGGCACGTAGCACAGCTCCCCCATGCTCTTTTCACCTGACAGCAGTTGCAACACGATCTGACTTTTGAACTCTAGTGTAAACTTACATCTCTTGCTTATCTAACTACTCCTTTTCACGGACTATGATACCGCATTTAGCACTGTGTCCAATCTCGGGGGGGCAGTACAGTGCTCGGCCATTGGGTCGCGCGCGATCCTGAGCTGCAGGCATGGCTCAAGCCGCGTCTTGAACGCTTCAGCGGCGATGGTCGCAAATCGGTCGCCAAGCGGGCAAGCCGGCTGCTCGCTGTGTTTTACTGATCCGGCAGTTCCCACGTAACTTTACGATCCATTGGGTGTTGTATATGATGCATAGTTCTAAAAGGCATAATGATATGCATTATGCACATAACGTGCTGTTTTTTACTTCTTTATCGTCTTTTTTCGAGTATACTCGCATATAGAAATTGGCTCATTTCATTTGGACAGTGCTGCCTTAGACCAGCACAGGGAGATCAAAATTTATGGTCGTCGCTTATAACGCTTCGCGTGCGGGGCATGAATCTTCAGCTTTTGAGACCGCGCTTGCTCAGTATGACCGAGCTGTGCGTTATCTCGAACTCTCCGACGATGTGATCGAGTTCATGCGCTACCCTCGGCGCGAATTTACCGTCAATTTCCCAGTCAAACGCGATAATGGCAAAATCGAGATGTTCACCGGTTACCGCGTGCATCACAGCACCGTGCTCGGCCCCTCAAAAGGCGGCATCCGCTACAATTTGGCGGTGACGCTGGACGAGGTGCGCGCGCTGGCGATGTGGATGACGTGGAAATGCGCGCTGGCCGGCATCCCCTATGGCGGCGCAAAGGGTGGGGTGGTCGTCGACCCAAAGACGCTTAGCCTGCGTGAGCTGGAGGGCTTGACGCGGCGTTACACCGCTGAGCTAATCCCGATCCTCAGTCCACATTCCGATATCCCCGCGCCAGATATGGGCACCAATGCGCAGGTGATGGCGTGGATTATGGATACGTACAGCATGACCGTCGGCTATTCTGTGCCGGCGATCGTCACCGGCAAACCGCTTAACATTGGCGGCAGCTTGGGCCGCAACGAGGCGACCGGCCGCGGCGTCATCCTCGTCATGAATGAAGCGCTCAAGCGTTGGGGCAATATCACGCTTGGAGATATCCGGCTGGTCATTCAGGGCTTCGGCAACGTCGGCGCGAACGCGGCCAGTTACGCGCACTCGCTCGGCTATAAAATCGTCGCCGTCAGCGATGTCAACGGCGGTATTTATAATCCTAAGGGTCTCGATATCCCGGCGCTGCGCGCGCACTTGGCGCGTGGCGGCAGCCTGAACAACTATGATGAAGGTGATCCTGTCACCAACGGCGAACTGCTCACTTTGCCCTGCGAGGTTTTGATCCCGGCCGCGATGGAGGGACAGATCACACTGGCTAATGCCGAGCGGGTGCAAGCGCGCATGATCGTCGAAGGCGCGAACGGCCCCACCACGCCTGAAGCCGATGATATCCTCAACGCGCGCGGCATCACCGTCATCCCCGACGTGTTGGCCAACGCTGGCGGCGTGATCGTCTCCTATTTCGAGTGGGTGCAAGATTTGCAGGCGTTTTCGTGGGATGAAGACGAGGTATACCGCCAGCTGCAACGAGCATTAGTGCGCGCTTATAACGCCACTGAACACAGCGCTGAAGAATACAATGTCGACATGCGCACTGCTGCCCAGCTTCTCGCCATCAATCGTGTCGCTGATGCTCTGCTGACGCGCGGCTTTTATCCATGAGCCGCACTTTCATCTAGCAGACTGCTAGCAGCCCGCGCGCGCTCAATCGAGGTTGGGCGCGCATTTTATGACTCTGCGGCGAGCACTTCGTAAGCGAGCGCTTCGTACAGCGCTTGAGCTGCCAGCCGCTGCGCATCTAAACCCGGGTGCGTGTCGAACCGATTGACGATCAAGCCCGGCCCCGGGTTAGCCGCCAGCGGCGCGGTCATATCGACCACCGGCACGTTGTGTTCCCGAAACAACCCGCCTACCTGCTCCAGCGCTGGCTGCGACGCTTCAAGTGCGGTGATATGCGGCCATAACAGCAAGATGAGCCGTACTTCATTGCGCTGTGCCCAGTCGATGATCTCAAACAGATGCTGCGCGTGCGCGGGCCAGAAGCGTTCATCGAGATGGGCGTTGACCAGATCGAGCAGATGGTTGGAGGTTCGATCGACCGATGTAAACTGCAACAGGTTGTAGTAGAGGTAGTTCGGCACAAAATAATTGAGGATGAACCACGATAGCAGCGGGTTTTCGGGAAACGAAAATCGGCTGTCGGGGTGCAAACCAGCATCCTCGAGCAGATAATCGATATCGTTGAGATAATACGACAGCACGACGACATCAGGCCGGTACGGATAAGACTGGATCATGAAGAGCTGGATGTCCGTATCCCACCCCGACTGTGCGATCAGATTGACATCGTAACCGTCGCCAAGCGCCTGCTGTAAGAGCTGGGGGAAGGTATCGTCAATGTCGTTGATGCCATGTCCCATTGCGAACGAATCACCGACGATGGCGATGCGCGTCAGGCCGGGGATATCTGGCTGCGGCTCGTAATCGCGATAACCGGCCGAATTGTACTGTCCCCAGTAGAAGTTCCTATACCAGTGATAATTCATGGCGGTGAAGCCGTAACCGTCGGTCGTGATGTAGAAGATGCGCAGATAGGCTTCTGCCAAAAAGAATAAGACAGTTATCGTGGTCAAGGTAACCATAACGCCGGAGAGCCGGCTGCTGCTCAGCCGAGCGCCCATCGCGCGCACTTGAGCGGTATCGATGTCATAGAAAAACAGGTAAAACAGAAGCCACAGCAAGCCGAACAAATAAGCGCCTTCGACGGCCGTCAGCGGCCGGCCGTTGGTTGGCTGCCAGTTCACTAGCCAGTAGCTCACCCCGATGATGAAAATCAGCAAGATACTGAGCCAGTAGAGGAGTGGGCGGGCACGAAGCCAGCGCACGGCAACGGCGAGCGCAGCGCGAACTGGCGCCAGCGCCACAGAGGCGAGCGTCAATGCGACGAGCAGAAAAGCCAGTGGCAGCAGTAAAGGATGATCGCCCTGCAGGTCGACGGCGGCCAACGCCAGCAGCAGCGCGCCGATGGCACTGGCGAGCCACAGAACTGCTCGAACGCGGCCCGTCACCAGTTAGGCCTCCGCATTGCGCGCGCAGCGGAAGCCGAGGAACCAATCTCGCGAGTCGGGCGCGCCGCGGAAGCGGATCGCGCCGCTGACGCCAAAGTCGATATAGCTGCCCCAGCCGCTGCGATAGACGCGCGGATCGGTCGTATTATCGGCCGTCTCGCGGCCGTCATTCGGGTCGAACGGGTAGGGCCGGTAGAGGCTGTTGACCCATTCATAGGCGTTGCCGCTCATATCGAACGCCCCTACCCACGAGACGCCGCCCGGACGGCTGCCAACTGGAGCCAGCTCGTTGTTCGAATTCTGATCGAAAACCAGATTGTCGGCAATGAGCGTATCGCCCCATGGGTAAATCAAACTATCTGGGCCACGGGCGGCAAATTCCCATTCTGCCTCGCTAGGCAGACGACCGCCGCGCGCCGCGCAGTGATCGCGCGCTTCGAACCACGTCAAATTGCCGCGCGGCCGGTCGGCGCCGCCGAATGCTCCTTCGCTGCCGTATTGGGCATTCGTGACTTCGTACCGGTCGAGCCAGAACGGGCGCTCCAAGCAGATTTCGTGGGCAGGACGTTCATCTCGGCGGCCATCATCGTTGCCCATCATAAAGCAGCCCGACGGCACCAACACCATCTCGACCCCGTCAAACTCCCGAATCACGGGAGACCAGTCGGCGTTGCTGGCAACTGGCGTCGGCGCAGGCGTGGGGATAGCCGTGGCCGTCGGCGCGGGCGCGCCGGCGCAGGCAGCAGCGGACAAGATGACCGCCGCAGTCAATCCCAAGCTGATGATCGATTTCGGGAACACCGGGGATTGCTCTCGCAAGGATAGAATAGTCAAAATCTTGCTCTCATTTTAGCGCAAGTGATAGAATTCGCAAATTGCATGCCAGTCGTAATCAGGAAACTCAGCATATGGATCAACAAGAAAATGGGATGACGGTAGCGTACTTGCTTGGCTGCGGCCTTGCTGTGTCTTTTCTCGTGCTCATCGCCATCGCTGCGCTGGTGGCCGTGCTCATCTTGGCCCCCCAGCCGACCATGAGCACTGAAGCGGAAGCAGCGCTCTCGATCGAGGAAACGCTCATTGAACCGGAGATGACGCCCGCCGCGGAACCGACCGTGGCGGCTGAGCCGGTTACGCTGCGCGTGGCGCCGCCCCCGCACACCCACTACACGTGGACCGTGGTGGCTTCAGGCTTTGATAATCCCCTTTACGTGACTCATGCCGGAGACGGCAGCGGCCGTCTGTTCGGCGTTGAGCAGACCGGTGCGATCTGGATCCTTCAAGATGGCGAGGTGTTGGCAGAGCCTTTCATCGATCTCTCTAACCTGCTGCCGCCCGACGTGTTTCGAGGCACATACACCGAGCGAGGTCTGCTGGGGCTGGCCTTTCACCCTAATTATGCCAAGAACGGCCTTTTTTTTGTCCACTACACCAATCTCGATGGGCATTCCGTGATCGCCCGTTATCGCGTCAGCGCGGAAGATCCCAATCGCGCTGATCCCCAAAGCGGCCTCATTATCCTGACGGTCGAGCAGCCTTTCATCGATCACAACGGGGGGCACGTCGCCTTTGGGCCTGATGGCTATCTCTACACCGGCCTCGGAGATGGCGGCGATCAGGGCGACCCGTTTGGGCTGTCGCAAAACCCCGGCGATCTCCATGGCAAAATCTTGCGCCTTGATGTGGACAACGCCCCTGAAGGCGCGCATTACGCTGCCCCGCCCGATAACGCGCATGCGCTCAATGAAGCCTTTGCGCCGGAAGTTTGGCACTTGGGCCTGCGCAACCCGTGGCGTTTTAGTTTTGACCGCGCGACTGGCGATCTGTATATCGGCGATGTTGGCTGGATGATGCGCGAAGAGATTAGCTTCCTACCTGCTGATGCGCCAGCCGGCGCGAATTTCGGCTGGAATGCGATCGAGGGCGATCTGCCAACGGGTATCATCGAGCCGACTGAGGCGATGATCGCGCCAGTGGTGTCTTACGATCACGGCTGGGGCTGCTCGGTGACCGGCGGCTATGTCTATCGCGGCCAGATGATGCCAGAACTGCACGGGGTTTACATCTTCGGAGATTACTGCTCCGGGCAGGTCTGGGCGCTGTATCGCGACCGCATCGGCCGCTGGCAAAACGTTCCGTGGATGCTGACCGGTCGTCAAATCTCGTCTTTTGGAGAGGATGAAGCCGGAGAGCTGTACATGGTGGACTACAAGGGTGATATCCTACGGCTGGAGCCGGCGCAAGACTCGTGACGGCATTTCTACTCAGCTTCGCAGCCATCGGGGCGTTGTTGGCAGGAACGGCAGTGCAGCGCTGGTCAGCAGCCGCGCGCAGGGCGGCCCGCAGCCTTATGATCACTTATGCCGTAATTGGGTTCGCCCTACTGGCTGGCGAACTTTTTTTTCGTTTCGCTCACGTCGATACCGAAGGACGGTTGGCCTCGCAGCGCTGGGTTGAACGATACTGGCGAGCCAATACGCTCGGCTTTCGTGATCGGGAGTGGGCCCCCACGGATTGGGCAGCTAAAACGACCGTGGTGATCGTCGGTGACTCGTTCGCGGCTGGCTGGGGCATTGAGGATCCCGCCGATCGCTTCGGCGACGTGCTGGGCGCACGACTGGGCGACGGCTATGCTGTGATCAATCTCGGCTTGCCAGGGACAAGCACGCCGGAGCAGTTAGAAATCCTGCGCGCATTTCCACTTGAAAACCCTGATATCGTGATTTTGCAATATTTCTTGAACGATATTGAGTATGCGGCGCTCACGCTTGGCCTCGGCATCGACATCCCGCAGCCACCGCCTTTGCTGCGCGAGTCATATCTAGGCAATTTCATCTATGCGCGCTTCACAGCTGGCTTCCAGCCCGATTACTGGAGCTGGCAGTACGGCATGTACGATCGCGCTGACGTGTGGACGGTGCATCGCGCTGAGCTGGAAGCGTTTGCAGACTATGTTGAATCGATCGGGGCGCGGCTGATCGTGGTGATCTTCCCAAATCTACAGGATCCAGTCGGCAGTATTGCCTATGTCGATCGGGTCGCGGCTGTATTTGAGGCGCGCGATCACGACGCTGTCCTCAAGTTGTTTGATGCCGCTGCGACGTGGCCGCGCGACGCGTTGATTGTCTCCGAGCGTGACGGCCATGCCAGCGCTGCTTTCCATCGCTACGTCGGTGAACGGCTGTATGCCGATTTTTTCGCCGGACCATGACGCGCGCGCGTGTGCGCCTCCCCCAATTGCGTGACTCTACGCATCGCAATAAGATAACAGATAGCGTAGCACGATAGAGACGATTTCAATCTCTGCTTTTAGGCTGGCCATCATAGGAGACTGCTATGGCGGCTCAGTTAGAAAGAAAGTGGCAAACTAGCCGTATGCGTTTCGCCATACTGAGAACGCAGCGGCTATGAACCATAGGCGCGCTGAGCGCCGTCGCCGATAGCGACGCGGCGCTCAGCGCGCACAAACCGCCCTGTTTGGCCTAACCCTTGATCGCTCCGGCGACCAGACCCCGCGTGATATACCGTTCGAGCAGCAAACCGATCACCACCACTGGCAAGACCGCGGTCAGCGTCAGCGCCGAGATATACCACCACTGAATACCGCGCGTATTGTTCTGCCCCGCGATAAGCACGGGCATGGTGATCGCCTCAAAATTCGTCAGCATCAGCGCATACAAGAATTCGTTCCACGAAAATACAAACGAGAAGATCGCTACAGCGACCAGTCCCGGCGCGCTGAGCGGCAGGACGATTAGGATAAAGGCTATGATACGGCTGGCGCCGTCAATCAACGCGCTCTCTTCTAGTTCAACAGGGAGATTGTTGAAGAAGTCGCGCATGATCCACACCGCGAACGGCACGTTAAACATGGTGTAGGCGATAATCAAACCCAAGTGCGTGTCAATCAGGTTTAATCGCGAATACAATAGCAAGAAGGGCACCACAAACAGCGCGGGCGGCAGGAAGCGATTGGAGATGATCCAGAAGGCAATATTGTTATTGTCCCAACCTAACGGCCGCCAATAATACTTGAAACGTGACAGGCCATAGCCCGCCATGGAGCCGATAATCAGGGCGAGCAGCGTGCTGCCAGATGCCGCAATGAGACTGTTGCGGAAGTGGCGCACAACCTGATCGCGATCACGCGTAAACAGGTCGATCCAGTGCTGGTTCGTCGGCGTGAAATCGCCCGGCGTGATAAAGGGTCTTCTCTCACCATCTTCGTTGGTTAGTGTTATAAATGGCAGCTCAATGCGGGGTATGTAGTTCGGGCCGCGGCTGACCGCAATCTGCGTCTTGAAGGACGTGGTCAACAGCCAATAAAAGGGAAATAGCACGATAAAACACCAGAAGAGAACGATGGCGTATAACAGGAGAGACTGAAGAAGCGTGCGTTTCTGTCTCATGACCAGCCCCTACTTCGGCGATATGCGACGCATACCCAGCAAGAAAAGGGTTGCGAATATGATTACGGAAATAAGCAGCACAACCGATATGGCGGACGCATAACCGTAATTGCCAAAAGTTAAGGCTGTCCTGAAAATATACATCGTCAGCGATTCGGTCGAGTTGCCGGGGCCGCCGCCGGTTGTAACCATGATCACGTCAATGATTTTGAAAATCTCCAGCCCGCGAATCAGGATAATCGTTGCCGAAATAGGGAGAAGAATGGGAAACGTGATGCTGCGCAGGATGCGCCACGGCCCAGCCCCATCAACGCGCGCGGCCTCATAGATTTCATCCGGTATTGTCTGCATCCCCGCCAGTAAAAGCAAAGTCATAAAAGGGATCCACTGCCAGCTGTCGATCAGCACTATCGTCAGCGGCGCGACGGCGCCATCGGTCAACCATGGGATGCGGATGACTACGTCGTCCAAGAACCCGCCCGGCAGCGCAGCGCCTATGTTTTGCACGGCAGTCGTAAGCGTGCGCTGAAGCTGCGCCAAAGGTGAAATCGTCGAGTCAAACATCATACGCCCGGTATAGGCTGCCGCGACCGGTGTCATCATCATAGGCATCAGAAAGATGATGCGCACGACATTGCGGCCAAAAAATTCTTGACTTAGCACTAACGCTAGCCCGAAACCGACGAAATACTGGATAGTAACCCCGGCAAACACATAAAACAGCGTGTTGCGAACGGTAGAATGCAGGCGCTGATCGTTCGCCATGCGCATGTAATTGTCCAACGTGAAGTTAAAGCCCAGCCCCATAAACCCAGCCGAAGTCTCTGTCTCGGGGGTCTGGGCAGCGGCCGCTTGGGTGCCGCGCTGAAAGTTCGTAAAGCTGATGGAAAGCGACCAGATGGACGGGAACAGCGCAAGCGCAACCAAAATGGCTACAGCTGGCAGAAGGAAAACGCGTTTGATGACAGCGTTTTGATCTTTGCGCACTGCCGTGCTAGCCACGCCTGACTGCATATGCAAACTCCTCATAGCTCTGTCGGGAAGTGAAAGGGGGCGCGGCGGTTGCGCCCCCTAACAGCGCTGCGTCTAGTCAGAATAGCCGACAGCGGCTCGGTACTGCGCAAGCTGAGCTTCGCGGCCCAAGCGATTGGTGAGCGCATCCCACTGGGCAGCGACATTATCGAGGGCTTCCTGCGCGGTGATTTCACCGACCAGCGCGCGGCCGATCTCGGTGTCGAGAATGTTCATGTACTCCGCGCTGCCCCTAATACGAAGATCGAGTACGATATTGGGGTGGTCAATGCCCTCGAGGATGGCGCTCAAATAGTCGATGGCGCCTTCCTCGTCAAAGCCCGCCTCAACCCAGAGCGACACATCTTCGGTGTCCAACTGGCTGTAACGCGACGGGTTGATGCCTGAGTCTGGGATCGTCGCCAGCAGGCGCACCAGTTCAGGACGCGCCATGAAGGCGGCGAAATCCAGCGCGGCTTCCTTCACATCGCTATCTGCGGCGACACCGATGATCCAGCCGCCGAAGGCGATGAATGGCGCACGATTGATGCCGTCTTCCGGCGTGACCCACTCACCAACTCGCGAGTCCCAGTATTCGGTGGCGCCCGGCAGCGGTGCGAAGCCGGTCTGGCCGACAATTACAGAAGCATCGGGATTGTAAGAAATTGGACCGACATCACCCCAGTCGATGTTGAAGACACAGCAGCCCGCCGGGAACTGAACGCGGGTATCGGCCACATCCCAGTTGATCATTTCTTCTGGACCGAGGGCGCGCACTGCGACATATTCCTCCAGAGCGCGAACGAAACCGGGATTATTGATTTCGGGCGTCATATCTTCGCAGTTGAAGAAGAAGCATGGGTTGCCTGGAGCTTTAGCATAAGCAGCGGCACGCGACAGGTAGACCCAGTAGCTCTGAGCGTTGCGGCGCTGCGCTTCAGCGACGCCGGCGATCGGGAAAACTTCACCAGCGGTTTCGACTTCTCGGCCATGGAAGAAAGTTGCAATATCGAAATACTGATCCCAAGTCTGCGGTTCGTCCAGCGGGTAACCATACTGCGCTTCGAACTCTGCCGCGAACGGGCTGTTCGGATTGACCAGATCCTTACGATAGAACAGCATGTGGCTGTCACCATCGTAGGGTAAAGCGTACACCGTGTCACCCCACGCAGTAATGCGCTCCGCGTACAGTGGGATGATGTCATCCGGATCCAAAGCGTCCAGCACAGATTGAGGAATCGGTTCCAGATAACCGGGGGCCATGAAGTCGCCAGCCCAGTTAGCTGGGAAGATCAACACGTCGTAATCGATCGAGCCAGTCTCAAACGAGGTAATCATCTTTTCAAACAGTTCACCGAATGCGAACTGTTGCAGCTGAACCCGACCGCCGGTCATTGCCTCCCACTCTGGCGCGAAATCGGTCACTGGGCCGCCGATGGAGCGACCGGTCTGTGTGACGACAACCACGGTTTGGCCGGCGAAATTGCCCTGAGTGTGCACTGCGCCGAACGACATCAGCGCCATGGAAAACAAAGCTACGAACACAAATAACTTGCGCATTTGAGCTAACCTCCATCTAGCAAATATTTTCAGTCACCGCTTGCCGCGAGTCCGTCTGTATTCAATCGATTGGTTTTTCTCAGTCTTTAACTCCTTTCAGATTATGTTGGCGTTGTGCTAGCGCCAAAGGCGATGGCTTGTGGCGCTCTCGGTGAAGATAGTTTTTACATCTTTCCTCCGTCCTCAGTGTGAAGCAGATTCACCTCAAAACGCGTGCGATCACTGCGATGAACAGCGCGGTAGTATTCCAGCGGCGTGCCATTCTCTAGATAGCTGATACTTTCCAGCAAAATGAGTGGCGCTCCGGGGTCGATCTCCAGCAGGCTAGCCTCTTCTTCGGTGGCCAGCACGGCCTCGATCATGCGTTTTCCCGTTGCGATGTGCAGACCGCACACATTGCGGAGAAAAGCGTACAGCGACTGCCGCGTAAAATCTTCATGCAGCGCGGGTGCGCACAGCGAATATGGCAGAAAAGTATCAACAAGCTGCAAAGGCACGTCGCTGACGTAGCGCAGGCGGCTGATGAAGATGATCGGATCGCCGGTCTGAAGTCTCAACCAGCGGGCAAGTTTGGCATCGGCTTCGATGCGTTCTTGCTGCAAAACCTTTGAAGTAGGGGTATACCCCTGCGCGACCATACTCTCGTAGAATCCGATGAGCGGCCCGATGAGGGCCTGATGGATCTTCGGCTCCGCTACGAAAGTCCCTTTGCCCATGATGCGCACGATCAGGCCATCTCGATCGAGCTGTTCAAGGGCGCGGCGGATTACGGTGCGGCTGACGCCGAATAGTTCACAAAGTCGGGGTTCACTAGGAAGCTGATCGCCGGGTTTGAGCTGGGAAGTGGTAATGCGCTCGAGCGCATCGTAGACCTGAACATGATAGGGCACCGGTCGATCACGATTAATCTTAT
The DNA here is from genome assembly GCA_046719065.1 of Aggregatilineales bacterium. Lineage (GTDB taxonomy): Bacteria > Chloroflexota > Anaerolineae > Aggregatilineales > Phototrophicaceae > Flexifilum. Next base: position 208,768 of record JBDNDP010000002.1, on the reverse strand, counting down.
AGTCTGCAAATAATTTATTCAGAACCATTCTACTACCACTACTAATGCTACTAATGCCTATCTATCATAACTTGTAATTACAGGTTTATCACATTATACTTTGTATAGTGATTTCATGCAATATTTTCCTCATTCAGGAAGCCAAAATATGCCTAATTTTGTCATCGCTCATGATTTGGGGACAACTGGCAACAAAGCCACTCTATATGATCGGGAGGGCCGGCTAATCGGCAGCACCTTTTACGCCTATCCGACCGAGTACGCGCACACCAGTTGGGCAGAGCAAAAGCCTGACGATTGGTGGCATGCCGTATGCCGATCAACCAAGCAACTTCTCTATGAGACGCATACTGCGAAGACCGACGTGGCGTGCATAACCTTCAGCGGGCAAATGATGGGCGCAGTCGCGCTGGATGAGCACGCCCGCCCGCTGCGCAATGCGATTATCTGGGCCGATCAGCGCGCGCTGGAACAAGAAGCTTGGATCGGCCAGCGCGTATCGTTTGAGGATGTCTATCAGATCACCGGGCACCGGCTCAGCGCCTCATATTCGCTGGCAAAGATTCTCTGGATTCGCGATCACCAGCCGGAACTATTCGCGCGCACTTACAAGTTTGTCCATGCTAAAGACTCGATTGTTGCGCGCCTTACTGGCCGTTTCGTCACTGATCCGAGTGATGCATCTAGCATGAATCTCTATGACCTTGCGACGGGTCAATGGTCTGGAAAGATTCTCGACGCGGTTGGGTTGTCGGCTGACAAGCTGCCCGAAATTAAGCGATCGATCGATGTTGTTGGCGAAGTACTCCCCGAAGTTGCGGATGAGGTAGGGGTCGCCGCGGGAACGCCGGTTGTCATCGGCGGCGGTGACGGCCCCTGCGCCGCCGCCGGCGCCGGGGTTATCCAAGAAGGTTCAGCTTTTAACTATATCGGATCGTCATCATGGATCGCGCTGGCAACGCCAAAGCCGATCTATGACCCGGATTACCGGACGTTTACCTTCAGCCATGTGGTGCCAGATATGTTCATGCCAACTGGGACCATGCAGGCAGCCGGCGCGTCTTACCAGTGGTCAAGAGATCAACTCGCCCCGCTGGAGAAAGAAATGGCAGAGCGCCTCGGAATAAGCGCCTACGAACTGATCAATCTACAGATAGAGGGCACGCCGCCGGGCGCCGATGGTCTTTTCTATCTGCCTTACCTACTGGGTGAACGCAGCCCGCGCTGGAACCCGCTCGCCCGCGGGGCTTTCATCGGTCTCACAATCCGTCACACCCGCGCCCATATGTTCCGCGCAGTGCTGGAGGGCATCACCATGAATCTGCGCGTCATACTGGATGCGTTTCGTGATCAGGGAACACCTATTGATGCTATGCGTTTGATCGGGGGCGGAGCGCGCGGGCGCATCTGGAATCAGATCATGGCCGACATGTATGGAATGCCCGTTCATCGTCTGGCTGTTTTGGAAGAAGCGACTTCGATGGGCGCTGCGCTGGTGGGTGGGGTTGGCGTAGGCCTGTATCCCGATTTCACGATGATCGAGACGATGAACGAAATCACTGAGACGAGGCAGCCAGACCCGCGAATCAGCGAAGTTTATGACCGTATGCTTCCGATCTTTAATCAATTGTACGAAACGCTCATTCCGGCGTATCGAGAAATTGCCGCGCTGAACCGCCCGCAATGATCATCGGTGTAGGTTTGGTCGAAGATGCGATCATCGCTGTTTGATATGTTCTCTCGTGGCGCGAACTTGAGAGTCGATCTTGCTCTCAGCGAGGAAGCTGTCCGTCTCCGCAGTCGTTGAAAATGGATATATCTGCTAGTCTGTCTGTAGGATATCCGATTAGTCCGACTTCACGCAATTGAAAGGGTAAAGACCCCAATGATGGAATTGTGGATTGAAGGCAGTCCTGATGAGGTTATTGAGGTGGCGAACAGCGGGCTAGCGGCTGCGATCGCCACTAATCCCAGCATCATGGCGGCTTGGACGCGAAATGGGCAAACGCTGGAAGCGTGTGTCGCTTATGTTTGCGAACGCGTGAGCGTACCCGTCTATGTACAGCTCCACGGCCCGACCGTCGAGGATTATCAGCACGAAATGCATACCCTCCGCCAGATTTCTGGGCAGATCCAGCCGAAACTAGTTTGCACCTATGCCGGAATCGCTGCCACCAAACAATTTGCGGCCCAGGGCCTAACACCGCTGGTAACGACCGTTTCTACCCTGAATCAAGCTTTCCTCGCTGCCAGTGCCAACGCGAGCTATGTTGCGCCTTACGTCGGGCGGATCGAAGATGCTGGTGTTGATCCATATCAGTTGATCGCCGATATTGCCGCAATGTACGCGCGGCATGGCGCGTCTACTCAGATCGCAGCAGCCAGTATCCGCAGTCTTGAACAGGCGGAAGCTGTGCTGCGTGCCGGCGCGCCGATCGCTGTCATGCAGTACAGCGTGTTCCAAAAACTGCTGTATTCAGATATGTCCCAAAGCTGGATTGATCGCTTTGAGGTCAACTGGCGTGAAATCCCGCACGGCTTGACTGAGAGAGGCTGATCTTAATGAAAATGAAGATGAAGACCGTTCCCGCATTAGATTTCGCTTTGTCCGCCGTCGGGTTTGGCTGCTGGGCTGCCGGTGGAAACTCCGTTTGGAGCGGCTCGGATGATGAGGAGATCATCCGCGCTGTTCAGCGCGCTGTAGACCTTGGGGTGACCTTTTTCGATGTCGCCCCGGTGTATGGCTTTGGCCACGCGGAACATGTGCTGGGACGCGCTCTCGCCGGCAAACGCCAGCAAGTGATCATCGCGACCAAGTGCGGCCTGCGCTGGGATGAGACCGGCACGATCGTCAACGATCTGCGACCGGCGCGCATCGAGCAGGAAATTCATGAAAGCTTGCAGCGCCTCAATACGGACTATATTGATATCTACCAGATGCACTGGCCCGATCCACAAACGCCGATCGCAGAAAGTATGAATGCGCTGCTAAAACTGCAGGCAGCGGGCTACATTCGGCATATCGGCGTTTCTAACTTCTCCAGCGCTCAGACCGACGAGGCCCGCCAACATGGAGCAATCGTCTCTCATCAAGGCCTGTACAACCTGCTGGAGCGCAACCCGTCGCAGTATCATGGTATCCCGCTGGCTTACCGAACTGAGTCGGAAATTCTGCCCTACTGTCGTGCTCACGGGATGGCTTTCTTCCCTTACAGTCCATTGTTTCAGGGCTTGCTGACCGATGACTTTAAAGCACAAGGCCAGTTTGACTCACGAGATGTTCGTTCGGCGAATCCGAAGCTGAATCCGCCACTGTTTCAATCCTATTACCGCGTTCGCAGCGAGCTGCTGGCTTTTGCCCAGGAAATCGGCAAACCCCTCAGTCAGATCGCGATCAATTGGCTAATCGAGCAGCCCGCGGTGACATCCGTCATCTGTGGGGCACAGACCGTCGCGCATGTTGAGGAGAACGTGGGCAGCGTTTCTTGGACTTTGACCGCAGATATGTTGGCGGAGATTGACCGTATTTTGCAGCCCCATCACGAGCTGATACACGCCTGAGCTGCTGCGCAGCAGCTCAGGCGGGATTGGCGCGATAATTTCTTCGATGGCCTGACCGTTTCACTTTCAGAGGCTGGCGAGCGGCTTAGAGGCAGTGGTCCGCGAACCGCTGCGAGCCTTTGCCAGCGCGGTTCACTACGCTGGCGAGCGGCTATCTTGCGAGCGGCGAGAAAGGTCTCGATCTACCACCTCAAATTTTTCAACTCGCCGCTGCGCTGAAGTCCTGAGCCGCAGCGAGTTGCTCACGACGAATACGCTGCTGAACGCCATGGCGGCGGCGGCGAAGATCGGCTGCAGCAGGCCAAGCATCGCCACAGGGATCAGGCTGATGTTGTAGATGAACGCCCAGAACAGGTTCTGGCGGATCGTCCGCATCGTCGCGCGGCTCAACGCGATCGCCCGCGCCACCCCGCGCAGGTCGCCGCTGACCAAAGTCACATCCGAAGCTTCCATCGCGATATCCGTTCCGGTGCCGATAGCGATGCCAACATCGGCCAGCGCCAGCGCAGGCGCATCATTGATACCGTCGCCGACCATCCCGACGCGCTTTCCCTCAGCTTGCAGCGCGCGGATCGCCTCGGCTTTTTGATCGGGCAGCAGCTCAGCCAGCACGCGGTCAATGCCTGCTTCCTGCGCGATCGCTCGTGCCGTGCCCGCATTGTCGCCAGTGATCATCACCACTTCGAGGCCGAGCGCCTTGAGGGAAGCGATCGCCTCGCGCGAGCCATCCTTGAGCGTATCAGCGATGCCGAAAGCGCCGGCTGCCGCGCCGTCAATGGCGACCACAACGGCGGTGCGGGCGCGATCTTGCAGCGCTGCGACCTGCGCTTCCAATTCCGCCAAGTCGACATCGCGCTCACGCAGATAGCGCAGGCTGCCGATCAGCACTGCGCGCCCATCAACCACAGCGGATACGCCGCGCCCGAAGGCTGCCTCGAATGCTTCTGGCTGCGCCAGCGCGATGCCGCGTTCTTGCGCCGCTTGCACGACAGCTTCGGCCAGCGGATGCTCGCTGGCGCGTTCGACGCTGGCAGCATAACGCAGCAGGTCTGCTTCGGTGAACGAGGGGAGCGCGAAAATATCCGTCACCCTCGGCTCGCCGCGAGTGACTGTGCCGGTCTTGTCGAGCGCGATCGTGTTCAAGCGTTGGGCATTTTCGAGCGCTTCGCTGTTCTTGAACAGGATGCCCATTTCCGCGCCGCGGCCTGTGCCAACCATGATCGCGGTCGGGGTCGCCAAGCCAAGCGCGCATGGGCAGGCGATCACCAACACGGCGACGGCGTTGACGAGCGCCTGTGTAAAGGTCGCACCGCCGATCGTCAGCCAGCCGATCACGGTCAGCACGGCGAGGACGATCACGATCGGCACAAATACGCCTGAGACGCGATCGGCAATGCGCTGGATCGGCGCCTTCGATCCCTGTGCCTGTTCAACGAGACGGATGATCTGCGCCAACAGCGTCGCGCTACCCGTGCGCGTCACCTCGATGACCAACCGTCCCTGTTTGTTCACCGTTGCGCCGATCACCTCGCTGGAGGGTTGTTTGTTGACAGGCAGGCTTTCGCCGGTCAGCATCGACTCGTCAACGGCCGAGCGGCCTTCGATCACGATGCCATCGGCTGGAATGCGCTCACCCGGCCGCACCACGACCCGGTCGCCCGGAATTAGCGCATCGATGCTGACTTCGATCTCTTCATCCCCGCGCAGCAGCGTGGCAGTGCGCGGCGCCAATCCCATTAGCTTCTTGATCGCCTCACTGGTTTTGCCTTTGGCGCGCGCCTCAAGCAGCTTGCCCAGCGTGATCAGCGTGAGGATGACGGCCGCAGTCTCAAAGTAGACATGATCGCCAATCACGGCGGTATAGCCGAAGACGATCGCGAACAGCACAGCGATGCTGTAAAAATAGGCCGCCAGCGTGCCCATCGCGATCAGGGTGTCCATATTGGCGCTGCGGTTCTTAAGTGCCTTCCATGCGCCAGCGACATACTGCTGTCCAAGCAGGATCTGGACGGGAGTCGCCAGCAAAAAGAAGATAAACGGCCATCCTCCCCAGAGCAAGAAGTCGAATGGGCCGACTACGCCCACGGCCGTCGCGCTCATGCCCTCCATGCCGGCGTGGCCCGCATGCCCGCCAGGCAGCGCCGCCATGACAATATCGCGCCCCATGCTCAGCACGAACAGCGGCAAGGTGAACAGCGCGCCAATTTTAACCAGACGAGCCTGCCGGTCGATCTCGGCCTGCCTTGCCTGCGCTTCGGCATCCTCCATCGCGTCGCCTTCAAAGCTGCTGAGGTCGAGCACGCCATAGCCGGCCGCCTCGACCGCGTGAATGAGATCCGCTCGCTGAGTTAGGCCCGGAATGAAGGTGATGGTAGCTTTTTCTGTCGCCAAATTGACGCTAACATCAAGCACGCCGGCTGGTTTGCGCAGCGCCCGTTCGACAGTGCGGACGCAGCTTGCGCAGGTCATGCCGGTGATTGGCAGGTCGATCGTCGCTCGCGCTACGCCGTAGCCTGCGTCTTCGATGCGCGCAATCAGTTGGTTGGCATTAGTTTGCGCTTCATCGAACCAGATCGATGCGCGTTCGGTCGCCAAGTTGACGCTGACCTGACTCACGCCATCGCTGCGCGCCAACGCTCGCTCAACAGTGCGGACGCAGCTTGCGCAGGTCATGCCCGTAATTGGCAGTTCAACTTGCACGTGTGCGCGGTTCACGGGTTGGCTGGAAATACGTTCGGTCACAACTGCTCCAGTCGCATGAATTTAGCGGATCGACTTGAAAAAGTGCATCCGCTTTGTGAAGATCAACTATGATCATCTGATGATGGATCAAGTGCGATTCTTACATGCGTGGTGAACGCGGTATTCGGCAGCGCGGGCTGCTCATGGCGGGGCAGGTAGCCGTCCTAGCGGTTTTCCTGCTCGTCCCAATTTGGTACCGGTTGCCGGCTTACCTTCCGATCTTCCCGCCGCTTTACCCGCTGCGCTTTCTCATCTTGCTGCCCATGCTCATCGCGATCGTCTCTTGGGTGCTTGCGGGTTTACCCGGTCTGGCTGAGCTGCGCCGCGACCGGCCGCGCGCCTTGTGGGCGCTGTCGCTGCTGCTGCTGGCGCTGTGGGCGTTCGCATCGACGAACTGGGCCTTCATGGGTGAGACGCACCCAGAGCTGGCGCTGGCTTCGGCGCTCCAGTTCGCTCTGGTCGCCTTGTTCGCCCTCACGATCGCTTGCGCCGGCCCGCCACCGCGCGCGCTCATCGCGGCGCTGGTCGCCGGGTTGATCTGGAACGGCATCTTGACGGTGGCACAGATGGAACGCGGTGGGTCGCTTGGGCTGCATGCCTTGGGCGAATTTCCATTCTCGAGCTGGCAGCAGGGAACCAGCGTCGTTCAAGCTGGCGCCGTTCGCATCGCGCGGCCGTATGGCCTGCTGCCGCACCCAAACCTGCTGGCGGGCGCGCTCATGATCGGCCTGCTGGCGGCGCTCGCATGGGTCATCGATGAGAGCCGGTTTCGCCGTTGGACTAGCACTGCCGCTTTTGCGCTGGGCGTTTACGCGCTGCTGCTGACGTTCTCCCGGGCTGCATGGGGGGCGTTCCTGCTGTCTAGTCTGCTGGCGCTGCCGCTAGCGTGGCCGTCTCTACGCCGGAACGTGCGCCCGCTTAGCATCGCGCTGGCGAGCGCGTTCGCCGCTGTGATCCTTTTCGCTCTACAGTACCAGCCGTTTCTGGCCGCTCGCGCCGGCGCTGGGGCCGAGCCGATCGAAATGCGGTCGATCGCGGATCGGCTCGTCTTCACGGATTTCGCGCTGCGGTCGATCGGGGAGCGCCCGCTGCAAGGGGTGGGCGCGGGTAACTTTCCGTGGCGCACCAGCTACTATATCGCCGAGACGTTCTACGAGCTGCGCGGCGACCAAGTGCATCATGTTTTGCTTGCAGCGTGGGCTGAATTGGGCGCGGTGGGGTTGGGGCTGCTGCTGATCGCGCTTGGCACTGGCTTGTACGCTGCGCTGCGCCGGCCCGCTTTTGTTGACCGCTCGCCGGAGCAGATCGCGCTGATCGCCATCGTCTTCGCTCTGACGGCGGTCGGCTGGTTGGAACACTATCCCTACACCCTCTTGCACTTTCAGGCTGCGTGGTGGGGCTGTTTAGCCGCTGCCATGACGCATCGGCCCACCATTCAAAGCGCGGCGGGCAGTTCGTAAAGCTCCAACAAAACGCCGCCGGTGCTTTTGGGATGCACAAATGCGTAGCGCGTGCCATCCGCGCGAGTGCGCGGCGTCTCGTTGATCAGTTCGGCGCCTGCTGCCGCGATCTGGGCTAGCGCAGTGTCGATGTCGTTCACCTCAAGGCACAGATGATGGAGGCCGGGGCCGCACTTGGCCAAATACTTGGCGACGCCGCTGTCCTCCGTAAATGGTGCGATCAGCTCAATTTCACCCTCGCCGACGGGCAAAAAGGCGATATCGACAGCCTCGTCTTCATTATGCTCGACGTGGTGCAGCGGCAGTCCAAGCGCATCGCGCCAGAAGCGCAGCGCAGCCTCGACATTTTGCACGACAACGGCGATATGGTTGATTCGAACCGGCGGCATACAGTCTCTCCCACTCGATGTGCGTGATGAGTATAGCGCATATTGGGGAGGGGCTGCCCAGTCGCTATAATAGCAAGTTAAAAGTTCAAATACGTTTTTTAGAAAGGCTCGATCATGTTAGCGACCGAACGCGGCGGCGAAGCGCTGCTGCTGCCCTTGACAGAAGAACATTTGATGCTGCAAAAAATGGTGCGCGAATTTGCTGAGCGCGAGATCGCGCCGGTCGCCGCTGAGTATGACGAGAGCGGCGAGTTTCCCCTTGATACCGTGCGCCAGATGGGCGAAATGGGCCTGATGGGCATCGAGGTGCCGGAGGATTACGGCGGGGCGGGTATGGATACGCTCGCTTACGTGTTAGCGATGATCGAGATCGCGCGTGTGGATGCCAGCCACAGCACGATCGTTAGCGTCAACAATTCGCTGTTCTGCAATGCGATCATGATGTTCGGCACCGAAGAGCAAAAGCGCCGCTACGTCACACCGGTCGCGCGGGGCGAAAAGATCGGCGCCTACAGCCTGACCGAGCCGATGAGCGGCAGCGACGCTGGCACGATGCAAAGCCGAGCCGTCCTCAACGATGCCGGGACGCATTACATCATCAACGGACGTAAGAGTTGGGTCACCAGCGGGCCAGTGGCCGATTACGTTATCTTGTTCACCATGACCGAGCCGGAGAAGAAGCACAAAGGCGTCACCGCTTTTCTGATTGAGGCGGATCGGCCCGGCTTCATCCGTGGTAAAAAAGAGCCGAAGCTCGGCATTCGCGCCAGCGCGACCAGTGAAATTGTGTACGAAGACTATGCCTGCCCGGTTGAGAATGTGCTCGGCCAGCCGGGCGATGGGTTTAAGATCGCCATGGCCGTGCTCGATGCTGGGCGCATCGGCATTGCCGCGCAGGCGCTCGGTATTGCCGAGGCAGCCTACGAGGCTAGCCTGCAATACGCCCGCGAGCGGCAGGCTTTTGGCGGGCCGATCGGCCAGTTCCAGATGATCCAGCAGAAGATCGCCGATATGAAAACGCGCATCGAAGCCAGCCGTCTGCTCATTTACCATGCCTGCGCGGCTAAGGCGCGTTTCAAGGCGACTGGCCAGCGCTACACCACCGAGGCCAGCATGGCCAAGCTGTTCGCCAGCGAGACAGCGATGTTCGTCACCGATGAAGCTGTGCAGATTCACGGCGGCATGGGCTACAGCAAAGAACTGCCGATCGAACGCTATTATCGCGATGCGCGCATTACGCGCATCTACGAGGGAACAAGCGAGATCCAACGCATGGTGATCGCACGCAGCGAGTTGGGGATCCGCTGATGCGCGCGGCCGTCCTTTATGAACACGGCGGGCCAGAAGTCCTGCAAATTGCCGATCTGCCTATCCCGCAGCCCGGGCCGGGACAAGTCCGCCTGCGTATGCGCGCCGCCGCGCTCAACCGGCTTGATCTGTGGGTGCGCGCTGGCTGGCCCGGTCTCAAGCTGACTATGCCACACATCGTAGCGGCTGATGGAGCCGGTGTCGTCGATATGCTCGGCGATGGCGTGACCGGCTTCGCGCCCGGCGATCGGGTCGGCATCAATCCGACCGTGGTCGATCCGGACTGCCTGCTTCGTCATGGCACTGAGGAAGCCTGTCTCGATATCGCTATCATGGGTGAACACGCGCCCGGGGTGGCGGCAGAATACGCGCTGGTTCCGGCGCGCAACTTGATCAAACTGCCCGATCATGTCAGCTTTACCGAGGCGGCCGCTGCCGGGTTAGTCTATGTGACGGCGTGGCATTCGCTGATCACACGCGGCGGCCTGCGCCCCGGCGAGTCGGTGCTGATCGTCGGCGCGGGCGGCGGCGTCAATACCGCCAGCCTTCAAATCGCTAAGCTGGCCGGCTGTCAAGTTTACGTCGTGGGCAGCAGCGCCGAGAAATGCGCGCAAGCGGCTGCGCTCGGCGCCGATGTCGTCATCAACCGCGCCGATGAACCGAACTGGTCGAAGGCCGTTTACAATGCAACCCGCAAGCAGGGCGTCGATGTCGTCGTCGATAATGTTGGCCAAGCGACGTTGTTCGACAGCATTCGCAGCGTCAAGCGCGGCGGTCGAATTTTGATCGTCGGCAATACCAGCGGGCCGCAGGTCGAACTCGACATTCGCTATCTGTTCGCCAAACAGATCAGCTTGATCGGCAGCTCGATGGGGCCGACGCGCGACTTCGTCCGCGTGATGACGTTGGTTTTCGAAGGCATGCTTAAACCGGTGATCGGCGCGACGCTGCCGCTGGAAGAGATCGCCGAAGGCCACCGCCTGTTGGAGGCTGGGGCAGTGTTCGGCAAGGTGGTGCTTGAAATCTAGCGCGAGGTGCGGATATGGCCGGTTCGGTGCTGCGCTTTCATGCGCCCATGCTGCGCGCAATCAGCGATGCGCTGCGGCTCGAACCGGTCACGCAGCTCGCGCGGCAGCCCGGGATGAGGGCTGTCTACCGCATCACGATCAACTATTACGATGGCCGCGCTTCCAACTCGGTGGCTACGCTGCGCCGCACTGCCAGCCAGATCGAGCTGCAAGTGGCCTACCAACGCGCTTTCAGCGCCAAACCACTCACCTACCGGATCGACGAACTGCGCTATGAAACGTTTGTGCGCGCGCTGCAAAGCCTGCGCTTCGATCGCATGACCGATCAGCCCGATCTTCCCGAGTATAATGCCGCTGATCTGTGGCTGGTCGAGCGAGCCGCGGGCACTTTCGTTCACAGCGTGATCGTCGCGCCGGCGCTAGCCCGCGATGACCACGGCCGGCTGGTCAACGCGGTGCGACACGGCCTGCCGGAGGCGCTGCGCCAATTTTGAACGTCCGTAAGCGCAATTGTCTTGCCAATTGGCCGCCCGGACAAGCACAATAGAGAGCTGTTGAGGCGGTTTTGTGCCATTTACGCAGAGTTATGGGGGTGGTGTGGTCACAACACATAGTCTGAAAGCGATGGGCAAGCACAGCGATATCTATCGCGACTCCAAACGGATGGCAATCATTGATTTGGGCAGCAACAGCTGGCGTCTGATCGTGGTTGAGTATGTGCCCGGTTTGAGTTTTAAAGTTGTCGATGAAGTGCGCGAGTCGGTTCGCATCGGCGAAGGGATGGCAGAACTGAATGTGCTGCGGCCCGCAGCGATGGATCGAGGGGCGCGCGTTGCGCAGATCTACGCTGCTTTCTGCCGAACAGCGGGCATCACGGATATCGTCGCGGTTGCCACCAGCGCGATCCGTGATGCCCGCAACCAAGCGCGTTTTCTCGAACGCATTGCCCGTGAAAGCGGCATTGAGCCGCGCGTGCTCTCCGGTGAAGAAGAAGCGTATTACGCTTACCTCGCCGCCGTCAACAGCACCACATTGGAAAATGGTATCGTGCTCGATCTAGGGGGTGGCTCACTGGAAATTGTTCGAGTCGAAGAGCGCAAGCCCACGCACTCAGTCAGTTTTCCACTTGGCGCCGTGCGCATGACCGAGAGTTACCTGCTTTCTGATCCGGTCACCTCAAAGGAGGTGAATAAGCTTGCCAGTGCCGTTCGCGATACCTTCAAATCGCTTGAATGGCTGCGCGCTGAGGGCGACATCAAGTTGATCGGCGAAGGCGGCACGCTGAGGCAGATCGCGCGGCTGGCGCAGAAGCGGCTGAACTACCCGCTCGATATTTTACATGGCTACACCGTGCCGATCGGCCAAGTCAGCAGCATAAAAGATGAACTGGCCAAATTGAGCATCAGCGCTCGCCGCCGGCTGCTGGGTATGAAGATCGATCGCGCTGATATTTCGCTGGCCGGCGCGGTGGTCATACACGAGGCAATGCGAACAGCCGGGTTCGATGAGATCACGATCTGCTCACAAGGGCTGCGCGAAGGGTTGTTTTACGAACGTTTCCTGTCTGAGGCTAACGGAAATGGTGTGCCGATCGACCACAGCGCGCCGCCGATGTTTGCGGATGTGCGCCGCGCGTCGGTATTGAATTTGTGCCATCTCTATCGCTTTCAAGAACAGCACGCACAGCACATCGCCCAGCTCACCCTGTCCATGTTTGACCAACTGCCGGCTGAACTGCACGACTGCGGGCCGGTCGAGCGCGAACTGCTGTGGGCAGCTTCGATGGTGCATGATATCGGCGTCACGGTCGATTATCACGATCACCATAAACATGGCAGCTACTTGGTGCTCAATGCTGGGCTGCCCGGCTTCTCGCATCGCGAGATCGCCTTGATCGCTTTGCTGGTGCGCTATCACCGCAAAGGCCGGCCAACGCCTGACGAGCTGGCGAGCGTGCTCGGCCCGGGTGATGATCGCCGTCTCGTGCAGTTGTGCGCTTTACTGCGCTTGGCCGAACAGATCGACCGGGCGCGTGATGGCGCGGTTCACGATGTGGAGCTAACTATCAGTGGGGGGCGGGCGCGCATGGCGCTGCTCCATCACGGCGATGAACAGGTCGCGCTGTGGGCGGTCGAACACCACCGCGAGATTTTTGAACAGGCATTTGGCGTTGAGCTGGAGTTCATCCCGGTGCCCAATGAGGATGAGGCGTGAACGATTACAGCGAGCTGGAGATCAAGGTCTACGTGACCGATTTAGCTGCTGTCGAACAGCGGTTGCTCGATGCAGGTGCGCGGCTAAAGATGCCGCGGACTCATGAACGCAACCTGCGTTACGATGCTGCTGACGGTCGGCTGCGCGCCGCTCATGCCGTGCTGCGCCTGCGCCAAGACGCGCGCATTCGGCTGACGTTCAAAGATGAAACGGGCGCGCTCGACTCCGAGACCGCCGTCGCTCGCCGGCGTTTCGAGGCTGAGGTTGAAGTGAGCGATTTTGAAGCCATGCACACCATCCTTGAAAAACTCGGCTTCACCCCGTTCATGGCCTACGAAAAATACCGCACCGTCTACACGCTGGAGGGGGCCGAGATCGATCTCGATGAGATGCCCTACGGCAATTTCGTCGAGATCGAAGGCGATGAAGCGACGATCATCCGCATACTTGAACGGCTGGGATTAGCGGATGCGCCGCGGCTGGCGCCCGGCTACTCGGTGCTGTTCGAATTCGTCAAGCACAACCTCGGCCTTGGGTTTCAAGACCTCACGTTTGAGAATTTCGCCGGCATTGACGTGCCGCTATCGGCTTTTGAGGGACATGAATAATGATGAAAATCATGATAAATTTCAGGTTGTCGATTCCTGATAAGTCCGTAAAATATCTACTAATCACAAACGGTGAGCTTGCTGATCTGAGATGCAAGGGGAGAACTTTGACATGAAGTACTTAAATCATCGTCTTTCGGCTGCCATGTGGTCTCGAGCGCTCTTGCTCTGGCTCACTTTTGGCATCGCGGCGTTGATTTTAGGCGCAGCAGCAATTGGGCTAGGTTTGTTCGTTCAAGATAATGTGCGCACTGAGCTGTCAGCGCAACAGATCGCTTTTCCGCCAGAAGATCGTCTTACTGATGCGGAACGACAGATACCGGGGCTCGTCGAGAATGCAGGGCAGTCAGTCACAACAGGTGATCAAGCCAGAGTGTATTCAGAGCTGATCGCGCTGCACATGGAAGAGGCAGCTGAAGGGGCGGGCTACCCGGGCGCCACTTATGCCACTTTAGGAGGAATACAACGCGAAGCGAGAGCGGCTGTGGCGGCAGCCAGAGAGGCAGGTGATGAAGCTGCGCTCGAGGAAGCCGAGGCAGAGCTTGCCGCCGTCACCAATCTCCGCAACACGATGTTGACAGGCAGTAACCTAAGAGGAATTCTGCTTTCTGCTTATGGCTGGGATAATGTTGCTACAGGCGTAATTGCAGCGGGCGTATTCCTGTTGGTGCTTTCTGGTGTGTTCTTCATCTTGTTGGTGTATGAATGGCGGCGAGGCCATTTGCCGCCGACCGAGACATAATCGCCTCCACAGGCTCGAAAGCGGCGGGATGCACCGAAACCAGACGCAAACTAGTGGCCGACCTACCTAACCAGAGGCAGCCTGTTTACAGGAAAGAGACGAGAGCGGCGGGCAGCCACGCGAGCTGCCCGCCGCTCTTGTTATCCAGTCAGGCGTTAAGAGGCGAGGGCGCGGTTCGGTGTGTAAGTGCCGGTTAAGCGCTTGCTAAACAGCGCGCTTTGGATGATGTATCCGATGACGCCCATAACAACATAGATGACGAAAGCGATAAAGAAGTTGTTCCGGTCATATAGGAAGGCGAGGAAATCGGGCAGGATCAGCCCAGCGCCATACAAAATCGCTCCTGCGCCGGCGAAGGCAGTGATGACCATGATGATCTGATCTTTGAGGAAATAGGCTAAGATAAGCCCGATCACACCGCCAATGACGAGGAAGATGAACATGATCACGCCGCCTTCACGCGCGTTTAGGAGCAGGGCTAGCCATGCGCCGGCGCCAGCGCCGAGCAGCATGCCATAGATGACGGCGATCACGCTCCAAAGAAAATAGGCTAGCGCGGCGAGTGCCACAGCAACGACGATCCCAAGGATCAGCGCCAGAAACCATTGGTCTGGCGAGACCAGCGACGCGCCGATGATGTAGCCATACACGCCGCCCATCAAGGCTAGGGCGAAGCGCCAAATGGCGTAACCCATGAACAGCACGCTTATTCCGAGAAGAATTATAATGATCCCGATGATCAGCGACTCAAGAGCGCCCATTGTACAACTCCCAGTGAATTGATCCGTATCTAGCAGCAAGTTTACTATACGACCATCGGCAGTTTTGCGCAGTAAGTACCTCTGCCCAAGTTGTACGTACTTTCATCGGCTGCTCCGCAGCAGGCGGCTTTTGCGTCTGGCCCTGCTTTGCGATTGAATTAACTTATGATCGGCACTTTCGAGGATGAATTTTATGGCCGCAACTCGTGTGCATGATGCAAAAAAGCGCTGGCGCGAAAATGTAGTGCGGGCGGCGCTGGAACGCGCGCCAGAACGAAAGGCACGGTTTACGACTTCATCCGGCATCTTGCTGGAGCCAATCTACACTCCTGATGACGCGCCCGACCGCGACGATTATGAGACGCTGCTCGGCTTTCCGGGCGAGTATCCGTTCACGCGCGGCATCCAGCCGACGATGTACCGCAGCCGCCTGTGGACGATGCGCCAGTACGCTGGCTATGCCACAGCTGAGGAGTCGAACGCGCGCTACCGCTTCCTGCTCAGTCAGGGACAGAGCGGGCTGTCGGTCGCTTTCGACCTGCCGACGCAGATCGGCTACGACGCCGATGACCCCATGGCGCTGGGCGAGGTCGGTAAGGTCGGGGTGAGCATCGGCAGCATCCACGATATGGCGCGTCTGTTCGAGGGTATTCCGCTCGATCAGGTGTCGACGAGCATGACGATCAATGCGCCGGCTGCCGTGCTGCTAGCGATGTATATCGCTGTGGCGCGGCGGCAGGGCGTCGAGGAACGTCTACTGCGCGGCACCGTCCAAAACGACATCCTCAAGGAGTACATCGCTCGCGGCACGTACATCTATCCTCCCGGCCCATCGATGCGGCTGATCACCGATGTGTTCGCCTACTGCAAGGCGAACGTGCCACGTTGGAACACGATCAGCATCAGCGGCTACCACATCCGCGAGGCAGGCAGCACTGCAGTGCAGGAGGTCGCCTTCACGCTGGCTAACGGCATTGCCTATGTGCAGGCGGCGCTCGCTGCCGGGCTAGATATTGATGAGTTCGCGCCGCAGCTCTCGTTTTTCTTCAATGCTCATAACCAGTTTTTGGAGGAAGTCGCCAAGTTTCGGGCCGCCCGCCGCCTGTGGGCGCAGATCATGCGTGAGCGTTTTGGGGCGCGTAAGCCCGAAAGCTGGAAGCTGCGCTTCCATGCGCAGACCGGCGGCAGCACGCTAACGGCGCAGCAGCCACATAACAATATCGTGCGCGTCGCGCTGCAAGCGCTGGCGGCTGTGCTAGGAGGCACGCAGTCGCTGCACACCAACAGCATGGATGAAGCGCTCGCCCTGCCGACCGAGCAGGCAGTGCAGATCGCGCTCCGAACCCAACAGATCATTGCCTATGAGACGGGCGTCGCCGATACGGTCGACCCGCTGGCCGGCAGCTATCTGATCGAGGTGCTCACTGACGAGATCGCCCGCCGTGCTGCCGAACAGATCGCCCACATTGACTCGATGGGAGGCGCGCTGGCGGCGATTGAAAACGGGTATATCAACAATGAGATCCAGCAGGCAGCTTACGAATATCAGCGCGCTGTTGAACAAGGTGAAGAGGTGATCGTCGGCGTCAACCGCTTCGTCGTGGACGAAGACACGCATTACGATATCCTAACTGTCGATCCAGCCATCGAAGCGGCGCAGCGCGAGCGGCTGGCGGCGCTGCGCGCATCCCGCGATAATGACCGCGTGGCTGAGCTACGCGCGCATTTAGAAACGGCGGCCCGCGGCCGCGAGAACTTGATGCCGCTCATCATCGCCTGCGTGGAGGGCGAGGTCACGCTTGGGGAGATCTGTCACACGCTGCGCGGAGTTTTTGGCGAATATCGCCCGCCCGCGCTGATCTAACGTTGTCGCAAGCGTAGCGCAACCGCGTGCCAGCCCAAGCCAGCGGCGATCAGCCCCAGCCCGGCCAGCCAGATCGCAGGTTCGACCCAAAAAGCGAGAAAGAGACAGGCGGCCAGCCCCACCCATGCCAGCCAGCGCGAAAAGAGACGCTCATCACGCTTGAGCCGCAGCGCCGCCAAATTTGTGATGGCGTAATAGATGAGCACTGTGAATGCGCTGAACGACCATGTTGTGCGGGCGCTGCCCGAGAGCACCAGCAGCGCGATGACGAGGCCGATGATCAGGGTAGCCACATAGGGCGTTGAGCTGACATCGTTAATGCGAGCGGTCACCGCTGGCATATCGCCGCGCCGGCCCATCGCCAGCAGCACCCGCGACAGGCCGAGGATCAGATTGAACAAAACGCCGAGCATGGCTGTGATCGCACCGAAGGCCACCAGCTCCATGAGGCCCGGCATGTCGAATTGAGCCGCGGCGAGTACCAGCGGCGCGGCCCCTGCCGCATCGGTCTGGTTGAGGACATCGACCCCTGCTGCTCCGACACCGACGACCGCGACGGCCACGTACAAGATCATCGTTAGCACGAGGGTGAGGATGATAGCGCGCGGGATGATCACGCGCGGCTTGCGCACTTCTTCGCCCATCGTGGCGATGCGCCCATAGCCGGTATAGGCGACGAACATCAGCGCGCAGGCGTGCAGGGTGCTGGCCAGCGGCCCGTCACCGGTGCTGTGGAAGAACGGCATTAAGTTGGCCGTCCCACTCTCGAAAAGTTGCGGCAGCCCAGCCAACACGAAGGCGGCTAATGCGCCGATCGTGATCGAAACGATGACAATGTTGGTTACGTTCGAGCGGCGCAGCCCACCGAGCACGACCCCCGTTAGCCCGGCGACCGCGGCCAGCGCGATCGGCACAAGGGGCGCGCCATCATGAATGCCCAGCCAATAGAGAAGATAGCCGGCAAAACCGAGCGCTGCCGTTGCCGCAGAGGCGCTTTTAGCGAGGAGGAACGTCCAGCCGGCAGTGAAACCCAGCCACGAATTGAGGTAGCGATAGCCATATTCATAAGTGCCGCCGCTCACCGCATGGTTGGCGGCGAGCTGTGCGCTGTTCAAGCCATTGCAGATGGCTACAAAGCCTGCGGCAGCGATAGCGAGGATCACTGCCGGCCCCGCGATCCCAGCGGCGATGCCGATGCTGACGAAAACGCCTGTTCCCAGAATCGACCCCATGCCCATCATCACAGCGCCGAACAGCCCGACGACGCGCTGAAGTCCCTGCCATTCGGGTTGCGAAGGGGTTTCAGTCACAGCGGTTAACTGCTTGCTGACGTCGAGTCTACATCGAGCGCATCGACGGGGGCGATCTCGACGCCGCCGAGTGCGACCCCAAGCTGGCGTCTATCCAGATGGTCGGGATTGAGTTCGAATGGGCACAGCGTGTGCATGATGTGAAATGACAACCTTGCAGGCGCGGCCCTGCGATCGACGACTGCACGCGGGAGGATGCCGGTGCAGCGTGTGACACCGTCCGTCAGCGCGCTCGTTAAGGGAATGCGGACTCCGTTCAATTGAAGTTCAAGGCTGTTGCGCACAGCCAGCGATAGGCTGTCGAACACGAGAAAATGTAGTCGGTAATCGCGATCGGGCAGCAGGTACAGGGGGATCCATGCATCGCGGCGCGCCATCCAGCGGAACGGAACGCGCCCTTGAAACAGCTCAGGCTCTTGCCAGCCCCAGCCAATGAATGGCTGTTGAAAATCGATCGTCACCCGATCGGAGAGCGCGGGCTGGTTCTCGATATAGTCTCGAAAGACCTGCTGCATCGTTTTAAGGCGCGTCTCCAAGTCGTAGGCCGCAAAGTGAAAGACGATGGAGTCTTCCACATCCAGCACATTGGGCACGTTAATGATCGAACTCCAGATTGGCGTGATGTAACGAACATAACGCAGCACATCGTCGTTCGGCTGGTTCTTATCGTTCGGGTTCAGAAGATGATGATACCCGAGCAATCGATAGAGCGCGCCGTTATCGCGTGGTTTGGCCACAAATTGATCGCGCAGCGCATACCACCGCGTCAGAAACTCGCGCGACCAATCGCAGTTGCGTATGAGGAAGAAGCCGGAATTGGTTTTGTCTTCTAGGCAGATGACGCCGGGCATTTCGACACGTTGAACACTTTGGCGGATCAGGTAGAGGTGTTTGTCGTCGAAGATTTCAGCAGCAATATCGCGGTCGGTGCGCACGAACAGCGTATCGCAATCCGTCCACACGACGAAATCGTAGCCGCGGTCGAACAGTTTCAAGACAATGGGAATTCTGGCCCATACAGGATCTAAGCCGCCAAGATCGGCTTCACTCATGCGCTCAACATGCACATCGTGGCCAAAAGCGCTGGCATATTTGTGAAGTGAACGAACGCAGAGATCGCCCAGCGGCGCATAATTTTCGTCAAAAGCGGTTGTAATGCAGAGTCTCATAAGTCTCTTTCGATAGGCTAGAAACCGGTTCCGTTTGCGCGATTGCACAGGTGCTGCCAAAATACTGATCATCGGCAGGCAGAGTGACGATTATGCGCCATACCATCTTGTTCTACAACCCGATCAGCACGTCTCCGGGGAAACAGCGGCTGCCGCTCTCGCTGCTGGCGGTCGCCGCCGTGGTTGCTGAGGATTATGACGTTGAGTTCATCGACGGCAATCTCATCGCTGATCCAGCAGCCCACATCATCGAGCGAGCGCGGGCGACGCGCGCAAAGCTGCTCGCCTGCACGGTGATGCCCGGCCCGCAGCTTCGGCAGGCTGTGCCGGTCTGCAAACAGGTCAAGGCGGCGCTGCCCGATCTAACGATCATTTGGGGCGGCTATTTCCCCACGCAGCATGGCGAAGTGGTGCTGCGCAGCGGCTATGTCGATTACATTATTCAAGGGCAGGGCGAGGCCCCCTTCCGCCAGTTTGTCGATCTGCTGCACAGCGGCGGCGCGCTAACAGCGATTCCGTCATTGGGCTATGCCAACGGCCATGGAAGCGAGCCAACCCCGCGCATTAACCCACGCGCGCCATTTGTCCCGCTCGATAACCTGCCGTGGTTTCCATATGACCGTATCGACGTGACGCGCTACATCCAGCGCAATTATCTTGGCGAACGCGTGCTGGCGCACAACACCTCATTCGGCTGTCCGTTCGCCTGCAACTTCTGCGCTGTCGTCGCCCTGGCCAACCGGCGCTGGCTGCCGGAAAGCGCCGAGCGAGTCGCCGCGATCAGCATGTTTTTGCAAGATCGCTACGGCATTGATGCGCTCGAATTTCATGATATGGATTTTTTCGTCAGCGAGGAGCGGACGGCTGAATTTGCCGACCGCATCGCCGGGCGCGGCATTCATTGGTGGGGTTTAGGCCGCGTCGATACGCTAATGAGCTACAGCGACGCGACGTGGCAAAAGATCAAACGCAGCGGCTGCAAGATGATCTTCATGGGCGCCGAGAGCGGCGACGACGAGACGCTCAAGCGCATGAACAAAGGGGGCAAGAGCAGCACGAACCTCACGCTGCAAATTGTGGAACGGATGAAATATTACGACATCGTGCCGGAACTGTCGTTTGTGCTGGGCAACCCGCCTGACCCGCGCGCGGACATCGAGGCGACGATCGGTTTCATTCGCAAGATCAAAGCGATCAACCCGGCGACTGAGCTGATCTTATATCTCTACACGCCGGTGCCGCAGGAGGGCAGCATCCTGCTTGATGAAGCGACACGACTGGGTTTTCGCTTCCCGGAAACGTTGGATGAGTGGGCGAGCGAGGCATGGGCCAAATTCGCGCTGCGCCGCGACCCCGGCGTGCCATGGGTGCGCGATAAGACGCGCCGGCGTGTGCGCGATTTTGAAGTTGTCATTAATGCCTATTACCCGACTGTGACCGACCTGCGCCTACAAGGCGGCATGCGCCACCTGCTGCGTGGGCTGAGCGGCTGGCGCTATAAGCTGGGCTGGTATGACTGGCCTTACGAGTTGAAGGCGCTTCAGCGGCTTGTTCACTACCGCCGTCCAGAAACGACGGGCTTCTAAAGCGCTTTCTCTGAGATGATATAGTCCGCAGTGGCGGCATTGGTCGCCAGCGGAACATTGTGCACATTGCAAATGCGCAGCAGCGAGTTGATGTCCGGATCGTGAGGGTGTTTGCCCAGCGGGTCGATGAAGAAAAAAACGGCCGCGACCTTGCCCTCAGCCACCTGAGCGGCGATCTGCGCATCGCCGCCAACAGGGCCAGAGAGCAGGCGTTCCACCTCCAGACCGACCTGCTCGCTCAGCAGCCGGCCGGTCGTCCCCGTTGCGACCAGTTTGTACCGTTGCAGCACATCTTTATGTTTGGTCGCGAAGTGCAGCATGTCGTCTTTTTTGTTGTCATGCGCGATCAGTGCGACCGTTTTACGAGACGCGGTCATATTTGGTTCCGATCGGCGCAGCGCCGCGGTTGAAGATGAGCGACAACAAGCCCGGTCCGTGCGGATAGATGCGCCGCGCGCGCGCGTTAAGCGCCGCGGCTTCTGCATAGTAAGTTTCAAGCTGCGCCATTAAAGTCTCCCACGGCTGAAGATGTGGAGACTGTGCGGCGGCGGCGCTCATGCGCTGGCGCAAGGCGGGATCGTCGCGCAGGCGGCGCGCGACTGCAGCAAATGCCTGGCGATCGGGCGGGCATACATACCCGTTGACTCCGCTCGTCACCAGATCGGTGATCCCGCCTTGGTTGATGATCACGGCCGGCAGGCCAGAGGCGAGCGCTTCTTGCACAACTTGGCCAAACGTCTCGCGGTCTCCGGGGAAGAAGAAAGCATCCGCACTGGCATAGGCTTCTGCCAGCGCGTCGCCGTACATGTAGCCGGTGAAGACGGTGCCCGTGCCGGCGAAAAGCGCCTCTAACTCTGGGCGCTGGCCGCCGTCGCCGATGATGGTGAGGGCGACGCCCGGCAGCCGAGCGACGTCAAGCAGCAGATCGACGCGTTTTTCGTGCGCCAACCGCCCGACATAGAGGCACAGCAGCGAATTCGCCGGGCGTCCGCCGAGCAGCCGTGTACGCATCGAATCGGTGCGCCGCCCCGGGTTGAAACGCTGACGGTTAACACCGCGTCCCCAGCGGCGCATGCGATGGTAACCCGCCGCGCGCAGCTCGCGCATCGTCCAATTTGAAGGGACGAGGGTGAGATGGCAGCCATTGTGAATAAAGCGCAGCCAGTCGCGCACGACATGGCGGAACAGCGAATATCCGTAATACTCGGTGTAGCCGGGTAGGTCGGTTTGGTAGTTGGCGACGACCGGAACGCCGAGCTGTCGCCCAACGATCATGCCGCTGACCGAGACGACGGCCGGGCTGAACAGATGGATCAAATCGGGTTTGAACGCCGCCAGCGTTTGGGCAACCATAGGATGTGGCAGCGCCAAGCGGGTCTCCGGCGCCGAGGGCATGCCCAACGACGGCAGCGGAATGACACGGGTTTCGCCGATAGCATGGGGTGCGATATCGGGAGCGAAAACGAGCACCTCACGCCCGGTTTGCTGGAGATGGCGCAGAGTGATGTAGGCGGTCTTCGAAACTCCGTCAACTTTGGGCAGGAATGCTTCCGCAAAAATCGCGACTCGTTTAACCGATGCTAGCCTCAAAGCTGGATCGGGCGGGTTGAGGGCGCATTCGTCCCCGAAAACGCGCTCTGCTTCTTCTGTCGCGAGGCGGTATAGATTTTCCAATAAGTAGTGATTGGCCATCGTACCCCTTCTGCCGATGTTGTGCCAAGCACCAGCGATTGTCGCAAGTCGGCCGCTGTTTTGCCGAGAAAGCGGGTAACCCCTGTGCCGATGCAGGCTGGCGTGTGCGCGTCGCTGTTGCCGACTACTGGGAGTTTAACCGTGCGGTTAACCCGCCGCGCCAGCCAATTGCAGCCGCGCGTGAAGGCGCCCGCATTGTGCACTTCCACAGCATCGATACCTGCATGTAGTAACACCTGTGGATGCTGAAGGTAACGCAGAAACGTATGCGGCGCGATCATCGGTTCAAATGGATGCGCGATCACCGCCAGCCCTCCCTGTTCATGAATGGCAGCAGTGGTCTCTGCCAGCGAGAGGCCAGTTGGGATCAGTTCGGTCACCCACAGCGCGAGGACGTGGCCGTCAGCGCTGGTCACTTCCACGCCGGGCACAATCTCAAAAGGATACTGAGCTTGTTGGGCGCAGGCCCACAGGCTAGCTTCAATGCAGTCATGGTCGGTAATGGCGATCACATCGAGCTGGCAGTGTTCGGCGGCATAGTCGAGCATCTCGCGGGCGCTGGCGAGTCCATCGCTCAGATCGGTGTGCATGTGTAAATCGGCACGCCCAGTTAACAGTGCGGCATCCATGCAGTGCGCTCCTCAGCAGATAAACTTGTACCAGTGTAAGGGGAGAGTATGAAGGCGAGGCTAAGAAATGTGCACAGTTCGGATAAACCTTCTCATACAGATCGCAAATCATTTACCAAGTTCATAAGTCTGGCGGGTTAGCGGGTTATTTAGCCAATTTTGGCTAAATGATTCTTACGATATTTATGTTAAAGTATGAACATTAAAGGCTTCTAAACAGGGAGTGTCCTATGAACCGTGCGTCGCAAAGTCTTTCCTTGCGCTGGCGACTCGTGCTCCCGCTTTTGGCCGTGTTCTTGATCTTGGCGATGGTCGGCGCTTATCTGCGCCCCGTCGAAACGAGCAGCGCCGCGCAAACGCAGATGCTAGGGCTGTTGGGAGCTTTGGCGGCAGCAGCGGTGATCATCGTCGCTTTCCTCTTTGCGTCGTGGGTGATCGCGCGCATCAATCGCGTTCGTGAAACTGCTGAGGCGCTCGCTTCTGGCAATTTTGCAGCACGTACTGGTTTGAAAAGCAGCGATGAGATTGGCCGGCTGGGACAGGCACTCGACCGCTACGCCGATTATGTGCAGGAACGCCATGATGCCCTGCGTTTGACGCTGCGCCGCCAGCGCCGCGAGATCGAACGCCTGACCAGCGTCCTCGAAGCGATGCCGGACGGCGTGGTCGTGCTCGACAGTGCGGGCGCCGTGCTGTTCATGAACGATATGGCTAAAACGCTGATCAACGCGCAGCAGATCGAAAATTCGTCTGACTTGAAGGCGCTGACCGCTGCCGTCACCGATGCTCTCGGCCCCGCGCTGGCGCCGGGCCTGTATGCCCTTGGCGACCCACGTCTTGTCGAAACGGACAGCCGAATGTTGACGGCGCAGGCCGCTGCGCTGCTGTCGCTGGCGGGCGATCGAGTCGGCACGGTGATCGTGCTGCGTGACAGCACCGAGGAGGTGCGCCGCGAGCGCGCACGCGAAGCGCTGTATCGGCGGCTGGCGCTGGAGGTTGAGCAGCCGCTCGCGCGCGCGACTGCCGCGCCATCGAGCGGGGTAGAAGCGTTTGCGCGCGAGATGTCGCGCCATGCCGTTGCGCTGAACAAGTTGTTGGTCGAGCTGCGGGAGGTGACCGCTGGTTTTGATGCGCGCCCTTTGAGCCGCACCCAACGGCCGATCGCCCTTGAGACGTTGATCTGGGCGGTGGCCAATGAATGGCGTCAGGTTGCGCAGGCTTCCAATTTGCGGCTCGATGTACAGGTCGAACAGTCGGGTTTGTATGTGCTTGGCGATGAACGCCGCTTACGCTGGGCGATCGGCAATCTGGTCGATAATGCCATCAAATACACGCCGCCCGGCGGGGCAGTGTCGATCGAGATCAAAACCGAACAAGACGGCATGGCGCGCCTGCGCATTCGCGACAGCGGCGTCGGCATCAGCCCTGCCGACCTGCCCAACGTTTTCACGCGCTTCTATCGGGGCACGCCGATGACCCCAAACGGAAGGCTGTTGCGCGTTCCCGGGACTGGGCAGGGGTTGGCGACAGCCAAGGCCATCATTGAGTCGCATGGCGGCTCGATACAAATTAAGAGCAAAGTTGGGGTGGGCACGGCTGTTTATTTCACCCTGCCGCTAACCGCGCCGGTTAGTCTCGCGCTGCCGCAGCGGGATGCCGCAATTAGCGACGATATGGACGGCGAGACGGTTCGGATCAAGCTTGAGCGGCGGGCAGCAGAAGGGGACGAGCGCTGACACAAACGCGCCCCTGCTTCTTAAGGCAAGGGCGCATTTGCATTATTCCGGAGAGGTTTAGTCCGCCAGCGTGATCAGGTACGCAACAAGGTCTGTGAATTCCTGATCAGTCAGCACTTCATCCCAACCGCCCGGCATCAGCAAGGCCCAGTCTGGTTCTCCTGTGCGCGGCGGTGCGATCACTTCTTGTGGATACAAAATAGAATGTTCGATGTAGGTGAGCGCGTCGGTGTTCGGGTCGCGTTCGTCTGCGCGGTGTACCAAATTCCACAACCCCGGGCCGATTAGGCGAAGTTCATCAGGGGTAACCGAGTGACAGGCAGCGCAAGACCACTGGCTGCCATCAGGCAGCGGGTACATGGTCACGAAGACGACCTGCCCAGCTGCCGGGTCGCCCGCCGCCAGCGCAGCAGCTAACGGATCATCAGCTGCTTCCGGCGCAGCGACTTCGGGCACGGCTGGCGCTTCGGTTGGAACTTCCGTCGGCACTTCCGTCGCTGTAGGCGTCGGGGAAGGAGTATCGGTCGGTGGAACCGGTGTCAACGTTGGCGTGGCGGTTGGCGTATCGGTTGGCGTCGGGGTTGGTGTCGCGGTCGGTGCGATCGCGGTCAGATGGTCAACCGTTGCGGCCAGCGCAACTCGCGTCTGTTGCGCTTCGGCCGCCCATTCAGGCGTAGCAACCGTGCCGCAGGCCGAAATTAGCGCCGCGCTAACCAGCACGACAATCAGCAATAAACGATGGGCGAATGCGCGCATAAGATCTCTCTCTAAGCCAGTGACATTGTGATGTATCGCACAAGTATAGCGCAAGCTTAAGTGTGCTGCTAGCACCTGTTGTTTGCCCTCATCACAAAATTTTACATAATCGAGTGGATCTAAAGCGTTGCAAGAGCGGCGCCAGCACTTAAACAGGTCTTAAATGCGCGTTCGCTGAAGATTAAACAGTTTCATGGTAAGCTCTACTTGTACGGACAAGTTAGGACATGTTGACTTTTCGGCTTTCCCGAACCAGTTCGCTGCCTTTGCATATTCAACTGCTCGATGAACTGCGCCACCAGATCATGAATGGCATCGCCAAGCCGCACGATCGCCTGCCTGGAGAGTGGGAGTTGGTACGTACCCTCAATATCAGCCGCGCAACCATCCAGCGCGCGTGGCAGGCCGCTGAGGACGAGGGCTTGATCTATCGTGTCGCTGGTAAAGGCACGTTCGTCGCCGAGCTACGCCGGCCGGCCGATGCCCGCTGCACGGTTGGTTTCTTCATCCCAGAATATCGCGGCACGTTCGCGGTACAGATGCTGAGCGGGGCTGAGCAGGTGCTGCGTAAACACGGCTACACCGTGCAGTTTGCCAGCACTGATCGCGATATGAACGAGGAAAATCGCTTGATTCAGCGCTTGATCGATGAAGACGCGGTAGGCTGCATCTTGGTGCCGGTGCGCGGCGCGACTCACGGACGGCTGCTGGCTTGTGGCAGTGTGAAAATGCCGATCGTCTTGATGGATCGCCCGATCAACGGGCTGGTGCTGCCCTGCGTTCTGAGCAACAACTATATGGGCGGCATGCAGGCGATGGATCATCTGATCGGTCTGGGCCACCGGCGCATCCTATTCGTTGCCCGTCCCCATCTCGATTTGTGGTCGGTTTCTGAGCGCTACCGCGCTTACCAAGATGCCATGCAGCGCATCGGCGAAACGCCAGAGCCGCCGTTCCTGATTGGCAGCAATGCCGAGATGAGTTCTTATGAGGCCTATCTCTCGCAGGGGGATGATGAGATCATGCCGCTCGTTGAGCGGCTGCGGCGCGATCGTTCGCTGACGGCCATCTTCGCCGTGAACGACTGGATCGCGATCAAAGTTCAGCGGGCGATTAGTTTAGCTGGCCTTGACAACCCGGCTGATCTCTCTCTGATCGGGTTTGACGACCTCGATATCGCACAGTACCAGACGCCGCCCCTCACCACGATCGCGCAGAACGCTGCGCTGATGGGCGCCGAAGCAGCTCGGCGCCTGATCACCCTGATCGA
Source organism: Aggregatilineales bacterium (assembly GCA_046719065.1). Classification (GTDB taxonomy): domain Bacteria; phylum Chloroflexota; class Anaerolineae; order Aggregatilineales; family Phototrophicaceae; genus Flexifilum. The sequence goes on along the minus strand of JBDNDP010000002.1, from coordinate 181,943 downwards.
AGGCGAGCAGAACCAAAACATCTTGACCCTTTTGCCGACTCAACTCGTAGAAAGGCAGTCGACCGCGCCGCCGAAAAACCAATAGAGTTACTTATATTTTGTCGTCGTTTTTGCGAGGGCTGTACAGTCGCAGGCGCTGGCGGTGAATGCGCATCGCTGCTAGCAATCGGAGTCACTTCTTCACAACAGGATAGGTTCGAACGGGTAGAAGAGGAGCACCGTGATGGTCCGCAAGCAAACGCATCGCATAACGGCAGTCTTCATGCTCTTGCTGTCGCTGTTTCTAGTCAGCTTCGCCTTCGCGCAAGATGCGACCATTCAGCTCACGATCGGCGGCGTTTCTGGCGTCGAAGCGCAGTGGCTGCGCGAGTCGGTCAAGCCAGCATTTGAGGCGATGATGGCCGAGCAGGGCGTCAGCGTCAGCGTCGAAGTCATCGAGTTTGTCGGTTCGGGCGAGGATCTGCGCCAGCAGTATGTGCTCGATTTGGGTGTCGGCCAAGGCGTCGATGTGATGGGCTTCGATGGCTTCTGGCTGCCGGAATTCGTCGCCGGAGGCCTGCTGCGGCCCCTGCGCGAAATCGTCGGTGAACAGGTGCTGGAGTGGGATGGCTGGGATGCTATTCCCGAAGGCCTGCAAAACATCATCGGTTTCGATGGCGAACTGTACGGTATTGCCCGCGGAACCGATGCGCGCGTGATTTGGTATCGCAGCGATTTGTTCGAACAGGCTGGCTTGCCGACCGAATGGCAGCCGACGAGCTGGGAAGAATTGCTTGACGCTGCGCGCACGATCAAGGCTGAGCTGCCCGGCGTTACACCGCTTCAGTTGAACGCGGGCACCGCGATGGGTGAAGCCAGCACTTTGCAGGGCTACATGATGGCGCTGCTCGGCGCTGGGCATCACATTTATGACTTTGATGAGGAGAAGTGGATCGTCAGCAGCCCGGCCATCTTGCGAACGCTAGAGCTGTACAAAACGATCTATCTTGATGAGGAGCTGGGCAACGCGCGCTTCCAACTCGTTCAGAATGGCCGCGACCTGTCGTTTGAAGCGTTTGCGAACGGCGAAGTGGCGATGCTGGTCGAGGGTGATTTCTTCTGGCGTGGGCCGCTGGCTCCCGGTACCGGCAACTTCGCGATGGAAAACCGCAACGAGGTCGTTAAATTCGCTCTGATGCCGGCCGTTGAACCCGGCGCAGGCTTCCGCGGTCAAGATTTCGTCACCATCAGCGGGGGCACGGGTTTCGTCATCAACCCGAACACCGCACATCCTGAAGAGGCGTGGGCGCTGCTGAGCTATATGTTCAGCGTTGATGCCCTGCTGGAACTGCAAGCGCTGCAACCGCGCATCCGTGCGCGCATCGATGTACCCGTCACCGGTGACGAGACGATGAGCCGCATGGCGACCGACGTGCTGCCGCTGACCACGATTCGCCCGCAGCTTCCCGAATATAACCGCGTTTCTGAACAGGTCCAGATCATGACCGAACGCGTCGTCTCGGGCGAAATGACGCCGGCCGAGGCAATGGCTGCCTATGATGAAGCCGTAACCGCGATCGTCGGCGAAGACAACGTCATTCGCCTCCCGCTTGACTGAACTTTGAACGCAGCCCAGCGATGCCCGGCCTAGTGATAGAGGTCGGGCATCCTTTTTAGGGGAGTGTCGCTATGCAGCGAAGTTTGCTCAGCCGCCCTATCAGTTTGCTGTTCCTACTGCCGGCGTTGGCATTCGTTTTGGTCTTCCTTGTCTATCCGTTCTTCTCCATTTTCACGATGAGCTTCACCAACCAAACGCTGGTGGGGCCAACCGCGCAGAATCCCGAATTCGTCGGCCTCGATAACTACCGCGCTTTGTTTAACTTCGATCGCTGGATGCGCCGCGGCGAAATGGGCTGGAGCCTGCTGGTCACCGCGCAGTTTGTGATTGGCTCAGCGCTGATCGGGCAAGCTGGGCTGGGCCTCGGTTTGGCGACGTTATTTCACAACCGGCGCGGCATCACGCGTGAGGTTGTGTTCGCGCTGGCGATCGCGGCGTGGATTATCCCTGATGTGGTGGTCGCGTTCGCATGGTTCGCTTACCTCGATCCAAATGGGACGCTCAACTTAATGCTCAACGCGCTAGGAATCAGCGCTATCGATTGGCTGTTTGAGTATCCGTTGCTCAGCATCATCTTTTTTAACACGTGGCGCGGGACGGCTTTCTCGCTCTTGCTGTTTTCGAGCGCGCTGTCCTCGATCCCGCCATCGTATCTTGAGACGGCCAGCGTCATCGGCGCAAGCGGCTGGCAGAAGTTCCGCGATATTCTGCTGCCGCTGTTGACCAAGTACATCATCACGGATCTCATCCTAATCACTTTGTGGACGTTCAACACCTTCACGCCGTTCTTGCTGACCGGCGGCGGCCCCAGTTTCCGCACCGACCTGATCTCGATCTTCACCTATCGCACCGGCTTGCGGTTTTTTGAGTTCGGCAAAGGCAGCGCGATCGCGATGGTCGTCATGACAATCAACCTGCTGCTGGCCGGTTTCTATCTCATGCTGGCGCGTTCAAGGCGGGTGACGGTATGAGGCGTTTCAACCTAAGGCTGATCCTGATCATCGTCATCGTGCTGCTAGCGACGTTGTTCTTCGTCTCTCCACTATTGTGGTTCATTTTCGCGCCGTTTAACGAAAGAGCGACGCTGAGGCTGGCGATTCCGACTGAACCCTCGCTGGTCAATTTTCAGCTGGTGCTCGACAACGATCTGGCGATGCGCGGCCTGCTCATTAACAGCCCGATCATTGGAGTTGGGACGATGCTCGGCGCGAGCTTGGTCGCTGCGCTGGCCGCTTACGGCCTTTCGCGCGGCAATTTGCCCGGCCGGCAGATCTTCACCTACGTTCTCATCTTGTTCTCCTCGGTTGTGACGGGCACTGCCAGCATGGTGCCGATCTTCAAGCTGGTCTTTGACCTCGGCCTGATTAACACGCATCAAGGCGTGATTTTGGTCATGATCGGCGGGCTGCTGCCAGCAGCGATCTTCATCATGCAGGATTTTGTCGATGGAGTGCCGCGGTCGCTGGAAGAGGCTGCCATGGTTAGCGGCGCGCGCTCGTGGCAGGTCTTTCGCGATGTCACGTTCCCGCTTATGCGCCCGGGGCTGATGGTGGTCGGCATCTGGGTGCTGGTCAATGCTTGGGGGGCTTTCTTGACCCCTTTCATTTTGATTCGAGATCCCAACCTGCTGCCCGCCGCAGTGACATTCTACCGATTTTACGATGAGGAGGGGTCGCCGCAGATCACGCTGGTGGCGGCCTATGCTGTGCTGTATACACTGCCGGTGATCTTGCTGTACCTGCTCATCAACTGGCGCTATGGCTTCCGCTTTTTTGGCGGTCTCAAACAATAGTAAGGGCAAGCGATGGCCTCGATTCAACTCAAGAAACTGCGAAAGAGTTTTGGCGCTGTTGAGGCGGTAGCAGGAATCGATCTCGAAATTGCCGACCGGCAGTTCGTCGCGCTGCTCGGCCCATCAGGTTGTGGCAAAACGACAACGCTCCGGATGATCTCCGGCCTCGAGCTGCCAACCGACGGCACGATTACAATCGATGATCGCGATGTGACCCGCCTGCCGCCGCGCGAGCGCGACGTGGCGATGGTCTTTCAAGATTATGCGCTTTACCCGCATATGACGATCCTCGATAACATCGGCTATCCGCTCAAAGTGCGTGGTGTGCCGCGGTCTGAGATCGAACAGCGCGTCAAGGAAGTGGCCCACAATCTGCAAATTGGCGGCCTGCTTGAACGGCGTCCCGGCCAGCTCTCCGGTGGGCAGCAGCAGCGCGTCGCTGTGGCGCGCGCGGTGGTGCATCGCGCGCAGGTGTTCCTCTTCGACGAGCCGCTCAGCAATCTCGATGCCAAACTGCGCCTTGAAGCGCGCGCTTTTCTCAAACATCTACAGCAGGAGGTCGGCATCACATCTGTCTACGTCACTCACGACCAGTCGGAGGCGATGGCGCTGGCCGACCTTGTCGTGGTCATGCGTGAAGGCCGTATCATGCAGGCTGATAAGCCGCTCAATGTCTACAACCGGCCAGCCAATACGTTCGTCGCCTCATTCATCGGCAGCCCGCCGATGAACCTGCTGCCCTGCACGGTTGAACCGGAGTCCCGGCGGCTGCATATTCAGACTGGCGAGGAGACGCAAACACTCGTGTTGCCCGATTTAACTCCCCCGGCCGGCCTCACTCCCACCGAAACGCTGACGCTCGGCATTCGCCCTGAATACGTTGAGATCGAGACAGCGCCAGCCTCCAGCTCGACCGATCTGTTGCTCGGCGAGCTGTACGTCATCCAACCGTTGGGCGGCGAGACCTTAGTCCTGGTCAAACTAGGCGAACACTTGGTGACGGCGCGGCTGTTTGGGGATCAACTGCCCGAACTTCCGCACAGGCTTGGACTCCGGCTGCAAACGAAGCATCTGTTCTTCTATGACAGCCGCGGGGATTTGATCGCATGAGCGCGCCGGTCGAGCTTCGGCTTGAGGGGCGGCTGCGGCCTGAACAGACCTTCAGCACTTTGCTGCTGCCGTTCGAAGTTCCAGCGGGCACAGCGCGTATCGACGTGCATTATGTTCACAGCGACGCCATCGGCTCTGATCCAATGTTGGTGGGCGGCAGCACGCTTGACATCGGTATTTTCGACGCGCGCGGGGCCGACTTTATGACCGCTGGTTTTCGAGGATGGAGTGGCAGCGCGCGCGCATCGTTTTTCATCACCCCAGAGGCGGCGACGCCCGGCTATATGCCCGGCCCGCTGCTTCCGGGCGTTTGGCATATCTGCCTAGGGCTGTACAAAATCCCCGAGCACGGCTGTGAATATGCCGTCACGATTCGCTTGACGGCTGGCGACACAAGAGACGCACAGTTTCCGCCGCTGCTGTCGCTAAGCCGGTCAGCAAAGCGCGCTGCGAACCCTAGTGGTTGGTATCGCGGGGAACTACACTGCCACACTATCCACAGCGATGGCGACAGCGCGCCGCTCGATGTCGCTGCCCGCGCCGAAGCGCTGGGCTTGGATTTTCTCGCCATCACTGATCACAATGTGCTGACGCAGCAGATCGACTTGCGAGAAAGCCAAACTCCGCTGATCTTGATCCCGGGGTTCGAAGTAACCACCTATTACGGGCACTGGAACGTGTGGGGCGCGGGCGGCTGGCTCGATTTCCGCATCGGCAGCGCTGAACAAATGCGCGCAGCGATGCGTACAGCCGCCGCGCGGGGATACCTTGTTTCGTGCAATCATCCGCGCCCTTATGGGCCGGATTGGGCTTTCCCTGAAGTGACCGATTATGACTGTATCGAGGTGTGGAACGGCCCATGGGAGCTGTTCAACGACCGGGCGCTGGCCTACTGGGAAGAACGCCTACGCGCTGGCGCGCGGCCGACGGCCGTCGGCGGTAGCGACTGTCACTTTCACCAGCGCGAACATCTCGCGTGGCTTGGCCATCCGACCACGTGGATCTACTGCGAAGGCGCGCCCTCGGCCGCAGCGCTGCTCGCTGCCCTGCGGGCTGGCCGGGCCACCATCAGCGAATCGCCGGTTGGCCCGCAGATCGATTTGCGCGCTGGCGGGGTCATGGTCGGTGGGGCAGTTGAACTAGCCCCCGGCGCGCCGCTGGCGCTCTCCGCTCAGGTGCGCGGCGGCCGCGGTGATGTCTTTGAGCTTCATGGAGAAGGTGGCCCGCTGATACACATGCAGATCCGAGACGACCCATGGCACGCTTCGGTACTGCTCGACAGCGCGCAGTCGCGCTACGTCTATGCGCGGGTGACGGGCGCGAATGGGCTGCGCGCGCTCACCAATCCAATTTACTTAACCTCGACAACCGGCTAGGCAACCTATGGCATTGTCGATCGACACCGGCATTCAGCGGGTACACCTGATTTTTAAGACTCACCTCGATCTCGGTTTCACCGATTTAGCAGGACGGGTGGTCAGGAGTTATTTTGATGACTTTTTCCCGACCGCCATCGCGCTGGCTGAAGCGCTGCGCCAGTTCGACCCCAGCACACCGTTTCGTTGGACGGTGGGTTCATGGCTGCTCTATACGTATTTAGAGACCGCCAAAACCAGCCACCGGCGGCGCATGGAAGCGGCAGTCGAGCGCGGCGATATCCTCTGGCATGCGCTGCCGTTCACGACGCACACCGAGTTGATGGATGCGCCGCTGCTGCGCGCAGGTCTCCGGCTGAGCCAGCAGCTCGATGCGCGTTTTGGGCGGCGCACTATCGCAGCCAAAATGACCGATGTTCCAGGCCACACGCGCGCAATCGTGCCGCCGCTGGCCGAGGCGAACGTGCGTTTTCTGCACATTGGCCTTAACCCGGCATCAATGCCTCCTGATGTGCCCGCGCTGTTCGTCTGGCGCGATCGCGAGACAGCGACCGAGTTGATCGTCATGCTGCATCAACGTTATGGCGAAACCACTGTGCTGCCGGGAACCGCTGAGGCAGTCTCGATCCACATGACGGGCGATAACCTCGGGCCGCCATCCGCGGCGGATGTACGAACCGCTTACGCGCTCCTGCGTGCCCGTTTTCCCAACGCGCAGTTGATCGCGTCATCGCTTGATGCCGTCGCGGAGGCGCTCGAACCGGCGCGCGCGGCGCTGCCTGTCATCACGGCGGAGATCGGAGATACATGGATCCATGGGGCCGGCAGCGACCCCACCAAGATGCGCCGCTACCGCGAGCTGCTGCGTCTGCACGCGGAGCAGTCCGCACGTGCGCCGTCGGCCGAGGTAGAGGCTTTGGGCCGCCGGCTGCTTCTGATCCCTGAGCATACTTGGGGCCTCGATGAAAAGACGCATCTGGCCGAAGAGACGACATTTGAAGCAGAGGCTCTGCGCGCCAAACGAAAAACAGCGGCTTTTCAGCACTTTGAGTCGTCATGGCATGAACAGCGCGCTTACATCGACGACGCGCTGGCTGTCCTTGAAGGCACACCTCTGCATGCGCTCGCTCTTCAGCGCCTGCGGGCAAGCGAACCGGCAAAGAGCGACCTGTCCGGTTTTGAACCGCTCGCGCTGGAAGCGCTGGGCAGGTTTGAGACAGCGTTTTTGCGCATCGGTTTCGATGCGACAACCGGGGCGATCATCGATCTGCACGAGCACGCCCACAGCGTGCCGCTCGCAGCCGTAGATCATCCACTGGCTTTGCTGCGTTATCAACGATTCACGCAGCGCGATTATGAACGCTTCTGGTCGTGCTACATTCGCAGTGCCGATCCTGAGACGGCTCGCTGGGCGAAGCTGGATTTCACCAAGCCGGGGATGGAAAGCAGCACCCCGCCGGCACAGACGGAACTTCTGCCGCGCGTCGTGGGGGCGCTGCTGCGGCGCCGCGACGACTGCCTACATGTCCTGTTTCAGCTTCAGCTTGATGTGCCAGGCGCTGGAATGCCGATGCACTTCGAGCTACGCTACGCGCTGCCGCTGCAAGAGCGGCGTATCGAGATCGATCTGCAGTGGTTCGGCAAAATTGCCCAGCGCCTGCCAGAAGCCTACTGGCTGTCCTTCGTGCCGCGCCTAGCGCATCCACAGCGCTGGCGCTTGGAAAAACTTGGGCGTTTGATCGACCCGTGCGATGTCGTTAGCTGCGGCGCGCGCGGCCTGCACGCGGTTGGCCTCGAGGCTCGTTATGACGATGGGCAGCTTGCGCTGCGCGTGCAAACTTGGGATGCGCCATTGATCGCGCCCGGTCGGCCAGCGCTGCTTGACTTTGACGATCAACTTCCCGATTTAGCAAGGGGGCTGCATATTAATCTATACAACAACGTTTGGGGGACGAATTTTCCCATGTGGTTTGATGACGATGCGCGTTTTCGCTTCACGCTTCGTTTTGATTGAAGCTGGTCGGGAGCGGCGCGTTCACTTTCGTTGCGAAGGCGCGCAGCTTGGCCGCGGCATCGGCAATCAGGGGGTCTCCATGTCCGAAGCAGATGATCGCCGCGTCGAGCGCGGCCAGTTTACCCATGGAACGCAGATTTGCACCCATGTCTACCGTAAAGGCAGCCATCGGCAGCCGCAGCCGCGGCGTATTCCAGACCACATCGCCCACGATCAAAACGCGTCGCTCTGGCTGCCAGAATGAAATGTGCCCGGGCGAATGCCCCGGCGTCTCGATGACGTGCAGGCCGCCGAAAACCTCATCCAGCACTGCGCCATCATTGATCTCGCCGTCAACCGGCGTGCCGGGCACTGGAGCGCCCTCCGACCAGAACAGACGGCTGAACCCCTTCAGCGTGTCGCGCGAGGGGCGTTGAACTGGCGCGCGTCCTTCGGTGACCGGACGTTCGAGCGTCGAACAAAACACCCGCGCGCCGGTGGCCTTCTTCAAAGCAGGCAGCCCGCCGACATGGTCAAAGTGGGCGTGGGTGATCAAGATGCGTTTGACATCGCTGGGGGCGCGGCCCGCGGCGGCGAGCTGGCGCAAGATGATCGCCGCAGATCGCGCGATGCCGGCATCGATCAAGGTCAAACCATCCTCATCTTCGAGCGCGTAAACCCGGCCGATCAGCAGGCCGGTGAAAGTGAACAGCCCGGGGATGATCGTTTTCATGACAATCCTTTCTCGTCCGGATCAACTATCGTTGCGCTGCGCGCGGCGTACTGCCACCAGCAGAAGTTGATCGACGATAGCAGCCTGCGCCAGCGCGAAGACCAGCAGCGCCAGCCCGATCAGGATGCCATAGGGCACGATGGCCCATATCTCTCCATAGCGGCTGAGATAAAGCAGGCTTAGGCCCCAATCTCCAACCGCAGCCGCAGCGGCGATGAGCAGCCATGCTAACGCGCCGCTGATGAATAAGCCACCGCGCAAAAAGTTGAACAGCAGCACCAGCAGCGCGACCGTGAGGCCAACGCGAAGCAGAATGTAGAGCACTTGCAGCACAGTGTTTAAGGTGCGCCCTCTCACCTGCGCCGCAATCAGCAAACCGATCGAGGCATCAAAGCCGACGGCAGTGAACGGCAGCAGCAGCGCGGCCGTCATCATCAAGGCGAGCAGCAGCACCGCGATCACCAGCGATACATCAGGCGTGATACCGCTGATGAGCAGATCGAGATAGCGCCCTTGAAACGCGGTCAGGTCATAAAGCATAAGCAGCAGAAGGCCAATGCGAACAGCGATCACGGTGCCTAGCAGCCCGCGCAGACGGTAAAAAACCAGCGCCCAGCGAGCGCGCAGCGTGAGCTCAGCGCCGCTGGGTGTGGCGCGCAGGCTGTCCCAGTTTTGCCGGTGGATCTGGTCGGCCACTATGCTCGATGTGAGCAGCACAGCGAAGGCACGCAGCAAAAGCTGTGCGACCAATAGGGGGATGAACAGGGTGTTGTTGATCGCCTCAACTGGATTTTCACCCGGCGCTCTGCGCAGGAAGTTGGTCGCAGTCAGATACCCGATCAGCAGGAGCGATGCGCCGATCAACACGAACGCTAGAGCGCGCCCGTAACGCACCTGCCAGCGCGGGCGCGGCTGGTTTATGCCGAGCGCATGGCGCAAGATTGGGTGATTGGGCTGTGCCCAATCAGGAAGGCCGCCGGTGAGTCGTCTGATCATCTCCGCTGCTTGCGCACCCCGCTGTCATCTTCAAAGGCAAGCGTCAAACCACAGAATGCCGAACCCACGATGCAGAATTTGCGTGATAGCTGCACAACCCGCGTTCTCCAAACCACAGAGCGCTTCAGTTTTGCTCAAGCAAACGCACGACTGCTGCCGACTGCTGGGGTGAGATGCGCCTCATCGCCAAGTAGTTGTTCTGAATAGCAGCGTACAAGCCGCTTAAGTTTGCGACAGGGATCAGAGCGTTCTTTAGGGTGATATGCGCCGCGGGGGGTTCATGCGTGAATACGATCACGCCGAAGACAGGCACGTCGCCTAAGTTGCGCTTCGCCAAAAATGCGCGCAGTTTATGAATATCGGCCGTGGCTTCACGTGTCGGGTCGATGCCGGCTGGCACCCATTCGCCGCGTTTATTGCGCCGCACCCAGTTAGCGCCGTCGTTCACGAAAACGCCTCGAGCATCAAGGAGGCGAAAGACCAGCACGCCCGGCGGGCCGATCAGCACTGCGTCGATATAGCCGATCTCGCGATGGCTGACATTGCGAACCAACGTGTAGCTGGCATCCAGCCGGGTCGCTAAATAACGCGCCGTCAGTTGCGCGAGGTCATTATCAGTACGAAAAGTAAACGCGCGAATCATCATGCCGATGGCGACCAAGACGATCAAGATGCCTAGCACCAGCACCGACGTGCGCGCCAGAAGATACAGCCCGTAATTGGGCGAGGTCGGCGGCGCGAGCGGGATGGCAAAAAGCAAAACGCCCAGCGCAGCGATAAAAAACCCGATCGACCCGACGACGAAGGCCAGCGTTTTCCAGCGGTTAGCGCGCCGCGTCAGCGCTTTCGTGGGGGCGATGTTTTGCACTTCAACCCTCTTTTTTGGTAGAGGAACGTCGTTTGTACATGTGGGTCATGCGTTTGCGCGGTATGTTCGGCTTCTGTGCTAGTTTGCTGTTGGTGGCGGTCGGAACGGGCGGGGAGGTGGCAGTCGTTGATGTCGGCGTTTTACGGAGGGCAGCGCGCGCTTTGAGAATGTTCGTGAATTCTTCTTCCAGTTCATTAATGCTGGGAAGCGGCTTATTGATCACCTTGACCGCCCCAGAGCGGGCCAAATGCTCGCGCTCTTGTTCAGGCGACAGCCGGTAAGCAGTGATCAAAACGATGCTGATCTCGTTTAGCGCTGGACTGGCGCACAGGCGCGCGCCCACATCGGTCCCATCAAGCTTTCCTGAAAGGCGAATATCGATCAAAGCCAGCTCAGGCAGTTCCCCTTTGAAAAGCCCTGCATCCACGCCATCGATCCAGTTCACGGCCGACTCGCCGTCGACGAAGGCGATTCCATCGATGCCCCATAATTCGAACATTGAGAGTAGGACGGCATAAATTGCCGGCTCGTCCTCAACCACCATCCAGGTTGACAACAGCCATTCTCCTTGCGGGGTCGTTGAATTCGAGATCTTAATCTTAACCTCTTTTCTACACATAATCATAAGTTGCATGCAACATCTGCGCAAACATTTCTGTTTGTCTCAGCAAACCTCGTTTATACTGGTGACAGGCTCAACTTCAAGCGCGTAGGACGTGGCTGCGGAGGAATGGACGTTGATCTGGTTAATCGCGGAAGACGAAACGGACATTCGTAACCTGATTGCAATGATGGTGCAGGTGTGGGGTAAGCAAGCGCGCGCGTTTGAAAATGGCCAAAAGGTGTGGGAATGGTTAGATGCCTTCGAAGCGGGCGCGCATCGCGATGAGTTGCCCGAATTGGTGCTCATGGATATCCGCATGCCCGGCAAGCGCGGCAATGAGATCGCTAGGCGGATGCGCCAGATGCACGCGCTCGAGCGGACGCCGATCGTCTTGATGACAGCCTTCGCGTTGAGCGAAGCCGAGCGCCACGAGATGATGGTGCGGGACGGCGTAGACGAGATCATCGCCAAGCCGCTGCCCGATTTTGAACAGTTGCGCGTGCTGCTGCATACTATTGTCGATACCCGGCAAAGCCAAAGTAAGGCCTCGATATGACCACTTCACCCCCTGATCCGCGTGAGATTAGTGGTGTCATTCATCGTGTTGATCGTTTAGGTTCGGCTTCAGAGGAAATGTTTCGGCGCTTATATAAAACGCTGGGGCGGCGTAACGAGGTTGCGCGCGAGCTTGAAGCGCATACCCGCCAGCTCGAACGCGCGATCGCGCTGCGCGATGCCGAGATCGAACGGCTTAATAGCATCCTCGCGACGATTAACGAGGGTGTCATCATGCAAGATAATGAGGGCCGGTTGGTGTTTGTCAACGAAGCTGCCCGTAAACTGCTCGGCGGCATCAAAACCTTTTGGCAAACTGAGCTGGGGATGCTGTTCGAACAGTTTCGCGAAGTCACCGCACTTGCGGCCGAACTTTCTCCATTGAGCGAGCCAAAGCGTATCCAGATCAATGATCGCACTATCGGCGCGCAGCTCGCCGCAGTCGCCGATGAAACTGGCCAGCGGCTGGGCACGATCATCATCCTGCGCGATGTCACACGCGATGTGCTTTCTGAGCGTTTGAAGGATCAATTCATCACGGCGATTTCCCATGAGCTGCGAACCCCGATGGCGGTCATCAAAGGCGTGAGCGAAATCATCCGCGAGACGCCAGAAGGCACGAAGCCGAATCGACGGCTGTTAGAGACGCTCAGCCGTAACGTCGATGTCCTTGACCAGATGATCATCGAGCTGCTTGATATTTCCGAGTTGAGCAGCGACCAGTTCAGCATCCGCGACGACCTGCTGGAACTGGAAGAACTGCTATGGTCAACAGTGAGCGGCATGATGCCGGAGATCAACCGCGCCTCGCTCGATGTCGGCGTGATGGTGCGCGATGCCGAAATGCTCAAAGTACGCGGCGACATGCAGCGCCTGCGTTGGGCGCTTGGCCACTTGCTGCAAAACAGCATTCGTTACACCGAGAGCGGCGGCCATATCCTCGTGACCGCCAGCCGCGGTGAAGAAGGTTTTCTAACCGTGCAGGTGGTTGATACCGGCGTCGGCATCTCAGAGATCGACCTGCCGCACATTTTCGATCGTTTCTATCGGGGTGAACCGCGCACTCCAGACGGGCGCTTGCTCGATCCGCGTGGTTTGGGGCAGGGGTTGTTTATCGCACGGCGCGTGGTTGAAGCGCATGGCGGCTATCTAACCGTGAGCAGCCAGCCCGGGCAAGGCAGCGTCTTCACGTTGATGCTGCCGGCTTTCAGCCTGAATTGATCCGTCCTTCAATCTGTAAGGGCTGGCCGCGCTGCGCTGCCAACGCTTTGTACCAGCGAGCTGCCCCTTGCCCGATCGCGGTCGCGATCGCGTAGTTGACGATGAAGCCGACCACAAAGCCTATGCCGGGGATCAGCTTGGCCGATGCTTTGCCGGCGATAATTTTGATCAGTTGGGTTGTTGCGAACTGCGCCGTCTGCTGGCCACCCGTGATGATGAGCTGCTGCGCAGAGATGCCAGAGCGAAGCTGGAGCGCCTGTCCTAGACTCAGTGGCGCCCCCCGTGCTGTCGACAAGCCGTAGGCGTTGGCGATTAACTGCAGCGTTTCATTATGTAAGCGCGCTGAAGCGTACAAGTCGATGGTGAGACCAACCGGCAGCAAAGGCAGCCCGCCGAGGCTAGTCAGCGCGCCGACGAACCCGACCTTAAGTGCTTGATCGCGGATAATGTGGCCCACCAAAATATCGGTTGGGGTTTGCGGCCTGTGTGCCCGCATACGGGCATAACGACGCTGTGCGCGCTGCGGGTTCGGCGTGATCCAGCGCTGCGCACGGAATAATACCCACACTGAAAGGCCGACCAGCGCGAGCGACGGCACAAAACAGCATAGTAACAGGCTAAGCAGCAGACTTTCGGGTTGCAGCCAAGTGTTCATGCGCTACCGTAACTAGGACGAACACCTCCATTGTATTTTATCTTTCTTGTAATTTTAAGATCAACTTGTGGTTGCGTGTTCGCACTGCCAGTCGTTACAATCGGCATTGATAGATAGTCGGTCGTTCTCGTTTCGTGAACGGGGGAGTATTACGTGAGCGCAGTCGGAGCTTTTACGTTTGTTTTGCACAGCCATCTGCCCTACGCGCGCCTCGCAGGGCGCTGGCCGCATGGCGAGGAATGGCTGCACGAGGCGGCCATGGAAACCTATGTGCCTCTGCTGTCGATGCTATACGATCTAAGAGAGGAAGGCGTTCCCTACAAGATCACGATCGGTATCACGCCGATTTTGGCCGAACAATTGATTGACGAAGACGTAAAAGATCATTTTGACCAATATCTCGATGATCGCATCGAAGCAGCGAAGCGCGATATCGCCTATTTTGCTGAAACTGAGCCAGATAATACACAGATTCGGTTTCTCGCAGACTGGTACCGAGATGAATTTGAGCGCATTAAATATGCATTCGACCATCGCTTTAAGCGCGACATCATCGGTGCTTTCAAAACGCTGCAAGATGAAGGCCTGATCGAGATCACCACCTGCGCGGCCACGCATGGTTACCTGCCGTTGATGGGCAGTGACAGTACGATCAGCGCGCAGGTCAAAACGGGCATCGCGTCATACATGCGCATGTTCGGCCGCCGGCCGACTGGCATTTGGCTGCCTGAATGTGCCTATCGCCCGGCTTATATTACCGAGACGGGGCGCAAGCGCCCCGGCATCGAGCACTTTCTGGCTGAGAACGATCTAAAAGTGTTCTTCAGCGAAACGCATACCATCACCGGTGGGCAGCCGGTCGGCGTGGCTGGTGGCGATGTGATCGGGCCTTACGGCGAGATCAAACGCCGCTATGTCATCCCGGCGTCTAGCCGTGTGATCACGCCTGAGCGTGCGGCGACCACCTTTATGCCATATTACGTCAACGATACAACCCACTATCCAATTAGTCAGCAGCATTCTGGCGTGGCGGTCATCGGACGCAACAACCGCATTGGCCAGCAAGTGTGGAGTGCTGAGTGGGGCTACCCGGGAGACTTCGATTACCGTGAGTTCCATCGCAAGGCGGGCACCAGCGGCATTCAGTACTGGCGCATCACTGGCGCGCGCGTCGATCTGGGTCATAAAGACTTGTATCACCCCGACTGGGCGGCCTACAAGGTTGATCAGCATGCTGAACATTTTGCGCATTTAGTCGGCGATGAGCTGCGCGCGTTCCACGAAGGGACGGGCGAATTCGGCTTGGTTTCCGCCAACTATGATACTGAGTTGTTTGGCCACTGGTGGTTCGAAGGCGTGGCATGGTTAGGCAAGGTGCTGCGCCACCTTTCGGTGAACGGCGAGGTGGAGCTGACCACGGCCAGCCGCCACATCGAGCGCCATCCGCCGCGCGACGTGCTGAACCTCCCAGAAAGTTCGTGGGGAGCTGGCGGCACCCATTTTGTGTGGGACAATAACGAAACCCACTGGATGTGGGCGCCCATCCACGAAGCGGAGCAGCGCATGGAGGCGCTGGCGAACCGTTTCACTGCGCCGGATGAGACTGAACAAATCGTTTTGGCGCAGGCGGCCCGCGAAGCGCTGCTGCTGCAAAGCTCAGACTGGCCGTTCCTCGTCACGACTGGGCAGGCACGCGAGTATGCTATCCAGCGCTTCAGCCAGCACCTCGAACGGTTCAACAAGCTGGCGGCCGGCCTTGAGGCTGGTCGTGCCGACCGCGAATTGGCGCTTGAATACTGGGAGCTAGATAAAGTGTTTCCCAACATCGATTATCGCGACTTCCGCACATACGCATACGACTAACAAGGGCCGTGATGAACGTCTTGTTCGTCAGCGCTGAAATGACTCCCTTTGCCAAAGTGGGCGGCTTGGCCGATGTCATCGGCTCCCTGCCGAAGTCGCTGCGTGGACTGGGCGTTGATGCGCGCATCATCTTGCCCTGTTATCGTTTCATCGATCTCGGCCGGATCGGGGCGCTGCCGCTGCTGTCTTTTCAACTTCCGCGCCCCACCGGCACAACCGATGTGAGTCTGTTTCAGGCTGAATATGACGGCGTGCCCGTCTACTTTCTGCGCGGCTGGCCCTATTTTGGCGAGGAGACTGCTGTTTACTCCGAATGGGAATGGGACGTGCCGCGCTTTATCTTTTTTTCTCAGGCGGTTGTTGCAGCGGCCGACGCGCTGCGCGACCGCGCGGGCTGGTTTCCTGATGTCATGCATGTCAATGATTGGCACACTGGCCTAGTCCCTTTCTTGATCGCGCAGCGGCGTGTTGAGGGAAGCACGTGGGCACGAGTTGGCACGCTGGTCGGCATTCACAATCTCGCTTATCAGGGCGAGCATGTCGGCGGGTGGTTGTGGGAGCTTGGCGTGCCCGGGCGCGATCATCCTGAGCTGACGAGCCGCGGCTTGACCGATAATCTGCTGGCGATCTCGATCGCGTACAGCGATATTGTGACGACCGTTAGCCCACGTTATGCTATTGAGATCCAGTACCCATATATGGGTTACGGCCTTGAAGGGTTGATCCGCGCTCGCCTTGACGATCTGTACGGTATTCTGAACGGGATCGATGATGAGTTGTGGAACCCTCGAACCGATCCTCACCTCGTCGCCAATTTCGGAGTGGAAGATTTTCGCACTCTCCGCCCTCTCAACAAAGAAGCGCTCCAGCGCGAGATGGGCTTGGAGCCGCGCCCCGATGTGCCGCTGATCGGCATGGTGACGCGCTTAGTTTGGCAAAAAGGCATCGATTTGGCACTGCCCGCCATGCGCCGCTTGCTGGCAGGTCATGATGTTCAGTTTGTCGCGCTCGGCGCGGGCGAGCCGGAGTACAACGAGGCTTTGTGGCGCTTGGGCGCAGATTTCGCGTGGAAATCGCGCGCCAATATTGGGTATAACGCAGCAGTTGCCCAGCACATTTATGCCGGTTGCGACCTGTTCCTCATGCCCAGCCACTACGAGCCGTGCGGAGTTGGGCAAATGCTGGCCATGCGCTATGGCGCCCTTCCGCTGGTGCGTGAAACCGGTGGTCTCGCTGATACCGTCACCAACTATGACAACGCCGAGGCCGAAACCGGCACAGGCTTTGTCTTTCAATGGGAGGAGGCCGAGGCTGTGTATTATACCCTGCTGTGGGCCATTGATGTTTATCGTCAGCGGCCAGCGGCATGGCAGCGCATGCAAGAGCGCGCCATGAGCATCGATTTTAGCTGGCGGCGCAGCGCGCGCGAGTACGTTCGCTTATACGAAAAGGCAGCCCTAAAGCAGCGGCTGCCAGAAAGATGAAGGCAATAGAAGAAATGTTTAATGGGCGTGAATACGAAGCGCCGCTTCATATGGATCACGGCTCGACGATCGTTCGCGTCAATATGACGGAGGTTTTCGGGGTCATCGTGCTCGGCATCATCGTACTGGTGCTGCTGCGCGCACTGCTGCTCGAGATCGAGCGCAACCGGCGTGCTGCCGCCTGATGGCCCGCCAGCGCAGCTAAATCGTTTGAGGAGGGAATGTAATGAAGGTAAAGGCCGTCATTTTAGCCGGTGGGGAAGGGACGCGGCTGGCGACGCTGACCGCCAAGCGCGCCAAGCCCGCTGTTCCGTTCGCGGGTAAATACCGTATTATCGATTTCACGCTCAGCAACTGTGTCAATTCCAATATCTTTGACGTTCTCATCCTAACGCAGTACCGGCCGCACAGCCTCAACGATCATATTGAGCGCGGCCGCCCATGGGATCTCGACCGCTCGTTCACCGGCGGCGTGCAAGTGCTTCAGCCTTACAAAGGTCGCTATGATACGGACTGGTACAGCGGCACGGCCGATGCCGTCACCCAGAACCTGAATTTCGTGCGCCGCGGCCGCCCGGAATATGTGCTTATCCTCTCGGGCGACCATATCTATGCGATGGATTATGACGTGCTCATTCAATATCATCGCGATAGAGGCGCCGATGCCACCTTGTGCGTCATCCCAGTTCCGCTTGATGAAGCGAGCCGCTATGGCATTGTTGATGTGGATGATGGCTACAACATTACGCGCTTCTTGGAAAAGCCGCCGAACCCGCCCGGCAATCTGGCCAATATGGGCGTCTACGTGTTTACTTACGAGGTGCTCGAACGGCTGCTCCTTGAGGATCGCGAAATGAGCGAGTCAACCCACGACTTTGGCAAAGATATTTTGCCGAGGATGGTGGAGCGCGGCATGAAGGTGGTTGCTTACCAGTATGGCGGATACTGGATCGACGTCGGCACAATCGAGGCGTACTGGGAAGCGCATATGGATTTGCTGGAGCAACCGCCTTCACTCAACCTAAACGATCGCACGTGGGTCATCCATACTAAAAGTGAGGAACGGCCGCCGGTTTATATTGCTGACGGCGCAAGGGTGCGCAACAGCCTCATCACGCATGGCACGTTCATTTCTGAGGGCGCGCTGGTCGAGCGTTCGGTGCTTTCGCCCGGCGTAATCGTCGGCCCGAATGCAGTGGTGCGCGACTCTGTCGTTTTGACCGATGCTTACATCGAGGCAAACGCGGTCGTCGAGCGCAGCATCCTCGATAAAATTGTCGTCGTTAAAGAGGGTGCGCGCGTTGGAAGCATGTCTGACGTTGGCGATCTCGGTATCACCTGCGTGGGCAAGAATACGCGCATCCCGCCGGGGTTCACCATTGGTCAAAACTGTGTGCTCGGCGTCGATCTCGATGAGGCAGATTTCGCGCAGTTCACGGATAAGTTCATCCCTAACGGTTCCAAGGTGGGCTACCCGCCGAAGAAAAAGTGACGTCTGCCCGCGCACATGGCCCCGTGTAGTAGAGGCCGGCAGTTCAAAGCGATGCTGCTGCTGGCCTCTTGCTGCGTTTTTGTCGCTTTTAAACCGAGACGACGGAATTATCCCCGCTGTATGGGTTGGGCAAATATTTATCGGCTTCGACGTCGTTATGCCACTCCGTGCCGTCGACTAGATAACGGAACTGGTAGTCGTGGCCAGTGGCAAGGTTAAGCGTCACGCTGAAAGTGCCATCTTTGGCGCGTTTCATTGGTGTGGCCTGCTCATCCCAACCATTGAAATCTCCGACGAGATGGACTTGATCACCGTGCCCCGGATTGAACGAAAAAGTAACCTTGCATTCGGGTTTTGTCTTCAAATACTGCTTTTTCAGCATGAGCACCCACATCCCTTGAGACGCATTCATCAAACGGTATCAAGATTCTATCATAGCCCAATCCATCGTCCAGTCATAATTTTCGTTAGATAACGCACGCCAATCGATCGCCTCGTCTTGAGTGGGCAGCGATCGGCATCTGTGTGAAAGATGCGCTTTTCGCCTGCGAGTTTGTCACTATTTTCATGGCTGTTCATGGCGGCTTGTGCTTGCTGCGTTAACACGAACGATGTAGGATTCGCATGGCCTTCGGCTCCCCAGCTTGGATGTGCCAATCTCGATGAGACTTTTCAGGAGTACCGCTGATGGTGAAACCTGTTGCGACGATCCGTGTTGAGCCCAATTTGCCCGCAGCCATTGAGCGGCTGCGCGAGGTGGCTTACAACTTGCGTTGGGCTTGGGATGAAGAAACGATCGCCCTGTTCCGGCGGCTTGATCGCGATCTGTGGGAAGCGACAAATCACAACCCCGTGCTTATGTTGGGCCAGATCGATCAGTCGCGATTGGAGGCGGCAACCGAGGATGCCGCCTTCATGGCGCATTATCACCGCGTGTTATCCGCTTTCGATGCCTATATGAACCCCACCAGCACGTGGTTTGACACGCAGTACGCCGGCCAAAGCAAGCCGGTGATTGCCTATTTTTCGATGGAGTTTGGCCTCACGGAATGTTTACAAAACTACTCTGGCGGCCTCGGGGTGCTCAGCGGCGATCATCTCAAGAGCGCCAGCGATTTGGGTGTGCCGCTGGTCGGCGTTGGTCTGCTCTATCAAGAGGGCTACTTTCGCCAGTATCTAAACGCTGACGGCTATCAGCAAGAGCTGTACCCGCTCAACGACTTCGCGAACCAGCCCATCACCTTAGAGCGCGATGCTGAAGGCAAGCCCCTGCTCATTGATGTGCCGCTGCCGGGCCGAAAATTATATGCCCATATCTGGCGCGTGCAAGTTGGCCGCGTGCCGCTCTATTTGCTCGATACCAACTGCGCCGAGAATGTGCTTGAAGAAGATCGCAATTTGACTGACCGATTATATGGTGGCGACCGGCGCACCCGCATTCGGCAGGAAATCTTGATGGGCATCGGCGGTATTCGCGCGCTGGAAGCGCTCGGCCTTAAGCCTGATATCTGCCACATGAATGAAGGGCATTCAGCATTTTTAGCGCTGGAACGTATCCGCAAATTCATGAAGGAACATGATGTCACGTTCGAACAGGCGCAGGCCATCACTTCCGCTTCTAACGTGTTCACGACCCATACGCCTGTGCCGGCCGGCCTTGAGCGGTTTGGGTTCGATTTGATCGACGAGCACTTTACCGATTACATGGCCGAACTGGGGCTGACTCGCGAGGAATTCATCGACCTCGGTCGTGAGGACATGGGCGATTATCAGTTGTTTTCAATGCCGGTGCTGGCGTTCAGGTTGTCGGCCAGCGCCAATGGAGTGGCCAAGCTGCACGGCGCTGTTTGCCGCGCCATGTGGCAGTGGATGTATCCCCAAGTGCCTGAACATGAAGTGCCGATCTCTTCCGTCACTAACGGCATACATGTCCAGTCATGGATCAGCCGAGATATGGCGATGCTGCTCGACCGTTATCTCGACCCGGCATGGCGCAACGAGGAATGGCGGGCTGATCTGTGGGCGGGCATCGATATGGTGCCCGATACGGAGATCTGGCGGACACATGAACGACGCCGCGAACGTTTGGTCGTTTTTGCTCGCAAACGGCTGCGCTGGCAGCTTAAGCGGCGCGGCGCCTCTCAGCATGAGATTATGCAGGCTGATGAAGTGCTTGATCCCGACGCGCTCACTATCGGCTTTGCCCGCCGGTTCGCTACCTACAAGCGGGCCACGCTGCTCTTTCGCGACCCAGCGCGCCTGTCGCGCATCCTCAACCATCCTGACCGGCCGGTGCAAATTATTTTTGCCGGCAAGGCGCATCCTCACGATACCGCGGGCAAAGACCTGATTCGCCAGATCGCCAATTTAGCGCGTGAGCCGGAGTTTCGTCGTCACCTCGTCTTCCTTGAGGATTACGACATGTTGGTCGCTCGTTTGCTTGTGCAGGGTTGCGATGTGTGGCTGAACACTCCGCGTCGGCCTCAAGAAGCGAGCGGCACCAGCGGCATGAAAGTGATCTACAACGGCGGGTTGAACTGCTCAGTGCTTGATGGCTGGTGGGACGAAGGCTACAGCCCTGATGTCGGTTGGGCGATCGGGAATGGCGAGGAGTATTCTGAGGCTGAACAGGGGCATCAGGATTATGTGGAGAGCGAAGCGCTCTATAACTTGCTCGAACACGCGATCGTCCCGCTCTTTTACGACCGCGGCCCCGATGGCCTGCCGCGCGAATGGGTGAGCAAAATCAAGAACAATTTCCGCCTGCTTGCGCCGTATTTCAATACGCATCGCATGGTGCAGGAGTACTGCGAGTACCATTACATGCCCGATTTCCTGCGTTCCCGCGGGTTGACAGAGCCCGATATCGCCCGCGGCCTCGATTACGCGCAGTGGTTGAGCGATCTGAAAGCGGCTTGGCAGGCGGTTCGCATCGAGCGGGTGGACGTCGCCCCGACGTCGGTGCGTATTGGCACGCCGGTCGAGGTTAAGGCCCACGTTTTGTTGGGGCAGTTGAAGCCGGAGGATGTGCTCGTGCAGCTCTACTATGGCCCGCTCACGACGCGAGGCGATGTCAACGCAGGGTCGGCAGTGACGATGCAGCCGCTGCAGCCCGATGGACAGAACGGATATATCTTCGCAACGACGATCGCCTATGAGACCAGCGGCGAGCGGGGCGTCTCGGTGCGCGTGCTGCCTAATCACCCCTGTATGCCGACGCCGTTCAAACCGGGCATCATCCGCTGGGCGTGAGTTCGGCTGCAAAAAATTCCCCCGCCTAAACGGCAACGCCCCGGCAACAGAATAGTGAGCCGGGGCGTTGTTTGTGTCCGACAGCGCTTCTCACCCGCGAAGGAGAGCTGGCAAGTCGCGCAGCTTAGGCGGCTGGCCGGCCAGCAGGGTTTGCACGCGGAACAACCGGGCCGATAGCCACAGCACGAAGATCACGGTCAGTAACAGCAAGGCGATCGACAGGACGATCTGCCATATGGGCACCGTGGAAATAACCAGGCGCTGCGTCAGCGCCAGCGGCGCGGTGATCGGGATGAAGCTCATCACGACGGGAATAGGGCCATCTGGCGACGTGGCGAACAGCGGCATAAAGTACAGCGGGATTACCGCCGGCAGCGTGAAGATCACGGCGTACTGCGGCCCTTCACGCATGGAGTTGGACAGCGCGCCAATCATACCATAGAGGGCCCCGAACAGGGCGTAGGCCAGCACGAACACCACGAGCAGAATTGGTAAAATCTCGAGTGGAAGCCGGATATTCGCCATCGCTGCAATAATGCCCAACGCTTGATCGATCTGCCAGCCAGCAATGAGCCGCGTAAACAAGAAGATGCCGCCCACCCAGACGACCATTTGCAGCAGGCCCAACAGCCCCATCGCGATGATTTTGCCGGAAAGCAGGTGAAATGGACGCATCGTCGCGATTAGGATTTCGATCAAACGTGTCTCCTTTTCTTCGATCACGGTCTGCATCAGATAGCCGTTGGTGGTGAACAGGCCAAGCAGCAGCGCTAGCGCGAAGATGTAGACCAGCAGCATCGAAGCGTCTGCGCTCTGTGGCCCCGGCGCCACAGCGTCAATGGCTAGATTCGTCTCTTGGTATATTGCCGGGGTGAGCAGGCGGGCGACCAACTGAGGTTCCAAACCCTGAGTGAGAGCATTGAGCAGCAGCGTGCGAACGGGCTCAGGGCTGATGCGCGGCAGCGAGAGGTTAGCCATCACCAACTGCACCTTGCCAGTCTCCAGATAATCTTCCGCGATCACATAGTAGGCTTCGATCGCGCCTGCCTCAAGCGCAGCGCGGGCTTCCGCTTCAGTTTCGAAGCGGCTAAGCGCGCGCGTTCGTTCTGGCACGGGCGGCAGGATTCCAGAGTGATCGACATAACCTGCGCTGGCAACACCGCGCTGGTCGATCTCGATCAGCGTTGCATTCAGCGCGTCTTGTGTGGTTGGCCCCCGGTTCAGCGCATTGACGAGCAGAAAGATCGCGATGAACAGCAGCGGCACGCCGAAAGTGGTCAGCAGGTAGCCGCGGCGCTGAAAATTGCGCCGAAGTTCAAATGTAAAGACCTGCATAAAATGTCTCATAGGTTATCCCCTCCAGAAGCTGCGCTGGTCGCCATTGGAGCCGGGGCGCGCAGCACGCGCAGCAGCTCGTGCGGAGTCGGCCGTTTGCCGTAGAGCAGCAGCGCCCAGCGGAAGATGCGCGCCGAAGCCCACATGACCACGATCACTGTAAGCGTGAGCAGCCCGATACTCAGCAGAAGCTGCCACGTCGGCATTGCGCCGAAACCAACACGTAGAATGACGGCCACCGGCGCCGTGAATGGAAACAGCGACAAAAAGGTGACGAGCGGCCCGTTCGGGTCGGTGATGAAATTGATGATGAAGAAGAATGGGATCACCGAGAGCAATGAAAGAATGCCCGCCCACTGCCGGCTTTCCTGCTCGGAACCGAGCACAGCGCCGATGCCAGCCATGATGCCGGCCAACAAGAAGTAGCCGAGCAGGAAGAAAAGCAGGCCGATGACGACCAAATCGAGCGGTAGTTGAATGCCAGCGAGAAACTCGATGTTCTGACCGAACTGTAGGGCGACGAAGCCGAAGATCAGCCAGATGCCGATCTGCACAAGGCCGAGCGCGCCAAGACCCACGATCTTGCCGGCCAAAAGCTGCATTGGCGAAACCGATGTGATCAAAATCTCCATAATGCGGTTCGATTTTTCCTCCACCACGCCGCTCATCAGATAGGCGCTCGCGGATTGAGACGTGATCATGAACAGGAAGACGAAGACGACCGGCACGATCAGAAGCGCAGGCGCGGCAGCGCTGGTCAGCTCGCGCCCGCTGTCCAGAACCTTGACGGTCATATCCACTGGCTCGAGGATGCGCTGCGCCAGCGCTGGCTCGAGGTCGCGGCTCAAATTGCTGATCAAGAAGGCATTGAAGGTTGATCGGAGCGCAGACGGCATTCCGCTGCGGCTCACCAGCGCGACCGATCCCGTTTGCAGATAATCGGGGCGCACCACGAAATAAGCCCCGATCGCGCCGCTTTCCAAGGCAGCTTCAGCTGCCTCTACATCGGGAAAGGCGCTGAAACCGGCTGGAACATCGCGCGGCTCTGCCAGCACACCCGCTTGGTCGACGTAACCAATCATGCCTAGTCGATCAAGATTCTCTTCAGCGTCGATGGTGATCAGCGAGACAATTACGATTAGGATGATGAAGATCACCGGGACGCCAAAGGCGGCAAAAAGAAACGATCGCTTGCTCACATTGGTGATGAACTCGTGTTTGGCGACCAGCCATGTCTTATGCATGATACTTGCCCTCCTGCACGACCTGAATGAAAATCTCGGTCAGGTTAGGGACGGCCAGCTCGAAGCGCTGAATCTGCATATCCGGGCGAGCGGCGATCTCGGCCAGTACGTCGTCTGGCCGCTTCCCAGGTTTCAAAAACAGCAGCATGCCGCGTCGCCCATTTTCGCCCGCTTCCACGCGCTCAACGCCGCTGAGCTGTGCCCAGTCGCCATGGCCTTCTACTTGGACGGCTGGCAGAGCATAGCGGCTGCGCACTTCTTCCACCGGGCCGTACAGCGCAAGCTGCCCCCGATTGATCATCAGCAGGCGGTTTGCCATTTCCTCGACCTGATTCATTTGATGCGTGCTCATGACGACCGCGCCGCCGCGCGCTTTGAACTCCAGCATCAATTCCTTGACGATCATGGTGTTAAGTGGGTCAAGCCCAGAAAACGGCTCATCGATGATGATCAGATCAGGGTCGTGCAGCATAGTGACAGCGAACTGCACTTTCTGCTGCATGCCTTTGCTCAACTCGCTCACTTTTTTCTTGGCGTGTTCGGCCAGTTCAAGCCGCTCAAGGTAGGTCATGCTGCGCTTCCGCGCTTCGGCGGTACTCAGCCCTTTTAATGCGCCGAGGTAGGTCATCATTTCGAGGACTGGCACGCTGCGATACAGGCCGCGTTCTTCTGGCAGATAGCCAATACGATCTTTGCGCTTGTCGTTAATCGGCCCACCTAGCACATGGATCGAGCCGGTATCAGGTTTGAGGATATCGAGGATCATGCGGATCGACGTGCTCTTGCCCGCGCCGTTCGGCCCAAGCATGGCGAAGACTTCGCCGCTGTATACATCAAACGTCAGATCACCGACCGCACGGAATGCCCCAAACCACTTGGAAATGTTCTTAGCCGCAATGGCGACGCTCTGCGACATTTTAGTCTCCCCTCCTCATGTTGTGAGTCGTTTGCTAACGTAATTACGAAAAATCCGTTAAAAAGTTTTACGAATCTCTCGCATGGAGAGGAAAGATTAACGCCCAGCCGGTTGCTCGTTAGAGCACTATGATGGTAAACTGCGATAAGAACATGTAGAACATAGTGTTATCATCGAATAGCATCAATTCTGAATTCATTCTAGTGGACATCGAGGAACGGCAATCATGAAGAGGCACATTCTGGTCGTCGATGATGAAATCGGAGCCTTGACTTTAATCGGGATCATGTTGGAACGCGGGGGCTTCAATGTGCTGAAAGCGCGCAATGCCAATGCCGCCTTGGCCATCCTCGATGAGAACGAGCCAGACCTGATCATTCTAGATGTGATGATGCCCGGGATGGATGGGATTGAGCTGTGCCAAGTCATCCGCAGCCGCGCTGAAACAGCGCGCACGCCGGTTTTGATCCTTTCCGCACGCGGCGATGCGGAGAGCATTATTCGCGGCATCGAGGCAGGCGCGAACGATTACCTGCCGAAGCCGATTCTGCACCACGACCTCGTCTCCAAGGTACGTTCAATGCTCGGCGAAAATGTGGCCGAGGCCTAAACGCCTCCATACAACGCGCGATAGATATCGAAATAACTGTAGATGCGCTGAATGTAAAGCCGTGTGCTGCTGATCGTGATCGCCGTCATGAAACGATCGTGATCGCCCCCCGAAAGTTCCAGCCAATTGATCGCCCGTCCCGGGCCGGCATTGTAGGCAGCCAGCGCGGCGGTCGCATTGTTGTTGAAGCGGCGCATCTGCTCCGCCAAGAAGAACGCTCCGAATTCGATCCCTGCGTAGGGCCGGAACAGCACGCTATGCCGGTAATTGGGCCAGCGAAGCTGCCCGGCAATATATTCTGCGGTGCTGGGGATCACCTGCGTCAAGCCTTTTTCGTCCGCGGCGGCAGTCGCATAAGTATCGAACAGGCTTTCATGACGGATGAGCGCATACATCAGCAGCGGGTCGAGGTCGTAACGCTCGGTCGATTCAAGCACTACATCCAGATAGTAGGCTGGGTAGCGCATGCGCGCGATATATTCTGGCGCCTCAAGCGTACCGATGTTGGCCGCCCGAATGACGTTAGCAGCAGCTTGAATGGAGTTAGGGTAAGCCGCCAGCCCGCGCAGGAAGATCGCGAGTTGGTACGATGCGAGCGGGTCAGCTTCGTGCGCGTTGATCACGTCGCCAAATTCAGCGCGCGCTTCACTGTAAGCAGCCACTGTCCACAACTCGCGCCCGCGCACGATGCGCGGGTCGGTTTCCAATGCCGGAGACAGCGGCCACAAAGCGCCCTCTTGCTCGATGCCGAACGTTTCTCGTAGCCATGCTTCGGCTTCGGCGATCTGTGCAGCATCATCAAATTGAAAGCGCAGCGCGGGGGGCGCCTGAAAAGGCCGCCGACCCGTGATGATATCGCGCGCACGGGCGGCATGGTAGCTGTCGGGCGCGGCCTGCACAGCAGCGCGCAGGGCTTCAGTCGCGCCGGCGGTATCGCCCCGATCAAGCGCAAACTGGGCGACCTGTAAATAAGCCGAAGCTCTGGCATCGCCCGATGATTTTACCGCCAATTCCACGTAAAAGCGCTCAGCCGAAAGGCGGTCGCCCAGATTGAGCGCCGCTGAAGCAGCCAAAAACAAGCCTTCGACAGCTTGGGGCGCGTCGGGATAGCGATCGGCCAGCCGCTCAAAAATCTGGCGCGCCTGCGCAGGTTGATCGTTGGTCGCGTAAAGATAGCCCGCGCGCCACAGGGCTTCTGGCGCTTCGGGCAAGTAATCATAGGTATCGGCAATGCGCAGGTAGTGCGCGATCGCCGCATCGATCTCGCCGGCGACAAAGCGCGTTCGTCCCTGTTCGAGCAAAGCTTCGCCGAACAGCGGATCGGTTGGATGCTGGTCGATGACCGTTTGGAAAGCGGTGAGTGCAGCTTGTGTATTGCCCAGCTCGCGATAGGCGCGGCCCAACAGCAGATGCAGTTGGGCCGGCACTTCGTGGGGCGGGCGGCGCGTCGAGTATGTATTGAACGCCTCAACAGCGAGCTCGTAATCCCCATAAACGAAAGCGACGCGCCCGCGCGCAAGCTCATCGAGCGCAACCTCGTTTTCGGTCAGGATTTGCATGGCTTGATAAGCCTGCGGCCGGTCGGGGTATTCGTCAAAAATGCGGCGCAGGCGAGTGAGGGCTGCTTCAGCGGCCCCGCCTTGCAGCTCTGCCTGTGCGGCTGCAAATTCGATCGTGGCCCGGTAGGCGTAGTTGCGGGCAAACGCGAGGATGGCATCGTACTGGGCGATGGCTTCGACATAACGGCCATTGCTAAGATAGATGCGCGCCAGCCGTTCGTGCAGCGCTGCTAGCGGGATGTTGCTGCGGCTGGCGGCGGCGGCATCTTTGTAGCTTTGCAGCGCTTCGTTGAGCCGCCCAAGCGCGAGCTGGGCATCGCCGATGCGCTCCAGCGCGTAGCTGTCGATCAGCCCCGGGCGCATGGATAGATAAGCGCGAAAATCCTGCAGCGCTGGTTCCCACTCGCTTAAGCCGAGGTAGGCATCGCCGCGCAGAAAATACGCCTGTGCGAGCCGTGGGTCTTCCCCATAGCGCGTGATGAACAACGTCAGCGCTTCGACTGCGCTGGCGAACAATCCTTCGCGCAGTGCCGCCTGACCAAGGCCAAACGCGGCGCTGGCCTGAATCTCGCGCGGCACGTCGTCACCCTGCGTCAGCACGCTTTGGTAGGTGAAAACCGCGTTCTCAAAATAGCCGTTGAGCAGATAGCGGTCGGCAACGCGCAGCGCGACATCAGGCGGAGCGTTGGGCGTTGGGATCGTCGTTGGTTCAGGGGTGGCGCTTGGCGCTGCGACATCTGCTTCCTGTGGCGCCGCCGTTGGCTGCGCCTCGGCCTGCGCGGCTGGAGTGCCCGGCACTTCGGCGAACGTGAGGGTTAGGTCGGACGGTCGTCCTGCAAGGTTGCAGCCAACCGTGATGAGCAGCGCTGCCAAGGCCGCAGCGCGAGCGATATGTCGCACGGTAAACATGCTGCGGATTATCGAGGGCGGGCAGAGGGCTGTCAAGTGGTTGAGGGCGACGATTGCCCAACGTTAGGCGGCGTTAGCGAGCCAGTGAGCCATGGCAGCCCGAAGCCAACGATTAGATGACCGGCCTCGGCCAACGCCCGCCCCAGCTCCTCAACCGTGCGGTACTGCCACCAATAGCGCGCTGTAGGCAGAATTGCGACGCCAAAATCAGCGACGACTAAAGCGCTCAGATCGCGACGAGCGTAGGCTGGGTGACGGCTCGGCATGGCGGGGTTAGGTTGGTCGCTGCGCGTGAGGGTGACGCGAAAACGTGAGGGCTGATCTTCGACGTAGACGAGCAGTTGAAACTCAATATAGCCCCGCAGGCCGTTGTCTAAAGCGGCCGAAAAAGTGAACAGCCCTCCTGCCCACTGCATCGGGCTGTCAATGAGGTGATAGCCAGCTGCTTCAAAAGCCGTTCCAACGACGGTTAGCAGCAGCAGCCGAAAGTATTCCTGCGGGGTTTGCTCCGGCGTGTGCATGATCAATCGATCATGGCTGGCTCAAGCTGTTTTTCTAACTCGGTAGGCGTCGTCACCGGCATTTGACAGGCGAAGTTGCGGCAAACGTAAACGGTTGGGGCGCCGTCTTTCATCGATCGGTAGCTGAGCAAGGGAACAGTGTCCTCACCCTCTACACTTGCTGGCGCCAGCGCTACGATCACGTTTGGCCGATAGGGCTTCTGCACGACATCCAACAGCAGACGCGTTTCGATTTCATCCAGATCGCCGATGATGGCGACCTCATGCAGCCCACCGACCAGCAGGTCAACCGCGCTGAGCGCCTCGCCAAAGGCCTGAGGGTATTCGCGCATCGCCGCGTAGAGGATGCTGAGCGTGCGCCGCGCTGCCTCTTCGTAGTCGGCGTCGCCGGTATAAGCAGCCAAACGCAGCAGCCCTTTGGCCATAAGCGAACTGCCCGAAGGGGTGGCGTTATCTTGCAGATTGCGCGGCCGGGCGATCAACGTTTCATGATCGTCGCTGGTGTCATAGAAACCGCCATCTTCAGCCCGAAAACGCGCTAGCGCGACATTGGCGAGCTGCTGCGCCTCCACAAACCAGCGCGGATTGAACGTCGTCTGGTACAGCTCGAGGAAGGCATCGATCAAGTTGGCGTAGTCTTCGAGGTAGCCGTTGATGTGCGCGCGGCCATTTTTATACGTTCGCCAAACCCGCCCTTCACTCGTGATCATATTCTCAACGAGGAAAGTACCGCAGCGCTCAGCGGCTTCGCGATAGTCGCGCCGGTCGAGAACGCGAGCTGCCTCGCTCAAACTAGCGAGCATCATGCCGTTCCAAGCGGCGAGGATCTTATCATCAAGCCCCGGGTGAACCCGCTGCGAACGCGCAGCGTACAGCGTGTCGCGGATGGTCTCCAGCCGGTGATGCAGTTCGTCAAGCGAGAGGTTCAGCCGTTCCGCAACGACGCGATCCTCGTTCGGGACGAACAGGATATTTTTGCCTTCGAAATTGCCGCGCGCCGAGACACCGTAATACTCGATGGCGATGACGGCATCATCGCCCAGCAGTTCGATCAGTTCATCGCGCGTCCAAACGAAGAATTTGCCTTCCTCGCCCTCGCTATCGGCGTCGGTGGTGCTGTAAAAGCCTCCTTCTGGCGCGGTCATCTCTCGCAAAATGTAGTCGTAGATCTCCTCAGCGGTGCGGCGGAAAGCGCGGTTGCCGGTGATCTGATGGGCATGTAGGTAGACCCGACTGAGCTGAGCGTTGTCATACAGCATTTTTTCAAAGTGCGGCACCAGCCAAATCGCATCAACGCTGTAGCGATGAAAGCCGCCGCCGATCTGGTCGTAGATGCCGCCCGTCGCCATCTTTTGCAGCGTGAAGGCGACCATTTCCAGCGCTTTTGCTTCGCCGGTGCGCGCAAAGTAGCGCAGCAGGAATTCGAGGTTCATCGGCTGTGGGAACTTGGGCGCGCCGCCAAACCCGCCATACGATGCATCGAAGTTTCGGCTCATGCGCTCAAACGCGGTCGAGAGCAGTTCAGTGTTGAGGGCATCGGCATTGCCGATGCCAAGCGAAATGCGTTCGTAGGCTTCGGTGAGCGATGCCGCGACCCGTTCCACATCGCTGCGACGGCTGCGATACGCTTCGATCACACCCTGCATCACCTGTTGAAAAGAAGGGATGCCATAGCGCGGCTCGCGCGGGAAATACGTGCCCCCGTAAAAGGGGCGGCCATCGGGCAGCAGGAAGACGGTCATCGGCCAGCCGCCGCGCCCCTGCGACAGCGCCTGCACTGCCTGCATGTAGATATCATCAATATCGGGGCGCTCCTCGCGATCGACCTTCACGTTGACGAACAGCTCGTTCATCATCTGGGCTGTCGGCTCGTGCTCGAAGCTCTCATGCTCCATGACGTGGCACCAATGGCAGGCGCTGTAGCCCACGCTCAGCAAGATCGGTTTGTCTTCGGCCTGCGCTTTCTGGAAAGCTTCTTCTCCCCATGGGTACCAATCGACAGGGTTGTCGGCATGTTGAAGCAGATATGGGCTGGTTTCGTTCGCTAAACGGTTCATCATTCGCTCGATCAATACATTACACACACTGCAGAACGGATGCAGTACAGACTGCCACAGGCGTGGCCAATTTGCAAACAAACGTCTATCAAATGACAGCGTGCTCACTACCAGTTCGCAGCTGCGCTGGCGTCACTATCGCTGTGGGGAGGCCAGTAGGCGCTGAACCAGTCGAGCAAAGTTGTCATCACATCGTGAGAAAGGCGGGCGGCTGCTTCAATGTTAGCAGGCGAAAAGGCGTAAACATTCGTGAAGTGGCGCTGGCGCACGAAGATCAGGTAGTCATGTTGATGGCGCGTCGCGCCCCACAAGAAGACCGGCGTCTTATTGGCGCAGCGCATGCGCTGAAGCCATGTTGACCGATCAAGCGTTGTTAGGCGGTGCGGGGTGAAGCGCATGCCGAGCGCCGAGCCGAGCGTAAAAAAGAAGGTTGCGTCGCCATTGTATGGATCGATCTCGATCTGAAAGCCAGCCGCGCCATCCTGCGTGGTGGTGAGCGCCAGCCTGTCATAAACATAAATGACGGTCATCAGCGGCATCGACGGGTAGCGCGCGTTCAGCAGCGCATCGAGGTCGATCCCCTTATCGAGAAAAGCGCGCAGCGCAGGCGGCGGCAGAGCTGGATCTGCCCGTTGCGCAGGTTGGCGCGGGCGGGCGGGTAGGGTCGCATCGGGGGGGCTGCTGGGGGGCTGGCGCCGTTCTGGCATGATCAATCCGCTGACTGTTTTGTTTTAACGATTACATCATTATAAAGTGGATTCGGTACAATTCCGCGTAAATGACTTCGTTGCTACACAGGAAGGCTTGTCCCCATGGCATATCTGTTGGGTCTCGATATCAGTACCACCGGGGCGAAAGCATTGATCATCGCACATGATGGCGCCGTCGTCGCCTCGCACACGACGCCGCAGCCAATCAGCACGCCCAAGCCGTTATGGAGCGAGCAAAACCCGGCTGATTGGTGGGAAGGCATCGTGGCGTCGATCCGCGCGGCGCTCGAAGAGGCGGGGATCGATGCCGCTGCGATCGACGCCATTGGCCTCACTGGGCAGATGCATGGTCTCGTGCTGCTTGATGCGACTGGAGCGGTGCTGCGCCCGGCTATTTTGTGGAACGACCAGCGCACCGGGCCGCAGTGCGAGGCGATCACTAAGCGCATCGGCTTCGAGCGCTTGATCGAATTGACCGGCAACCGCGCGCTGACGGGTTTCACCGCGCCAAAAGTGCTGTGGGTGCGCGAGCATGAACCAGAAATCTATGCGCAGGCAGCACATCTCCTGCTGCCCAAAGATTTTATCCGCTTTAAGCTCACTGGCGACTACGCGATGGATGTCTCTGACGCTGCTGGCACTTCGCTGCTTGATGTCGCTAACCGCCGCTGGTCAAGCGAGGTCGTCTCAGCCCTCGAGATTCCAGCCAGTTGGCTGCCGCCGCTCTATGAAGGCCCGGCGGTGACGGGAGTCGTCAGCGCGGCAGCGGCAGAGCAAACGGGGCTGAAAGCAGGCACGCCGGTGGTCGGCGGCGGCGGCGATCAGGCGGCGGGTGCGGTCGGCGTCGGCGCGGTCAAAGCGGGCATCGTTTCGC
Organism: Aggregatilineales bacterium; assembly: GCA_046719065.1. Taxonomy (GTDB): domain Bacteria; phylum Chloroflexota; class Anaerolineae; order Aggregatilineales; family Phototrophicaceae; genus Flexifilum. The sequence continues at coordinate 149,617 of JBDNDP010000002.1, read as the reverse complement.
TGGCTGTGGGCACGTCGGGCGTCGTCTTCGCCCCGCTGGAACGCTATGCCTTTGAACCAGAAGGACGTCTGCATGCCTTTTGCCACGCGGTGCCCGAAATGTGGCATTTCATGGGAGTCATGCTTAGCGCGGCTGGCAGCCTCCAATGGTATCGCGACACGCTGGCGCCGGGCGAGTCATTCGATGCGCTGCTTGAGCCGGCTGCGGCCGTGCCGCCGGGCAGCGAAGGGCTGCTGTTCCTGCCGTATCTGACCGGCGAACGCACGCCCCACCCCGATCCGCTGGCGCGCGGCGCTTTCGTCGGGCTAACGGTGCGACACAGCAAAGCCCATTTGACGCGAGCGGTGCTGGAAGGCGTTGCATTTGGCCTGCGCGACGCCTTCGAATTGATCGCGGCTGCCGGGCTGCCAGCCGAGCTGCAAGTGCGCGTGAGCGGCGGCGGGGCAAAGAGTCGGCTCTGGCGCCAGATCTTGGCCGATATACTCAACGCGCCACTGATGACGACCAGCACGACCGAAGGCGCGGCTTATGGCGCGGCGCTGCTGGCTGCTGTCGGTGCGGGCGTCTATTCGACCGTGGCTGAAGCGTGCGCGGCGACTATCCGCACCGGCGAGCCGGTTGAGCCGAGCGCTGATGCCGCAGCCTATGCGCAGCCGTATGCCGCTTATCGCGACCTTTATCCAGCTCTCAGATCGACATTTATGAAAATCTAATGCGCGCGGGTTAATATCAAGCTTAACTCGTGGTGGGCAGTTTATCTACGTGCTGCTCGCCAGCGATGACAGCTTCGTCCCTTTTGACAAGTGTTAGGTCAATTGAATGTTCCCACCTCCTAACTCACAACCACCCGGCAGCAACAATAACCGGCCCAACGGTTCTGGAGACAAATCTCCACAGCCGCCGTTTCAATTTCCGCGTTGGACGTGGCTGGCTCTTGTTCTGATCGTGCTAGCGTGGAGCCTGCTGCGGCTGCCCGATATGACAGGCACTCTTACAGGCGACCGGCCGATCGAAGTGCCGTACTCGTTTTTCTTCAGCCAAGTGATGGCGGGCAACGTCGCAGAAGTGACCTTTCAGGGCGAAGAAGCGCGCGGCCGTTTCAACCGCCCGGTGACGTTCCCTCCCGACGGATCGTCGTTGTTACAGCAGGGAACGACACAGCGCACCTCAACGCGCTTCACGACGACGCTGCTGCCGGTTGAAGACCCTGCGCTAACACAGGCGCTGCGCGATAATAACGTGGTCGTCAATGCGCAGCCGGTGCAAGTCAACCCGATCCTAATCTTCCTGCTCAATTTTGGGCCGCTGCTGCTGCTGGTCGGTTTCTTGTTGTGGACGACGCGCCGCGCCCAACGCCAAATGGGCGGGGTCTTTGGCTTCGGGCGCACGCAGGCGCGCGAATACACAGCCGAGCGCCCCAAAATTACATTTGCTGATGTCGCCGGCCAAGACGCGGCTAAAGGCGAGTTGGTCGAGATCGTCGACTTTTTGAAGGAGCCGGATAAGTACATCGCACTGGGAGCGCGTATTCCGCGCGGCGTGCTGCTGGTTGGCCCGCCCGGAACGGGCAAGACGCTGCTGGCGCGCGCAGTCGCCGGCGAAGCGAACGTCGCCTTCTTCAGCATCACGGCCAGCGAATTCGTCGAGATGTTCGTCGGCGTCGGCGCCAGCCGCGTGCGCGATCTATTCGGCAAAGCGAAAGCGGCTGCGCCAAGCATCGTCTTCATTGACGAGATCGATGCCGTCGGCCGCCAACGCGGCGCTGGTTTGGGCGGCGGCAATGACGAGCGCGAGCAAACGTTGAACCAAATGTTGGCCGAGATGGATGGTTTCGACCAGACCGAAAGCGTGATCGTGATGGCGGCGACGAACCGGCCCGATGTGCTCGACCCGGCGCTGCTGCGACCAGGTCGCTTCGACCGTCAGGTGACCGTCGCGCTGCCCGACCGGCGCGGCCGCGAGGATATTTTGCGCGTGCACGTTCGCGGCAAACCGCTGGCTGACGATGTTGACCTTGAACAGCTCTCGCGAACGACGATCGGCTTTTCCGGTGCTGACCTCGCCAACCTTGCCAACGAAGCCGCGCTGACGGCCGCCCGCCGCGGCAAGAAGCGCATCAGCCTCAGCGATTTTCTAGAGGCGTTCGATCGCATCGTGCTTGGCACGCAAAGCCCGCCGCTTTCCAACGAAAATGAGCGGCGCGTCGTTGCCTATCATGAAGCAGGTCATGCGCTGGTGAGCGCGCTGACGCCCGATGCCGACCCGGTCATCAAGGTAACGATCGTCCCGCGCGGGCAGGCGCTCGGCGTCACGGCGATGATGCCCAATGATGACCGGCGCAATTACTCGCGCGCGTACTTGCTGGCTCAAATGAAAGTGCTGCTGGGCGGGCGTGTCGCCGAGGAGATCGCCATCGGCGAGATCACGACCGGCGCGGCCGATGACTTGAAGCGCGTTACCGCGCTGGCGCGGCGCATGGTCGCTCAGTTTGGGATGAGCAGCGCGATCGGCCCGCTCAACTATGGCGAAGATGAGCGCCAGCCTTTCCTCGGCTACTCGCTGTCACAGGGGCGCACTTACAGCGAGGAGACGGCCGCGCAGATCGACGCTGAAGTGCGCCGCATCGTCGAGCAGGCGCATATCGACGTGCGCGCTCTGCTGGAAGAACATGTCGACAAGCTGGAGGCGCTGGCCAACGAGCTGCTGGTCAACGAGGTTGTTGAGCGGATGCGCGTGCTTGAGATCGCGGGTGTTGACCCGACGCTCAAACCGGAGCCTCAGGGAGGAACCCCAACACAAATCTAAGCCTGATGCGCATCACGACAACGCCGGAGGCTGTCCCTCCGGCGTTTTCTGTTGCTTTTCGCTTCAGCGTCATCAGGCGTTGGCGGCCATTTCCGCCTTCTGTGCCTGAATCACGGCCTGCGCCACGTGGGCCGGCACTTGATCGTAGTGGCTGAACGTCATCGTGTAGATGCCGCGCCCACCAGTCATCGAACGCAGGTCATTGCCGTAGCGCAGCATCTCGGCCAGCGGGACTTGCGCGCTCACCACGCTCTTGCTGCCCTCAGTGTCCATGCCCTGCACGCGCGCGCGCCGCGTGTTCAAGTCACCGAGGATGTCGCCCATCAACGCTTCTGGCACGATCACCTTGAGGTTCATGATCGGTTCCAGCAGCACAGGGCCGGCATTCATGAAGGCCTCTTTGAACGCTTCGCGTCCGGCGATCTGGAAAGCGATGTCCTTTGAGTCGACCGGATGCTCCTTGCCATCGTAGACGATCGCTTTCACATCGATGACCGGGAAACCAGCCAGCACGCCCTGTGATAGCACCGACTGGATGCCCTTCTCGATTGAGGGATAAAACGAGCTGCTGATCGCGCCGCCGAACACCTCCGACTTAAATTCGAAGCCGGCCCCCGGGTTCGGCTCAACGCGCAAGGCCACCTCAGCAAACTGGCCAGCGCCGCCGGTCTGTTTCTTGTGTCGGTAGGTGCTGGTGCCTGTCTTGGTGATCGTTTCTTTGTAGGGCACCTTCGGCATGCCGATATCGATGCCTACGCCCAGCTTCTCGGCGCGGCTGATGGCTACCGCGACATGCACCTCGCCCATACCTTCGAGGATCGTCTGCCGCACATCGGCATCCTGCCTCCAGCGCAGCGTCGGGTCAGAGTCGCACAGGCTGGTCAAAACGTTGCCCATCTTAGCGCTGTCGGCCTGCGTGCGCGGCGTCAGGGCGACGAAGTAGAGCGGGTCGGGGAAATCGGGCTTGGTGATGATCAAGGGATTGTCTTTGCTGCTAAACGTATCGCCGGTTTTGGTGTGTGCAAGCTTGGCGACGACGCCGATATCGCCGGCGTGCAGGCGCTCCACTGGGAGCTGCTCCTTGCCGCGCAAAATCATCAGCGAATTGAAGCGCTCCTCGGCATTGCGTTCGGCGTTCCAAGCGCGCGTTTCGTGGTTGACGCTTCCACTGAAAATGCGGAAGTAGTTGAGCGTGCCGACGAAGCGGTCGTTGCTCATCTTAAAGACATAAGCCGCCAGCGGGCCGTCATCGCTCTGCGGGGCATAGAGGAAAGTCGTCTCGCCGGCGCTGTTCGTGACCTGCACGCGCCGTTCAGTCGGCGGCGAGACGTAGACGATCAGCGCCTCCAGCAGGGGAACCGTGCCAATATTCTTCGTGCCCGAGGTAACGAACACTGGCACCGTCTTTAAGTAAGGATTGCGCGCGGCCTTGCGCATGCCATCGCGAATCTCTTCCGAAGTTAGGTCGCCCTCAGCGAAGTACTTCTCGATCAACGCATCGTCGGCCTCGGCAGCCGCTTCGACGAGCGCAAGACGGGCCGCCTCGGCCACCTCGACCATGTCACTGGGCAAGTCGCTACGATCTTTGCCTGCGTCGTAATACGCCTTCATCGTCAGCAGGTTGACGACGCCTTTAAAATCGGCCTGCTGACCGATCGGGATCATGACGGGGATGAACTTGTAATCGGGGAAACTGGCGCGCAGGTTTTCCAGCGTGCGCTCGAAGTTTGCATTTTCACGGTCCAGCTTATTGATGGTGACGATGATCGGCTGCTGGTAAGCCTGAGCGTACTGCCACGCTAACTCAGTGCCAACTTCGACGCCGGCAACAGCATCGACCGTGACGATGACGGAGTCAGCCACGCGAATAGCGTTCTTGACCTCGCCCTGAAAATCGGTATATCCCGGGGTATCGAGGATATTGATTTTGTGATCGTTAAATTCAATCGGCACTAGCGATGTGGAAAGCGACAGGCCGCGCTCACGCTCCTCCTCATCCCAGTCGGAGACAGTGTTCTTCTCCTCAATCCGGCCTAGCCGTGTGATGGCCCCCGTGTTGAACAGCAGCGCTTCAACTAGCGAGGTTTTGCCAGAACTCTGATGCCCGACAATCGCCACATTACGCAGCTTGTCACTCATATATTCTCTCATAATAAAGTGCCTCGTTTTGATATCCTTTGCAAATCCTTCGGATGAATTTTAAGATGGCGCTAAGGGGTTGTCAAAAGATATGCTACACAGGCAAAGCCGCGCAATGGTATGGAAATTGTTAATTTTCCCATTTGGGTCGAACAATTAATTTTTTCTTTATTGACGCTTGATTGATGCCGTGCTACGCTGTTCAAAACGAAGAAAGGAGGGAAGCAATCATGATGTATCTGCCTCGCGAAGAGGGTCAAGGTTTGGTGGAATACGCTCTGATCCTCGTTCTAGTTGCCGTCGTCGTTATCGTCATTCTGGCGCTGCTTGGCCCGGCCATTGGCAACGTTTTCTCTGACATCGTTAACGCTCTGTAATTTTCATCACGGTTCTCTTCTTTGTAGAGGCCTCACAATTGGTGAGGCCTTTGCTTTGTTCAATCTTTACATGCCAATTTAACAATTTTGATTGACAAAGCGGAGCCGTTTCATCTATAATCTTAACGATTTTAAGAAAGGGGAAGCGCGCCGCCCGGCGCGTGCTAATCGTTCGGTGAAACCTAGTTTATACCACAGGGAAGCTCGGTGAGCTGGCCGCTGTTTGGCCAGCGCCGAGCTTTATTTTGCCCATTTTCTTAAGATCAATACACATCACAAAGACCCTTTGGGGAGGGGTGAATAGATCATGCAAGTGAGTTCTACATCGATAGTGGAAGGTGGTGCGATGTCTTTCGACGACATGGATTTCGCCGCGCTGCTGGAGGCTTCTTTCGCTGAAGAGTCGCCAGAGCGTGGAGACATCGTCACTGGAACGGTGGTCGCGGTCGATGAGCAAGGATTGATCGTCGGCATCGATGGGATGAAGCGCGATGGTGTCGTACAGCGCAAAGACCTTGAACGCATGAACGTCGACCCATCGAATTTCAACGTCGGCGATGAGATCGATGTCATGATCGTGCGGATGGAGGACGAAGAAGGCAATCTGATCCTGTCCGTATCGCAGGCGCAGCAAACTGAAGACTGGAAGCGTGCCGAAGAACTGATGCTGAATGAAGGGGTGTGGGAGGGTGTCGTCGCCGATGCCAATCGCGGCGGCCTGATCGTGCCGTTCGGCAATCTGCGAGGTTTCGTCCCTGCCAGCCACGTTCTCGATCTGCCGCGCGGCTTGAATGAGGACGAGCGCAAAATGCGCATGGCGCGTTTGGTTGGCCAGACGATCAGCCTCAAAGTGATCGAAGTCAATCGCAAGCGCCGCCGGCTGGTCTTCAGCCAGCGCGATGCCAGCCGCGGCAGCCGAGACGCGCGCAAAGAAGTGCTGCTCGATCAGCTTCATGAAGGCGAAGTGCGCAAGGGCGTGGTCAGCGGTCTGCGCGATTTCGGCGCTTTCGTCGATCTGGGCGGCGCCGACGGTCTGATCCATATTTCTGAGCTGGCGTGGCACCGCGTTAACCACCCGCGCGAAGTTTTGAAGGTGGGGGATGAAGTTGAAGTTTACATCTTGCGCCTCGATGCCGAAGGCAAGCGCATCGGCTTGAGCCTGAAACGCCTGCAAGATAACCCGTGGGCCATGGTCGAAGAGATGTATCATGTTGGCCAGCTCGTTGAGGGCGTGATCTCGCGGGTGGCCCAGTTTGGCGCATTTGTCAGCCTTGATCCTGGCATCGAGGCGCTGCTGCACACCAGCCAGATCGCTGAGCCTCCGCCGGAAGACCCGACCTTGGTCGTGCATGAGGGGCAGCGCTTGCTGATGCGCGTCATCAGCATCGAGGCGGATAAGCAGCGTCTTGGCCTCAGTCTTAAGGAAGTGACTGAAGAAGAAAAAGCGCGCTGGCGTCAGGCGCGTTTGGAAGCTGCTGAGGCAGCACAGGCCGAGGCAGCGGAGATCGCGCAGCAGGATGCGCCTGCCGCTGATGAACCGGTCGTGGATGATGCAGTCGAGACCGAAGCTTAACGCCGGTAAAGTTGCTCTAATCTAAATCTAAAAAGAGAGGACAAACCAGTCCTCTCTTTTCATTCCGCGGCGGGGTCGCTTACGTCGGCAATGCGCGCTCGCACGAGACCCATCAGCGCGATCACTGGGACGCGCAGATCGAGGCCGCGCTGGCCTGCGCTGATGAGGATGTGCTGGTGTTCCATCGCCGTTTGGTCAAGGAAGACGGGCCAGTTTTTGTGAGTCAAGGCCAGCGCACTAATGCCGCCCACTTTGAGGCCGGTCAGCGCCTCGGCGTCTTTATGCGCCGCCATCCGGATCTTTTTGCAGCCTGCCGCCGCAGCCAGCTTTTTTAGGTTAAGCTGGCGGTCGGCCGCGATCATCACTAGCAGCGGTTTGCTGCTGCCTTCAGGTTCGGCGACCAGCGTTTTATAAACGAGGTAAGGCGGCACGCCAAGCACTTCGGCGATCGCCTCAGCATCGCGCAGATCATTCGGATAGGGAACAACCTCATAGGGGATGGCATGCTGCTCGAGCAAGCGCATTGAATTTAGTTTATTTTTCACGTTTCAGCTAGCAAAGAGCACTATAATCAGGCAAAGAATACCATACCTGCCGCGTCACTGCGATGATTACTTCGAGACCCTATGATCGTTTTCACTAGCGCTGCAATCGCGATCATCATCCCACTGCTTTTCCTGTATCTGATCTATGCATTGGAGATCTACGCGCAAAGCCGGCCGCGCACGCTCATCTTCGGGCTTTGTTTAGGCGCTGCCGCTTTTTTCATCGCTTTTGCCGTTCACACCACGCTGCTACAGCTTAATCTGGTTACATTTTTTGCCCTTATTTGGGTCGTCGCGCCGGTCTTTGAAGAACTGCTGAAAGCGGTCTCTCTGATCGTCTTGGCCAAGCGAACTGAAGTGCGCTATGTTGTTGATGGCGTGTCTTATGGCTTCGCGGTCGGCATCGGCTTCGCCGTGACTGAAAATTTGCTTCACATCACGACTGGCTTTGAGGTCTCGCTGGCGCGTGTGCTTTCGGTTAACTTGATGCATGCTTTTACCAGCGCGTTCTTCGGTGCCGTCTTGGGCGGGCTGCATTACCATACCCGCCGTGTGCGCTATATGCGTATTGGGCTGGCCCTTTTGGTCATGGTGTTGGTGCATGCCTTTTTTAATCTCGTGGCCGCAGCCTTCAGCGGTTATGTGTTGATCATCACTGCGATTCTGATCGGCTTCTCTTGTCTAGGAGCGATCATCGTACTAGTCTATCTCGCTCTCAAACGTGAACGCCAGCTAATCAGCGGGCAGCTGCGCGCTGAAGTCAGCGAGGCAGAACGAGAAGCCGCCATTGATCCCCAGCGTTTCACCCAGATTATAAGCGCGTATCGCGATGAGATCGGGGATGGCCGCCTCAAATTGATCGAACAATACATCGCGCTGCACACGCAGCTCGGCATGATTCGAAAGACAAAAACGCTGAACCAGCGTCCTGAATATCAACGTTTGTTACAAGAGAAGGAAGCCGAACTTCAGCAGCGCATTAGCGGGTTGCGCACCGAAATTGGTCTGTACACGTGGATCTGGCTGCGGACGGTCATCCCATCGCCTGAAATGGCATCATGGAAAAATTTAGAGAAGGAACTGGGGCACAGCAATCCGTTCCTTGAACTTGCCATCAAGTTGGGTGAACGACAGCAAAGCCTAACACGCGCCGAGATCGACTGGCGAATACGGCTGCTGCGCGGTGTCGCGCTGTTCGAAGCGCTGTCGCCCAGCGATTTTGAGGACTTGGCTGTGATGATGAACAGCCAGCGTTACGAGGTTGGTGATGTTGTGCTGCAGCGCGGCGATAAGAATACCAACCTGTTTTGTGTGGCGGCTGGTCAGTTGGTGGCCAGTGCGATCGATGAAAAAGGCAACGAAACGATCGTCTCGGGCTTGGCCAGCGGCGCGGTCTTCGGCGAACTGAGCATGATCGATCTCAAGCCGCACCCAGTTACGGTGAGCTGCGTGGCCGCCGTTGAACTGCTGGTGCTAGCGCGCGAAGACCTGCTCACGCTCATCAACGCCAAGCCGCAGGTCGGGATCGCGATGATGCGCGAGCTCGTCGCTCAACTGCGGCAGCAAACGCAGCTCTTGATGTGGGTGCGTCAAACGAGCGAGCAAGATACCTATGCCGATTTGATCGATGGTCGTGTTTTTACGCGTAACTCATCCTGATGAAGTCGGGGATGTGTCACGTTCATTGTCATTGTCGTTCGGGCTGCTGCCCTCAGGTTCGTAGATATGTGTGAGCATTTCCGTCATTAACGCCGAAACATAGCTGACGGCGCTGATGGCTCGCCCATAGTTAAGGTTGGTCGGCCCTAAAACGCCAACCGCGCCGCGCGCTTGGCCTGGGATGCCATAGCGGCTGATGACCATTGACAGATGACTTAACTCTTCCCAACGACCGTTGCCCGCGATCAAGACTTGCACATTGTTCAACAGAGGCGAGAGCACCTCGCTGAGGATCATATTGAGGACAGCCCGTTCTTCGAATACGCGAATCGCCTGTTGGGCGCCTTCACTGTGTGGGAAAGCGCCGATCATCTCGGTCAGGCCATCGCGGTAAACCAGGCGAACTTGCTGGGTGTCGTTAGAGTCCATCATATCGGCCGCCAGCTCGGCGACCTCGCGTTCGAGTAGGTTGAGCTGAACGCTTTTGACGCGCAGCTCGTTGGCGGTCAAAGATAAGGCGAGGCTGTTGATCCGATTTGCGACATCGCTCAAGCGAGACTGCGGCACCGGTTCGGCCAACGTGAGCATCTGTTGGTGTACCGAGCCTTGTGCCAGCACCAGCACCATCAGCACCAGCCGCCCCTGAATTGCGATCAGTTCGAGGTGCTTAAAGCGGCTGGTTTCTGCAACAGGCGGGGTAACCAGCGCCGCCGTTTGTACGGTGCGGGCGAGCACCGTCGCAACCAAGCTGAGCCAGCTTTCCGTCGCTAAGGGCAGCGACTGGAGCTTCTCGCTAATGCGCATTTCTTCATTGGGAGATAAGTGGTTCGGCGTGATCAAGCGCGTGACGAAATAGCGGTAACCCATCTCCGTGGGCACGCGGCCTGCCGAGGGATGCGGCGCTGCGATCAGGCCGAAGTCTTCAAGGACGGCCATCTCGTTTCGGATCGTGGCCGAGCTAACGTTAAGACCGCAGTGCTCCGCCAGATACTTCGAGCTGACGGGTTCAGGTGTTTGCGAGTAGGCGCGGATAATGCACGACAGAATCGCTTCTTGTCGAGAGGTAAGGTCGGGCAGGGGGGTGTCGTCAAGAGTCATGGTTCAACACTGTGACGAGGCCGCAAACGCGGCGCACTAGCAACCATGCAGCATTGAGCCGTGTACTCATATTCTGTATGATAGCATGCTGTTAGCGCAACGTCAAAACGAAACGAGGAGTGGACAAGACCAATGGGCAGCAAAACTTTTGAAGTGACGACCGCGAATTTCAAAAACGACGTGCTCTCTTCGGATCAGCCAGTGCTGGTCGATTTTTGGGCTGAGTGGTGTGGGCCGTGCAAGATGATCGCGCCGATTGTTGACCAGCTTGCCGAGGAATACGAAGGAAAACTGAAGGTTGGCAAGCTCGATGCGGATGTGCATCAAGACGTGCTGATGCAGTACGGCATCATGAGCATCCCCACTTTGATCTTGTTTAAAGGCGGAGAGCCGGTCGTCCGCATCACTGGCTACAAGAGCAAAGATCAAATCGTCAACCAAATTGCCGCGCACATCAATTGATTTAGGTCGTGCTGTGATGCAAACCGGGCAAAGGTTAGCCGCCCCGTTTGCATCATATCCTCAAAATACAGGCGATGGTTTGGGTGTTAGACTGCCTCTCGCAACTTCCCAAAGCCAGATAAGCAACATCTGCTATAATCGCGTCGATGGCTGATTGTGAACTGCCGCCGAGGCGCTGGCGCCGCTGGCGTTGGCTTGTCGTTGGGGGGCTGCTGCTGTTGATCAACGTGGGGATGGCATGGCAAACGCTGATGCCACCCCAGCAAGTGCCGACCAGCCTGCTGCCTGCGCTTGAGTTTGTTGCGGCTGGTTTGTGGGCATGCAGTTCAGCTGTTGCTATCGTTTTAGTGTGGCGCCGATCGCCGCGTGCACGGCGGCTTATGCTGGGAGTGACGCTCGGCTTTGCGCTGTACAGCGTCGCTCGGTTGGCCATTTTTGCGCGGGCAGACTATGATCGGGGGCGGCTGCCATTTCTGTCAATCGCACTGGCAAGCGTCGTGGCCGTCGTGCTGATCTCGAGCATCGCGGGTTTAACGGCGGAGAGAAGAAGTGATGAATTCAAACGAGAAGATTGAACATCTACGCGCCTTGCGAGAAAAAAGCCGCATGGGCGGCGGGCCAGAGCGCATTCAGCGCCAGCACGAATCCGGGCGTAACACAGCCCGTGAGCGGCTTGATATTTTGCTCGATCCCGGCAGCTTTCGCGAGACAGATGCTTTCGTCACCCATCGTTCGCGCGATTTTGGGCTAGATGGTCAAAAGTATTACGGAGACAGCGTGGTTACGGGGTGGGGGACGATCAACGGGCGGCTGGTCTACGTCTTCTCGCAAGATTTCACAGTGATCGGCGGCAGCCTGAGTGAAGCGCATGCCGGCAAGATCTGCAAAATCATGGATATGGCCATGAAGACTGGCGCGCCGCTGATTGGGTTGAATGACAGCGGCGGCGCGCGCATTCAAGAGGGGGTCGTCAGCCTCGGCGGTTACTCCGATATTTTCCTGCGCAATACGCTCGCCAGCGGGGTGATCCCGCAGATCAGCGTGATCATGGGGCCGTGCGCGGGCGGTGCGGTCTACAGTCCGGCGCTCACCGATTTCACATTCATGGTCAAAGATACCAGCTACATGTTCATCACCGGGCCTGATGTCATCAAGCAGGTGATGCACGAGGAGGTCACCGCTGAAGAATTGGGCGGCGCTTCCATTCATGCCACAAAGAGCGGTGTTTGCCATGTTGTGGGCGATAACGAAACAAATACCCTGCTGCTGGTGCGCGAGCTGCTCGGCTATGTGCCGCAGAACAACATGGAGGACCCGCCCTTCGTCCCCTCGCGCGATGATCCTTTACGGGCCGACCCCGCGCTCGATACGATCGTGCCCGATAACCCCAATAAGCCCTATGACATCAAAGATGTGATCCAGCGCGTCGTCGATGATGGCATCTTCTACGAGATCCACAGCGAATTTGCACAGAATATCGTGGTCGGTTTTGCGCGTTTAGGCGGCCACAGCGTCGGCATTGTCGGCAACCAGCCGGCGGTGCTGGCTGGTGTGCTCGATATCAAGGCGAGCGAGAAGGCAGCGCGTTTCATCCGATTTTGCGACTCGTTCAACATTCCCCTCATCACATTCGTCGATGTACCCGGTTACATGCCCGGAACCGATCAAGAACATAACGGCATCATTTTATCTGGCGCCAAGCTGCTCTATGCTTACTGCGAAGCGACTGTGCCCAAGTTAACCGTGACGACGCGCAAAGCTTACGGCGGCGCCTACTGCGTGATGAGCAGCAAACACATCCGCGGCGATCTCAACCTCGCATGGCCAACGGCGGAGTTTGCCGTCATGGGGCCGGAAGCGGCCGTTGAGATCATTTTCCGCCGCGAATTGAGAGATAGCCCAGACCCAGCCGCGCGCAAGGCGGAGCTGGCCGCGGAGTATCGCCAGAAGCTCGCCAACCCGTTCGTCGCCGCTGAGCACGGTTTTATCGATGATGTGATCGAGCCGCGCGATACCCGCGCGCGATTGATCAATGGGCTTGAGGTGTTCCAAAACAAGCGCGACAGCAACCCGCCAAAGAAACATGGCAATATTCCCCTCTAATGCATCGGGTTGATCGATTGTCCAGGACGGGACTCCGCAGGCCAAAAGGCAGGTGACGATGAATTACGAACCCACACAAACCTCGATCAAGAAGATCTTGATCGCAAACCGCGGCGAAATCGCTGTGCGCATTATCCGTGCCTGTCGCGATCTCGGTATCGCGACCGTCTCCGTCTATTCCGACGCCGATCGAACCAGCTTGCATGTGCGTTATGCCGATGAAGCTGTGCGCATTGGGCCGCCAGCGCCGCGCGATAGCTATCTCAAAATAGAGGCGATCTTGGAGGCAGCGCGCAAAACCGGCGCCGATGCGATTCATCCCGGCTATGGTTTTTTGGCCGAACGCGCTGACTTTGCGCAGGCAGTGCTCGATGAAGGCTTGATCTTCATTGGGCCGCCGCCGAGCGCAATCGCGACGATGGGCGATAAGCAGATGGCGCGCGAAACAGTTCGCAAGGCGGGGGTGCCGGTCATTCCCGGGACCGAACCTGGCCTGCGCGATGATGAGTTGATCGCGATCGCTCGGCAAATTGGCTTTCCGATCATGGTCAAGGCAGCGGCGGGTGGCGGCGGCAAGGGCATGCGCGCGGTGCGCTCTTTGGATGAGCTGCCTGAAGCGCTTGCAAGCGCCCGCCGCGAAGCGGAGAATGCCTTCGGCGATGGGACTGTTTATCTGGAAAAGATGATCGAGGGCGCGCGCCACATCGAAATTCAGGTGCTGGCCGATATGCATGGCAACACCATCCATTTGGGCGAGCGTGAATGCAGCATTCAGCGGCGCCATCAAAAGCTGGTAGAGGAAGCCCCCAGCCCCTTTGTCGATACAGCGCTGCGCCAGCGCATGGGCGAAATGGCGATTCGCGCTGCCGAAGCGGTTGGCTATGTCAACGCTGGCACGATCGAATGCTTGGTCGATAAAGACCACAACTTTTACTTCATGGAGATGAACACCCGCTTGCAGGTGGAGCACCCGGTCACCGAGCTGATCTCCGGTGTCGATCTGGTCAAAGAGCAGATTCGCATCGCGCGTGGGCGGCGAATGGGGCCGACGGAGAGCCTGGTGGAGCCAAAGGGGTGGGCGATTGAATGCCGCATCAATGCGGAAGATCCTTATAACAACTATCTGCCGTCGGTCGGGACGATCAGCACGTTGATCATCCCGACGGGCCCCGGGGTGCGCGTCGACAGCGGCGTTTACAGCGGCTACACGATCACCCCCTATTATGACAGCATGATCGCCAAGTTGATCTGTTGGGGTGACGATCGCGCCGAGGCGATGCTGCGCATGCGCCGCGCCCTCAGCGAGTTTTCGATCATGGGCGTTAAACATAACGTGCCCTTCCACCAAAACCTGCTCAACAGCTTCAGCTTCATCGCTGGCAAAATCGATACCAAATTTGTTGAGGAGCGCTTCTCGATGGAGGCCTATGAGGCGCCGACCGATGCGCGCGCGCTTGAGACGGCTGCCATCGCTGCGACGTTGTTCGCGCATCGGCAGCGCCAACTCGCCGGGCAGGTCGTCACGCGCAACGAGCGCGATACCAGCAACTGGAAATGGTTGAGCCGTTGGGAGCGAATTCATCGATGAAATACGTGACGATCATCAACGACCAGCGGTTTGAAATCGAAATTGAAAAGGACGGTTCGCTGCTGGTGAATGGCGAGCCGCGCGTGGTTGATTTCCTCGCGCTGGATACGGCCTTGTTTTCGGTCATCATGGATAACCGCTCTTATGAAGCTGTCATCGAAGAGCGCGAGGGAACTTATGAGGTGCTGCTCGGGGGCAATCTGTACACCGGCCGCGTCCTTGATGAGCGGGCGCTGCTGCTGGCGACGCGCCGCGGCGGCCTTGATGTTGACACTGGTGAAATCTCGATCGTCGCGCCCATGCCCGGCTTGATCATCGCCGTTCCAGTGGAGGAAGGGCAGGCAGTGAGCGCCGGGCAAACGCTCGTCATCCTCGAAAGCATGAAAATGCAAAATGAGCTGCGCGCCCCGCGCGATGGCGTTGTCCAGCGGATCAGCGTCGAGCCGGGACAAAGTGTCGAACAAAACAAAGCGCTCATCACGCTGACCTAAAACCGCCCACGTAGATTTGGCGTTCGAGTGAAACTGAACCGCGTCTTTGTCCCCTTTCTGCTTGTGCTGTTCATGATCTATGTCATCGGTGGGATGGCCATCGCCCCTTTTCACGGCGATGAGTCGACGCAGATCTATATGAGTCGCGATTATGCTTATCTTTTCATCGAACGCGACCTTGACCGTGTTCGCTACCAAGACCCGCCGCTCAGTTCAACCGAACAACACCTTCGCCTGCTCAATGGCACGGTCAACAAACTGTTGATCGGAGCGATGTGGCATGCTGCGGGCTTTACCGTTGACGATTTGAATGAGCAGTGGGACTGGGGGGCGGGGCCGGAGCATAATCAGGCGAACGGCCATGCGCCGTCGTCCGCATTGCTGCGCGTCGCGCGCTTGCCGTCAACTCTGCTCTTGGCTGCCAGCATCCCACTGATATACATCCTCGGCGCCCTGTTCAACTGGCGCGCCGGTCTGCTCGCGGCTGCCTATTACACGTTTAACCCGGCGCTGCTCCTCAACGGGCGCCGCGCGATGATGGAAGGCAGCCTGATCTTTTTCAGTCTGCTGACCGTGCTGGCGGGGGTTTCGCTGCTGCGCGCGCGGGGCGGCCGGTTGTGGGGAGCGTGTTTGCTGCTGGGAGCGGCAGCTGGGCTTGCGCTCGCCAGCAAGCACAACGCCATCTTCGTCGTGCTGCCAGTATTCGCGGTCGCTGGTCTGGTGGGGGCAGCGCAGTCCGCTGCGCCAGCGGCGCGCCGCGCCGGAGTCAAGCGCATCGCTGCGCTCATAGTGGCCGGTTTGCTCGCGCTGCTCATCTTTTATGCGCTCAATCCTGCTTGGTGGGGCGATCCGTTTGTTCGGGCACATCAAGTGCTCGACCTGCGCGCCGATCTGCTCGCTGGCCAAGCTCAAGCCTTTGGCGGTTATGCCAGCCTGCGCGATCAACTTGAAGGTTTCTTCCGTCAAGCATGGATCGTCGTGCCGCAGTATTACGAGGCAGCAGGATGGGAAGAATTCCTCAGCGAACAGATCGACGTTTACGAAAACGCCGTTTGGCGCGGCATCCGCCTCGGAGGGACCGCGGCTGGAGCGCTCGCGCTCATCGCGCTCAGTTCATACGGCGTTTGGCGGCTCGTGCGCGGGTTCACGCTGCCGGGCCTTCGCCTGCTGGTTGGGACATGGGCGGCGGTCGCCCTGCTGAGCACCGCCCTGCTCACGCCTCTGGAGTGGCAGCGCTACTATCTGCCCGCCTATCCAGCCATCGGCCTGCTGGCGGCCATCGGCCTTGTCGAACTGCTGGATGCTGCCCGCTCTAGAGCGCGACGACCGCCGACGCCAAATGCCGCTGCACCGTCCGGCGATTAAACTGGCGCCACATTTCGGCGACCTGCTGGCGCAGCAAGTCGCGTTCAGCGCGAATATGGTCGAGGTAGAGACCGAGCGTCTCAAGCTGGCCGGCGCTCAGCAGGGGCGCCAAGCCCGTCAGCTTTGCCTCTGTCATGGCGATATCTTGCATACGGCCGAGATGGTCTTGCGCCGCTTTGATCGATTTGATGTAGTCTTTCACTGAGCTGCCCAAGACATCCTCAAACAGCGAAGCCGCGTACCGCAGTTGCTTAAACTCAATGCGCAGCGCATGTAAAACGGTGTCATCGGCTTCGGACAGCACGTCGTCATAAGCGCGCACCGCCGCCAAATGGCTGTACAGCAGCACGGGCAGCACATGGCGCACTTGGTACGGATGAACATCTCCATCGAGCGGCCGCACGCCCGTGCCAGTTCTCAGCAAGAAACGAGCGAAATCATCAATAAAGTCTTGATACTCGCTTTTGTCGAACAGGCGATTGAGGTCATGCCGCGCTGCCGCCCGCTCTTTATCGAGCGCATCGATGACGGTCTGCAAATCCTCTTGCTGCGCCGGATCGAGCGTGTCTTTGAACTTGGTCATATCGTCGATGAGGACATCGAGATCGCGGACAGCGCCCAGCGCCCGCGCGATCTTGCGCAGAGCTCGGCGGTAGGCGCGCACTGCTTTGGGTTTGTAATACGGCTCAAGCAAGCGCAGGGTGGTGCGCATGCGCCGGGTGGCAACGCGCATATCGTGTACATATTCGATATCTTCACCGAGACGGCTGCCTGCTTCGTTCTCAAGCATGTGGATAAATTCACCCAGCAGAACCTTGCGGCCCGCCTCTGCCATCGTGTCTTCAGGATGTACGGGTTCGCGATGATCCTTCAACTGCGCGATTAAGTCGTCATGTATGTTGAGCATGAAGTCCTCTGGTCTCCCAGCATGATGGTCATCATGGCCATGATAGCACGATTTGTGGTTTGTGTTAAGTCATCTTAACATTTATGCTTGTCCAAGCTGAAGCAATAGGCCGACAATGGCGCTCAGTTTGACGGTGTATACTGAATGCATTCGTGAGTTATGGAGTGAGAATGATGACTTCGTCACAATCCGCAGATCAACGTGTTGTGAGCGCAGTTGAACGCTGGAAACGCGAGACGTTGGCGCGCGCGTTCGAGCGCCTGCCGGAGCGCGGCGCGGAATTCAGCACAATCTCCGGCGTGCCAATCAACCCCGTTTACACGCCGCTCGATATCGCTGAAGAAGACTATCTGCGCGATCTCGGTTTGCCCGGCGAGTATCCGTTCACGCGCGGCATCCACGCCAGCGGCTACCGTGGCAAATTGTGGACGATGCGCATGTTTGCCGGTTTTGGCACTGCTGAGGAGACGAACGCCCGCTATCAGTATTTGCTTCAGCAGGGCAATATGGGGCTGTCCGTCGCCTTCGATCTGCCGACGCTGATGGGGTATGACACTGATGCGCCAGAGGCGCTCGGCGAGTTCGGCAAATGCGGGGTCGCCGTTAGCTCGCTGGCCGATATGGAGATCCTGTTCGATGGCATCCCTCTTGGCGAGGTCTCGACCAGCATGACGATCAACGGCCCGGCTGCTGTGCTGTGGGCATTTTACATCGCCACAGCCGAGCGGCAGGGTGTGCCGATGGCGGCCCTGCGGGGCACACTGCAAAACGATATTTTGAAAGAATATATCGCTCAGAAAGAATATATCTTTCCGCCTCAGCCCTCCATGCGCTTGGTGACCGATACGATCGAATTCGGCGCGCAGCACCTGCCGCAGTGGAACCCGATCAGCGTGAGCGGCTATCACATTCGAGAAGCCGGCAGCACGGCCGTGCAAGAACTGGCATTTACGCTGGCTGATGGGCTGGAATATGTGCGTCATGCGCTCGACCGCGGGTTGGATATCGACTCTTTTGCGCCGCGCATCAGTTTCTTTTTCAACATTCACAATGACTTTTTTGAAGAGATCGCCAAGCTGCGGGCGGCGCGGCGCATCTGGTCGCGCGAGCTGCGCGAGCGCTTCGGGGCGCGCGACCCGCGCTCTTGGCTGATGCGGTTTCACTGCCAGACGGCCGGCGTCAGCTTAACGGCCCAGCAGCCAGAAAACAATCTGATCCGCGTCGCACTGCAAGCGCTGGCGGCCGTTTTAGGCGGAACACAATCGCTGCATACGAACAGTATGGATGAGGCGCTGGCGCTGCCCAGCGAGCACGCGGTGACGCTGGCCCTGCGCACCCAGCAGATCATTGCCGAAGAGACGGGTGTCACGAACACGGTTGATCCGCTTGGTGGCAGCTACTTTATCGAAGCGCTGACTAACCAGACTGAAACGGCCGTCTACGAGTACTTCCAGCGCATCGAGGCGTTCGGCGGCGTCATCCCGGCGATCGAAGCAGGTTTCTTCCAACAGGAAATTGCCGAAGCCAGCTACCGCTTTCAACGCGAAGTGGATGCCGGGCGGCGCACCATCGTTGGCGTCAACAAATACGTCACCGACGCCCCCCCGGCGATCCCTATCTTGAAGATGGATCCTTGTGGTTATGAGCGGCAGGTCGCCCGGCTGCATCGCCTGCGTCTGGAGCGCGATAACGAGCAGGTGGGCGCAGCGCTGGCGGCGCTGCGCGAAGCCTGCCGTGGGACTGAGAATACCATGCCGCACCTGATTAGAGCGGCAAAGGCACAGGCGACGCTTGGAGAGATCGTCGATGTAATGCGCGAAGTTTTCGGCATTTATCACGAGCCCGTCCACATCTAGGCCTGCTCTGAGGCAGGTTTTGAGCGCGACTTGCCTATGTTATGATGATGCTGACATGGCTGTAGGGATGCAAGCAGGATGGTCTTCGAACGCAACCGGCCGTCGCGAGCTGCGTTTCGGTTTAAACTGCTTCGCATGTCCTCATCGATGCGCGCTTGATCATTGTGCGCTCGGCGGCAGCAGGTTAATGGAGAGTGTTTTGATCGCATGGCACGTGTCGTTCTAATTACAGGTGCATCGAGCGGTGTGGGGCGCGCGGCTGCGCTCGCTTTTGCGGCGCGCGGTTGGAACGTCGCTGCGACAGCGCGCCGCGCTGAGAAGCTGCTCGAGCTGGAAGATGCCGTCGCAGCACTGCCCGAACCGCATGGAGAACTGCTGGCGCTGGCCGTCGATGTGCGCGACGCGTCGGCTGTCCATTCTGGTGTCGCGGCTGCGGTCGCTCGCTTCGGCCGTTTGGACGTTTTGATCGCCAATGCCGGCATTGGCCAGCGGGGCAGCATCGTCGATTCGGAGTGGGAGCATCTTGAGCTGCTGCTGCGGACGAACATCGACGGCGTACTGCATAGCGTCCGCGCCGCCGTGCCGGCTATGCGCGTGAGCGGCGGCGGTCAGGTCATTTTGATCTCATCGGTGGTCGCAAATATGACCGCCCCCTATGCCGCCAGTTACAGTGCCAGCAAAGCGTTCGTCAGCAGCATAGCCCGCTCGCTGCGGCTGGAGCTGGAGCCGGATGGCATCGCAGTGACCGATGTGCTGCTCGGCCGCACCGATACCGAGTTCAACGACAAACGTCTGGGGCAGGCAGGGCGTTCAACCAGCGCGCCGCGCATTCCAGTGATGAGCGTCGATTTTGTCGCAAAAGCGCTCGTGCGCGCTGCTGAGCGGCGCCCTAAAACGCTGGTGCTGCGCTGGTTCGACCGGCTGATCGTGTGGGCAAACGCGCTCATTCCGGGCTTCATCGGCCGGCGTGCGCTGCGTCAATATAAGTTAGATTGACTCCGATCTCGTGCTGTGCTTATTAGCCAGCGTTAACGAAATTCTATCATTCTGTGAGTACACTATCAAAAGGTTGTCAGTTTGTGCGCGGCCTAGCCGCGCATTCGTGTGATTTATTCAGAGAACGGAGGAGGACGCAGCGTGAGCGGTGACAATACTCAGGTGACTGAGGATGCCTTTGCCGAAACTGAAGGTGAGGCGAATGCCAGTGAGAACGCCAGCCCCTCTATCGTGGAAACCGAACAGGAACAAACCGTGAGTTTAGCCGAATACGAACGACTGCAGTCGCAGTCACAGGAATACTTGGATGGCTGGCAGCGCACGCGGGCCGAATTCGCCAATTACAAAAAGCGTGTAGAACGCGAAATGCAGGATAGCTACCAAAGCGCGTCGGCCGATGTGCTCAAGGGGCTGCTGCCTATTATCGATGATTTCGACCGTGCCATTGCCAACGTGCCACAAGAGTTGGGTGATGAGCCGTGGGTCAATGGAGTCATCATGATCCAGCGCAAACTGGTGAAACTGCTCGACGATTTCGGCATCGAACCGATTGACCCAACCGGCCAGCCGTTTGATCCCAAGCTGCATGAGGCAGTCGGCATGGATGAAGCAGGCGACGTGCCGAGCGGCCACGTGACGGCCACAATGCAAAAAGGCTATGTCATCGGCGAACGCGTGCTGCGACCGGCGTTGGTGCGTGTCGCTGAATAGCGTGTCGCTCGATAACGCAGTGCGAAGGGAAAAACGTCACGGCGCACGAACTGCGAACCAATGGCCTAACGATAACAAAAACAGGAGATAGATAGATCATGGGTAGAATTATCGGTATTGACCTCGGCACGACCAACTCTGTCGTTGCGGTGATGGAAGGTGGTGAACCAGTGGTCATTCCGTCATCGGAAGGCGGGCGCCTCATCCCTTCCGTTGTGGCGGTTAATCCGAAGACGGGTGAGCGGCTGGTTGGCAAAGTGGCGCGCAACCAAGCAGTGATCAACCCCGAGAACACGATCTTCTCAGTAAAGCGCTTCATGGGTCGCAAATTTGACGACCCAGAAGTGCAGCGCGCGATGAAGGTTGTGCCTTATAAAGTGAGCGCCGCCCCCAATGGCGATGTCCGCGTTCACATGGGTGGGCGCGAGTACAGCCCGCCCGAGATTTCGGCAATGATCCTGCAAAAGATTAAAGCCGATGCGGAAGCCTATCTGGGCGAAACGGTCGATCAAGCAGTGATCACCGTGCCAGCCTATTTCAACGATGCCCAGCGCAATGCCACCAAAGATGCTGGCCGCATCGCTGGCCTAGAAGTGCTGCGCATCATCAACGAGCCGACTGCTTCGAGCTTGGCTTACGGCCTCGGCGAGCGTAAAAATGAGATCATCGCCGTCTACGACCTTGGTGGCGGCACCTTTGATATCTCGATCCTCGAGGTGGGCGACGGTGTTTTCGAAGTGCGCAGCACCAACGGCGATACCTACTTGGGCGGCGACGACTTCGATGAAGCGATCATCAATTGGATCGCGGATGAGTTCAAGAAAGATACCGGCATCGACTTACGCAACGATCGTCAGGCGCTTCAGCGCTTGAAAGAAGCTGCTGAGAAAGCCAAAATCGAGCTCTCGAGCACATTGAACACCGATATTAACCTGCCGTTCATCACGGCCGATGCCAGCGGGCCGAAACATCTCAACATGTCGCTGTCTCGCGCCAAGCTCGAATCGCTCACGTCTTCGCTCATCCAGCGCTCGATCGATCCCTGCGTAGCGGCGCTGCGCGATGCCGGTCTTGAGCCGAAAGACATCAATACGGTCATCCTCGTCGGCGGCATGACGCGCATGCCGGCAGTCGTTGAGGCGGTCAAGAATTTCTTCGGCAAAGATCCTAGCAAAGGGGTTAACCCCGATGAAGTGGTGGCGCTTGGCGCGGCCATTCAGGCAGGTGTGCTACGCGGCGATGTGAAGGATATTTTGCTCCTCGATGTGACGCCGCTTACCCTCAGCGTTGAGACGTTGGGCGGCGTGGCGACGCCGATGATCGAGCGTAACACGACCATCCCTACGCGCAAGAGCCAAGTCTATTCGACCGCGACGGATAATCAGACGCAGGTCGAGATCCACATTGTGCAGGGCGAACGACCGATGGCGGCCGACAATAAGTCGCTCGGCAAGTTTATCCTTGACGGCATTCCGCCGGCGCCGCGCGGCGTGCCGCAGATCGAAGTGACGTTCGATATCGACGCCAACGGCATCTTGAACGTGAGCGCCCGCGACAAAGCCACCGGCCGCGAACAGCGCATCACGATCACGGCCAGCAGCGGCCTGACCGAACAAGAGATCCAACGCATGATCAAAGAAGCGGAGCGCTTCGCCGCCGAAGACAGCAAACGCAAAGAAGCCGCCGAGCTGAACAATCAAGCGGAAAGTGCGATCTTCGCGGCCGAGAAATTCCTGCGCGATTTTGGCGATAAACTGCCAGAAGACGCTAAGAAACAAACCAACGAGCGTATCGACTCCGTCAAGCAAGCGCAGGCCTCCGGCAATGCGGAACAAATTCGCATGGCCATTGATGCGCTTAACCAGCATATTCAAACGTTAGGCGCGCGCATGTATGAGCAGCAGCCGCAGGGCGCCGCAGCCAGTGCCGATGGCGCTAATGCTGCCGGCGGCAGCGGCAAGCCCAATGAGGATGTCGTCGACGCCGAATTCACCGAGGCTTAATCGCTTTGGATGTACCGCAGCACGAGGGGCGCGGTCAGCAGGCCTGCGCCCCTCTGGCCTATCTAGATAGCAACAGCTAATGCTTTGAGATCGAAAGCAGGCACAGGCGCGAACCGCTATGGCACGAGATTATTATGAGGTTCTGGGCGTTTCACGAAATGCTGATAAAGCGCAAATTAAATCAGCATTTAGACGCCTAGCACGCGAATACCATCCTGATGTCAGCACTCACCCTGACGCGGAAGCGCGCTTCAAGGAGATCAACGAAGCCTATGAAGTTCTGAGCGATGACGAGCGCCGCGCACGCTATGATCGTTTCGGCCATGCCGGTGTACAAGGCGCTGGGGGATTCAGCAGCACAGGCTTCAGCGGCTTCGAAGAGATCTTCGAAGAGTTTTTCAGCAATTTGGGTGGCATGCGCGGCCAGCGCCGGCGAGGGCCGCGGCCAGGCGCCGATCGCCGCGTTGATGTGACGGTCACTTTCGAAGAATCGATCTTCGGCGTAGAGAAGGAGATCGAATTCGAACGGCTTGAAGTGTGCGAAACTTGCGCTGGTACCGGCGCAGCGCCCGGTACAACGCCGGTGCGCTGCTCGCAGTGCGGCGGCACGGGCGAAGTGCGGCAGGTTCAGCAGACGTTCCTTGGCCCGATGGTGCAGGTGACGACCTGCCCCCGCTGTGGAGGGCGCGGTGAGACGATCGCATCGCCTTGCACGACCTGCCGAGGCAGCAGGCGGGTGCGCAACAAAGCCGTGCTTACAGTGCAGATCCCGGCTGGCGTGCGCGAAGGATTGCAGATTCAAATTCGCGGCGAAGGCGATACAGGCGAAACCGGTGCTTTGAACGGCAACCTGTACGTGGTTGTTCACGTGCAGGAGCATGAGTTCTTCAAACGTAAAGACAACGACATCATCCTTGAGATCGTCATCAATGTGGCGCAGGCGGCGCTTGGCGACCGCATCGTCATTCCGACTGTCGATGGCGATGTCGAACTGGTGATCCCGGCCGGCACGCAGACGGGCCGTGTCTTCCGGTTACGCGGCAAGGGCGTGCCGCGTTTGCGCAGCGACGGTTCTAACAGTGGGCGCGGCGATCAACTCGTCTACATTCAAGTCGAAATTCCGACGAAGCTCACCGATGAACAGCGGCGTTTGTTCGAACAGCTAGCCGCGACGCTGGGCAGCGAAGTTAACCCACAGCGCAACGGCAAAGGGTTCTTCGATCGTGTAATGGATTTCTTCGCCGGGGAGCAGAACTGAGTGTCTCGCTGGGTCGAAGTCTCGCTGGGGGTGGACGGGGAAGCAGCCGAAGCCGCGGCAGAACTGCTGCAGCGTTATGGATATCAAGGGGTATCCATTGAGCATGATGGGATCCCGCCCGATAAGCTTGATGAAGATGAGCTGCCGCCGCCGAAGCGTTTGATCGTGCGCGCTTATATCCCCGATGATGACAGTGCTCCACAGGTGCGCGCCCAACTCGAGGCCGCGCTGAGCCATCTGAATTGGCTTTACCCCATGCCGCAGCCGGTATTCCGCGTCATCGATGAGCAGGATTGGGCTGAAGCTTGGAAAGCCCACTATCATCCCGTGCGCATTGGTCGGCGGCTGCTCATCCGGCCCCAGTGGGTGCAGATGACGCTCGATCCGGATGTCGTCGAGATCGCGCTCGACCCCGGCATGGCGTTCGGCACAGGAACTCATCCCACCACGCAGCTCTGTCTTGAGGCGATCGAGGCGATCATGCCTCCCGGCGCTCAAGTCGTCGATCTCGGCTGTGGCTCTGGCATCTTGGCGATTGGGGCGGCCAAACTTGGCGCGGCGCATGTGCTTGCCCTCGATATCGACCCGATCGCAGTTGAGGCAACCCTAGAAAATGCGGCACGCAACGGGGTGGCCGCGCGCATCACCGCGCAGCAGGGAAGCCTTGAGACGGTGCTCACCTCTGCGCGCCGCTTTGATTTCGCGCTTGTTAATATTCTGGCGCGCACCATCATACAACTTTGCGATGCGCAGTTGGGGCAAATCATCCGGCCCGGCGGTTTGGCCGTTTTCAGCGGCATCATCCTCGAACAGGCACAAGATGTTGAAGCCGCACTGCGCCGAACCGGCCTCGAACCTTACGCGCGCCGCCAACATGGTGATTGGGTCGCCATCGAAGCGCGCCGTCTTTGATGTACAAGCTCCGTTCATCTTAAGCATTATTGTAAACTACCCCTAAAAAATGGGGGAAGTTTGGCCATTTCTCGCCTGCTAAATGGACTAGAATAGGGTTATGCGCGCACTAATCTTGTGCGCGGCTTTTATGAATCGATACGACAACACAGCGATCATGGCAGGTGTTCGCCATGTCGATGAGGTGGATCTATGCAAGTCAAAGAGGAAATCAAAGAGGCATCTCCAGAAGAGGCGCTTCCTTTCCGGGGATTGACGGCGGCTGAAGTCGAAGCCAGCCGTGCGCTGCATGGCAGCAATGTGCTCACGCCGCCGCCGCGCGATCCGTGGTGGAAGCTGTACCTTGAGAAGTTTGAAGATCCCGTCATTCGCATCTTGATGATCGCCGCAGCGATCACGATCGTCGTCGGTCTGGTCGATGGACATTATGTCGAGGGCATCGCCATCATCATCGCGATTTTGCTGGCGACGACCCTCGCTTTCCTGAATGAATTTCGCGCTCGGCGCGAGTTCGATGTCCTAAATCAAGTCAACGATGAAATGCCGATCAACACGATCCGCGACGGCACTTTTATGACGGTTCCCCGCAAAGATCTGGTGGTTGGCGATATCGTCCTGCTTGAAGAGGGCGCAGAGATCGCAGCCGATGGCATTGTCCGTGAAGCGATCGATCTGCAGATCAATGAGGCGCTGCTCACGGGCGAATCGATGCCCGTCAACAAAGTCGTGAGCACAGCGCATACCGAGGCCGACGAGCACTTTAGCGATGATAAGGCCTATCGCAGCACGCTGGTCGCTTTTGGGCGCGGGATTATGGAAGTGAGCGCAGTGGGCGATGCAACCAAGATCGGGGAGATCGCCCATGCCGCGACGGTCGAGACGCATGAAGTTACCCCGCTAAATGCGCAGCTTGAACGTTTGAGCAAGCTGATCGGCGTGGTTGGTTTCACCGTCGCTGGGCTGACTTATCTGGCGCTGGTGGTGCGCGGCGTCTCCATGGGCGACCTCGTGCTGAACGGCTCGAACTGGTATTTCGTCGTTCTGCTCACCCTCAGCATGCTGACGATGATCAGCCGCATCTGGCTGCCGATCGTGTACGATGGCTTTGAGCTGGTCGGCCGGCCGCGCCAACCGTTTAGCTGGCTGGCGGAGAAGGGATTGGGCGGCTGGTTGAAACCCTTCGGCGCAGGCGCGCTCATTCTGGTTGTGGGCGCTGGGCTAGGGGTCGCGCTTGGCATTCTGCCGCCGGCACCTTCAAGCTGGCTGCCGGCCGAAGTTGGCCTCGCGCTGCTGCGCTATTTCATGGTCGCGGTGACGATCATCGTCGTTGCGGTTCCGGAAGGCTTGCCGATGAGCGTCACGCTTAGCCTTGCGTACAGCATGCGCCGCATGACCGCGACCAATAACCTCGTTCGCCGCATGCATGCTACCGAGACGGTTGGCGCAGCCACGGTCATTTGCTCCGATAAAACCGGCACACTCACGCTCAACCAAATGCGAGTGTTCGATGCGAATTTCCCAATCTTAGCTGATCGCACTTTCGTCGCGACTCTCGGAACGCCAGAGGAGATCTTAGTCGCTGAAGCGTGCAGCGCCAACTCGACGGCTAATCTCAGCCGTGTGCCCGGCGAACCGGTGCGGCCGCTGGGAGATGGCACGGAAGGCGCCATACTGCTGTGGCTTGAGAGCCGGCAAATCGACTATCTGCCGTATCGCACGCGGTTCAAACTGCTCAAACAGATGAACTTCTCGGCGGAGCGCAAATACATGGCAACGCTCGGCGTCTCGGCAGCGCATGGCGACCCAACGCTGCACGTCAAAGGTGCGCCGGAGATCGTCCTCGATAAATGCGCGTTTGTGCTAACTCCGACCGGGCTTGACCCGATCGAAGCGCACCGGGCGCGGCTCGAAGAGGAAATGCTGCAGTTCCAAAAGCGTGGCATGCGCGTACTCGGCTTCGCCTACAGGATCATCCCACAGCCTGATGACAGCGATTTAAGCGACATCGCCCACAATATGATCTGGCTGGGCTATGTTGCGATCGCCGACCCGATTCGCAGTGAGGTTCCGGCAGCCATTCAGGCTTGCCGCGAGGCAGGCATCATGGTCAAGGTTGTGACTGGCGATAATGCGGAAACCGCCAAAGAGATCGCTCGTCAGATCGGCCTATGGGATGCCGATGATGAGACGCGCCCCGGCGCCATCTATACCGGCCGCGAGTTCGATGCGCTGAGCGATGAAGAAGCCCGCCAAGCCGCCCTCTCGCTCAAGATACTGGCGCGCGCCCGCCCGCTCGACAAGCTGCGTTTGGTCAAAGCGCTGCAAGAGGCCGGGCATGTCGTCGCCGTGACCGGAGACGGCACGAACGATGCTCCAGCGCTCAACCATGCTAACGTCGGTCTTGCGATGGGTTCGGGCACCGATATTGCCAAAGAGGCCAGTGACATCGTCCTGCTCGATGACTCGTTCAGGAGTATCGTAAACGCCGTGATGTGGGGGCGTTCGCTGTATCAGAACATTCAGCGCTTCATTTTGTTCCAGCTCACGATCAACGTGTCGGCTTTGGGGATCGCGCTGTTGGGGCCGTTTGTTGGCGTGCAGTTCCCCCTCACGGTCATTCAGATGCTGTGGGTGAACCTGATCATGGACACCTTCGCATCGCTGGCGCTGGCGACTGAGCCGGCGCGCTGGGCGGTTATGAAGCGCCAGCCGCGCAAACCCAGCGATTTCATCATCAGCCATCCGATGGGACGGCGCATTCTAGGGTTGGGCTTGTCGCTGGTTGGGCTGCTGGTGATCTTCCTGCTCGTCATTCAAGGTGACGGTGTAGTTACGCCTTATGAGCTGACGATCTTTTACGCCACATTCGTCATGCTGCAGTTTTGGAATTTGTTCAATGCCCGGGTGATGGGGTTAGATGCGTCGGCGTTTGATAACATCCTGCAAAGCCGTATGTTCCTCGGCATTGCCGCGCTCATCTTGGTCGGCACCATCGCGATCGTGCAGTTTGGCGGCGAAATCTTCCGCACGGTGCCGCTGTCGCTGCGCGACTGGCTGCTGATTATCGTGCTTACCTCCCCGGTCATGCTGATCGGCGATCTGCTCCGGCTGCTGCGCGGCCGCCGTGCTGCCGCTGAGCAAGAAGCGAGCGCCGCGCCTCATTTCGTCGCTTAAGCTGCCGCTGAGAGCCGTCCCCGAGTCGTGCCGGGGGCGGCCGTCGCTGTCTCATACGCAGTTAATCCACATCGGCTATGATCTATCTATCTGTATTGGATGCTCGCTGTGTTTAAACGATGACGATACTGCAAGGCAAAGAACGCGCCGACTACGTGCAAAACATGTTCGACCGGATTGCCGGTCGTTATAATTTGATGAACCGCCTGATGACCGCTGGACAAGACCAGCGCTGGCGCCGCTTCGTCATCGAAAAAGCGCGCCTTTCGCCCGGAGATCGTCTGCTCGATTTAGCGACCGGCACCGGCGATATCGCTTTTGAGGCGCTGCGTGCGGTTCCCGAAGTGCAGGCGGTTGGTGGTGATTTTTCGCTGGGCATGATGCGCGTCGGCCGGCGGCAGCCGTCAGGAGATCGCATCCAATGGAGCGGCGCCGATGCGCTGAACTTGCCTTTTCCTGACGAGACGTTTGATGCTGTCACAGCCGGCTATTTGATGCGCAACGTCATCGATATTCCGCGCGCTTTTGCCGAGCAGTATCGCGTCCTCAAACCGGGGGGACGGCTCGTCATTCTCGATACTTCCCCGCCGCCCCAGAACCTGTTGCGCCCTTTTATCTTGTTCCATCTGCGCGTGGTTATCCCCACTCTGGGCCGTCTGGTCAGCGGCAACGGTGATGCCTATGAGTATCTGCCAGAGTCCACCCAAGCGTTCAAAACGCCAGAGGAACTGGCTGCGCTGATGCGGGCGGCTGGCTTTAAGAAGGTTGCCTTTCGGCTGTTCATGTTTGGAACCATAGCAGTTCACTGGGGAGAGAAGTAAAAATCAGTACCTGTGCAATGCTTTTCATTCCATTATATTATAATGAATGGCAATATGCTTGCTGGAGGTAGCGTCGTGCGACTGTCTCTGTTCCGATCACGGCAGTTTCAGGTCATCCTTACGTTATTCTTTTTTCTGTTAGCGACTCCTTTTGCTGCCCACGCTCATGTGAAGTGGTTCTCCGATTTCAGCTTCACTGACCCGCCAACGCCTTTGAGCGACGCCATCACGCCTACGTTTATCGCGCTGACCGTCCTGAGCATGGCTGCGCTCGGCGCGCTGGTGCTGGTCGATGCGCGCTTGAAGCAAGCAGGATGGTACCAGCGTGTCATTCAATGGTTCGAGAGCCGGCGCGAGTTCGCGTCGCTCGCGCTACGCATCGGCATGGGGATGACGTTGATGCTCGCTTGGCAGGCCGATACGCTGCTGACGCCTGACCTTGCCCTGCCGGCCGAGTGGATCGGGTGGCTGCAATTTTTGCTGGCGCTTCTGCTTATCTTCCGCTTGACGACGCCCATCGCCGGCATCGGCGTCATCGGGCTTTATCTGATCGGCATCGGTCAGTATGGCGCTTTTTACATGCTCGATTATTTTGTGTTTGTGGGCGTGGGCGTTTATCTGATCGTCGTCTATTTAAAGGATGAGCGCATTCGCGCTTTGCGCATTCCCGCCTTATATTTTAGCGTCGGTTTCTCGCTGCTCTGGCTTGGGCTAGAGAAGATCATCTACCCGCAGTGGAGCCTGTATATTCTTGAGCAGAACCCTCAGCTTACGCTCGGTTTCGAAATGGAATTCTTCCTGATCGGCGCCGCTTTTGTGGAGCTTGTGCTCGGTTATTTGCTGCTCATCGGGCTGTTGGAGCGGCCGATCGCGCTGTTGATTACGTTTGTGTTTTTCCTGACCACGCTTGTCTTCGGCAAAGTAGAGGTCATCGGCCACACGATCCTGCATGCCGCGCTGATCGTTTTCTTGCTTGAGGGGCCAGGACGTTTCTACCCGGCGCCAATCAATATTCATCGGCGGCTGCCGCTGCGCGTGGCCTTTGCTTCGGTCAACTTTTTATTGGTGCTGATCATCCTGATTCTGCCATACGCGGCCGTCGCTCAGCGCCAATTTGAGCTGGCGATCGCCGAGCAAGGTGAACAAACAACCGAAGAGACTGCCTACGGAGACCTGCGCTCTAGCAGCCATAAGACCACCGACGAGTTCGTTTCGCTTTCGCCGGGGCGTGGGTAAACAGCAGCCCGCGTGGTGACGGCATTGAGCTGTGCCGCCGCGGCCATGACATCAAGGCCGATCAGCGGCGCTGTGTCCGTCAACACGTAGACCATGCCGCGCTCGCTAAGCGCGCGTTCAATCGCAGCGAGGCCGGGCGCGTCGGCGCAGATCAGCGCGCGACCAGCTGGCGCGTAGAAATTGGCGCGACGGCATCCATCAGGAAACATGCTGCCGATGATGGGGATATCGTTTGGCAGTTCATCGAGCGCGCGCATCGCTTCGCGCAAGCCGTAACCGCTGCTGTGCTCATTAAAGTGCTCAGCTTGAACAGCGACGGGCAAATTCAGCAGAAGCGGATCAAAGCTGGCTGCGCGCGCGGCCAGCGCTGCGATGAGCACAAGACCGGCTGCTGCGATAAAAGTGAGCCAGCGGCGCGCAGGCGCTGCGGCGCGCTCAAACGCCAGCCCGATGCCAGCTCCCCCTAGCGCCAACAGGACGGGCAAGCCGACGACATAATGGCGTGGCATCATTTCCCGACCGAGTATCAACATGATGACCAGCGGCAGGGTTGCCGCGCCGATCAAGATAGCGCCCTGCCTGCGGCGCAGTGCGACCAACAGCGCGCTGCCGCCGAGCGCGCCGGCCAGCGCGAGATCGCCAAATCCTGCGATCATATCGGCGAAGCGCAGCGAATTATCAAGAAAGCGAGTCAGTAAATCGCTTTCAGCGCCGCCGCCAATGCCCACCCAGCCAAGCGCAATGCTGAAAAAGTCGTCACCGCGCAGCAGCAGGTACAGTAGTGGGATAATGAATAAGATCGCTGCGCTGCCCGCGGCAGTGAGAAACTGAAGCATGCGCCGGCGAAGCGGGGCGGTGCCATAAACCAGCAGCAGCAGCGCGACCATCAATGCATAAGGGGCTGCGGTGAATTTGAACAACGTGGCCAGCCCAAACACCAGCCCGGCGCCTGCTGCATCACGCAGGCTTTCGGAGTGCGCGGCGTGCACCGTCGCCCACAGCGTGACGACGACTAGGCTACCAGCCTGCGCATCGCTGAACGCCAGCCGTTCATAGAAGGCTAAATAAGTTGAACCAACCCATGCCAGCGCCGCAAATAAAGCAGCGCGCGAGCCAAATTGCTGGCGCCCTACCGACCATCCCGCCGCCAGCCCAACCAGCGCAGTCAAAACAGTGGCAATGCGACCAGCTAAAACAGGCGTCTGTTGAGGGTAAAACAGCGCGATCGGCCAGTGATTGATGATCTTGCCATCGCTGATCGCCCAGAAAGGATGCCCTGCCCAAACAGCGACAGCACGAGTGAGGTGCAGACCTTCATCATTGTGGAGTGGGAGAGTTTCTAGGCCGGGCAGTCGCGTCGTCCACAAAAGCAGCAGCAGGACGATCGGAAGCAGAACCTGCAAGATCAAACGCTCGCGGGGAAGGAATAGGCGTCTTTCAAAAAAGCGATTGGTCTATTCGCCGCCCTCGAACTCTTCGCTTTCACGGCGGCTGTCACGATAGCGGTAAGTGATGCGGCCACGAGATGGATCGTACATGCTCATCTCGACGCGCACCCGGTCGCCAAGCAGGATGCGGATGTAGTATTTGCGCATCTTCCCAGAAAGATAGGCCAAGATGCGATGCCCGTTATCGAGCTCAACGAGGAATTGGGTATTGGGCAGCGCTTCTACCACAACGCCTTCAACCTCAATTTTGTCTTCTTTTTTCGCCATATGCCTCCTTAACCTAATAAAGCTTTCTCGCTTTGAACAAGACATACCGCTGCTCGCGCAGAGCAGCGGTTCCCGTCGCTTGTCGATGTTGCTGGCCTTCTACGTTCATCGAAGCTGCGCAGATCAGTTTGAAGCAGCTTGCGCATCAGCGCGTCATTGCCTTGCGCTGACGGCGGCGAGAACGACGAATGGCTTTCTTCTTCTCAATGCGGCGAAGTTCGCTTTTGGAAATGTGCCAGCGTTTTCGGCGCACCGTGCTCAGCACGCCGCTGTTGGTTACGCGCTTGCGGAAGCGGCGCAGGAGAGACTCCTGTGATTCGCCCGGTTTCAAACTTACATGAGCCATACTTGTGCTACTCACCTCCTTTCTATCTATTCTGAGTGTTGGCACGACAACTTCCCGGTACCGGGTAGGCTGTCGATATATCTGGTTGTGAGCTGGTCGAAGACCGTTGACTTACCCGAAAAAATGCGGATGAGCAGCGCTGGCGCCATAACGCACAGCCCGCTCGCTTCATTTTTAGGATAATTCGTTAAAACATTATAATCGATGTGAGAAAGTCGCGCTATGGTCAAAGTGAGGCACGCCTCACCGGCCACCGGCGCGCCGCTAACGCGCTAGGAATTTGGCCATCTCGAAATACGATTCCGAGATTGGGCGGATTTGACTGACCGCGTCTTCGAGCGGCACTGTCTTCATCTCGCGCCCGCTCAAGGCAACCATGACCCCAGACTGGCCTTCCATCAATACTTTGACTGCTTTGACGCCCATGCGCGTCGCCAGCAGCCGGTCGAACGCTGACGGGCTACCGCCGCGTTGAATGTGGCCGAGGATCGTCAAGCGAATTTCGAAGCCCACATTAGGATTGTTTCTGAGGTAGGCTTCTAATTCGGTAGCGCGGAATGGCGCGCCCTCTGCGATCACAGCGATCGCGTGCGATTTGCCTCGCACGTAAGCATTCTCGAGCGCTGCGGCGATTTCCTCCATGGTGTGCGGTCGCTCCGGCGTGATCACGATCTCTGCGCCGCCGAGGATGCTCCCCATCAGCGCCAGATAGCCGCAATTGCGCCCCATCACTTCGATGATGAAAGCGCGCTGATGGGAAGATGCAGTGTCGCGCAGCCGGTCGAGCGCGTCGAGAATCGTATTTAATGCGGTGTCGACGCCGATCGACATATCCGTGCCCCAGATGTCGTTGTCGATGCTGCCGGGTACGCCGACGACCTGAAAACCGAGCTTGTGCAGGGCGAGCGCGCCCGAAAGGCTGCCATTGCCGCCAATGACGACGAGCGCCTCGATATTGTGTTCGTTTAGGCGGCGCAGGCCGCGCTTTTGCCCCTGTGGCGTCTTGAATTCATCGTTGCGCGCCGTTTGCAGGATCGTGCCGCCGCGCTGCAAGATACCGCTCACCTCAACGCTGGTCAGCAGCTCGAAATCCCCGTTCATCAACCCGGTATAAGCTTGGCGAACGCCGTAAACCTCGATATTGTATTCCAGTGCGGTGCGCACGACTGCTCTGATAGCCGCATTGATGCCCGGAGAGTCGCCGCCGCTGGTCATCACCGCGATTCGTTTCATGTGCGTCTGTGCTCCGTTCCGTGGAAAGCGTCTCGTATTTTAGCGCTAGAACGGAGAAAATCCAGCAATTCACCCCGCGTATTGACGATCTATTCGCTGGTGATGGTTCCCTGTACTAGCGGTTCAACGCGCACATTATCCGATCCGACCAACGCACGCAGCCGCGTGAGTAGGGCCTCGCAGCAGCCGGTCGTTTTATCCGGAAATTCCATCAAATAGGTTTCCTGCCCGTTTTCCAAGATGATGATCTGAAAACGATCGCCACCTGGAAACGTAGTGCAGGTGTTGATCAGGTTGCGCAGCCGCCGCCGATCGCGCGCGTCGTCTCCGTTGCGATGAAACCAAATGGTCAGCAGCGAGGGCGGGGGTGAGGTTGGCTCGGTATATGGGTCATCATAGGTGAAGTTGTCTGCCATCGCGGCGTTGTTCGCTGGGCCATAGCCCGTGCTCACTGTCTCGTTGGTAGGGCCGTCATCCCATATGGGCGGCAGCTCATCAAATGACGGCGGCTCAGGCATCGCATAGCTATCTGGTTCCGCCGTTGGATGCAATGTTTCACTGGCGATCATTTCTTGTGCGCGGGTTTCGCGGTCGCCGAGGTTCTCATCACGTGTGTCAGACGATGGAAGCGTCGGCGCAAAGGGCAAGTCATCGGCTCGCAGCGTCTCGATTTGCTGAGTGACGAATTCGCAGATGATCTGAGGATCGCCGCGCGACAGATCCAATTTGCCGCTGATGACGATAACGGCATTTTCCACGACTAACTCGCTGTATTTGCTCCACGTGCGCGGGAACAATACGACATCGATCGAGCCAAACTTATCCTCAAGCGTTGCGATCGCCATCATCTCGTGGTTGCGCGTCGGCAGCTTGCGCAGCTCAGAGACCAAACCCACAAAGCGCACGGGCCGCTCACTTGGGCTGTGTTCGCTGTCTTTGAGTTCGGCGCTGGTGGCAATGTTAGTTCCGCGTAGTTGATCAAGCACTGGGTCGATCGGATGCTCAGAGATATAGATGCCAAGCAGCTCTTTTTCCCAATTCAGCATTTCGCGGCGGCTTACTGGCTCTGCAGGGGGCAGAGCTGCCAGCAGTTCCTCTGATGCGGCGGTCGCTTCGCCAAACAAGCCGATCTGACCGATCTCGCGCGCTCTGTGATAGGCGGTGCTATGCTGAATGATACGATCCAGCGCGCTGAGGAGCTGCGTTCGCTCGCCCAGCCCGTCGAGCGCGCCGACCTTGATCAAGCTTTCCAGGGCGCGTTTGCCCACCTGTCGCAGGTCGACGCGGTGGCATAGCGCTTCAAGATTGGCGAATGGTCCGTTTAACTCGCGCTCGTGGATCACATGCTGCAGCGCGCCAATGCCAGCATTCTTGATGGCCGCTAGCCCAAAACGAATACCGCGCCGCCCATCGGCCAGGGCTTGAATGTCAAAATCAAGCATGCTGTGGTTGATATCGGGCGGCAGGATTGGGATATCGAGGCGTCTGCACTCGCTGAGGAACGTCGTCACTTTACCCGCATCGTCAAAATAGACAGACAGCAGCGCCGCCATATACTCGTGCGGGTAGTGCGTCTTGAGAAAGGCCGTCTGCATCGTGATGACGGCGTAATCAGCCGCATGCGACTTGTTGAAACCGTAGTTGGCAAAAAACTCGATGTCGTCAAAGATCTTGGCCGCCGCTTCGGCATCGACGCCGTGTTTTGGCCCATTCTCGATGAAGATCAAACGATGTTTAAGCAGATCCTCTTTTTTCTTCTTCGAAACGGCCCGGCGCATGAGGTCAGCATCGCCTAGGGTGTAGCCAAACAGGCTTCCGGCGATCTGCATGATTTGTTCCTGATAGGTGATGATGCCGTAGGTCTCTTCAAGGATCGGCTTCAGCTTTTCATGGTGATAGACGATTTGTTTATGCCCATGCATGCGCGCATTGAATTCAGGAATGTAATCCATTGGCCCCGGCCGGTAGAGAGAAATGGCGGCTACGATATGCTCGAACTTGGTCGGTCGCATCTCGCGGAGCATTTGCTGCATGCCTGTGCTTTCGATTTGGAAGATCCCGATCGTCTCGCCGCGCCCGATCATTTCGAAGGTTTCGGCCAGCATCTGGTTCTTCACCGGGTCGTCACTCGGCCGATAGGGGATAGTATCCATCGTATAGCGAATGCCACGGTGTTTCTCAATCAGGTCGGCGGCGCGCCGGAGGATCGTCAGCGTCGAGAGGCCGAGAAAATCGATCTTGAGCAGGCCGATCTCCTCGCAGGTCTCCATCGGAAACTGCGTGACTTGGCGCAGCGCGGTTTCGTCGTCGCTGCCTTTGGTTTGGCGGTGCAGCGGAAGGTATTCGACCAGTGGCTTGTCGGCGACGATCACCCCGGCGGCATGCGTTGAAGCGTGCCGGCTGACGCCTTGCAACAGGGCGGCAGTATCGATGACTTCTTTGATCTGCGCGTTAGTGTCATAGAGCTTTTTCAGCTCTGGGTTATCTCCAACATATTGATGCACTGGTTTTGGTTTCGGTTCGGTTGGGATCAAACGGGCTGCCTGATTGACCAACGTCAGGTCGATATTCAACGCGCGCCCCACATCGCGCACGGCCGCTTTAGCGCCTAACGTCCCAAATGTAATAATAGCAGCGACTTTGTCTTCGCCGTATTTTTGCACCGTATAGGCGATCATGTCGGCGCGCCGGTCGTCAGGGTAATCAAGGTCGATATCGGGCATGCTGATGCGCCCCGGGTTAAGGAAGCGCTCGAAGAGCAGGTTGTTTTCCAGTGGATCAATATTGGTGATGCCGAGGCAGTAAGCGGCTAAACTGCCAGCGCCAGAGCCGCGCACATTCCACCAAATATCGGAATAGCGCGCGAACTCGCACAGATCCCACACGATCAAGAAATAAGTCTCGAACCCCATGCTGCCGATGATATCGAGCTCGCGGTCGAGCCGTTCGCGCAGCACTGGGTCGCGCTCGGCGCGCTCGCCAAAGCGCCAGCGCAGCCCCCTTTCGCACAAGTGACGCAGATAAGTTGTGCTAGTGTGCCCCTCTGGGACGGGGAATATGGGCAGATGGTACCCCTCGCGATCGAGGTTAAGCTCGCACATTTCGGCGATCAAGCGCGTGTTGAGCAGCGCTTCGCCATCATGAATGTGCCCGAACAACGACCACATCTGCGCTTTATCGGCCAGGTAGTAGCTGTTGTCGGTCATTTTCATGCGTTTTTGTTCCGATTTAAGCGCGCCGGTTTGGATGCACAGGAGCGTGTCGTGCGCGTCGAAATCGTCTTCAAGCACATAATGCACGTCGTTCGTCGCGACCAAGCGCACATTATCGCGCCGGCCAGTTTCGATCAGCCACTGGTTGACGATCTTGAGTTCATCGATCGCGTGGTGCTGAAGTTCGAGGAAGAAGTTGTCGCGCCCAAATATCTGAACGTACCAATCGATCAGGTCGCGCGCAGCATCGTCATTCCCCTCTAAGATTAGCGAGGGGATTTGTGCCGCTAAGCAGCCGCTGGTCACGATCAGGCCCTCGCTGTGTTGGGCCAGAAATTCGCGGTCGATGCGCGGTTTGTAATAATAGCCTTCAAGCTGCGCGGCGCTGGCGATCTTGAGCAGGTTTTTATAGCCGGCTTTGTTTTTCGCCAGCAGCAGCAAGTGATAGGGATCGCGGTCGAGTTTAGCGTCGCGTTCGTACATCGAGCGCGGGGCGAGATAGCCTTCTACCCCGATGATCGGCTTGATGCCTGCCGCCTTGCAGGCTTTGTAAAACTCAATCACGCCGAACATTGTGCCGTGATCGGTGATAGCGAGCGCGTCCATGTCCAGCGCTTTGGCGCGCTCAACCAGCTTCGAGATGCGGCTCAGCCCGTCCAGCAGGGAATACTCGGTATGAACGTGGAGGTGGGTAAAATCAAGGTTCGTCATCGGCAGGTGGCGGCTTGATGGGAAACAGGTGTTCGTCTCAAATTATACCATCACCGCGAGGTGTGCGCTGTTCGGGCATGGCTTGTCGAGTTTTCTTAATATGTCAAGCTTGCAGAGTGGGTTATCGCTTATACTGAAGATCGACAAGGGTAAAACTGCGCAGCGTATTTGCGTTGCGTCTAAACTATGCCAGAACTGCCAGAAGTAGAAACTGTCGTGCGCGGCCTGCGTGCGCCGTTGGTTGGCCGTATCGTGCGCGGCCTATGGACTGATTGGGCGCGCGCGATTCGCACGCCATCTGCGGAGCAGTTCGCCGCTCAAATTGAGGGGCAAATGTTTCGCGCCGTTGAACGCCGCGCAAAGTACATCGTTTGCCAGCTTGACCGCGACTTGCTCGTCGTTCACCTCAAGATGACCGGACGCCTGTACGTGACGGCGGCCGAGGCGCAGCACGAGGCCGATCGTTGGGTGCATGTGCGCTTCGATCTCGACGATGGACAGCAGCTCCGCTTCTCCGACGCGCGAAAATTCGGGTTTGTCTCGCTGGTCAGCTCGCTCGAGATGCTCGCTCCGAACCTCGGCCCGGAACCGCTCGGCCCGGAGTTCACACGGGAATATTTGTCTGCGCGCAGCCGGCGCCACCAGAAAGCGATCAAAGCCCTGCTGTTGGATCAGGATTTTGTCGCCGGCGTTGGCAACATTTATGCGGATGAGGCGCTGCATACCGCCGGCATTCACCCGCTGCGCCCGGCTCACAGTTTGACCGACGCAGAAATCTCGCGCCTGCATGCGGCGATCCGTTGCGTGCTGGTGAAGGGCATCGAGCGAGAGGGGGCCAGCGTCAACTGGTATCGCAAGCCAGATGGCACTTCCGGCACGGCCCAGAACCATTTCGCCGTTTACGATCGCGCTGGCCAGCCCTGTCTGCGCTGCGGCCGGCTGATCGAGAAGATACGCGTCGCGCAGCGCGGGACCCATTTTTGCGCATTTTGCCAGCCTTTGTGAGCGAGCGTTACGGAGAGGTAAGCGATCATGGACAGCGGCCTCGGCGAATTTTTCCAGCAAATTCCTCCCATTTTGATCATTATGTTTTGCGGCTCGGGCCTGCTGCTGGTGGCTGCGGTCGCCCTCATGGTCAGGGCGCGCGCGCGCAAGGCCAACGCTGCGCTAGCGGCTGCTGGCCCATCTCCGGTCACGTCCGCCGCGCAGCAAGCGGAGGAACTGCCCGATTTGGACGCGCTGGTGGCAGTCGAGGCGCCAGCGCAACCCCAGCGCAAAGGGACTTTTACCGTTCTGCTCGTCGATGGCGGTGAAGTGGAGGCGGTTGAAGTCATGACGATTTTACGCGATGTGGCTGATGGCGGGCTGATCATCCAGATCGGCGACAAGAGTTACCGCAACCCGCCCGCGCTGGCCGATGCGGAATTCAAACGCCGTTTTAATATGACGGTGCGCGATCTATACGACTCGATCTCGCGGCAGTCATTGAGCACTGCACCCGCGCCGGCAGCCCTAGCGAGCGATGTTCCGCTCGCGCTCGATGAACTGGCTGATGATGCGATGGCTGAGGGAAATCTTGAGACACCGTCTGTCGATCCTGTTCAGCCAGCTGGCGCTCTCGCCGGTGATCGGCCGCCGGCGAACCAGCTTCCGCCTTCTGCGAGCGCAGTGAACATCGCGGCGGAACCAGTGCCGGGCGACCTGCCCAAATTCAAACTGCCCGATACCATCGAACTGCCGCGGCGTGGGCGCCGCCGCCCGCCGGCGGAGCCAGTCCCTGAGATCAACATCGCCGAGGCGATCGAAGAATTCTTGCAGTACAAGCTGCGGAGCGCGCCACAGTTCGCCGGGCACAGACTGCATGTTCGACCGGCGGTTGGCGGCGGCGTCAAAATCGAAGTTGACGGGCAGTTCTATGACAGCGTGGGCGAGGTTGCCGATGCTGAAGTGCGCGCCTATCTGCAAGCCGTGATCGAGGAGTGGCAGTCGCGCCAATGATGGCGCCCGTCAGGCATAGGGCACATCGACCGGAATCACGATCGGGCGGCCGCCTTCGACTGCAGTCATCCGGCCGGCTGGCCGCTGGCTGTCGTGCGGGAAGATCAGCAGGGCGTTGGTTTGCAGCGCCCAAGTCTGCCAGCGCCGTTTTGTCTCTAGCGTGATCAGTGGTTCGACGTCGTAAGCGGTCATCCAACCGAGGCGCTCAAAGTGAATGGCGTAGCTGGCCAGATCACAGACAAATAGGCCATATTCGCCCTCGCTTTCGAATAGCACACTCATATGGCCGGGGGTGTGCCCGGGCGTCACAACGCCGCGCACGCCTGGCGCAAGGTCAGTGTCTCCATCGAGCAGGCGCATCTGCCCCTGTTCCACCAACGGCTGGAAATTCTCGGCCAAATACGTCGCGCGCGTGCGCTCATTCGGGCGCATGGCATCTTCGTACTCGCGCCGCTGCACGACGTATTCCGCGTTCTCGAACGCCGCGACAAGCGCCCCATCTTTGTTGATGAGCGTGTTGCCGCCGCAGTGATCGCCGTGTAAGTGCGTGTTAATGACCAGATCGATCGCGCTGGGCGCCACGCCTAAGCGCGCCAGCGACTCATTCAGCGGGCCGCGTGGATAGGTCATCTTGGTTACCTGCCGCTGTTTATCCGAAATCTTTAGGCCGAGGCCGGTATCGACCAACAGCGTACGCCCCCCGGTCCGCACGAGCAGACAGTGCTGAGTCATCGGCACGAGATGATCTTCATCGGGCGGCAGTAGACGGCTCCACAAAGCGCGCGGCACTAAGCCGAAAGCGCCGCCGCCATCCATGTAAACGAGGCTTTCCAATAGCAGGTTGATCTCAATGCTGCCAATGCGAATCATACCGGGCACACCCAGAAACGGAATGCATCCTTGGGCAGCGCTCGCATTTCGGCGTCAAGTTCGCCGCAGAGGCTGCTCATGCAGTGCTGCATAAACTTCGCTTAGTGTATCTGCGTTAGTCCGTCTCCGCCAGCAGCCAGCTCCAGTAGCGCCATGCGAAGTACAGGCCGAGGCTGACGCCGGCTGCAGGCAAGCCGTTATAGAGTGTGATCCAGAGCGGGGCATGCACCAACTGCTCGGCTTCCACTAGGCCAAGCGTCACATTGATGATCTGCGCGCCCGCGCTGGTGAACAGCAGCCCGGCAGCGGCGAAAAAGCCGAGATAATAGCGGCGCGCACCGGTTGTCTCGCCCAGCCTTCGGCTGAGCTGGCCGAGAAGGATCAGCGCAATGCCAATGCCGGTTGCGCCGAACGCGCTGAGCAGGTCAAGCAGTGTGTAGCCAGCGGCCGTCATGTGCGCCGCCTGCCTGCAGTCATCTGTCGATGCAGCCGTGCGACCAGTAGAGCGAGCAGGACACCGGCGGCTGCGGACAGCGCGTCACCGAGCGGATCGTGGGCCACAAGGTCAAGCGCAGTATAGCGCAGCGCTGCCGCGCCAAAGAGGACGATCGGCGCCCAGAACTGACGATAATAGGTGATTTCGCCGGAGAACCGCTGGTACGACCGGGCGATCAGCATGAAGAACAGGATCAACCCGGAAAGCAGGAACCACGTGTAAAGCAATAAAAGCTGGCTGATGGCTTCTGTTTGCATGGCGCGGTGGCGAGCGAGGGAGTATCGCCCGCTACGGCATTTGATCGATCACTTCGCGGATGGCGCGCATTCTAAACTCTCGGTCGTCGCAGGCTGTGACAAAAGCATGCACTTTGCGCAGGGTAGCCGCGTCATTGCCCAGCCGGTAGACCTGCACGTCGCCCGCCATACTGGATGTCAGCACACCGGCCGCGACCAGCGCATTCAACTCGCGCTCAACTTCATCGGCCGGGCGGACGATCACTTTGGCGATATTTTCGGCGATCTCGGTCGCGTGGGGGTTATCGTGGAAAAAACGCACCAAATCCCAACGCGCAAACGTCGTGATCGTCTCGCGTAGAAAGCGCAGCAGTTCTGGGTGAATATCGTCTGCTGTCACATCAGTGGCGCTGTTTCTCATCGACCTTCTCAATTGTGATTCCGATCATTGTGCCTTCGAGACGCGGTCAGAACGCAGGTGGCAATTCTTGTACTTTTTACCGCTGCCGCACCAGCAGGGGTCGTTGCGACCGATGGATTCTTTTGCCGATTTGCGAACCGGCTCTGGTTTGCTGGTTTGTGTCGCGCCGGGGCGCAGCGCCTGCATATTAATCGGCCGCCGCACCATTGGCTGCGCGGCGCTGGCCTGCACGCGAAAAATATTGCGCGCTGCCATCAGGTTAATTTGATCTTGCAGGTCTTCCCACATATGGAACGCTTGGCGCTTATATTCGACCAGTGGATCGCGCTGCGCGATCGCCATCAGGCCGATACCTTCGCGCAGCACGTCGAGGTCAGTCAAGTGACGGCGCCAGTGCGTATCAATGGCGTTGAGCATGACCATGCGCTCGGCACGTTTCATCAGCTCTGGCCCCAGTTCCTGCGTCTTGCGGTCGTAAGCCTCGTGCAGCCCCTCAATGATCATGTCTTCTAGATCATCAAGTGATTTACCCTGCATTGTCTCTGGCGTTATGCGATCGGGCACGGGGAACAAAGTGAACAACTGCCGATGCAGCGCTTCAAGATCCCACGACTCAGGATCCGCAGCATTGGGCGTGAATTCATCGACGATCTTCCCCACCTGCTCCTCGAGCAGCTTCAGAAAATCTTCGCGCAAGTCTTCTCGATGAAGCAGTTCTCGGCGCTGGCGATAAATGACCTCGCGCTGTTTGTTGACGACATCGTCGTACTCAAGCACGCGCTTGCGGATATCG
This sequence comes from Aggregatilineales bacterium, assembly GCA_046719065.1. Lineage (GTDB taxonomy): Bacteria > Chloroflexota > Anaerolineae > Aggregatilineales > Phototrophicaceae > Flexifilum. The sequence goes on along the minus strand of JBDNDP010000002.1, from coordinate 107,507 downwards.
AAGTTGTAGCCTTCAACGCGCGTCTGCGCCTGCCCAATGGCGCGCGTGACAACGCCGCTTTCGATCGGCTCATCTTCGGGGATCTTCGCCCAGTTCATGAAGTTTTTGACCCGATCGCCGCCGAAGCGCCGCATCAGGTCATCTTCCAAACTGAGGAAAAAGCGCGACTCGCCCGGATCGCCCTGGCGACCGGCACGGCCGCGAAGCTGGTTATCGATGCGGCGCGCCTCGTGGCGTTCAGTGCCGAGCACGAACAGGCCGCCCTGTTCAAGGACGATCTGCCGGTCTGCTTCAACCTGTTCACGGGCTTTGGCGAGGGCGGCCTCCCACTGCTCCGGCGTTGCCTGAGTGATTTCGATGCCCTGCTTGCGCAGCATATCGCGCGCCAGCCCCTCAGGATTGCCGCCGAGCAAAATATCGACGCCGCGGCCGGCCATGTTCGTGGCGATGGTCACTGTGCCCGGCCGGCCAGCCTGCGTGATGATCTCCGCTTCGCGCTCGTGCTGTTTGGCGTTGAGCACTTGATGTTCAACCCCGGCGCGCTTGAGCGCTTTGCTTAACCGTTCCGAAGTTTCGATGGCGACCGTGCCGACCAGCACAGGCTGGCCGCGCGCTTGTCGCTCTTTAATCTCGGCGACCACGGCTTTAAATTTCGCTTCCTCGGTCGCGAAGATCAAGTCTTCGTAATCCAGCCGGATCATGGGCCGGTGCGTGGGGATCGCCACGACTTCGAGGTTATAGATCTTTTCGAACTCCTCAGCCTCAGTCAATGCCGTGCCCGTCATGCCGGCCAGCTTGTTATACATGCGGAAGAAATTTTGGAACGTGATCGTCGCCAGCGTGAGGTTTTCGCGACGCACCTGAACGCCTTCTTTCGCCTCGATGGCTTGGTGCAAGCCTTCCGAGAAACGCCGGCCATACATCAAGCGGCCAGTGAACTCATCGACAATGATGACCTGCCCATCCTGAACGATATACTCTTTGTCTTTTTCATACAGCGCGTGCGCGCGCAGGGCGTTATCGAGGTACGGGATCACATCGGCATTTTCGGCGCTGTAAAGCTGTTCAATACCGAGAAAGCGCTCCACCTTTTCAACGCCGGCCTCAGTCAGATAAGCGACGCGATCTTTCTCTTCGACGACGAAATCGCCATCGGGTGCGTCGTCATCGATGCTTTTCTGGCTGCTGCGTTTGAGGGTGCGCACGATCTGCGTGAATTTTTTGTACAGATCGGAGGGTTCGTCCGCCTGCCCAGAGATGATCAACGGCGTGCGCGCCTCATCGATCAAGATGTTATCGACCTCGTCAACGATCGCGAAGTTAAGCTCGCGCTGTACCAGCTGGCTGACATCGATGACCATGTTGTCGCGTAGGTAGTCGAAGCCAAATTCATTATTGGTGCCATAGGTGATATCAGCCTGATAGGCTTCGCGCCGCGTGACCGGGCGCAGGTTTTGGAAACGCGCGTCGTTGGAAGGAAAGGCAGGATCGAAGAGATACGAGCCGGCATCTGGGTCGCTGGCGCTGCTCTGAATCACGCCGACCGACAAACCGAGGAAATGATAGATTGGCCCCATCATCTGCACGCCGATCTTGCTCAGGTAGTCGTTCGGCGTCACCAAATGCGCGCCCTTGCCCAGCAGCGCGTTGAGATAGAGCGGCAGCGTGGCGACCAGCGTCTTGCCTTCACCGGTCTTCATCTCGGCGATGCGTCCTTCATGCAGCACGATGCCGCCAATCAGCTGCACGTCGAAATGCCGCAGGCCGATGGTGCGCACAGACGCCTCGCGCACCACAGCGTAGGCCTCGGGCAGTAGGTCGTCCAGCGTCTCACCGTTGGCGAGCCGCTGCTTGAACTCGTCAGTCTTGGCGCGCAGGGCGTCATCGCTCAGCGCTTGTAGAGCCGGTTCGTAAGCGTTGATCTTGCTGACAGTCTCGCGATAGCGCACTAGTGCGCGCTCTGTCGGATCGCCCACGACCTTCTTGACAAGGTTTTTGAACATATCAACCTCAGTTCATCTTTGGAGTGCGAGAAGCAGTGCCCCTGCAAGCGCAAATTATAGCATAGTCTGGCGGGGGCGTCTTTGAGGAAGTCGCCTTCTCCTGCGTATAATTTGTCTAACTTCTCAAGAAAGGATTGCGCGATGGAGTACCGTACCTTAGGGCGTACTGGGTTAAGGGTGAGTCCGCTGTGTTTAGGGACGATGACATTCGGCTGGTCGGCCGATGAGGCGACTTCGTTTCGCATCATGGACGCCGCTGTCGATGCTGGCATCAATTTCTTCGATACCGCCGATATTTACTCGCGCTGGGTCGCTGGCAATCAAGGCGGCGAGTCGGAAACCGTCATCGGCCGCTGGCTGAAAGGCAAAGACCGCCGCAGCGTCGTGATCGCCACCAAAGTGCAGGGGCGCATGTGGGATGGTCCTAATGGGGAAGGTTCCAGCCGCGCGCACATCATGCTGGCCGTTGAAGACAGCCTGCGCCGGCTCGGCACGGATTATATCGACTTATATCAAATCCACTGGCCAGACGAAAAGACCCCGCTTGAAGAGACGCTTAGCGCCCTTGATGACTTGGTCAGGGCGGGCAAGGTGCGCTACATCGGCGCCAGCAATTACCCCGCATGGCTGCTGGCCAAATCGCTCTGGATCAGCGATGTGCGCCGGCTGGCGCGTTTCGATTGTTTGCAGCCGCATCACAGCCTATTGCACCGGCGCGAATTCGAACAAGAGCTGGAACCGCTGTGCCTCGATCAAGGCATCGGCGTGATTCCCTACAGCCCGCTGGCTGCTGGTTTCTTGACCGGCAAATATACGCGCGATGACCGCCAGCCCGATACCACGCGCGGCAGCGATGGACTCATCCAGCGGCTGATCAACGATGAGCGCGCGCATCAGGTACTCGACCGTCTGCGCGCGATTGCGTCGTCCTACGAGGTTCCAGTGGCGCACGTCGCGCTGGCGTGGCAGCTTGCCCGGCCGGCCATCACTGCGCCGATCATTGGAGCGCGCACGGTGGAGCAGCTGCACCAGCTCGTCGGCGCCGTCGATCTGACACTGAGCGCCAGCGAGATCGACGCGCTAAATGCGCTGACTGAAGGCTACTGAACAGGGCGAGCGCAGCGCACGAGTCCAACACGGTTGTCTGCAAATGCCCGCCCTTCGCATACGGCGCACAAAGGGGAGCAGCGCGAGCCGTTGGAGCACACCTGCGACGAGCAGCAAAATTATAAACATTGCCCGTTGAAGGTATATCAGGTCAAAGCCTTAACGGGCGAGGGATAACGTCGGATCGTAGATTTCGAACTGTCCCCACAGCGGTTGGTGATCGCTGCCGCCAGAATTGAGCACGACCCGCGTCTGCAAAATGCTTAGGCCATAGGGCTTGTAGAATAGATAGTCGATGCGCAGCAGCGGCGGCAGCAGTTGGGACATATAGGCCCATGTCCAACCTAAGCCACTGCCGCGGCGCATGTGCGCATCGATCAAGCCGGCATTGCGGGTCAAATGAAAGTAGTCGGTGTTGCGGTCGGTCAGGTTGAAATCGCCGACGACTAGCACGCGGGCGCCAGCTTCTTCGCGGTTAACGCGTTCAACAATTTCGAAGACCTCCCGTTCTCGCATGCTAATATCAAAGCGGCGGCGGCCGTCTCGCACGAGCAGCGGTGCGGCCAGATGCACGTTGTAAAGGACGACCGGCACGCCATCCACCATAATGACCGTTCACTGCTGGCCGAAACTGCGCAGGAAGAAATCATCCTCAACAATCGGGTAGCGGCTGAGGACGGCCTGTCCGTTGAAACCGCGTTCCTGCGGGTGCAGGGCCAGATAAGGATAGCGGCCGGAGAACGCCGCCTCGATCGCCCGCGCCGCCTGTGGGCTGACTTCTTGCAAAGCGACGATATCGGCGTTCTGCTGGCGGATCGCGTCGATGGCGGGTTGGTAATCGCTCCCTCTGCGCCACTGGATGTTGTAAGAAAGCAGCGTGAAAGTTGGATTGCCGAGCGGATCGCGGGGCTGCGCAGGGATGAACAGGCCGCCGTACACCCACAAAAACGCCGCTGCCGGCAGCGCCAGCAGCAGCGCTGAGATCCACGAGCGCGTGACCAGCGCCAGCACGAACAGCGCCAGCGCGCCCAGCCAAAAAAGCTGGGCCAACGAGTGATAAAGCGCAGTGATGTTAAAACGATCGCCGAACAGCAGCCCCAGCAGCAGGCCACCAGTGACCGCCAGTCCATATACGCTCAAGCCCAGCCGGAAGATCGCTCGTAGAGGGCGGAAACGCCGCGGCGATGCTGGTGTTTTGATCGTGTCTGTGCCTGCTTGCATATTTGCATGCTCTCGTCTCAGTGGAAAAAATGCGCGCCGACTAGGCCAGCCTGCGGCTTATAGCTTATAGTGTAGCTGACCTTGCTATCGTAAAACCGACGTACGGGTTAACAAGGATCGCAATCTCATATAAAAGCTGTATAAATTGCGCAGGAAATTCTTTTAATTAGTTAGATGCGGATCGTCATTCTCGACTGTTGCAGTTTCACCGCAGTTCATCCCGCTGACCAGACGAGCCGGTAGCGGCCGCGTGTATCCGGGCCAGTCTGCGTATACAGGATCGTCTCACCCTCGACGATCAGCAGGTCGGCATGGCCGATGCCGACCCAGAAGCCGACATCAGCCAGCACTGGGTTGCCGCGATATTTCATCCACGGGCCATCAATGCGATCGAACACCGAGCGCGCGAAACCGAGGCCGAACTGTGTATCCATGCCGCGCTCGAGCTGGTCGGGGCCGCGCACCCCTTCGTAGGCCATATAATAATAATCGCCCACCTTGAGCACGGTCGCCGAACTGACATAGCGGAAGTCAAAGTATGGGTTAGCCGCGGCACCAGCCGCATCGATCGGGCCGTATTCAAAAGCGCCGCTGAACAGCGGGTCGGTATCGCATAAGCGCAGGCCGGCCGCGCCCTCGTGCCGGTTCCCTCGGTAGCAGCGCATATGACCGGGCGCTGAGCCTGCGCCAACGAAGATGTACAGTTCGTCGTCTTCGATATAGATGCCGGGCGGCGCGCCCACCAAACAGTCGTGCTCCTCGCCGCGGATGTGTGGGTGCGGCCCGATGCGCTCGACCGGGCTGCATGGATGATAGCTGCTCGGCCATGTGCCGGCCGGCCGCGTGATGCGAGACCAGTTCGACCACGTCACGCCGCCGTCGCTGCTTGTGCGCAACATCGTCTGTGCGTGCCACTCGTAGACCATATAGCCCGTATCTTCGGTATAGGCGACGCGAGGATACTGCTGCGCGCGGATGTGATCGCGTTCATCGGTGCATGGGCAGGTGAGGCAGGGCAAGGCGCACACCGGCCGGTTGAGCTGAAAGCTCACGCCGCCATCGGTGCTGTACCACGTCACAAGGCAGCCGGGAAATGGAACGGGGTCGCCGCACTGGTCAACAATGCCGGCTGATTGGTAGCTGGCGTGAGTGTAGGAACGAAAGCGGCCGTTTCCGAGGTAGACTGTTTCGCTTTCGCCAACCGGCAGACCAACGTCAAAAACATCAATGGCCCAAACCGCGCGGCCTTCCCAAAAATCTTCGAGCGTCGGCGAGCGCGTCGGCGTTGGCGGGCTGCTGGCGGCCAGCCCGCTGAAGCCAGAGGCCAGTGTTAGCCCGACCAGACATGCCACGCTGGCTCCTAGCACCACGATAAGCGCGCCGCTAAGTAAGCGCCAGTTTGAAGCGCTTTTACGGTTTCGCCGTCGCTCGCTGCGCTCTCGGGCACGGCCGGGTCGAGGTCGAGCGTAAGCCGGTGCTGGTCGTTCCATCATTCGTTGAAGAGTTCACCCACACTCATGCCTTTGTGTGAACGTTTGATGACCTCAGCCAGCAGCGGCGCGACGGACAGCACAGTCATATTCGGTAGTTGTTTCTCTTCCGGGATCGGGATGGTATTCGTGGTGATGATCTCTTTGAGATCGAGCGTGGCCAGCCGCTCGTAAGCGTTGCCAGCCAGCACGGCATGCGTGAAAGCGAGGTAAACATCGCGCGCGCCCTCTTGACGGACAAGATTGACGGCATTGACCATCGAACCGCCGGTGAGCACCTCATCATCCACCAGCAGCACGTTTTTATCGCGCACATCACCGATCAACGAGAGCGCCTCCGACTGGGCGTCATTGCTGGTGCGGCGTTTCTCCACGATCACGTGTTGGGTGCCCAGCTTTTCGGCCCAGTCACGCCCTTTTTTAGCGAAGCCGAGATCAGTCGAGACGACGACAAGATCGGGGATGCTTTTGCGCAACACGTAGTCGCTGAGCAAATGAAAAGCCTTCAGCGCGTCGCCTGGAATGTTGAAAAACCCTTGGATCTGGCCGGCATGTAAGTCAATCGTCATATAGCGGTCGGCGCCAGCCACCTCGATCAAGTTGGCGAGCAGGCGCGCCGTGATTCCAACGCGCGGCTGATCCTTCTTATCGGAACGGGAATAAGCTAGATAAGGGACGACCACGTTGATGCGCCCAGCCGAGTCGCGCTTGAGGGTGTCGATCATGATCAGCAGCTCAAAAATGTTATCATGCACCGGCGCGCACATCGTTTGGACGACGTAAACATCTTGCCCGCGCACGCTTTCTTTGAGCTGGATGAAAATGTTTTCGTTTGGAAAGACGACGCGGGTGTAGCGCCCCGGGCGGATGTTTAATGCTTTGGCGATCTCGTTGCCCAGCGCCTGCGAAGCTGACCCGCAAAATAACATAATGCGCCCCAACGGGCTAACGGGGGTATTTTCCGTTTCTGGCTTTGGGACGTAAGTCGTCCCGGGTATTCTGCCTTCCAACGCAGTTCTCCCTGCTTACTGGTTTATCGGATCGCGCAGGGCGGCGGGCTTTTCCGAGTCGCTCGCCGCTTTGGCCTGAATGAGCAGCGCTTCGATCGCGCGGGCGGGGTCAAGCTCGCGCTTCCGCACCTGCTCGATCACTACGTCGATACTGGCATCATCAAGTTTTGCCAGCAGGTCGGCCAGCAGGCGCTCGCGCAGCCGCTCTTGCAGTTCGATTGCAATCTGCTCGCGTTCAAGGGTCGTCCCAGTCGTTTGCAAATGCTCCTGATGTGCGTCGATGGCTGCTACCAGCGCTTCGATCCCGGCCCCTTCGGTGGCCACTGTGGTCACGACCGGCGGAATCCACAAGGTTGGATCGCCGTTTTCCGAGGGGGTCGAGACTGGCGCTGTAGGCATCAAACGCCCATGGTGGCGCGTCATTCGTTCGCGCGTTGGTGGATGGCCAAGGTCGAGCATGGCGCGCAGTGCACGCACCGCGTGATCGGCGCCCGGTCGATCGGCTTTGTTGACGACCAGCACATCAGCAATCTCAAGGATGCCGGCTTTGATCGCTTGGACTTCGTCGCCTAGGCCCGGCGCTTCGACGACCACTGTCGTCTGGGCTGCTCTGGCAATAGCGACTTCGTTTTGGCCAGCGCCAACTGTCTCGATCAGAATCGTATCGAAACCGGCAGCATCGAGCGCACGGACGGCATCGCGGGTGGCGCGCGCCAGCCCGCCCAAGCTGCCGCGGGTTGCCATGCTGCGGATGAAAATGCCTTCATCGCCGGCCAAATCGCGCATGCGGATGCGGTCGCCTAGAATGGCGCCGCCAGTGAATGGACTGGAAGGGTCAACGGCGAGAATGGCGACGCGCATTCCGCGCGCGCGTAGGGCGCGCGTGAGCGCGCTGGCCAGCGTGCTTTTGCCGGTGCCCGGCGCGCCGGTGATGCCGATGATGCGAGCGCGGCCAGTGTGCGGGTACAACAGCGTTAGCGCTTCTTCCGCCCCAGCCTTTTCATTTTCGATGATCGTCAGCAGCCGGGCCAGAGCGCGCCGGTCGCCGGCTAAGACCTGCCGGCCGAGCATCTCTCCACGGCTCACCCCGATGCTCATGAGGCGGCCTGCATCAACTGACGAATATATGCGATAATATCTTCGGTGCTCGTGCCCGGGCCAAATACCCCTTTCACTCCTAAAGCTTCAAGTTGAGGCCGGTCCTCATCAGGGATAATGCCGCCGACGATCAAATGGATATCGTGCAGGCCATAATCGTTCATGACCTGCCGAATGCGCGGCACCAGCGCCATATGCGCGCCGCTGAGGATGCTAAGTCCAACGACATGCACGTCTTCTTGCAGCGCAGCCTCGGCGATCATCTCTGGCGTCTGGCGCAGGCCGGTATAGATCACTTCCATGCCTGCGTCGCGCAGCGCGCGCGCGATCACCTTCGCGCCCCGATCATGGCCATCTAGCCCCGGCTTCGCGATTAAGACCCGGATTGCACGCTCACCACTCATGAGGCACCGTTTAACAAAGTGATAAAGATTACTGTCAATTATAAACGCATTCGGGGCGCGCTCCAACCTCGGCCAAGGGCAATTTTGCCGAATCTGCGCCTCTCTGCGCCGGCTGAACGCAAGCCTTCCCGCTGCATCCCTATGGTACAATCAGGTTAGCGCGATGCCGCTTTGCGCATGAGTTCGTGATATCCTAACGAGTGCGACCATGAGCGCAGCCCCTGATGCAACCTCAGCAATGACTTTCTCCCATTCCGTTCACGGACAGCGCGCGCCTGCCGCGCGCGCGCGCCGCGGCTTCGTCGTGCTTGCCCTGCTGGCAGGCGGTGTGCTGCTGGCCGCGCTCATCTATCTTGGGCTGGCGCTTCGATGGCGCGGGGAACCCTTCTTCGGCGTCATGCTGACGCCGACGCTGGTCGTGGATGGCGCGCGGCCATCTAGCGATGCGCCATGGCCGGGGTTGGCGGCTGGCCTGCGCCGCGGCGATCGGATCATCGCCATTGATGGGCAACCGCTTGATCAGGCCGATGCGGGGGCGCGATTGGCGGCTTTTCACGCGCTGCGAGCTGGGCTAGCGCACGGCGCAGCAGTTGAAGTGAGCGTCGTGCGACCGGGCACTGAAAGCGCTGTCGATGGCGAATTGGTCTGCACGCAGCACACCGCCGAAGCGCTGCGCTGTACAGTTTCGTATGTGCTCGCCCCGCTGCCGGAGATCGACTTCTTCGCTTTGTTTCTCGTACCGTATTTATCGGGGCTATTCGTGCTGGGGAGCGGCGTCGTGCTGCTTGCGCTGCGACCATGGTCGCCACTGGCGCGCATCGTCGGCGCGGCGTTACCGCTGGCCGCGCTGTTCTTGTTTGGCCTGTTCGATCTTACCTCGTCGCACCAACTTGAGGCGCTCTGGATCATTGCGGCATGGACATTCGGCGGTGCGCTGGTCTCGCTGGCGCTCGATCGTTCGATTGGCGCTGCCGGCCATGTTGCAGCGCGTTTTGCGCCCATCGCCGTCGGCGTGATGTTAGCCGCAGTCAATGCAGCGCTGCGCCAAGCCGCGCCCGATTTCAGCCTCGGTTTTGGCGGGCTGCAAATCGCGCTGCTGGGGCCGCTGATCGGCGCTGCCATCCTTGCTTGGGCGTCATGGCGCGGGCGCTCGCAAGCGCGCTCTGCGCTCGAACGCGACCAAAGCAGCCTGCTGCTGGCTGGCGCGCTCGCTGTGCTGGCCGTTGGCATCTTCTGGCTGTTCAATCTCATCGGCATACTGTTCGCTAACAGCAGCGGGTTTCTCATTAACAGCGCGACCTTCACGCCGCTGCTGATTGTGACCGCCCTCAGTTTCGCTTATGCTGCGCTGCAAGAGCGCGCGATCGATGTCGATCGACTGATAAGCCATGCCCTAACCTATGCCATCATGCTGGCCGGCGTGGTTGGCGCTTACTACCTTCTCATCTTGGGGGGCAGCCTGTTAGCCGGAGAGGCGCTGCGCGCCGATAACCCGTTCGTGTTGGCGATCGTCATCTTCGGGGTTGCGGCGCTGTTCGCGCCCGTGCGTGCGCGGTTGGGTGCGCGCATTGATCAGCTCTATTTTCGCGCCCGTCAAGCTCAGCAAACGCGCCTCGATACCTTCGCTGCGGCGCTTGGCGAAATAGACGATCTCGAAGCCGCAGCCGAGCGGTTTCTATCCGAACTTGACCAAGTGCTGCGCCCACAAGCGCTTTTCCTGTTTTGGACTGACCCAGCAGCCGGCGCTTACCGCGCCCATGGCGAGGCAACCGATATTCGCTTCCCTGCCAGCAGTCCGCTTATTGACCTACTCTCGTCTGATACGCCGGTGCTCGTGTTGGAGCCGGAGCGTCCTTGGCCGCCAGAACTGATCGCAGAACGCGCCCGGCTTGAGATCCTGCGCGCGCAGGTCGTCGCCGCTTTTCGAGGTGCGGGCGGCGTTTATGGTCTGGTCGTCGTTGGGCCGCCGCGGGATGGCCGAAAACGTTACGACTATGAACAACTGCATTTCTTGCAGGCATTGGTTCGGCAGATGAACATCGTTGCCGAGCGCGCGCTCATTGTCGATTCTCTAGAGCGGCGCGTGCGCGAGTTGGACGTGCTCAGCCAAGTGAGCCAAGCGATCAACTTCACGATCAAGTTTGACGATTTGCTTGAGCTGATCAGCGCGCAGGCGCAGAAGTTAATCGAGGCCACCCACTTTTACATCGCGCTGTATGATGCGGATGCCGATGAGCTGTACTACGCTTTCTTTCTTGAGGACAATGAACGCTACCGCGAGCGCGAGAATGTTCGCTGGCCGTTGGGCGAGGATCTGCTCAGTGCCGTGGTCACCACTGGCGCTTGGCTTCGTGTTGATCGCTATGCAGAGGCCATGAACGAGCGCGGGGCGCAAATTCAGCTAGAAGATCCCCGGCTGCAAGCGTGGATGTGTGTGCCGCTGGCAGCCGGCGGCCAAACGCTTGGCGCGATGGCGGCCGGTTCAACGACGCCCGGCCGCATCTACACAGATGAGCAGGTCAAGATCTTCAATGACATCGGCGCGTTAGCGGCGGCCTCGCTCGATAAGGCGCGCTTGTTCGTCGAGACAGATCTCCGCGCGCGCCAGCTTTCTGCGCTCAATGATATCAGCCGGCAGCTCGTCGCTGCCGAGTCCGATCTGGAGGAGCTGCTGCAGTTCATCACTGCCAGCGCAACGGACATTTTGGACGCTGAGGCAGGCTCGCTGCTGCTGACGGCGGATGACGGCACGGGCGATTTGGAATTTCGCGTTGCGATCGGCGGCTCTGGCGGCGAGATCATCGGGCGGCGTTTGGCGGCGGGGCGTGGCTTGGTGGGCCACGTGGCAAAGACCGGGCAGCCAGTGATCGTCAATGATGTGGCCAGCGACCCGCGCTGGGGCGGCGAGTTGTCGCAAGGGCCATTTCAAACCAGCAGCGTGTTGGCCGTCCCGCTGGTGACGCAGGATCGTGTGATCGGCGTGCTAGAAGTGTTGAACAAACGTGGCCGCTCTGGCTTCTCACCGCAAGATGTTGACTTGCTCACGGCGTTCGCTGGGCAGGCAGCGGTGGCTATTGAGAATGCCCGCCTATTCCAGCTCACCGACCAACAGTTGAGCCAACGCCTCAGCGAGTTAGAAACTTTGGAGCGCATCGACTTTGAACTGAATCGCTCGCTCGATCTGCGGCGCGTCGCGCAGATCACGGTGGAATGGGCGCTAGAGAACAGCGCCGCATCGGCTGGACTGCTCGGCATCGTGACGGGCGACCCGCCCATACTCGAGATCGTCTACAGTCAGGGGTATGGGCCAGAGGACGCGCCCCCGGGCGCTGAGGGTGGGCGCTGGCCGCTTGATCGCGGCATCGCTGGCCGGGTGCTGCGGACGCGGCAGGCCGATCTGGTGCCGGACGTCAGCATTGACCCGGATTACGTCCCCAGCCTGCGCGGTGGGATCGGACAAATTGCTATCCCGATGGTCTCAGGGGATGCGGTCATTGCACTGCTGATTTTGGAGAGCAATCGAGAACCGCTGTTCCGAATTGCGGAGCTGTCGTTCTTGCAGCGGCTGGCCGAACATGCCACCATCGCTATCGCGAACGCCCAGCTTTATGCTGAATTGGCCCGCGCCAACGAATCGAAGAGCGAATTTGTGTCGCTCGTTGCTCATGAACTCAAAAACCCGTTGACCTCTATTCAAGGCTATTCTGATGTTTTGCTCGGCGGGGCAGTCGGCGCTTTGAGCGATCAACAAAAGAATTTCCTGAACACCATCCGTTTGAATGCCGAACGCATGACGACGATCGTGAGCGACCTGAACGACATCACCAAGCTCGAGACGAACAACCTCCGCCTTGAGCGAACGGCAGTCGATTTCGCGCGTGTAGTGGAAGCAACCATCGCGCCGCTGAAGCGACAGATCGAGGAGAAGGAGCAGGTGCTCGCCGTTAACCTGCCTGATAACCTGCCGCCGGTTTATGCTGACCAAAACCGCTTGGTGCAGGTGCTGACGAATCTTCTGAGCAACGCCCATAAATATACCCCCAACCGAGGTCACATCGAGATCAGCGGCAGAATTATCACCGCTGAGGGTGATGGGGCCGGCGAGCCGGCCATGCTGTGCGTGACCGTGCGCGATACCGGTATCGGTATGGATGAGGCTGACTTAGCGCGCTTGTTCACGCCGTACTTCCGCAGCGATAACCCTGCGACGCGCGAGCAGCCCGGCACGGGCCTCGGTTTGACGATCACGCGTGGCATCATCGAACAGCACGGCGGAAGCATCAGTGTCGAAAGCGCGTTGGGCGTTGGCACGGCGTTCCATTTCACCGTGCCGCTGGCCTCGCAGGTTGAAGGGGCTGGTTAACGGCAGCAAAAAGGCCGCGTTGAGTGCTCAACGCGGCCATATGGGGCTGTTTCTGCAGAAAAGCTTACTTCAGCGGAACGACGGCACTGGCCTGCTGGCCCTTCTTGCCCTGTGTAATCTCGAATTCGACCTTGTCGCCCTCATTGAGCGTGCGATAGCCTGAACCCTGGATTTCCGAGTAGTGCACGAAAACATCCGGCCCCTCATCGGGGGTGATGAAGCCGTAACCCTTCTCGCCGTTGAACCATTTGACCGTGCCGGTGGTGCGGTTACCCATTGTGAAACAACTCCTGATGCATTGATGGCGCAGTGACACATAGCCATCCAGTTGTTTCGGGATGCAAATGTGTAACTTCGCTGCGTATTAAAGTGAACCCACGTCCACTGCATGCAGCATACTCCACTTTGTGAATTTTGGCTAGCCCCCAATTTTTCCTTGATAACCTCGGCAGCCGCGTCTGTCTCTAGGCCGGTCAGCAGCATGATAGTATCATCATACTGCATGCATTTAGCGGCGCTCGAGGGAGGGGCAGCCCATGCTTGAACCACGCATTGTCGATGCGCGAAGGATGCTTTTCGACCGCGATGCGCGCTTCCCTGAGGTTGGGATTAAACTGCTTGAGTCGCGCGCGACCCATCCCGCCATCAGCTTGATCATCGCTCGCTTAGAACCGGGCGGCGTCATCGCCATGCACGACCACCCCATTGAGACGGAGACCGCCTACATTCTTTCCGGGATGGGCAAGCTGCGCGCTGGTGAGCGAGATTATCTGCTCGAGGCCGGGATGATGGTGACGATACCGCCCGGCCTCGCGCACAGCATGACGAACCACGGCGAACTGCCGCTCGAAATTTTAGCCCTGCACAGCCCAGCGACTCGATGAGATGTGAACCACACCAGCTGTTTGGCGCTAGGCGAGGACAGTGCGAGCGCCGATAAGATAAGTTATAATTTATAATCAAGGGCAGCAAGCACATCGATGGAGGCAGCATATGAACAACACGAAACCGGGCTACTCTGTGCTGCCATTTCGGCCGCAGCGGCGGATCATTATGGATGCCGGAAGAATGGGGCGCCGACGTCACCTTGTACATGGACTGGTTGAGTTTGATGTGACGGAAGCGCGTCAGCGCTTGCGCGCTGTCAAAGCGGCTGGCCAGCCGCTTTCATTTACGGCGTTTATCGTCGTGTGCCTTGCTCAGGCGCTTACGAACAGCCCTCTCTTGCACGCCTACCGGAATTGGCGCAATCAATTGATCGTATTTGATGATGTCGACGTCGTCACCTTGATCGAAGCTGAGCGAGATGGTGTCGCCATCCCACATATCATCCGCGCCGCCAATCGCAAATCTGTTCAGGCCATTAGCCAAGAGATCCGCGCTGTTCAAGCACGGCCATCCACCAGCAGTCAGCGTTCTGGCGTGCTGGCGCGCCTAGGCCCTTATATGCCGCGTTTTTTGCGCGATGCCTATTTCGTGGCGCTCCAGCGCAGTCCTCATCAACTAAAGCAGGTTGCCGGCACGACCGTGGTGACGGCGGTGGGCATGTTTGCTCGCGGAAGCGGATGGGGGTTTGGTTTTTTGCCTATCCACACGCTCGGTTTGACGCTTGGGGGAATAGCTGAAAAACCTGCTGTGCTCAGTGGGAAAATCGTCATCCGCGAGTTTTTATGCGTCACCATCAGCCTTGATCATGATATCGCAGATGGAGCCGCTGCGGCTCGTTTTGCTGGCCAACTGCGAGGGTTCATCGAGAGCGCCTTTGGTCTTGAACCAGCAATCCCAGTCAACTCGTAAATTAGGACACTATCCGGTACTACTAATGAGTAGCGAGTGTACGGCATCAACTTAGCTTGCACGGGTTTTGTATATTATGTACAATACTACTGATTCTACATACTTTCGATTGCGGCCGTTATTTTGTAACGCGGCCGCGTGCAGTTAAGATAGAACTTGATTTGAGAAAGGCGGGGGCAGGGTGCCAATCGATATCGTCATGCCCAATTTGGGCTTTGATACGCAGACCGGCCGGCTGATCGAATGGTTGAAACAGCCCGGCGACCCAGTTTCCAAAGGCGAGCCGATCGCCATCGTTGAGTCCGACAAAGCGAACGTCGAGCTGGAGAGCATTGCCAGCGGTGTGTTGATCGAGCAGATCTATCCGGCTGACACAGAGGTGAGCGTCGGCGCGGTGATCGCGCGTATCGGCGCGGCCGATGAAGTCAAAGTTGGCGCATCCGCAGCGATCGAGCAGAGCAGCGCGCCAGAGAGGGCACCAGCGCCAGAAAGCGCATCGCGTCCCGGCATCGTAGAGATTTCGCCGGTGGCGCGCCGGTTAGCGCTGGAACATGGCCTCGATTTGACCCGCGTGACGGGCAGCGGGCCAGCAGGCAAGATCATGCGCAGCGATGTCGAAGCGCTCATAAACAGGGGCGCAGGCATGACGATCAGCCGCGAAGTGCTGGCGCTGCCGAAGGTGCGCAAAGCCGCGCGCGAAGCCGGTATCGATCTGTCCCGCGTGCCGCCAACTGGCGCGCACGGTCAAGTGACGATGGTTGACCTGCTTACTTTCCAAAGAGCAGCCGCGCAGGGCCAGCCGCCCGTCGCTGTTGAGTCGAAACCGTCGCTGGAGCCAGCGCTCGCCGAACAGCCCGATGATGACGGCCGGGTCGAAGTGCCGCTAACGCGCGCCCGGCGCGTGATCGGCGAACGATTGGGCCAGAGCATGCGCGAAGCGCCGCATTTTTACGTGGCCGGCGAGTTCGACTTGGAGGGCGCGCTGGCGAAGCTGGCCGCGCTGCAGCCGCCCGGCCCGCGCATCAATGATCTGCTCCAGTATCTGACGGTGCAAACCTTGCTGCGCGTGCCAGAGCTTAATGCGACCTATGAAGATGGCCGGCTGTTTCGCCACAGGCATATTAATCTCGGCGTTGCCGTCGCCGTGGATGACAGCCTGATCACGCCAGTGATCGCGCAGGCCGAGCAGTATTCGCTGCATGGGTTGGCCGCGCAGAGTAAAGCGTTGATCGCGCGGACGCGCGAAAACCGCCTGCGCCCGGAAGATTTGGCCGGCGGCACGTTCACGATCAGCAACCTCGGTGTGATCGGGCAAGTAGAGCGGTTCACGGCTGTCATCAATCCGCCGCAGGTGGCCATCCTCGCGGTGGGCGCGACCAAGCAGCGCCCCATCGTGATCGACGGCGGGCTGTACATCCGGCATACGGTCTTTTTAACGTTGAGCGGCGATCATCGCGCTGTTGATGGGATGCATCTGGGTCGCTTTATGGCCGCTTTTCAGGAAGCGCTCGACCGGTTTCAGCAGGGTCTGTGATAAAAAGGATGAGCTTCATGCAAAAAACTGAGGTTCCCGCGCTTAATTTAAACGTGCGTCAGCACATGCTGCGGCGGATGCTAGAAATTCGCATCTCGCAGGAACGCATTCAAGAACTGTTTTTGCAAAACCTCGTGCGCGGCACGACACATCTGTGCATCGGGCAAGAGGCTTGCGCCGTGGGGGTGGCGGCAGCGCTGGAACCCGGCGATACGGTCACCTGCACCTATCGAGGGCATGGGCATGCGCTGGCGCTGGGAATGTCGCTGCAAAGCTTGTTCGCCGAGCTGATGGGCAAGGCGAGCGGCGCCTGCAAAGGCAAGGGCGGCAGCATGCATATGACCGATGCCTCAGTGGGGCTGCTGGGAGCGAATGCGATCGTGGGCGCGCAGATCCCGATCGCGTTGGGGAGCGCGCTCACGGCGCAAGTCAAGCGAACGGGCAAGATCTCGGTCACCCTTTTTGGCGAGGGTACGGCCAATATTGGCGCTTTCCACGAGTCGCTTAATCTCGCGGCAGTATGGAAGCTGCCTGTGTTATTCATTTGCGAAAACAACTTATATGGCGAGTACAGCCCCATGCATGTCACGACGGCTGTCGAGCATATCGCCGACCGCGCCTGCGCTTACAATATGCCCGGCATTATTGTTGATGGTCAGGACGCTGAGGCGATCTGTCACGAAGTCAAAGCGATGGCGGATCGAGCGCGAGCAGGCGATGGCCCGGCGTTGATCGAACTAAAGACATACCGCTACCGTGGGCACTCGCGCACCGATACTGCGCCTTACCGCAAGCCGGGTGAACTGGACGAATGGCTGAAGCGCGATCCGATCACGATTTTGAAAAATCGGATGATCGCCGATGGCCAGCTTGATGAGACCGAATTTGAAGAGTTGAAGGGCGCGATCGAGCGCGGCATGCACGAGGTGGTTGAATGGGCCAAGGCTGAACCGTACCCACCGCTTGAAGCGCTTACTGAAGATATTTACTACGAAGGATAGATCATGCCGAAGCTGACTTATCGCGAGGCCGTCGTGCGCGCGCTGGCCGATGAGATGCGCGCCAACAGCGACGTTGTCTTTTTTGGCGAGGACGTGGCTGTGGCCGGCGGTGTTTTCAAAGTGACCCCCGGCCTCTACGAGGAGTTCGGGCCAGAGCGCGTGCGCGATACGCCGATCTCAGAGCAGGCATTCATCGGGATGGCGCTTGGCGCATCGATCACTGGCTTGCGCCCAGTCGCCGAGTTGATGTTCGCCGACTTTATCCCGGTGGCGATGGATCAGATCGCTAACCAGATCGCCAAATATCGCTACATGAGTGGCGGCCAGTTCATCGTGCCGGTGACGATCCGCGCGGCGCAGGGGGGCGGCGCTGGTTTCGGCACTCAGCATTCTGCCTGTGCCGAGTCGTGGCTGATGAATTTCCCTGGCCTGATGATCGCTGTGCCCGCTACTCCAGCTGACGCTTACGGCCTGTTGAGATCGGCTATCCGCGAGAACAATCCGGTCATTGTGCTGGAGCATAAATTCCTCTACAACATGAGCGAAGAGATCGATGACGCGGCGCTGCAGCCCGTGCCGCTGGGACAAGCTAAGATCCGCCGCGAAGGGCGCGACTTGACCATCGTCGCTACCCAGCTCGTCTTGCAGCGCGCGCTCGAAGCAGCCGAGCAGCTGGCGGCCGAAGGCATCGATGTCGAAGTCATTGATCCACGCACGCTGGTTCCGCTCGATAAAGCGGCTATCGTCGCTTCGATCCGCAAGACTGGCCGCCTTGTGATCGTCGAGGAAAACCCGCACGGCGGGGGCTGGGGCGGCACGATCGCGTCGCTGGCGGCCGACGAATGCATCTATTCGTTGGAGGCGCCGGTCAAACGCGTCAACATGGGTGAAGCGCTCGTCGCCTACAGCCCGCCGCTCGAAGACGCGGTGATCCCGAATGTGGAACGCATCGCTGCGGTCGTGCGCGAGGTCATGGCGAGCTGATCTTTGAATGTGAGACCAGAAACGAGCAGCCCGCTAAGGGCAGAGGTTCTCAGCCGCATTCGCAGCGGGGCGCCGGTCGACGTGCTCATCATTGGCGGCGGCATCAACGGCACTGGTCTGCTGCGCGAGCTGGCGCTGCAAGGGGTCGATGTCCTGCTGGCCGAGCAGGGCGATTACGGCAGTGGGTGCAGCGCTGCTTCAACGCGCATCATCCACGGCGGTTTGCGTTATCTTGAAAACGGTGAGTTCCGGTTGGTGCGGGAGTCGCTTCAAGAGCGTGAGCGTTTGCTGCGCAATGCGCCGCATTACGTGCGGCCGCTGCCGACGACCATCCCGATCATGAGCTGGGGGCGCGGCATTGGCCATGCGGCGCGCAAGTTTTTTGGCCTTCCCAGCAAACCCGGCGATCGCGGCGCGGCTGTGATTAAGGCTGGCCTTGAGCTGTACGATTTACTGGCCGGGCCCAACCGGCAAATGCCGCGACATCGCTTCCATTTGCGCCGGGCAGCGCTGGCTGAGCGCCCGGAACTTAACCCAAATATCGTGTGCGCCGCGACCTATTACGATGCCAAGATTAGTTATGCCGAGCGCTTGTGTTTGGAGCTGGTGCTCGACGCGAGCGCCGCGCACGCCGGCGCATCGGCGCTCAATTATGCTCGAGTGACCGGCGCCGACGGAGACGCCGTGCATATTCAAGATATGCTCGGTGGCGAAGCGCTGGTCGTTCACCCGTCGATCGTCGTCAATGCCAGCGGCCCATGGATCGATTTCACCAACCGCGCTCTGCGCGCCGAGACCGACTTCATCGGCGGGACGAAAGGGGCGCATCTCGTCATCGATCATCCTGAGCTGCACCGCGCTACCGGCGGTCACATGCTGTACTTTGCCAATGCTGATGGCCGCATTTGTATTTTCTACCCCGTCGAGGATCGCGTCATCGTCGGCTCGACCGACCTGCCGACCGATGACGCCGAGTCCGTCTGTTCGGATGAGGAGACCGATTATCTGCTCGCTTCTGTGCGGCAGGTTTTTCCATCCATTCAACTCGATCGCTCGCACATCGTCTTCACCTTCTCAGGGGTGCGGCCCCTGCCGACGATGGCCGCCATCACCCCCGGCCAGATCAGCCGCGACCACAGCGCTCCGCGAACAGAGCCCGAAGGCGTTAACTTCCCGGTCTATTCGCTGGTGGGCGGCAAATGGACGACTTTTCGCGCGTTTGCTCAACAAGTTACCGATCAGCTGCTGGCCGAGCTTGGGCGCGAGCGCCGTGCCTCTTCAATTGATCTGCCGATCGGCGGTGGTCGCGACTACCCGCGCAGGCCAGAGGATCGTGATCGCCTGCTGGAGGCATGGCATGTTAAGACCGGCCTGCCGCGCGAACAGCTCGCGCGGCTGCTGGAGCGTTACGGCACGCGCGGGCGAGAGGTAGCCGCGTACTGCGCCAGCGCCCCTGACCGCCCGCTCCAGCATGTGCCGGGGTACAGCGAGCGTGAACTGGCTTTTATCGCCGAGCACGAGCAGGTCGGCCATCTCGATGACCTGCTGCTGCGCCGCACGCTGCTGGGGCTGTTGGGGCGCTGTACTGTGGCGCTGATCGAGGAGTGCGCTGCCACCGTCGGGCCGGTCTTGGGTTGGGATGCGGCCCGCATCAGGGATGAGATCCACCGGACGATCGATCTGCTGGAGCGCCGCCACGGCATGGCGCTTCGAGGGAAGGATTGAACCGCGCTAGCTTGCTGTTGAGCTTTAGCCCATCACCAGCCCGCCGTTGACGTGCAGCGTCGCGCCAGTGATGTAACGCGCGCCCTCTGATGCCAAAAATGCGACCGGCGCGGCGACTTCCTCTGGCGTCCCAAAACGGCCGAGCGGCGTCTGCCGCAGCCATTCTTCTTCGCGCCCGGCCATTCGTTCCAGCACCATATCGGTCAGGATCCGCCCGGGAGAGACGAGATTGACGGTGATGCCGGCCGGGCCAAGTTCTTTCGCCAGCGAGTAGGTTAGCCCGGCGAGGCCGGCTTTGGCAGCCGCGTAATGCGCGTGGTTTTTCGAGCCGGTGTATGCAGCCTGCGAACTAATATTGATGATGCGCCCCCAGCCGCGCGCAGTCATCAAGGGGATGCAGGCGCGCGCAAGCCGAAAAGCCGCTGATAGGTTAACGTTGATCGTTGAGTCCCACTCAGCGTCGGTCATCGCCTGCACGGGAGCGTCCGTCATCTCAGCGGCGTTGTTCACGAGGATGTCGACCGTTCCGAAAATCGAAACGACTTGTTCGATGAGGGCGGTCGCCGCTCCGGGTATTGCGAGATCGGCGCGGTAAGCAGCAGCAGCCCCCCCATTCGCTTTGATCGCTGCGACGACCTCGGCTGCGCCGGCCGCGCTGCTGCGGAAATGCACCGCTACGGTCGCGCCGCGAGCGGCCAGCGCATGGCAGATCGCGCGGCCGATTCCGCGCGAACCCCCTGTCACCAGCGCTGTGCGCCCGTCCAGCCGGTCATCGGGCAGATTAAAGCCCATCTTGGCTTTCATAAGCTGCTGCCAGTCTGGGGGTAGTTCACGGCTGCTGCGCGGTCAAAATCTTCGCGCAGATGTTCGTAGAGCGAGCGAAAGATCGGATAGATCGCGTTGTAGAGGTCATGCGCTGCGGGGTCTGGTTCGAAGCGGCGCTGTGGACGCACCAGCTTGCGCACCGCCCCCGCGATGTCATCGTACACGCCGGCCCCCATGCCGGCCAGCAGCGCGTCGCCGAACGGCGCGCCGACCGACGCCTCAGGCAGCAGGACGGGTAGGCCGAGCACATCGGCTTTGATCTGGCACCACAGCGGAGAGCGCGACCCGCCGCCCACGGAGCGCAGTTCTTGCAGCGCAGCCCCCGCTCGTGCGGCGACCTCGACGTTGTGGCGCAGGGCAAACGCTGTCCCCTCGAGGATCGCGCGGATGATCGCAGCTTTTGGCGTGGCCAGCGATAAGCCGAACAGCACGCCGCGCGCATTGGTATGCCAGATCGGCGCGCGCTCTCCCATCATATACGGCAGAAAGATCACGCCGCCGCTGCCGGTTGGTACCGCCGCGGCCTGCGCGGTCAGCAGGTCGAACGGGTCGAGGTTGACGCGTTCGGCGGCCTCACGTTCAGGCAGCCCGAACTGGTCGCGGAACCAGCGCAAGCTGGCGCCAGAGGCGACCATCGCGCCGAGCAGCAGGTGCATTTCCGGCACGGCATGCGGCATGATCGTCAAGGCGGGATCGCGCAGGCCGCCGTCGCTGGGAATGAGCAGCACGGTTGAAGTCCCGGTCATCTCCGCGGCGATGCCGGGTTCTGCTGCGCCTGCTTCCAGCGCTGCTGCAGCGCCATCAACCGTGCCAACCATGACCGGCGTGCCGGGCAGCAGGCCAGTCGCCTCGGCGGCTTCGTTCGTCACTTCGCCGAGCAGTTCGTGTCCGCGTCGTATTGGCGGGAACTGGCTCGGTTCGACGCCGCACAGTTCGCACAGCTCCGGCGACCATGCGCCGCTGGCATAGTCGCGCAGCTGTAGCAAGGCTGCATGGACGTGATCAAGGCTATGGATGCCCGTCAGCCGGTAATTGAGATAGCCAGTGATTTGAACAAAGCGCCGGGTCTGCTTAAGCAGGTCGGGTTCGTTGCGCTTGAACCAAAGTAGTTTCGCAGCCACGTAGAAGGCATCGGGGGTATTGCCGGTGATGTGGAAAACTCGCTCGACGCCGAGCTGCTTAATGATTAGCCCGACTTCCTGCTCCGCTCGCCGGTCCATCCAGATCAAGGCTGGTCGCAGCGGGCGGCTCTCTCGGTCGAGGGGCAGCATCGTCGGCGCCTGCGCGCTGATGGCCAGCCCGGCGATGCGCGCCGGGGCATCTTTGGTCTTGGCGAGAGCGCGCCGGATCGCTTCGCACGCGGCCAACCACCAGTCTTCTGGACGCTGTTCGACCCACCCGGGCTGCAAGAACTGGGTGGGATAGGGCGCATCGGCAGCAGCCAGCAGGGCGCCATCGGGCTGGAAGAGGGCAGCTTTGGCAGCCGTCGTGCCGATATCGAGGCCGAGCAGCAGGTCTTTCATCGCTGCCGTCACAGCGAGTCCACAAGGACGGGCATGCCGCCAGCGCGCGCCGAGCGGTAAGCGGCATCGAGCAGTTCAACGACGTGCACCGAAACATCGAGCGGCATCAAGTTCGGGCCGCGCCCCAAGCATACATCGACGAGATTGTTCGCTGGCGCAAACTTGGGGTAGCGATCTGCTTCAGGCAGCGGGCCAAAGCGTTCTTCCCGCCCGTCGTGATGGCGAACATAGAGGGTGCTCTGGATGTTTTCGAGGACGAGGCGTCCGCGTTCGCAATAGACCTGTATTTCGTGATGGCCGCCATCGCCGACGCCGAGATTCGCCGTGCTGCCGAGCACACCCACTGGCGCGTAGCCATTTGCCGGCGCCTTGAAGCGCACCGCGATCGCATCGGCTACATCTACTGCCAGATCAAAGTTTTGCATAAAAGCGGTGACGATATCGGCGCGTAGCCCAGAGACGAACAACAGTGCTGCCGCCGAGTGCGTCACCTGCAGATGGCCTTGACCGCCCCCAGCAACCCGTGGATCGGTGTAGGCAGTCCCCGGCCCTGTGATTGGATATCGGAAGACTGAACGGTAGGCCTCATCATTGCCGCGCAGAAATTCGATCACCATCGAAGTGAACAGTGAAGAGACGTACTGCACGGCGCCCAATGCATCCGATTGCACGATCTCGCGGGCGCGGCGAGAGAGCTCGGTGTAATTCCACGGATAACCCACGATCAGCTCGACGCCTTGGGCTTGCGCGCGCGCGGCCAGATCGTGCGCATGAGCGGCCTCCAGCACCATGGGTTTATCCAGCATGACGTGCAGGCCAGCGTTGAGGCAGTCGCGCGTGACGTCGTAATGCGCTGCATGGCTGACGCAGACGACGACGCCATCAAGTGCCTCGTTCGCCAGCAGTTCGCGGTGATCGCTGTAGAGCTTCATAGGGCCATAAGCGGCCGAAGCGCGTTCGAGCGCTTCAGGACGGGTATCGACCAGTGCGACTAGATCGGCATGAGGATTGTCCTTCAAAGCAGGGATGTGAGCGGTCGTTGACCACCAGCCTGCACCGATCACTGCCACGCGCGCTTTTTCGACTGCCATAGTGCGGTCTCCTCAACAAATCTCGTTAGTAAAAATCTATTGGGACTGCGCGCCGAGATAATTTGCCAGAGCCGTCAGCCCTTTTTCAAGATGTTCCTGCATGCGCTTCCCAGCCAGCTCAGGATCGGCTTGATCGATGGCGGCGAGCACTGCAGCATGTTCCACAACGATCTGCTGGGCGCGGTTCGGCACGACGAACAGCGTGTCCCACGGCGTCTTGATCCACAATGTCTTGACCGTTTGCAGCAGCAGAGGTAGTTTGGCCGCTTCGTAAATGCACATGTGAAATTCACGGTTCAGCCGCACCATTGGGCCGCGTTCCTCACCATGCAGCAGCGCGACAATCTCATCGTGAATGGCGTGCAGCCGGCGAATATCAGCGATCGTTAGGTTCGGCACGCCGCGTTCTGTCGCCAATCGTTCAAGCACGCTACGCATGAGGTACACTTCCAACACACCCTCAGGGTCTACCTCGGCAACCTGCACACCCCGGTATGGGCTGTGGCTGAGCACACCCTCGGCGACGAGCTGTTGAATGGCCTCGCGTACGGGCGTTGAACTAACCTGAAAACGCTCAGCCAGTTCCTCTTGCAGCAGCCGCTCCCCGGGCTGCAGCTCTCCGGAGAGGATGGCATCGCGCAAAACTTCGACCAAGACATCTTTTTTCGTCTTTTGTGAACGCGCAGTTTTCCCGCGAGGTTGATCGCGCATGAAATTGACTCCGGGCTGTGGCTAGCGCCTAAACAAACGGGAACGCACTGTTGGCGAGAGATATATTGATGTTGTACCCCATCGCATACCTGCTGATCATAAAAAATTCAAGCTTGAAGGTGCTGCTGAATGAGCAATTTATAACCGCCATTGTTCGGGTTCCGCTGCTTGACAAATACACAGTGCATTTTTATTATATAATTCACATTCGATTATATACACAAGTTTTTAGCGGGCAACCGCACTTGATTATCTCTATTGAAATTACGCTTTTTTGGGGAAGTTGGCAATGCGTTTATCGGTAAGTTCCTATTCTTTTGAAGCAATTCCGCTAGAGGGCACGCTCGCCGTTGCGCGATCGATGGGCTTTAAGGCTGTGGATATCGCCGGCTTTCACCAACGCGGCCGCGCTAGTTATGAGCCTGATGAAGTCGGAGCGCAGCCCACGCGTTTTGCCGATCATCTGCGGGCGCTGCTCGATAAGTATGAGCTGGAGGCGATTGACTTTTTTCCGCAATTTGGCGCTAACCCTGACCAGCGATCGTTTAACGATCCTGACCCGGCTGTAGCCGAGCGTAATCTTGGCTCGTTCAAAGGGATCGTCCAGTTCTGCCGGCAGGTTGGCATGCGCACCGTGACTGTGCTGCCCGGCGTCGATCATCCGGACTACCCACAAGCGCAGAATTTGGCGCGCAGCGCCGCGGCGCTGGCCCAGTGCGCGATGATCGCGGCGGATGCGGGTATCCAGCTCTGTTTTGAGCCGCACATGGGGTCGGTTTGCCCAACGCCAGAGCTGGCCTTGCAGCTTCTTGAGCAAACGCCCGGCGCCAAAATTACGCTCGATTATTCGCACTTTTTGCTTCAGTACATCTCGATTGAGCGGATCGAGAAATTGATCCCGCATACAGGGCATTTCCATGTGCGGCAGGCACGCCCCGGCAAGCTCCAAACCCGCTTTGTCGAAGGAACGCTTGATTTCGCCGCGATCGCCGGCAAGCTGCGCGCGGCCGGCTATGATGGGGCCATGTCGATCGAATACGTCTGCGCCGATTGGTACGATCTAAACCAGATCGATACGCTCAACGAGACGATGGTCACCAAAGCAGCGCTCGAAGCGCATGTGCCATTGTGAGCGCCGTGGCGAGCTTATGTCATCGCTGAGATTAGAAGGACGAGTTGCGATCGTGACTGGGGCCGGCCGCGGGATCGGCGCGGCGACCGCGCAGCGGCTGACGCAAGCAGGCGCGCGAGTCGCCGTCGTCGATATTGACCTCGTTTCGGCGGAAACAGTCGCCGCCGCGCTTGAGGCTGCGGGAGGGCAGGCGCGGGCATTCTACTGCGATGTCTCGCAGCCCGCGCAGACCGACTCGTTGGTTGAGACGGTCGTCGCTGCGTTTGGCCATCTCGATATTTTGGTGAACAACGCCGCCATTTGCCCGCGCATCTCGATCGAAGACATGACGGAGGCGATGTTCGACCGCATCATCAACATCAATCTCAAATCGGTTTTCTTCCTCTCACGAGCAGCTGCCGAGCGCATGAAACTGCGGGGCTGGGGGCGCATCGTCAACCTCAGCTCAACCGGCGGCCGCATCGGCGGCGTCATCAATGCGACCGTTTACGGCGCCAGCAAAGCTGGCATTTTGGCGATGACCAAGTCGTTCGCCCGGCACTACGCGCCGCATAACATTCTCGTCAATGCCGTGGCTCCGGGCGCGGTCGAAACGCAGATGATGACGGCTATTGATGAGAAAGCGCTGCGAGGGGTGATCGAGGCCGCTCCGCTCAAACGGCTGGCCGATCCCGCCGAGGTCGCACATGTAGTCGCTTTCCTGTGCAGCGAGCAGGCGTCTTGGATGACCGGGGCGACGGTTGATGTTAACGGCGGGACGGTAATGTTATGAAGATCAAACGTGTGCAGGCGTTTCCGCTGCGCTACCCTGAGCCGAACGACTACAACAATCTGCGCATGATCGCGCTGGTCAA
Organism: Aggregatilineales bacterium; assembly: GCA_046719065.1. GTDB lineage: Bacteria > Chloroflexota > Anaerolineae > Aggregatilineales > Phototrophicaceae > Flexifilum. The sequence goes on along the minus strand of JBDNDP010000002.1, from coordinate 81,634 downwards.
GATCGAAGCCGAAGATGGGACGGTTGGCTGGGGCGAATGCATCTCGATGTGGCCCGAAGCGACGCGCGCGGTCAAGGTGTTGGTCGAAGAGGGGCTGGCATCGCTGCTCATCGGCCGAGACGCGCTCGATAACGGCGCGCTGCTGGCGGCCATGAAAGAGCACTGCTGGTGGTATGGCGATACTGGCATGGCGCTGTTCGCCATCAGCGCCTGTGATATGGCGCTGTGGGATTTAAAGGGCAAGCTGCTTGGCCTTCCGCTGCATCAATTGCTGGGTGGCAAATTGACCAACACGCTGCGCGCCTGCGCCAGCACGCATCCGTCGAAAGCGCGCATCGAAGACCTTGCTCGTGAACTGGCCGAGCACGTTGAGCGCGGATACACCGCCGTCAAGGTCGGCTTCGGCAAGACCGGAGAGGCCAACCTCGGCGTTGCGCCACAGCGCGATATCGCCTACGTCAAAGCGGTGCGCGAGGCGATTGGCCCGGATGTCGATTTCATGGTCGATATCGGCAAGAAGACGCGCTGGGATGCGACGCTCGCCATTCGCATGGTGCAAGCCTTCGAGGAGTATAACATTCGTTGGATTGAGGATCCGCTGCCGCTCGGCGATGACGACGGCTACCGCCGCCTGCGCGCCGCCACGAAGACGCCGATCGCCACCGGCGAGCGTGAGTGGACGCCGGCCGGCTATGCTCGTCTGATCGAGGCGGGGGTGGGCGATATCTACTTGGTCGATCCCGGGCGGGTCGAAGGGGTGAGCGGCTTCGCCCGCGTCATCGCGCTGGCAGCGGCTGCGCACCGGCAGATCAACGCGCATTCGTGGAGCAGCGCGCTCAACACGGCTGCCAGCATTCACCTGACGGCGACCGCAGCCAACCACATCGTGATGGAGATCAAACCGATCCCCAACCCGATGCAGCATGAACTGGCGCGCGAGCCGTTCGAGCAGAAAGATGGCTTCCTGACCGTCCCCGACGCGCCCGGGCTAGGCGTCGAAGTTGATGAAGCGGTCGTTGAGCGATATGGTTTTCGTTAGCAGAATCTTAAGACAAGGTCGCACATCATGAAGATCACACAGATTGAGGTTATCCCGCTGGCGCGCAAACTCAACACGCTGTTTGAAGGGGGAACCTATCGCATCGCCAATCGCAATACGCTCGTCACGCGCATTTACACTGATGAGGGCCTTGTGGGCGAGGCCTTTGGCGGCGATGAAGACATGACGCAGCTTGAGATCGTCAGCTTGATCCGTGAGCATTTGGCGCCGATGGCGATCGGCGAAGACCCGCGCGATAACGAGAAACTGTGGGCGCGCATGTTCGCTTGCAAGGTCGATCTCGGCAACCGCGGCCTGCATCAGCTTGATATGCGCAACCGAGGCGTCTTAATGCAGGCGATCGCAGCCATCGACAATGCACTGTGGGATCTGCTCGGCAAGATTTACAACGTCCCGCTGTACAAGCTGCTCGGTGGAATGACGGATAAAGTTCCGGTGATCGCCATCGGCGGTTACTACACGGCTGGCAAAGGACAGGATCAGCTGAATGATGAAATGAAGCATTATCGCGATCTTGGCATGGCGGGCGTCAAATTCAAAGTCGGCCGTTTGAGCGTGAAAGAAGATATCGAGCGGGTGACGCGCGTTCGCGAGATCGTCGGGAATGACTGGATGATCGTCTGCGATGCCAATCAAGCATGGACGCCGCAGGAGGCGATTGAGTTCTGCCGGGCTGCTGAAGATCTCAACCTCGGCTGGATCGAGGAACCGGTGCAGTGGTTTGACCAGCTCGATGGGCTGCGTATGGTGCGCGAAAGCACATCCATCCCTGTCAACGCTGGGCAGGGCGAGATTTCAGCCTTTGGCTGCCGCGACTTGATCAAACATGGATGTGTCGATATTCTCAACGTTGATGCGACGATCGCCGGCGGGGTGACGGAGTGGCGGCGCATCGCGGCGATGGCGGGTCTGTTCCACGTGAAAATGGCCCATCACGAGGAGCCGCAGATCGCCGCGCATCTGCTGGCGTCGATCCCGCACGCGCTCTACGTGGAGATCTTCCCGAGCTACGAGCGCGACCCGATGTGGGTCGATCTGCCGTTGGAAAGGCCACGTATCGAGAACGGATACATGCATTTGCCGCAAGGCCCGGGATTGGGCATGCCGCTCAATCCTGAGATCATCGAGCGTTATCGCATCGGCTAACGCTTGTTAGTACAATATACATACAAGACATAAACTGTCCGATTTATTATGTTGAAATGCTTTTTTGATGAATGCAGAGTTAAGTGATCGACAACCCATTTTGGAAATGCGGCACATCTCTAAGCGCTTTGATGCGACGCAAGCGCTCGATCAGGTGTCGCTGAAATTGTTCCCAGGCGAAATCCATGCGTTGCTGGGCGAGAACGGGGCTGGTAAATCAACTCTGATCAAGATCATGACGGGCATCTATCCGCCCGATCAAGGCGAGATCCTGCTCGATGGCCAGCCGATTACGCTTGAGTCCTCAGCGCGCGCGCAGGACTATGGCATCGCCGCGATCTATCAGGAACCGATGGTGTTCCCTGACCTCAACGTGGCAGAGAACATCTTCATTAGCCACCAGAACCGCGGGCCAATTGTGCGTTGGGGTAAGATGTATGCCGACGCCGAGGATATCCTCAGTCGTCTCGGGGTGTCGCTCGATGTCCGCAGTTCGGCCCGCGGCCTCACGCTCGCTTCGCAGCAGGCGGTGGAGATCGCTAAAGCGCTGTCGCTGAATACGCGCGTCTTGATCATGGATGAGCCGACGGCGTCGCTGTCAGCTCATGAAGTCAACCAGCTTTTTGGGCTGGTGCAAAATCTAAAAGCGCGCGGCGTCGCCGTGCTTTTCATCAGCCATCGCATGGAAGAAGTCTTCGCCATTGCTGACCGCGTGACCATCTTTCGCGATGGCAAGCTCATTTCAAGCGCGCCGGTCTCCGAAGTGACGGCCGAAAGCGCGATCCGCGATATGGTGGGGCGAGAGCTGCACGCCTTTTTTGTGCGCGACCGCCAGCCGCCCGGCGATCTGCTGCTTTCGGTGCGCGGTCTTAGCAAAGAGGGCGTCTTTTCCGATATCAGCTTCGATATCCACTGCGGCGAGGTGCTTGGCTTTGCTGGCTTGGTTGGCAGCGGCCGCACCGATGTCGCGCTTGCGCTTTTTGGCATCAACCCGGCCGATGAGGGCGAGATCATCCTCGATGGCGTTCCTCGGCGTATTCAGTCGCCGCAGCAGGCGGTTTCTCTCGGCATCGCCTACGTGACGGAAGATCGGCGCCAACTTGGGTTAACGCTGCCCATGTCGATCGCAGCCAACATTACGCTGCCTATGCTGCGCCAATATCTCACCCGGCTGCGCATGATCTCTCGACGCGCTGAGTTCGATACGGCCGATGATTACCGCCAGCGCCTGTCCATTCGCGCTGCCAATGTGTGGATCGAGACCAGCAAACTCTCTGGCGGTAACCAGCAAAAGGTGATGCTGAGCAAGTGGCTTAACACCCGGCCGCGGCTGCTGATCCTCGATGAGCCCACGCGCGGCATCGACGTGGGCGCAAAAGCCGAAGTTCACAGCATCATCAATAACTTGGCTAAAGAGGGGTTAGGCATCTTGATGATTTCATCCGATCTGCCGGAAGTGCTGGCGATGAGCGATCGCATCGTTGTGATGCGCGAAGGCCGGCAGATGGGCATTTTCTCACATGAGGAAGCGACGCAGGAACGCATCATGACGGCGGCAATGGGGCAAGCGAAGGTGGTCGGATGAACGCGATCAGACGGAGCATTCGGCCCGAACAGATTCGAGAGTTATCGCTGCTGCTGCTGATCGTCTTGACCGTGGTCTTTTTCTCAACGCAGGTGGAGGGGTATTTGACGGGCCGCACGTTCGTGCGTATCTCAACCAGCGTCGCCATCATCATGGTGATGGCAGTTGGCCAAACGCTGGTGGTGCTCACGCGCAATATCGATCTGTCCGTCGGATCGATCGTCGGCTTTTCGGCTTACTTTGTCGGCACACAGTTCATGAATAATCCTAACCTGCCGCCGTTAGCTGGCGTGGCGATGGCGATCGCCTTCGGGGCAGCGCTGGGCTTCATCAATGGCGCGATCACTGCCTATGGCCGCCTGCCGGCCATCATCGTTACGCTGGGCACGCTGGCGATCTACCGCGGCCTGCTGGTGGAATTCTCAGGCGCGCGCACGGTGACGACCGCTAACCTACCGCGCTGGTTGGTCGATCTTCAGCGCGTCAACCTGTTTACGATCGGCGATGTTGATGTGCGCCTCATGGTTGCGCTGGCGATCGCCGTCGTCATCTTATTTCAGCTCGTGCTGGTCTTTTTGCCGTTCGGCCGGCGGTTGTACGCGATTGGCTCCAACCCCGATGCCGCGCGCATGGCTGGCCTGCCAGCGCGTCGCATTGTGCTGACCGCCTTCACCCTGTGCGGCGCGCTGACTGGGCTGGCTGGCTTCATGTTTCTCGTCCGTTTTGGCGATATCACCGTCGTCGCCGGTCAGGGGATGGAGCTGCAAGTCGTGGCTGCGGTTGTCGTCGGCGGGGTAAATATTTTCGGCGGTTCCGGTTCCATGATCGGCGCGATGCTGGGCGCGGTGCTGATCGGCACGCTTCAGCAAAGCCTGATACGGCTTAACATCAGCGAATTCTGGAAAGACGCGCTGCTCGGCCTGTTCATTCTGCTGGCGGTTGCCAGCGACGCAGTGCTGCTCAACCGGCTGCGTCGCTTGTGGGCGCGCGCCGATCTCAAGCAGGCTGCGCCGCCGATTCCGGCCGTTCGAACCGAAGCACGAGGGGAGACCGGACATGTCGTCTAGCGGGTTGTTGGGGCGTTTGCGAAGCTGGGAAGGCTTGCTGCTGGTCATCTTGATCCTGACCATCATCTTCAATGCTGCGCAATCTCCGTTCTATCTGACCATCAACAATTTCATCAATATGTTCCAGCTCTCGATCGAGAAGATCATCGTCGCTTTGATGATGACGTTCGTCATCATTAATGGCGAGATCGATCTCTCAATCGCGTCGGTCATGGGATTATCGGCCTGCGTGATGGCCGCGCTGCATGAGGGAGGCGTTCCAGTTGAGATCGGCATTCTCGCGGGGCTAACGGTCGGTGCGCTGTGCGGGGCGTTCAACGGTTTCTGGGTCGCGTTCGTTGGGCTGCCATCGCTGGCGGTAACGTTAGCTGGTTTGATCCTGTATCGCGGCATCGCTCGCATCTTGCTGGAGACGCGGTCGATCACCGGTTTTCCGGAGTGGTTCAACCGGCTCGGCCAGCAGCCGCTGATCGGCCCATTTCCAGCCTCCATCATCATCTTCGCTGTGCTGCTGATCATCGCGGTGATCGTGCTGCAACATACGGCCTTTGGTCGCTATGTCTATGTCATCGGCAACAACCGAGACGCAGCGCGTTACAGCGGCGTTCGCGTGCGCCGTGTCAAAATGACCTTGTTCATCGCCTCTAGCTTGGTCGCGGCCTTGGCTGGCCTGCTGCTGGCGGCGCGTTTCGGAGCGGTGCGCGGCAATCTCGCTGAGGGCTTTGAGTTAGACATCATCACGATGGTGCTGCTGGGCGGGGTGAGCATCTTTGGCGGCAAAGGCACGATGACTGGCGTGGCCCTGTCGATTCTGATCGTCCTTAACCTGCGCAATGGCATGGGGCTGGTGAACATCACTGGGCACATTCAAACCTCTGTGATCGGTTTTCTGCTGATTGGCTCGATCTTGCTGCCCAATGTGCTGCAAGATGTGCGCACGACCGTAGCCCGGCGCCGGATGCGGGCGCAGCCGGTCGAGACCTAAATTGGGGTGAAAGGAGGCGCTGCATTCCGTGATGCATTAGTGTGTTCGACCTGCATTCGCTTGTTTTGCTAAAAGTGTGTTTAACTTGAGGAGAGCCTTTCGATGTTTAAGAAATTCCTTGCACTATTGATTCTGGTTTCTCTGGTTTTGATGGCGACCTCGGTCGCTGTGCTGGCGGATGATGAGCCGGTAGAGGCTGAACCCGGGCAAGCCCTGCGCGTGCTGCTGCTCCCGAAGTTCCTCGGGATCATCGTATTTGATCAGGCCTATCAAGGCGCGCTGGAAGCAGCCGCTGAGCTAGAGAACCCAGAGGAACTGATTTTCACCGGCCCAACGCCTGAGAACAGCGTCGCCGGGCAGATCGAGATCGTCACCAATGCCGTGACGCAGGGCATTGATGTGTTGTTGATCTCAAACAACGCCGGGGATCAGATCGCGCCGGCCGCGCAGGCTGCGCTTGATGCAGGTTTGACGGTCGTGACTTGGGACTCGCCGATTCCATCTGGACAAGGCGAGCAGGTCTTCGTGGCGCAGGTCGATTTTGACGAGACCGGTCAGGTCTTGGCCGAGATGTCGCTCAACATCCTCGGTGAGGAAGGTGGCCAATTTGCTATCCTCTCTGCGTCGCCCGATGCCGCTAACCAGAATGCGTGGATCGCCGCGATGATCGAAGCGTTGGAGACGGATGAGCGTTTCGCCAATCTCGAGCTGGTCGAGATCGTGTACGGCAACGATCAGTCCGAGGAAAGCTACAATCAAGCCCTTGGTCTGGTTGATCGCTATCCTAACCTGCGTTTGATCGTCGCGCCGACGAGTGTAGGCGCCCCCGCGGCCGCCAAAGCGCTGCAGGATGAAGGTTTGTGCGGTGAAGGCACTGACAATCAAGTTGTCGTGACGGGTCTAGCCGTGCCATCTGAGATGTTGGCCTATACTGAAAACGGCTGTGCCCCCGAGTTTGCCCTGTGGAGCTTCGTCGATCTGGGCTATCTGAGCTACTACGTTGGCTATCTGCTGGCGACGGGCGCGATCGAGGCTGAGGAAGGCGCAACCTTCGTGGCTGGTCGCATGGGTGAGTACACAATCACTGAAGACCCCACCCGCGAGGGTACAGGTGCGCTGCGCGTGCTGATGGGGCCGTTCACGGTCTACAACATCGATAACGTGCGCGAAGCGGCTGGCGTCGATTAAGGATCCGCTGGCGTTCTTCAACAGGAATTCTTAGCGCGAGGCCGGGTTTGCAGCCCAGCCTCGCTGCTTATTGGATCTCGAACAAACCAACCGGAAACGACGAGAGCAGTTCAGCCAGCCTTAGGGACCAGCCCGGCGCTTCGGCAGGAGGTGCGATAGTTTCGCCGGTTAGCAGGTTGTGTAAGGCGCGGCCAGCGAGGTCATCGGGCAAGCTAAGCGCCGTATTACGCCAAATGCTGTTGCCAGTTGGCGGCTGAATGCGCCCGCTTGTTAGGCCGTAGGCGAGACGCGGCGCAACGACGAGGACAGCGCGTTCCTCATCGACGCGTAAATACGCGACGGCGTGGCCCGCTTTGGCGCCAAACGTTTCCACGGGCTGGTAACGACCATCTCGGAAAAGCGCCTCCGCTTTTCGTCGATAGTTCAGCACGGTCATCGTCAAGTACAGTTTGATTGCGCCGGTTTGCGCGTGGGCCGTCAAGCTGCGAGTTAGCTCGCGCGCGAGTGCTCGCCGATCTTTGGCGGCACGGGCACTTAGATCCGCCAGCAGCAGTTGGCGGCGCTTAAAATCGACTGGCCGGCGATTGTCGGGGTCGACAAGGCTCAAATCCCATAGTTCGCAGCCTTGATAGATATCGGGCACGCCCGGCGCTGTGAGTTTGAGCAGCGTCTGTGTCAGCGAATTGAGCCAGCCAAAATAAGCCACGCGGCGCTGAAACGGCGTGAAAGCTGCATGAAAGGCCGGGTTATGCCACAGCGATGCGATAAATTCCTCGACCGCGCGCGCGTAGGCTGCATTCGGGTTGACCCAGTTGCTGTAGGTCTTCGCTTCGTTGATGACCTTGTGCATATAGCCGGTGATGCGCGCAGGAAAATCGGCCAGCTGATCGGGATGGGCGGGGTAGGCGCCCACTAGCGTTTGATAGAGCAAGTACTCATCATTGCGAGAGGGTGCCAGCAGCCCGCCGACGTCGGTCTTAGCAGCCGCGTTGATGGCGGCCCATTCCTGAATCGCCGCATCCCATTCGGCGGGCATCTCCGACAGCACGTTAATGCGCGCGCGCACATCTTCGCTGCGTTTGGTATCATGGGTCGATGTTGATAGCATCGTATAGGGAAAGGCGCGCGCGCGATTGTGGACATGAAATTCTGCCGTGGAGAGGCCGAAATGATCCGGATGACCACCGACTTCGTTGAGTGAGGTAAGCCGGTTAAAGATATAGAAAGCGGTGTCTTCGACGCTTTTAGCCATCACTGGCCCGGTGATCTGCTGGAACTTCATGACGAACTCGCGCAGTGCTGCTTGCTGCGCTTCAGTGAAATCACTGAAATTTTCGCCGAGCAGCACGGCGCTCAGAAAATCGAAGACGCTGCTGTAGGTAAGTGGATTGCGTTGTTTGGCCAGCCTTGAGGCCTCATTGATATAGTGGCGGTCGCGGTCGCTGACGGCGTCGGGATCGGTGATATACGTCCGGTAGATCGATAGTGCAGCAATGAATTCGCTCATGGCGAAAGCGAGGCTTTTGCGCGTGAAGCCGCGATAGCGCCGGTTGCCCTCGACGATCGCGGCGAGCTGGGCGCTGCGCGCGTCGATCTCGCTGACCAAAGACTCGGACATCACAAGATGCTTTGTGTAGTCGACCAGATCGCTGAACGGACGCACTTCGCCGATAAAATCGGCGTAGAGCGCGTCGAAAGCGGCCTCATTCTCGCTGTTGACGAACAGGTTATTGACCAGATTGAGGAATTCGTAGCCAGTTGTCCCGTAGACTGCCCACGTATAGGGCAGTGGCTCGGTGATCGACAGGATTTTCTCGACCAGCACGTAGACCGGCCACAGCGAGGGTTCGTCAATCGGTTCGAGGATCTCGCGCAGGCGCGCGCGCACCCGCTCGATGGTGATGGCGGTGGCTCCTTCCACAGCCAGCCGCTGAAGCACATATCCCTCCTGAATTTGCATGAAGTAGGCTTCTGGGTTCCACAGCCCATCTGGATGATCAATGCGCAGGCCGCTCACCTTGCCTTCGGCTAGCAAACGCAGCGTCAGCCCGTGCGTGTCGGCGAAGACCTGCGGGTCTTCGATGCGAATGGCGGCCATGTCGTTGATGTCGAAAAAACGACGGTAGTTGATCTCATCGGCAGCCACGCGCCAATATGACAGCCGGTAGGGCTGCCGGCTCAGGATATCGTCGAGCAGGTCGAAGCTGGCAGGGTCTCCCGGCGTGCCGTTGATTTCCTCCAGCGCCCGCTCGATGGCGGTGCGAAACCGCTCGCTCTTATCGAACAGGCCAAGCAGCCGCCAGCGAATCACCGTTTGCTCGCGCCGTCGCTCGGCCAGCCGCTCTGGGGTGCGCGTGGTGTAACGCGGCAGGTGATCGATCGCGGTGATCACGCTCAACAGTTCGAGTTCTTCCCATTCTTCAGGCGTAAGTTCGCTTAGCTTAGCATGCGCCCGGCGCAAAATGTCGGCGTAAGTATCTGGCACTACTGGGAAATGTTCCTCATAGTAGTGCACGTAGAAATCGCCGTGCCAGTAGACCAGCTTCAATTCACCCGCTTCCAGCACTCGGCCGTCATGGTCTCCGAGCACAGGCAGGAGCACCTTATCATCCATCGCCCGGTTTAGCGGCCGCCAATCGATGTCAAAATAGCGCGCATAGACGGAGGCCGGGCCATGTTTGAGCACATCCATCCACCATGCATTTTCGGTATTCACGCCCATATGGTTGGGCACGATATCGAGCAGCAGGCCCATGCCTCGCTGGCGCAGTGCCTCGCTGAGCGCATTAAAATCTTCCTCGCCGCCCAGTTTGGGGTTAAACGCATTATAGTCAACCACGTCATAACCGTGTGTGCTGCTCGAACGCGGTTTGAACACGGGTGATGTGTAAATATCGCTGATGCCGAGCGCATCGAGATACTCAACCAGCGCCAGCGCTCCGCGAAAATTGAGCTGGGGGCCGAATTGCAGCCGGTAAGTCGCACGCGGGATGCGCGGCCGCTGCGTTATGCGTTCCAGCAAAGCTTCCTGTTTCTGCTGACTCATGCTGAAGTCTCCTCAGGCGGATTATCGTAGATGGCGAAGCCGCGCGGTGGCAGCCTTACTTCTGCTTGGCCCGGCGCGATGCGGTCAGGCGCGGTCGCGATCGTTGATGGGTCAGCGCACCAAATGTGGTCGTGCCCGTCAAGAATTTTGCGCCAAGTCGATCGGGTGTCGAGGCGCAGGACAGCGTGTTCGGTCAGGTTGAAATTGAGGTAGATGCGTAGGGCATCGCCTTCAGCATGTCGTTCCATGCACAGGATGCGCGTGTCGAGATCAGCATGGATGACGGTTGCCTCTGGATGTGGATTGGTCAGCGCGGGGCGCTCGCGGCGCAGCGCGAGCAGGTGGCGGTACAGCCGGTACACGATCGCATGATGACCGCGTTTGCGCAGTTCGTGATCAAGCTTGCTGCGCAGAAATGTCTCTTCCGCTTGCGGATCAGGCGGTTCGCCGCGCCAGTCGAAATCAGCGAATTCTTCGCGGCGGCCGGCGCGCACGGCTGCGATTAAATCAGCGTCACTATGCGAGGTGAAAAACAAGAAGGGCGCAGTCTCGCCATATTCCTCGCCCATGAATAACAGCGGTACGTAAGGCGAACATGCGATGAGGGCGGCGCTCAGCTTCAGGCCGTCGAGGTCGGTCAGCGTGCTCAGCCGTTCGCCGAGCATTCGGTTGCCGACCTGATCGTGGTTTTGGGCCGCGACGACGTAGCGGTCAGCGGGGATGTCGCCAGCGGGTGTACCGTGGCGGCGCTGTCGATAAGGGGAGTACTGCCCGGAATAGGCAAAACGCTCGCGCAGCACTTTGGGAAGCAGAGCGAAATCGCCGTAATCGGCGTAATAGCCGTCGGTTTCGCCAGTCAATGCATTGTGCAAAGCATGATGCAGATCATCAAGCCATTGGCCATCCATGCCCGCGCCACCAAGTTCGGGCGGCAGCACTAACCGCCGGCTGCTGCGGTCATTTTCTGCGATCAGGAAAACACGCTGGTTGTGGCGCGCCGCCCAGTCATGAACGGCCGTTCCCAGCGCCTCGAGGAATGGGATCGCCGAGAAATCGAACAGCGCATGAGTCGCATCGATCCGAAAACCGTCAACATGGAACTGGTCGAGCCAGTAAATGGCGTTGTCGATGAAAAAACGCCGTATTGCGTCGCTGCCCTGCCCATCGAAATTGAGAGCTGGCCCCCATGGCGTTTGGTAGCGCGTCGTGAAGTAAGGGCCATAATCCCATAGATAATTTCCTTCTGGCCCCAAGTGGTTATAGACGACATCGAGGTAGACGGCCAGCCCGGCATTGTGCGCGGCGTCCACCAGCCGCTTAAAGCCAAGCGGGCCGCCGTATTCGATATGCGGCGCATACAAATAGACGCCGTCATAGCCCCAGTTGCGCGGCCCGGGAAACTGTCCGATCGGCATGATATTGAGCGCATTCACCCCTAGATCGTGCAGACGCTCGAGATGGGGTATGACGGCCTCAAACGTCCCTTCATGGGTGAAGGTGCCGATGTGCATTTCATAGAACACTGTATTACGCAGCGATGGCGGCGACCATCTCGCATCGCTCCACGAAAACGATGGGTCGATGATCTGCGAGGGGCCATGGACGCCATCCGGCTGGCAGCGCGAGGCGGGATCTGGCCGCTCGCGCTCGCCATCGAGACGATAAAGATAGCGCTCGCCATAGCTGGCATCGACATAGCCGGCGTGATAGCCATGGGCGATGGGCTTCAGAGGGGAAACTTGATCGCGCTCGATCAGACGTACCTCGACTCGGCGCACATTCGGCGCCCACACGAGAAAATGGAACCGCCCGTCATCGGTGCGCTGCGGGCCAAGAGATTTGTGAATCATGGCAGTTCTTTCGTGAAAAATCGTCCATCCTCGCCAAGATACCGCATGGCCCTTAAATTGCCACCTTCTGTCTGAAAACCTGATGAGATTGCGCAGCGGCTCGCGCCAAATCGGATAAACTCAAAGCGAGCTAGCAGAGGTGTGGCAAAATGACGACAGCGGCGACGATCTCGCTTGATGCCGGTTGGCTTTGTGAGTATTTCGAAACCGATCCTGATTTGTTCGAATTTGCTGCCGGCGGCCAGCCCGTCAGCTCGCTGCGCGAATGGGCATGCAGCGGCCGCTACGACACAAATTGGGCGGCATGGCTTCAGCGCCGTTTTGATCTGCCGCCGACTGATTTTTGCGTGCGCTATACCCTGCACGTTGACGCAGCCCCCGGGGGGACAGTGCTGTATCTAAACGGCCGCCGCATGGGGACAATCGAGGGGACGCAGCCGTTCTCGTTCGATGTGACCGATTACGTAACGCTCGATGACAACCAGATCGCGTTCCGCGCGGGCTGTGAAGGCGGGCGCTTTGGCTGGGTCTTTCTGCGCCAGCACCCGTGCGAATAACCGAGCCGCCGATTGACGCACGGCTCGCCCTCCATTACAATACTTCTTATTCTATAAGACTTGAGCGATTAATGACGATGCAATACCATATCTGGACGTTCGGCTGCCAGATGAATACGGCAGATTCGCAGCTTCTCGCCTCCGAGTTGGAGCGCATTGGTTACAACGCGGCGACCCATCCAGACGATGCAGATATCTATGTCGTGAATACGTGTGTCGTTCGCCAAAGCGCCGAAGACAAAGCTTACAACCGGCTGGCGATGCTGGCTGATATCAAGAAACAACACCCGAATAAAGTGATCGGCGTCATGGGCTGTATGGTTGGCGTGCGCGACTCGCTGGCACTGCGGCGCAGGCTGCCCTATGTCGATGTGTTTTTGCCTCCCTCTGAACCGGGGCCAATGATCGACTTTTTGTTGAGTCGCATGGATGAAGCCGAAGCGCTGGCGCTAGAAGCGCGGGCACGGGACCGGCGCGATCGTCTGCAAGACGGCGATTTGATTTTGCCGGCCCACGAACAGGGCCATCTGATCAGCGCGCACGTGCCGGTCGTTTATGGGTGCTCCCACGCGTGCTCGTTCTGTATCATCCCGTTCCGTCGCGGCGTCGAGCGCAGCCGCAGTGTCGGCGAAATCGTCGCTCATGTGCGCAGCTTAGCGCTGCAGGGCGTTAAAGAAGTGACGCTGCTCGGTCAAATCGTTGACCGTTATGGCAAAGATATCGTCGATGGCCCTGATCTGGCCGACCTGCTGCGCATCGTCCATCAGGTGGCGGAAGAAACAGGTCTGGAACGAATTCGCTTTTTGACGAGCCATCCTAACTGGATGACCGATAAGCTCCTCGATACTGTCGCTGAGCTGCCGCGCGTAATGCCGCACATTGAAGTACCGGTGCAGGCCGGCAGCGATGCCGTGCTCGAAGCGATGAAGCGCGGCTATACTGTTGAACAATACCGCCGGTTGATCGAGCGCATCCGGGCGCGCATCCCCGAAGTCGCCATCCACACGGATATTATCGTCGGCTTCTGCGGAGAGACCGAAGCGCAGTTCATGGAAACCTATCATCTGCTGGCCGATCTCAAGCTGGATAAGGCCCACCTAGCCCGTTACAGCCCGCGGCCGAACACCGTCAGCGCACGGCGCATGGTTGACGATGTGCCGGAAGCGGAGAAAAAGCGTCGCCATGAACTGCTTGAGGAGCTGCAAGCGCGGGTGGTTGCGGAGATCAACAGTCGTTACCTCGGCCAAACTGTGCCTGTCTTGGTCGAAGAGCTGCACAAGGGCAAGTGGCGCGGCCGCACCCCGCAGAACAAGCTGGTCTTTTTTGAAGATGCCCGTGATTGGCGCGGCCAAGTGGTTGACGTCGAGATCACATGGACGGGGCCATGGAGCATGCAGGGACGCCTACCCGCAGCCCAAAGTGTGGAAGAGCCGCTGATCGTCCTGGCCGGGTGAGAATCTGACCGTTTCAAGCTCGCCCTCTCATTAGGTATCTCGGCGAGCATACACCGCCGCTGCGGAAGAATTCTTAAGGATTTCTCCCTGCCGCTGCGTTTGGACTTTGCTCGAATTGCCGTATACTTGGGAAAGGCAGGGGGAAAGGTCGTGGGGCGCAACCGATGGCCGCGGCCGCTGCGACGACGCACCTACTGGAGGACATCAACAGAATGCCACCGGAAAAGAGTGGTTACTATTATCCGAACAAATTTGCCCGGCTGGCCATCCTTGCGATGGAAGAAATCATGGGGCGCAACGGACTTAATGCTATCCTTAATCTGGCTGGTCTGCCTCAATACGTTGATAACTACCCACCCGATAACCTCGAAAAGGGCTTCGACTTTGCCGATTTCACCGCGCTTAATGTTGCGCTAGAGGATATGTATGGGCCGCGCGGCGGTCGTGGATTGGCGCTGCGCGCTGGTCGTGCTGTGTTTGCCGGTGGTCTGCGTTCGTTTGGGGCGCTCGCCGGTGTGGGCGATCTGGCTTTCAAAGTGCTGCCCCTTAATGCGAAGCTGCGCGTGGGCGTGCCCGCCATGGCCAACATTTTCTCCCAGTTCTCCGATCAGATTTCGAATGTTTATGAAGAAGGCAGCGACCGTATCATCTACACGCTCGAACGCTGCCCGATGTGTTGGCAGCGCAAGGTCGATAAACCCGTCTGCTACATGGGACAGGGGCTGCTGCAGGAGGGCTTGCGTTGGGTTTCGGGCGGGCGCGAGTTCAAAGTCGATATGACGACCTGTATCGCCTGCGGCGACGATATGGGGCGCTACACCATCTTTAAAGAACCGATTTCATAAAAAACCGATCTCATAAGGCAATTCCCAAGCGGCGGGGCGTGGCGCGACTCGACGCGGCCCAGTTCGGGCGCGCGCAGTTCAATTGTGCTAAATGTGCTAAAATGAAAGACGACTGGTCACCTGCAAAGGGAAGTCGTCATGCGTTTTCGTTTGCTGTTTGGATTTACCCTGCTGCTCGGCCTTGTGAGCGGCTGTAACTTGGCCCCCGTTGGCAGTGTGCAGCAAACACTTGCCACTACCCCGACGGGCGCTGCGACCGGCCGCCCGACTGTTACGATTATCTCGCCGCAAGATGGCGCTGAATTCGTCACCAATTCACAAATTCTCGTCAGCGTGAATGCGACGGACTCAGTCGGTGTGACGCGTGTCCAGTTGATCGCCAACAATCAGATCGTTAAGACGGTTTCCTCGGAAGCGCCGACTGGTGAGCAGAATTTCAGCGCGCTGCTTGACTATGTGCCGCGAACGCCGGGCACTTTGAATATGCAGGTCATCGCGTTTCGTGCTGCCGTCGCCAGCGAACCGGCTCGGCTGACCGTCAACGTTCGCGAGTCGCAGGCGCAGGTCACTTCGACGCCGCTGCCAAATATCAACGTGCCTAACATCAATCCTAACGACCCAACCTGCCGCGCGCTGGTCAACACGGGTCTGAATTTGCGCAGTGGGCCGGGTACGAATTTTGAGCGCATTAGCGTGTTGAGCGCTGGCACTGTGGTGCCGATCATCGGGCGTACTGGCGCCAACGACTGGTGGCAGGTGCGCGTGAACACTGTCGTCGGCTGGATCTCGGCCAGCTTCACCACCGTTTTTGGAATTTGCACTGGTGTGCCGGTAGTCGCCACGCCGCCGCCGCCGACCAGCGTCCAGCCGACGGCGACGAACACGCCGCCACCGCCCACAAATACGCTTACGCTGACGCCTGTGCCGCCCACGCTGACGCCGACGCCCGGGCCTGCCGATCTGGTTGTGACCGGCATCACTGGCCCGACGAATGTCGCATTGGGGCCGGGAGACACGCCGACCACCGTCACCTATTCGGTGACGATCACCAACAGCGGCGCGTCGCCAACTGGGCCGTTCAATAACATCATCCGCGTCATGCCGGGTGGGTCAGAGGTTCCTCTCGGGGTTGTCAGCAACTTGAACCCGGGCGAGAGCATCTTACTCAATACCAGCCTCACGTTCAGCGTTGCTGGCACCTATACCGTTGAAGCGCGAGCCGACAGCGACAATCAAGTGCCAGAGCTGAGCGATGTTAATAACTCTGGTTTCATCAGTGTGACCGTCACGGCGGGAGGCTCCGGCGGGGCTGTTCTGCCGCTGATCACGCTTGATCCGATCCTTATGCTGACGCCCTTTGTGCCTGTGCTGCCGCCGGGTTTCCCTGGGCCGTAGCAACCTTTGACGCTGTCAGCCGAAAAGTAAGAAAATTGACACATAACACCGGTCAGTATAGAATCAAACTATGTTGACCCATATATTGTTTGTGAACCGCCAGCTCGCCTTTGCCGTCTCGATCAAGCAGGCGTTGGAGCGCACCGGCAGCTTTGAGGTGCATCCGTTCACTTCGCTTGAGAGCGCAATGGCGTATTTGTCCAGCCGCCCTCAAGATGTCGCGGTGGTCGATTTCACACTGCCCGATGTGAACCCCGCAACCGTCGTGCAAGCCTTGCGCGATATTCAGCCCGGCCTTGCGATCATCGCGATGCCGCGTCAGCCCGAAGCCGTGATCGCAGCCTTGGGCTTGCAAGGCTCGGTCAACAGCACAGTCACGGCGCGCGAGTTGATCCCTGTCATCAACCGCGCGATCGAAGGACGGCGCACTGGTCGCCTTGAAGGCACTGCGCTTGGTGAGCGAGGCGGTTTGCTCACCCGCGTGTTAGAGGATGCGCCGGCGTCTTCGCCCCCACAAACACGGCGCGCCAAGTCGCGTCCTCCCGACGATCTTCCCGAGTATACTAGCCTTGAAAATGTCCTGAGCAGCCGCGGCGCCTCAGAGGATGATACGCCGTCGCGCCCCGTGGCAGAGTCGCCGGTTGAACATGCGGAAGCCGAGGAGTCGTTCGAGGCAATCCTCAGCAGGCTCGATCCGGAACTTTACGAACAAGAAGGCGCGGCCAGCGCCTTCGACGATCTAGTGAACTCGATGCGTAGTTCTGATCCGCACCGGCCTTTGCCGGCGCGTCACCAGCAGTTTGTTGAGTTCATCCTCACCGGTGGTATGGACTCGCTGCTGGATGAGATCAACCGCAGCAAAACCGATGAGCTGCCGTCTCTTGAGGGGGGCTCTTTCAGCGCGGACGACAAGCCAGAAGCGGAGAGTCTTTCGAGCGCGCCGCCCCTCGCCCCGCTGATCGATGAGGAACCACCGCCGCCGTCGTTCGAAGACAGCGGCACGGTCGGCGATCTGTACACTGGCGTTAACGATGCAAGCTTCCGCAGCGTGCTTTCCATCCTGCGAGGCGAGGAAGCCGTTGAAGAGCCAGCCGAACCGGCAGCCGCCTCCGATGCCGAGCTGCGCGAAGCCTTCGCCTCCTTTTATGAGTCGCAGGCCGAGCAGGCCAGCCAAGCCATCCATTTCCCGACCGAAGACGAGATTGAAGCGGTGCTGGCTTTGGTCGAGGCGGAAAGCATCCAACCAGCGCCGCCGCGCTTCGACGACGACGAGCCCGGCAATAGTACCGCCCGCATCATCCTCGAGACAGCGCTTGATGAATCGACGCCGCCCGAGACATTCTCAATCTCCAAGTTGATCGCCAGCATCGAGCGACAGCTTCCCGCGCACCGGCCTAAAGTTCAACCGCTGCCCTCATGGCTGCGCGAGAGTCGGGAAAAGAGAGCCGAGCTTGACCGCTTCGTGCGCGAACCTGATTTTCTGCCGGAGGCGCTGCCTGATCTCGGCGCAGCTCCCACAGTGCCCTCGGCACGGGTCGAAGACGATATCAAGGCGCTGCTGCGCGCAACTGAGGCCGAGGTTCAGAGCGCCGAGCCGCTGCCGGCATTTGATTTCGGTGAAGAGGCTTTCGACCAGACGACTCGTCCCTCCAGCAGCGCGGACATCCTCGCCGAACCGGAAGCGCTCGAAACCGAGTGGCTGCCCTATACAGACGCGGCTAACTTGGAAGCCGTTTTTGAGCCTTACGATGCGCCGGAAGCAGCTCCGCCTGAAGAACTGCCCGAGGGATGGGGTGAAGTCGATGCGCGTTATGACGCGCCGGGCACCTCAGATCTGGCTGAGACCGTTGCGGTGCGCGAGCCAACGCTCGATCCGATGGCAACGGAGGTCGGGCCAGCCTCACCGGTAGAAACTCGACTGGAAGAGCCACCGGTGCTGGAAGGCGACTCCGTAAGTTATACCAAACCTTACGCCATCGGCGAACTGCAAGCGTCGATCCTATCGGCAGTTGACTCGGAGGCGCTCGTCTATCTTGAAGACGATGCCGATCGCGCGGCACGCGATGCCCAGGCTGTTCATCTCAAACCGGCCGCGATGCCGGATGGTGCGCCGGCAGTCGAGGATGCAGATATATTCTCGCTGCGCCACATTGAAGACCCGTACATCGCTCAGCTCGCCCTCAGCTTGACCGAGCTTTCGCTTGAGACAACCGCTGAAGCAGCGCTCCTCTCGCGAGATAATGCTATTGTTGCTTTTGCCGGGCGCATGCTGCGCGAAGACGTGGAGGCCCTGCAGACCGCGATCGATGGCAAATGGGATGCCAACATTGATGAGGCGCGCATTCGCTTTCTCACGCTGGAGGGCAGCGGCAAAGACTACATGCTCTATTCGCGGCGCACGGTTGACGACCTCTCCCTGTCGCTGATCTTCTCTGGACAAACGCCGCTGCGCGATATTCGCCGGCAGGGCAAGCGGTTGATCGAGGCGCTGCGCGCAGTGCCGGAGGTCGCCGTTCCCGAACCAGAACCCCCCATCCCAGAGTTAGAGCTGGTGCCGATCGACGAGACGCTGACGCGAACTTCATTTGCCTATTTGTGGCTCACGCGCGATGCGTCGGCGCCGCTGTCTTCCTCCCTCGCGCAGGTGATCGCGAATGTTCTGCATAATCAGCTTGCCAAAGAGGCGTGGCGCGTGCACGACATCCAAGCGCACGAAGAATATGTTTACCTGTTATCTGATGTGCCCGGCGATGCGCCGCCCTATAAAGTGGTGCGCGAGCTAAAGCGCCGCGCTGCGGAGATTGCCTGCCAGTATAACCCAACCCTGAACCCCGACACGCTGTGGGCAGATAGCTATCTGGTTGTCATGCCCGGGCGCAGCCTCGACCCAGAAGAGATTCAGCAGTTCATTAACTTCGAGCGCATGCTGTAACTGCGCTTTTGCTGCTGTCGCAGAATCGTTATAATTCGCTCAAACGTTCGCAACTCACGGAAGCGCTTGTCATGGCCGCATCTGCTTCGTCTCGCCCTTTATTCTATATCCTCGATGGCCACGCTCTGGCATATCGATATTTTTTCGCCCAATCAACGCGCCCGCTGACGACCTCGCGCGGCGAAGTTGTCTCGGCTATTTATGGATTTGCCCGCGGGCTGCTCGATGTTCTCTTAAAGGAGCGCCCGCGCTACATTGCTGTCAGCTTTGATGATGGTTTCAGCGGGCGCGAGCAGATTTACACCGCCTATAAGGCTCATCGCGCCGAGATGCCGGATGATCTACAAAAACAGATCGATCGCATTCAAGCGCTGGTGCAGGCATTCAATATCCCCATCTTGATGTATCCCGGCTACGAGGCTGATGACTTGATCGGCACGGTTGCCCGGCAGGCCGAGGCGCAAGGCGTTGATGTGACGATCTTTTCCGGCGACCGCGACCTGCTGCAGCTGCTGACGGATCACACGCGTGTGCGGCTGTATATCCCGCAGCGCTCGGTCCCGGATGAATATTTCGATGTGACCAAATTTCGCGAAAAATATGGGTTAGAACCAACCCAGTTGATCGATTTGAAGGCTTTGCAAGGCGACTCTTCCGACAACATTCCCGGCGTCGCAGGTATCGGCGAAAAAGGGGCGACGGCTCTACTGCAGCAGTTCGGCAGCATCGAAGAACTCTACGCCCGTCTCGATGAGGTCAAAGAGGGCATGCGCAAAAAGCTTGAAGCGGGGCGCGACTCGGCCTTCCTCAGCAAAGACCTCGCCACGATTCGCCGTGATGTCCCCTTTGAGTTCGATTTGAACGCTTGCGTAGCTCATGATTTCGACGCGACACGAGTCGAAGCGCTGCTGCGCGAGCTGGAGTTCACCAGCCTGCTGGAGCCGCTCGGACGGCTGGTGGCACGGCGCTCTGACCAGATGGCGCTGTTCGATCTCGACGCTTTTGCTCCGGCTGAAACCAGCCATGGGCCAGTGGCCGAACTAAGCGCTGAAGAATGGGCGGCGCGTTTTCCGACGGTGATCGTGCGCGATGCGGACGGGCTGGCCGCGTTGGCGCAGGCGTTAGCCGCTGCGCCGCGCATCGCCTTCGATGTCGAGACTACTAGCCTCGATCAAATGAGCGCCGGTCTGGTTGGTATCGCGCTGGCCGTCGATGCGGAGACCGGCTATTACATTCCGGTCGGCCATGACCACGGCGTGCAGCTTCCCCTTGATGCGGTGATGGATGCCATCCGCCCCGCGTTGACCGATCCAGCCATCCCTAAGGTTGCGCATAACGCCAGCTTTGATCTGTTGGTGATGCGCCGTCATGGAGTTGATGTAACGCCGGTGACATTCGATACCATGATCGCCGAGTGGGTGCGCGACCCAGCCAGCGAAAGTCTCGGTCTTAAGCGGCTGGCGCGCCGCGAGCTGCATATCGATATGACCCCAATCGATGCGTTGATCGGCAGGGGCAAAAAACAGATCAGCATGGAGCAGGTTGATCTAGAGCTGGTAGCGCCCTACGCTGCCGCTGATGCCGTTTGCACTTACCGGCTGGTTGATGCGCTCCATGAGAAGCTGCGCGCGATCGAGCGGCCGCCTGTGGATTCTCTGTGGGGCACGCCTAACCCCCCCGTTCCGCTCGATGTTTTTGAAACGATCGAGATGCCGCTGGTGCCGGTTATCGCTGCGATGGAGGAGGCTGGCGTCCTGCTCGATACCGAATTTCTCGCTGCGATGAGCGCCCGGTTGGCCGATGATCTGGCTGCGCTTGAAGCCGAAATTTATGCGTTGAGCGGAGGTTATGGTCCCTTCAACATCAACAGTCCAAAGCAGCTCAATGATGTGCTGTTCGGCAAGCTGGGCTTAAAGGCCGAGGGAGTCCGCAAAACGACCCATGGATTTTCGACCGCTGCCGACGTGCTGGATAACCTGCGCGGCGAACATCCCATCATCGAAAAAATTTTGCAGTATCGGGAATTGGGTAAGCTCAAAGGCACCTATGTCGATGCGCTGCCGGCGCTGATCAACCCGCGCACGGGCCGTGTGCATACCAGTTACAACCAAACCGGCGCCGCGACTGGTCGACTGAGCAGCAGCAATCCAAACCTGCAGAATATCCCCATTCGCACCGATCTCGGTCGCGAGGTGCGCCGGGCCTTCATCACCGCGCCGGGAACGGAGCTGCTGGCCGTTGACTATAGTCAGGTTGAGCTGCGCATCATGGCTCATATTTCGCGCGAGCCGACTCTGCTTGAGGCTTTCAAGCAGGGGCAGGATATTCATGCCGCCACCGCAGCGCTCATCTACAACATTCCGCTGGAAGCGGTGACTAAAGCCCAGCGCATCTTCGCAAAACGCATCAACTTCGGCATTCTCTATGGGATGGGAGCTTATCGATTAGCGCGCGACAGTGACCTCACGCTGGCTCAGGCCGAAGCATTCATCAAAACCTACTTCGAGCGCTTGCCCGGTGTTGAGGCATATATCAAGAACGCTAAACGCCTCGCGCGCGAGCAGGGCTATCTGACGACCCTCTTCGGCCGCCGGCGCATGTTTCCCGGTCTGCGCGCTGGCAATCGTAACATTCAGCAGGCGGCCGAACGCGAAGCCATCAACATGCCGATTCAAGGCACCGCGGCCGATATCATCAAACGGGCCATGATCGATCTGCATCGCGAGATCGAACGGCGCGGCCTCGGCGCTCGCCTGATCTTGCAGGTCCATGACGAATTGGTGCTTGAGGTTCCTGAGCCGGAAGTGGAGACGACCGCAGCATTGGTCGTGCAGACGATGGAGGGCGCCTGCGAGCTGGCGGCGCCGCTGCGGGCCAACGCCCAGCGCGGCAAAAATTGGCTGGAAATGGTCGATATCGTTCCGAATTAACCTCCAATTATAAAGGCCGCGCGCCCAAAAATCCTTCCATTTCTCGCATATAAAGTCCATGTTATACTCAAAGGATGAATTCACCCTACCCACTACAGAAAAGCTATCATGCGGCATCTCATCAATCTGTCCGACTGGCCAAGTGAGGATATTCGCCATTTACTCGAGCTTGGCGGTGAACTCAAACATCAACAGCGAAACGGCGGCAACCCTCCGATTTTGCGAGGGAAAACGCTGGCGCTTGTCTTTCAGAAACCGTCGCTGCGCACGCGCGTGTCATTCGAGGTGGGCATGGCGCAGCTCGGCGGCTGCGCGGTTATGCTCGGGCCAGATGAAATCAGGTTGGGCAAGCGCGAATCGGTTGCCGATGTCGCGCGCTCACTTTCTCGTTTGGTCGATGGCATTATGGCGCGCGTCTTCGCCCACAGCGACGTGATCGAGCTAGCGCGGTATGCGACAGTGCCGGTCATCAATGGGTTGAGCGACACGCATCACCCGTGTCAGGCGTTGGCTGATGCGCTGACGATCCAAGAGCGCCTTGGCAGTGTGCAGGGCAGGCGCATTGCTTACGTGGGAGATGGCAATAATGTCGCCGTTTCGCTTGCTCAGGTCGTTGCTCATCTGGGCGGCCACTTCGCGATTGGCACGCCGCCGGGCTATGAAATTCCTGAGGAAGATTTGGCCGCCATCGCGGAGATCGCGAAGCGCCATGGCAGCCAGATCGAACTGTATCATAATCCGGTCGATGCAGTACGCGGCGCTGATGTGGTCTACACAGATACATGGGTGAGCATGGGGCAGGAAGCCGAGACAGCGCGACGGTTAGAGGTAATGGCCCCATTTCAGGTCAATCAAGAGCTGCTGGAACACGTTAGCCCCAATGCGATCGTCATGCATTGTCTGCCTGCACACCGCGGGCAGGAGATCACCGATGAGGTCGCTGAAGGCCCACGTTCGGTCATCTTCGATCAGGTGGAAAATCGGCTGCATATGCAGAAAGCTGTGCTGGTCAAATTGATGAGCTGATCCTGTAGAGGATACCATGGCCGGAGACCAACAGGCATACGAGCAAGCTATGAATGCAGGTCACAGTGCCGCTTGGGATCAAGATTGGTATGTGGCAATCGCGGCCTATGCGCGCGCGATCCGCGAGTTCCCGCAAGATGCGGAGGCTCACATCCATCTCGGCCTCAGCCTGCTGGAAGTGGGGCGGTTAGAAGATGCGTACAAGGTTTATACGCGTGCCCATCAGCTTGCGCCTGACGACCCGATCCCGCTGGAGAAGAATGCAGACGTGCTGGAGCGCATGGGGCGGCTGCGCGAGGCGGCGCAGCAGTATATCAGTGTTTCGGAAGTGTACCTAAGCCAGCGCGATCTGAATAAGGCGATCGATAATTGGGAGCGAGCAACCCGCCTGACGCCTGGTTTGATCCCCGTGCACGCCAAGCTTGCACAGGCTTATGAGCGCATTGGCGATAAAAAGAAAGCCGTTCGCGAGTACCTGACGCTGGCCTACAATTTTCAACGCACCGGAGACCATGACAAGGCGATCAAAGCGGCGCAGCGCGCGCTGCGCCTTGATCGCAGCAACCCGCAGACACTCAATACCCTGCGTGCTCTTGAGGCGGGCGGTAAGATCTTGCCGCCTGCCGATGACATTTCCGCGAACAGCGCGCGGGTTGGCATGGTCGAGGTTGAGACGAAGCCGATCGCACGCGAGCAAGAGACTTTGGACAAAAGTACACTCGGGCCGATCGGCGAAGCGATCACCGACTCACTTGGGTTGCTGGCAACCTATGTCATGGAGGCCGGTGAGTTCGACTCGGCAGCGGATTTGCTGCAAGCGCTGGAAGCACACCGGCAGGGCCAGATGAAGGCGGCGATCGAGGCGTACCGGCGCGCCGAAGCCACTTTAAGCCACCCCGCTTTGCAGTTAAATCTCGGAGCGCTGCTGCTGCTCGATAACCAGCCAAGTGATGCGCTGCGTCATCTGGAGCGCGCGCGCTCCGCGCCGGAGCTGTATCTGGGCACGCTGCATGGTCTGGGACAGGCCTATTTTAAGTTAGGCGAGCACAAAGTGGCTGCACGCCGCCTACTTGAATGTCTCGATGCGATCACTCAAAATGAAGCGGTCGTCCTCGATTCTTTCGATTTTGAACCGCCGGTCAGCATCTACCGTCGCTTGAGCGATGTGATCGATCGCGTTAATGAAGAACAACTTAGCGCGATGAATCAGCGCTTCATCGCGCTACTTGAGGGGAAAGAATGGCGTTTGCAAGTTGAGGACACGGCTCGTCAGTTGGAAGATACCCTGCGCGAACAAGGCGAGACTGGCGTAGTCGATATCCTAACGGCGGCGCGCAGCGATAAGCTGACCGAGTCGATCGCTTTGATCGATCGGTATATGCGGCAGGGACAGTTGATCTTGGCGCTGGACGAAGCGCATCATGCGGTCGAATTCTCGCCCAATTATCTGCCAGTGCACATTCGCATGGCCGAGATCATGATGAAAGAGGGCCGCGTGCGCAGCGCGATCAGCAAATACAACATGATCGCCAAAACCTATCTCGCGCGCGGTGAGAATGAACGCGCTGCTGAAGTGCTCACCTACGTGTTGGAAATTGCCCCCCTCGATGTAACAGTGCGTGAGAGCTTAATTGAGCTGTTAGAGAGTGAAGAACGCTGGAGCGAAGCGCTTGAGCAGTATATCGACTTGGCCGATGCCCATCATCAGCTCGGCGATATTGATCTGGCTCGCGATACGTTTATGCGCGCCGAGCGCTTGGCCAACCGGCTTAATGCCCCGGTCGATAGGCTGGTGCACATCAAGCATCGCATCGCCGATATTGAACAGATGCGGCTAGATATGCGGCGCGCCCAGAAGACCTACGAGGAAATCATCCAGCTTGATCCGTCCGATGAGCGCGCACATCGTATGCTCGTCGATTTGAATTACCGGCAGGGCAATCAAGTTGAAGCCATTCGCCGGCTTGATAAGCTGTTGGGGCTGTATGCCCGCAACAAACAGGCCAATCGCATCACCCAGCTTCTTGAAGAGCTGGTCACCGTTTACCCAACCAATACAGCGCTGCGCTCGCGCCTGGCGCTCATTTACCGCCAGCTTGGGCGCAGCCGCGATGCGATCGTTCAGCTCGATGCATTGGGCGAGCTTCAGCTCGAGGCGGGCCAACACAAAGACGCCATCGAAACGATCAAACAAATCATTAGCCTGAAACCTGACAACATCGAGGACTACCATAAGCTGCTGCGGCAGTTAGGCGGTTAAGCCGTGGAAATTTTGTGGACGCTTGACAGCCTCAATGCCTCGGCACTGCTCGATATCTTGTTGGTGGCGCTGTTGTTTTACGGCGTGAGCTTCATCATCCGCGGCACGCAGGCGATGGCGCTGGTTCGTGGTCTGCTGGTGCTGCTGGCCATCTTGTTCTTAGTCTCGAATGTTTTCAATTTTCTGGCGCTTCGGTTCTTACTCAACGCCCTGCTCACCGTTATGATCATCGCTGTGCCCGTCGTCTTTCAGCCAGAGCTGAGGCGTATGCTCGAGCGGCTGGGGCGTGCTGGTATCCTGTTCAACCGCAGCTCGCCGGCAGACGATTTGCGCGCGCGCATCATCGATGAAGTCGTTCGTGCTGCCGAGCGCCTGTCGGAGCGGCGTCATGGCGCCCTGATCGTGCTGGAGCGCAACAGCAGCCTGCAAGAGTACATTCGTACCGGCGTGCCCCTCAACAGCGATGTTAGCGCCCAGCTTTTACTGACCATTTTTTGGCCCAAAACGGAGCTGCATGACGGCGCAGCCATTATCGATGAACGGGGGCGGATCGCTGCGGCTTCGGCAGTGCTCCCGCTTTCCTCCAGCCGGTCAATGAGCGGCCCAAAGCTGGGCACGCGCCACCGTGCAGCCATCGGGCTAAGCGAAGTGAGCGACGCGATCTGCGTCGTCGTTTCCGAAGAAACTGGCCGTATTTCGATCGCAAACGGCGGCCGCTTGATCATGCGGCTGGATGCCAAGCGTTTGCAGACGATCCTCAACGCTTTCTATGGGCCGGAAGGGCGGCGCCAGCCATCGCTGATCCAGCGGCTTCGCGAGCAGGCGCAGCTTTTAGTGCGTGATAATCAGCGAAAACAGGCGTGATGCAGCAGCAGCGTAAACCCACCGGCCAGCGTTTGTTGGTAGAAAACTTAATCTGGTTTCTCGGCTCACTCGGGCTGGCTTTTCTCGTCTGGATGACTGCGGTCTCCCAGTCAGACCCGGTGGAACAATGGCGCCTTCCGGAACGCGTGCCCATTCGCATTCAGGCCCCTCCAGGGTTGATCATCACCAATCAGGCCAGCTTGACGGCAACCGCCGCCGTTCAACTGCGATCATCACAGTCTGCGCGTCAATTAATCACCGCCGAAGATGTCGTCGTTTGGGCAAACCTTGAAGGGTTGGAACCCGGGACTCATGTCGTGCCGCTGCAAGCGCAAGTGGCACAGGGCGCGCGCGTTGAGAGCATTTCGCCCAGCCAAATCACAGTTTCACTGGAATTGGAAGCAGCCCAACTGGTGCCGGTGCGCGAGCGCATCATTAACCCGCCGCCGCCGGATTTGGAGATCTCCTCGATTCGATTTGACACTCTGCAAGCCGAGGTGAGCGGCCCGCAGAGCCGCGTTGCCGAGATCGTCGCGGTCGAGGTTCCGCTCAATCTGCAGGGGCAGCGCGGCACGTTCGTCGATCTCGTGCGCGCGGTTGCCGTCAACGCCGATGGGGACATCATTACTGATGTTGCCATCAACCCCTACATGATTAATGTCACCGTCGAGATGCAGCCAAGCGAGACCGTGCGCGAAGTCAATGTGCGACCTGTGCTTGAAGGAGAACTGCCTGAGGGCTACTTCATCACCTCATTCACATATGATCCGCAGTCGGTATTCGTCGCTGCGCCGATTGGCCGCGTGGAAACCATTCCGGATGTCTTCTTCACTGTGCCGATCGATTTGACCAATCGCACGGCCGATTTCACGTTGGTCGTCCCGATCGATCTGCCAGATGCGCTGTTCTTGCTGGTCAACGATCCTTACGTGACCGTTTCGATTGGTGTCTCGGCGCAAACGGTCACACGGCAGTTTGACTCGGTCGAAGTGGGTGTCGTCGGTGCGCGTGAGGGTTACACCTACCGGCTCGATCCTTCGAGAGTGGCACTGATCATCACCGGCCCGCAGCCGCTGCTCGATTCAATGACGGCGGAGATGCTACGCGTCGCGGTCGATGTGACGGGGTTGGGGGCGGGCACAAGCTATCGGCTGACGGCCGTTGCGCAGGGCGCGCCGGGCACTAACGTCACAGTGCTGCCCTCCGTTATCGACGTCGACATTTTCCCGCCGCCGGCGACTGAAACTCCGGCAGTCACGGAGACGCCTACGTCGGCCGCAACCACGCCGGCTGTCGCCACTGCGACGCCATCGACGCCTTAGCGATAATGCGCGGCAAAATCTGGCCTACAAAGTTACTGGCGCATTTGCTATAATATGATATGTAACGCAGAATAACAGGCGTCCCCTTGGCGGCGCCTGTTCATTTAAGTAAGTAGGAACGGGCCTGGGCTTTATGGCGCGCAAACCTCTGGTCGCACTGGTTGGGCGGCCAAATGTCGGCAAGAGCACGCTGTTCAATCGATTGATCGGCCAACGTATGGCGGTGACGGATGAGATCCCGGGCACCACGCGCGATCGTTTGCAGGCCGAGTTTGACTGGCGCGGGGTTGAATTTCGCGTTGTTGATACCGGGGGCATCGAGGTCTACCAACCGCGGGGTACGCGCGACACCGCGCCGCTGGCCGAGGGCAGCGCAGACTTTATGCCGCAGATCAAAGCGCAGGCGCTCATGGCAATCAACGATGCTGATGCCGTTATCATGGTCGTCGATGCTGTGGCTGGCATCACGGCCGCCGATGAAGAAGTCGCCGAGATCCTGCGCCGTTCGCAGAAACCCGTGATCATCGCGGCCAATAAGGCTGATCATTTGGGCCGCTTCGATGATGCAGTCGAGTTCTTTGGGCTTGGGTTAGGGGCAGTCTTTCCCATCAGCGCGATCCATGGCCTCGGCGTCGGCGATCTGCTCGACGGCCTTTACGAAGCGCTTGGTCTCGATCAGATCGCCATCTCCCCGGAAGATGATGCTGATGATGATGCGCATCTTAAGGTCGCCATCGTCGGGCGTCCTAATGTAGGTAAGAGCAGTCTGGTCAACCGATTGTTGGGTGAAGAACGCGTGATCGTCAGCGAGGTGGCTGGAACGACGCGCGATGCGATCGATAGCACGATCCAGTGGCACGGCCAGCCCGTCACCTTGATCGATACCGCAGGCATTCGGCGGCGCGGGCGCATTGAACCGGGCGTCGAAAAGTACAGCGTGCTGCGGGCGATGAAGGCCGTCGAGCGCGCTGATGTTGCGCTGTTGTTGATCGATGCGACGATGGGCGTCGCTGAGCAGGATCAGCATATCGCCGGGTATGTGATTGAGGCTGGCAAAAGCATTGTCTTGATCGTCAATAAGTGGGATGCGGTTGAAAAAGACAGCCATACGCTGCATGCCTTTGAGCGCGAGTTGCGCGAGAAGTTTCAGTTTTTGCCGGATCCACCCATCATCTTCACCAGTGCGCTAACTGGCCAGCGCATCCATCAGGTGTTGGAGACGGCACACCGCGTATGGGAAGCGCGTCATTTCCGCATACCGACCGCCGATCTCAACCAGTTAGTGCGCGAGGCCCTGTTGCGCCACACGCCGCCAGTGCGCGGCGTGCGTCGCCTTAAGATCATGTACGCCGCGCAGGTGGCCATCAGCCCGCCGCTGATCTTGTTTCATGTGAACGACCCACGTTTGGTGCACTTCACCTATCGCCGCTTTCTAGAAAATCAAATCCGAGCGGTCTATCCCTTTGAAGGAACTCCGCTGCGCATGAGTTTCCGGGCGCGTGAAGGGCTGAAGTCTAAATAGAACTTGATCAGCGCGCCAGCGTGAACAGCACAGTCACATAGACCAAGTAGGCGATCACAAAAAGTCCTGCTTCCCAACGGCTGAGCCTGCGATTGGCGACGAACGGCAGCAACAGCACAGAAAAGCCAAGCATCACCAACCCGTCAAAATTCACGATCTGGTCAGATACCTGTATCGGCCGCACGACCGCCGTCATGCCTAAGACGGCGAGAACGTTGATGATGTTCGAGCCGACGACGTTGCCGAGCGCCAGATCGCTCTGTTTACGCAGCGCGCCGACGAGGGTCGTTACCAGCTCTGGCAGCGAGGTGCCAAATGCGATCAAGGTGATCCCGATGACCAATTCGCTGATGCCCAAGGCCCGCGCCAACCCGACCGCATTGTTGACTGTGAGCTGTGCGCCGACCATCAAGACAACGATCCCAGCGATCATGCGGATAATCTCGCGGCTGCGCTTGATCGCTTGGATTTCTAGTTCGTCCTCTAGCGAAAGCTGGTTATTATTCTCTCGCCGCTGGCGGCGGGCTGAGTAGACCATGAAACTGATGAATGCCACCAAGCCGGCCAGCAGCACAATTCCATTGCGCGCGCTAATGACGCCATCGCGAAATAGGAAATAGGCCAACAGCGCGGTCAGGATCATGATCGGGATCTCGCGGCGTACCAACGTGACGTGCACCGAGATTGGATAGATCAGAGCGGCAAGGCCCAAGATCAAGCCGATATTGGCGATGTTTGAACCCACGATATTGCCGATCGACAAATCTGACGATCCGGAGATGGCAGCCCCTACACTAACCAACAGTTCCGGCATCGAGGTGCCGATCGCAACAATCGTCAAACCGATGATCGTTGGCGAGACGCCAAGAGAGCGCGCGAAGCGTGCCGCGCCTTTGACCAGCCATTCGCCACCTAAAAAAAGCGCGACTAACCCGGCAATGAGACCCAGCGCATCGATGAGCATTGACGTGGCCGTTTCGTTTCGAGAAGGCGAAAAATGTTGAAAGTTGAGAAGCGTTCAACATATGAACAATAGTACCCACTGTTTCAAAGTCTCACCCAAGAATATGGGGTGTATATCTGTGCGCTTTCAAGCTTGCTGCGCAACTTGCAGCACGAGAAGTAGAACGGCCTCCATGGCTGTGTTGTAAAAAGCGTCGTTTAGCTGGCAGCCGCTGCCTGCAGTTCGTAAACGATCGCGTTCTGGCGGCGCCCTTTGAGCTTAATCTCGCCTAAGGGTTGGGCCGCAATCGGGCGCTCCAACCGTTCGATGATCGCCTGCTCCACTAAGATTTGCCCGGGCCGCGCAAACTCTTGCAGCCGCTTGGCCAAGTTGACCACATCGCCGACGGCCGTGTAGTTGATCGCACAGTCGGTGCCGATATAGCCAACGACAGCCTCGCCGATGTTGATGCCGATGCTGAAAGACAGCCCATCGCGGCGCTGCCACGCCAGTTCACGCGCGGCCTGCTGAAGTGTTAACGCCGCTTCGACCGCCGCATCGACGTGGTAGGGGTGCGGATCGGGCGCATTGAAGATGGCCATCAATCCATCGCCCATGTACTTATCGAGCGTACCGCCATACGACATGATCACATTGGCGGCCAAGCTCAGGTAATCATTGAGCATATTGACGACTTCCTCAGGCGGCAGGTTCTCGCTGAAGGCCGTGTAACCGCGAATATCAGCGAACAAGATCGTCACCTCTTGGCGCGTGCCGCCGAGCCGCAGCGCTTCCGGGTTCTCGAGGATTTGGTCGACGACCTGCGGCGGCACGAAGCGCTGGAAGGTACTGCGAATTCGCGCTTTCTCGTTCTCTTTTGTCTGCCGAAGCTGTTCGACGTTGCGCGCATTTTGGATCGCGATCGCCGCATAGTCGGTCAGCGCGCTAAGCAGGGCCGTTTGATGGTTGGTGAATGCAGGACCGCTGGCCGAAAGATTGCGCGCCCCCAGCACGCCGATCACCTGCCCGCGCAGGACGAGCGGCGCGTAGGCCAGCGAAGCTTTTGAGGTAATCGTTCCGTCATATTGAAGGGTTTTGCCGCTCTCAATCGCTTGCAGCGCCAGCTGGTCGCTCACTTCAAAATGGGCCGCTTCGGCGCGCGCGTGCGTGTGCAAACGCTGCGCCTGGCAAACCAACCGTTGGTTCTGCACGATGTATAAAAAGGCTTCATCGGCGCCGGTAATTTTGACCGCAGCATCGACAATGCGCGGCAAGAGCGCATCCATATCCATCAGCGAGGTCACGCTTTTCCCCACGCTGTAGAGCACGTTCAGCTCTTGAACACGATTTTGCAGCTCGCGGTTGGCTTGAATGAGACGGGCCGTGAGCGCTTCTTTCTCGCGGCGCAGGCGCACATCGTCGAGGCTGCGTTCGATCGCGGCCAGCATTTCATCGACCGTGAACGGTTTTTTCACGTAATCGCGCACGCCAAGCCGAAATACCTCAACCGCGATCTCCTCTGAACCATGAAAGGTCATCAGGATGATAGGGATATTCCAGTTGCTGCCGGCCAGTGTTTTAATGACATCGATGCCGTTCATACGCGGCATCTGATAGTCGAGCAAAATGAGATCAGGCCGGTGGCGCACGATCATCTCGAGGCCCTCGCGGCCATCACGCGCTGTGACTGCCTCGAACCCGTTCGGTCGCAAGATATAGTCGACGATGAATTGGCGGTTCTCTTGCCCATCATCGACGACGAGTACGCGTTCGCCTGCCAACCAGTCTTTCCGATCGAGTGAAACCACTTTAATTCGAGTATACGCCAGCAACCGAATTCCGACACGCCTAAGACGCATCCTCAACAATTAGAATTTTCCCAATAACGTAAATGCGCATTGTAGCTGTGCTCAAGCGGGTTTATAATCAACCTATGCACCCAGCGAAATGAGTGTTGTCTTGCGGCGAGCTGCTGTTTTAGTCTTCTCCCCTAAAGCGCTACTTCACTTTGATGAGTCTCATGCGCGCCCCGATCGAGAGGGGGATACTGCTCGCGCAGTGAGGGGCAGTTTATGACGCATCTTGAGGCCGCACCGCTGGCGCGGCCGCGCTTGAAGCGCAACAGCTTCCTGCGCGAGCTGGTCGAAACAGTGGTGTTGATCGCGTTAGTTTATACACTGGTTAACCTGGCGACAGTGCGCTTCTACATTGAAGGGCCAAGCATGCAGCCCAGTTTTCACGCTGGCCAATTTTTGATCGTCAGCCGCCTGCATTATTTGTTCGGCGCTCCTCAACGCGGCGATATCGTCGTGTTCGACCCGCCGGGCGATGACGGCCGCACCGATGAGCCGCTGCTGATCAAACGCTTGATTGGCCTGCCGGGCGAGCGCGTGGAAGTGCGCGATGGCAGGGTTTACATCAACGGCGAGCTGCTAACCGAGTCTTACATCAACTCA
The DNA here is from genome assembly GCA_046719065.1 of Aggregatilineales bacterium. Taxonomy (GTDB): domain Bacteria; phylum Chloroflexota; class Anaerolineae; order Aggregatilineales; family Phototrophicaceae; genus Flexifilum. The sequence continues at coordinate 49,201 of JBDNDP010000002.1, read as the reverse complement.
ACCAGCGTGGCGCAGAGCTGCCGCGGGCAGTACTGCGATGTTGTGTTGAGAGATAACGAATACTTTTTGATGGGTGATAATCGCAATAACAGCCGAGACTCGCGCGCTTTTGGCCCGGTCGAACGCTCGCGCATCGTCGGCGAAGCAATCATACGTTATTGGCCGCTGCCCGACCTTGGGATTGTGATTCAGCATCGCTTCTCGGAGTCGTGACGCAGCAACTGACAAGGAGGGATATCATGTCAGATCACGCAGCTCCATCGTGCCCACGCTGCCAAATCGGGGTGCTACGACCCACCTCGGCCACCTACTGCGGCATTTACCACGGGATGGTGATCAGCGTGCCGAATATGCCCTCCTGGACATGCGATATCTGTAATTACCGCGAGTACGAACCCTCGGCGCAGGCGCAGGTGAGCGTGCTGCTTGGCCAGCTCGAAATGGCTTCAGCAGCCGCCCGAACGCCGACCAAGAAAACCTCGCTGGAGGCAGACGTCTTTGAGGGCACACCCCCAGGGCAGTTCAAACCCTGAGGTGTCGAAACTACGCCGGAGACTGGCCTGCCATCTCCGGCGTAACTTTTATCGATGTGTCGACGTTCGCCGCTGTGTTACACTGTGCCTCATTCCGTTTGGCTGAGGGTCGCGGCCGTGGATGAACCCCAGAGCAAGAAAGTCGCGTTGTCGTGAACGTGGTAGATGCTGGGCCTGCCGCTGCCGATCTCGCTAGTCACATCGCGGCGCTGATCGCTGGCTTAGCATTGATCCTTGCGGCAGGCGGGCAGTTTTTGGTGCTGCTGCTGGGCCAGCAGCGCGATCTTCTTCCTGGCCTTGCGCTGCTGTCTGTCGCGCTGGCGGGCTGGGGCGCGGGATTGCTTGTGAGCAGCCTCGGCAGCCTGAGCTTGGGCTGGCTGCTCTTATTCGCGCATCTGGCGGCGCCGGGTTTTCTGTGGCTGGTATCGACTCATCTGCGCCGGGGAGTGCGCACGGCCTATGCCGTGGCCGCGTTTGCACCGCTGCTGCTGATGCTATCCGTATTTTTCAACGCGTCCATCATCGATGTGGGTGGGCGTCTGCTCCAGTTTGGGGCAGCCCTAGGCGCCTTCGCGCTCGTCATCACCGCGGGCAGCCCGCCAGTGACGGGCCAGCGCTCACGACCGCGCACGCTGGTGGCAGCGCTGCGTTTGCCAACGCTGCTGTTGCTCTTGAGCAGCGGGCTGCTCGCGCTCGGTTCGGGCTGGGCAGGAATGCTGGCGGCGCTAGGAGTGGCTGTGGCTGCCACGGGCGTAGGGCTGTCGATGCTGCGCTCAGCGCTGTTCGGCCCGCTCTATGAGCTTGAGGATGAGCTTCGCATCATCAACAGTGACCTGCGCCAGACGCTGTCCGATCTCAGCGCGGAGCGGGCGCGTTCCGAAGCGCTGCATAACCAGCTCATTCAGGCGACCCGCACCCGCAGTCAGTTCCTTGACCAGTTAGGCCATCGACTGCGCACGCCGCTGAATTCGATCTTTGGTTACAGCGAGCTGTTGGCAAGCGGGGTTTATGGCGAATTGAACGCGACACAGGCCGACCGCATGGGCAAATTGCGGCGCAATGCAGCGCAGCTCGTCGATCTGATCGACAACATGCTCGAATTTAACGCGCTGGAAGCTGGCCAGCTGGAGCTGCATCGCTCAACCTTTCGGCTTGATGATTTGCTCAACGCGCTCATACAAGAGATGGAAGCCCAGTGTGTTGAGCATGGCGCCGCAATTTCGCTGCACAGCCCGCCTAATTTGCCGCCGATCTATGGGGATGGTGAGCGCATTGCGCGAGTATTTCGCCAGCTTATTGATAATGCGCTCAAGTTTTCGACCGAGGCGCCTGGACAGACGTCAATTCGCATCGAGATCGCGCTCGTGCGCGTGGCGGGCGGGCGCTCAGACGATTTTGAACTACCTGTCGCCGGCTGGTTGAGCGATGGTTTATGGGCGGTTAGCGCTGTCATCGATAACGGGATTGGCATTGCGCCGCAGGAGCAGGCGCGCATTTTCGACGAGTTTTTTCAAACAGGCGACCCACGAGCCGCAGAATACAGCGGAAGTGGCTTGGGTTTGGCGATCGCCAAACGGCTGGTGATGCTGCACGACGGCGCCATTTGGGTCAAAAGTGCCCCCAAGCAGGGCAGCACATTTTATGTCGCACTGCGAGCAGCGGCATCAAACTGGTCGCTGTGAGCGGTCGTGCTTGGTTGCTCTTTTACTTGAAATGCTTTACAAATACGGCGTAGCGTTTATGCGCGCTGATCGGATCGCGATTGTGAAGGCGGGGCAGGGATGGCCGGAGCACACATCCTCGTCGTTGAGGATAATCTTGACAATCTCACCCTGATCATTGATGCGCTTAGCCCATTCGATTACCAAATCAGTTCAGCGCAAGATGGCGAAGCCGCGCTGGCTGCTGTTCGCGAGCGCAAGCCGGACTTGATCCTCATGGACCTTTCTCTGCCGCTCATTGATGGTTGGACAGTCGCCCGTTCGTTGAAGGCGGATGCCGCGTTTTGTCATATTCCGATCATCGCGCTGACCGCCCACGCCATGGCGGGCGATCGCGATCGCGCTTTGGCCGCCGGCTGCGATGACTACCTGCCAAAACCCATAAACTTGCGCGAGCTGCGTCTCAAGATCAGAACTTATCTAGGCTGAGCTTGCCCGTCATAGGAGGCTGCTTTGCTCGTCTTGATCGCTGATGACAATGCTAATGGTCGCCAGCTGCTGGTCGATATCATCAACAGCATCGATCTGCGTGTGATCGAAGCCTCTGATGGGCCAACGGCGATCGCGCTGGCACAGGCGCACCTGCCCGATCTGATCATCCTCGATGTTAACATGCCCGGCATGTCTGGATTTGAAGTGTGTGCCCGTCTGAAATCAGGCGCTGTCACGGCTCAAACGCCGATCATCATGCTGACAGCGCTTAGCGATGTCGATCACCGCGTTGAGGGTTTGCGGCTGGGCGCCGATGATTATCTCAGTAAACCGTTCAATCCGCGCGAGCTGGTCGAGCGGATCAAAGCGCGCTTGCGCTCTAAAGTCGAAACGGACGCGCTGCGCAAGCGTCAGCAGGCTATCCGCGATACGTTCGAACGTTATGTCTCGCCAGCTGTTGTCGAGCATTTGCTGCGCGAACCGGAAAAAGTCCAGCTGGGGGGTACCCTGCAAGAGATCACGGTTTTGTTCGCCGATTTGGAAGGATTCACCAGCCTCTCCGAGCGCATCGAACCCGAAGCGCTGCTGGCGATCTTAAATGCCTATCACACGATGATGGTCAGCTTGATTCGCGAACATGGCGGCACAATCGACAAGTTCATGGGCGATGGCGTGATGGCGCTGTACAACACCCCGCTGCCACAGCCCGACCATGCCCTGCGAGCAGTGGAAACAGCGCTGCATATCCGCTCGATTTTGGCCGCGTTTCACCAGCAGTTGGCGCCAGAAAGACGGATGAATTTGAACTTTGGCATTCATAGTGGGCGCGCCGTCGTAGGCAATGTTGGCGCGCCTGATCTTATGAATTACACCGCGGTCGGCGATACAGTCAACTTGGCGGCGCGTTTGCAGGCCATCAGCAGTGGAGGGCAGATCTTAATCAGCGGCGCAACGCAGGCGCTGATCGACGGTCGAGTCAGGGCGCGCCTGCTCGGCCAGCTCAAAGTTAAAGGCCGCAGCGAAACGGTGCAGGCCTACGAAGTACTTGGCATGTTCGCGTCACAGGGCGTCAATTGGGAATGACTCGCCGCGCTGCTTAAGACGCTCAGCGCGTTTATGCGTCCCCTGCGCTCTTAAGCAGCGCGGCGAGCGCTCGCGGTGTGTTGGTTGTGAATTGAGCAACGCCCGCATCGCGCAGGCGCGGTGCGCGCTCTGCGATGCCGTCTCTGCCAACGTCTAACGTCCACGCATCGAGCGTGATGCCGTGCCCAAACAGCCATTCAGCCATGTTGAAACCATCCTTCAGACAATGATCGATCAGGTGATGGTTCACATACCATGTGCTGGCATCGGGAAGGGCGAGCCGCAGCACCTCACAGCGTTCGGCCAGATAGTCGGCGGCGGGCAGCAGCTCGCGCGCGGCCAGCACGTGATCATCATGATAGCCGTAGGCGCCCAGCCTGAAAGGCGGCATGCGCGGGTCTGCCGGCTGTGGTCGATAATCGAGGTAGAAGCCGATGTCAAACCCCAGATCGAGCCACGGCGCTAACCGCCGCAGCCGGCGCAGATGCCAGTCGGCGCCGCTGCTGACGAGCACACGCTGCCCAAGCGGTTCGATCAGCCGTAGTAGCCGGCGCAGCGGTTCATCATCGGCCATCGGCAGCACAGCCTTATAGTCGATTTGTAAGCGCGAGCTGCCGCCAGAGTCCAGCAGCAGCGTAACGATGTCGCTTAACAAGGCTGGCCGGTAGGGCGTCGCGGCGCCGCGATGCTTGATGAACAGGTTGATGGCATCATCGGGCATGATGCCGTCAACTGGGCCGCTGCCGGTCGTCTCGTTTTCCAAAACGGGATCGTGAACGAGCAGGTAGTCTTCAGCGCGCAGCGGCATCACGTCGATCTCGATGAAAGCGGCGTTCGCCTCTAAGCATGCGCGCACAGCCTCCAGCGAGTTGGGCGGAAAAGGCGACTCCTCGAGCGCGGCCATATGATGGATGATCACAGGGCCTGAAGTAGGGTTCGGCATTACACTTTCTGCTCCTTAACATTTTGCAGTATCGCTAGATTATAGTACAGTTTATTAAGCACTCGATGGAGAATTGTTAAACAAATAGGCTTACTCCCTTAACAAAGCTGAGCGAGAGTTTCGTTATTATCCTAATGCCGAATCTACATTTTCTACAGAGGAGCGAGGTATTATGAAATCACGTTTCACGCTGCTGATTGCGCTACTTCTACTTGTCGCTGGGTTAAGTGTACAGGCGCAGCAGCGTACCCCGATCTATGTGTATACCGGCTCAGATACCAACATCAGCGATTGGTGGACGAACTTCATCATCCCCGCTTTTGAGGCCGAGTATCCGCAGTATCAAGTCATTTTGACGATCGTGCGTGGCGTTGGCGGCGGCACCACCGATATTGCCAATCGCGCGCTGGCCGCCCTTGAGACCGGCGATGACCCGTTGGTCGATTTGTTCGAGCAAATTGACCCGGACTCGCAGGCGGAGTGGGTCGAAGCTGGTTTGTTCCGCGAGCTGACCGAAGAGGATATTCCCAATTTGGTCAACCTTAACCCGGCGACCAACCGCCTGCCGCAAGAGCTGCCTTACCGCGGTTCGCAGGTGCTTTTGGCCTACAACAGCGATTTTGTCGCCGAAGACGAAGTGCCGACGACCTATGCCGAGCTGATCGAGTGGATCAAGAATAACCCCGGCCAATTCGTCTACAACCGCCCAGACCGCGGCGGCAGCGGCGCAGCCATGGTCACCCGCGCGATCTTCGAAGTGACCGGGCGAGACCCGAGCTTGTTCGTGCCCGGCGAAGCGCGTGAAGATTTGATCGAGCAGTTCTCGCTGGCTTGGGACCTGCTGAGCAGCATTCACAGCTCGATTTACGAAGGCGGCGCTTACCCGGCTGGCAATACGCCAGTGCTTGAACTGTTCGCCAACGGTTCGGTCAATATGATCACGGCGTGGTCAGATCAGGCGCTGCAGGCGCTGAACCTCGGCCTGCTGCCCGAGAGCACGCGTCTCACGCAGCTTCAAGACCTTCCGTTCACCGGTGGCTATGCATCGGCAGCGATCCCCGTCAATGCAAGCAACCCCGAAGGCGCGCTGGCGCTGGCCAACTTCCTGCTGACCATCCCCGTTCAAGAAAGTGTGGTCATGGAGATCGGTGGTTTTCCGGCCGTGAACTGGGACTTGCTGCCGCAGGAATTGCAAACGCAGTTCACCAGCGTGATCACGGACCGCGTGCCGACGTGGCCAGGCGGCGCTTACAGCGCGGCCATGGTCGAGGGTTGGTACAATAACGTTGCGACCAACATCGATCGCAACAGCTAACCGCATCGCGTTCTAGACTGAGCGAGGGGCACTGTGCGCCGGTGCCCCTCTTCCCTGTCAGTAAATATGTAGCGAGTTCACTTATGTCTCTAACTAAAGCGACCGAAGCGCGCCAGCGGCGCACAGTGCTGGCAGCCTATCTGCTGATTGCCCCGCCGCTGCTGCTGATGCTGCTGTTGATCTTCTTTCCAGCCACTCAGTCGATCGTGCGTACTCTCACGGTTGATGTCGATGGCAATCCCGGGTTATCGATCTCTCGTTACGTTGATTTCTTCCAAGACCCGATCAGCGTTTCCAACTTGATCTTTACGTTTCAGGTTACGCTGATCACGCTGGCGGCGATCTTTATCTTCTGCTTCCCGCTCGCCCTTTATCTGCGTTTTTCAACGGGGCGGCTGGCTGCCGCTGTGCAGGTACTGGCGCTGTTCCCGCTGTTCGTGCCGGGCATTATCCTCGCATTTGCGTTGATCCGCTTCTTGGGCACGCGTGGTACGCTGGATACGATCCTGTCAACCCTCGGCTTCACAGGCTATCGCACCCCATATTTGAAACCGGAGGGGATCATTTTTGCGTTGCTGTGGGAGTCGATCCCGTTCACTGTGCTGATCCTGACCGCTGGCCTGCGCCAAGTCAGCGACTCGCTGATCGAGAGCGCGCGCGATGTGGGCGCCAACAGCTGGCAAATCTTCTGGCGCATTATTCTGCCACAGATCACGAGACCAGTGCTGATCGTCTTCTCGCTCAATTTCCTCGGCATTTTCGGTAGCTTTACTATTCCTTATTTGCTCGGCCCGGCCGCGCCGCAGATGATGGGCGTCTTCATGCAGCAGACGTTCGGCCTCTATCGCCGTCCTGATGTCGCTGAGACACAGGCAGTAATCACCTTCATCATCTGTGCGTTCGTCGGCCTGCTGTATGTCCGCACTGTCGTTCAACAGCGTATTGGGCAGGAAAAGTCATGACGACCGTTCCCGCGCAGCAGCCGCGTACCCCGTTGGTCGATGAGGGTGTGATCAAAAGTGTGCTTGCCAGTTTCAGCGCGATGATCCGCCGCGACGGTTTCGGCTGGCTGGCGCTAATCGTGTTGATCATCGTCATTTTAGGGCCGATTTACTCGGTCGTCTTATGGGCGTTCGCCGAGCGCTGGCAGTACCCCTCGCTGATCCCGACCCAGTTTGGTCTCAGCTTTTGGGAGCGTACATTTTCCCGCGCCGATATCGCGCAGGCGCTGCCGTTCAGCATTGTGCTCGCGCTGGTGGTCACTGCACTTTCGGCCATCATCTGCTTGCCGGCCTCTTACGCCTTTGCGCGGCTGCGCTTCCCCGGCCGGCAGGCGCTGCTGCTCTCATTTCTCGCGGTGAATGCCTTCCCCCGCTTCGGTCTCTATGTCAGTATTGCCGTGATCTTTTTCCGTCTCAATCTGATCGGCACTGTGCAGGGCGTCATCTTGATCCAGCTTGTGAACACACTGCTGCTAATGATCTGGATCCCGACGGCTGCCTTTCAGGCAGTCGATCAGGCGCTCGAAGAAGCGGCGTTCGATGTGGGCGCATCGCGGCTGCGAGTGTTCATTCGTATCACGCTGCCGATGGTTATGCCGGCCCTCAGCGCGGCCATTTTGCTGACCTTCGTCAGTACTTTTTATGAAGCACAGGGCGCGCTTTTGATCGGCCTTCCGCGCGTGGTCACGATGCCCGTGCTAATGTATTCGCTCATTAACAGCCAGCTCATTGTCCAGTATGGGGCGATCGTCTCGTTCGTCCTGTGGCTGCCGTCGCTCATCTTGCTGATCGTCGCCCAGCGCCTGCTGCGCGGTGGTTATTTGACGGCCGGTTTTGGAGTGTAAGGGAACAGGATATGGCGACACTGAATCTCGTGGGGCTGACAAAGCGTTTTGGCAGCGTCGTGGCGGTCGATGCCATTGATTTGCAGGTTCATGATGGCGAATTCATGTGTATCCTTGGCCCCTCAGGCTGTGGCAAAAGTACGCTTCTGCGCATGATCGCCGGCTTCGAAACGCCGACAGAGGGCGAAATTCACATTGATGGCGATGTGATGACGCTGGTGCCAGCCAATCGGCGTCCCACCGCGATGGTATTTCAGAAATACACGCTGTGGCCCCACATGAAGGTATTTAACAACATCGCTTTTGGCCTGCAGCTGCGCGGCCTTCCCAAAGCAGAAATTAAGCGCAAGGTGGAAGAAGCGCTGGCTTTGGTCAGCCTTTCTGGCTACGAAGAACGCTATCCAGCGCAGCTTTCGGGGGGGCAGCAGCAGCGCGTGGCGCTGGCGCGCGCGTTAGTGCTGGAGCCGAAAGTCTTGTTGCTCGATGAACCCTTTAGCAGCCTCGATGCCATCCTGCGCGTGCGCCTGCGCGAAGAACTGCGCCGCATTCAGCGCCGCTTGAAGATCACCGCTATTTTTGTCACCCACGATCAGGAAGAAGCGCTAACGCTGGCCGACCGCATCGCGGTGATGAATGAGGGCCGGATTGAACAATTGGCCGCCCCAGCACAGATTTACGCAAATCCAAGAACGCTGTTTGTCGCCGATTTTATCGGCGCGATGAACCTGCTCAGAGGCGAAGTGCGCGGCGGCAGGCTGCTGGTCGGCGGTCTGGCCTTAACGCCGGATGTTGAATTGGCCGAAGGAACGGTAACGGTCGCCATTCGGCCAGAAGATCTGGCAGTGCTGCCCGTCTCTCACGGCGAGGCTTGGCCGTCGGTGGTTGAGCAGGTTAGCGATCTTGGCCATTACCGGCGAGCGCTGCTCGATGTTGATGGATTAGATGGTCTCAAAATGTACCTGCCCAAGTCAATTGCTCCCGAAGAGGGTAGCCAACTGCACGTCTTCCCGCGGCGCATTTTGATCTACCATGACGGCAGTGAGCCGGTTGAGCTGGTGCGCCCTCTCCCTGCCGAGGCGCTGACCCTAACGCCCTAAAGGCATTTTCAACTGCTTCACGCTGCGGCGACTTGATAGCCTCTACAAAATCAATTGATTATATTGATCAAATATATATATATTTTTTATGCTCTCTCAACATAAAACATCGATAAAATAAGGACTATCTTTTTTTCCTTTGGAGGAATGTTATGTATCGCAGCAAACTATGGTTTTTTGCCCTTGTGCTGGCTTCACTGATAATGACTGGCGCGGTCGCAGCCCAAGACATCGTCGGCACGCTCACGGTTAATCAGCCCGTTGTCGTTGCCCTTGAGGGTGCCGGAGCGCCAGCGCGCCTAGGCTACTCGCTGGCGCAAGACAGCGCCGTCGTCATTCAAGCGCTGGCTGAGGTCGCGCAGCCGACGCTCACCCTCTTGCGCAATGGCGTGTCAGTCGCCAGCCAGCCAAATGAAAGCGCGAGTCTGATCATCACGCTGTCGACTTATCTGACAGCTGGAGACTACATCGTCGAAGTTGACACAGTGTCTGCCGGTGGTACGGTGATTGTCGTCCTACAGAGCGAGTCGCCGCTTCAGCCGGTTGGGCTACCGGTCGGCGTCGCCATCGGCGGCGAGGTGACGGAAGCATCGCCTTTAGCACTTTACACATTCGATGCCCTGCTTGAACCTGCTTATCTCTATATCGACAGCGGCCTGCCAGATGCGGGTGTTCGAGCGCGGCTGAGTGACGAGACGCAGGGCCGAATTAGCGCCGTCGTCGATGCGTCGCTGCTTGGGGCGCGCCTGCGCATTCCGTCTAGCGTCGCGAGTTACCAGCTCGAGATCGGCTATACGCCTGGGGCTGGCGTTCAGCCGTTCACGCTGTGCTATACGCCAGTGAGCGCGGGTGGTTGCGAGGGCGCGCTGCCCCCAGTCGAGGCTGTCGCGCCTCCGGTTGAGGGCTGTGTAGCGACACCGGTGTTCTCGGGCGGGGCAAACATCCGCCAGAGCGCAACCCAAAGCTCACCGATTTTAATTGTACTGCCCGGCGGCGCACAGGCGACCATACTCGGTATTTCTCCCGATGGTGCGTGGTATAACGTCGTTTACAACGGCGTCAACGGGTGGGTGGCGCTTTCTGCAGCAACCGGCAGCGGAAACTGCGCCGGCCTGCCCGTGATCAACCCGCCGGCAGTTGCTGCAACGCAGCCGCCGCCACCGCCGCCACCCACCGATGTGCCCGCGCCGCCGCCACCGCCGCCGACGCCGATGCCAACGCCGACGCCATCAGGCCCGTGCCGTATCGTGATCGTATCGCCGACCTTCGTCTACGTTCAGCCGATCGAAGATATTTCCTACCTGTTCGATCAAGTTGCGATGGGTGAGTTAATCCCGATCGGGCGCTATCAATCAGGTGGCCAAGATTGGTGGAAGACCAATTACGGGAATTCATGGTATTTGAATGCCCCCACCTCTGGCGGCTATTTCGATGGCGACTGCAGCGGTATTCCGTTCATCACCCCGTAGCCAACTCAGTCTCGCAACACAGCAGTAGTCACGCAATGCGGCACCGATTGAGATCCTCGGTGCCGCATCTGTTTTAGGTTTTGCTCGTCAGCCAAAACGTTCAACAGCGGTGATGGCGGCTCGCATCCAGCCGAGCGCATAGGCCATGCCCGCGTGCCACGGCGCGGCGCATGTCATCTGCGGGGTGTGGTCGGGAATGAGGACGCCGTCATAGGCGTTACGGTGCAAAATCTGGATCACGCGCAGCATGTCGATATCACCTTCATCCACGAACACTTCGTGATAGTTCGGCACTTTGCCGCGCACGTTGCGAAAATGAATGTAGCCTATTCGCTTTTCGCGGCTGAAATGGTCGATCGTTTCGTAAATGTCGCCTTCGATCATCTCGCCCAATGTGCCGATGCAGAACTCAAGGGCATTGGCCGGGCTGGGAAATTCATCGACCAATGTTTGATAATCGGCATGACGGGTGATCAGGCGCGCTGTGCCGCGCAGCACCGGTAACGGCGGGTCGTCAGGATGGGCGGCCAGACGGACGCCCGCCTCTTCGGCGACGGGCAGCAGGGCGTTCAAAAAGTCGGCCCGGCGTTGGCGCATCTGTTCATAAGTGACTGGCGGTATGCTGCCGGGCGGCGCATCCGGGTCGTAGACCATATTCCAGACCGTCCCATTGGGGATCGGCGTCTCCGCCGGCGCTTCAGCCTGCACGTAACCAACGGCCGGCGCGCCCCCGCGCGCGGTCACACGGTCGGTGCGCCCCCATACCCCGGCGATCGAGAAATAATAGCCCATCACCGGAATGCCCACGCGTCCCAGATCGCGGATGATTTGTTTGAGCATCTCGAGCTGAGCCGCTTTTTCGGGGCCGTCAAGCAGCACATCGTACCAATGCGATGGGTCAAAGTTTTCGATGGCGGCTAGCTCCAGCCCCTCGGCATTAATGGCAGCTTTTAGGTCGCGCAGCTCTTCATATGTCCATGGGCGGCCGCGGTTCGTAGAGACGCCCCACACCTCCCCGCCGCTGGCGGTGGAAAGACTATCAGGAGTCCGAAAATAGTCTGTCAAATGGGCGACGATGTGGGTTGCCCCCGCTTGGCGCGCGAAACGAAAATTGTCCGGCGTCAGCATCTGGCGGTAAAGTCCTAGGCCTAGTTTCATGATGAAAATGTCTTCTTTCTGCGCGTTTTGCCGCACGGGCGGCCTAAAGCAAAGATGAGAGCAGGCCGCCATCAACCCGATAGCAAGCCCCGGTGATGAACGAGGCATCATCGCTGGACAAGAACAGCACCAATTGGGCGACTTCCTCTGGCCTTCCCACGCGGCCGATCGGGTGCAAATTTCCCCATGTCTCCAGCATGCCAGAGGGATTATCGCCGCCGAACATCTCGGCTGCATCGTCGAGCATCGGCGTGTGGATCGAGCCGGGCGCGATACAGTTACAGCGAATATTTTCCCGCGCATGATCGAGCGCGATCGTTGTTGTCAGGCTCACGACGCCGCCTTTTGAAGCGGCATAGGCGGCGACGGTGCGCTGCGAGGCGAAAGCTTGCACAGAGGCCGTGTTCACGATCGCCCCGCCGCCGCGTTTGCGCATTTCGGGGATGCTGTATTTGCAGGTGAGGAACGTCGCCCGCAGATTGATATTGAGGATAAAATCCCACTCCGCGCTCGACATCTCGACGACAGTGCCATAGCGCACGACGCCAGCATTATTGTGCAGCACGTCAACGCCGCCAAACGCGGCGACCGCCTCGCCGACCAGCCGCTGGACATACGCCTCGTCCGACACATCGCCTTCGACGACGATCGCGCTGCCGCCTTCGGTGCGAATGCGTTCTGCGACTTCATTTCCTGCAGCGCCATCGAGATCGGCGATGACGACACCTGCGCCTTCGCGCGCGAAAGCGAGCGCGCTCGCGCGGCCAATCCCCTTGCCGGCTCCGGTGATGATGGCGACTTTGTTTTCAAACCGTCTGGCCATGAGTTTTTCTCGCTGTTAGTTAGTGAAGCGAAGGGTAATGAACGCGCTGGCCGGCGACTGGCAGTTCACCTTTGGTCAAGTGCCAGCGGCATAAGCTGGCAATGAACAACGTCTTCATCTCAGCGCCGCCGAAGGCGATATTGGTCGGCGCTGAGATGGTGGTGCTCTCCCAATCCTCGACTAAGACCCTCAGCTCGCCGGAGGGAGAGAGGCGGTAAATGCGGTCGGGTGTATAGCAGGAGATGTAAAGGTTGCCCTCGATATCAAAGGCCAGCCCGTCGGGCACGGTGCGTTCAAGCGTGACGACGGGTTCAGGTGATCCCAGCGTGCCATCCGGCTGAATGCGCGCTCGTTCGACGCCGGGCTTGTTGGAGAGGACGATGTAGAGATATGCGCCGTCAGGGCTGAGCGCCATGCCATTGGGGAACAGGGTGAAATCTCGGCTGATGACTTCAGTCGTCCCGCCCGGCCGTGCGCGGTAGATCGCCCCATTATTGCCGTGCCAGCTTCCAGAAGACGAGAAGTAAAGATTGCCGCTGGCATCGAAGACGGGATAGTTGGGCGCTGGGATCGGCGCGGCATTATCAGAGTATTTTGACACGTGGCCCGCAGGCGTAATCTTCATGATCGCTCCATGGGCGAGGTCGCAGGCATAAACATTGGCCGCTGCATCGTGCGCCATGCCGAGGATGAAACCACCCGTGCTGCCGATCTGCGTCACTTCGCCATCGACTGTCACGCAGTAGATTTGGCCCGCCTCGCCGCCGGCATACAAGAAGCCATCTGGCCCCCATGCCACCCCTTCAGGGTGATCTAGACCCTCAGCAAATGGGATGAACTGCTCTTTTTGCATCAAGTGATCGTCCATGAAAACTCCTATTCGATGATGACTTTACCATCGCGCTCAATTCGGCGAACGCCAACGGTCGACTCGTAGAATACAGCGCGCAGTTCCGTCTCAACAGAAGCGCCAGCCGCTAACGTTCGATGCGTGCCGGTTTTTTCCATCACATTGACCAGCCCTTGGCCCGGTATGCTGGAAGCGGGTTCGATCGCCATGACATAAACATTCTTGTACCACGGGAAGCCGCTGCTGGCGTTCATTTCCTGCCAGAACCACGCGTAAGGAAAGATCGACTTATCCCAAACCAACCCAACGCCGAAGCCGAGTTCAGTATTTGTGATGCCGTACCATCCTGTCTCAAAATCCTGCAAATATCCCAGCGTATCGCGCGGGGTGTCTTGCCCGGGCACGACCGACATATCGACGCCCTCAGCCAGTGGCCACGGATATTGTGTGCCCAGTTTCAGCGGATTGTGCGATCCTGCGTACAGATCATCACACAGCAGCGCGCGCGCGCCGGTATCGATGCGGCAGCGGTCACTGAGAAAGGGCGCGCCAAAAGCGGGATGGTGGCTCCACATGTAGTCCATGTCCTCACCGCCTTCGTTGGTGATTCGCTCGCGGATGATCAGCACGGGTTTTCCTGCCTCCACGCGCATGGATCGCTCAATGCGGAACGGGCTGCGGAATAAGCGCGTCCACAAGCGCACTTCGGCGGCCATGCCTCCTCTTTCGACGATCTCGGCATGCCACGCTGTCACTGAGGCTTCGCCGTGGAAGTTGAGCGCTGCGCCCTTATAGGTGCAGGGGTCGCCACCATTGGGAAATAGTTCTTGCCAGCCGCCAGCATACGACTCTAGCCATGCGGTCATTGTGTCGAAAGCGGAGTCGAAGCCGCGGGCCGGTTCTTTGATGCCCCATGGCGCTTTCCACAGTACGTCAAGTCCTTTCGGCTTGTAGATCAGTCCATAGATATCAGCGCCCTTATCCAGCAAGATGGTGGTCGCTAACAGGTCATTTTCGAGGCGCAGTCCGTTCAAGCTGCGACCGAAGATCACCTCGTTGATGCGACATGGTGCTGCTGTGCCGGTCATAAGTGTGCTCCCTAGTTCATGCTTTGCGAAGCAGATTTTACCCGTCCAAACCTCTTACTCTGTTTGTTTTTATAGTTAATGGTCGTCCTAACAGACGCGTGCGCCCTCCTGTTCAACAACTTAGAACAACGCTCATTTTACCCCGAGTGATGGCCGATGAACCAACGGCAGCCCAGCATGCAGAGCCGCATTGCCTCGGTTGACAGAACGGCATGAACTGCCTAAAGTTTGGGACAGGATGAGACAAGCGATGTGCGCTGCGCGGGCGGTGCAGCGCAAAAGCCTAAGCCGAAAGGAAGAACGATGCCGCTGTGGAATGGGGATGATGACTTATTTGCGCTGGCGCGCCGCGAGCTGTTCACCGCCGTCGTTGGTGACGTGATGGATGTGCTTGGGCTAACGCACCAATTCCTGCCGCATACGATCAAGCCAATCCGTCCGGATATGGTGACGATCGGCCGGGCGATGCCCGTGCTCGAAGCCGATGTGTTCGGGGCGAACGTCGAAGGCAGCGCCAACCCATTGATGGCCGAGCCGTTTGGGCTGATGTTCCACGCGCTCGACGATTTAAAACGCAACGAGGTCTATGTGTGCACCGGCGCCTCCCCTCGTTATGCGCTGTGGGGAGAAATGATGAGCACGCGCGCGATCAAGCTTGGTGCGGTTGGCGCGGTGCTTGATGGCTGCTACCGCGACACCCGGCAAATTCTCGCCCTCAATTTTCCGACATTCGGAATCGCGAGCTACGCGCAAGATCAGGGGCCGCGCGGCAAGGTGATCGATTTCCGCGTGCCGGTCGAGATCGCTGGCGTGTCGATTCGTCCCGGCGATGTGGTCTTTGGCGATCTCGATGGCGTCGTGATCGTCCCCCAAGACGCGGTCGAACAAACCTTCAGCGAAGCGCTAGAAAAAGCGCGCGGCGAGAAACGCGTCAAGCAGGCGCTTGATGAAGGGATGAGCGCCGTCGAGGCGTGGGAAAAGTTTGGCATCATGTGAGCGGCGAGTGGGGGTGTTCACGTTCGAACACCCCCTTTTGATCCGCTCCGCGCTCACGGGTTGGCGAGAAATGTGGTGACGTTAAAGAAATTGTTCGCTTCGTTGCTCTCTTGCACGATGTTATTGACGTCGACCGCGCAGTTGGCGGTCACATTAATGCCGCCAGCGAAATCGAGGCGAGCTGTGATGGCGACATCGCGCCGCTCACCCGGCCCCAACGCGCCGACCTCCGTGCTGAAGAACGCGCTCATCGGCGTAAAATTGCAGGCGACGGGAACCGATGGCATCGCGACGGGGCCGTCATTGCGGACGGTGAGGAAGATTTGGAACGCCTGTCCTGAAACAAGCGGTCGGTCAAAACGGACGTCGGCCAGCACTGCGTCTGGGAGGTTGCTGGCGGGTAGCGATGTTGGCGCTGGTTGGCCGGGCGTGGTCGTCGGAGCGGCCGGGGGCGCAGGTGAACGCGGCGGCGTGACCGCAGGCAAGCCCGTGGTATCGCCGGTCACGATGACGACGGTCGGTGAAACCCAGCCTCGACTTCCATCTGGCAGCGTGATCACCCACCAGCCGGAGCCGGTGCTGCTGATACCGACGACGGGTGCGGTTTGATTCGCCATCAATGCGCTGATAATGGGATACGCAGTGCTGTCGCCAGATCGGACGTTCGCATTCAACCGCGCCGTTGCTCGCGGGGGGTCACCGACCGGCTGGACGGACGCTTGAGTTGGCGTTTCGGAAGGCGCGATAGCCGTAGCTTCAGGCGAAGGCGTCTCGGCTAGGGCGAACGGCGGAGGGGCGTTTTCGATACGTAGCGGCCCCACTTGGGCGATGATGGTTGCGCCGCTGCGCAGCAGCACGGTCAAACGCAGCTCATAGAGGCCGTCTTCAAGCACGGTCGTATCCCATACGCCGAGCACATCTTCCACGATCGGCCTCGCGTTGGGCGGCGATACCGGCTGCCAACCCGCTTCCTCCACCGGGCTGAGATCAGCATTGAGCGGACGGAACTCAAGATAGTGCCCGAACATATCCTCGAGAAAAGCCGAGCCGCGCACTTCGAAAGCGCCGCGCAGCACATAAACCGGCGGCGGCCATATGATGCGAGCGTTGGGATCCGGCTCGGCTGGACTCGTTTGAGCGAGAGCGTTTTGACAGACGATCAACATCAATAACAGCGCGGCAAAAACTGACGTTGCGCGGGCGATCGCGAGTTTCATCCCATCTCTCCCTACCAATGCGAATTTCGATGCGCGGCCAATAAAAAAATCATACTGGAAGTTGGTTGCCTGTGCTCGACGAGATCGTGCGCAGTGGTGGACCGTTTTCGTTCCGTCAAACTACTATTTGCTCAATGTGCAGCCAGTGTGCAGCCAGCAGATCGCAATTCGCTGATATAATTGTTGTAACGTACCCAAAAGCAATCTGGAGGATCAATGGCTGAAATTAAAACCGTGCCGCGGCATGCGCAGGTGGGTTTATCAGAAGAACGGCTACGCTGGGCGCTCCACGGCATGATGCTCGCGCGTACTGTTGATGATCGGTTATGGCTGCTTAGCCGTCAGGGGCGCACGCATTTCGTCATCACCGGGGCCGGCCAAGAAGCGTCGCAGCTCGGCTGTGCGCTGGCGCTGCGCATCGGGCACGACTATGTTGTGCCATATTATCGCGACCTCGCGCTGACGCTGGCGATGGGGCAGTCTCCGGTCGATATTTTCATGCATGCCATGGGCAAAGCGGGCGATCCATCGAGCGGAGGCCGGCAGATGTTCGGCCATTTTAGCAGCCGAAAGCTGCGGTTGGTCAGCGGTTCAAGTTCAGTCGGCAGCCATCTGGTTCATGCCTCTGGAATCGCGCTGGGGCTGCGGGCACAGGGCATAGACGACATCGCTGTGATGACGTGTTTTGGAGAAGGTGCAGCGGCTGAGGGGGCATGGCACGAAGGGATTAGTTTCGCCGGAATTCACCAGCTCCCGGTCGTCTTTGTCTGTCAAAACAATCAATACGCAATTTCTGTGCCGCTAGAGCGTGAGCTGCCTGTGCCCGATGTCGCCGCGAAAGCCTCGGGCTATGGCATGCCAGGCGTCATCGTCGATGGCAATGATCTATTAGCGGTTTATGAAGCCGCTCATGAGGCGTTGACGCGGGCGCGCGCCGGCGGCGGCCCCACCTTACTTGAGTGCAAGACTTACCGCTTGCGCCCGCATTCCAATGCCGATGACGACACGAAGTATCGCTCGCGCGAGGAAGTCGAGATGTGGCGAGCGCGCGACCCGATCACGCGGCTGCAGCAGTATCTGCTCGAACATGACCTGATCACCCAAGATGAGATCACCGCCTTTCAGGCGCGCATCGCCGCTGAGGTGGATAAGGCGATCGAGATCGCCGAGCAGTCGCCCAATCCAGCGGTCGAGACGCTGTTCGATCATCTTTACGGCGATGATGCCGAATAAAAGATTTGGATTAGGGAGCATTTTTGATGCCTGAAATGACCTTTATTGACGCGATCCGCTCAGCCATGCATGATGCGATGGCTGCCGACCCCACTGTGATGGTGCTGGGCGAAGATGTGGGCGTGAAAGGCGGCGTCTTTTTGGCGACCGACGGGCTGTATGATCGTTTTGGCGAGCTGCGCGTGGTCGATACGCCGATCGCGGAGATTTCGATCGTTGGGCTTGCGATCGGTGCGGCGCTGGTGGGGATGCGGCCAATCGCCGAAATTCAATTTGCGGATTACATCCTGCCGGCTGTTGACCAGATTTTGAATGAAGCGGCGCTTTTTCGCTATCGCTCTAATGGGGATTGGTCCTGCCCGATCGTCGTGCGCGCCCCTTATGGCGCGGGCATTCATGGGGCGCTGTACCACTCGCAGAGCAACGAAGCGCTGTTCGCCAGCACACCGGGATTGAAATGCGTTATCCCTTCAACTCCCTATGACGCGAAAGGCTTGTTGATCGCTGCCATCCGCAGCCCAGACCCGATCGTCTATTTTGAGCATAAAGGGCTGTATCGCACCATTCGCGGCGAGGTTCCAGAAGGGGTCTACACCGAGCCGATCGGCAAGGCGATTGTGCGCCGCGAAGGGATCGACCTCAGCCTGTTCACCTATGGATTGATGACGCATTACAGCCTGACCGCCGCTGAGCGTGCCGCTGTCGATGAGATCAGCGTTGAAGTGGTTGACCTGCGGACGGTCTACCCCCTTGATCGCGAGACGATCCTCGCCTCTGCGCGCAAGACCGGCAAAGTCTTGATCGTGCACGAAGACAGCCTGAGCGGAGGCATTGGCGGTGAAGTGAGCGCTATCATCGCCGAGCATGCCTTCGAGTGGCTGGATGCGCCTATTCGGCGGCTCGCCTCGCCCGATGTGCCTGCCGTCGCCTTTAACGATGATCTCGAGGCGGCTTTCATGCTCAACCCGGACAAGATCGAAGCGGCAGTTCGCGCGTTGGCCGCCTACTGAGCTGCACTTACGAGAGGAAGATAACATGGCGACGAAAATCATCATGCCGCAGCTCGGCGAGTCGATCGTCGAAGGGACGATCACGCGCTGGTTGAAGCGCGAGGGAGAGCCGGTCGCGCAATACGAACCCCTGCTCGAGGTAGATACAGATAAAGTGACAACCGAAGTTCCTTCGCCGGTCGATGGAAGACTGCTCAAGATCGTCGTGCCGGAGGGAACTACGGTGAAAATGGGCGAGCTGCTGGCCTACATTGGCGCGCCTGATGAGACGATCGAGGCGGTAGAGGGGCCGGCCGGGCAGGAAACTTCTCGGCCAGCCTCCGGCGAAGCCCCAGCCTCGGCGGGGCTGCCGGCCCCCGGCGCAACCCCGGTCGCAGCGCGTATGGCCGCTGAACTGGGGGTCGATGTGACTCAGGTGCCGGGGACTGGGCAGGGTGGGCGCATCACAAAGGGCGATGTGGCGACTTTCGCCAGCATGGCGGTTGCTGGTATGGCAGCGCGCAAGCCCACACCGGGGGCTGGGGGCTTGGAACATGAGCGAGATGCGGCGCTGGGAACGCTCATCTCGCCGATCGTTTCGCAGTTAGCCGCGCGTTATGCGATCGATCTGCGGCAGGTGCGCGGCACAGGCAGCGGCGGTCGCGTCACCAAGCGCGATGTACTGGCTTATCTTGAGCGCGCCGCTGCCGCGCCAGCAGCTCAGTTGGCGGAGACAGCCCCCTCTCGGCCCGTGAGCGCGTCCTCGGAAAGCGGTACGATCATCCCTCTAAGCGCCATGCGCCGCGCTATCGCCGATCACATGGTGCGCAGCAAGCAGACCAGCCCTCACGTGACGACGGTCATGGAGGCGGACTTAACCGCAGTTGAAACTCATCGACATGCCCACAAAGCGGCGTTCGCCGCGCGGGGCGTTAATCTGACGTATACGGCATATTTTATCGGGGCGGCGGCTGCGGCGTTGGTCGCTCACCCGCACGTTAACTCGAGCTGGGATGCCGCGGGTGTGAAGCTGCACCCGGCGATCCATATCGGCATGGCGACCGCGCTTGACGAAGGGCTGATCGTGCCAGTGATCAAATATGCAGAGCGCAAGTCGCTGTTCGGCTTGGCGGCGGAGATCAACGACCTCGCTGCGCGTGCGCGGGGCGGCGGGCTTCAGCCCGACGATGTGGCTGGGGCCACGTTCACGGTCACGAATCATGGCACGAGCGGCTCGCTTTTCGCCACGCCGATCATCAACCAGCCGCAGGCGGCGATCCTAGGTGTGGGGGCGATCGAAAAACGCCCACGCGTGCTTGAGACCGAAACGGGCGATGTCCTCGCCATCAGGCCAATGGTTTATCTATCTTTGACTTTCGATCATCGCATCCTTGACGGCGCTGGAGCCGATGCCTTTCTTAGCGCGGTCAAGCGAGCGTTGGAGAATTGGCAGTAATCGCCACTATGGGGCAGGCATTTTAAAGCCTGTGAGGTTTTCGGCGGGCTGGCGGCGCTCTAAGCTTTTGATCCACAGCAGCGCGGTCATGGTTTTGAGACCGCCGCCAGCCGCAGGCGCGGCTACTCGCTGGGGCGCCCGCGCGACAGGTAGATCTCGATGCCTTTGACGATCATCGAGAGTGAGAGCGTCAGCACCAGATAAGTGAGCGCAACGATATTGTACGCTTGAAAGAAGGTGAATGTCGCTGCAGCGAACGTCTGTCCGGCGCGGGTGATATCGCGCACGCCGACGATCGAGACGAGCGAACTTTCTTTCAGGATGGCGATGAAATCGTTGCCGAGGGCGGGCAGGATGTTGCGAATCGCCTGCGGCAGGATGATGAAGCGCATGATCTGCCATTGGGTCATACCAAGGCTGCGCGCCGCTTCACGCTGGCCAAGATCGATGCTATCGATGCCAGCGCGGAAGATCTCGGAGAGAAAAGCCGCATAGCTGACAGCGAGGGCGACGATCGCGCGGTTGACCGTGGGAATATCGCGCACGGTGACCGCTGCGAGGTTTTCAGCTAAACCGAACAAGAGGATTTCATTATCGAGCAGGCTGTTGCCGAGCCGATTTGCCAAACCCACCAGCTCTGGCACCAGCGCCAGCGTCACGTAGAAGACGAGCACCAGCGTTGGGATGCCGCGGATGACCTCGACGAATACCGTCGCTGGCTGGTAAATCAAAATGTTGTACGCCAGTGAACGCGACGGCCGCCGCATCAGCGCTAAGATCAGGCCGAGTATCAGCGCCAGCGCATAAGCAACCACCGAGACCCAGATGGTCGTCCAAATGCCGGTGCGCACCTCAGCCCACGCCTGTTGGTAAGTCGTGCTGTCGGCCACGCCAATCACGAAGATCAACACGCCGCCGAGGATGATCAGCAGCCACCAAGGCGCGCGCGCAAGCCGCTGAATCAGGATGTTGCGCTTTTGGGGGTTGGGCCGGGCATCGCCATTCAACGTGGCGGGCCGGTTTGCAGAAGTGAACAACGTCATAAAGATGCTGGGCTTACCGTCGTCGCTCAACAGAGCCGATAGCAAAGAAGAGGAGGGCAAACCTCCTCTTCTTTGATCGATGGTTTAGCCCGCGCGTGCCCTAGCTGGCCGCGGCAGGCGAGAACACAATTAGCCACTTGTAAGCGAGAAAATCGAGGAAGCCATCTTCGCGCATGGTTTCCAGCGCTGCGTTGACGGCCGCGATCAGCTCTTCACTGCCTTCTTTGGGGAAGATGATGCCGAAATCATCCGAGTCGAGCGCATCGCCCACTAGCTCAACAGGGGCGCCCATTGCGTTGACGAAGCCGCCAGCGGCTGAAGCATCGGCCGGGATGGCGTCGATATCGCCGTTGACCAGCGCCAGCACACCCTCGCCGAAACCGTTATAGACGATCACTCGATCCTCAGTCAGCAAGCCATCGGCGATATACCCCTGTGCCAGCCAGTAATTGGCGCCGCCGCTCATTACACCAAGACGCAGATCCGGGTTGGCGCCAAACTCCTCGATCGACGTGAAACGGTCTTCTCCCTCGCGCACGAGCAGGAAGATCTCCATTGTCACATACGGGTCGCTGAAATTGACGATCTCCATGCGTTCTTCTTTGATCGAGATTCCGTTCACACCCATATCAAACTGGCCCTGCCCGACGGCGGCCATTTGCACTTCCCAGCTGGTGACCTCGAAAACCGGCGTGAAGTTAAGGCGGTATGCGAGTTCGTTGATCAGGTCATAGTCGAAGCCGATTGGGCCGGCTGCGCGCGGGTCTTCAAACTGGAAAGGTGCATAAGCGTTCTCGACGGCCACCGTAATCTCTCGTCCACCTAGATCAGGCAGGTCGGAGTAGACCGGGTGTTCCGCCAGCACGGGGGCAGCCAGCAGTGCTAACGCAGCGAAGACAGCGACCAAGATAACAATTTTACGGTTTGCAAACATTCAGCTCTCTCCTCATTCTGTGCGATACGTTCGATAACGGCTGCCACAGGTGGGCAAACCGTAATAACCTCGTCGTTTTGAACATGAAAGGTCTCGCGATTTAGTTGATTTCGCCGCGCCATCCTCATCTGAGGTCGCCGCGCCGGCAACAGAACTATAACAATGCTATGACGGCTTGTCAAAGAAGGCGGTTCCTCTGCTGCGGAGCTGTTGACCGTGATCAGGGAGAGAATGTTTTCGCCGCCCGGGCCGCTGCTGCGCATTGATAAACCCGTTACGGCGTTTTGTATGGCGAGACGGGTTTAAGTAAATGTGCGGCCACGAATGTTTGGGTTTCGTCAGGAAGCCTTGAACGAAGGCCCGCACAAGCTGCGGAAAAAAGAGGGCGCCTGAGAAGGCGCCCCGAGAACAGATCTGAGCTAATGTGCTGCGATCCACGCTGTGATGTCATCGATCAACGCGACGTCGACGAAAGCGGGCAGAACATAGTCTGAAGGAATGGCGAGCCGGTCAAGATCTCCGACAGCAGTGAAGGTATGGTTTAGCGTGGGGTATGAAATGAACGTCGCATCTTCGTGATCTGCCAGGGCAGACCGCCAAAGCGCGAAGTCTTCCATCGTCGCTTGGTAGTCGCGCTCGCCTTGCAGCACAAGCACTGGCAGGCGAAGCTCCGCCGCAGTCGCCAGCGGGTCATAGTTGAGCAGGCTCATCCAGTAAGCGACCTGCTGGTCGCTTCCGAGCGCTTCGGCGGGATCGGCGCCCGCACGGATGGCTTGCAGCGCATCAGCCAATGCGAGCAAGCCGGATAGACTGCCCGCCGCAGCCGGATCGAGTCTGGTGATGTAGTCGACCTGATCTCGTACAACCACTTCGAACGGGCGAGCGCCGGCCGCTAGCAGGATCAAGCCGGCCAGCGCCGGATCGCGGGCTGCGATGCGCGGCCCCAGCGTGCCGCCTTGACTGTGGGCGGCGACGAAGATGCGTTCTGGGTCGATGCTTTCCAGCCCACGCAGGGCGGCCACGGCTGCCAGCGCATCGTCGGTATATTCGTCATCGATCGTGAAATCGGCCGGCATCTCCTCTAGCATGCGTTCCTGATGAGCATAGGTGCGTTTGTCGTAACGCAGCACTGCGATCCCGCGCGAGGCCAACCCCTGCGCGATATCGCGGTATGGCTTCATCTGGGCGAGCGTCCCATCGCGATCGATCGGGCCGGAGCCATGCACGATGACGACGGCTGGGAATGGCCCCTCGCCGATGGGCAGCGCCAGCGTGGCCGGCAGCGACCAATCGCCATTGTCGATCGTGATCGCCTGTTCGGTGAACGTCTCCGGCACGATGTACGCTGGCAGTTCTGGCGCTGCACCGGCCAGCACACCAGCGCGATGGCCGAGCACGATCGTATTGAGCGTGGGCGTCGCCGCGATCAGCGCTGCCTGCGGCGCGCGAATGGCGATGACATGCACCCACTCGTCTTCGAGCCGGCCCACCGCCGCGACTAAACTGCCATCGGGCAGGGCGTAGATGTTCTGCGTCCAGACCGTGCCATCAGGCAGTGGAGCATCGCTGATCTGCACGGGGCTTGCGTCGAACGACCCGAAGAATGTCTCAAGCGCGGCCTGAATGCCCGTTTGCACGTCCTCCGCTGCGACGACGCTCGCGTAGATATCAGCAGTCGCGTCTGGATTCGTAAAATGGGCGATCGATTCTGTGCTGCGATTCGTCCAATTAGCAGGGATCGGCACTGAGAAGCGTCCAGCAGCATCAGTGAAAGTGGCATCTTGTTCTTGGGCGAAAGCCAACGTGGATACTACAAGGATGATGAGAATGAGTGAAGCGCGAAAACGCGAAATCATAAAATCCCCCTTAATAGAATCGCGCATTGTAATATCAATCGTATCCATTTTGAGATCGCAAATCAACTTTTGCGCTGGTGGCGGAACATGTTCAACGCTGAGGCGATCAGGATGATCCCAAGCCCGATTTTGAGGAGCGCGGTTGGGACGATGCCGGCCAACAGCCCACCAATCAGCGCGCCGGTCACCGATCCAACGCCCATTGGCGCGATCGTATCGGTCAAGTCGCTGCGCTGCTGAAAAGCGCCGCGCCCCGCGTAGCGAATGAGGCCGACACTCACCGTCGGCAGGCTGATGAGCAGGCTAGCTGTGCCCGCAGCGCGGATATCGGCGCCATAAGCGAACAGCAGCGTGGGGATGATCAGCTCGCCGCCAGCTACGCCGAGCATGCTGCTCACCAGCCCGATCAGTAAGCCGAAACCGATCCCGGCGACCAAGCGCAGGCCATCGTGCGCCGGCAGTAGCCCGTTCGGCTCGCCCGGCAAAAAGCCTTCAGCGATCAGGGCGAGGCCGATCGCCGTCAGGAAGGCGACGATGATCTGTTGGAGGCGTTGTTCGGGCAGCCGGCCGACCAGCGCCGTCCCGGCGAAAGCCGCGCTGACAGCCCCGCACGTCAAAGCGACGATCGGCAGCAGCAGTGGCTCCAGCTCGCGCACGGGCAGCGTTTGCAGGCGAATTGCCAGCGCGGCGATCACGGTGATCAGGCTGATCGCGAGATTGATCGTGACAGCATGTCGTGCGCTGTAACCCCAAACCCCAACCAACACCGGCAGCCTGAACTCGGCGCCGCCTAGCCCAATCAATCCGCCGAGCGTGCCGATCGGCAATGCGATCAAGAGGCCTGCGAGACGCGCGTTTTGTCGTAGATAGTCCATCAAAGTCTCTTTCAGAAGCGGCGCATGGCCCTAAAGTATAACGGATGCTGTGAGTTCTTTTGCTGCGCATCGCGCTCAAAGGCACCCGGCCCAGCAGTAAGGTATTCGCCACGTCATGTCTAGCCTTTTAATGAGACCTTGTATCTATTAGAATAGATGCTGCAAGATGTGCTTAACATCGCAGGATAAGGCTATGAAGCGCTCAAAACGATGTGAGATGGGGCGCGTGTCGCTGCCGTGGACTTTTCAACGCCGCGCCGAGCCGCTGTTCGATCGACAGATGTGGTGTTGGGGCTGCGATATCCGGCGGGGCGCTGGCAACCTGCTGCTCGCCTATGGATGCAGTCGGCGTCCGGCTCCCGAAAAATGTGGCACGCCCGCCTACACGCACACGCCCGCTGAAGGGATCGGCATAACCTTGTGGGGATGGGGGCTGTGGTACGCCGCTCAGGGGCGGGGCAGTCTGTTTATTGGCCGCAGTCGCTTTCGCGTTCGTTATCACGCGGAGGCTGTGCTTGCCCCGGTCGCATGGAATGAACAGGAACTTTTGGCGAATATACAGCCCTTTGATGCGCAGGAACGCTTCGTCGCCTACGAGCTGCTGCGCGATGCCCTGTTTTGGGTGGCGGATTATGAGCGCTGGCTGGCTGAGGTCGATTCTGAACAACGCAGACGAGCTATCGCCGCTTGGCCGGGGCTGCACCGTTCAGACGCTGCAGCAGAGAGCGATTTGCCTGCGGTTTGGGAAGCGTTGGCGCAGGAAATCGAGAATTTGCGCCTATTTCAGCGCTCATCGGCCTTTGGCTGAGTTTTCGGGCCGCGTTTTATGCCCGCCAATACGCTCTCAATCCATGACTAAATCCAAGTGAGCGCTGGCCAGCACTTGACCGTTAGTGCGCACATCGATCTGATGGCTGCCGGCATAATATCGGCGCACCGATACAGGTTTGAAGCTGATCGTCTTGGTCAGCGCTGTGGTCTCGCCAGCTGCCAGCCGCACCTTTTTCCATTGGAAAACTTTCGGAGTGACCTCGCCGCGCGAGCGAACGAAGTGAATACGATAGTCGATCAGCGCATCGATAGCAATATCGCTGCTGTTGCGCAGGGTAATGGCAAGCTGTGCTGGCTCGTTGAAGCCCACAACGGTCGGCTCTAACGACAACGCTTCCAGCGAAAAGGCATCAGTCATCGCATAGCCGACCAGCGCCAGCGCTCTGGGATCGGCCGCTTTGGTCAGCGTGCGCAGCCCATGGCGAACGATGAAAGCGGTATGCGGGCCTTGTGCTTGTCGCCATGCCTCCATCAACACGAGGATGCGCTCAGGGTGATCTTTGGAGAGATCGTTGCAGTTGTTGGCGACCGACCGGCACACGTACAGCGATGAATCGGCTTTCAGCTTCTCTAGCAGCTCGATCACCGGCTCGGGATCGGCGATGAATAGATCGAGCCGCTTTGCCCACGGCAGGCGTGTGCGCATTCCTTCGCTAATCAGCCGGCGCACATGCGGGTTCGAGTCTTCGGCCCAGCCGTGTAAACGCTCTAAGGTGGCATCAGGGTAGCGCAGCAGGTAGGGGCGGATGGCGAATTCCGCGGTGTTGCGCTTGGTAATTTCATAAAGAGCATCCATCGATCGCTCGAACGAGTTGAGGCCATAATCTTCGACAAACTGGGCGATCGGCAAGACATGGTACCCTTCGCTGAACATGCCGCCATCATCTGGGAGTTCTGGCCCCAGCGTCGCTACTAGGATCTCGACGGCCGCCTCATAATCCGCCGGCAAACAAGCGCGGAGCTGAGCGGCAAGGAACGCGACGCGGTCTTTCAGTTCGAGCAGCTCAATCGCCGCGCGGATGGCTGCCAAAAAGCGAGCAGAGGGAAATGCCGGGTAAACCGCGCTGATCTGGGCTGCCATCGACTCAGCCAGCGAATAGCCGTAATACGCTTTGAAGGGGATGCGGTCGCCTTCCATGCTTTCCTCGCTTTCGCTTGTTCAGCTTTCTGTGCTATCCCGAAAGCAGGCGCTGTCGTGATGATTCTGTCGCGGGCCGTTGCCAGCTGAAAACGACGAGCGAACGCACTAGCTTTGTAGACGCAGCTTCAAGCTCAGCCACACGCCAATGAAGACGGCCGCGCCAAACACCCAGCCTGAAAGCGCAAACGCCGAGATTCCAGACAGCAGCGTGCCGACTGTGCAGCCGAGCGCGAGCATCGCGCCCCAGCCCATCAAAATGCCGCCAAGCAACGCCGTGACGCTGTTCCTAAGGGTGAGCTTAGACGGGTTGAACCGGTTTGCGGGCAAGGCGACCGCCAGAGAGCCGAGCGCCAGACCGCCGATCAGAAAACCATTGTCGGTGATGGTTTGGACGACCATGGTCGCGCAGCCGGCAAACGTGTCAAGGCCGGGCAAACGGTCAGCCAGCAGACCGGCATCGTTGAGAAATGTGCGCGATAAGCTGCCAAGCTGCGCTGTGACGCCGAGCGGTTCTACCCGAAAATAAGCGAATACGCCTACAAGCCCAACCAGCGCGCCAGTTACAAGCGGGTTCCAACGGTCAATAAACAGGGCTTGCCAGACGCGATCAAGCGTGAGCGGGCCGCCCGCCTTGGCTTGCAGCGGTGGCAGCCAGCGCAGCAGCAGCACACCCATGCCGGCGAGGACAACGAGCTGCGCGAGCAGCGCCCCGCCATAGCCCAGAGTTGCTGGCAGCCACGCGACAGGCGCCAGCGAGATCGCCTGGACGTAGAGTGTGAACCACGAAAAGAAGCCCAGCCCGAATCCAATCAGCGCGCCAAGCAGGGCGACCGGCGCCCGCATGTAGCCCTCGCCCAGCCGGTACAAATGACCGCTGATGCAAGCGCCAGATAGTGTCATCCCGAAACCAAAAGCTAATCCAGCGGCGGCTAAGACCCAGCTCACTGGGCCAATGTGGGCATCAGGCGGCAGGCGGCCGCTCATGGGGTTGGGCAAAAATGCGCCGAAGATGATGGCATAGCCAATGCTTCCGGCCGCAAGGGCGGTCAAAATTGCGAACAGCGGCCCGCTGTTGCGCTGCTCGATGAAATCGCGAAAGATGCAAAAAAAGCAAAAGCGCCCGCGCTGGAAAATAATGCCGAGCGCTGCGCCCGTCAGCAGCGAAAATGACGCCGAGGCCCCGCGCCCCGGCGTATGGTGCAAGCGATAAGCCGCTGCGCTCAGCCCTGCTAACAACAGAACGGCGATCATGGTGCGAATGAGCTGCCCGCGCGAAATGGTGAATGCTCGAGGGGGAGCGGCACCGCCTTCGGCGCCGCTCCCTGCAACTGTCGCTGGCATCGACTACTGCGCTCCCCAAATCGTGCCGGCCGGGTTCTCGATCGGCACACCGACCGTGTTACCCCATTCCGTCCACGAGCCGTCATACTGGCGTGCCTCATAGCCCAAGATGCGGTTTAGCACAAACCATGTGTGGCTTGAACGCTCACCGATCCGGCAGTAGACGACTATCGGCTGGCTGCCATCAACGCCGACCTCGGCATAGAGCGCGCGCAGTTCTTCGATCGACTTGAAGGTGCCGTCTTCATTGACGGCGCGCGACCACGGCACGTTAACCGCGCCGGGAATGTGGCCTGCGCGAATGGCCAGCTCTTGAAAACCCTCTGGCGCAAAAATACGGCCTTCATATTCGGCGGGAGAACGGATATCGAGGATAGCAGCCTGCGTGTTGCCCTCAACGATGTCGAGGACATCCGGCAGGAATGCGCGCAGCTCGGAACGAATGCCGTTGATCGTGAAATTACCCTCAGCGTAAGTTACCGGGCGGGTCGAAAGCTCTCGCCCTTCGGCTTCCCACAGCGCGCGGCCGCCATCGAGCAGGCGCACATCTTCTGCCCCATAGAGCGAGAAGATCCAAGCGCCCCATGCAGCGAACCAGTTATTGTTATCGCCGTAAAGGACGATCGTCGTATCGTTGTTGATGCCAGCCGAGCGCGCCAACGCTTCAAAGGCGGCTGGCGATGCGATATCGCGCACGACGGGATCGACGAGATCGGTATGCCAGACGAAGTTGATCGCGCCGGGGATATGGCCGCGCTCGTAGACGCCAGGCACGACACTAACCTCAATGATGCGGACATTGGGATCGTTCAAATGAGCGGCCAGCCAATCGGTGCTGACGACAGCCTCTTCGGGCAGTGTGCTCACCCCTTGTGCTGACAGGTTGGCGGCAGCGGCCAGCAGCAGCGCGAAGATGAGCGTAACGATCGATAGACGGGTTTTCATAGGGTTCTGCTCCTTGGCATTAGCAAATCGGTAGTGTTGTTTCCGTAAAAATGAACTTGATGAGGCAGCCGTTAACGGCTACATGAACAGTCCATCAGTAGTTTCCTCCCTCCTCGCGAACAAGCCGCCCGAAACGGAAACGCCCCGGTGTGTGGCCGGGGCGCTGCGCGGTGCGCGCAAAAATAAAACGCCCCGAGCCAGCCGGGGCGCATCAATTCGAAATGGATCAACTAAAGCGCGAGTCCCCGGCAGCTACGAGCCAGTTCAATACACATCGCACAGGGACAACAAAAGCAAACGCGCCAGTCAAACATTTGTCTACAGTTTCCAGCTCAATGCGCTGTTAGTTAAAGTAAGCCAAGTTTTTAAATCTGTCAAGTAGTTTGCCAGAATAACAAGAAGGGGGTTTAATCAACGTGGACTGTATGCAAGAGTGAATGGTATGACTATTGACATTGAACAGCCGGGCGCGTTGCTCACCTATCTACGCAGCACCGGCCATCTTCCACCCACCATTAAGCCAATCATCACGCCGCTCGCAGGTGGGGTCTCAAACAGGACGATGTTAGTTGAATTTGAGGATGGATCGGGCTGGGTCGTCAAGCAGGCGCTGGCTAAACTGCGCGTCGCTGTCGATTGGTTCAGCAGCCCGGAACGTATCCACCGCGAGGCGCTTGGCTTGCGCTGGCTGGCTGAACTCGTGCCGGCTGGGTCGGTGCCGGCACTTTTGTTCGAGGATGAGGCTCACCACATCGTGGCGATGCGCGCCGTCGCCCAACCTCACGAAAACTGGAAAGTGATGCTGTTGGGGGGCACGGTTAACCGCACCTATGTCGATGCGTTCGGGCGGCTGCTGGCGATGATCCACCGTGGGGCAGCTTTGCGCGCCGCTGAACTGAAGCCGATCTTCGCTGAGTATAGTTTTTTCGAGACGCTGCGTTTGGAAGCGTATTACGGTTATACAGCTTCGCAGGTTAGCGACGCAGCGCGTTTCTTAAGCGCTTTGATCGAGGAAACGCGTTCGCTGCGCGTCACGCTCGTGCATGGCGATTTCAGCCCGAAAAATGTGCTCATCCACCGCGCGCGGCTGGTGCTGCTCGATCATGAGGTGATCCATTGGGGCGATCCAGCCTTCGACCTCGGGTTTGCGTTGACACATCTGCTCAGCAAAGCGCGCCATCTACGCGCTCAGCGACAGGAGTTCATCGAAGGGGCGGGATGGTTTTGGACAGCTTACAGGACAGCCCTTGATCTCGACCTGCCGTGGGTGCCAGCGCTCGAAGCTCGGGCTGTTCGGCATACGCTGGCTTGCCTGCTGGCTCGAGTGGCCGGGCGCTCGCCGCTGGAGTATTTATCTGCACAAGAGCGACAGGAACAGCAGGCCGCCGTAATCGCGCTGATGCGCACAGTTCCACAGACACTGCCGGCTTTATTTGAGCGTTGGAACGAAGCGCTAGCAGGGTAGGGACGACAGTGGCGACGATCGAGCAGCTCACTGCGCTGGAGATCCTCGACAGCCGCGGGCGGCCAACGGTACGTTGCACCTGCCGTCTAGCCGATGGAGTGACCGCCTCAGCGTCCGTTCCCTCTGGCGCATCAACCGGCTCGGCAGAGGCGCTCGAACTGCGCGATGGCGACCCCGCTCGCTATCGCGGCTTTGGGTGCCGCAAGGCAGTGGAGAACATCAACACGACGCTTTACGCCGCGTTGAAAGGGCGCAGCTTCGAGACGCAAGCCGCGCTGGATGAGGCGCTCATCGAGCTGGACGGGACGCCGAACAAGGCGCGCTTGGGCGCGAACGCGCTGCTGGCCGTTTCGCTGGCGTTCGCACGAGCGGCCGCGTGCGCGCGGGGCCTTCCCCTTTATGCAGCTTTTGCAGAGCTGCTCGGCCGTAAGGTTGATGGGCTGCCGCGGCCGATGATCAACCTGTTCAGTGGGGGAAAACACGCTGGCGGTCAGGTCGAAGTTCAGGATGTCCAGATCATGGCGCTGTGCGCTGACACAGTTGATGAAGCCCTGCGCATGACGTTCGAGGTCTTCTATGCGGCGGCCGATCTCTGTGCGCGCGAGTTTGGGATGCGCTTGCTCACCGCCGATGAGGGCGGTCTGGCGCCGGCCTTCACGGATATCGATGCGATGTTTGCGATGGCAGTGCGCGCGATCGAGCTGGCAGGCCTGCGGCCGGGGGTGGAGATGGCGCTGACGGTTGACGTGGCGGCCAGCCATTTCTATCGCCAAGGCACTTATCATCTCGGTGGGCAAGCACTGAACGGGGCTGCCCTAATCGAGCGGCTGCAAAGCTGGCTGCGCGATTATCCGATCGTCAGCATTGAGGATGGGTTGGCTGAAGAAGATTGGGCGAACTGGCGAGCGCTTCGAGCTGCGGTCGCTGGCAAAGCGTTCGTTCTGGGCGATGATTTGCTCTGCACGCACCCTGACCGCATCGCACGCGCGATCGCCGAAGAAGCGGCTGATGCGCTGCTGCTCAAAGTCAACCAGATTGGGACGCTAACGGAGGCAGCGCAGGCGGCAGCGCTGGCGCGCTCTGCGAGCTGGCGTGTGGTCGTCAGCGCGCGCAGTGGCGAAACGGAGGATGACTGGCTGGCTGATCTTGCGACTGCGTGGGGTGATTATATCAAAGTTGGCGCAATCACCCAATCGGAGCGGCTGGCGAAATATAACCGTCTGCTCGCAATCGAGGCTGAAAGCAGCCTATTGCTGCGGCCTTAGCCCTGCCTAGAGCATCTATTTCGCTTCAGGCAGCCCTTGTGTAAACTGTGAAGCGTACGAATGGGCTGGCAATTCCGCATATGAAGGATGCTGCACATGGCAGTCATAGGGCTGACTGAAAGCGAAGCCGCAGTGCGTCGAAATGCAGGCCAAGGCAATAACATCGCCTTGAGCACAAGCCGCTCTTACGCCGATATCATCCGGCACAACGTCTTCAACTTCATGAATGTCATCCTGTTCACCATTGGCGTGGGCATGATTTTGCTCGGCCGCGTTAGTGATGCGATCACGAGCGTTGGATTGATCTTCGTCAATGTGATCATCGGTGTCGTTCAGGAAATACGAGCAAAGCGCCAGCTTGACCGCATTGCGCTGCTGACGCGCCCGCGCGCTACTGTGCTGCGTGATGGGACTGAGCGCGAGATCGACCCCTCTGAACTGGTGGTCGGCGACGTCATCGTCGTAAAGCCGGGAGACCAGATCGTCGTAGACGGGCCACTGCTTGAAGGAGAACTGGAGGCTGATGAAGCCCTGCTGACCGGCGAAGCAGACTTGGTGAAGAAGAAGCCGGGCGATGCACTGCTGTCGGGCAGCTACTGCGTTTCCGGGTCTGGCCTTATGCAGGCGGAAAAAGTGGGCGCTGAAAGCTACGCTAATCAACTCACTGCCACCGCGCGCAAATTTCAGGTGGCTTTCACGCCCTTGCAAAAGGAAGTCAACTTTCTCTTGCGAGTGTTGATGTTGATGGCAAGCTTTTTTGGCATTTTGTTCATCATTTCTTTTTTCCTCGCTTCGGTGCCAGTGGTGCGGCAGGTACAAGCCGCCGCCATCATCGCTGGTTTGGTGCCGAACGGCCTCTTTTTCATGGTGATCCTTGCCTATGCTATGGGCGCGCTGCGCATCGTCCGGCAGGGGGCGCTGGTGCAGCAAACCAACGCCGTCGAGGCGCTGAGCAACGTCACCGTTTTATGCACCGATAAAACTGGCACGCTCACGGCTAACCGCATCCATTATGAAGGGCTTCATGCCGTTTACAGCGACGCGGCTGAAGTCGAAGCGGCGCTGGCCGATTTCGCCAGCAGCGTCACTGTTACGAATAAGACCAGTGAAGCGATCCGCGCCGCTTTAAACGAAAACCGGTATCCTTTGGCCGATGAAGTGCCGTTCTCATCTGCCTTAAAGTGGAGCGCCGTCGCGTTCGACGACGCGCAGCGTCGTGGAGTCTATGTGCTTGGCGCTCCAGAGATGCTGGCTTCCCATCTCTCACTTGACGAGGACGCTCAGGCGCAGTGGCACGCTTGGGCAGATGCTGGCTTCCGCGTGTTGATCTTTGCGCACAATCCAGAGACGGTCGCGCTGCACAACGATGCAGGCGAGCCTTCCTTGCCGCCGCTAACGCCGCTGGCCGTCCTGCGCTTTAGCGATGAGCTGCGTCCACATCTGAAAGAGACGCTCGAGGCGTTTATCCAAAACGGTATCGATCTCAAGATTATTTCCGGTGACAACCCGGCGACTGTCGCTGCGCTGGCGCGGCAGGCGGGCTTTACCGGTGAGCTGGTACATCTCTCCGGCGTTGAGATCGCCGAGATGGAGGATGCACAGCTGGCCGAGCGCGTCAAAGACACGGTCGTTTTTGGGCGTATCACGCCGGATCAGAAAGAACGCATCGTTGAGATCCTGCGTCAGCAGGGGAATTATGTCGCGATGATCGGCGATGGCGTCAACGACGTACTATCGCTCAAAAAAGCGGATATGGGCATCGCCATGGAAAGCGGCAGCTCAGCGACGCGAGCGGTGGCCGATATGATCCTGATCGGCGACTCATTCGAAGCGCTGCCGCCCGCCTTCACTGAAGGGCAACGCATCGTCAACGGCATGGCTGATATCATGCGGCTTTTCTTGACGCGCACGCTTTCCACTGCACTGTTGATCCTCTCGACCGCCGTGATTGGGCTCGGCTTTCCCTATCTGCCCAAGCATATCGCCTTGATGCTGTTCCTTTCGGTTGGCATACCGACGATCGCGCTAGCGGTGTGGGCGCGGCCGGGCAAACTGCCGCGGCGCAGCTTGCTGCGCCAAATCGTTCATTTCGTTTTGCCGGCTGCGATCACGATCGCTCTGTTCGGTCTCTTGATCTATATGCTCGGGTTCGTTGGTGGGTTAGGACACTGGATTGAGGTCGAGCTGACCGAGGAAGACATCCGCAGCTTTTCCGAATACGTTGGCATCGGTTACACGATTTTTGAGGCTGAAGAAGTCATCCTCGAGATCGCACACATGACCGCACAGACTGCGCTGACCGTCTTCACGACATTTGCTGGGTTGCTGCTGGTGATTTTCGTCGAACCGCCGACCAAGTTTTTCGTCGGCGGTGATGAATTCAGCGGCGATTGGCGGCCGACGATCCTCGCCGGGGTGATGCTGGTAGTTTTTGGGGTCGTGCTCGCTGTCGATCCGCTGCGGATGTTTTTTGAGCTGGTCGCGCTGCCGTTGTGGGCCTATCTCGCCATTGCTGGATTGACGCTGGTGTGGATGCTGCTGCTGCGGGCAGCGTGGCGCGGCCGCTGGCTGCAGCGTTTCTTGCAGTATGACTTTTGATCGTCAACAATGCGCGCGGCATGGCGGAGAATATGACGAAAGGCGGAGGACGCGGCTAGCGCAATCCCCCCGCCTTTCCTAAAACGCTGCTGCCGTTCTGGCTAATCAGCTTCCAGCGCTTGCACAGAATTGAGGATCTCGATGACGATCGGCTCGACTTCCGCGAATGGTTCTCCGGATAGAATGATGAACGCTATTGTGCCGATTCTAGGATACTGCACAGCGAGGGCGGTGGCGAATGCCCCAGGGCTGGCTTCTCGGGCGAACGCCTCGAGCGGTCCGACGATGGCGGCCGGGACTGTAAGCCGCTCATAGGGTTCAACATTTACATTGCTGTAGCCAGCATCACTGATCGCCGCTTGCATTAGCTCGATAGGGTCGGCATCAAGGCCAAGACGATAAAAGCGATTGGAGTCTTCAGGTACAGTCAAGACGATGACCACGTCACCAGCGGTAATGTTAATGAAGCTGCCCCTATCTTGTTCTATCGCAGCGGCGCTGCTGGCGAGCAGGTTGCTTTCCTCTTCGAATTCAAACTGCGGCGCGGCTACCCAGCCTTGGGGATAGCGGATGCTGAAACCTGCGTCGGCGCGGACGAGGATTTCAGTGAGTTGACTAGCCGCTGCATCGATCTCCGTCGGCACCGCTAAAGGCGTGGGTTCCGCTGTCTCCTCGACCATCGGCTCCTCGGCCATCAAAGTTGCAGCGATTTCGGTCGCCAAGATTTCTTCAGAGGGAATGACGACCGTCGGCGCGCTAGGTGTCGGGAGCTCGATCGTTGCGATGACCACCGTGGGGACGATCACTGTAGGCACTGCGATAGTAGGCAGTACGACGTTGGCCGGACTAGTGAGCGGGCGCACCGAGTTCAAGATCTCGATCACCAAGCCCTCTTGCTGGTTGAAAGGGCCGCCTGAGAAGACGATGAAAGCGATGGTGCCGATCTCAGGATACTGCGCCGTGATAGTGATAGCCTCCACGTCGGAGCCGAAGTTGCCGACGAACTGTTCCGGCAGCGTGGCGATGGCCGCCGGCACAGCCAACTGCGCATAAGGGGCGGCGGTGGTTTCTGTGAAGCCTGCCTCATCCAGCGCAGCTTGGAGCAGCTCAACGGGGTCGGCCTCTAACCCTAAGCCATAGAGGCGATCAAGCTCAGCGGGTATAGTGATCAAAATAGCTAACTCTCCTGATCTCACGGGCTGGTTCATGCTGCTGATTGTGAGCAGATTGGGTGAGTTGCTAAGGACAACAGGCTCTCTCTCGCTTGTTTGGGGTGCGACTACCCATCCTTGCGGATATCTGATGCTGAAGCCCGCATTGCTTTGCACGAAGGTCTCAGTCAGCGGGCCGGTTGGCACGAGGGTTGCCACCGGAATGTTTGCTGCCGCAATGGTTGAGGTGGCGGCCATCTGCGCCGTGGCGAGGATGGCCTCGGCTGTGAGCGCCGCCTGCGTCACTCTCGCCTCGGCTGCCTCAACTGTCAGAGCGATCTGGGTCGCCGTGGCTGCGATATTTTCAATCAAGACTTCAGGCATCGTGGTGGCAGTGGGCTGTTCCGAAATTGGGCCTGCCGGAATGCCGCCTGTCGTTTGTGATGAGGTGACGGTATCTTGAGCGAGCAGCGCTCCAGCTGTCAACAGTGTGAGGGTAAGCAAAACTGCGATAGACAGCCGCAATCTCGATCGCCGATGTAAGATTGGCATATGACCTTCCTTCTTGCGCGTGGTGCGCTGAGCGGACTTCCCCTCCGTTATAGTGGCAAACGCGCCAGCGGGCAAATTAAGCGTTGTTTACATCAATAATCGCTTGACACGCGGGCGAAATATGCATATGCTTAAAGTAAGCTGAATATAATTTAGGCTTGAATAATTATTCAAGCATGGAGTCGTTTTATTCATGAAAGCGCATTTTTCCTCAACGGTGTGAGCAATGGCCACAGCTGATGAACTTCGCCTGATGGCCAAAATTGCGCGTTTATATTACGAGCGCGGGCTAAGCCAGCTCCAAATCGCTGGGCAGCTTGATATTTCACAGGCGACTGTCTCGAGACTGTTAAAGCGCGCGCTGGATGAAAAGATCGTTCAGATCTCCGTCACACTGCCGCCTGGCTTCAACGGTTTGTTGATGCGCGTATCGTGCAAATCCTCGGGGGAATCGGCAACCCGGCGTCCGAGCTGCATGCCGACCGTTTGACCGATCGTTCAGCACCTACTTCGGCTGGGAAGTTTACCACCATCTCGGGTAAACGTTGTTTGACGATCGTATAAGCCGCCGCTCGTTTTAAGCGGCGGCTTGTGTATTCCGGTTACATCGCTCCGTTGATCAGGCGCCGCACCTCTTCCGCGACTCGTGGCACTGCGTTCAAGACAGGCTCGCTCAGCCCTGTTCG
This sequence comes from Aggregatilineales bacterium, assembly GCA_046719065.1. Classification (GTDB taxonomy): domain Bacteria; phylum Chloroflexota; class Anaerolineae; order Aggregatilineales; family Phototrophicaceae; genus Flexifilum. The sequence goes on along the minus strand of JBDNDP010000002.1, from coordinate 12,269 downwards.
CCAGTCGATCGTCTCGGGTTGGATGCCGACGATATCGATGTGAGGTGGCAGCAGGTTGAGCGCTGCGCCCAGCGTCAGCGCCTCGGCCAATCCCGCATAATGCAGTGTGCCGCGCAAATGCATGTCGCGCGCGTTTTGGCACACCTGGCTAGGCGTAAACCACGCCCATTCACCAGGATTGCGATCCATATCCGCGGCATCGATGATCACAGCGCGTTCGCAGTTTTGCAGCAGCAGCACGATCTCCAACCCGGCCGTCCCGCCGTCCATAAGCGCGACATCATGTGGGAGGGCTGCTGAGCGAAGATGTTCAAGCACCGCCTCGCCAACGCCATCATCACCGCGCAGCGGGTTACCCAAAGCCAGAATCAGCGTTCGCATAGGCTCAGACAAATTTCACATCCAGAATGTGCGTCGAGCAAGAGATGCATGGGTCGTAGGCGCGCACCAGCATTTCGAGCAGCAAAGTGACTTCTTCCTGAGATCGGTCAAGGATCTGCGGGATCAACGCGCGCATGTCCGCTTCGATATTGGCCAGATTTTGACCGGTTGGGATGATGCAGTTGGCGGCGCTGATCTTGCCTTCTGTGACCGTGTATTCGTGGAACAGGGTGCCGCGCGGCACATCGCATGCGCCGACGCCGGTGCCGCTCAAGCGTTTTGGCGCGGCGGGGGCTTCTGGCTGAATTTTTTCTGCCAACAGCACATCGATCAACGCAATGGCGTCTTCAACGCAGTGGGCAATTTCGACGACCTGCGCTGCTGTGTTCATGTAGGGGTTGTTAATGGGCGGCCGCATCCCTAACGTTGCCGCCGCTGTTTTAGCGCGCGGCCGCAGTTGATCATAATTGAGGTTGAAGCGCGCCAACGCGCCGACCATGTATGTTTCGCGGCGGTGGCGGGTGTGCTTGGCCGAAGAGTGGCGCACAATATACTCATTGGTGACTTGGCGATACGCTTCGATCGGCAGTTGGTCGCCTTCACTGCTGGCGATCACGCCGTCAATGAAGCAGTACTCATCGTCTTTGTGCAAGGCGATGTATTCCGTATCACGCTCGAAGGCCGGCAGCGCCAACGATGCGAACAGATCGACAGTCGCCTCGACATCGATGCGGGCAGCGATAAGCTGCTCGCGCAGGTCGGCCAGTTCTGCGGGTTTGGGATAGTGGGTGAACCCGCCGACGGTCATCGCGATTGGATGCGTATGTCTGCCTGCGATGATCCGGCAGATCTCGCCGGCCAGCTTTTTCATCTTTAGGGCGCGCAGCACAACTTCAGGCGCACTTTTCGCCAGCGGCAGCACGCTGGGTACGCCAAGCAGATCGGGCGCCACCAGCATATAGACGTGCAGGATATGGCTGTCGAGTATCTCGCCGTGCATGTTTAGCCGGCGCAGAAGCTGCGTCTGCCGCGAGGGCACGACGCCGAGCGCATTTTCGATGGCGCGCAGCGACGCGGTCGAATGGCCTACAGCGCAAATGCCGCAGATGCGTGAGACGATGTGCGAGACTTCTTGATAGGGTCTGCCGATCACCATCGGCTCGAAGAAGCGCGGCGTCTCGACAATTTGCAGCTCGCACTGTTCGAGCATACCGTTGCGCACATCAACCACGATGTTGCCATGGCCTTCGACGCGGGTTAGATGGTGAACATCAACTGTGAGACGCGCCATTGACTGTGCTCCCTTCCATTAAGGCGAGTGGATAAGTCAAATACATCGACAGCCGCGCTTCAATCTCGCTTTCATCTAGGCCGGCCTCTCGCAGCACAGTGCGGATCGACTCTATGTTCGGCGAGGGCACCAGCCCGCGACAGCCTTCGCAAGGCTGGCCGTAGGCCGGGCAGATCGCATCGCAGCCGGCGCGCGTCACCGGCCCGAGGCAGGCGCCGCCGCGTTGATACATGCAGATGTTTCCGCGCAGCTTGCACTCGATGCACAGCGGATAATCAGGAAGCTGCGGCATGCGTCCTTGTAGAAGATGGGTGACCGCCATCGTGAATTCTTTGCGGTCGATCGGGCAGCCGGGAATCTCTGCGTCCACATCGATGACTGCGCTGATTGGCCGGGTGGGGTAGGTCTCAAACCAGTCGGCCTTATCGCCGTAAACGTACTCCCGAACTTCGCGTAAATTCAAGCGGTTCTTGATCGCGTTGACGCCGCCGAGATGCGCACAGGCTCCCAATGCCACGACCACATCGGCCTGCTGGCGAATCGCGCGGATTTTGTCTTCATCGCCGGCACGGGTGCACGATCCCTCTATAAAAGCGATCTGGTAATCGTCGCTTTTTTCCGACATCGCCTCGCGGAACTGGACGATTTCGATCGCATCCAATAGTTCCGGGTGTTCTTGCAGCGTATCGACGACCGTGAGCTGGCAGCCCTCGCAGCTCGTGAACTCAAAAAAGGCAACTTTGGGTTTCGCTCGGCCGGTCATGACAGCGCCTCCTCCAGATGCTTGACTTCGGCATATGAGAAGATCGGACCTTCTTGGCAGGTGTAGATGTGATGCATCTGGCAGTGGCCGCATTTGCCAACAGCGCATTTCATCTGTCGCTCGAAACTCATCCAGATGTTCCCCTCCGCTAGGCCGTGCGCCAGCAGATCGCGCAGGACGAAACGGTACATTACAGGCGGCCCGACGATGGTCGCCACCATATTGCGGCCGTCATACTCGATCTTCGAGAACAGCGTCGTGATCACGCCGACATTGCCAACCCATTGGGGTGAAGGTCGGTCAACGGTGAGATGGACTTCGATATCCTCCCGTTCGCTCCACTGAACAAGTTCGTTCGGAAAGAGCAGATCTTCGGGCGAGCGTGCGCCGTAGAGCAGGATGACGCGGCCGAACATGCCGCGCCGGTCCAGCACTTCATCGATCAGCGAGCGCAGCGGCGCCAGCCCTAACCCGCCTGCGACGAACAGAATGTCTCGACCGTAGAACCGTTCGATTGGAAAACTGCGGCCGAACGGCCCGCGAATGCCGACCATACTGCCCGCTGGCAGCGCATGAACTGCGTTGGTCAGCTTGCCGACTGCGCGGATGCACAGCTCAAAATGGCCGTTGCTTCGGCTGGGCGATGAGCAGATGCTGATCGGCGCTTCACCGATTCCGAGGATCGAGAGTTCAACGAACTGGCCGGGTCGATGATCCAGCGAAAAACCGCTGGGCAGCTCGATGAGGAATAATTTCTCATGGGCCGTCATTGTCTCGGTGCGGACGATGCGCGCCGGCGTCGGCATGTAGATCGAGGCATGGCTCAGGGTTTCTTTGAGCAGTGTCGTCATAACGTCATCTCCACGGCTTTAGCTTCGGCGCTCGGGGTTTCAAGCTGGGCGCGGTATGCTCGGATCAAGGCGTTATACGTTTTGATGCACGTGATGCCGACATGGCAGCTCGTCCCGCAGCGCCCGCAGCCCACGCAGCCCATCTGGCCATAGGCTTCATACTGATATTTGCCTTTGCGCATAAAGCGGTGGCGCTGGCGCTTCGCGACTGATGTGCGGAAGTTGTGCCCGCCCGCGACCATGGCGAATTTCTCGATCTGACAGCTATCCCACGTGCGAATGCGCCGTCCGTTTTCTAGTTTGAGATCGACCTCATCGGTGACATCAAAGCAGTAGCAGGTGGGGCAGATCTGCGTACAAGCGCCGCAGGCGAGGCAAATATCGCCTAGCTCGTCCCAGAACGGGCTGGTTTGCGAAGCGCCCAAGACTGTGGGCAGTTCGCTTAGCTCACAATCGAGCCGAAATTCGAAGCGCGGCCATTTTTCAGCCATAACTTGATTAAGTGTCTTCAAGTCGCCCTCTGTCGGCTTCCAAACGTTGGTGCAGCCTTTGAGCAGCGCTTCGCCTTTTTCTGTGCCCACATAGATGGCGTATAGCCGGCCAAGGTCGACAAAGTGCAGGTCGTAATTATTGGTCGCCGAATAAGTTTCCATATCTTTGCAGAAACACTGCGGCGAGCAGGGCGAGAGACATTCAATGCTGACCAGATAGAGCGCTTTGCGCCGCGCCTGATAATGCTGATCGGCAAAACCCGTCGCATGTACCTTATCGAGGAGCTGGATAGCGTGCATATCGCAGGTGTGCATGCCCAGCAGCACCGTCGGCTCGGCCTCGATCTGCGCCTCCATTTGCATGGTCGTTGTGTTGAAGGTAAAGAGCACTTCGCGTGGGGGCAGAAGATACTTCTTCGGAGCGGTCACGCTGATCGGGTATTCAAGAACCAGCGCGTCTACGTCATCTAGAACATCGAAGACGTATTTGCCGTGCTGCTCTTGTGGGCCGACGACGCGAAAATCGCGCGCTTTGAGGCTCTCAACCCATGCTTTCACTGCCCCTTTTGGCATGATCTTTAGATCATTCATGCTTTACCTCACACTGTGCTATCAAGAACCATGGCGACAACTGGAAGCGCACGCCGCCCGTCGCAAAGATGGATGCAGTTGGATCGCCGCAACGGTGCGCCGCTAAAAGGGGAGTGGGATGGTCAAAACTGGCGGGGTGTCGAAAACGTTGATGCATACACGGTCACCTATTTAAAAAAGAAAGCCTAGAAATTAACTCTTAGCGGCAGCGCAAAGGCCCCGTTGCGCTGAACGCCGGGAAGAGCCCTTAAGATGTTCTCTAAGGCAAGCTCTCGATCCTTCATAAAATTTAATCGGGGTGACACTTAATTTATAGTCATGTTGATCACATCAATTACGTGATCTTGGTCACTCGGCAGCGACCGGAACGGCTGTCATCATGCTTTATAAAGACTAGTCAGCTCATTTTGGGAATGCTGCATCGCTATGCACGAACTTTCGATCGCATATAATTTGGTTGAGATCGCCGATGCCGCTGCCCGCAAGGCCGGTGCGGCGCGCGTCAATGCGGTATTTTTGCGTGTGGGTGTTTTATCGGGCGTCGTCACCGATGCGCTGTTGTTCGGCTATGACATCGCTGCGCGCGGCACGCTGCTGGAAGGGTCTCGGCTCGAAATCGAGGAAGTGCCGCTGACTGTGTACTGTCCACGCTGCGACGCAGTCTCTGAACTGAACGGTGTGCAGGCGCTGTTGTGCCCGCTATGCGGCCTGCCAACCGGCGATATCCGCCGCGGCAAAGAACTAGAAGTGATTTCTGTGGAGATTGAAGATGAAACCGAGAATCCTTGAAATTCGCCAGAGTGTGCTGGAGAAGAATGACGCGCTGGCGCGTCAACTGCGCCAGCGCTTCTTAGATGCGCATATATTTGTGGTAAATATTGTATCCAGTCCTGGCTCCGGCAAGACGACTTTTCTTGAGCGCACCCTGCGCGAGCTGATCGCACGCGGCCACCGAGTTGCTGCGTTGGTTGGCGATTTGGAAACCGACAACGACTCGCAGCGCCTGCGCGCGAGTGGCGCGCCCGTCCGCCAAATTCGAACAGCGGGCAACTGCCATTTAGAAGCGCATATGGTTGAGGCCTATCTGCAAGACCTTGACCTCAGCGGCGTTGAGTTCCTGTTCATCGAAAATGTGGGCAATCTTGTTTGTCCCTCCAGTTACGATCTGGGCGAGTCGCTGCGCGTCGTCATGCTTTCCGTGACGGAGGGCGAAGACAAGCCTCGCAAATACCCGCCGATCTTCAACTCGTCCGATCTGGCGGTCATCACCAAAATCGATTTGGCCGAAGCCGTTGAATTCGACCGCGCGGCAGCGCGAGCCAGCATCGAAGCAGTGCGGCCCGGGCTGCCCGTGCTCGAAGTTTCTGGCAAGACGGGGCAGGGTATGGAGGTGTGGATCGACCTACTGACCGAACGGCGCCGGCAGTTTCTTGGTGAGGCTGAGCGCCTAATGCAGGGGTGAGGATGAAGGCGGTCAGCGCACATGCCGTAGTCGAACGCCGCCATCTGCGCGTGAGCGGGGTGGTGCAGGGCGTCGGCTTTCGACCGTTCGTCTATGGGTTGGCGCAGGAGCTGGGTCTGGCCGGTTTCGTCGGCAACGATGCGAGCGGCGTCTTCATTGAGATCGAGGGCACGCCGGCAGCGCTGGCTGCCTTCGAGGCTCGTTTGCGCCGCGAAGCCCCACCGCTAGCTCGGATTGATGGCATCAGCGCCCGGCCGATCGCGGCGCGTGGAGAGCGTGGTTTTTCGATTGCGTCGAGCCTGAACGGCGATCACGTCGAGACATGGATCGCGCCGGATGCCGCCATCTGCCCAAACTGTTTGCGCGAGCTGTTCGACCCCGCCGACCGCCGCTATCGTTATCCGTTCATCAACTGCACGCACTGCGGCCCGCGCTATACGATTGTGCGCGCCCTTCCTTATGACCGGCCTAATACGACAATGGCCGCGTTTCGCCTTTGCCCTGTGTGTGAGGCCGAGTATCATGATCCGACCAACCGGCGCTTTCATGCCCAGCCGATTGCCTGCCCACAGTGTGGGCCATGGGTTGAGTTTTGGGAGAACGATGAGCGGCGCTGTGCACGAGACGAAGCCATCGAGGCCGCGCAAGCGGCGCTGCGCGCCGGTAAGATCGTCGCGATCAAGGGGTTGGGCGGTTACCACCTCGCTTGCGATGCCACGAATGAGGACGTCGTTCGCTTGTTGCGCGAGCGTAAGGGGCGCGATGGCAAGCCGTTCGCCTTGATGATGCGCGATCTGGCGTTGGTTGAACGCTTTGTCGTTGTGACGGCAGAGGGGGCCGCTTGCCTAGAGGGCCGTGAGCGGCCGATTGTGCTGCTGCCACGGCGAGAACCATCTGGGTTGGCCGCGAGCGTCGCGCCCGGCTGCCCCGAATTGGGCGTGATGCTGCCGTATACGCCGCTGCACTACCTGCTGATCGAGGATCTGCCGCTGGTCATGACCTCTGGCAATCTGAGCGGTGAGCCGATCGTGACGGATGATGAGGCAGCATTCGCCCGGCTGGGAGCCGTTGCCGATGCTTTCCTGACGCATAATCGCGCGATTGAAACAGCGTGCGATGACTCAGTCCTGCGCCTAGCTGGTGAGACAGCAATCTTTTTGCGACGGTCGCGCGGCTATGCGCCGGCTCCACTGCGTCTGCCGCTGGCAGTGCCCCCGCTGCTAGCGATCGGTGGAGAGTTGAAAAACGTCATCGGCGTCGCGCGCGACCGCGAGCTTTTTCTCAGCCAGCACATTGGCGATCTCGAAAATTTTGAGACGTTGGCTGCGGCACGGGGCGCGGTCGATCACCTGTGCGCTATCTTCCGCACTACACCGGCACGCGTGATCTGCGATTTGCATCCGGGTTACTTTAGCGCTCGGCTGGCCGAGACTCTGGCTGCGCGCTGGTCTGTTCCGCTGCTGCGCGTTCAGCATCATCATGCCCATATCGCCGCGGCGATGGCGGAGTGTGGCCTTGATGGGATGACGCCGGTTATCGGCCTGAGTTTTGATGGCACGGGCTTTGGCCTTGATGGCGCGATTTGGGGCGGCGAAGTGTTGATTGCGGATTACGCCGGTTTTGAGCGGTTTGCGCATCTCGCTTATATCCCGCTGCCGGGGGGAGATGCAGCCATTCGGCATCCATACCGGCAGGCGCTGGCGCATTTATGGGCAGCCGGTATCGACTGGGCGGATGACCTGCCGCCGGTGCTCGCTGCCAGCGCCGAGCACCGGCGCATTCTGCGCCGCCAGTTTGAGGCTGGCCTGCATACCACACCCACCAGCAGCATGGGGCGCCTGTTCGACGCGATTTCGGCGCTGGCGGGGTTGTGCCAAACGATCAGTTACGAGGCCGAAGCGGCGATCAAGCTGGAGGCGGCAGCGCTTGCGCATGGCGCAGCCCCGGCTGGACGTTATCATTTTGATCTGCTCGATCGAGATGGTACAGTGATCATTGATCCTGCGCCGCTGCTGCGCGCTGTCAGCGCGGATATCCGCGCTGGAAAAGGGGCGGGCTGGGTCGCGGCTGGATTTCATGCCGCCTGCGCCGATCTCGTGCTGGCGCTGTGCTTGCATCTGCGGGCCGTGCGTGGGTTAAACGGCGTCGCCCTGAGCGGTGGAGTATGGCAGAACGCGCTGCTGCTGCGGCATACGCTCAACCGGCTGCGCGAGGCCGGCTTTGAACTTTATTTGCACCAGCAGGTGCCGCCGAATGATGGGGGTCTCGCGCTGGGGCAAGCGATCGTCGGCGGGCTAGCGCCGTTGGCTGTGAAAGAAACGAGTTGAAAGAGGTGCTTTGATGTGTTTGGGCATACCCGGCCAAGTCAAAGAGATTTACGAGATCGAGGGCATTCGCACTGGTAAGGTTGACTTCGGCGGCATCCTGAAAGAAGTTTGCCTCGCCTACGTGCCGGAGGTTGAGGTCGGTGATTACACGATCGTCCACGTCGGCTTCGCCATTACGCGGCTGGACGAGCAGTCCGCCTTAGAGTCGCTCGAATTGTTTCGCCAGCTCGGCGTGCTTGAGGAAGAACTCGGCGTCGACGAGGCGGAGGCCGAAGGAGAAGACGGTCATGAAGTATCTGGATGAATTTCGCGATCCTGAATTAGCGCGCAGCTTGCTTGATGAAATTCGCGCACGGGTCACCCGTCCATGGGCGATCATGGAGGTGTGCGGCGGGCAGACACACTCGATCATCCGCAACGGTATCGATCGGCTGCTGCCCGATGCGATCGAATTGATCCATGGGCCGGGTTGTCCTGTTTGCGTGACACCGCTCGAGACCATCGACCGGGCGCTGGCGATCGCTGCGCGCCCTGAGGTTATCTTCTGCTCGTTCGGCGATATGCTGCGCGTGCCCGGCAGCGGCAAAGACCTGTTTCGTGTCAAGAGCGAAGGGGGCGATGTGCGCGTGGTCTATTCGCCGCTCGATGCGCTTAAGCTGGCGCGCCAGCACCCTGACCGGCAGGTGGTGTTCTTCGCCATCGGTTTTGAGACGACCGCCCCAGCCAATGCGATGGCCGTCTTTCAAGCCAAGCAGCAGGGCGTCAAGAACTTTTCGGCGCTGGTTTCGCACGTGTGTGTGCCGCCCGCGCTCGAGGCAATCATGAGTTCGCCCACTACGCGCGTGCAAGGTTTTCTTGCGGCTGGCCATGTGTGCAGTGTCATGGGGACGCGGCAGTACCCGCCTATCGCGGAACGCTATCGCGTGCCGATCGTCGTGACCGGCTTTGAACCGCTTGATGTGCTGGAGGGCATTCGCCGGATCGTCATTCAGCTTGAGGCCGGCCGCGCCGAGGTCGAGAATGCCTATCCACGGGCGGTAACTCCGGAAGGCAATCGCAGCGCGCAGGCGCTGATCGAGCGCGTTTTCGAAGTGACCGATCGCCAGTGGCGCGGCATCGGCCTGATCCCGGCGAGCGGCTGGAAACTGCGTGACGAATTCCGCGATTTTGATGCCGCTGTCCGCTTTGAGGTCGAGGCGATCCAAACGCAAGAATCGACGATCTGCCGCAGCGGCGATGTGCTTCATGGGCGCATCAAGCCTAACCAGTGCCCGGCTTTCGGCAAGGAATGCACGCCGCGCACGCCGCTTGGGGCAACCATGGTCTCTAGTGAGGGAGCTTGTGCCGCCTATTACCAATACGGCCGTGTCGCGCTGGAGCAGATCTCGTGAGCCAGCCTTACGACTTCGAAAGCTGGTCGTGCCCACTGCCGCTGCGCGATCACCCCAATATCGTGCTCGGCCATGGCAGCGGGGGCAAGTTGACGGCCGAGCTGTTTGAGCATTTATTCCTGCCCGCCTTCGCGAATGAGGCGCTGCGCGAAGCCGGCGACTCGGCTGTGCTCACCCTGAACGGCGCGCAGATCGCCTTTTCGACCGATTCGTTTGTCGTGCGGCCGCTGTTTTTTCCGGGCGGCTCGATCGGCGAGCTCGCTGTCAACGGCACGGTCAATGATCTGGCGATGCGCGGCGCCCAGCCGCTCTATCTCAGCGCCGGGTTCATCATCGAAGAAGGCATGTCGATCAACGCGCTCGGAGGCATCGTACAGGCCATGGGGGTGGCGGCGCGCGCTGCGGGGGTTCAGCTCGTGGCTGGCGATACGAAAGTCGTTGAGCGTGGCCATGGCGATGGCGTCTACATTAACACGAGCGGCGTCGGCCTAATACCACGCCCGATCGCGATCGGCCCAACGCGCGCACAGCCGGGCGATGTCGTCATCGTCAGCGGTACCATCGGCGATCATGGGATGGCGATCATGAGCGTGCGCGAGGGATTAGAATTCGACACCATCATACGATCCGATACGGCTCCGCTCAACAGCCTAGTCGCCGATATGCTGGCGACCGGCGCTCCCATTCATGTCCTGCGCGATCCGACGCGCGGCGGGGTTGCGTCAGCGCTCAACGAAATCGCCAAGGCCTCGCGCTGCGGCATCGTCATCGATGAGCCAAGCGTGCCGGTGCAGCCGCCCGTGGCGGCCGCCTGTGAACTGCTCGGCCTTGACCCGTTGTATGTTGCCAATGAGGGCAAGCTGCTCGCGATCGTCCCAGCGCAAGCAGTCGATCAAATTCTGGAAGCGCTGCAATCCCACCCATTGGGCCAGCGAGCGGCGGTCATCGGGCAAGTCGTAGCCGAACACCCGGGCGTGCTGGTCGCTCGTACTCGTTTAGGGACGACGCGCGTGGTCGATATGCAGGTTGGCGAGCAGCTCCCGCGCATTTGCTGAACGGCCGCCGAAACGAGTTAGGAACAATCCAATTGTTCAGTTGTGATTTTTGTCACTAATGAGTTTTCCCCCTAGCAGAGCACAATTAAAATTGAGGCTCATTTGTTTGCTGAGGGGCTGTGATGAAAAAACTACTGCTGCTCGTTTTATTGGCTGCGTTGGTGCTGCCGTTTATCCCCGCTATGGGGCAGGAAGAAGTGCCGGTTGTTTGCGGCGTGTTGTTCTGGTCGCCGCGCTGCCCGCACTGTCACCATTTTATCGACAATCAATGGCCGGGGCTGCACGCTCGTTACGGTGAGCAGTTCAATCTGATCTTTTTGAACGTTGATGAACCTGCTGCCAACGCCATCTTTCGCGCGATGTATGCCGATCCATCGATCCCGCTGACCGGTGGTGTGCCGGCGATGGTGATCGGAACAACTGTGTTGACTGGAGGCATCGAAATTCCCCAGCGCGCCCCGGGCTTGATCGAGCAAGGGTTGGCGGCAGGAGGTGTGGCGCTGCCGGCCATTGCTGGGCTGGAAGGACTATGCGCGACGACTGTGGCGCCGGGCGCTGCAGGCGCCGACGCATTTGCGACACCGGCCACCCCCTCGCTTTTTGAACGTTTGGCTGCCGATCCGGTCGCCAATGGTCTGGCGGTCATCATATTGGGATTGTTAGTCGTTAGTCTGATCGTGGTTGTGCTCGCTGTAGTTAAACTGCGGCGCGGCGACAAGGCGCTGGCCGAGCGACTGAGCAAGCGCGCCGGGCCGCTCGCAGCTCTGGTGTTCGCGGTGCTGGGCGCGCTCACCGTTAGCACGCTAATCCTTGAGCAGTCGGGAGAAACGCTGGTGCAGGCCCTCGCGTGGGCCGCTCTGGCTGGCATGGTGGCATTGGTATTCGGCACGATCGTCATGCGGACTTCGGCCAAACAGCCAGCGCCGCCCACATGGCTGGTTCCTGTCGCAGCTGTGATCGGACTGGCCGTGGCGGGCTATCTGGCTTTCGTCGAAGTGAGCGAGGCCGAGGCTTACTGTGGGGTGATCGGCAATTGCAATCTGGTGCAGCAAAGCGATTATGCTTTTCTCTTCGGTGTGCTGCCGGTGGGCGTCGCAGGGATCATCGGCTACAGTTTGATCCTGTTGCTGTGGTTTGCCCGGCGAGCGGGAGTCAGTCGTGCCCGTGAAGGCCTGCTGCTGCTGGTGCTGTTCGGCGTCGCCTTTTCCATCTACCTCACTTTCCTTGAGCCGTTCGTCATCGGCGCGACCTGCATGTGGTGTCTCACTTCGGCCATCTTGATGGCTCTGCTGCTGTGGCTGGTCGTGATCGAAGACTGGAAGCCACAGCCAGACCTAAAGCGGCGCCATGCCTGAAGCGGTCCCTCCTTGTATCGTAGATGCAAACCGCTCATCGAATAACTCGATGAGCGGTTGTGTTTTTCTGGTGTACATCTTGTCGAATACATCGGCCGGCAGTGCCAATGACATATGTCATCTCTAGTTTGTTACAGAATTCACAAGGTGTTTTGGCATGGCATCAATGGCAATAGCCCATGCCCAAACCATGCGCCATACTTAGTGGTGCGTTTAACAGAATGGGGAGATATGACGGACGATGGAAAAGCGTGTACTGGGCCGCACTGAACTACACATTACCGCGATCGGCTTTGGCGCGTGGGCGATCG
>JBDNDP010000019.1:0-65225 GCA_046719065.1 Aggregatilineales bacterium | reverse complement strand
CGCTAACAGCTCAAAAAGTTCACCCTCGTCCTCGCTGCACATTTGTTCACAATTTCTCGAAAGGCGCTACAATCGTGGCGCCTTTTTGCTTCAAAAATAACTCTAAGAGGAGGATCGATAATGTCGGAGTATCGCATTGAAAAAGACTCGCTAGGCGAGGTACAGGTACCCGCCGGCGCACTTTATGGCGCACAAACGCAGCGTGCCGTGCTCAATTTCCCGGTTAGTGGTCTCAAGCCTTATCCCGCTTTCATCTGGTCTATGGCGCTGATCAAGCGAGCGGCTGCCGAAGTGCATCTTGATCTCGGGCTGCTCGATGAAACAAAAGCGCGCGCGATCATGCAAGCGGCAGACGAAGTTATTGAAGGCCGGCTGAATGCCGAGTTCGTCGTCGATCCTTTTCAAGCTGGCGCCGGCACCAGCCATAATATGAACACGAACGAGGTCATCGCTAACCGCGCTAACCAGCTTCTAGGTTTTGCGCTTGATGATCCCAATAAACCCGTCAATCCAAATGATCACGTCAATATGGCGCAGAGCACCAATGACACGATCCCCACGGCAATTCGCTTAGGGGCCTTGTGGCGTCTCGATGAGCTGACGGGATCGCTGCGTCGTTTGGCCGATGTCTTCTATGAGAAAGCCAAAGAGTGGGATGACATTGTCAAAAGCGGCCGCACCCATTTGCAAGATGCCGTGCCGGTGCGTTTAGGACAAGAATTCGGCGCCTATGGCAAAGCGATCCTGCGCAATATCGAAAAGATCGAGCAGGCGGCGGAAGGGCTGCGCCGACTCGGCATCGGTGGCACAGCGACGGGCAGCGGCCTCAACGCGCACCCGGAATATCATGCGCGCATGGTGGCCAAGCTCAGCCAGTTAAGTGGGTTGAAGCTTTATGAGTCCGATGATTTGTTCGAGTCAATGCAGTCGCATCAGGACGCAGTCTTCTTTTCGGGCGCGCTGCGGGTTGCTGCGCAAGATTTAACGCGCATTGCCAACGATATTCGTCTGCTCTCGAGTGGGCCAACAACTGGCCTAGCTGAAATTACCTGCCCGCCTGTGCAGCCCGGCTCCTCGATCATGCCCGGCAAGGTGAACCCAGTGCTCGCCGAGATGCTGAATATGGCGATGTTCCACGTGATGGGCAACGACCTCACAGTGATGCTGAGCGCGCAAGCCGGCCAGCTTGAGTTAAATGTGATGATGCCGATCATTGCGCATAATCTGTTCGAAGCCATGCACGTCATGATCGGTTCCGTCAATGCCTTCACGGATAAATGCGTCGTTGGGCTGGTGGCAAACCGAGAGAAAGCGGAGGGCTGGCTGGCCAAGAACCCGATCTTAGTAACTGCGCTCAATCCGATCATCGGCTATCAGAAAGGGGCCGAAGTCGCCAAGAAATCGTTGGCCGAGGGGCGCAGCATCAAAGAGATCGTCGTTGAACTAGGATACATGTCGGCTGAGGAGGTCGATAAAGTGCTTGATGCGCGCAAGATGACGGAGGGCGGCATTCAAGGGATTGCGGCCGGCGGCTAGAAAATGGCAGGCAGCAGCAGGAGGTCTGCCGTCTACTCAAGTTCGTGACTGAGCGCTCTGGCGATCAGTTATAGACGACTATTTCATCGCAGAGGGCGACTGAACCATCGCCCTCTTTGTTATCCATGTTACCCATATCCAGCACGATAGCAGGAAGGTCATAAATTGACTCGTAGAAAGATTAGTTTTTGGTTTGAGACACAGCCGCCTGTGCTGTATACTCGGTGAGTAATCTTGTCCCTTCCGGCAGCAAGGCATAAGTCGTTCACGTGTCAATACGAAAGCTGGGGAACTACGAGATTGTTGAACGGCTGGGGCGCGGTGGCATGGCTGAGGTCTACCGCGCATATCAGGTCCGCCTCAATCGCTACGTCGCCATCAAAGTGCTGCACGCATTTTTGGCCGATGACCCCGAATTCAAATCTCGTTTTGAGAAAGAAGCCCAGAATATTGGACGGCTGAAACATCCCAATATCGTCCAAGTGTATGATTTCGTCGATGAGAGTGATTCCGAAACCTATTACATGGTCATGGAGTTGATCGACGGGCCAACGCTGAAGGAGCTGATCTTTAAGCTGAATGAGCAGGGCGAGCTGATGCCGCTGCCGGAGACGCTGCGCATCATTCGCGAAGCGGCCAGTGCGCTAGCGTATGCCCACAGCCAGAAGATGATCCACCGCGATGTTAAGCCAGCTAACTTGATGTTAGACAGCGATCGCCGCGTCGTGCTCACCGATTTCGGCATCGCGAAGATCGTGACCGGCGTTCAATTCACTGCCAGCGGCGGTATGGTTGGCACACCGGCTTACATGGCGCCAGAGCAGGGCTTAGGCGAAGCGGGCGACGAGCGGAGCGATCTCTATTCCTTGGGGATCATCTTCTTTCAACTTGTCACCGGGCGGTTGCCTTATGATGGCGATTCGCCGCTGGCGGTCATCCTCAAGCATCTCAATGAGGCGATCCCCTCAGCGCGCGCGTTTAACCCGCAAATTTCTGAAGAGATCGACAGTGTCATCAGGCGTCTGATCGCCAAAAATCCGGATGAGCGCTATCAATCTGCGGTTGAGTTGATCGCCGATCTTGAACGCATCGAGCGCGGCGAGCCTATCGCGGTAGGCCCGCCGTTGAGACTTCCGGATCAGGTGATGCCGGGCGACCGGCCAGTTTTCAGCGAAGATACGCAGCAGTTCGAGGTTGTCTCTGAGGGTCCTCTCTCACGCAGCAGCAGGCGAGGGTGGCTGCTTATGCTCGGCGGCGGCGGCCTTCTGCTGGTGCTGGTGGCTGCGCTGCTGTTAGGGCCAGCGCTGCTAGGCTTAGTTGCCGAGCCGACGCCGACCGAGACCCCAGCGCCGACCCTCACTTTCACCCTTGCAAATTCTCCGACGCCGCGGCCGCCGACCGACACGCCTAGCGCCGTGCCCACGCCCAGCCCGCCCGAAACGATCTCGCTCGAAATCGCGGCGCCCAGCGAGACGCCAACCTCAACCAATACGGCGACCGCCTCGCGCACGCCGACACCTTCACGCACACCAACCTCTACGCTGACGCCTTCAATTACGCCGACGGAAACGATCACGCTGACGCCGACCTTCGATGTCACGCTGACGCTGCTGCAAGCCACCCTGTTTATGGAGATGCAAACGGCGACCATCGCGGCCTGCGATTTTGATTTCCGCATCATTGATCAAACGCCGCCCGACGGTGACTATTTCCTAGCGGGGCGTGATTACGAGCGGCGCATCATCTTACTCAATACCGGAACCTGCCCATGGGAGCGCAACACCTCGCTAGTATTTGTGGAAGGCGAAAGTTTCAATGCTGCACCACCTTACTTCTTCATCCGCGAGCGAGTCAATGTTGGCGAAGAAGTGACCATCGTCTTCCGCGGTCGCACGCCGAGCACTGGTGGGCTGCGCTCTGGATTGTGGGAACTGCGAACGCCGGGCCAAATCTTGATTGGGCGTGAGCCGATCGAGATCAGCATCAACGTCTACGAGGGGGGATAAAACGATGATCAACGGCGTGCCCACCCGCGAGCAAGCATGGGCGATCATGACCGAATTCACGACCAGCGAGTCGCTGAGGCGGCATATGCTAGCTGTCGAGGCGGGCCTACGCGCTTATGCGCCTCGCTATGGGGGTGACCCCGAACTGTGGGGTGTGGTAGGTTTGCTGCACGATTTTGATTATGAGCGATACCCTAACATTGATATGGACGGGCATCCTGTCGTAGGGGCAGGCATTCTGCGCGAGCGCGGCGTTAGCGAGCTAATCGTGCGCGCGATCTTGGCGCACGCGGCCGAGATCACGGGCGTCGAGCCAGTGTCGCCGCTGGAGAAAGCGTTGGTCGCAGTTGATGAGCTGACCGGCTTTCTGATCGCAGTGGCCCTAGTTCGCCCATCAAAAAGCATCCTCGAGGTCGAGCTTAAATCGGTCAAGAAGAAGTGGAAAGATAAATTGTTCGCCGCGCCGGTTGATCGAACGGAAATTGAACGAGCTGCTGCCGCGCTTGGGGTTCCGCTTGATGAACACATACAGGTGGTGCTCGACGCGATGAAGTCTCAGGCTGAGGCGCTCGGCCTGCGCGGGCTGGCGAACAGCTAAGACGCATGAAGCGCAATCACAGCAAGAGCGGTCATTTACGATCGTCGCTTTTGTTGTGGCTGCTGGCCCTATAACTGAACGCGCACAGGCGTGCCAATATCGGCAAAGTTGAAGAACCATTCCGCTTCTGGTGTCGGCAGGTTCACGCAGCCGTGGCTCATCGGCTGGCCGAAATTGCTGTGCCAAAACGTGCCGTGGATGGCATAGCCTTGGTAGAAATACATGACATAGGGGACATTCGGCAGATAATAGCCGGGCCCCGTCATCGTTTGCGCCACATATTTGCGCTGAATCGTAAAATCGCCTTGTACGGTGGGCGTGGCGGCCCGCCCGGTCGAGACGAGCACGGAGCGCAGCAGCACACCGTTTTCGTAGGCATAAATGCGCGACTCAGAAAGACTTACCAAGATCTCGCGGCCGATACCGCGCGGCGCTGGCGGCGCAGCAGGCATGCCGATCGTGCCATAATCGAGGATTGTGCCCGAACTTCTGGGGATGATCAACGTTTGCCCGGAGAGCACGCGATTCGGGTCAACAATGCCATTCGCCTGCGCCAGCGCCAGCATGCTGACGTTGTAGCGTTGGGCGATTCGGCTAAGGCTCTCGCCAGCCTGAACGACATGCGTCCCGGCCGCAGCCGGAGCGCCGCTCGGCAGGTCAACCGCGGCGGAAAGCATCGGCAGCGTCTGTGCCTGCACTGGCGAGCCTGCGTTTATTGAGGGGGTGGCAGCGGGTTCCATGCCGATGATTAATTGTTGGCCTGCGTAGATCAAGTTGGGGTTGGTGATGTTGTTCATCTGCGCGAGCTGATCGGGCGTCATGCCGTAGCGCTGAGCGATTTGGGACAATATTTCACCCCGAGCGACGGTGTGGTAGCGCGGCGTCATCTCGACGGGAGGGGCGGCGACCTCGACGGCTGGCACTTGCTCAGATGCCGAGTTTATCGCTGCTGCTCCCGGCAGGATCAGCGTTTGCCCAGCATAGATTTGCCATGTGTTCGAAATGCCGTTGATTTGCGCTAACACCGCAACATCGGTCCCATAGCGCTGTGCGATTCGGAAGAGGTTCTCTCCCGGCTGTACAACATGAACATCCGATTGGGCAAAGAGTGGGGTGGTCATGGAGAGCAGAAGGACATAAAGACCAATGACGAGCAGGCGCGAATGGGGCATCAGCCACCCTTTCCCTAAATCTTATGAGTTGTTTATTACCTTACATGAAAGTCGCCTGAGCGTCAATTGATGTGAAGGGAGACTGGAGGCAAAGAGACTGAGACAAAAGCGGTGGAACGGCGTTTGCCTAACCCTCAATTGCCGGCCGGCTTTTTTGCGGCTACAATTCAGACACGATGTCATTAATTCGATAGGACTGCTCGCTTAAGAATGCTCGCCCGCACGTACCGTCTCACTGACAAATCGATCGTAATCCTGCTCAAGAGCGGCCTTCTGCTCGTTGATGTGACGCTGGCGGGGCTAACGATCTTCTGGAGACGGGTCGTGCTCGGCGTTTTCGCCTTTCTGTGGACGCTCCTGCGTCCGCTTCTACGCTTGCTGTCAGCGATCATCCTTTTCTTCGTCAACTTGATTCGCCGGGCGTTCGGCCAAAGTGTTGTTTCGGCCGCGCGCGCGTCGTCTGCTGCGATGGCGCGCCGCGCAGCGCGCGCCGAGATGGATGCTGGTGTTATCGAGGATCCGCTGCGCAGGCAGAATCGCGTCTTAAGCCTGCTGACAGTGGCATTGCTGGCGGTGCTGGTCGGTGTGGTCTTGTGGGCCACTAACCCGGAACGCACATCTGCGGGCATGCTGCCTCCCGCAGACCCCACCAGTTTCGCCAACATCGCACTGTTCGCAGTAACGCCGGATGGCGCGCCCATGCCCGGGCCGCTGGCGACCCCCGTGCCAACAGCCACGCCGCTGCCGCCAGTGCTTGAAGCGCGCGGCAGTCTCGCTTACGTAGTGCGGGAGCTGGGGCAGACCGATATCTGGGCGGTGCCGGTCGGCAGCCGCACACCCATCCGCATCACCAACAGCCCGTACGATGAGCGCGATCCAGCATGGTCTCCCGATGGGCGTCGCCTCGCTTACGCCTCGCGTCAAGATGGCAACTGGGAGCTTTACATCTACGAATTGGCCAGCGGCACGACGACCCGCATGACCTACGATCTGTCTTTTCAGGGCGGGCCGAGCTGGAGTCCCGATGGGGATTGGCTGGTTTACGAAAGCTATCAGGGCAATAACCTTGACCTCTATGTCATGCGTGTTGACGGGTCTCAGCCTCCGATACGGCTGCCCGGCAGCTCAGAAGCGCCGGATTTCTCGCCAGCATGGTCGCCCGATGGCAGGCGCATCGCGTTCGTCTCGTGGCGCGATGGCAACCAAGATATTTATGTCTTTAATCTAAATGATCAGTCCGTCGTCAACATCACTAACACGCCGACGCGGCATGAAGATTACCCGGCCTGGCATCCTGATGGCACACTGATCGCTTTTAGTGCCGTCGAGAATGGTATCGAGACGATCTTCGTCAAATCTGCCGATGACCCGGACAGCCCAGCCCAGCCGCTGTTTGGAGGCCGCGCGCCGTCGTGGTCGCCCGATGGAGCAAGCATCATCTTCACGACCGATGTCGCTGACGGCGCGCAGATCATCGCCAGCCCGTTCGCAGGCTCTGGCGCGGTGACGACCGTGCTGCCAGCTCCGCGCGGCACGACTGGCGTTGTGTGGACGGCGCAGCCTATGCCGCCACAGCTCGTCAATTCGGGTGGGCTGCCTCCTGCGCGGACGGAGCCGCTCTATATCGAACAGGTTACCGAGCGCGCGATCGATCCGCCGTTCGCGCTCAACAACATCGGCGTCAATGTGGAAAACGCTGCGCTTAGCGACCGCGTCAACGACTCGTTCATCGCGCTGCGCCAAGCGGTTTTGGAAGCTGCTGGTTGGGACTTTTTGGGGCGGCTGGATGACGCTTTCTGGCCGCTTGAACGGCCGCCCGAACCGGGAGTAGAACGGCGCAATTGGTTGATGACCGGCCGCGCTTTTTCTATCACGCGCAATTCGATCGTTGGGTTCCCGCCGCCGCTTGAGGTGGTGCGCGAAGATTTGGGTGTCGATACGCTGTGGCGGCTGTACGTTCGTGTGGCCGATAGCGCCCAATCTGGCCAGCTTGGCGAACCGTTACGCCGAATGCCGTGGGATTTTGCCAGCCGCACACAGGGGGATGTTGAGGCTTACGATCAAGGCGGGCGGCTGCGTTCGACCATGCCCGCAGGATATTATATCGATTTCACGACTCTAGCCGAAGATTATGGCTGGGAGCGCGTTCCAGCGGGATTCGATTGGCGGCGCAATTCCAACACGATCAATTTCTGGAGCTTCCGCAAAACGGATGGTCTCGATTGGTACAGCGCTATGCGCGAGATCTATGCGCCCGGCCCACTGGTCAACTTTGCGCCGACGGCCGCGCCGCTGGCGGCAGCTGGGGCATCTGAGCCAGCCTCTGCGGATGGGCTGGACTCAGGAGTGCCTTTGAATGCGCCTCCGCTTGACGAAGACGCAGTAGAGGAAGGGCAGAACTCCTGATGCAGCGGCATAGTGGCGGCATCCCCGCGCTGACCTTGATTGTGTTTGCATTTATCGGCTTCGGTATTATCTTGTGGACGAATTCACGGCCTGCGCCGCCTTTGCGAGTCATCATCCCAACACCGGCGCAGCCGACGACAGAAATCAACGCATGGGAGGCGATCCTCGAGGAAGGGTTCGGCAGCGACAGCACACCCCTGCCGACTGTTCCCATTCCCACCGGCCAATTCATCGTGCCGACGCTGGCGCTGGAGGTCGGCCTAAATACTACGCCATTTGCGCCCGTCGCCTTCAGTGGTGAGGCGACAGCAGCGCCGTTTAGCGGCGCGACACCGACGCCACTGCCGCCCACTGCGCCGCCGTTAGTGACCGATGTGCCGGTCACGCAGATTTATGTGACGCGGCCGCCTCAATCGTGGCAGCCGCCGCCGCTCATTCCACCCATCTCGCGCGATCCTTTGGGACGTGACCATTACTGGCTGATCCGCCCGGTCGACTCGAATGCCAACAACCGCGGCCTGTTTTACTACCCGTATGGTTCGGACGGGCCGGAGAACTCATGGCGCATCCACGCTGGGATCGACATGCCAAACCCCATTGGGGAGACAGTGCGGGCGGCTGGCCCGGGTACCGTCGTTTGGGCTGCTGATGGTCTGCGTGTGCAAGGCGGCAGTTTCCAAGATACCTTTAGCTACGGCAATGTGGTTGTCATCGAGCATGATTTTGGCTATCAAGGGCGCCGCGTCTACACTCTGTATGCCCATTTACAGATGGTCAACGTGCTGCCCGGCCAGCGCGTCGAAACGGGCGATGTGATCGGTCTGGTTGGCAATACCGGCCGAGTCACTGGTCCGCACGTGCATTTTGAAGTGCGCTTGAAACGCAACCCAAACAGTGATATCCCCACTTATGCCGATACGTTCAACCCGGTTTTGTGGATGGTTCCTTATGTGGGAACCGGGGTCATCGCTGGTCGTGTGACCAATTCCTTCGGCGAATGGGTGATGGATGCCGATGTGACGCTGCGCAGCCGCGCTACCGGTCAGGTCATCGACACGACGACAACTTATATCTTTCAGCGTTCGGGTGTGGACGTGAACCCAGATCCAGTGTGGAATGAAAATTTTGTTTTTGGAGATGTCCCTGTTGGCCGTCATGAAGTGATCGCGAATATTGGCGGAGAGCGTGTCAGTGCCATCGTGAACGTGCTCGAAGGAACGACGACGTTTGTCGAACTGTCCCCCGGGCGGGTTTCAGTGGATGCGCCTTAACTCCGGCATTTCGCAAGCGATCGCCATTCCGTCGGGAAACCGTAGCCTTTGCGGATAGCGTGAGCTAAGGGTTTCGGTTACACTACTGCGGCCACAGGGTTTCTTAATGGCGTTTGGAACTATCAGGAGGTTTTCTCCATGATGACAAAAATTCGGCAGCATAAGCTGCTGCTGTGCTTGCTGCTGCTTGTGCTGCCGATGCAGCTCGCGGCCGGGCAGGCGGCTGAAACGCGCCAGCTCACGCTTGATGTGCCGGCAACTGGCATCCTTAATCGCTCGAACATTGTTCAAGTTTTCACGTTGGAAGCAGATGCCGAGCTGACTTACAGTATCGCCGCGGTCAACCCCATTGGTGTGCCGTTGGCGATCGCGGTCACTGACCGAAGCGGCGCTCAGGTTGCTCAAGTGGTTGACAGCGATCTCGATGGCGATGTTGAGTTGGAAGCCTTCAGTCCCACAGAGAGCGGTTTGCATTATATCACCGTTTTTAAAGCCGCCGGGGTGGCCTCCATCAGCGAAGTCGTGTTTCAGATCGTCGTTTCCGTTGTCGATGCCCCATCACCAAGCGCCGAGGTCGCACCTGAGGAAGCTGAAGCTCCAGCCCCAACGCCAAGCCCTGCTGATCTGCTCGATGTTGAAGTTGCGCCTGAGGCTGTGGATAGCTTGGCGGCTGGTGGGCAGGTCGTAACGACGGCTGGCATTGAAGTGGCGCTGGTCTGGTCGACGATGGACGATTTCGACCTCGAAGTGCGCGACCCGGTCGGGGGGTCGCTCTACTGGCAGACGCCTGTCGTCGACAGCGGAGGCACGTTGAGCCAGAACATTAATCAGGGCTGCGCCGTGACGACCGACCAGTCGCCCACCGAAAGGGCCACATGGCCTGCCGGCGGCGTGCCAACGGGCAGCTACGAGGTGTTGGTCTACTTCCAGCAGGCTTGCGCTGGCGATGTTCCGCGCGAATTCACGATCAACATCACGTTCAATGGCACACCGCTGGCTCCTGTTGAAGGAAGGCTGTCTCCTGGGCAAGTTTTCGTCACCAGCTTTGAAGTGTTCGCAAACGGCACTGCGGCGCTGACCGGGAACAGCGGCATCGTCAATGAGGTTGAGCTGCCGGCAGCGCCGGCACAGATCTTCGCTGCTGCACGGCCGATCGAGATCGGCAGTTCGGTCAATGGTTTCATCTCTAACCGGCAGCCATTCCAGTCATTTTCGTTCGTCGCTCAGCCTAACTCGCTGATCTCAGTTTTTATGGAGGCCACCAGCGGCAGCCTCGATACCTATCTTGCGCTGCTCGATGCGACGGGCGCGATCATTCGCTTTAATGACGACGTCGCTCCCGGCATTACAGACTCGGCCATCCAAGATGTGCTGTTATTAAGCGGCGGCACCTACACGATCGTTGCGACTCGCTACGCTAAAGACATCGGCGGCACCGAGGGCGATTATGTCTTGACACTGACTTCACGCGATTTCAACTTGCCAGAACAGTATCTTAACCTGCCCAACGGCTCGCTTGAGGTGCGCTTGTTATGGAACACCAGCCACGACTTGCAGCTCCTTGTTCGTGACCCGGCAGGGGACGCCGTCTACGACGATATCCCGCGTATTCGCAGCGGCGGCGAACTGGTAGCCGATGGAAATTTGAACTGCCGGCCTTTGCCTGCCGAAGGGACTGCCCTCTCTTACATTTACTGGCCAACGAATATTCCGCCGCGCCCCGGCGCCTATGAGATCGAAGTATGGCATCAGTTTTCGTGCAATGACCCCGCGCCAGCCACATTTAATCTGTATGTACTTTTCAATGGGCGCGAAGTTTACAGTGTTTCCGATACCCCGCTGCCGAATGAGCGTTTCCTGACCAGCTTCACGATCGGCGCTGATGGCTCGTTCACAGCCGGGCCGGGCGGCATCATCCGCGGTGTGACGGATATCGACTATTTAAGTGAGCTGGAGAACGCGCTCCCAATCCAACCCGGCGCGCCGGTCAATGGCAGCATTACGTTCGAGAACCGATTTGACCTGTACATCTTCAACGGTGCCGCCGGCGATGTGATCAACATCGCCATGAACAACACCTCCGGCTCGCTCGACCCACTGCTGTATCTTATTGGGCCTTCGGGGACGCTGGTGGCGGAGAATGATGATGCCGTGGCTGGCGAGAATATCAACTCGCTGATCGCCAATCTTACCTTGCCAGAAACGGGGCAGTATATTATCATTGCAACACACTTTGGTGGGATCTACGGCGGGACCACCGGCACGTATCAACTCACCTTATCACAGCTTAACTGACGACAGAATTTCTCTAGGAAGTTCTCTGGCTGGGGTGGCCGATTTGGTCACCTCAGCATTCAACAGTCACTGCTGACATGAAGAAAGCGCTCTAGTCCATGAAGCTGCGTCTCATTCTGCCCGGCATTCTGGCAGTCTTGGTCATCATCGTTTCCGCATGCGGCCCACCTCCCAATCTTCGCGATGAAAACCTGCTCCGGGATAACAGCCTGCTCACTAATGAGCCATGTGCAGCGCCCTGCTGGCGTGGTATCACGCCCGGAGAGACGACATGGCGAACGGCGCTTACCATCATTGAGGACGACCTCACTCTTGAAAATATGCAAATTCAGGAAGACGAAAACTCTGACGCTGCGCTGGTCGAATTCCAGCCAGTTGGCGGCACGCCATGCTGTCAAGTTTTGACGGAAGATGGCCAACTCGTCAGTTATGTGTTCCTACGAACTGCGCCAACCACCACGCTGGCTGAGTTGTTCGATGCACAGGGCGAGCCAACCTACGTCGTCGGCAGTCCATTCTCCGATGATCAGGCTATTTTCAATTTAATCTATCCTGAGGTGCCAATGGTGATTTACGCCTTTGTGCCCGGCACAGGCGGGTCAGTAACTGGCAGCAGCGAGATCATTGGTGTGTTGTACATGAAACCAAGCGATATGGAGCTGTTGCTGCAAACCAGTAATTTGCGCGCTTGGCAGGGTTTTCAGTCTTTTCAAGCGTATGAACAGCAAGAGTTCGTTGTCACGCCTAGCGTGACTTTGACCCCTGCGCCCTAGACGAGGGTGGTCAGGTTGTTGGTGAGTGAGGAGCGGCCAAGATGACTGAAGAAATGAAGACAACCCCGGCCTCGATCGATGCGCTGGAAACGGGAATGGAATTGCGCGGCACAGTGAAACGCGTTGAGCTGTACGGTGCGTTTGTCGATATCGGCGTTGGCCAAGATGGCCTGCTGCATATCTCTCAGCTCGGCAAGCCAAACGTGCGCAACGTCGAAGATGTCGTGAAGACGGGCGAGGAAATCACGGTTTACGTGCTTAAGGTAGAGAAAGATACTGGGCGCATCGCTTTGTCGCTGTCGCGGCCACCAGCCAAGACATGGGATGATCTCAAAGAGGGCGACGTAGTCACCGGAACGGTCGTGCGCCTTGAGAACTTCGGCGTATTCGTTGAGATTGGCGCAGAGCGACCGGGCATGATCCACGTCTCAGAATTAGCGAGCGGCTTTGTCAATTCGCCCTCTGATGTCGTGAAAGTGGGCGATCAAGTTAACGCGCGGATCATCAAGATCAATCGCAAGAAAAAGCGCATCGACCTGAGCTTGAAGGCGATGGAAGAACGCGAAATGCAGGTTGAGGTTGTTGAGGAGCGGGAAGAAGAAGACATGCCCACGGCGATGGAGCTGGAAATTCGCAAGTGGATGGAACAAACGAACAGCAGCGATAGGCGTGGCGGCAAGCGCAAGGATAAAAATCGCGATAATCGCCGTAACCGGCGAGACCGCGAAAATGAATTGGAAGAGATTTTCTCGCGCACGCTGCGCGGCCGTCAAAACTAGGCGTACCTAACGCCTTCAGTTTCAATCAAATGGGCAAATGGGCGCACAAAAAGCGTCCTTTTGTTTTGTTTAGGCCGCAGTTGCCGTGGAAGCGTCTCTCATGCTGCGCAGCAGGCGATAGGTCGCAATGATGAGGTGGATCCCCACTGTGAGGTGCGCAGCGAGGCACCATTGGCATAGCGCGCGCAGCACAAAAACCGAAATATAAGTGAGATAACAGTGATAGATAAAGCCAAAGAGGAGGATGCCGAAAATCAAGACGGTGTTGTAGTTCTGCAAAAAGTGCACCCGCGACTCGAACATGAGCAGCATGAAGGGGATAAAGTGGATCATGAAGCCCAGATAAGCTACTGGAATGCCGAGCAGATAAGACCAGCGGCTGTTGGTGACGACGTCGCAGTTGAACATGCCGCCTTCGACGCAAACCAGCGGCGCTCCGAACAATTTGTTATAGCTGAGATAGCCGGTGACAAGCATGCCGATGATCGTTAGCGCAATACTGGCCCGGCGCAGCGTGAACAGTCTAGCTTTAGGCTGTGTTTGTGGCATTGTGTTGGTGGTCATCGCAAATATCACTAACCTCAAATAATCGGACGGAGCAGGCGAACAGGAAGCTGTTCACCAACCTCGACATCGGTAACACCTTCAGGAATGATCAACAGCCCATCGGCCAACACCATTGAGGAGAGCACGCCTGAACTTTGCGGCCCGGTTGTTTTTGCGATGAGCTGACCATTATCCCGAACAAGTTTAACACGAACATAGCTGCGGCGCCCATCTGAGCTGATTGGCTCGCCAACGAGCGCAGTGATGGTGGGGAGCGGGTCGCTGCGCCCACCCATGACCAGCATGACTGGCCGCACAAAAACGTCGAAAGTGACCATGGCTGAGACAGGATTGCCGGGAAGCCCAAAGAAAGGAATCCCGCGCAAATAACCGTAGGCGAGCGGCTTGCCCGGTCGCAAATTCACACGCCAGAAATCCACCTGGCCAAGCTCAGTTAGAACTGCCCGCACGACATCGAACGCGCCGACCGAGACGCCAGCCGAACTGAGGATAATATCGGGCTGGGCGGCCAGCGCTTGCTCGAAACGATGGCGCACATCCTCCAGTGTATCGCGCGCTGTCGGGATCAGAATCGGTTCACCGCCGTACTGTTGAATCAGCCCGCTCAGCGCGTAGCGATTTGAGTCGCGAATTTTTCCCGGCTCTAACGGGGCGTCAATCGCGATCAATTCGTCACCGGTGCTCACAACTGCGACGCGCGGCCGCCGCCTCACGCGCACTTCGGCTTGGCCGATTGCGGCCAGCAACCCCATGTCCGCTGCGCTGATCTGTCGCCCTTCTGCTAACAGTCGCTGCCCCGCCTGTATATCTTCGCCAACAGGGCGAACGAACGCGCCTGCATTCACCTCGCGAAAGATTGAAATTGCCTCTGGCACCCCATCTTTGGCTCCTGCGCTGAATTGTTGATCGGTGTCTTCAACGGGGACGATCGCATCGGCACCTTCGGGGAGCGGAGCGCCGGTCATGATGCGAGCTGCCTCGCCCGATGCTAGAGCGCGAGGCGGCTGTGTACCCGCTGGCAGATCGAACGCGACGCGCAGGTGAACGGGGGTCGCACGGCTGGCGCCGACTGTATCGCTCGCGCGCACGGCAAACCCGTCCATACTCGAGTTGGCGAATGGAGGCAGCGAGATGGGCGCGATCACTTCCTGCGCCAGAATACGGTCGTAGGCCGCTTCAAGGCGAATGGTTTCGGCCGGCAAGGGCGCAATGGCACTAAGCACACGCTCAAGCGCAGCATCGACATTATAGAGCATCCCGTTCTCTCACTCGTGCCAATAAACTATACCGGCATCATTATAACACAGTGAGGTAAGGCACGTCATTGTTCTGACTGGGCTCAAATGTTGTAAAATGTTTATATCACTGTGATGAGAGTGTGAACAGCCGAACTTCATGAATGCTCCTGCTGTCGTGACCATGAATTTGCAGTCGCTCCTTGATGCGCTGCCCGATCTTTCGCCTAACGATAGGATGCTAATTGAACGCGCCTATCACAAAGCGGAGGCTGAGCATGCCGGCCAGTTTCGCAAATCAGGCGAACCATACTTCACGCACTGCGTCGCGGTGGCGCATATTCTGGCTGATATGCGCTTAGATGCGGAAGCTATCGCGGCGGCCTTGATGCATGATTTGATCGAAGACACGCTGGTCACACGTGAGGATTTACGCCGCGAATTTGGCGATACCATCGCCAGTATTGTTGATGGCGTCAGCAAGTTGAAAAATCTCCCCATCAAGCCAGAGACTGACCGGCGCGGACGGAACAGTGACCGCGAGCTGGAGTACATTCGCAAAATGGCGCTGGCCATGGGCGATGACGTGCGCGTCGTGCTGGTCAAACTGGCTGACCGACTTCATAACATGCGCACTCTGGGTTATATGCCGGCCGACAAGCAGCGCGAGATCGCTCAGGAAACGCTTGACATCTTTGCGCCCCTCGCTAATCGGCTTGGCATCTGGCAGATCAAGTGGGAGCTGGAAGACCTCAGCTTCCGCTATTTGGAGCCTGACGCTTACCGAATGATCGCTGCCAGCATCGACGAGCGTCGGACGGCGCGCGAAGCTTATATGGAGCAGGTGATCGCCATGCTGCGTTCCGAGTTAGAGAAGTATGGCATTACCAATGCGACCATCAGCGGCCGGCCCAAACACATCTACAGCATTTACAAAAAGATGGAACGCAAGCGGTTGCCTTTTGAGCAGATCTATGATGTGCGCGCAGTGCGTGTGATTGTCGATACCGTCCCCCAGTGTTATCTGGTGTTGGGGGTCGTGCATAATCTCTGGCGACCCATTCCGGGCGAGTTTGATGACTACATTGCTGGGCCGAAAGATAACTTTTACCAGAGCTTGCATACGGCTGTACTTGATACTCAAGGCAAAACGATCGAAGTGCAGATTCGCACATGGGAAATGCACGAGCACGCCGAATACGGCATCGCCGCGCACTGGCGCTACAAGGAGGGAGTCGCTCGGGCACGCGATGAGAAGTACGAGCGTCGCATAGCCTATTTGCGCCGTTTAATGGAGTTTGGCCGCGAGCAAGAAGACGCCGCCAGCTTTGTCGACACGATGAAGACGGAGGTGTTTCAAGATCGGGTCTACGCTTTCACGCCGAAAGGGGACATCATCGACCTGCCGGCCGGTGCGACGCCGATCGATTTTGCGTACCACATCCACACCGATATCGGTCATCGCTGTCGTGGCGCCAAAGTTCATGGTCGGCTCGTCAGTTTAGACTATGTGCTCAACACTGGCGACCAAGTCGAGATCATCACCTCTAAGCGAGGGGGGCCCAGTCTCGACTGGCTGAACCCCAATTTGGGCTACGTCAAAACCGAGCGCGCCCGCTCTAAGATCCGTTATTGGTTCCGCAAGCAGAACCGCGATCGTCACATCGTTAGCGGCCGCGAGGTGCTGGAACGCGAATTGAAGCGGCTTGGGCTGCTGGATATTATGCAGTTTGAGACGGTCGCCCGTTGGTTTAACTACGACGACCTTGATGATTTTCTCGCGGCTGTGGGCGCGGGGGATATCAACGGCGGGCAGATTGCGAATCGTATCCTTGAGATGGAGCGCCGCGAGCAGGAAGCCCGCGAGAAAGAGCTGCTCAAAGCACGACCGCCTTCGGCTGCGCTATCTGTCGATATCTCTCATGGGATCAATATCATGGGAACAGGAGGGCTGTTGGTGAACATGGCCCGCTGCTGCAACCCGATGCCTGGCGACCCAATCACCGGTTTTGTGACGCGGGGCCGCGGTGTTACGGTGCACCGGGCAGACTGTCCGAACCTTGGCGTGGAACCTGACCGCTTAATCGAGGTTGCTTGGGGCAAGGTGAATCAAGAACAGCGTTTTGCCGTGCCCATCGAAATTATCGCTTACGATCGCGAGGGGCTGATGCGCGATATTAGCACCGTCATCGCTGATGAAAAAGTCAACATGTCGAACGTCAACGTTAACATTCGTCAGAACATTGCCACCTTTAACGTGACGATGGAAATTCTGAATATGCAGCAGCTCACCCGCATTTTGACTCGTTTAAGCAGCATCCCCAGCGTTGTAGAAGCGCGTCGTCGCCATTCTACGACCTAAAATAGCGCAAACGCAACTCTTAAGACCGCTGATCTAAGATTACTGCTACAATACTACTAATCAAAATTTATTGAGGTTGCTTAGCCTTCTTAGAATGGAAGCTGGATGAATACGATTACATGGAGATTAGCACAGCAGCAGCTTCAGCAAACAGACTGCAGCTCCCGGCTCATATTTCTTCATCCGCAGTTCTCTGCCCAACTTGGATTGATAACACCGAAACCGCACACCTTGTATATGCGGCTTGCCGATCCATGGGCTAGTGTTGAGATGGGGCAGGCGAGGGTGCTGGAGCGCGCGTCAGAGAGCGGCTTCGCGCTGGCCGATGCTGAACTGGTGCTGCTCGACGAGGCCGATCGAATGGATAAGGCAATCCTCCCGGCGCTGCTGCGCTGGCTGCTGGATCAAGCGCCGCAGGCACGGCTGGTCGTCTTAAGCCGCGGCATTATACGTTCTGTGCTCGATGATCCGCATCTACGCGATCAAGCGCGCTTCGTGCCTGCCAATGAATCTTTGCAGCTGTGGGATTATGCTCGGCGCAGCGAGACGAGCGGGACTTTGCTTGAAGTGCGTGCTTTGAGCGGCGGGCAGGTGCTGCTTGATGGGCAGCCGGTCGAGCAATGGGACGGTGCGCTGCCGCGGGCGCTGTTCTATTATCTCGTTGATCGCGGCATGGTGACGCGCACAGAGATCTTTGAGACATTTTGGCGGTCGTTGAGCAGCCGCGAAGCAACCAACGTCTTTCATGTTACCAAACGTAAAATCAACGAAGTTCTGTCTGCCGACCTGACGGTGTACTGGTCTGGCTTCTACCATATCTCACCGCGTATCGAGTTGAGCTACGATGTCGCGCTGTTCACGCAGGCGATCCAGCATGCCAGCGTCGCGCATGCTGGCGATGCGGCTGTATTGTTGGAGCATGCCTTGGCATTGTACCGAACCGATTATCTGCGCGGTAACGACATGGCATGGGCAAAGCAGAGGCGTGACGATCTCAATACCATGCTGTGCGATGCATGTTTGCAGTTGGCTCGGATCTATGAGCAAAGTGGGGAAACACGGCAGGCGATGAGAGTGCTGCTGCGCGCGGCAGCAGTCAATCCTTATCGAGAGGATGTCGCGCTTGCGCTTATGCAAGCTTGTCGCGCACTCAACTGGCCTGACTATGCGCGCGCCATCTACCAACGTACCGAACGGCTCCTCAACGAGGGGTTAAGCCTCGCGCCGGGGCGTGAACTGAGTGACCTGGCCGCGCTCGTCGGTTACAGCGATGCAGCCAGCGAGCTGGCTTAGCCGCCTGCTGCTGGTCTGCACCGATTCTACGCTAAAGCTGCATCGGCCAGCGGCACTGGCTCGATCAGGGGTTGATAGGGCACAGCAGCAGCAACTGCCTCCGTCCCGCTGAGGGAGATTACAAAGTCGCCTTTGGCCGCGCGCCGCGCAGCAGGTGCGGCATTGTAGCGCATCGAGCGCGAACGCTTCTTCGTCGTCAGCACGATCAGCGTTTGGTCAAGACGTTCTGTTGTGAGCGCGGCGGCCAATCCTGCGCTTTCTTTTGGCACTTTCATCGCGATGACCCCGCTGCCAGCTCGTCCTTGCACCGGATATTCGCTCACAGGTGATGTTTTGGCGATCCCATCATTGGTGATCGTCCACAGATGCATGCCCTCACGGGCTAAACTAGCCCCAACGACGTGATCGCCTTTGGCGGCTAACTTGATGCCGCGCATGCCCCCCGCGCCAAGACCAGTGGGCCGAACGTCCGTCTCTTTGAAGCGGATCGCCTGCGCGCCTGCGCTAACCAGCAGAACCTCGTCATCGCCCTTCGTCATGAAGACCCAGCCCAGCTGGTCGGCCTGTTCAATATCGATCACCTTAAAGACATTCGCCATCATGCCGGGCATGTCTTCGACGCGTAGTCGCTTCACTTCACCACCAGTGGTGGCAAAGAAGAGGAAGCCGGTATCGATGCCGGGTGGCAGGCTGAGCACGGCTGCGATCGTCTCGCCGTTTTTAAAGCCGCATAGATTGCTGTAGGGGGAGCCGTCTTGTGGGTCGCGCACCTGTGGAAGTTGGTGAACGGGAATGGTAGCGCAATGCCCGTTGGTGGAAAGCAAATACAGGATGTGCGTCGTCGTGCTTTGGAGCACGAAGCGAGGCGGTTCCTTACTATCAGCGTTCACACGAGGAGGGGTGTCATCGAAGCTGCGGCCGAGCAGCCCATTCACCGTCAGCGTCACCCAAGTCGTTTCTTGAGGCACTAACATCGCCGTGCTGCCAGCGCTGGTGGCGGTGCCATCGACGATGATTGTGCGACGCGGGTCGCTGTATGCCTGCATGACGGTTCGCAGTTCTTCAGCGATCACTTCGCGCATTTTTTCAGGGCTATTCAATAACCCTTCAAGATATTGGATCAGCGCGATTTTTTCTTTATATTCATCTTCAATGGCCTTGCGCTCGAGCGCAGCCAGCCGTCGAAGCTGCATATCGAGGATGGCTCTCGCTTGGATCTCGGTGATTTTGAGCAGCTTGATCAAGTTGTCGCGAGCGGTATCGGCGGTGCGCGAACGGCGAATGGTGGCGATCACTTCGTCGAGCATATCCAACGCTTTGAGCAGCCCCTCAAGGATGTGCGCCCGGTCGCGGGCGCGCGCGAGTTCGTACTCGCTGCGCCGGCGCACGACTTCCTGCCGGTGATCGAGATAAACTTTTAGGCATTGTTTAAGGCTGAGGGTGCGCGGCTCACCGTTGACCAATGCTAGCAAAATAATGCCATACGTTTCCTGCAGTGGCGTGAGCTGGAATAGGCGTTTGAGAATACTTTCCGGCTCAGCGCCGCGCTGTAATTCGATTGATAGACGTAGACCCTGCCGATCTGATTCGTCGCGCAGATCAGCAATGCCTTCCAGCTTTCCATCGCGCACCAAGTTGGCGATGCGTTCGATTAAGCTGGATTTGTTCGTTTGGAATGGCAGTTCGCTAACGATGATCCGCGTTTTGCCGCGCCCCATGTCCTCAAGGTGGATTTTGGCGCGGATCGTGATCTTGCCCCGGCCGGTTGCGTAAGCAGCCGCTAGCGAGCCATCCTCAGTGTTATTGTCATCACCATGATGATAGACCAGCCCGCCAGTCGGAAAATCTGGCCCTTTGATAAACCGCATCAAATCTTGCACGGTGATCTCATCGAACGCCTCCCAACGCTCGAGCATATAGATGAGCGCCGCGCAGACTTCGCCTAAGTTGTGCGGAGGGATATTGGTCGACATGCCGACGGCGATACCAGATGATCCGTTGACGAGCAAATTAGGAAAGGCGGCTGGAAGCACCGCCGGCTCGACCAACGTGCCATCGAAATTATCGATGAAGTCGACCGTATCCATACCGATATTAACGAGCAGTTCTTCGCCAATCTCGGCCATGCGCGCCTCGGTATAGCGCA
This sequence comes from Aggregatilineales bacterium, assembly GCA_046719065.1. Taxonomy (GTDB): domain Bacteria; phylum Chloroflexota; class Anaerolineae; order Aggregatilineales; family Phototrophicaceae; genus Flexifilum. The sequence continues at coordinate 44,786 of JBDNDP010000019.1, read as the reverse complement.
TAGCAGCGGCGCTATCTCCGTCAATGCTGCCGAAATTTCCCTGACCATCGATGAGCGGGTAGCGCATTGAGAAATCTTGCGCCATGCGCACAAGCGCTTCATACACGGCCGCATCGCCATGCGGATGGTATTTCCCGAGAACTTCGCCGACGATACGCGCCGATTTTTTATAAGGAGAATCGGCGCGAATGCCCATGTCGTACATTGCGTAGAGGATGCGCCGGTGCACCGGCTTGAGGCCATCGCGGGCATCGGGCAGGGCGCGGGCAACGATCACGCTCATCGCATAATCGAGGTAAGCATCGCGCATCTCTTGGCCGATGTTGACTTGTTTCACCAGACCCAATGACATATGGTTTCCCTGCTGAATGTGGTATGCCGTCATTCTAAGGGAAAAAGGACGGCTGTCAAACTTGAACATATGTTCTTATTGTATCATGAAAATTGCTCTTTAAATTCCATCTTTTCTTAGAGGATGCCCATACTCAGGCGCGCGAAGGTGTGCTAATATCATGCGCTATGAGCTTAAAACGAACCTTCAGCCTACTCCTGATCGTGCTGCTGAACGCTGCCTGCGTTCCGCAAACACCAGTGCCCGTTTTCGTCACGCCGACGCCCGCCCCAACCAGCGAAGCAACCTCAGGTCCACCCCCTGTCGACTCTGCAGCCGTTGATCAGCCGGCTCGTTTAGCGTTGGCCGAGGCTGAGCAGGCCATTGCCGCCTATATCGATCAAATACCGGCAGAGGGTCAGGCATCGGCGGGGGAGGGCGGCACTGTTCTGGCGGATCATGCCGGCGTTTCCGTCCAGATCGCCCAACACGCTGGCGCAGCGGTCAACTTGCCGAATGAGGCTGGTGACACGGTGGTTCTCGCTGATCCATACCAACAGCCCATCGATCAGCAGCCCACCCTAGTGGACCCTACGACGCCGCCGACGCCGATGCCCACTGTGACTTGGCGCGGTCCGGTAATCGGGCCAGACTATCGTGTGCCGACCATCCTGCCGCCGACTCCGATCGGCCCGGCGACCCAGCCACCTGTCGCGCCGCCAGTGACGACACCCCCGCCGATCACGCTGCCGCTGCTCGATCCTGAGCAGATGGGGATCCAACTTGATATCAATCTCACCGCTGAAGACTGGCGCGAAGCGCTCGCTCGCATCGAACAAATCGGCGTTAAGTGGATTAAAGTGCAGATTCCGTGGCGCGATGTTCAGCCAGATGGCCCTGACCAGAACGACAGCCGCTTTTTCCTACTCATCGAGCAGCATTTGCAGGAGGCTAACCGCCGCGGCTTCCATGTGCTGGTCAGTTTCGCCAAAGCTCCTGTGTGGGCACGTTCCGTCCACATCGAAGACGGCCCGCCCGATAACCCACAGGACTTAGCGAATTTCATTCGCTTGTTTTTTCAGCGGGTTAACCCCGGGCTAGCGCGCGATGCCGTTGGAGAGTATGTTAACGCGGTCGAGATTTGGAACGAGCCGAACTTGCGGCGCGAATGGCAGGGCGTACTGCCGTTCAGTGGTTCCGGCTACATGCAGTTGTTTGCGCCGGCTTATCAAGCAGTGCGCGAATATTCGGCAACCATGCCGATCATCACAGCTGGGTTAGCGCCAACTGGGACAAACCCTGGCTCGATCGACGACCGTCAATATCTCCGCCAAATGTACGCTGCTGGCCTCGGCAGCTACCGCGACATTTATATCGGCGTTCATCCGTATAGTTGGGGGAATTCCCCCGATGCCGTCTGCTGCGATTTCAACCCCGAGCGCGGTTGGGATGACGATCCTCATTTCTTCTTCAGCGATACGATTCGCGAGTATCGCGAAATCATGGTCGCTAATGGTCATGCCGATGTGCAAATGTGGGTGACTGAGTTTGGCTGGGCTACATGGGATGGCTTTCCCGGCCAACCGATGCCAGACAGCCTGTGGATGCTCTATAACGATAAATGGATGCAGGCACAGTACACGATTCGCGCTTTTGAAATCGGCCAGTCGACCGATTACATCGGGCCGATGATCCTGTGGAATCTCAACTTCGCCCTCCTGTCTGGCATGATCGATAATCGCGATGAACGCGCTGCCTACAGCTTGCTCGTGCCAGGAACGCTGTGCGTCGTTGACGTAGAAGACGAGAATATCACCGAGCGACCGCTGTTCTGGATGCTTTACGACGCCGTGAGGCCAGATATTCAGCTCGATAGTTACTGCGGTTAAGGCAGCAGTTCGCTTCATTAGAGAAGAGCAAAGAGAAAAACAAGGCGGTGATGTGACAAACTTTCACCGCCTTGTCATATTTCGTTTACCCTGCGTTTTGCCCGCGGTTAATCCTCTTGGCCCCGCGGATCATCCTCGAAGGCATCATCATCGTAGAGGTCGGCATCAACATCAAGCGCGCCCTGTGCCTCCAGTGTTACCGAAGGCGCAACCAGTTCGCGATCTTGATAGGTATGGAAGCCCGTCCCTGCCGGGATCAGCTTGCCGATGATGACGTTCTCTTTCAAGCCGTACAGCTTGTCGACTTTGCCCTCAATCGCTGCGCCAGCCAGCACACGGATCGTATGCTGGAAGCTCGAGGCTGAAAGGAAGCTGTCGGTATTCAGCGCTGCTTTGGTGACACCCAAAAGTACTTGCTGGCCGGCGGCTGGCTCTTTGCCCTCAGCGATCAATCCCTCGTTGATTTTAAGCAGCTGCAGACGATCAACCAAATCGCCGGGGAGCAGGGAACTGTCGCCGCTTTTCGTGATTTGGACGCGCGACAGCATCTTGCGAATAATGATCTCGAAGTGCTTATCGGCGATATTCACGCCTTGATTCCGGTAAACCTTCTGCACTTCGGAGAGCAGATACAACTCCGTCTGTTCGGGGCCAAGGATGCGCAAGATACGGTGCGGGTTTAGCGCGCCTTCCGTGAGTTGTTGACCTGCTTTGACTTCCACGCCGTCGACGATTTCCGGCATCAGGCGGGCGCTCGATGGAATTTCGTATTCGACCTCTTGCCGCCGCTCGTAGCGGATGTACAGCATGTTCTCCTCAAGATAGACGGTGCCCGCCATCTTGGCGACGATCTTCTCGCCGCTGTCTTCGTCAAAGGCGAGGATATCACCAGCTTGAACTTGCTTATTGTCTTCGACCTGAAGTTCCCAGCCTGCCGGAATTTCATGCTGCTCGCTAAACACTTCGCTGTCGATCACCGTGGCGATGCGCACCCCTTCACGCTTGCTTAGCCGCAGAATGCCGCCGATCTCGGTGACGACAGCCTCGCCTTTCGGTTTTTTGCGCGCTTCAAACAGTTCTTCAACGCGGGGCAAACCACTGGTGATGTCGCCGCCGGCTGCTGCCGTTCCACCGGTATGGAAGGTGCGCAGTGTGAGCTGCGTGCCCGGTTCGCCGATCGATTGCGCTGCGATGATGCCAACCGCCGTGCCGATCTCGACCATTTCACCGCGCCCGAGGTCGCGACCGTAGCATAAGGCACAGATCCCGTGGATCAACGCGCATGTCATTGGACTGCGGACATGCACCTCGGCCAGGCTGCTGTTCTGAATGGCTTTGGCAACATCTTCATCGATCATGCCATTGCGCGGGACGATCAGCTTGCCGGTATCAGGATCGTAGGTGTCGCTCGCTGCGCAGCGGCCAACGATGCGCTCATAGATCGTTTGCCCCGCGACGTCATCGGACCGACGGATCCAAATGCCAGCTTCAGTTCCGCAGTCGGTGCGGTTGATGATCATATCCTGTGCCACATCAACCAACCGCCGCGTTAGATAGCCAGCGTCGGCGGTGCGCAGCGCGGTATCGGCAAGACCTTTACGAGCGCCATGTGTCGAAATGAAGTACTCGAGGGCGGTCAGCCCCTCGCGGAAGTGGCTGCGGATGGGTAGGTCAATGATGCGGCCAGACGGGTCGGCCATGAGGCCGCGCATGCCCGCGAGCTGTGTGATGGGGCCGAAACCGCCTTTGGTCGATCCCGAGATTGCCATGATGGCGATCGGGCCAAAGGGGTTAAGCGTATCGCGGATGAGATCTTGCAGTTGATCTTTCGCGCGGTTCCAAACGTCAATGGTGCTCTGGTAACGCTCTTCTTCGGTGAGTAGGCCGCGTCGGAAGTCGCGCTCTGCGCGCTCGACGACAGCTTCAGCTTTTTGCAAAATATTGGTGCGTTCGTCCGGAACTGTGAGGTCGGTGACAGCGATCGTCGTGCCGGAGATCGTTGCGTAGTGGAAGCCCATGTCTTTGATCGCATCGACGATGTCGGTCGTCCGTTCCGACCCTAACCGCTGGAAGCAGTCGGCGACTAGCGTTTGCAGCCCTTTTTTGCCCAGCGTTTCTTGCACAAAACGCATTTCATCGGGCAGAATGCGATTGAAAAGCGCGCGCCCAACGGTCGTCAGTTCCGGCTCATCCTGTGACGGGCGATGGTCATAATAGTTACCGAGCAAGATCGGCGTATGCAATTCAACAAGGCCGAGGTTGTACAGATATTCAACCTCATCCATATCGACGACATGGCGCCGCTCATGCAGATTAGCCAAGACGAGGCTCTGCTCAAGCTTCCGAGCTTTAAGCAGCTTCTTCATCTCGTAGCCGTTGGCCAACATGCAGTCGACCTCGCCCTCGAGCACTGCGCGTATCGTGCGATCGATCGATTTTTCGACAACTTTTGTGTGGCCACTTTCATCTTGCTCAACTAGGGCCTCGAACAAGACCATGCCGGGCACTTCGTGGCTCATGGCATAAAAATGCCCATTCGTGCGCGCTGCAATGCCCACGCGAGCGCCGCTGTTTTTAAGGGCGGCCATAGTTCGGAAGTCATCAGCGCGCTCGGGCCGGGTAATGATTTCAACGGTGGGATCCATCGTAAGATAGTAGATGCCCAGCACCATGTCTTTGGCTGGCGCAACGATCGGCTGGCCGTCAGCAGGCTTGAGTAAATTACGCGTGCTTAGCATGAGCTCGCGCGCTTCTTGCACAGCTTTGTCGCTAAGTGGCACATGCACGGCCATCTGGTCGCCGTCGAAATCGGCGTTGAACGCCGAGCAGACGAGCGGATGGATCTGGATCGCTTTGCCTTCAACGAGCTGCGGCTCGAAGGCTTGAATGCCGAGCCGGTGCAGCGTGGGAGCGCGGTTAAGCAGAACCGGTCGCTCTTTGATCACCTCTTCGAGCACTTCCCAAACTTCCGGGCGTTCGCGTTCGATGATGCGCTTCGCGCCTTTGACGTTGTTGGCATAGTTATAGCGCACCAGCCGGCTGATCACGAAAGGACGGTACAGCTCTAGCGCCATCGTCTTGGGCAGGCCGCATTGGTGCAGCTTGAGCTTTGGCCCAATGACGATGACCGAACGGCCGGAATAATCGACGCGCTTGCCGAGCAGATTGCGGCGGAAGCGCCCTTTCTTGCCCTTAAGCATGTCGCTCAATGATTTCAGCTCGCGGCGGCCACGGCGGCTGAGCGCTTTGCCGCGCTGGCTGTTGTCGATCAGGCTATCGACCGCTTCTTGCAGCATCCGTTTTTCGTTGCGCACGATCACATCGGGCGCTCCTAGTTCGAGCAGGTGTTTCAAGCGGTTATTGCGATTGATCACGCGGCGATACAGATCGTTCAGATCGCTGGTGGCGAAGCGCCCACCATCGAGCTGCACCATAGGGCGCAGATCGGGCGGGATAACCGGCAGCACCGTTAGGATCATCCACTCCGGACGATTATTGCTCTTGCGCAGGCTTTCGACGACGCTGAGGCGCTTGGTCGCCTTTTTCCGGCGCTGCTTCGACCGAGTCGTGCGTACCTCATGCCAAAGCTCGCTGGACAGCTTATCCAGATCCATGCTTTTGAGGATCTCGTAGAACGCTTCTGCGCCCATATCGGCCTGAAAAACCTGCCCATAGCGACTTTTCAGCTCTCGATAGCGCGTTTCGGAGAGGAACTGCAAAACGTGCAGTTCTTCTAGCTCATGACGGGCTTTTTCGGCATTTTGGCGCAGCGAAGCAATACGGCTCTCCAGCTCATTCATGTGGCCTTCGAGCTGGATCGCGGCTTCCCCCGAAGTACCTTGCGATTCAGCCCGCATCTGTTCAATTTCTGACGAGCGCATCGCCTCGACTTCAGCCTGCAGGCTGCTGAGCCGGTTGTTGACGATCGTTTGCACGCGCGAGATATGCGTATTATCGATCACCTCGCCGCGCGCAACGATCACAGTGTTTGCGCTGGGGAAATCAATGTCAGATGGAGCAGGCTGGCCGAAATTGGCTTCGAGACGCGCTTGTACCGACTGCGCCTCGCGCATAATCTCATCGCTAAGGCGCGACAGTTCGTTTTCATAGTGCTCGTAAATCGCCTGTATTTGCGCTTCGATCTCGCTGCGAGCAGACTCTTGTTGAAGCAGGATGGCAGAGCGCTGCTGCTCCAAATCGTCATCGAGCGCTGCCTCTTTGCCGCGCAGTTCTCGCTCAATACGGCTAAGCGCCTTTTGACGAGCTTCTTCATCAACATGCGTAACGACATACTGCGCAAAGTAAAGGACTCGATCAAGATTGCGGCGGCTTACATCGAGCAGCAGGCCGAGATAGCTGGGTACGCGCCGCGTATACCAAACATGGGCGACCGGCGCAGCCAGTTCGATGTGTCCCATACGTTCACGCCGCACCGAAGCGCGGGTGACTTCAACGCCGCATTTATCGCAGATGATGCCGCGGTAGCGCACGTTCTTGTATTTACCGCAGTAGCACTGCCAATCACGCGTGGGGCCGAAGATCGCTTCACAAAAAAGACCATCTTTTTCTGGGCGGAGCCGGCGGTAGTTGATCGTCTCTGGCTTAAGGACTTCGCCATACGACCATGAGCGAATCTGTTCTGGCGAAGCAAGGCTAACGCGCAGTGCGCTGAAATCTTTCGCCTCCAAGGCGTATCCTCCTCTGCGCTAATCCGTTATGGTATGAAGATGTACAGGAAATACCCTTCGAAAGTGGCAGCTCTATCGACTGCTGTTGCGGCCGTGTGATGGCAATTTAGATCGAGGGAGTGCAAAAGCATCGCCGCCCCAGTGTTGAAAGCGCCAAGAGATGACAAAACAGCGCTGGGAACTACGTTCCCGCGCTGAAACTGTCAGTCAAAAGCGCGTGCTCCATCATTTTCAGATAAAAGTATAATAGGCCGACCTCGGTAAGTCAAGGTCAGCGAAGGGAAGAATTTCGAGGCTGTCTCGAGCGGCAGCATCAAAACCACCGCTGATTACACTGTACCGCAGTCCGCGTTCACTTGTCAACGTCCGCCTTCGGTATCGAGCGCCGCCTCTGAAGGAATGAGGCTGCCGCCATTCACTTTAGCGCGCAGATAGGCTTCCATGAAGGGGTTCAAGCGGCCGTTAAGCACAGCGTCTGTGTTGCCATCCTCGTAATTGGTGCGGTGGTCTTTGACCATGTGGTAGGGATGCAGCACGTAAGAGCGAATCTGGTTGCCCCATTCAGCGTTGACGTTTTCGCCCTTCAGCGTGGCAAGTTCAGCTTCGCGTTTTTTGCGCTCCATTTCGAACAAACGCGCTTTGAGAATTTGTAGCGCGCGTTCGCGGTTTTGAACTTGGCTGCGTTGGTTCTGGCATTGAACGACGATGCCGGTGGGGATATGGGTGATACGGACGGCGGTATCGTTCTTCTGAACGTTCTGGCCGCCAGCCCCGCTGGAACGATACGTTTCGATCTTTAGGTCTTTCTCGTTAATGTCGATTTCGATCTGCCCTTGGATATCTGGCCACAGCTCAACTTTGCAGAATGAGGTGTGGCGACGCTTGGCCGCATCGAACGGGCTAATGCGCACAAGGCGATGAACGCCTTGTTCACTTTGCAGATAGCCGTAGGCATAGTCGCCGCGGACGCTCATCGTAACACTTTTGATACCGGCTTCATCGCCTTCGCTGCGCTCGATGATTTCGACCCTGTACCCGTTCTCATCTGCCCAGCGCAGGTACATGCGTTCGAGCATCTCGGCCCAGTCCTGCGAGTCTGTACCGCCGGCGCCTGCATGAATGGCGAGGATGGCATTTTCGCTGTCATACGGGCCGTTAAGCAGTGTTTGCAGTGCCATGCGCTCGACAGTCTCGCGGAGGGCACGCGCTTCGTGTTCCAGTTCCGCGGCCAAACTGTCTTCTTGCAGCCGCGCTAACTCCAACGCATCGTCAATGCGGCCGGCGATCGACTGCCAGTGCTCGACTTCGGCCTTGAGCTTGGCGATATCTTGCATGACTTTTTGAGCCGCTTCGGGATTAGACCAAAAATCAGGGGCGGCCGCCTGCTGCTCTAGTCTTTGGACGCGCTGCCGCTTGGCGTCAATTTCGAGCCGTGCCATCAAGTTCGCAACTTCATCTTTCATCGTTTGCAGCGAGGCGATCAAAGCTTCCATTGCACCACCTAGTGTTCGTTATCTTCAAACAGGCTCTCGACGAAATAGTCGGGCTGGAACAAGACGAGGTCGGTAATTTTTTCACCAAGACCGATGTAGTGAATCGGTAGGCCAAGGTCATGATTAATGGCGAAAATCATGCCGCCTTTAGCGGTGCTGTCGAGCTTGGTGACGATAACACCGGTCACATCAACCATTTCGCGGAATTTTTGCGCCTGCTGGAGAGCGTTCTGACCGGTTGTGCCATCCAGCACGAGCAGCACTTCGTGAGGCGCATCGGGGATGACTTTTTGCGAAACGGATTTGATTTTGGCGAGTTCTTCCATCAGATTATGGTTGGTGTGCAGCCGCCCAGCCGTATCGACGATCAGGATATCACGTCCGCGCGCATGCGCTGCTGCTGTCGCATCGTAGACCACCGCTGCTGGATCGGCCCCGGGTTTATTCGCGATCACAGGAACGCCGACCCGTTCTCCCCACTGTTGAAGCTGCTCGATGGCGGCTGCTCGAAACGTATCGCCTGCTGCCAGCATCACCTTGCGGTTGTTAATGTTGTTCAAACGGTAAGCCAGTTTTCCAATCGTCGTCGTCTTTCCGGAACCGTTCACGCCGACGATCAGGATGATTGACAAGGGCCGGCCGCTGATGTTCAAGGTCGGCGGGTCCTTGAGCAGCGACCGCAGCGCATCTTTGATCACCGGTTGAAGCTGGTCGCTGCGGCTGACGCCCTGACGACGGGCGCGAACCTGAATATCTTCCATCACCGCGCGCGTGGTCTCGACGCCCATATCTGCCTGAAGCAGCAGCGCCTCGATATCTTCCCAAGTTTCATCGTCGATAGAGGCGCTGCCTAAAAGCTGGGAAATACGGCCGAAAAATGATTGGCGTGTCTTCGACAGACCGCTGCGGAAGATGCTCAACGCTGTCACTCCGATTGTGGGCCGATGGGGGACTTTTCATCACAAAGTATACACCCGGCTGAGCGCGAAGACAAGATTGACCTGTACTGCCGTGCTGAGCCCACCAAAAAGCGACGCTTCATCATTTTTAGGTATAATCGGATGTAAAATGAGCCAATTGCATCCGATAAGGTTGCGCTTTGTGAACAGTGAAGGCATGCTCTATCGTGCTCATTAACTTGAATGCTGAAAAGTATATCTTTAGTTTCAATTGCTCAAATGCGCTGCCTTGGCAGTTGACTGAAATAGAGTAGGGGGTTAAGTTCAATGGCCCGTCGTGTTGTCGTGACTGGCATAGGGGCAGTATCGCCGCTTGGGCTGACAGCGGAGGAAACGTGGCGCTCCCTCATCGCCGGTCAAAGTGGGATCGACTTTATTACCAGCTTCGATACCGAGCTGTATAACGTGAAAGTTGCTGGTGAGATCAAAAATTGGAACCCAGAACAGTACATGCATGCCAAAGAGGCGCGCCGGCGCAGCCGCTACCAACAATTCGTTGTTGCTGCTGCAAGGGAGGCTTTGGCGCAGTCTGGTCTAATCATCAACGATGAAAATCGCCATCGAACCAGCGTCATTATCGGGTCATCGGTTGGGGGATATGGCTCGTATTACGCGGAATGCGAAATCATTTTTCGAACTGGCGACCCGCGAAAGATCACGCCCTTCGGCATCCCAATGCTAATGGTGAACGGCGGTAGCGATCTGATCGCGATCGAGCTGGGCGCGACAGGCCAATCTTTTACGCCCGTCTCTGCCTGCGCCACTGGCGCTGACTGCATCGGTCTTGCTTATGATTTGATCCGGATCGGGCGTATTGATCAGGCGGTCGCTGGCGGCAGCGAGGCGCCTGTTTTTAATATTGGTATCGCAGCGTTTGATCGCACCGGCGCTTGTTCTCGCGAGAGCGAAGTGCCGGCGCGCGCTTGCCGGCCGTTCAACAAAGATCGGCCGGGGCTGGTATTTAGCGAAGGAGCTGGCGTGCTCGTGCTGGAGGAATTGGAAAAAGCCAAGGCGCGAGGGGCCATCATTCTGGGTGAACTGGTTGGCTATGGGTCAACGTCAGACGCCTTTCATATCACAGCGCCTCACCCTGAGGGGTTGGGCGCGAGCATGGCGATTCAGGTAGCGCTTGAAGACGCACGGTTACGGCCCGAGCAAATCGACTATATCAACGCGCATGGCACCGGGACCGACCTCAACGATGTGATGGAGACCAGAGCGGTAAAGCGTGTCTTTGGAGCGCATGCTTATCAAGTTCCGATGAGTTCAACTAAAAGCATGACAGGCCATGCCATGGGTGCAACAGCCGCGCTGGAAGCCGTTTTTTGTTTGCTGGCCCTGCGCGACGGCATTATGCCGCCTACCATCAACCTTGACGAGCCTGACCCTGAATGCGATCTCGATTACGTGCCGCTGCAAGCGCGCCAGCGACCGCTAAAACGGGTTATGAGCAACTCGTTTGGCTTCGGTGGTCATAATGTCTCTTTAATTTTTAGCGTATTTGAAGGGTGATGTGATCAGTCTGGATCAATTTCAACGGGTAAATGGCCTTCAGTTTCGCAGCCTTGCGCTGTTGCAAGAAGCGCTAACCCATCGCTCTTATATCAACGAGCATGATGCGCCTGAACAAAGGGATAATGAGCGGCTAGAGTTTCTTGGCGACGCCGTTATCGGCTTCATTGCTGCTGATCTCGTGTTTCGGCAGCATCCTGAGGCTGATGAAGGTGGCCTTACGCGTTTGCGCGCTGCGCTCGTGCGCACCGAGACGTTAGCTGGGTTAGCGCTTGAATGTCGTGTTGGTGAGGCGCTGCGTTTGGGGCGCGGGGAGGAACAAAACGGCGGCCGCGTGCGCCCAAACAACCTGTGCGGTGCTTTTGAGGCGTTGATCGGTGCTTTGTATGCCGATGCAGGTTTAGAGACGGCGCGTGCATTTCTTGAACCGAAACTGCGCGCGCGCCTTGAAATTGCCCTCAATGCTGAGCTAGACAAAGATGCTCGCAGCCTGCTGCAAGAGCGAATGCAATCGCGCTTTGGTCAAACGCCGGTCTATCGTGTGAGCGATGTGAGCGGCCCGGAGCACGCACGCGAATTCACCGTCGAAGTGTTGCTGGACGAACGCGTAATCGGGACCGGCGCCGGCCGCAGCAAACAGGCTGCCGCGCAAGCGGCGGCCGGCGCGGCATTGAAACTGCTTGATGAAGGCGGGCGCGATGCTTCAACGGCGCAAGTGCCTCTCCCTAACGGCTGACGAGCACGCCGGCAACCAGCATGCGATGGTCGCTGGCTGCGCTGTCCAGCACAAGTACACCCTCGGCGGCCGTGAGGTTGCGCAGCCACAGGTAATCAAAGCGCGCGCGGGGAACACCGCTGCGCACCAGCGTTGCCGAGATCTCGAGTGGCAAACCGGCGAATGGGTCGGTGAAGCCAGCATCGCGCAGAGACATCATTAAAGGGGAATCCGGCACATTGTTGAACGTGCCGCCGATCACCGTGCGGCCAAGTACGCCAGTCGGGTGATGCGCTGCGATGATGGCGAAGATCTCATTAAGCTGGCGCTGCTGCTCTTGCTGCTGCGCTTCAAGCGAGCCTTCGCCAATATCGAGCAGGTACTCAAGCCACGTGTTGTAAAGGGTGATGACGACTCCCGGATTAGGTTGAATCTGGACACGCTGGAGGCCGGTTTGCTGTCCTAAACTTTGCAACAAACGACCATCAGCGAAAGCGATTTCGATGTTGGAGAGCACGGCCAGACCGAACAAGCCCTCATTCGTAGGGAAAAAGCGGCGATCCATTCCGAGGCGGCGCGCTAGCCATAGGGATTGGTCGACGCCGAAGCTGGTCAAACGGCCACCGTCGACTTCTTGCAGCAGGACGATATTCGCGCCGCTTTGCTGGATGGTGCGGGCAATCGCATCGAGGCTGGGCACGTGGAATTCGTCTGCACCGCTGTGAATGTTATAACTGCCGACTCGCATCGTCTCGATATTGCTCACGCCGACGATTTGTGGCGGCTGCGATACGTAGGCAGCTCCCAGCGTTGCGCCCACGGTGACCAACAGCGCCAGCAGCGACAGCTTCACTGACCCGCCAGCCCATGGAATGCGGCGGCGCACCTGTGTCATCGGCAAGACGGCTAGAAAAGCGGCGAGCAGCAGCACCGCCCAGCCCAGCCCGCGAAATGCGCGCAGCAGCGGCGGCACGAATTCGTTCAAGAAAGCAAAATCGCCCGTTAGGTCGCGGACGTAAGCGTACTCATACGTGAAGTTATCGGCGGTCACCAGCATCGAAAAGATCAATGCGCTACCCGCTAACCATAGGCCGCCGAACTGAAGGTCTTTCTCGGCGCGTGGCCTTACCAGCCACCACCACACCAGTGTCGCCATAAATTGGGCCAGCACCAGCGCGATCGCGGCTGCGATGCCTTCAGCGCGCGTTCCGAGCGCGATCAACAAAAAAAGCACCAGCATCCACACCCAACCGCGGATGCTGCCATCGAACACGCCGATCAGCACCCGTGCGCGGCCGCGCACAGCTGGGGCCAACGGCAGCAAAGTCGCTAGCATGACGAATGGAACCAACAGCGTGTAATCAAACCGCGCTCGCCCGCCGATGGCATTGGGCAAGGCAAGCAGGGAGAGCTGCAAAAACAGCAGCGCTCCAAAGCCGATGCCGCCCCAAAATGGCAGCAGACCGTAGCGCGGGTGGGGCAGCTCAGGTCTCGGCTGGCGCTCTACCCAAATAAAGCTGATGACTGCAAGCAGGGCTACCCCAATCGATAACGCAGCTTGAACCGGTTCATAAGCGGATGACCACGACGGATCGAGTGTATTTCCGACGGCGCGGAAGAGTTGATCGATGGCAATGGCGAGCACGAACATGATCGGGAAGAGCATCGCGCGCTCACGCACTAGCAGAGCAATATACATCAGGCCGCCGCCGATAACGAGCGCCGCGCCGGCGAGTGGCGTCAAACCAGCAGTGCCGAACATGAACCAGCGCCCCGCCGCTGTGATGAGCGCGGCGACGATGATCAGAGGCCGTAAACCGCCAAGCAGCAGCGTAATCAGCGGTAACGCTAACATCGACAGCAGGAAGGTAATCTCATTGCTGACCACGGCCGGGTCAGGCGCCGTCTGCGCGATCGGCGTAACATCCATCGCTTCGAGGGCGAGCGCAATAGAAGCGCCAGCCACGCGGCTGTAGGCCATGCCAACGGCGAAACGCAGTGCTTGCACAAAAAACAAGCCGATCAGCGTGGCTTCGAGAAGCATCAATGTTTCGGGTTGAAGGCGCAGCCGTTTGAGCATTTTCGATCCCTGTTGGGGAGGCGATACTGAAAAAAGTGTACAACAGGGATATACTTCTGCCAATTTCATCCGGCCATGCGCAAAGGAGGCTGGGGTATGGAACAGGCCGATGTGATCCTGTACGGCGGAACCGTTGTCACGATGAACCGCACCTTCGATGTGATCGTCGATGGCGCCGTCGCCCTGCGAGGGACGGACATCGTTGCTGTGGGCGCCAGCGCCGATGTGCGCGCCCGGTTCTCAAGCGAAACGCAAATCGATTGCGCCGATCAGATCATCTTGCCCGGCTTAGTCAATGCGCACACCCATGCTTCCATGACCTTGATGCGTGGACTGGCAGATGACCTACGGCTGGATGTGTGGCTGCTTGGCTACATGATGCCAGTTGAACGAGAATTCGTGAGTGCTGACTTTTGTGCTTTGGGCGCTAGCTTAGCGTGCGCCGAGATGATCCGCGGCGGCGTGACCGCGTTCGCCGATATGTTCTACAACGAGGCCAATGTAGCGGCGGCGGCGGCGGCCGCTGGCCTGCGCGGCGTGCTTGGTCAGACGGTGCTCAAATTCCCCGCCCCCGATGCTGATACGTTCGAGGACGGCCTCGAGCGCTGTCGCCAATTCATTGAGCAGTGGCGCGGCCACCCGTTGATCACGCCGGCGGTAGCTCCTCATGCGCCCTATTCGAATACCGTTGAGATCTTGCGCCGATGCGTCGATTTGGCGTTGGAATATGACGTGCCGCTGCTAACTCATTTGGCTGAGACGGCGCTGGAGGTGGAGGACAGCCTGAAGGAATACGGCTTAAGCGTGATCGCCCATATGGATGCGATCAACTTGTTCAAAGCCAAAGTGCTGGCTGCTCACTGCGTCCATATCGACCATGATGAGATTCGCACCCTCGACGAGCGCCATGTGACCGTGGCTCACTGCCCAACCAGCAACTTGAAATTGGCAAGTGGAATTGCGCCGGTGACACAAATGCTGGCTGCCGATTTGACGGTCGGCATCGGCACCGATGGCCCGGCCAGCAACAATGATCTCGATATGTTTGAAGAGATGCGGTTGGCAGCCATCCTCGCTAAAACAGCTGCCAATGACCCCACAGCGCTGCCGGCGCGTCAGGCGCTGCTCATGGCAACTCGGCAGGGGGCAGCCGCGCTCTTCATCGATGATATTACGGGCAGCCTTGAGGTGGGCAAGCGCGCCGATGTGATCGTGATCGATGCCGCGCCGCTGCATAATGTGCCTCACTTTGAACGCGACCCCAACGCGGTCTATTCGCGCATCGTTTATGCGGGTCGTTCGGCCGATGTGCAGCACGTTTTCTGCAACGGCCAAATGCTGATGCGCAGTCGAGAGCTGCTTACGCTTGACGAAGCGGCCCTGATTGTGCGGGCGCAGGACTATGCACGGCGCATCGATGAATTCCTGCGCCAGCGCGAGCAGAACGTGCTCAGCAAGTTGTTGGCCATCGGCGGGCTGGAACGGTCAGAAAGCTTTGAGGTGCAGCTCAAAGCTGCGCTGGCCGATGAGCGCGCGATCGAAGCGCTGCTGTCTCATCCGGATGTGCAGGTGATTCGGGAGGTGCACTATCGCCAGTATGATACCTATTTCTTGTTCGACGACCCGTCACAGGGACGTGTCCGCTATCGCGAGGATGACTTGATCCGCCCTGATGGGACGGTTGAAAATACACGCGCTCGGCTAACGTTGACAATGCCGACCAAAGAGCGCGTTTTTCATTCAACGGTGCTGCTATCCCACTCGCGTTTTATCGCCGATGCAAACCGGCCGCTGCGCTTTTATCGCGAGTATTTCAAACCTTCGCACGAGCGGCAGCTTCAGAAAGATCGACGCCGCTGGCACATCTACTATCAAGGTGTCTTGTTTTATATCAATGTCGACCGCGTGATCGAGCCAGCGCTGGAACAAACTTTCATTGAGATCAAGAGCCGGACTTGGTCGGCTAGCGATGCTGAGAACAAGGCCGATCGCATTCAGGAAATGCTCCCGATCCTCGGGCTGACGTCCGCCGATATCCTGCATGAGGATTATCTTGAAATAGAAGGGGGAGGTGGTTAAGGGGCGTCGTCCGCGAAATAAACCCCTTCACCAAATTGTTTGATCTTCCTCAAGCATTGTCGAGGCGGAAGCCGTGGCCGCGTACTGTGACGATATACTGCCAGTCGGGGTCAAGCTCGGCTAATCGATCGCGCAGGCGGCGCACCAACGCGTCGATGGCCTGTTCGCTCACGCCTTCGCCGATCGCATCGGGCCATACTGTCTCAACGACCTGATCGCGCGTGCAGATGCGACCTGTATTCACATAAAGCAGCTCAAGCAGCCGGTACTGGGGAACGCTTAACGGCGGGTCAATCTCGCGATCGTTGATAAAGACGCGCCGCGCTTCGCGATCCAGGCGTAAGCGACCGCTGGTGATACTCGCTGGCACTTCGAATGGCAGCGGCGCGGTCGCCCCACTGCCGACGAACTGAAGGCGGACGACCATCGCGATCTCAATCACATCGTTGTCATACAGGCGCCGTCGCTCTTTGAGCGGTTGTTTATTGACCCACGTGCCATTTCGGCTCTCGAGATCTTCTACGTAGTAGGCATCGCCCTCGCGAAAGATGCGCACGTGCTGGCGCGAGACTTGTCGTTCTGGCAGCACGATATCGCACTCCTCACCTCGCCCAAGGATCACCTCATCCTTTTGCAGCGTCCACTGTTGATTGTTTAGTTTGTCACTGCGGACGATCAGGATTGGACGATCTGCATTCGATTCGGACATCCGATGCCACTCCCTCGGAGCAAGACGCACGATAAAGATTAAGTCTTATTATATCAGCGATATAATGCGCGGCCTACGGGGCAGCATCAGCCGCCTGCACGCGGGATGATGATACTAGGCGATTCGACGAAGCCCGTCCATAGGCCGGCATCCGTGAAGATCGGGGTTGCAAAGGTGTTTGGCGGCTGCGTTATGCCACCTCGGTTGTTGTTGCGATAGTAGGCGCGTACCTGCGTCTGGCCTGCTGCGAGCTGCGGCTCAACCAAAACATTGCCGGCCGGGAACTCGAGTACATGCACGCAGCGCTGCCGCGGCCCTAACAGGCGTAGATCACTTTCGGGCGGGTTAGGGTTATCTTGACGAGTCGCGCCTGTTGACAGGCTGTTCGGCGGCGAGAAGATGATGCCAATGCCGCTTGAACCATTATCGCCGACGATAACTTGATTCGGATTGTAGACAAAAGCAACTGTGCCGAGTGAAATGTTGGTGACGATGATTTGGATCGTCAAGAAACCGTCAGCGGCTGTTGGGATGGGCGAGGTTTGAACGTTAACAGCGATGGGATTGGGCGCGCCGCGGCCGATGAGGGACTGGTGGTTCGCCCGGTCGGAGGCTGTGCGCAGTCGGTCGCATGGGACGCCTTCGAAGAAACTTGGGACCAAACTGGAAATAACGCGCGGCACACCATCTGGCCCCAGTAAAATCGATATGATTATCGCTAAGATCCCTACTATGACTATGTTTCGCATTGATCTCGTTCAACTCGCTTCCAGCCAGTGCGAAGCATCTTCGATGATCGTTTCTGCACGTACTACTTCACTATTGTGCCATAGAACGCCGTTATCATGACCTTTGAACCACGTATACTGCTGGCGGATGAACCGGCGCGTCGCGCTGGCCGTAGCGGCGATCGCTTCAGCCAGTGGTATGCCGTCGAGGAGGTGCGCGGCAAGCTGCTTGTAGCCGAGGCCGCTCATCGATGGCAGTTCGCGCGAATAGCCCCTTTCGAGCAGGGCGCGCACCTCTTCGAGAAAGCCGTCCGCCATCATTTGCTCGAGCCGCGCATCGGCGCGCGCATAGAGACGCGCGCGCTCCATCGTGAGCCCATACTGGCGAATGCGATAGGGTGGGGGCGTTTTGCGCCGCTGCTGGCTAAAGGGTTGGCCTGTGACGATGCAGACCTCGAGCGCGCGAATGAGGCGGCGCACATTGCGCGGATTGATCGCCTCCGCCGCCGCTGGGTCAAGCGCTTGCAGACGCTGGTGCAGAATGGCGTGGCCGTTGGCCGTAGCTAGGGCCTCGAGCTCTGCGCGCAGCGCTAAATTTGGCGGCACGCGCGGCACCGTCCAACCCTCGATGAGCGCTGTAATGTATTGACCCGTGCCGCCAACTAACAGCGGCCGTCGCCCGCGCGCGTGAGTCTCAGCGATCGCGATCTGCGCGCGCGTCTGATACTCCGCCAGTGACAAATTGTAATCAGGGTCGAAAATATCGATCAGGTGGTGTGGAACGCGAGCCTGCTGCTCTGGTGTGGCTTTGGCTGTGCCGATGTCCATATATCGGTAGATCTGTCGGCTGTCGGCGCTGATGATCTCTCCGCCGATGGCTTCGGCCAGTTCGATGGCCAGCGTCGTCTTGCCAACCGCTGTCGGCCCGAGGATGACGATCAGAGGGATAGACTCACCAGTCAAGCGCGTCTTCCTGATATTCGATCAGCGGCGCGCCCTGCCGCCGAACAGCAATCGCGAGCAGATCAATGCACCATGCGCTGTTTTCAAGCCGATGATCGGTCAAGTAGCGCTCTGCGGCCGCGATCAGGCGCGCGCGTTTGCGCGGTTGCACGCTCTCAAATGCTGTTTCGGTCGTCTCGGCAGAACGGGTACGCACCTCAATGAAGCGCAGGATGCCCCTATGTTCAGCGATGATGTCGATCTCGCCTTCGCGACAGTGCCAGTTTGTGGCAATGATCTGATAACCGCGCTCTTTGAGATGAGCGAGTGCGATCTGTTCGCCCTGTCGGCCCAAGGCCAAATGTTGTCTGCGCATACCCTTTATGATTTCACAATTGTCGAAAACGTCCAAATTTGGTATGTTCTTAGTCCTGATTAGGTTCACGTAACGATTGGACAAACTTAGCGCTCTGTTTATCGTCTACGCAGCTTTTCAACCGTAAAAGCGTCGGCGTAGGTGGCGTGTGCCTGCATACAAGGAGTTAGAAATGGAGTTCATTATCGATAATGTCGGCCTCATAGCGTTCATCGTGGCGTTGGTTGGCATCGTCTTTGCCTTACTGACGGCGCGTTGGGTGCTCGCGCAAAATCCGGGCGGCGAGCGTGTCCAGAAAATTGGTCAGGCGATTCAGCTCGGTGCGCAGGCTTTTTTGAGTTTGCAATATCGCTATGTAGCGATCCTCGTGGCTCTTGTCGTCGTGGTGCTGTTGGTGCTCAGCGCAATTCCCGGCTCCGGCATGACCCCGTGGACGGCGCTGGCGTTCGTCTCCGGCGCAGCCGCTTCAGCACTGGCCGGTTACGCCGGGATGTCCATCGCCGTGCGCGCCAACATGCGGACGACGACCGCAGCTCAGCACAGCTTGAACAGTGGCCTACGCGTCGCTTTTGCCAGCGGTACGGTTATGGGTGTGATGGTTGTATCGCTCGCGCTGCTCGGCATCAGCCTGCTGTTTCTATTGTTTGACAGCATCTTTAGCGACGATGTTTTGCTGACTGCCAGTGCGCTGGCGGGCTTCGGTTTTGGCGGCACTGCCATCGCCATTTTTGCCCGTGTTGGCGGGGGCATTTTCACGAAAGCGGCCGATGTCGGCGCTGACTTGGTCGGCAAGACCGAAGCAGGCATCCCTGAAGACGACCCGCGCAACCCGGCGGTGATCGCGGATAATGTGGGGGATAACGTCGGTGACGTTGCTGGGATGGGATCCGACTTATTCGAGAGCTATGCCAGCTCGATCGTCGCGGCAATTTCGCTGGCAGCGCTGGGGCAGGCCGTAGCTACCGCAGTGCCAATGGACGACACCGCGCTGCGCATGCGTATGGTTGCTTTTCCGCTGCTGGTGGCGGCGGCTGGCCTGTTGATCAGCATTGGGTCATCGTTCTTGGTTCGAACAGAAGAAAAAGCGACGCAGGAAAACCTGTTAAGCAGCCTACGACGAGGTATCTACACTGCAAGCGCTTTGGTTGTGGTCGCCATCATCGTCATTGCGCTGGCGCTTGAGCTTGGCGCGGGCGTGATGATCGCAACGATTGCAGGTCTTCTCGCAGGTGTGTTAATCGGGTTCTTTACCGAGTACTTTACGTCAGATACTTACAAGCCGACACGGTCGCTGGCGGAAAGCGCGGTTGGTGGTCCGGCGATCATCGTCATTCAAGGTATTGCGTTAGGCATGCAGAGCGCTATTGTGCCGGTCTTCATCATCATCGGCGCGACGCTAGTGGCGTTCCAATCGGCCGGGCTGTATGGCATTGCCATCGCAGCGGTTGGCATGTTGTCGACGCTGGGCATCACGCTTGCGACCGACGCTTATGGCCCGGTAGCTGATAACGCCGGCGGTATCGCTGAAATGGCCGAGCTGGGTTCTGAGGTGCGCGCGCGTACGGATGCGCTCGACAGTTTGGGCAACACGACCGCAGCGACCGGCAAGGGGTTTGCCATCGGCAGCGCAGTGATGACGGCGATGGCGCTCACCTCTGCGTTCATCACCGCGACGGGCGTCGCCACGGCTGCTTCGCAGCGAGCGTTCGCCGATGTCATCCTTGACCCACGGCTGATCACTGGTTTGCTGCTCGGCGCTGGTCTGCCGTTTCTATTCAGCTCGCAGACCATGCTCGCTGTGGGCCGTGCAGCCCAGAAAATTGTGCTCGAAGTGCGGCGCCAGTTCAAAGAGATCCCCGGTTTAATGGAGGGTAATGCCGAACCGGATTACAAGACTTGCGTTGCCATTAGCACCGAAAGCGCCGTGCGCGAGATGCTGCTGCCGGGCATCATTGCGGTGCTAGTGCCGGGCCTCATCGCGCTGCTTACCGTGCTTGGGCGCGGGAATATTTTGGGAGATCTGGTCGGTGTGGAAACACTGGTTGGTGTGCTGCTTGGGTCGCTGGTTTCAGCCTTCACCTTGGCGGTCATGATGGCGAACTCGGGCGGCGCGTGGGATAACGCCAAGAAGTTCATCGAGCGTGGCAATCTGGGCGGCAAAGGATCTGATGCGCATAAGGCAGCCGTTGTGGGAGACACGATCGGTGACCCGTTCAAGGATACTTCAGGCCCGTCTTTGAATATTCTGCTGAAGCTGCTGGCGATCGTTTCGCTGGTGATCGCGCCGCTGCTAGCCGCTGGCGCTTAGCGATACGGATAGCTCAAAGATCATGCATGAGGGGGCAGGTTTTATTCCTGTCCCCTCTTTGTTGTTAACTATCCAATTGTTGTGCGCGTTAACTTCTTGATTTCGCTTCTGGAGCGAAAGCGCAGTGCCGACCGCGTATCGCCGCTCGCGATCGGTGTCATGCTGAGATATTAGAAAGGGTTGTTCAACCGCGCAGCAGCCGGCGGAATTTATACCCGTACACGATCATGCCCCGCTCGCCTTCAGTTGTTAGTCGACGAGTGACCATCTCTACGCGATCGCCAATGGCAGGTTCGCCGTCGAGATCGGTGAGCTGCGCAGTCACGGTTGGGCCTTCGTCTAACTTGACCAGCGCCAACACGTAGGGCGCGTTGGCTTCGTGACCCTCAGGCGGATCATATACCGTCGTATAACTGACGATTTCGCCCAGTCCGGAGAGCGCTACCCGCTCTCCAATAATCTCGACGGGTTTGCGATTAAAGGTCATGGTCAACGGCCCGCCATGACGGACGCGCGCAGCACTGACACCGCCGCCATCTCTTGTTCTGTGGGAGTTTCATCGTTGGGCTGCGCCAAACGTGGCTGTACGCGAACTTCACCATTGGGCTGGCGGACGGCCTCGAGCCGGTACCGCTGAGCATTCATACGCCAGTGACGTGAAATCTGCATCATCAGATACTCCTTATCCTTAAACAATTTGCGCGCTTTTGCACAAACTTACCTGCATTCTAAGGGGGTTCGTCTATCAAAAGCTATCAGAGCGTCTATCAAAGCCTCTCATGAGCGAACTCTCATCGCGCGGTTATCACCTGTTAAGGCTGCGAGCATGCCAAAAACCATGGGCACAGGTGATGCCTGCGCCCATGGCAGTTCATCTGTCGATGCTTTATTAGATCGTGAGGATATGGGTGACGGCTGTGCTGCCTAAACCGCCCAGAGATTGGATCATCGCCGTGTGCGTGTTCTCGATCTGGTTTGCGCCTGCGGCCCCGCGAAGCTGCAAAGCGGCCTCGACAGCTTGGTAAACGCCCGCTGCGCCAACTGGATTGCCGCGGCTTTTGAGGCCGCCAAAAGTGCTGATCGGAATTCGTCCTTGTGGGCCGATGTGCCCCTCAGCAGCCAGTCGCCAACCTTCGCCGCGCGCGGCGAAGCCTGCCGCCTCCAACGACAGCGCGCACAGGATAGTAAAGGCATCGTGCAGCTCGAAAAGGTCGATATTGGCGGGGCTGGTATTGGCCTGCGCATAAGCTTTACTGGCCGAAGTTGCCACCGCCTGAAGCGCGAGCAAATCGGCGCGTTCGTGCAAGGCAAGCGTATCGGTGGCTGCTGCGCTGGCGGCGATGCGCACTGGCTGCGGCACCATATCTAGGGCGCGCTCGAGACGCGTGAGCACCACCGCGGCCGCGCCGTCGGCATCAGGGGCGCCGTCGAACAAAGTGACAGGATCTGCAATCATCGGCGCTCGCGCAAATGCGCCGGGTTTGATTTGATTGCGAAACATCGCGTTGGCGTTGTTCTTGCCATTCGCGTGCGCATTGATCGAGAACCCTTCGAATGCGCTTAACTCAAGCCCATATTCGAACATATAGCGGCGCATCAGCAAGGCGGCACTGGCCGCCAGCGTGGCCCCATGGACAGTTTCATAGTCCGCGTCAAGGCTGACGCTGCGGGCGCGTGTGCGCGCCGTACCGATCATATCGGTTGACTTTTCGACGCCGACGACTAGTGCCGTTTCCACTTCGCCAGAAGCCACTGCAAGGTAGCCTGCGCGCAGGGCTGCGCCACCGGAAGCATCGCCAGCTTCGACGGTTAGCGCTTCAGTGCCCGTCAGGCCGGCATACTCGGCGATCAGCGCGCCAAGCTGAGATTGGCTGCTGATGGTCGGCGCATAGGCATTGCCGACGATCAGCATGTCTACGCTGCGCAGGCCCGCATCTGCCAGCGCAGCATGGATCGCATCGCCGGCCAGCACGCGCAGGCTAGTATCCCAGTGTTCGCCAACTGGGGTTTGTCCAAGTCCAATGATCGCTACCTGTGTCATGGCTCAATCCCTCAGTAAGCCGCGGTAGCGGCAGTATGTCGCATAATCGATCGGCGTGCGGCGGTCGATGTAATCCTGTGTGCGCGGCGCGCGGTCGCGCACTGCCTCAATGCGCTCGGTCACAACGATATCGAACGCATCCGAACCCGCGCCGCTGCCATAGCTGACCATTAAAATGCGGTCGCCAGGTTGCGCTATATCGAGGATCGCGGTGAGTCCGATCATGCACGATCCGGAGTAAACGTTGCCGATTTTATCGGCCAGCAAACCCTGCTTGATCTGCTCATCTCGGAAGCCGAGCATGGACGCGGCGCGCGCGGGAAATTTCACGTTCGGCTGGTGAAAAACGGCATAGGTGTAATCGTTCGCTGTCGTGTTCATCAGTTCCATAAGCTGGCGGCCGGCCGACAGGGTGTGGTTGAAGTACGCTGGTTCGCCCGTGAAGCGCTCACCGTGGCTGGGGTAGCTTTCGTCGGCTCGGCGCCAGAAATCGGGCGTATCGGTGACGAAGCTGTAGCTGCCTTGATAAACGGCGCAGGCTTCTTCGGCTGGGCCGATGACAAAAGCAGCGCCACCGGAAGCAGCAGTATACTCGAGCGCATCGCCGGGCCGCGCCTGCGCAGTATCCATACCGATGCTGAGGGTGTACGTGCCCATCCCGCTTCCAACCAGACCGATCGAAGCCTGCACCGCTTCAGTGCCCGCTTTGCAGGCAAATTCCCAGTCTGCCGCCTGAATGCTCGGCGAGGCGCCGATGCTTTCAGCGACGATCGTGCTGGTCGGTTTGACAGCGTAGGGATGGCTTTCACTGCCGATCCAGACGGCGCGAAGCTGCCGCGGGTCGATACCGGCGCGAGCGATCGCATTACGTGCTGCCTCGATCGACATCGTTGTCACATCTTCATCAGGACCGGCGACGGCTTTTTCCGTCACAGGGCTGCCGGTTGGGCTTCCCGTCCAAACGCGGGCGACCTCGCTGCCGGGCAGCCGAAAGCGCGGCACGTAGGCGCCATAGCCGACGATGCCGACTTGGCGGTCAGGCCGCATCAGGAATGACTGGGTTTGTGGGTTTAGGCCATTTCGCGACTGCATGTTACCTTCCTTTAAGCGTTTCGATAATTGCCCGTGCTCGTTCTGGGCGGATGTTGTTTTCACGGATCATCTGTTCAACGACGCGTCCGGCCAGCTCAGGGGCTGCCCCAGCTGCTAGCGCGATTTGGCGAGCGTGCATGCGCATGTGGCCGTGCTGAATACCTTCCGTTACCATGGCGCGAAGCGCCGCCAAATTCTGCGCTAAGCCGACGCTGGCGCAAATTTCGGCAAGTTGCCGTGCTGATTCAATATTCAGGATTTTCAGTGCGACTTGCGCGGTGGGGTGAACGCGGGTCGCACCGCCGACGGTGCCAACAGCCAGCGGCAGCTCGATCATCCCGCGCAAGTTGCCATCGTCATCTTGCCACCAGCGCGTCAGGCTGCTGTAACGACCCTCGCGAGCAGCGTAAGCATGCGCGCCGGCTTCGACAGCCCGCCAGTCGTTGCCCGTTGCGATTACGACGGCGTCAATGCCGTTCATGATGCCTTTGTTATGAGTCGCTGCGCGGTAGGGGTCTGCCTCAGCAAAAGCGCCTGCTTCGACGATGGCACGGGCTACCTGCTCGCCTGACGTCTCATCAGTCGTTAGCTCGGCGGCCGGGATCATGCCCTCGGCGCGCGCTTTGCGCTGATCGCTGAGGTTCGTGAGGATGCGCAGATTGACGCGGCCGCCAGTGATGGCCTCAATCTGCGGTGCAATATGTTCGAGCGCAGTGTTGATCGCATTCGCGCCCATCGCATCGCGTGTGTCGTAGAGCAAATGGACGATGAGCATCGGTCCGGCTGAAGTCGTCGGCAGGGGCCGAACTTGCAGATCCCGCGCGCCGCCGCCGCGCTCGACGATGCTGCCACCGACCGCATCGGCCGCGGCGAGCAGCGCATCGCGTTTCGCCATAACTGCGCCGGCTGCCACGTAGAGATCGGCCAGATCGAGCACCTGAATTTGACCGATCATGATCGGCTCATCGCTTGAAGCCCGAAAACCACCGCCAGCGCGGAACAAGCGCGCGGCATTGCTCACTGCCGCCACAACCGACGGTTCTTCGATCACCATCGGAATTAGCACGTCGCGTTCGTTGATCAGGAAGTTGGTGGCGATGCCCAGTGGCAGGCCGTAGACCCCTACCGCATTTTCGATCATTTGATCGGCGATAAGGGGCGTCAATCCCTTAACGCCAAGTAGAGCGGCCGACTCCTCTTGGCTTAGCCCGGCCCACTGCGCGACTAAAGCGGCCCGCTCTGCCAGCGATCGTTTATAGAAGCCTGGAATACGAGATGTATGCGATTGCGTCATGATTTCAGTCTACGTCCTGTTGGCTTTCAAAACCTATCATGTCGTGAAAAGTAGAACAATATCTCATGTCTTCTTAAGGCACGAAACGCTGCAAACGCTGCCAAACAAGCGACGCCGCGCCGACCTCATCAATCCCCCATTGTTGTATGTGGTCCAGTCGATCGCGCCACGCAATCTCTCGGTTGATGCGAAATATCGTCAAGCCATCGGCTTCAATATGAAGGTAAAGCATATTCGGTGCGCCGCGGCGCGTATGTGGAAAAGGACGCCAGCGCGGTTCAGCTTCATCCCCTGCTGCGATATACCCCAAGCCATCGACCCAAAAATGATACCGCTGGCCGTTTGTCGATTGCAGCCAAACGCCCCATGCTGAAAGAGGATCGCCTGTAAGGTTAGCCTCTGCCTCGATGGTCAGGGGCAGCGCGTCGATCGCGATGCCGCCAGCCGCTTCGCTCGGAAGGAGGTCTCGTACCTGCGCACCAGCTCTTGGTGGATCGGCAATGCCGGCAGCGACGGCAAAAGCCGCGGCTGCGCCGCCGACTAAAGCCAGCGTTAACACGGCGAAGGCAATGCGCCCGCGTCGTTCGCTAGCGCTTATCGTTGACACCGAAACCTGCTCATTTTATGCTGAAGGGAAGGCGTGTTTTGAGCTGAGAATTGGCTTGTATGAGAGAACGCAAGCGTATTCTGACGATTTTGATAACGATTGGACTGTTGGTCTTCTTGGGCAGCGCTTTGTTCGCAGCGAGCGCGCAGCGCCGCGGCGGGCCGATCGATGACGGCTATCAAGCGGGCGGTGTGGAATGGGATGGCACGCTGCGCCGTATTCGCGTGCCGATCCTGATGTACCATTACGTTAGCGAGCCGCCGGAAGATGCTGATGAGATGCGAATAGCGCTCAGCGTTACACCGGCGATGTTTCGCCAGCATATGGACTTTCTGTTTTTTCAAGGCTATACGCCGATCTCGCTCTATCATCTGCATGAAGCGCTGCTGACGGGGCTGCCGCTGCCGCCGCAGCCAGTCATCTTGACGTTTGACGACGGTCACATCGACCATTATACAAATGTCTTCCCAGTCCTTCGCGAGTACGGATTCACCGCGACCTTTTTCATCATCACCGCCACCGCCGACCACAACCATCCTGATCATCTGAGTTGGGATCAGATCGCCGAGATGGCGCGCGCCGGCATGAGCATGGAATCGCACACGCGCGATCATGTCGACCTACGCGGCCGCGACTATGATTTTTTGGTCTATCAGTTATTGGGCGCACAAGAAAGCCTTGAGTACTACACGGGCCGCACACCCCATTTATTCGCTTACCCCGCTGGCAACTACGACGCTATGACACTGACCGTTCTACGCACGCTGCCCGTTTGGCGAGCAGTGACGACGCGCCCCGGCGTTCTGCACACGACGGATAATGCGCTGGCGCTTCCCCGTTTGCGCATTAGCAATACAACGGGTGTGCCCGGCCTGCGCATGCTGCTTGAGACGGAACAGTAATCTTGTCTGGTTAAAAAAAGCCCGCTTTTGTAGCGGGCACAGAACAGCGAAAAGAGCGCTTAATCTGGCAGGATGCGTGTGTCGAGGAAATAGTCAAGCCAAACGAGGAAAACCAAAGCGAGTGGCAGCGCCGTCCAGATAAAATACTGAATCCCGTAGTCTTGGATGGTGATGGGGTGACCGTTATGCGGCCCCAGCCAAGGAAGCACTAACGTTACGAAAGCTGCTGTCAGCGCGAAAGCAAGGCCGAGTGAAACTGCGTAAACGATCAAGCGTCGAAGTGTCAAAGACGACATAAAAACTCCCACAAACTGCTAATTTATCTCGTGGTGACGTATGCATTGTAACGGATCTACGGCTGCTTGTGCAAGTTCTTGTATGGACAAAATTTGGGAATTTTTGCACAAACTCAAATCGTATTATTGTGAATTCTGAAAATCAGGTTAAAATTCATCCCATATTGAACATCGTGAATACCGCTCATGACGTTTTCATGATCAATTGATGGTGATGAGATCCTGCCGGATTTAGCGCGGTCTCCAGCATAAAGGTCAGAAGGGACTCTACGTGGCAGACTTATTCGATAAAATCGCCGGCTATACGCAGGCAAAGGAAGCGATGGCGCTCGGCATTTACCCGTATTTTCGCGCACTAAGCGATACGGAAGGTGCCATCGCCTCGTTTGAAGGTAAAGAAGTGGTCATGATTGGCTCCAATAATTATTTGGGGCTAACGACCGATCCGCGTGTGCGACAGGCTGCAAAAGATGCCATCGACCGATATGGAACGAGTGTGACCGGCTCCCGTTTCCTCAACGGCACCCTCGAACTGCATCTTGAACTGGATCGTCGCCTTGCCCGTTTTGTCGGTAAGGAAGCAGCATTGGTTTTCCCGACAGGCTATCAAACGAATGTGGGCACGATTTCAGCTCTTGTTGGCAAAGGAGATTATGTGATCATCGACAAGGATGATCATGCCAGCATTGTTGATGGCTGCGTTATGAGCCGCGGCGAGATGAAGCGTTTCCGCCATAACAATGTTCACAGCCTTGACGAGGTGTTGAGTAAGCTGCCGGCCGAAGCGGGCAAATTAGTCATCGTCGATGGCGTTTATAGCATGGGGGGAGATATTGCCCCGCTGCCTGAAGTGGTTGAGATTTGCAAGCGCCACGGCGCGCGCATTATGGTCGACGACGCGCATGGGATTGGCGTGACCGGGGGTGGCCGCGGCACCGCGGCCCATTTCGGGTTGACCGACGAGGTCGATCTTATCATGGGCACTTTCAGCAAAAGCTTTGCTTCGATTGGCGGGTTCATTGCCGGCAGCGCCGATGTGATTCACTATATTCAGCACCATGCGCGCTCGCTAATTTTCTCGGCGGCGCTGCCCGCGCCTAACGCTGCTGCGGCGCTTAAGGCATTGGAAATTATGGAAACTGAGCCGGAAATCGTCCAGCGCATGTGGGATAATGCGAATTACATGCGCCGTGGTTTAATCGAACTGGGCTACGATATCGGCAAGAGCAACACTCCGATCATCCCGATCATCATTCGCGATGATTTTCGCACGGTCATGGCTTGGCACGCGCTGGTTGATGAGGGTGTCTACACCAATCCGGTGCTGCCGCCCGGCGTCCCGCCCGGCAGCAGCTTGCTGCGCACCAGCTATATGGCCTCGCACACGCGCGAGCACCTTGACCGTGCGCTACGCGCATTCGAAGTCGTCGGCCGGCGTCTCGAGCTGGTGGAGCCTAACCGCGAGCTGACCACGGTTTAGCATTCCGCTCCCTAACAACATGAAAATGGGCGCCTGATGGCGCCCATTTTTCGCTTATTTGGCCACTTCAACCGGCTTGGAAGTTGAGACCGGTATTTCACGCCGCCTGCCGCCGAATAGAATGGCGAATCGCTCGTGTAGCGGGGCCAAGATGTAGTAAGCGACGGGCACAACGATTAGGGTAAGCAAGGTGCTGCTGACCAACCCGCCGATCACGACCGTTCCGAGTTCAGACGCGATGATTGCGCCGCGCGATAGGCCGATTGCCAGCGGCAGCAGCGCCATAATGGTGGCTAGCGCTGTCATCAAGATCGGGCGGAGACGACGGCTACCCCCCTCGATGAGTGCGTCGTAAACGCTCATTCCACGTTCACGGCGGTTCGCCTGCACACGGTCGATTAGTACGACAGCGTTAGTGACGACCAGTCCGATGAGCATAAGCAATCCGATGAGCGCGGAGATGCCCAGCACACGATTAGTAAGTGTGAGCAAAACGGCGCTGCCCACGGGAGCGACGATCACGCTGAGCATGATTGCCATCCAGTGTACGGCCGAACCGAACGTAATAATTAAGACTACGATTACGATCGCGATGGCAATGCCCATCGCGACGAAAAGGTTGGCAAAACCCTCCGTTTGAAGCTGGGTTTCGAAGCCTTCACTCACACGGATAGAGGCCGGCAGCTCGGGCAGCGCGAGCACCGCTTCTTTTGCCTGTGCCGTGACGCCCAACGTGTTATCCGTCTCTAGTTCCGCGCGAAAACGCACAGCCGACTCGCCATCAATGCGAATGTAGCGCGCTGGGCCGTCTCCGCCGCCGGCGGCAAAATCCGACAAATTGCTGCTGGCATTGGCCAAACCGGGGACGCTGTTCAAAACCGCGATCACGCGGTCGTTAATCGCCTCTAGTTCTTCTTGCGGCCCAGCCAACACCAGCGAGAAACCGCCGAAGCCCTGCTCGCTCAAAGAAGCAGCTGAAACTGTGACGTTGCCAGCTCCAAAGATTGTCTCGGCTGCTTCGCGGAACTGCAGTGTCAGCGCATCGAGATCGGCCGGATTTTCTACCGAGATGCTGATCGATGCGACATTTTCATTGACAGTGCTAGTTCCCAAAAGTAGCGTTTGGAAACTTACACCGCTGTTGCCGATCGTCGTTAAAATTCGCCGGACTGAACCTTCTGGCGCTTGGCTGGCTACATAGGCTTCAAACTGTTCCACCAATGCATTGGTCTCGATGATGGAAGTTCCCGTCGGCAGGTTTACCGAGACCGACACCTGCGGTTCGCCAAACGCGGGCAAGAATGCCTGTGGCCTCGTGGAGAACAGCACCGCGCTGAGCACCAGCGAAGCGAATGCTAGGCCGATCACAACAGCGCGGTGCAGCGGCTTTGCCAACGCCCATTTGAGAGCGGGCAGGTACAGCCGCTCTAAAGACGTGACGCCCTCACCGGAGATTTCTCGTTTATCGAGGAACAGGTAGGCCAACACCGGCACGACCGTGATAGCCACGAAAAACGATGCGATCAGTGAGTAGCTAACGGCCAAACCAAACGGCAGGAAAAATTCACCGATGATGCCACCGGTTAGACCAAGCGGCAGAAATACAATCACTGTGATCATGGTCGCAGCGAAGATAGCCACGCAAACATCGCGCGTGCCCTTGAGGATCGCTTCGCGCTGATCAACGCCAGCCTGTACTTCACGGAAGATATTTTCCAACACGACGATCGAGTCATCGACGACGCGACCAATAGCGACCGTCAGGCCGGAAAGCGTCATAATGTTGATCGTCAAGTTGGCCGGGAAGAGGCGCAGCAAGAATGTCAGAATGGGCGATCCCTCGGCGAATGGAGACAGCGCAGCGTTCACGGTTGGCGGCAGCCAACGCATGAGCGTGAAGGCGGTGAGTATCGACAGTGGGATGCTCACAGCTACCACGATCGTGCTGCGCCATGCTGGCCGCGGCAGGCGGCCGGGCCACAACAGCGTGAACAACCCGCCTAAAATCCCGACAATAAGTAGAACGCGCAGAACGACATCCGTATTCTCAAAACCTCGCGCCAGATCGCCGCCGTAGGCGTTGGCGTTGACGAAGACAACCAGCGCCAGCATAGCCAAGAGCAGACCAACCATGAGCCCGGCAACGATGCGGCGCGGCCGCAGTGCCCAAACTCCGCTACTGAGAAAAGTCAGGATGACGACAATCGCAAACACACCGCCCAAGCTTCCCTCGCGGGCGACGCCGCTAATGGACTCTTCGATGAAACTGGCCTGCTCAAAGGCGACATCGATGGCGATCAATGGATTTTCTTCATTAATGCGGCGCAGCACTTCCTGTGCTGCGTAGTAAGCTTCGATGGTATTGGCATCGCGCGCTTTGAAAATGGTCACCAGCAAGCTTGCGTTGCCATTCGTTCGTGTGACCGCGGCCGTGGGGACAAAAGGCGTTCCGCCATTATTGAGGCGCTCTTGGATCTCCTGTGGCAGGGAAGCGAAGACCTCTGGCGACAAAAGCTGCAGCGCCTCGATGCGCAGGCCAACGAGCAGTGCCGGCTCGCGCGCGACCATGTAGTCAAGCGCTTCGCCGCTGAGACCGCCAAACAGGTTCGGCGCGAAAGCAGTCCCCTGCGCCGAGTCAAAGAAGCTATTGAGAAAAGCTGTCACATCGTCGAAGAAGCGGAAGAAATCATCAGCTGTGTTGAGCTCGACGCCAATGAAATCGCCGATGAAGCGCCAGTCGGGGTTCAGTGGTGGAGCGTCGGGGTCGGCTGGCGGGATGTCAAGCGTGTAGCGCGCAGCAAGCTCGGCGGCGGCGGATGGCTGCTCGCCGGAACCGATCGCGCGAAGCTGGCTGGCCACCGTGCTGTCAACTTGATTGTACACATCGGCGGGCAGCGCGCTGAGGACAGCGGGCGAAAATTTCAGCAGCAGATCGGCATCGAGATTGGTGAAGAAATTTGGCTCATGCAGGCTGAAGTAACGAGCCAAAGCCGGGCTGATGCTGTCGAACAACCGCACTTCGTATCCCGAAAAGCGCTCAGGGACTGTCGAATTGATCGTGTTCAGAACTTGTGATGCCTGGCCACCACCGAGTTGAATAACATCGCGTCCATTGCGCAGGGGGCGGTCGGCGAACTGCGGCTGGCTTGCCAGCGTGTTCCAAACGGGGTCGAGCGGTGGGGCAATCTGCTCTTGCGCGAGCACAGCGTCCGAGAAGCTGTTGAAGACCGCTGCCGACAGGTTAGGCAGGAAAGAGGGATCGTATTCGGCGAGAAACGCGACAGCTTCAGGGCTAAGTCCCCCGATCAGGACGGCCGGGTTGATCGGTAGCGTTGGCGCTTCGACACCCGGCGGCAGCGCATCGGGATCATTGAGCAGCACAATGAAATTGAACAGATCGGCAGCGCGCAGCGTGCTAGCGCCAAACTGCGAGGCGACATCGTCAGGAAGCCGAATGTCGATCAGATCGTCGGCTGTGTTTAGCTCGATGCCGAACTGCGCGCCGATCAGATTGAAGATGAACGGCAGCGGTGGCCCTTCTGGAATTGCAGCGATCGCCTCAGGCTGTTCCGTGCGACTTGTCGCATCTACTACACCTGATGCATCCGTATCACTAGTGTCTGCTAACGGCATGCTGGTATCGATGATCTCAGCGCTCGTGCCTGAGATGCTGAAGGTCGCCAGCGGCAGGTCGTCGAAACTGAAGGTGATCAATTGCGGGGGCTGAATGCGCCACGCAGAAGGAAGATTGACCGGCGGAGGAGAGGCGTCGATACCCGTCACCGACTCGGCTAGGGCGCGGGCCGCCAGTTCATCGCGTGTAAAACCGTCCAAACCGGCAATGAATGCATCAGGCAGAGAGGCAAAAACCTCATCAGACATCGCGGCCAAGTGTTCGGCCTTGAAGTATTGAACCAGACTGGCATCGATCGCCAGCATTCGCTCGATCACCTCAGGCGTGAGATCGTCGGTTTGGCCCAGAGCGCCGACAATGCGACCAGTCTCAAGAAAATTATTGAAAACCGCACCGAGGTTGCGCGTCAATGTTCGCATCTCAAGTAGATCGGTTGCGTCTTTGAAACGGTCGATCTGCCAGCTCGCAGGCAGGGCAGGCGCTGTTTGAGGAACTGTGAACGGCTGCGCCGCCAGCAGTGCGGCGGTTTCGGCAGAGAGCGGCATTTCTGCCATGCCAATAGCGGGGGCGATGACACGCCAAGCCTCAGGTGAAAGCTGAAGAAGCTGGCTGCGCGTTAACGTTGTCGTGGGGCGTTGTACTTCGCCATTGTTGTCTCCGGGGAGCGTTTGCCCGCCATCCACCGAGACCGTGCCAACAACTTCAAGGGCTTCTAAAGCAGGCACAATTTCTTGGTCGATCAAGCGGCGCAGCGCCGTCGCTTCTGCGGCCGTCTCCTGTTGTTGAGCGGCGAGATAGGCCATCGTCTCGCGAACAGTTTCAGGAGAAAGCGCTGCCCAGATATCGGGCGAGAGTTGGAATAGGAAGTTAGCATCTCTACCAGCAAGATAAATGAGGACTTCAGCCGGCAAGTCGGCCAGTAAACGGCGAGAAAATACCTCGGGGGCTTCATCGGCGCCGGGTTGAATGGCGCGCAGGGGCAGCCATATGCTGTCAAGAGCGCGTTGGATTTCTGCGCGCAAGCGAGACTGGTTCAGGCCAAAATCGTTGCGGGCGGTAATCACCGCCCCGAATGCGCCGGTCGTGGTCGATTCGAGGTTGACGATCTCTGGAATTTCGCTGAGAGCCGCCTCGATCCGCGTCGTCAACAGAGTTAAGACCTGTTCGCTAGTCATGCCGCTAGCTTGCGCCAAGATGATCGTCTGCGGGAATTCGACAGCAGGAATAAGTTCTTGTCGTAGCTGCGTGATAGCGGATGTGCCGGTGATAAAGACAACGAACATCATGCCGATCGTTACCGCGCGAAAGCGCAGCGATGCCCTGGTGAGCCAGCTAAAAACCGATCGCATTAGTGCCATCCCCTAAATTAAGACGATGCAGAAACGGGCATATAGCCTTTCACCTTGAGGGCGAAAGGCTTTATCAGCAGCTTTGCAAGTAAAAGTCTGCACAAGATCCTATTCTACGCTTGAAGGGTTGGCCTGTATATTGGCATTTTGTGAAAAAACGCACTGTTCAATAAAACTATAATCCCATACCCCTCAATAGGCCGTATTGGTCGTGCGCCCTTTTTCGCATAAAATCTAAACGTGCTCTTCACGCGGGGATTAACCAGCATGGGCAAGATCATAGCAGTGCATTCGTTCCGGGGAGGCACGGGAAAATCAAACCTCGTAGCGAACTTAGGCTTTTTGCTCGCTGCTGATGGTCTTCGTGTCGGCATCGTCGATACCGATATCCAATCCCCTGGTATCCACGTTCTGTTTGGATTTGATGAAGCGCGGCTGACTAAATCGCTCAATGACTACTTGTGGGGGAAAGCACCGATCGAGGCGGTCGCCTATCCTATCTCGGTAGCTGGCGCCTCAACAGTTTCTGATCTGAAGTTGTGGCTTATCCCGTCCAGCATCCGCCCAGAAGAAATTGCGCGAGTGCTGCGTGATGGTTACAAGGTGGACTTGTTGAACGAGGGGTTTAAGACGCTGATCAACAACTTTCAGCTCGACTATTTACTGATCGATACGCATCCGGGGCTTAATGAAGAAACGCTGCTGTCGATCGCGATGGCGAATGCGGTGTGTATCGTCCTGCGCCCTGACCAGCAGGATTTTCAAGGGACTGCAGTTACTGTCGATATTGCCCGCAAGCTCGATGTTCCACACTTGTTTCTGGTGGTCAATAAAGCGCTGCCTCGCTACAACTTCGCTGAACTAGCCGGCGAAGTCAGTCGAACGTTTGAAGCGGAAGTGGTCGGGGTGCTGCCGCTGTCTGAAGATGTTGCGCAGAATGCGAGCAGTAATATCTTTGCGGCTATGTATCCTGACCATATCTGGTCGCAGACGATGCGAGCGATCGCCAGTAGGTTGGTGCGTCTCTAGAAGGCTTTTAAACTTTATGAACATAGTCATGAAAACCCGTTACAATAAAAAGGCTATTCGCGTTTACTTGAAAGAAGGGCCTCATGGCCGCAGCCTGTTGGGTATGTGATGGGACAGCCCACGCGTCGTGCCGGTTCTGCGGCCGGTTTATTTGCAAAGATCATGCCTCAAAGATGCCCTTCGTCTTGACGATCTACGTCGGGGCCAACAACACGCCTAAGGCAGTTATCGTCGCTGACGCAATTTGGTGTGGAATCTGTCGTCCGCAAGGTAAGCCCATCGAGATGCCAGAGTTTTATTAGAAGGCCGAGGCTATGTCCGGAATATATGATCGATTGAATGCCGAGATTGATGACGAGGAACCTAAAGGGATCACTCCGCTTGACATCGCAGACCTTCCTAATGAGCAAAAGCAGATCATGCTGTTCCTGCTGCGAGAGCATTCTGGCCCCGATGGCGCTGTCGAAGTTGAAACGCTGCGTACGCGATTGAAAGAAAAAGTCCATGATTTCGATAGCGCGCTTAAGTCGCTGATGGCTAACGGCTGGTTGATCGAGATGGGGGAGGCGCCGAACCAGCGTTACCGCGTCAATCTACGCGTTAGACGTGGCAGCGAAGCAGGAATTGGTCTTTGGTCGCTTCTTTTTGAACGTATCTCAAAAGATGCGTGATTCTCTTGACGAGCTAATATGCTTTTAGACGGTCAGTTCTCAGAATATCTGCGCCGCTTTTTGCCTCCTGACTTTGCGCTCGATTTCGAAAACAGTGAAACTTTGCGCGCAGCGAGCCAGCATCTCAACAGCCTTGAGCGGGCACTAGTTTCTTTCTTGCCACAATACATTGCAGAGGGCAATCTTCGGCTCGAAGAACGTTACGGCGATTTGAAGCCCGGCGCGTTGTTATTTGCAGATGTTTCAGGTTTCACCGCGCTTTCAGAACAGCTTCAGCATGCTGGTGGTGTTGAGGGCGTCGAGACACTGACGGAAATCATCAACGATTACTTTGCGACGATGTTGGAAGTTCTGGCGAAGGCTGATGGCCAACTGCTCAAATTTGCTGGCGATGCGCTACTCGCCTTTTTCCCCGGAGAGCTGACCGACCTGCGCCCGGCCCGCGCCGCCATCCGCACTGGCCTGCGAATGCAGCGGTTGATGCGCGATAAGTTTCAACCTGTTCAAACTTCTAGTCTGGCGAAGCTCCTTGGCGCTTCCCATGGCGCCAAACTGACTATGTCGATCGGCATTGCGCGCGGAGAATTATTCGAAGCGCTGGTCGGAAATGCTCAGCAGCGCGATCACATCATTCAGGGCGCGCTTCCTGGCGATGCGATGCGCGCCGAAAGCGCGGGCGAGCGCGATGAAGTGGTCATCACTGGCGAGCTGGCTGCCGCGTTGCAAGCGGAAGGCACGTTTCGCGTCAAGCCGCTCGATGAAGATCATTATCAGGTCATTGATGATCTTGGCGATCAGCTTGATGATTATGAGTTGGTTCCCATGCTCAGGCGGCGAGGCATCAGCGCCGCGCTCAGTTTTGATATGGACGACCTAACTCAGCGTTTGCGAGCGCAGGTTGAACGGATACAGGTGGTAGCGCGCTACGTGGCACCGACCGTCCTCAATGCCTTGATCGCCAGTGCCGACCAGCATCTGACGAGTGAAAATCGTTTCACCACGACCATGTTCGTGCACAGCACCGGGTTCGCCGAAATGCTTGCGGCACGGGGAAGCAACCATGTGCGAACCGTAACCAAACTGCTTGAACGCTTTTATAATATCATTCAGCGGATCGTCTCTTCGACTGGAGGGACACTGGCCCGTACCGATCCTTTCGCGCTTGGCATTAAACTGCTGATCATCTATGGTGCGCCGGTTGCGCACAGTGATGATCCTGATCGGGCAGTAGGGGCCGCTCTCGAGATGTTGAGCCAAGTACGGAAGTTTAACGAGCGCTTGCGTGAAGAGCTGCCCGCCGAGCTGCATCGGGAAACATTCGTGAGCTTGCGCATCGGCATCACGCAGGGCGAAACTTATGCTGGCGAAGTGGGCTGGAAACAGCGCCGTGAGTTCACCGTGATGGGTGATGAAGTAAATTTGGCTGCTCGGCTGATGTCGAAAGCGGAATTCGGGCAGGTCTTGATCAGCGAACGATTGCGCGAACAGCTGAGGGGATCTTATCAAATCGAAATACTTCCTGCGCTGCAATTAAAAGGTAAGCGAGAACCCGTTCGGGTAT
The DNA here is from genome assembly GCA_046719065.1 of Aggregatilineales bacterium. GTDB lineage: Bacteria > Chloroflexota > Anaerolineae > Aggregatilineales > Phototrophicaceae > Flexifilum. Next base: position 8,021 of record JBDNDP010000019.1, on the reverse strand, counting down.
ATCAGGTTGAGGCTGTGGCCGAGACAGCGCTCACTGCTGATTTTGGTAGCGAGACATCGTTCGTTGGCCATGATATGTTCTTGCTAACGCTTAGCTACAGCCTTGCTCAAGCCAGAAACGGCCGACTGCGCGCGTTGGCCATCGTTGGCGATTCCGGCACTGGCAAAACGCGCATCGCTCAAAAGTTCGCTAGCGCTGCGCAGGCCGCCGGCTTTTATGTAGCCTGGGCGGGGCGTTATTCTATCAATGCCGCAACCACGACTTGGGCATCCCTGATTGCGCAGCTGGTTGGAATTGTGCCCGCGGCGTCTTTGTCAGAGAGGCGTGAGCGGTTAGCAGCGGTGCTAGCGTCGCTCGGTATCGCCGAACTGGAAATGCCATTGAGCGAGCTGCTCGGTCTTCCAGTGCGCGAGCGCATCGATAAAGCGCAAGCCCAATCTCAGTATTTGGCCGATTTATTCGCCAAGTTCTCACAGATGAGCCCCGAAGAACAGCGTTCCTCTGGCATGTTTGGGGTGATGCGCCGCTGGGTCGAAGCGTCGCCTGCTAACGAAGGTAACGAGTCTGCCCTTTGGAAGACGGCAAAACAGCGCACTGACCTGCGCGAAGCGATCAGTCGTTTTCTGCTAGCCTATACGGCCGAGAAGCCGGCGGTGCTCATCATTGATGATTTGCGTCAAGAGAATGTGCAGGCCATCGATTTCCTGCGCTATCTTATTGCTGAAACAAAACAGGCTAAATTGGTCATCCTTTTGACGTTTGAACCTCAGGAGACGATCGATCTCGCTGTGCAGAAATTTATCATCCCCGACCTCAATCGCGATGAAACGAATTTAGTTGCTATGGCAGTGCTGCATGTCGCCGAAATTGGGCCACGGCTCGGCGAGCTGTTGTGGCAGCGTACTGGTGGCCGACCGTTGTTTATTGAGTCTCTGCTGCGCTTGCTGCTAGCGCGTGATTACATCACGATAAACGGTGATTACGCCGAACTGCGAGAGGATGCAGATCTCGAAGCGCTTCCGGAGAATATCCGTAAGCTCATCATTAGCCGCATCGATCGCATGAGCGGGTTGGCGCAATCGCTTGTGCGATCTGCGGCGGTGTTGGGAACGGAGTTCACCATAGCAGCTTTGGCCGCAGTGAACGACTTCGATGATCTCGCCTCGCTTCAGCCTGCGATCGATGAACTCGTGCAAGCGAACGTGTTGAAAACCTCCGACGGAGAGTATTTTGCATTCGCACATGGCCTGACGCAAAGCGTCGTTTATGAAACTTTAGCGCGTTCCCAGCGGCTCAAACTGCATCAAGCCGCTGCGGATTACTGGCAGCGTCAGCCCGTTTCAAATGCGCGGTGCTATATGTTAGCCTATCATCTTCACCGCTGTGGCCTAACGGAGCGAGCTGTCGAAGTCGTGAAGGAGGCGGCCGAGGCAGCCGAAGCACAACACGATTTGGATGGCGCGATCGATCTTTATGCGCAGGCGCTGAATTTGTTTCCCGGAGAGCAAAACATCCGCACTCAAATCGCGCGCCTGACGCAGATCGCCGAACAACTGCGCAGTGAGCCGTAGAGTACGAAATCGCTGATTAAGCACTGCTGGAATGTGACGCGGCACAAATTCTGTGCTGATGACGACTCACTGTTAAGGAATGGTCGATGACTCCTGATGCTAGCGATGAGCATCTGGCAAAAAAAGCCCAATTGGGTGATCGCGATGCCTTTTTTGAGTTGTACGAACGCTATCTGCGTCGCGTTTACAACCGCGTTAAAAGCAAAGTGCCAGAGCATGATGTCGAAGACGTTACGCAAGAGATTTTCATCGCGGTTGTCCGTTCGCTCGAAAACTATGAGCAGCGTTCGCGCTTTAGTACATGGTTGTATACGATCGTCAGTCGGCAGATCGCAGATTATTACCGCCATCGCGGCAGAAAGGGCAAACCGGTTGCTGGTGAAATAACCGTTGAAACGATGGCAAATCTATCTTCAACGACGGAACAAGAGCGCGCCGACCAGAGACTGTTGATACGGAGCGCGCTTGCTAGCGTTGCTGAACATTATCAGGAGATCATTTTGATGCGCCTCGCTGATGGCCTAACCTTCGCCGAGATTGCTGAGCAGCGCGGCCAATCGCCTGAGGCGGTCAAATCCCTTTACCGACGCGCTATCCAGGCCGTGCGTGATCACATGGTGCGGAGTGAATCCTGATGGATGAGCGCCGCAACATTGACGACGCGTTGGCTAACCAGACCGATGCTCTGCTAAGTGATCCGAGTTCAGAAAGTTTGGAGGCTGAGCCAGAGTTGCAAGAACTAATCTCTGTTGTGCGCCAGCTTCGCGATGTTATCAGTCCAGAGCAGGCCCCGCCGCCTGAATTTGAGGCTCGTCTGCGTCGGCGTTTAGACCAAGAGCTTGATCAGCGGCGCTTTTTGAGATCGCGCGCGATCTCGATAAGTCCCTTAGCTCGCTTGACTGCGCTGGCCGCTGCTCTGTTTATTGTTGTGGGCGTCGTTGCTTTGCTGGTGGCTTCAAATGAACATGTTCTGCTCAGCGGGGCGGCGGCGGTCGGTGGCGAGGCTACCGGGTTACTGCTTGTGGTAGGTTTTTTTATCGCCATCGCGGTCTATCTGTATTGGCGCAGCCGGCGCTAAATTCTTTCGCAAGATGTGCGTAGGTAAATATTGCAATAATATTTATAATTTGGAATAAGTGATTCTGTGTCATGATAAGGGGATAATGCGTTCAAGTAGAGCGGGCGGGTACATCGCTTGAGGCCAAAACGGTAACATGCTCCTGAACGTTGGTGTTCCCTTAGCCATCGCAACCGCTGTCCCGATCTTGTGGATCGTGATAGTCAGGTATTACGATGTATTGCAGACGGCGAAAACGCGCATTCTTGTCGCGTGTGTCCTTTGGGGCGCAGTCGGCGCTTTCGGGCTGGCTTACCTGATCAACAATCGGGTCGTGAGCCTGCTCGTCAGTGCTGGCCTCAGCAGCGTGCAGAGTTACCAAGTGCTCGTTCGTTTCGCTGCGCCAGTTATTGAAGAAATTCTCAAAGCGACATTTTTATTTTTCCTCATTCGCCGCCCCAGTTTTGTCTATTTTGTGGATGGCGCGATCTATGGCTTCGGAGTTGGCATCGGTTTCGCCGTCACGGAAAACTGGTTTTACATCTTAAACAACACCGAAGCGGGATGGGGGGTCGCTTTCAGCCGTGTGATTTCGACCGTCCTCATGCACGGTATGGCCAGCGCAGTTGTCGGTCTTGCGCTGGGGCAGCTGCGCCGCGCACGAGGAGGAAAGGCGCAGGCGCTACCCTTGCTTGGTATTAGCGGCGCTATCTTGGCTCATGTGATCTATAACAACGTCGTTAATGTGCTGTCTGGGGTTGAGCTGCTGCTTGTGGCTATTGCGCTTGGATTGGGCGGAGCAGGGTTGATCATCCTGCAAATTCAGCAAGGCATTGCGAGCGAAAAACGGCAGTTTGGGCGCATCTTCGGCGATGGGAGCGATGTTTCCAGCGGAGAGGTGAAAGCGATTCAACGCATTGGTGGTGGCAGCTTTGAGGAGCTGCTCGTCCAGCTCAGCGACTCCTTCGGCTCTGAAAACATCAATTTAATCCGGCGTATGCTCATTACACAGGCCAATCTTGGAATCCTTGAAAACAACCTGCGAGCCGGTGGCGTGAGCGCGCGCCTGCGCGAAGCGTGGGAGCAAGATGCGCGCCAACTCCGCGCAGAGTACCAAACGATTCGCCGCGAGTTGGGCTATGCAGTGACGGCTTATATGCAGTCGATGTTTCCTCCAAGTGATGAAACGCTTTGGGAAGGCATACAGGAAAAAATTGCTGAGTCTGACCCCACTATGGTCAATCGTTTCGACATTTTTATGCGTACCAGCGGCCTTGCTGCTACCTTCACGCCAAAAGAACTGGAAGCCCGTGCCGAGCGCCTGCAGCGTATCGAGATTTTCCACGATGTATCGCTGGGTAATTTAGAAAACATGGGCCGGGCGATTGAGATCGTCGATTACCAAGATGGCACAATGCTCTTCGATGAAGGCGACGAGGGGGATGCGATGTATCTGATCGAGCAGGGCGCCATCAACATTTACGCTGTCGATGCGCAGGGTGGCGAGCGCTTTTTGCGATCTTTTGGCCCAGGCAGTGTTGTTGGCGACTTTGCTGTGCTCGATGGGCAGCCGCGCTCGGCGCGGGCGCGAGCGCATGGGGCGCTGCGCGTGCTGGTACTGAAACGCGAAATGTTCCGAGTGTTCATTCAAAGCCGTCCTCAGGTCATCCTTTCGGTGCTGCGCGCGCTGGCCGAAAAAGCTCGTTTTACCACTAATGCGGTCGATGCGTATGTCACAGCGCTGGGCCATATCGCGCGCGGCAATTATGAGGCAGTTGCCAATCTCGCCAGCGCTCCAGAGCTGGCTGTATCAACCGAGAGTTCGGTTGAACCAGCAGCCACCGAGATCTCCTCTGGTTGGGTCCAAGCGCTCAATGTGGCTTTCTCGCGCTTCGCTAGCAGTTTGCAGCGGCGCGCTCCGTCGCAACCCGCTCAAGCAGCAGACTCATTGAGTGACCGGAGGTCGCGTTGACTGTTGCAAGCGACCTAAGACAGTTTGCGCTGTTCAAAAGCGTCGATGACATCACACTAGAGGCATTAGGCCAGCGGCTGGAGGCGCAGACAATTGCTGCGGGGACGATCCTTTTTGAAAAAGGTGATCCCGGCGATGCGATGATTCTCATCCGCAAAGGACGTGTCCGCATTTTTATGCGCGATGCTCATGGCAGCGAGATCACGTTTCGATATTATGGGCCGGGGCAAATCGTGGGTGAATTCGCATTGCTCGACGATAAGCCGCGTTCAGCTTCGGCGGCAGCAGTCGAAACGCTCGAGGTGCTGCTGCTGCAGAGATCGGAATTTGATCGCCTGCTCAGGGAGCGGCCGCTGCTTGGCGTAGAGATGATGCGCAGCTTGGCTGAGCGTATCCGCTATACAACCCAGTATCTAGAAAAACTGTTTGCTGCTGTGCAGCTTCTTCAACAAGATGCTTATGAAGACGCCCTGCGCGAAATGCTGATGGATAGCGACGTGGATGAAGTCCGAGGGTTGATCAACGCTTTTGTCGAGATGGTGCGCAGCCTGCGCGATCAAGATGTGCACCCCATCAACGAGATTTCATCTCAATAAAAAGTCATTTATGAATTTTGTGAAAAATTTAGATTTTACGACGCGTTGATTAATAATCAAACGACTCATTTGGACAGGTATTGTGGTAATAACCGTTTGGGGGACTTATGAAACGCCGTGAAGTTGGTTTCCTTGCGATCGGCGTAGTCTTTGGGCTGCTGCTTGGAATCCTTTTAATTGGAAGCAGCGACAGCTTGCGCAACAGCCTGTTTGGGACTGCTGGGTTAACGAGAGGTGCCGAGCCGGCTTATTTTCTTGCTGGAATGAGCGCTACAGAAGAGTGGTTGGCTGGTTTGTATCCAGAAGAAGCGCAGCGTTTCGAAGCTGTGTTCGCCAATCTCTCCGTGCTGATAGATCCAAACACCAACTTTCGCGAAGCCTTCCGTGAAGTCCAAAATGATATCGATATCGTTGTGCAGCGCGCTTTCACCGCGCTCACGGGAACTGTGCGAACCGAAACGGCCGTGCCTACTCCAGAGCAGATTCCGGGACCGATTCTCTCGTCTTTGTCGGAAGGCGCCGTTTCTGCTTGTTTGGGATTAGACGAAAACCCCTATAATTTAGAAGGTTATGCATTATATCTTTATGTCGAAGTTCCATCAACTCAGGTACAGTTCATTCCTGAGACTTGGGAGCGCCTTGCCGCAGCAAAGGACAGCGATCTCTTCTGGCAGTTGTTGGCGTGCCAATCGCTGCTGGAAGCGCAAGTAGGAAGGAGTCGGTAGCCTATGATGTGATGGTGATACACTTTCGCTGTTCTCGCCTCAGATGACCACAGGAGTTATTGCATGCAAGGAAGAGGTCTAAACAGGCAAGTTGTGATAGTCGCCGCCGCGGCTTTGATCGTTTTAGTCGTCGGGGCGATTATCCTGTCCAGCAATGGCGTAAACCTGTTTGGTACCGCCGGGGGAGAGCAAGTCGTCGACCTGCCACCAACTGATGTCCCTGCTGAGGAGCCGCCAGTCGAAGCAGAGCCGCAGGCAGAGCCACCTCAGGAGCAGGAACTTCAGGAGCCGCCACCGCCGCCGACTGAACCACCGCCGCCTCCACCGACGGATACGCCGGTGCCGCCACCGCCGCCGACGGATACGCCAGTGCCGCCGCCTCCACCGACGGATACGCCGGTGCCACCACCGCCGCCGACGGATACGCCAGTGCCGCCACCGCCACCGACGGATACGCCGGTGCCGCCGCCTCCGCCAACGGATACGCCGGTGCCGCCAGCTACCGCGGAACCTGTGATTCAACCGTTGATCGCTGAAGTGACCGAAGAACCAACGACCGAAGAACCAACGGTTGAACCGCCAGCCGAACCTACTGAAGAGCCGACGGTTGAACCGACCGAGGAGCCGACAGTAGCGCCAACGGAAACACCAACTGAGGAGCCAGTCATCGAAGTTGAGGAAGAGACGCCTGCTCCAACGCCGACTCAGCCCCGTGAAGTGATCGATGAAGGCGAAGCGACACCCGAAGCCGAGGAAACAACTGACCCGTCGATAACCGCGTTACAACCGCTTGACGCACCGGCGGATATTCCCGGCCCTGTCCTGCAGGTCAGCGGCCAATGTTTTGTTCCCGGGCCGGATTTCGTTCGTTTCTTTGTCACCAACAACGGTGCTGATATGTTCGAGGCGGGTACGCTCGTCATCCGTGATGGCGGCGTTGACCAACCGGGACAGTCGATCTTTTTAGCTGCGGGTCAGCAAGCAGGGCCGTTCGATTTGAGCGCGTTCGGCAGCTCGGGGCTGCGCGTGACCTATCGAGGGTTTGCCTCGACGCCGGCCGGCCAAGTGGATTCGGTAGCTCAAGGCTATCAGACCTGCCTCGTGCCGACCGAAACGCCAACGCCGACCAATACGCCGACGGTGACCAACACGCCGACGGTGACCAACACGCCGACGATCACGCTAACGCCGTCGAACACGCCGACGCCATCGAATACACCGACGCCGACCTTAACCCGGACACCGACGAATACCCGGACGCCAACGAATACGCGTACCCCAACGATGACTCGCACCCCGACGCCAACCGGGACGCTGACGGCAACTCCGACGCGAACGCCCACGCTGACGCGGACGCCCACACTGACGCGGACGCCGACGAATACGCCGACGATGACGTTTACGCCGTCGGCCACATTCACGCCGTCGGCCACGTTCACGCCGTCAAGCACGCCGACAGCGACCGATACGGCCACCAGCACGCCGACGCCACCGCCTGCTCCTAGCATTCAGTACAGTGTGCAGTGCCAGGGAACCGCAAGCGCGATCTTCACGCTAATCAATGTCGGTGGGCCGATGCCGAACCCCGGCTTCTATTGGATTAACGTGCCTGACCAGCCGCTCGGGCCGCAGACGCCGTTCCAGCTCGGCGAGGGCGAGTCGCTCCAGCTGACGGTGGCGCCGAATGCGCGCGTCGAAGGGTTCTACGATGATCCACAAGGGCGCCGGCAGACGTTCTCGTATGATGCTGGCTGCATCCCGCGTCCGCCTGATACGCCGACACCGACGCCAACGGCGACGAACACGCCAACGAATACGCCGACCAACACGCCAACGAATACGCCGACCAACACGCCGACACCGACAATGACGGCAACTCAACCGGTGGGCCGGATCACTCTGTCGCATATGTACTGCGTCCCGGGTGATGATCCTACTCAGCCGCTGTTGGAAGTGCATTTCGTGGTGACGCGGCCGGGCACGGACAATACGTTTGGCGCGCTGTCGTATGTGATCAATGGCGAGAACCGGACGATCGAGGATCCGTCGTCCAGCCCAGCGAATGTCGTGCATTATTACGACTATCTGCTGCTGGGGCCT
>JBDNDP010000018.1:0-69607 GCA_046719065.1 Aggregatilineales bacterium | reverse complement strand
ACAGCCCGCGAAAGCGGTAGAGGACATTCGGCAGCGGGCGAACCTCTCCGTGCCAGCCATTTTGCAGGGCGATCGAATCGAGCGCGCGCGGGTTGAGCGACGCCCATCCATGCGCCGACTGAAGCCAGCTCAGCGCCGCCCGCACGCCGATCAGCGCGCCCATCAGCAGGATAATGAACCACATAAAATCGTTGGGGTCAAACGACATGAGCAGTCACCGTGGTTCAAGCGAAGTGAAGTACTCGCGCACGACATCACGCAGTCCCAGCGGCACATAGCCGCTCTCCAATGCTTGGTTAACGGCGGCGCGATAATCGCTGAAGACCTGATTGTATGGCACGAGGGCATCTCCCGTTGGGTTCTGAACGAAATCGCCCTCGATCACGGGCGCGTCACTGTCATCGGCTTCGAGCGCAAGGCTTTGTTCACCCAGCGGCCCGCCGAGGCGGCGCGGCGCGAAAAGCTGCTCGTAGGGGCGGGTGCCAAGGCCATCCGGGTTATTGAGGCTATCTGGCGAGCGGCTCGCCCCTTCAACGAGCTGGCCCTCTATCGCGCTTGGCTCGCCATCCCCGGCGCTGGCCTGCGCCGCTGCACCGGAGAGGCTGCCCTCCAACCCACTGCGATCGGGCTGGCCGCTAGCGCTGCCTGCATCCAGATCGGCCTGCGGCCCAGCTCCAGCGCCCAGTTGGTCTGCCCCATCTTGCTCTGGCCCTGCTTGATCGCCTTGCGCTTGGCTAGGCGCTTCCTCCTGCTGCGATTGTTGACCGCCCTGCGTCTGCGCTTGCTGCCCTGCTTCGTCCGGGTCGCTCAACGAAGGCAGGCCGGCCTGAGGCTGCATGGCGTTTTGCGTCGATGGCGATCGTTCGCTTTGGCTCTGGCGGATCTGGTTGCTGGCCTGCTGCGCTTGCTGGGCTTGTTGAGCCATCCGGTCGGCGGCTGCTTGCTGCTGTTCGAGCGACTCGCCAGTTTGTTCCAACGCTTGCTCGGCTCGTTGAAGTTGGTTTTCTGCGCCAGCGAGGTCATTTTGCTCAAGGGCTTGCGCCGCCCCCTCCAACGCCTCAGCGGCCTGCGGGCTGGTGGTTTGCAGGGCCTGTGCCGCGCTTTGAAGCTGTTGCGCGGCTTGTTGGCGCCCCTGCGCCGATAAATTGGGCAGGTTTTGCGCCAATTCGCGCAGCGCGGTCAGCAGTTCTTCGAGCGGATTCTCGGTTTGAGGCTGCGTCCGGGCTGGCAGATCGCGCAGCGCCTCGGCGGCGGCGTTGAGTTCAGCGCGCGCATCGTTGAGCCGTTGATTGAAGAGCTGCGCTTGTTCGTGCAGCGCGGCGCGCGCTTCCGAGGCAGCGGCGAAAGCTTCTTCAGGCGAAAGGTTCTCTTGCGCGAGCGTCTCAGCACTGGCTTGCAGCACTTCAAGGAGCTGCTGACGGTCTGCCTCATTCAACGAGGGATCTGCTGCGGCAGCTTGCAGCAGTTCGCGCACTGTCTCGGCGGCCTCCTCGATCGCGGTGGCCTGCGCCGCGTCTTGCGCGGCGACTTCGGCTTGGGGGTTGGGCAGCAGCAGCAGCGCGGCCAGCAGCAGCGCCAGCCCGCCCGCAAGCGCCCAAGCGCGCCAGTCTGAACGAAGCGGCAGGCTGGTGTGAACCCGCGCCGCGCGCGCGGCCGCGCGAGCATCGGCGATCTGTCGGGCGCTTAGCTCGTCGTTGGCATGGATGCGGCCTTCTAGCAGCTCAAGCGCCGTCGAGACCCGTTCGTTCAAACCGAACAGCACATCAAACCGGCGGGCTGCTGCCAGCATCGAACGGCGCCGCAGCCAGATGAAGCCGGCGGCCAGCGCTGCGCCCATCCCGGTCAGCGCCAGCGCGATCATCAAGATTTGATCGGGCGATAGCCACGGCCGCATTCGGCTGGCGAGCGCCAGCACGATGCCCATAGCGAGGCCCGGCGACAGGCTCCACGGCAGCCAGCGCAGCGATTGGCCCCAACGCTGGCGCCTATCCCAACGGCGTACCAGATCGCTGAGCACGCTGTGATGGTCTTGAAATCCGACCTGTGTCGTCATGAAAAAACCTTAACTCTGTTTAGCTGAACCGCTCGCCGCCCTGTCAGCATCGATCAGGGCTAGCGCTTCGGTCATCGTTCGAACGACGACGATATCGAAGTGTTTCGGCGTGTAAACTCGGGTCACCGTCTCGATGATGTTATGGATGAGGGTGTTATGCGTCACACCGATCACCAGCTTAACATTGGCCGGCGTGATGGCCACTGCACGGCGAATGTGCCAGATGATGCCGAACGGCGGCGGGCCGCTGTGCGTATAGTCGACGGTGCCATACACCTCGTGGCGTACCTGCTCGATCATCTCTTTGCATTGATTAATGGCGCTGTTGAATTCACCGATCGTCCACTGCCCCACCAGCGAGACGCAAATGATCGCGTGGCCTGCATCGAGCCATTTTACGCCCGTCGTCAGCATTTGACTGCTAAGCCCCATCGCGCCATCATCCCGAGCATCACGTCAAATCGCCCGCGCGCGCGCGGCGCACCGCCAGCACCACCAGCAAAGCGGCGGCCGCTTGATAGATAATGGTGTATAAGATCCACGGTGATACCATGGGGATAGTGCTGCCATCGCTGGTCAGAGTGAACGTCCAAAAGCCAAGCGTTTGCCGCTCGACGAGAAGCTGCTGCGTCGAGAGAGCGGTAGCGATCGGATTGACCCCGACCAGCAGCGCGCTGAGGTAACGCATGATCGCCTCAAGCAGCGGCGAACGCACCGGGCTGCCCGGCGCGAACAGGGTGGCGATCAGGATATCGAGCAGCACCGAAAACACGATCGGGCCGATGAACATGACCATGGCGATGGCGGTATAGGCGCGCACGCTGGCCGCAAGCGTCCGCATCATCGTCGCCGAGAAAAAAATGCCCACCGTCCCTAGCACGACGGCGGTCGTGAGCAAAATGATGAACGAGAGCAGCAGCTCGAACTCGCTGACCCCACCGAACAAAAAGGCGATGCTTTGCAGGGGGATGGCCGCCAGCAGCAGCAGCAGAATGTAGCCCAGCGCCGATTCCAGCTTGCCGATGACGAAAGACGGGCTGGAGAGCAGCGTCGTCCGCAGCAGATCGTAAGTTTGCCGTTCGCGCTCACCCGTGATCGCGCCAGCCGTGAATGCAGGCGCAATGAAGATGATCAGCAGCAGCTCGATGCCGAACACGCCCATGAATAACACTCGCCCAACTTCACCAGCAGCGGCAGACGACCCTGAGCGACCGATCGAACTGTACACCAGATAGATCAGCACGGCGAACCCGCTCATCAGCGCGAGGTAGACGCTGAGCACAAGGAAGGCGCGTACCCCGCGCATGCGCCCACGCAGTTCTTTGAGCATAACCGGGTTGATGCGAAACGCCCTCAGATCGCGCAGCAGCACAGCCGCTGCCCACGTCCCTGAAGCGATCGGCAGCAAGCCGGGGGTGTAACCAAGTAAGGCCAACGCCGCGCCGTTCAGCAGGATCAAGAGGATCAGGGCGGGCGGCGCCCACAGCTCTCGCGCTAATACGCCGACCAACAGCACGAGCGAAGCACTCACATTAATCAAGCCAAGCAAGACGACGATGGCTAGCCCAACATCGGCCGGGCCTGTGTGGCGTGCCAGCAGCAGGTCTTGCGCGATGAAGAATAGATCGCTGCCGAGCAGGATCACTCCAAGGAGCGCTAGCGCGAGCGTGATAACCGCAATGCCCCCGCTGCCAATGGCATTGATCCGCAGGAGCTGCGCGCCACGCGCCAACCGCTGCTCGCGGGGCGAAAGCGATTCTTGAGGGTGGAAGCCGAATTCCTGCGTCATCGTCGCCATATGCGCAGCCTTGTTCAGGTGACGATGCCGCGCGTGAGGCGCATGAACATCGCTTCAAGGTCTTTCGTTTCCTCAGTAAAACCGAGGACGGCCACGCCGCCAGCGCTGAGGGCTTGGTTGAGCGCTGCCACGCCGTCATCGTCGCCGGTGAAATCGATGCGAACGCGCGCTCGTCCATTGCGCGGTTCTAAATCGACGATGTCGATCACATCGGGCAGCGGCGCTGCAAGCGAACGGACGATCGCTGCTGCCTCGGCATCTTTGACCGTGACGGTGATCTCGCGATGCGGCTGAAGTTGGGCGCGCATTTCCTGCATGCTTCCCTGAGCGATGATTTTGCCGGCCTCGATGATGCCAATATGCGTGCAGATCTCGCTGACATCGGCGAGAATGTGCGTAGAGAAGAAGATCGTTTTGCCCATGCGCGCAAGCTCGACCAGCAGCTCACGAATTTCAATGCGCGCGCGCGGGTCAAGCCCAGATGCCGGCTCGTCGAGGATCAGCACGGCCGGGTCGTGAGCCAGCGTGCGCGCCAACGACAGCCGCTGTTTGAGGCCGCGGCTGAGCTTATCGACCATGTCGTCGCGCCGGTGCGTCAAATCAACGAGCTGAAGCAGATCCTCGATGAGCGGCTTGCGTTCGGCCTCAGGAATGTCGTAACAAGCCGCAAAAAAATCGAGATATTCCCACACACGCATATCATCATAAATGCCGAATTCGTCGGGCATGTAACCGATCGCGCGGCGCACAGCGCGCGGCTCCTCAGTGACCGAGCGGCCGGTCACCCATGCGCGGCCAGCGGTTGGGCGTGTCAGCGTGGTCAAGATGCGCATGGTAGTGGTTTTGCCGGCTCCGTTCGGCCCAACAAAACCGTAGATCGAACCGGCAGGCACGCGCAGCGACAGCCCGTCGATCGCTGTAAATTTGCCAAAACGCTTGACGAGGTCTTGCGTCTCAATGATCAATTCTGTCATGCTGCTATCCGAAACTCGCGAAACAGATCATTCTGATAGGGCGGCGGGCGGATGATTTCATTGTAACCGCTTTTTCAGCCTCAAACAGCGTAGATGCGCAAACGCGTAAGGCTAAGGGACGGGTCGCTGTGAAGATATATATATGGTAGTTTAACAGCTTCACATTAATGATCGTTAAGCTATGGGAGCAGCGTCTTTATTTGCGCGGCGACGGGCCGGTGCTGAACGTATTCTCGACCGCGTGCTGCGCCATCAACTCCGCATAGCGAGCGGCGAAGCGTTCGAGAAAAGCATGGTTGCCCTCAAGCTGCAGGCGCATATCATAAGCGTCTTCGCCATTGTTGTGATAATACCTCGGCTTGATGGCCGTCGTCTCAAAGTCGTACTTGCGATAAAGGCGCTGCGCGATCGTGTTGCTGACACGCACCTCGAGCACGACATATCCGGCTTTTAAAGTGATCGCCCGCTGGATCATGGCGACCAGCAGCAGCTCGCCCCAGCCGCGCCCGCGCACAGTTGGATGTGTTGCGATGGTGCTGATGTGCGCTTCATCGACGATGTGCCACAGCCCGCCGTAACCGAGGATCGTCTGCGCTTGATCAGCCGTCCCGCTCAGACCGCGCACCAGCTTACGCCAGCCGCGGACGGGCTGTTCCGTGCTGTCGTGCTCAAGCACGACCATATGGCTGTAAGTCGATTCGCTGATCTCGTAAGCATAGGAACGCGCCGACCATGCGGGTTCGAACGAAAGACGGTCGATCGCCAGCACGGTCGGAATATCGGATAGATTCATATAACGCAGACGCAAGGTCATGGGGCATCGGGCGTTTTGATGTAAGTGGGCACCAGCGCTGCCGGCGCGAACAATTCGCGGCTGCGTTCACCCACTTCGTTCAAGCGTTCCCATGCCAGCTGCGCGAGGTAACCAGCGCGGCGCAAGCGCGCGGCGGCTGGCACGATCGTGATCGGGAGATCCGCGCGCTGTGCGCGTTCAAGCGCCGCCCTGCCATCGCTGGAGATCTCGCCGGTCACCCAAGTCGGCCCATCGATGGCACTTAGCAGTTCGTCCCACGTGGCGATAGCAGCATCCGCTTCTGCTTTCCAGCGGCCTTTACGCCAGTGATAGGCCGACCAAACCAGCCGTCCGCGGCCAGCCAGCAGCACCGCAGCGAGCGTCCCTGTCGTCTGAGGCGCGCCAGCGGCCAGAACATCAAGCGTCGAAATGCCAACCAGCGGCAGCCCGCGCGCCGACGCGATTGCCTTGGCCAACGCGACGCCAACGCGCAGCCCGGTGTAAGTGCCCGGCCCATTGGAGACAGCCACTGCCGACAGCGCTGGCTGTCCGGCCAGCTCGAACTGAGCGAGCGCCTTCTTAACAGCCGGGGCCAGCTCGACGCTGTGGTTGCCCGCCGTGCGCCAAGTCTGCTCGTGGAGCACATCTTCGCCGCTGTGCAGGGCAATGCTAAGGGTATGGGTAGCGGTATCGAGCGCGAGCAGCAGGGTCATCGATTATCGCACCGAGTTTGATGTGCCGAAAGACAGGCCGCGGAATTGCGCTATCAAGTCCTCATAACGGCGGCCCGTGGCTTCAAAGGTGAAATTGCGCCGCGTTGGTTCAAGGATGCGCAGGTCGATCCAAAGACGTTCTGGCGGCAGCAGCGCGGCGATATGCTCCGGCCATTCGATCACTAACGCTCCATCTCCGCCGAGCAGTTCGTCGAGCCCGATCAATACGGCATCCTCCGGCCCGTGCAGGCGATAGCAGTCGATATGATACAGGCGCTGGTCATCACTGGCGCGCCGGTGCTCGTGCACAATGTTGAACGTCGGGCTGGTGAGGGCAGCCGCAGCGCCCCAGCCGCGGCCGATGCCGATCGAGAAGACGGTCTTGCCTGCGCCCATGTCGCCAGATAAACAGATCAGATCGCCCGGCTTAAGCAGCGACCCCAGCCGCGCGCCCAACCGCAGCGTTTGCTCTGCGCTGTAGCTGATGATGTCCAGTTCGCCTTCACGCAGGATCGGCACACCCGCTCCCCGCTCGCATTCGTTAGATTCCTGAGGTGAATTGGTGAGAACATCTATACCGTGCATTATACAACGAGGTGGCGCAGCGAATAAGGGTTCGCTGTGCGCCGCAGTCGGGGCGTATTCGCTTGCAAAGCATTCTGCTATACTTCCCGGCAACATCGCCAAAGCACACCGCAAGGGAGTCTACTATCTCATGAATCGTCATGATGTGCGCCTGCTGCAAACGTTCAGCGGTTATCCATCGATCTCGATCTTGGCGCCGACCCACCGCACCTCGCCCGATAACAAGCAGGATCCCATTCGCGTCAAGAATCTCGTCACCGAAGCGACCAACCGTCTGCTCAAGGAGTTCTCAAAACGCGAGGTTGATGGGATACTCAGCCGGCTGGATGGCATCGTTGAGCGGGTTGACTGGCAAAATACGCTTGACGGGTTAGCGATCTTCGTCAACGCCGATTTCGCGCACGCGTATACCTTTCCTTTCAAAGTGAAAGAACGCGTCGTTATTGACGAGACATTCGCGACGCGCGACCTCGTCTTCGCCGTCAACCGGACGAATCGGTACTGGACGCTGGTGCTCAGCGAGCAGCCAACTCGCTTGTTCGAGGGGGTCAAAGACTCGCTGGTCGAGGTTACCGTCGGCTCGCGATTCCCGATGACCCACGACCGGCCGGGTGGTGCGACGCGCCTGCCGGGCGGGCCGGGCGTCAACCCTTCGACCTATGCGCGCGATATGCATCGCCAGTTCTTCCGAGATGTCGATGCTGCGCTCAAAGAGATCATGGATGATGACCCACTGCCGATCGTATTGGTCGGCGTGACGCGGCAGCTTTCGCTGTTTGAGGAGGTGACTTCACACGGCGGGCATATCATCGCCAAAGTCGAGGGCAGCCATGACAAAACATCGGCGCACGAATTGGGACAGCTCGTCTGGCCGCTGGCTAAAGACAAGATTGCCGAACAACGCAATAAGGTGCTCGATGAGCTGGGCGCGGCCGTCGGCGCGCGCCGGTTCGCCTCGACGATCGGCGAGGTTTGGCGAATGGCGCGGGAAGGCCGCGGCGACACCCTGATCGTTGAGGAAGGGTATTTCTGCCCGGTGCGCGTTGATGAGAGCGGCATGCACATCACGATCGCCGAGGATGCCACCGCGCCGGATGTGATCGACGACGCCGTCGATGAAGTGATCGAAGCCGTGCTGGCCAAAGACGGTCGCGTGGTCTTCGTCGAGCCGGGCGCACTGGCTAACCACCAGCAGATCGCTCTCATCTTGCGCTACTAGCTCAAAGCGCTTAATAGACCTGAAGCCGCCAATATGGCGGCTTCAAACGTTTCTTGCAGATTCTTTCGCAGCGGGTTAATGCGAACGCTGCCCTAGCGAACGGGTCTCCCCCGTAACAGACGCGCCACCGCGATGATGATCACCGCGCCGATGACCGCGACGATCAAACTGGCGATGACGCCAGACAGCCCTTCTTGCGGCCGGGTGAGGCCGAACAGACTGATGACGAACCCGCCCACCACTGCGCCGACCAACCCCAAAATGATATCGACGATCAGCGAGGACTCGGAACGCATGATCGAATGGGCGATGCTGCCAGCAATCGCGCCGACGATCAGCCAGCCGATACAGATGAATGGCGCCGCGAGCAGATCGGTGATGAAGTCCATACTTGCCTCCCCTTACAAGTTATGTTTCGATGCCGCCTTAAATTATAAATAACTTCATTTCTTTGTCAATGTTCCTGCATCGTTGCGTTCCTGTTTGAGCCACTTAATCAATGTGACCACTGGCCGGCGACCCTTTGAAGGAACGCGCTGTACTGCGCTTCCCAAGCGGCATCGGCGCGCGGTTCGAAGCGCTTTGTCTCGAACGAGCGGCCGATGACTGCGCGTGCCGCCGCCAGATCGGGCAAATGGCCAGCAGCGACGGCCTGCACGACGATATTGCCGATCGCCGTCGCCTCAACCGGGCCGGCGATCACCGGGCGGCCGATGCAATCGGCCGTGAGCTGGTTGAGCAGCCAGTTCTGCGAACCGCCGCCCACGATGTGCAGCCGGTCATAGCGATGGCCGACCAGCAGTTCAAGCTTCTCCAAAACCCAGCGGTACTTCAACGCGAGGCCTTCGAGGATAGTTCGAATCATCTGGCCGTAGTTTGCGGGAATGGGCTGGCTGGTACGCTCGCAGTAAGCGGCGATCGCGGCCGGCATATCGGGCGGGGCGAAGAAGGACGGGTGGTCGGGGTCGATTTGCGCGACAAACGGCGGGGCTTCGGCAGCGAGCTGCGTCAGCGCGTCATAGCTCAAGGGCCTGCCGCCTTGCTCCCATGCGCGACGACAGGCCTGCACCAGCCACAGGCCGGTGATGTTCTTCCACGGGTAAAGGGCGCCGCCCGGCCCGCCAAAACTGCTGATGTTGTAGCGCAGCGCCTCTTCGGTGACGATCGCGCGGTCGGCCACACCGCCCATCAATGACCAAGTGCCGGAGCTGACCCACGCGAAATCCGCCGACTGCGCAGGCACGCCAGCGATGGCTGAGGCAGTGTCGTGCGTGCATACAGCGATCACGGTCGTCTCGCGCAGGCCGGTCTCCTCGCAGACCTCCGGCAGCAGCGGGCCGATCGGCGTGCCGGGCGGCACGACTTCAGGCAAAAAATGTTGGGGAAGTTCGAGCTGCGCCAGCAGGCAGCGCGCCCAGCCGCCGCCCCGCGAGTCATAAAATTGCGTGGTGGTGGCATTCGTGAATTCGCAGACGGCGCGACCGGTCAGCCAGTAGGTGAGCAGGTCGGGCATGAGCAGCAGCGTGTGAGCGCTTTGCAAGGCAGGCGCGCTGCGCTGCGCCATAGCATAAAGCTGATACAGCGTATTAAAGGGTAAAAACTGGATGCCGCTTGTCTGTTCGAAGATCGACCAGCGCGAAACCCGCTCAAAGACGGCCTCCATCATCCCTTCGGTGCGCTGGTCTCGGTAGCAGTAGGGGTTGCCGATCAGATCGCCGGCCGCATCTAGCAGGCCAAAATCAACCCCCCATGTATCGATACCGAGAGAGGCGATCGATGCGCCAAAGCGGTCTTGTGCGGCTCGCAGGCCGGTTTTGATCTCGCTGTAGAGGCGCAGCACATCCCAGAATAGACCCCCGCGCACGCGCACGGGGCCGTTCGTAAACCGGTGAACTTCATGCAGTCTCAGGTGGCCCTCATCGAGCGCACCCACCATCACCCGGCCGCTCTCGGCCCCCAAATCGATAGCGATATAGGCTGTCGTCATCGCCGTTCCTCCTCGTCATGCTGCATTCACTGTACCGCAAAAGCGCGATCTGCGGATGCCTGCTAGCCGAGCTGAACGGCGGTCATCGGCCCGGATGGCCGGCTTAAGCTTCGCTTGTCCCGCGGCCGTTCAACTGGTATGGATAGCGGCGCACATACGTCCGTTCAGCGGTGACGATGACGATGTTGAACCCGTAGTTATCGGGCGCGCTTTGCGAAATGGCATCGAGGCCTGGCCAGAATGCAATCTGGCCGGTGGGGCACTGAACGCACGTGTAGTAGATGCCATCTTGGATGATATCGACCGACTGGTGCACATGCCCGGAAAGGACAACCTGCACACGCGGCGCAGCGCTGCTCAATACCTG
The DNA here is from genome assembly GCA_046719065.1 of Aggregatilineales bacterium. GTDB lineage: Bacteria > Chloroflexota > Anaerolineae > Aggregatilineales > Phototrophicaceae > Flexifilum. The sequence continues at coordinate 59,118 of JBDNDP010000018.1, read as the reverse complement.
ATGCAACGCTTCGCCATTGGCGAACCCGAACAGGTCGAGCATCTTAAACCCAAACGACAGCGGCGGGTGGTGCACGGCCACGATCACGCGCGCATCTGGCACTTCGGCCAGCCGGTCGCGCAGCCAGCCGAGCTGCGCCTCGCTAACGCCGCCGGCATGATCGCGCCCGTGGGTGGCGCTGTCAAGGCAGATCACGCGCACGCCGCCGCGGTCGATGACGTAATCGAACGTCTCCCCCTCAACCGCCATATCGGGCATCAGCGAACGCACGCCGTCGAGCAGATCGTGATTGCCGGGCAAATAGTAGATCGGATAGTTCAAGGCGGCCATCACCGTCCGGGTCGCCTCATATTCCTCGACCGTATCGGGATCGGTCTGGATATCGCCGGTATGCAGCACAAAGTCGAGTTCGAACGGCAGCCGGTTAATCTCGTCGATCAACGCGCGGCTGGCAACAGACGGCTTCGGCTCCGTGCGGTGCCCGATCTCACCGCGCTCAAACGCCTCTTTGAACAGGGCGAGCAGCCGCTCGGAGTAGTGATGGGGGCGAAACTCTTGATGATCGCCGGGCACTAGATGGGTATCGCTGATGTGAGCGAACTTCAGCAGCACTTCGGTCATTGGGTTAAGCTCCTTTTCGTTCGACGAAACGTGCACGGATGCGCTCGATTTGCGCGGTCTCGATGCCAATCGCATCAAGATAAGCGGAGACGCCGCCGTAGCGGTTGTTGAGATGGGTCAGCAGGCCGCGCATCAACGCGGGGTCGCTGCTGAGCAGCGCGTCGGCGATCGCTTCGGGCAGGCCGGCGCTCGTCATTGGGCCAAGCAAGGCCGGGCGCATGCCAGCCATCGCCTGCTCGGTGAGCGCATAATCCTCGGCGATGGTCTCCTCGTCAGCCCCGGCGATGCTCAGCAGTAGCGCCGCCAGTACGCCGGTGCGATCCTTGCCCGCCGTGCAGTGAAACAGCACGGCGCCATCTTCAGCTTCGGCGATTGCGGCCAGCGCCTCGGCGAAGCCCTGTTGGCAGTGATCGACGAAGAACTGGTAGACCGGTTCAAGGCTGGTTGGCATGCCACCATCCGTGCTTGGCGCCTGCCGGATGATCGGGATGTGACGGTAAGTGACATCGCTTGATTCGCTGAAAATGCCCGGCGCCGTCTCCAGTTCGGCGCCATGGCGCAGGTCGATGATCGTGCGCACACCGTACTCGATCAGCGTCCGTTGGTCGGCCGGTGTCAGGCGGTGTAAGCTGTCGCCGCGCAGCAGCACACCCGGGCGGGTGCGCCCGCTTTCAACTGGATAGCCGCCCAGCTCGCGGACGTTGAACGCGCCCTCCAGTTTTAACCGGCGTTCAAATGAGAGATCATTTGTCATTAGCGTAATCCTGATTTTACGAACGATTCGATGATCTGGCGCTGCAGCACCAAATAAAGCAAAAAGATCGGCAGGGCGGTGAGCGTAGCAGCCGCCATCATCGGCCCCCATAGATCGCCTTCCTGCGTCAAGAACGCCTGCAAGCCGAGCTGAAGCACCGACGTTTCCAGCCGGTTAGTCACCAGCAGTGGCCAGAAGTAATCATTCCAAGCGTTGATGAACTGTAAGATCGCCAGCGCCGCCAGCGCCGATCTCACGTTAGGCACGATCACGCGCCAGAGGATGCCCCAGTTGCTGGCCCCATCAACGTGGGCCGCGTCGATCAGGTCGCGTGGGAAGCCCTTGATCTGCTGGTATAGCAGGAAGATGGCGAACGTTGAGACGATGTTGGGCACAACCAACCCGGACAATGTGTTCAACCAGCCCAGCCGTGAGACGAGCACATAGTTGGGGATCATCGTCACCTGCTGCGGCACCAACCATGTGAAAGCGAACAGCGCAAAGAAGATCGACGCGCCCGGAAAACGCCAGCGCGCGAAGGCATACGCCGCCAGCAGCGCTGTCAAGAGCTGGAACACCGTGCGTCCCAGCGACATCGCGAACGTGTTGCCGAGCAAACGCCATACGGGCAGGTTCTCCATCACGTAAGTGTAATGATCGAATGTGATCCCAGCGGGGATGAGCGCGGTCGAGTACAGATCGCCGGGCGGCCGCAGCGAAGTGAGGACCATCCAATACAGAGGGAACGCCACCAGCAGGCACAGCAGGATCATCAACGCATGGCCGAGGAGCACGCCGGGCGCAAGCTTGTTTTGAACGCCAACCATAATGACCGCCTCCCTACGCTACGAGTCGTAGAACGAGTAAAGGCGCTGCAGCCACAGGAACAGCACCGCGATCGCCCCAAAGCCGATGAACATCAACACCGCCGAGGCCGAACTCCAGCCAGCATTGAACGAGCGAAAGCCATAGTCGTAGAGCAGCGTGTAAATGTTGCTCGACGTGGTGGAGATCGCATTGGTCGAGATGACGCGGATGTGGACGAAAGTCCACTGCGATGAGAACAGAACGGTTAGCAGCGTCATGAACAGGATCGTTGGCGAGAGCAGCGGCAGCATGATGAAGCGCACGATCTGGAGGCTGCTCGCCCCGTCAATGGCAGCGGCTTCCAGATAGTCGCGGTTGACGTTAGTCAGCGCGGCGGCGAAGATCAGCGTCGCGAAGCCGACCAGCCCCCATCCAGTGATGAACGTGATCGTGGGCAGCACCAGCGCTGGGTCGCCGAAGAAATTGATCGGGCGCGTGCCCAGCAGCGACTGCAGCCACACGTTCACGATGCCGTTGAAGGGATGTAGGATCCAGCGCCACAGCACGGTCACCACAACGGGGGCGATGATCACCGGCGTAAAGATGATCGCGCGGTACAGCGTCGAGAGGCGGCCGCGCTGGTTATAGGTGAAGATGGCGATGATGACCGGGATGATGATCGAAAATGGAAACATGCCGAGCGTATAGTAAACCGTGTTGACGAGCGCGCGGCCCATCTCCGGCAGGGCCAGCACTTGCTCATAATTGCGCCAGCCGACTGGAGTCTTCGGCGCGGTCGGCAGCAGGTTCCATTGATGAAAGCTCAGGTCAACGATTTCGACCAGCGGCCGGTACACCCACACCCCGATCACTAGCAGGGCGGGCAGCAGATACAGATAGGGCTCGACCCGGGCAGCCCAGCGGCCGAGCCGAAGTCCTCGGTGCGGGCTACGCAGTACGACTCGCCCTGCCGCAGGGCGGCTTAAAGGAAGTTCGCCAGCCATCGACCGTCATCCTTCAACTTTGCGGACGAAAAATGCGGGCGGGGCGCTCACCAGCACGGCGAGCGCCCCAAAAAACGGACGGCTTTCCTAGTGCCAGTTCAGTTACGGCATCAATGCCTGCGCGCGTTCCTGAGCGGCGCGCAGCGTTTCGGTCGGGTCAACATCGCTGTGGATCACGGCAAGCTGTGCCTCAGTGATGATCTGCTCGATCTGACGGTAGTTCGGCCCGGGAATGGCCACCCACGGCTCCAACCGGTCAAGCTGAGCGAGGTTAGGCAGGGTGAGGGGATTCTCGAGGATCCACTCGCCCAGATACTGCGGGTCGTTGACGATATCCGGACGCAGCGGCAGGTAACCGATCTCGCTGGTGATGATCGTATAGCCGCGCTCGCTGGTCACGAATTTGATGAAATCCCAAGCGGCCCGCTGCTTGTCCGGGTCTTGCGACAGGATGAATAGGGCGCTACCGCTGTTGACGGGCACGGTTGGCCGGTCGCCATAGGCGGGCATTTGGGCGGCGCGCAGGTCTTGCCCGGTCTGTTCAAAAGCGTTGATTAAGAAGGCTTGCACAGCGCTGGTCATCAGCATCATGCCGAGCTGGCCGCTGGCGAACGCCTGAATCGGCTCGACGCCCTGCGGGATGTGCGCGCCGCTCTGCACCATCTGGCGCAGGCGCACCATCGCCTCGACCGCTTCCGGTTCGCCGAACATGAGCGTGGTGCGATCTTCCGAGAGGACGCGGCCCCCGTTGCTCATGATCAAGCTCTGGGCAACCCAGCTCGGCGAATAGATCGAAATGCCGCCTTTGCCAGTGCGCTCGACAATCTGGAGCGCCATCGCTTCGGCCTCATCCCACGTCGTCGGCGGCTGGTCGGGGTCGAGGCCGGCTTCCTCGAAGACCGTCGCGTTGTAGAACAGTATCGGCGTGCTGAAAGTGAAAGCCATGCCATAGGTCAAGTCGCCAAGCTGGCCCAGTGCCAGACCACGCGGGTGGAAGCCCTCAATGTGCTGCTCCCACTCGGCGCGCGGGACGATGTTCTCCAGTGGCACCGCATTGAGGTTATTGACGATGAAGTCCATGTCGTTGAAGATGAGCTGGGCGATATCGGGCGGGTTGCCGGCGATGATATCAGCCTGCGTTTGCGAGATGATCTCCGTAAAGGGGATGCCAATGCCATCGACATCGATATTCGGGTGCAGTTCTTCGAACTCGCGAATGAGCTGCTCGGTGCCGGCTGCGCCTATGCCGGCTGAGGCCAAATTATAGCTGTAGAACGTGATTGTGACTTGGCGGTCTTCAGGCAGCGGAGGGATGCCATCCTGAGCGCTCACCGCGTTTATCGCAAGCAATGTCACCACCAACAAGACTATCCACCAACGACGCATAGACTTCCTCCCTCAACTATGTTGTGTCCTGTAAAGAGACTTCACGAACAGCTTATTGAGCGATATTTAAGCCTTATGCGCTTTCTTGCTAAATCCAAAACAAGAGTTTTTAGGGGTGTTTTAATAAAATCTTAGTGAAAGGTTTACTGAAGCGCGGATGCAGCCACTTGCGCTAAACGCTGTTTAATCGACAATGGAAGATGAGCGGTGAACGTTCTGCGCGTCTGTTCACGCCGCTGTTTTATTTAATTTAGAGACGTGCTGTTGTTTGAGGATAACCCCATGTTGAGGCACAGCAGGATCCGCTCTATCATCGTCTTCGTTTTATTGTCGTGTTTGCTTTGGGTTGGGGTGGCACAGGCGCAGGTCGCTACGCCGATCGCGATCGGCGAGAACCGAACTGGCGAGATCGGCCAGCCCGGCGCTGTTGCTGAATTTTCGCTGCTAACGCCCTCCGCGGTCGCCGCGAACGTACAAGTCCTTGCGATTTCGCAGGGCTTGGCGCCCGCTTTTGAAGTGGTCGCGCCGCCCGGCATCATTATCGCGTCCGATCCAAATGTGTCCGGAAGCGGCATCTCCTCAGCCGCTGTTAATTTGTCTCCGGGCAGTTATCTGATCCGCGTCCGCAGCGCGGTCAACAGCACGGGCCAGTTCTTGATCAGCGTGCAGGGCGGCGCGCCGCTGGCCCCGCCGCAGCCGCTGCTGCTCGGCCAGACGGTCAGCGGGCAGGTGAGCGCGCAGGCCAGCCGGCAGGCCTACAGCTTCCGCGGGCAGATCGGCGAGATCCTGCTGCTGACGGTTGACGGGCCGCGCCTCGCGCCTGGGCCGGTCGTCACGCTCAAAGATGCCGATACGGGCGACACGCTCGCGATCAACAGCGGCCGCTTGATCGGCATCCGCCACCGTCTGCCGGATGAAGTGGCCAATTATCTGCTTGAGATCGCGCACAGCGGCGGCCCGCAGACCGAGGGATACACCATCTGCCTTGAGACAGAAAGCCCGGCTGCACGCTGCGCAGCCCCTATCCCGACGCTAGCCGCTCAGGTGCCGACCGCAGTTCCGCCGACGGCAGTTGTTCCGACCCAGCCTGTCCAGATCCCGCCGGCCGGTCCCTGCTCCGTCGCTTCGCTGACCGGTTCGTCGGTGAATGTGCGCAGCGGCCCCGGCCTCAATTTTGGCATTCTCACAGTGTTAGGGCCAACGACGATCGCGCCTGTGATCGGCCGGCTGCCCGATAATAGTTGGTATCAGATCAACTTGAACGGCCAAATCGGCTGGGTTTCGCTCGCTGTTGTGCGGGTCGGTGGCAATTGCGCTGGCGTTGCCATCGTGCAGCCGCCGACGCCGATCCCGCTGACCGCCACATTAGCGACAGTGCCGACCGCCACGCTGATAGCGACGCCGACTGACACGCCGACGGCCACGCCGACTGTGACGCCACCGCCGCTGCCCATGCCGACGCTGAACTTCAGCCTGCCACCGATCTATGGGAGCGTAGCGCTCAGTTCAGGTTTCGTTTCAGACCCGTACTCGGTGAATGTCGCCAGCGGCGGCCCGGTCAATGTTTCTTATCTCGGCGGCGGCTGTACGGGCTTTGCGACCAGCCAGCCAACGTTTAGCGTCAATTACACAACTGGCGGGTTCACGCTGCTTCGCTTCTACTTCATTGGCGCTGGCGATACAAGCATGGTCGTCAATGCGCCCAACGGCGCGTATTTCTGCAATGATGACAGCTTCGGCACGCTTAACCCGACCCTTGATTTCAACAGCCCAGCAAGCGGGCGCTATGATATCTGGATCGGCAGCTTTTTCGAAGGAGATTCTATCAACGGCACGCTGTATGTGACCGAAATTTCAGCCAACCATCCCTAGCGCCAGCTGGGGGCTATCGTCAAATATCACGGGGCGGCTGCATGCTCGGCCGCCCCCGTGATGACTGCGCTGTTCGGCTCAGCGCACGCCAGCGCTCAATTCAAGCGCGTTGGGGTGATGCATCGTGCTGCGAAAGCGCACGCGGTCGCTGCGGATAAAGTTCTGGCCCCAGTGCAGCGGCCGGCCGTGCAGCGTCCACGCCAGCCGTTCGACATACATGATCGGGCTGCGCAGGGGCACTTCTAACAAGCGAGCCAGCGCTGCGCTCACCTGCCGCGCCTCGAGCACGTCGGTGGCGGTCACGATCGGCAGGCCATATTTGCTGGTCAGGGCGCGGTACAACGATCCCTCAAATGGATCATCCAGCAAATTGGGACACAACGCATACGGGATATAAGCGACATTGATCATGGTGGGTACGTCAGCGATATAGCGCAGCCGGCGGATGCAGATCAGCGGCGCGCCCACCTCAACCGCCAGATGCCCCGCCAGCTCAGCTGGGGCGGGTTTAAGCCGCCGCTCCAAGAGCTGATCTTGGAGCTGCACACCAGCCGCTCGAAGCTGCTCCGAGAAGCTGTAAACTGTTTCCAGTGGCTGCTCGAACGGGCGCCGCTTGACAAAGGTGCCACGTCCGTAGCTTTTTTCGAGCAAGCCTTGGTTGACCAACGAAGCCAGCGTCTGGCGCACGGTCGCCCGGCTGATGCCGGCCAGCCGCATCAGGTCGCGCTCTGAGGGAATGCGATCGCCGGGACGCCATTCCCCCGCCTCGATGCGCGCTTTGATCAGCGCTTCAAACTGGCTGTGCAGCGGCGCAGACGAGGAAGGATCAAGCTGCCATTCTCGGTCGAGCATATGGGCACCGGGCAGATAGTTTAGGTTTGTTGAATATCGCTTATAGCATAACACAGGGTGCCGAAAGCATGCGCACCCGCCTAGTCGTAATACTCTGGGGCCAGCTTAAGCGTCTTGAACTGCTCCGCATCGTGGCCGAATAGCACCGTCGCCCCATAACGACGCTGCAGCCAGCGCACCCGTTCGATGCTGTTTAGGCAGGCGACCGAGTCGTACAAGATGCCGGGCAGCCGCGCAGGCGGCCCATAGTTGCCGCTCACGTAGGCCGCGTCAGACATGAAGATGTGCGTGCCAGTGTTTTCGAGATGCAACATAACGCCTAGCAAGCCTGCCGTATGGCCGGGCAGCCACAGCAGAGTCAAATCATCGGCCAGTTCAGTATCGCCCTGCACTGGTTCAAAAGCGATGCCGGGCAGCCCGACGAAATCGCGCCGCCAGTAGGCATTTGAGAACGCTTCGTTGCGAACGAACACCGAGTAGAGCGCCTGCTTCAGCTCCTGCTCGTGCACGATGACGCGGCTGCCGGCCTTCGTCCTGCTGAACAGCTCTAACCCGCCGGCGTGGTCGATGTGCAAATGGGTGATGACCAACCAGTCAATATCGGCCGGCTTCAGGCCTACGCTCGCCAGCCGCGCCTCAAGCAGGTCGTCCTCGGTGCGAAAGGGCGGGCTGCCTTTCAGAGCGGCCTCTGGCCAGCCGCCGTTGAGCGCATCTTTGCTGCTGCCCGTATCGACCAACACCCAGCCGAGCTTGGGATGCTCAATGAGCAGACAGATCGACGGAACACGGTGCCATTCGGCCGGTTTGTTCGGCTCGTCAATAGTGGCTTGGTTATGCAGCAGTAGATTGAGGGCGACATCATTCTCGATAAAGCCGTTGGAAAGAATGTACAACCGCGTCTTTTTCTCGCTCAAGCGAGCCTCCTTATTCTCATTCTCCGCGAAAACAAAGCCCATTTCTTGAAAAAATATCATGCAGTGATAACGAAGGACAGCGCCGCTGTCAAGAGGGCTGGTGCTGAAGCGCATCATCACAGAGTTGCGTGGTACGTACCAGTTGTGTTACAGTGGTTATGCTGTTAGCGGTGGAGGTATCGTCATGGCTTATCCGCTCTTCGATCAAGCCGATGTGGTCGTGCTCGGGTCTGGCTCAGCCGGGAGTATGGCTGCGATTGCGGCTGCCCGCGCCGGCGCCAAAACGTTGTTGGTTGAGCGTTATGGATTCATGGGTGGCACTTCCGTCATGGTGCTTGATACCTTCTATGGCTTCTACACGCCCGGCGCTTCTCGTCGTGTGGTCGGCGGGCTGCCGTGGATGCTTGTCGAGCGGCTGCGCGAGTTCGACTCGATCATCGAGCGGCCGAACACCTACGGCGCTGGAACCGGCGTCACTTATGATCCCGAACAGCTCAAGATGCTGTGGGAACGGCTCGCGCGCGAAAATGGCGTGCGCTTGCTTTACCACACGTTCTGCGTTGATGTTGTGCGCGAGGGTGACCGCGTGGCTGGGCTGCTGGTGGCCAATAAGCGCGGCTTGGGCGAGATTCGCGCTAAAGTGTTCGTCGATGCTTCTGGCGACGCCGATATCTGCTACCGAGCCGGCGCCCCCTTTGAGGATGCCCACGCCGCTGGCCATGCTCAGTCGATGACGACGACGTTCCGCCTTGGCGGCGTCGACGTTGCCCGCGCCCAGAGCATCCCGCGCGCTGAGCTAGAAGCCCTGATGCGCGAAGCCAACATGAGCGGCCAATACCGCCTGCCGCGCGAAGAGGGCAGCGTGCACCGTACGACTCTCGATGGCGTCGTCGCGACCAATATGACGCGCGTCAGCAATGTCGATGCGACCGACCCGTGGGCGCTGACTGAAGCTGAGATCGAAGGTCGAGCGCAGGCGCTCGAATACACCCGCTTTTTAAAGGCGAACGTGCCCGGATATGAACGCGCTTTTCTGATGAACGTCAGCACGCAGATCGGCATCCGCGAGACGCGACGCATTCACGGCGTTTACCGACTCACGCGCGAGGACGCCCTCGGCGCGAGACGCTTCCCTGACGCGATCGCCCAGTGCGGCGCGCCAATCGAGGATCACTATGCTGGGAGCGCGACGCGCTGGGAATATATCCCCGACAGCCAGACCTATGACATCCCTTACCGGGCGCTGCTGCCGCAAGGGGTAGAAAACGTGATCGTTGCGGGGCGCTGCCTTTCCGCCGATCACGATGCCCACGCTTCGGTGCGCAGCATGGCCCAGTGCATGGCGATGGGGCAGGCAGCCGGAACCGCCGCAGCGCTCGCCGCTGCCGCTGGCGAAACGCCGCATGCGCTGGATGTCCAGCAGTTACAATCGCATCTACTGGCGGAAGGTGCGCTGTTATCAGGCGAATTTGTCGCCGTTTAATCTGCCCTGCCGTTCTGGAGAAACCTCATGACAGCATCGCTGCCCCTTATCCCCACCAGCGTGATCGGCTCTTATGCTTGGCCGGGCTGGCTGCACCTCGTCCTCGAAAAAGCGCAGTGCGGCGAGCTGGGAGAGGACGACCTGCGCGAAGCGCAGGAAGACGCTGTTGACCTTGCGATCCGCGAGCAGGAGGAGGCCGGCGTCGATATTATCACTGATGGCGAAATGCGGCGGGTAGGGTTTTTTACCGCCGAATTTTACAGCCATATGACCGGTTTGGTTGCGCAGGCGCAGAAGCGGCTCGCCGGCGTTTCTGGCCACGACCAGCGTGAAAAATACACGCCGGTGGCGCCCATTGATGCCCCGAACGGACTAGGCCTGCTGGCGGAATATCGTTACCTGCGCGCGCGCGCCCAGCGCCCGATCAAGATGCCTATCCCCGGGCCATACACGCTGGCCGGCCGCATCGAGACGGGCGGGCTGTACAAAGATCGTTATGAAGTGGCCTATGCCTTGTCCGCGATCATCAACCGCGAGCTGAAGGCGTTGGTCGCCGAAGGCGTCGATTTCATCCAGATCGATGAACCATCAGCGGCGGTGCATTCCTCGACGCCGCGCGAATTCGTCGCCCTGTTCAACGAAACGGTCTCCGGCGTTGAGGCCAAGATCGCCGTGCACTTGTGCTTCGGCAATTTTGCCGGGCGGCCGGTCGCTAAGCGAACATATCGGCCGCTGTTTCCGCACCTGTTCGATCTGCATGCCCAGCAGTTCTCCCTCGAGTTCGCCAACCGGGAGATGAGCGAGATCGCCCTGTGGGCAGAATTCCCCAACGATCGCGAGCTGGCCGCAGGTCTCGTCGACGTCAAAAATTACTACTGCGAGACGCCGGAAGACGTTGCCGAGCGTGTCCGCATCGCGCTGCGCTACGTCGCGCCGGAGAAGCTCACTGTGACGCCCGACTGCGGCTTGAGCCAGACCGCTCGTTGGGCCGCCAAGCGCAAGCTGCACGCCATGGTTGAGGGGACGAAGATCGTCCGCCGCGAATTGACGGGAGAACCGACCCATGTCTGAGCCGACGCTCATTCAACCCGTCCTCAGCGGCCCGGCGCTGCTGGCCGATATCGCCGCTGCCCGTCCTGCGCCCGGCCAGTTATTTGTTTGGTGGCTGGGGCAGAGCGGCTATGCGTTCAAGACGGCAGCAGCCACCTTCTACGTCGATCTGTATCTGTCAGAACATCTGACGGCCAAGTATGCCGATAGCGAGAAGCCGCACATCCGCATGATGGCTGCGCCGCTGCGCGGTCATGAGCTGGTCGATGCTCGCTACGTCTTCGCCAGTCACAAGCATTCCGATCATCTCGACCCGGGAACGCTGCCCGATCTGATGGCGGCTTCGCCGGAGGCGCGGCTGATCCTGCCGCTAGCGCTGGTCGATTACGCCGTCGAGGCGCTTGGCCTGGAGCGAACGCGGCTGCTGCCGATGCACGGCGATGACCGGCTCGAGCTGGACGGCCTGACCGTCCATGCAGTGCCTTCGGCGCATCCTGATCTGGATGAGGACCCGTGGGCGGGCTGCCCGTATTTGGGCTACGTCTTCACGTCTGGCGGGGTGACGTTTTACCACAGCGGCGACACGGTCATCTATGCTGGCCTGCGAGAGCGGCTGCAAACCCTGCATCCGCAGATCGTTTTCCTGCCGATCAACGGCACGGACGAGCGCCGCAGCGCGCTGCAAGTGCCGCCCAACATGAGCGCCGATGACGCGATCGCGCTGGCGCGCGAATTGGGCGGGCCGCTGCTGGTTCCACACCATTACGATATGTTCACCTTCAACACGCTGCCGATCGATCAATTCATCACGAAAGTCGAAGCGGCCGGCCAGCCCTATCGCATCCTACGCGCGGGTGAACGGACGGTGCTTGCGCCGTCGGCCGATTCGCTTGACAATTGTGTGTAACGATGTTACTTTGTCGAAGTGGTACGAACCACTCCATAAACTGAGCGAAAAAGATGCCTTTTATTCAAACCGTTTGTGGCCCAATCGAACCTGATCAGCTTGGTTTCACGCTGATGCATGAACATCTGCTCGGTCGGTCATTGAAGCCGGGGAGCGATCCTGACCTGACGCTCGACAGCGAAGCGAGCGCAGCCGAAGATCTACGCCATTTCTATACCGCTGGCGGCCGCGCGCTCGTCGAAATGTCTCCGCAAGACTATGCGCGTGATCCGCTGGCATATCGCCGAATGTCGAAGGCGACCGGTGTCCACGTCATCTGCGTGACCGGGTTCATCAAGGGCGCTTCGCTTGACCCATTCGTCGAGGGTCGTTCGGTGCATGAACTGGCCGATACATTCATCCGCGATGTGTGCGAGGGGATCGACGAGACCGGCATTCGTGCTGGCGTGCTGAAGGCCGGTTCCAGCAAAAACGCGATCACGCCGAACGAAGAAAAGGTCTTCCATGCGGTTGCCATTGCCCACAAAGAGACCGGCGCGCTGATCAGCACGCATACTGAGGCCGGCACAATGGCGCTGGAACAGGTCGCGCTGCTGACGAAGGATGGCGTCCCGCCGGAGCGCATCCTGATCGGCCATATGGATCGGCTGATGGACTGGGAGTATCACCTTGCAGTCGTCAATACCGGCGTCACGCTTGGCTATGATCAGTTTGCCAAAGAGAAATACTATCCCGATCGCCTGCGGGTCGAGTTCGTCAAACGCATGTGCGATGCTGGTTTCGGCGGCCAGCTAGCTCTGTCGATGGATTTAGCGCGCCGTTCGTATTTTGTTGGCTATGGAGGCGGGCCGGGCTTCACGTTCATGCCGTGGCGTATCGTCCCGTGGCTGCGCGAGCAAGGGGTGACGCAGGAACAGATCGAGACGTTATTCGTGAAGACGCCCGCGCGTTTGCTGGCGCTGCCTTCTTGAACATTGTGCTAACACGAGGGAGGGACGCGATGAGAGCTGAACAGCGGCTGGCCGAACTCGGCATCGCCTTGCCCGCGGCGGGTGCGCCGTCGCACAGCTATGTGAAGACGCGACAGGCTGGGGGCCTGCTCTACGTGGCCGGTCACAGTCCCAAGTGGGACGGGGCTTACCCTGCGCTGGGCAAGTTGGGCGCGGAAGTGACCCTTGAACAGGGGCGCGCTTGTGCGCGCAACTGCGCGCTCAACTGCCTCGCATCAGCTAGGCAAGCGCTCGGCTCGCTCGACCGCGTCGCCGGTGTTGTGCATGTTAACGCTTACGTCGCCAGTACACCCGCTTTCACTGACCAGCCTAGCGTCGTCAATGCTGCCTCCGATCTGCTGATCGAGATCTTTGGCGAAGCGGGGCAGCACTCGCGCACGTCGGTTGGTGTGGCGGTGCTGCCGGGCGATATCCCCGTCGAGATCGAGATGATTTTGGAGCTGCGGCCATGACGACGATGACCGCTATCAGCAGCAATGTCAGCGCCATTTGGCAGCGCGTTCAGCAGTCCCCGCTGCGCAAGCTCCCGAGCATTTTCTTCGCGCTGCTGCTGCTGCTCATCATTCTAAGCGTCATTTCTCCGCGTTCGACCGAAGCTGGCAACCTGCTCAACATAGTGCGACAGGGCGCGACAATCGGTCTGGTCGCTATTGGGCAAACCATTGTGCTGATCACGGGCGGTCTTGATCTGTCGGTCGGTTCGGTGGTCATCCTCGCCGATGTCATGGCCGCGCAGATGATCAACGGTCAGGAGTCCATGGTGCTGCCGGTGATCGCGCTCGTGCTGGCTATCGGCGCCGGGATCGGCCTCGCCAACGGCATCCTCGTGACGCGCTTCCGCGTCACACCGTTTATCGCGACGCTGGGCACAAACCTGATCGTGTTTGGCGCGGCGCTGGTCTACTCGGGCGGCGCGCCGCGCGGCAGCATACCTGAGTCGATGCGCTTCTGGGGTAACGGATTTATCGGTGGGGTATTTCCTGCCGCTGCGCTTATCTGGATCGTGGTGACGATCGTGGTCGCGCTGCTCATCGGCCGCACGACCTTCGGGCGCCGGCTGGTGGCGGTCGGCGCGAACCGGCGCGCAGCCTATCTCTCCGGCGTCAATGATGCGCGCACTATAATGCTCGCTTACGTCTTCAGCGGTTTCATGGCTGCTGCTGGTGGTTTGATGCTGGTGGCTTTCATCGGCGTGGGCACGCTGGAAGTCGGCACCGATTTTCTGCTCGGCTCGATCGCGGCGGTCGTCATCGGCGGCACGCCGTTCGAGGGAGGGCGCGGCACCATCTGGGGTACGTTCGGCGGCGTGTTGTTCTTGACCGTACTCTACAGCGTGCTGACGGTGCTCGCCCTGCCCACCAGCGGCCGCCGCATCGTCGAAGGCCTGATCATTTTGGGCGCCATCTACCTGTATTCCAACCGTGGAGATTAGGCTTGGGGCAGCAAGGAGGGAAGTGGAGTTCAAAATTAAAGGGTGAGAGAGAAGCGCGTCAAGTATTTTTCGTCCGTTGTACCTTGAGGAGACTAGGCTGATGAAACGCTCAAAACTATTTGCATTGCTGCTGGTGGCGCTTGCGCTGGTGATCGGTTTGCAGGCGCTGGCGCAAGATGAAGACATCGTCACCTTGCGTTCGACCGATTATTTAAACGATGAAACGATCGCGGTGCCGCTGGGTGAGATGGTTGATACATCGATGTTCGCCAAAGAGCCGCCCTATACGATCGGTTTCATCAACTGGTCGACCGCTAACTCGTGGACAGTGCAGATCGTCGAAGAAGTGCGCGAGGAAGCTTCGCTTTACCCAGAGATCGCCAATTTCATCATCGTCAGCTCTGAAGGCGACGTCGATACACAGATCTCGCAGATCGAGGACATGATCGTGCGCGGTGTCGATGCGCTGCTGCTGATCCCGGTCTCGCCAGAGGCGATCGCGCCGGCGGTTGAAATGGCTGCGGATGCTGGCATCGCCGTCGTCATCTTCGCCTCGGAGATCAATACGGATGCGCATGTCACCAAGCTGCTGGCCGATCAACGCGCGTTTGGCCGCGCGCAGGGCGATTTCTTGATGGAGGAGCTGAACTGCGAGGGCAATATTATCGTTCTGAATGGCATGACCGGCATTTCGACCAGCGACCAACGCCGTGCCGGCTTGCAAGATGCCATTGAGGCTTGCCCAGACGGCGGCGCGCGCATCAATATCCTCGCTGAAGAAGATGCAGCATGGGCTTATGATCAGGGCAAGCTGGCGGTAGAGCGTATGCTGGCCGCTTTCCCAGATATCGATGGTGTTTGGTCGCAGGGCGGCGCGATGACGCAGGGCGCGATCGACGCATTTGAGGCGGCCGGTCGTCCGCTCGTCCCGATGACGGGCGAGGATAACAACGGCTTCATGCTGGCGTGGCAGGCGCGTATCCCCGATGGTTTCCGCGCGATGTCTGCCTCGGAGCCGACGTGGCAGAGCCGCGTTGCACTGCAAGCGGCGCTGCGCATTTTGCAGGGAATGCCGGTGTCGTCGTTCTACCAATTGCAGGTGCCGACCATCTACGAAGATGAAGTCGATCAGTATGTTCGTCCGGAGTATTCCGACGCCTACTGGGCTAACTCGCGTCTATCGCGTGAGCGCGCCGATGAGCTGTACCTGCTCAATCCGAGCGAAGGCCAGTAAGCTCAGACTCGGCTGAAGTGCGGGGCAGGCGGCCGCCTGCCCCCACGATGTGATGGTGATGGGTTTTGACGATGGAGTATCTGCTGCAGGTCGAAGACATAAGCAAAGCCTTTCCCGGTGTGCAGGCGTTGAGTAAGGTTTCGTTCAACGTTGTTCCCGGCGAAGTCCATGCATTGGTTGGCGAAAATGGCGCTGGCAAATCGACGCTGATGAAGATCCTCGCTGGCGTCTACCAGCCCGACGAAGGTCGTCTCTTATGGCAGGGGCAACCGCTGCACCTGAACAATCCGTTCGATGCGCAGGCGCTTGGCATCAGCATTATCTTTCAGGAATTTAACCTGCTGGCCGATTTGACCGTCGCCGAAAATGTGCTGCTCAACCGCGAGCCGCGCTCTCGCTTTGGTTTAGTCGATTGGCGCGCGCTGAACGCGCGCACGCGCGAACTGCTTGCGCTGCTCGAAGCTGACCTCGACCCGACAGCGCTAGTTGAGGAATTGACGGTGGCCCAGCAGCAGATCGTCGAGATCGTCAAGGCGCTGGCCTTCGAGGCCAAGCTCATCATCATGGATGAGCCGACGGCCGCGCTTAACCCGGTCGAGGTGCATCATCTGTTCAATGTGATTCAGCAGCTCACCAAGCATGGCAGCGCCGTCATCTTCATTTCCCATCGATTGGACGAGGTAATGGAGATCAGCAACCGCGTGACTGTGCTCAAGGATGGGCGTCTCGTCGCGACTACGCCGACCGCCGAACTGAAACGCGAGGACATCGTTCGCCAGATGGTAGGGCGTGAGCTGGAAGATGTTTTCCCGCCGCGCACGCCGCTCGCTGAGCGCAGGCCGCTGCTGACGGTGCGCGGTCTCTCAACGCCAACCTTGCATGAAATTGACCTTGAAGTTGGCGAGGGTGAAATCGTTGGCGTAGCTGGGCTAGAGGGGCATGGCCAGCGCGAATTGGCGCGCGCCTTGTTCGGTTTAGAACCTATCCACAAGGGCGAGGTGCGCGTTAACGGCCGTGCGCTGCGTTTGAACCGGCCTCGCAGCGCCATCGAAGCTGGGCTGGCTTTCATCAGCGATGACCGCAAAGCGGAAGGGTTGGCGCTGCGGTTGAACGTTCGCGAGAACATCACCATCCCCAACATGAAGCGCTTCAGTGCTGCGGGCTTCATGCGCGAGCGTTATGAGCGGCAGAATGTCATCGAGATGGTTCAGCGGCTCAATGTCCGCATTTCCTCGCCGGAACAGCAGGTGCGCCTGCTCAGCGGCGGCAACCAGCAAAAAACTGTGCTGGCGAAGTGGCTGGTCGAGCGGCCGCGCATGCTGGTCTTCGCCGAGCCGACTCGCGGCATCGATATCGGCGCGAAGGTGGAAATTTACCATTGGATTCACCGGCTAGCGGGCGAAGGCACTGCCGTGCTGATGGTCTCTAGCGAGCTGCTGGAGCTGCTGGGCCTGTGCCATCGCGTCATCGTGATGCGCGACGGCCGTATTGCGGCAGAGTTGCCGGGTGAAGGTTTGACGGAGGAAGCCATTATGTTCGCTGCCACGGGCACCGATTATCACAGCGCGCTGGCCTGACCATGTCTTCCGATGCTGCCCCTACTGAGCGATCCATGACCAAAACGCTGGCCGTCCCGCGCGTTGAGAGCGCCTTTATCCCCAGCGCGCGGCGCTTCATCAGTCGCAACCAAAACGTCCTCATTATCTGGCTGGTGCTGCTGGCCATCGTCGTCATCTCGGCATTGATCGAGCCGACATTCACCAACCCGCGCAACTTCCCGAACTTGATGCGGCAAGCCGCAGCGCTGATGTTGGTCAGCATTGGGCAAACATTCGTCCTGATCATCGCTGGCATCGATCTGTCGGTGGGTTCGACGATCAGCTTAGTCGTCGTCGTCATGGCGGGCATCATGCAGCCGACGCCTGAGTCGATGTTGGCTACTGTCTTGCTGGGTTTGGTCGTCGGGACGGCAGTCGGCGTCATCAACGGCTGGCTGGTGACGCGCCTGCGCTTAGCCCCATTCATGGTCACGCTGGCGACCTTGTCGATCGTGCAGGGGTTGGCGCTGCAGCTGCGGGCGACGCCGCCAGCGACCATTCCGCGCGAATTCTCGCCATACCTGATCGGCGACATTGGCGATATTCCAATCCCATTCTTGATCATTATTGTGTCGACCACGATCGCATGGGTTGTCCTGCGGCATACGCCGTTTGGCCGCCATCTTTACGCCATCGGCAGCAACGAGACGGCGACACGTCTCTCCGGCATGTCGACCGATCGCATTAAGCTGCTGGCCTTTACCATCTGTGGATTCATGGCCGGGGCGGCGGCGGTGTTTGTGGCGGCGCGTTCGCGCGCCGGAGATCCGCTGATCGGCGGCAATTTCGCGTTCGACTCGATCACAGCGGTCGTGCTGGGCGGGGCCAGCTTGATGGGCGGGGTTGGTTCGGTATGGGGCACGCTGGCGGGCGTGCTCATCATCACTATCTTGAGCAATGTGTTGAACCTGCTCGGCGTCCCCAGCAATTATCAATATATCCTTAAAGGCGGGTTGCTCGTGCTGGCCGTCATGCTCTACCGGCGGCGGCGCTGACGCAGCCGGACCCGGCTGTGAGGAGGCGCGGTGACGTCCTATCTTCTTGGTATTGATGCCGGCACGTCATTCGTCAAAAGTGTGATCTTCGATGATCGCGGTCATGAGATCGCCATTGCGCGCCGGGCGACGCCGGTCGTCTCGCGATTCTCGGGAGGATCGGAGATCGATATGGCTTCGGCTTGGCTGCTCACTGCCGAGACGATTCGCGAGGCGCTGGCGCAATTGGGGGGCGAGACTGTCGCTGCCATTGGCCTTTCGGGGACTGCCTGCGGTTTCTGGGGCATCAATGCCGAGGGCCGGCCGCTGCGCGATGCGATATTGTGGAACGATGGCCGCGCCGCGTCAATCGTCAGCGCTTGGCAGGCCGATGGCTTTTTCAACCGCATCTTTGCGGTTTCGGGAAATTCGCCGTTTCCTGGCTATCCGCTGCCTTTGCTGTGCTGGCTGCGCGAGCACGAACCGGCTGTCCTCGAACAGACGCGCTGGCTGCTTTTCCACAAAGACTGGCTGCGCTACCAGCTAACTGGCGCGGTTGCGACGGATATCTCCGATGTCGGCTACTTTCCAGGTGATATTGTCGCGCGCGGCTACAGCCCTGAGCTGCTGCATGAGGCCGGCCTCGGCATGATGATCGACAAGCTGCCGCCGCTGCTTGACTCCGAGGCGATCGCCGGCACGGTGACTGAACCCGCCGCGGCGCTGACGGGGCTGCGCCCAGGCACGCCGGTGGTCGCCGGCGCGGTCGATGTCGTCGCCTCGCTGGTGGGCGGCGGCGCGGTGCGCGCAGGGCAGGCCTGTTCGATTCTGGGCACCAGTCTGCTCAACACGCTGGTGAGCGATGTCCCCTCTTTCGAGCCGGCTGGGACCGGCGCGCAGGCCAGCATTCCCGGCGGCCTGTGGGCGCGCTCGTTCATCAATACGGCTGGCACAATGTGCATCGATTGGATGGTCGAGCAGCTTGCGGAGCCTGAACGCCGCTTGGCAGCGCAGGTGGGCGGCAGCGTTTACGAGCAGATCGAAGCCCTGGCGCAGAGGTCGCTGCCCGGCGCCAAGGGCCTGATCTTCCTCCCCTATTTGAATACAGCCGGTATCGTCTCGCCGTTTCCTGATGCCGAGGCGCGCGGGATGTTCTTCGGGCTGTCTGTTGACCACACGCGCGCCGACCTGCTGCGCGCGATTTATGAGGGCGTTGCCTTGGCCATGCGCGATGGCTTCGCAGTGAGCGATCGCCCAGTGGATGAGGTGCTGCTGGTTGGGGGTGGGGCGCGTTCAGCTTTTTGGGCGCAGTTGTTCGCCGATGTGACCGGCTGCCGCATCGTCATTCCTGACGGCACAGAATTTGGGGCGCGTGGCGCAGCGCTGCTGGCTGGCGCTGGCGCAGGGGTGTACAGGTCGTTGAGCGAAGCGGTTGAAGCCTGCGTGCGGCCGGCGCGCGTCTACAACCCGCACCCGGAGCGGACGCGCATCTATGACCTCATCTACCCGCTCTACCGGCAGCTCTCGCGGGCGGCGCCCGAAAGCTGGCATTTGCGCGCCAGCATCATGCGCCAGATCGAAGACATGTAAGAAGGCTTGAGCGATCAGCGTTGACTTTTGACACGGGTTCTTACTTGGCGAGCGCCGGAGGCTATGGATCATGGGCGAAAGAATAGGCGTCGTTTTTGTCGGCTGCACCCATCCTCACATCTTTCCTCGCATTGAGCTGCTGCGCGCGGAAGCCGATGTCGATATCCTCGGCTGCTATGATCCGGATGCGCAATTGGCCGGCGTGTTAGAGCGCGACTACGGCCTGAAAGCTTACCCAACGGCTGAAGCGGCTTTTGACCGGCCGGGCGCAAACTTCGCGATCATCGAAGGCTGGGACCCGGATAACCCCGGCTACGTTAAACTGGCGGCGGAGCGTGGACAGGCGATCCTCCTCGAGAAACCGGGGGCGCCGAATCTCCCAGCCATGCGCGAGGTGATCGATACAGTGCGCGCGGCGAATGTGCCCTTTCAAGTAGGATATATGCTGCGCCACAGCAGCGCGATCGCCCATGCACGGCGCATCCTGGCTGAGGGCGCGCTTGGCCCAGTGACGCTGGCGCGCTTTCATGCGGCGACGCCGGTCGGCGGGTCACGCGAGATCTGGCAGAGCTTGCCCGGCGATCTCGGCGGGCTGTGCTACACCGATGCCTGCCACATGATCGACCTAATGATCGATCTCCTCGGTGTGCCGCGCAGCGTCAAAGGCATGATGCTCAAGCTGCCGCCCGGGCCAGACGTGATCGCGCATGGGTTTAAGCAGGATACGCTCTCCGGCTTGGGCGTCACGACGACGATGCCGCTCGGCGGGCTGGTGCACGAAGATGTCGGCGCTGCGGTGTTCGACTATGGCGACAAACTGGCGTCGTTCGACATCACTGCGTGGGAGGCGCATCCGTGGGTAGAGGCGTGGACGATCGAATTCTACGGTGCGGATGGGACGCTGTTCGTCGGTATTCAGCCATCGCGCTACACGCTTTACGTGCGCAACGCCAACCACGGCTACAGCGAGGGTTGGCATCGCTGGGAGAGCTTCGCAGCCAGCACGGTCGGCAATTCGCTGCTGGTTGACGAAAACTACAGTGGCGAAATGCGCCATATGCTCGACCGAGTGCGCCGCTGGGATACGAACGGAAACCCGCGCGCATGGCACGACGCCGAAGCGGTCGTCACTGTGCTGGATGCCTTCTACCGGTCGAACGCCGAACAGCCGCCCGTCTCTATCGCGGTAAGGAACTTGTTGTGAGGCGGTATGACGCTGATTGATGAGCGCGACTATTACGAGACGGTCGATCGGGCTATCTACCGCGATGAGCTGGCGGACTGGCTGCCGGATCGCATCTTCGACGTTCACACCCACGCATGGCTGCCGGAGCACTGCCTGCGCCCGATCAGTGAGGAGCGCGTCGGGCTGGTGTTCGAGGCTGAGAGCGTCTCCTTCGAGCAGCTCGAAGAAGCCTACGATCTGCTGTTTCCTGGCAAAACGGTCGAGTATCTGGTCTTCGGCATGCCGCTCACCGTGATCGATCGCGAGGACAACAATGCCTACATCGCCGGGCAAATCGATAATCGCCGCGTGAGCGGCCTCTACGTCCCCGCGCTCGATGATGATGCAGAGACGCTGTGGGCGCGCATTCGCGCCGGGCGTTTCGCTGGCTTTAAGCCGTACCTGAGCTATGTGACGTGGAAGGATCTCGAAGCGATCCGCGTCATCGACTACGTGACCGAGGCACAGCTTGAAGTCGCCCATGCCCACGGCCTGATCATCATGCTGCACGTGCCGCGCAACACGCGCTTGGCCGACCCAGAGACGCTGCGCGATCTGGAATGGATCGCTGCCCGCTACCCACGCGCAAACGTCATCCTCGCCCACGGTGGCCGCGCCTACTCAGCCGATCTGATCGAGCGGGCGCTGAAGGTCGTGGCGCATTTGCCGAATATGTATTTTGACCTTTCCAACGTGCAGTCGCACGAAGTGATCGCGGCCATCCTCGCGGCAATGCCGCCGGGACGCGTCATGTATGGCTCCGATCTGCCAGTGGCGACCGTGCGCGGCTATTTGTTCATGCTCAACGGCCAGCGCGTGACGATCACGCGCAAACCGTTTCCGTGGAGCATTTCGAGCGCGCAGCCGGGCCAACTGCGCTGCACGTTCATGGGCTACGAGCAGATCCGCGCGACCAAACGCGCTTGCCAGTCGCTGGGCTGGGATGCATTGGGAGTGCGCGCCCTGTTTTATGACAGCGCCCGCGCTCTGGTCGACCGGGCGCTGACATATCTCGCCTGAGTGAGGTAGCTGTGGACGCCTACTTGTTGGGAATGGATATTGGGACGTCGGTCGTCAAAGTTGGCCTGTTCGACGCGAACGGGCGCGAGTGGGCGGTCGCGTCGCGGCGCATGGCGACGCTGACCCCCAAACTTGGCTGGTCGGAGGCCGAGATGAACAACGTGTGGGAGGCCGTGGCGATCGCCATCCGCGAGCTGCTGGCCACTGCAGAAGCCACCGGCGACCAGATCGCCGCCATTGGCCTGACGGGCAACATGATTGGCGCATGGCTGATCGATGCGGATGGCCAGCCCGTCCGCACGGCGATCTTGTGGAACGACGGCCGCACGACCGACATGATCAAGCAGCTGAGCGAGGAGCGCCCCGCGTTCATGAGCACGATCTTCCAGTCGTCGGCCTCGGTGATGCAGCAGGGCTGCACGCTGCCGCTGGTGCGTTGGCTGGCCGAAAATGACCCGCAAGCGCTGGAACGGGCGCGCGCCGTGCTGTGCTGTAAAGATTGGATTCGCTTCCGGCTGACGGGCGCGCTACATACAGATCCTACCGAAGCCTCGGTGCTGCCCGGCGATATCCATAGGCGCGATTACAGCCCAGCCATGTTCGCATGGTTGGGCATTGAAGATCATCGTCACTTGTTCCCGCCTGTTCACCCGTCCGAGGGCGTTGCTGGCGTGGTCAGCGCAGAGGCGGCTGCGCAAACTGGCCTGCGCCCCGGCACGCCGGTCGTCACCGGGGCCGGCGATGTGCCCGCCAGCGCGCTTGGCGCGGGCGCGGTCGATCCGGGCATCGCCTGCACAATTCTGGGCACGACTTGTCTGAACTGTCTTGTCGTCGAGCGGCCGATGCTGACGCCGCCCGATATCGGCTTGACTTTCTGCCTGCCGCGCGCCGGCTGGCTGCGCGTGATGGCCAACATTGCCGGCACGACCAACCTTGATTGGTTCATCGAGAATTTCTACGCCGCCGAGCGCGCGCAGGCGGCCACGGGCGGGGTTTTGTTCGCGCGGCTTGAAGCCGATCTCACCGCTTCGCCGCCCGGAGCCTCTGGCGTCATTTATCACCCTTATCTGAGCCAAGCCGGAGTGATCGCGCCATTCTTTGAGCCGGGGGCGCGCGCGCAGTTCTTCGGCCTCTCGAATGAGCACCGCCGCGCCGACCTGCTGCGCGCCATCTACGAAGGGACGGCGCTGGCGATCCGTGACTGTTATGCCGCGATGGGCGTGCCGCTTAACGAGATTCGCATCTCCGGCGGCGGCGCGAAGAGCCCTGTCTGGACGCAGATGATCGCAGACTGCACGGGTGCGCGCGTGGTCGTCCCTGAAGGGCGTGAGTTTGGAGCGCGCGGCGCAGCGCTGCTAGCCGGCATCGGCGCGGGCTGGTTCGACGACCTGCCGGCTGCTTCGCGCGCAATCGGATTAGTGCGCGCGCAAGAGCCGCAGCCTGAGCTGGTCGTCCTCTACGACGATGTCTACCGCCGCTACCGCGCCATCCGCGAGGCGCTGCTGCCGGTCTGGGCCTCTTAGGGTGCCAGCTTCCGCAGTTTCCCCTGCGTGACAAATCGACCTCTTGCGAGTGACATTCGTTAGGTGCCGGCTCAGTATTTATACTGGCATAATTAAGATGCGCCTTGCTGAACGGGCGCGCAGCGCGGCGCGTCAAAGCTAGGGGGAAAATATGGTCAAGGCACTGGTGGCTTATGCCAGCAAGTATGGGGCGACGGCCGAGATCGCGCAGACGATCGCGGCGACGCTGACTGATCGCGAGTTTGAAGTTGACCTGTCTCCCGCCGAGGCAGTGCGATCGGTCGAAGGTTACGATGTCGTGGTGATCGGCAGCGGGGTCTATGCCGGCAACTGGTTGAGCGGCGCGAGCGATTTCATCAAACATTTCGCCGATGTGCTGGCGGATAAAGCGGTTTATATCTTCTCGAGCGGGCCTACCGGCGAAGGCGACCCAGTCACCTTGTTGAATGGGTGGATATTTCCCGAGTCGCTGCAAGAAGTGGCCAACCGCATTCAGCCGCGCGATATCACGCTCTTTCATGGCAAGATCGATTTGGAGAAGTTGAACTGGGGCGAGCGGCTGATCATCAAGGCTGTTCGCGGTGCGACCGGCGACGCGCGCGATTGGACGATGATCCGCGAATGGGCGGAGAAGATCACCGCCTAACGGACGGCGATCACATCGTGCGCATATGAAGACAGGCTGCCGGCACAGAACAAGCGACGGTAGGCGGCTGTCTCCAGCAGCAGCGCTCGCAGGGTCGCTCGAACAGAGGCAGCATCAGCAGGACTCGCTGCGTGGGCCTCGTGCGCACGGCCGAGGCGCAGCGCGCCGTCTTGCTCGGCCAGCAATGTGAGATGCCCGGCGGCCAGCAGCCAAACCAATCCTGCCCGAACGGTCTCCGAGTTGTGTGCCAGCGCTGCCGCCAGCTTTTCGTAGGTGATCCACCCGTCGTGGACGCGCAGCGCATATTTGAGCAAGCCGCCTAGCCGCTCCAAGAAGGCGGCTTCTTTGTCCAGCTCAGGATCAATGGCGAAGATGAAGACCCGATCTGGATCGACCTGCTCGACCGCCGCGCGCAGCGCCTGCGTGCCCGGCGGCGTCGTCCAAATCGCCAGCGCGCTGGCCGGCTGAAGCTCGTGCCGCGTCCTGCCATCGACGCGCTCGCGCTGCGGGCCTTCGGCCCACACTTGTAGATCAGAGTGTTCAAGGCGCAGAGCAGCCAGCCTGAAAACCGGGTCGCTTTCATGGCGGTAGTCGATGAGCTGGCGCGGCGGTCGTTCGGCGACGGTGACCGGCGCGCTGGCTGCGCGCGCTTCCACCCACTCTAGCTGGACGCGCCGCTCGCCGCGAAAGGTATTCGAACGCGCCGTGAAGGCCAGATCGAAACGCCCCTCCGGCAGCGGCTGGCCGCCGCCGTTCCACCAGATCAGGCTCGCTTCGCCGTCGTTTGCATCGGCAACGGTGATGCGGACGTGTTCTTCGCCGCGGCCGATCGCGCGGCGGCTCTTCACGCTCAGATCGCGCGCGGCCAGCGTCAGCGGTGGGTTGCCCGCCCCAAACGGGGCCAGCCGTTCTAGATCATCAATAAGGTCGAGCGTGAGGTCGCCCAACGCCACCCAGCCGTCGATCTGTAGCGCTGGTTTGATGCCGGCGGCGGCAAGCTGCGCGGCCACCGTCCGGTTCAGGGCGCGGCGCAGGGCTGCGATCTGTTCTGGCTCTACGCTTAGGCCGGCGGCCAGCGTATGGCCGCCATAGTCGAGCAGCAGATCAGCGTTAGCGGCCAGCGCAGCGGTGATATCGCAGCCGGGCACGGAACGCGCCGAGCCGCGCGCCGGCTCGCCGGGCGTTCCACTAATCAGCACGGTTGGCCGGTTGAACTCTTCGGCCAGCCGGCTGGCGACCAAACCGAGCACTCCAACCGGCCAGCTTGGGCTGGCCAACACCAGCACGGCATCGTCGAGCAGGCCGGGGTCGCGATCGATCTGGCGCAGCGCGCCAGCATAGACTTGATCGGTGAGCAGTTTGCGCTCGGCGTTCAACCCTTCGAACTGCGTCGCAAGCAGCGCCGCGCGCTCTCGGTCGCGCGTGGTCAGCAGCTCGACGGCGAAATTGGCATCGCCCAGCCGCCCGACCGCATTCAGCCGCGGCCCCAGCCGAAAGCCGAGCGTCTCTTCGTTCAGCAGGGGCGCGTCGATCTCCGCGCGCTTGTACAGCTCCAGCAGCCCTAAGCGATCCGTCTGGCGCAGGCGGGCCAAACCGCGTTGAAGCAGCCAGCGCGTATCGCCGACCTGCTCGGCCACGTCGACGACGATGCCAAGCGCAACCAGATCAAGCGAGCGTTCCAGCAAGTCGCTGCGCTGGTCAGCTGCCAGCGCCTCGACCAGTTTATACGCGCAGCCAACCCCTGGCAGCGTCCGCAGCGGGTGAGTCTCTGGTAGGCGCTTCGGGTTGATCAGCGCATGGGCGGCTGGCAGCGCTTCCGGCAGGTTGTGGTGATCCGTCACGACGACATCGACGCCGCTGCGCCGCGCCGCGTCAAGCGCTTCGTGCTCGGCGATGCCCGTGTCGCAGGTGACAACTAGCCGTATCCCCTCGGCGATGAAGTGGGCCAACCTTCCGCCCGCGATGCCATGTCCTTCGGTTTCGCGCTGCGGCACATAAGCGCGGACATGCCCTCCAAGCGCTTGGAACGCTTCATAGAGCAGCGCCGTCGCCGTCTGGCCATCGACGTCAAAATCACCCCAGATCAAGATCGGCTCGCCGCGCGCGATGGCCGCGTGAATGCGCTCGCCGCCGCGATCCATATCCGGCAGGTCGTAGGGCGAGGCGGGTCGATAGGCGGACGGATCGAGGAAGGCCGCCGCCGCTGCCGGATCGCCAAAGCCGCGCCGCACCAGCGTCTCGGCGACGAGCGGATGCCCGCCAACGGCTTCCCGCAGCGCCTGCGATGGTCTGACCGGTGGCGCATCGATCCAGCGGCGCATCAAAAGGCCACCTCCGCGATCTGGTCAAGGTCAAAGGTCACGCTCACATCGTCGTCAAACAGATCATCGATCTCATCGAAGGGACCGGCCTGCTCGCCGCGTTCGCATAGAGTGCGGAACGTGCAGTAGCGGCATAAACGTGTGTCGTTGGTGAGGGGGAAGTCATCGGCAGCGCGGGCGAGGAGATCGGCGGCTAGACTGCGCAGATAAGCGTCATCGCGAGCGAACTGCTCGGCGCTATAGGCGAATGTTTCCGGTTCATTCGGCTGTTCGGCGAACCAGTAGATCATCTGCACAGCCTCCGGCGCGATTGACGCGCCTCCGTTGAGTGATGACCCAGCGCGCACCAGCAACCATGGATAGACGATCGTTTGCAGCCGCGCTGCCAACTGGTCGCGGCGCGGGCGGCGCAGCGAGGTCTTCCAGTCGACGATCACGGCGCGCTCACCCGGCTCGATCGCGATCAGATCGTACTTGGCGACGATGCGGCGGCCGCCGGCTTCGGCCAGCGGCGCAGTCAGCGCGATCTCAAGATAGCGCTGCGTCGGCAGGCCTGCCAGCCCGCCGTTCAAGAAGCGCTCCCACCATGTAGAGACCCTCTCATCCTCGATCGTTTCGCTCAAGAGCGCCGCTGGAATGCCGACGAGATGCTGGTGGATCAAATGATGGAGCTGCGAGCCGCAGCGTAGGTGTTCCTCATAAACGCGCAGAGGTTCGCTTTCTGGGGCTGGCCACTGCAAGCCTTGCACATAACGCAAGAAGAAACGGCGCGGGCAGTCGACGAAATCTTGCAGGCTGCTCTGGCTGAATTGAAACCCGGGGGCGATGGTCATTGCTGCTGCTCCAAGAAAGCTTTGAGCGCCACGAATGGCAGCGCTGGCTGCAAATTGCTATTTCGGCCAGTGTTCCACGTGATGATCAACTCGCGGCGCGCGCGCGTGATACCGACATAGAACAGGCGCAGGCGCTCAGCAGCATAATCGAAGCGGGCTGTTCGC
Source organism: Aggregatilineales bacterium (assembly GCA_046719065.1). Lineage (GTDB taxonomy): Bacteria > Chloroflexota > Anaerolineae > Aggregatilineales > Phototrophicaceae > Flexifilum. Next base: position 31,897 of record JBDNDP010000018.1, on the reverse strand, counting down.
GTGGCTTCGCCTTCGTGGTAGTCGAAGCGCAGCGGGTCGGTCGCTGCGTCAAGCTGCGCGAGGATCTCGGCCTGCAAATTCAACCGGTCGCGCACAAACCACGTCTCGCCCATGAACGAGTCGCCGGCCGCAGCCGAAGGATAGTCATAGTTATTGGCTGCCATCAAGTAGACGCGATCCCACTCCAGCCCTTTGGCGCTGTGCACGGTGGCCACGGTAACCTTGCCGCGATGCGCCTGCGGGTCAAAGCTGCGTGCGTCGTCGTCCAGCCCTAAAAAGCGCCGTTCATTCTTGGCGATAGCGGCCAGCTCTTCAGTGAAGCGCGGCAGCCGCCAGTCGCTGTGGCTCATCTCGTAGCCGCGCAGCACCAGCGCGATATTATGGGCAATGGCAAGATCGGCGGCGCTGGTGAACAGATCCTGCGCGATGATCAGGATCAACTGGTCGATCGGCAGCACGACCGCAGCCTGCCAGCGCCGCACCAGCTCGCGGAAGGTGAGCAGCTCGTCGCGCGCAGCAGGGTAGGCTTCGATCAGGTCGAGCGCGGCTGGGTCTTGATCCAACCAATCGCGACCGAGCTGCGGCCAGATGTATTCCTCGACGCGCTCGCACCGGCGCAGCACATTTTTGATGGAGTCCACGAATTTGCCGTCGGCTTCGTCTCCGGCCAGATCGCGCCGCCAGACGGTGTAAACCCGCGCCAGCCGATCGGGAAGGCGCGGGTGAGCAAGATACTGCAAAACGTTGGCGATTGCGCCAGCCGCCTCGCGCGTGGAGGTGGTGCTGCGCAGCAGCTCGACGTATTCCAGCGGCGGGTCTAAATTCTTGAGCGAGTCGATCACATCAAAGCCGCGTTTGTTGGTCGTCACCAGCACGGCAGCCGTCTTATCGGGGTTTTCTGGCAGCCATCTCGCCAACGAGCTGACGACGAGCTGGATCTCGGCCCGCGAGCTAAGCGCCTGATCGTGCAGCACCAGCAGCGCTTGATCGGCCGGCGGGTTCGGCTGCGGGTCATCAGCCGGGACAGGGCGGATATACGGCGGCTGCAAAGGCCTGCGCAGCCGAACTTCTGGAACGGGGTGGCTTTCGAGCGACCACTCGATCAGCCGGTTGGCAAGGGCGATGATCGGCTCGGCAGAGCGTCCAGAGTCGGGCAATTCTCGGCGCTGCACCTCGGGTTCGTTGATGAAAGCGCGCAGCAGCTCCGGCCGCGCGGTGGTAAACGTCTCGTAGATGGCTTGATTGGGATCGCCGACGCGCACCCAGTTGCCGTCTTCGCCGGCCAGTTTGCGCAAGATTAACTCTTGCAGCAGGCTGCTGTCTTGCGCTTCGTCCTCTAAGATGAACGGCCAGCGGCGGCGCAGCCGCTGTAAGTAGGCTTCGTCCAGTTCAAGCGCGTTGAGCGCAAGCCGGATCAGATCCTGAAAATCGACCGCGCCGCGGTTGTTCAAACCGCGCTGGTAGCTGGCGTAGATCTGCCAGCCCAGCTCGGCCAGCGGCAGCGGCGCGCCGAAGCGATCGAGGCCACGGCGGATCTCGTCCACGCTTAGGCGCTGATCTTTGGCTGTGCGGATGAAAGCGCCCGCGACATCAACGACGAGCCGCGGCCAATCGTCTGCGAGGATGCGTTCGCGTTGGGCGCTGGCCAGCGCATCGCTTAGGTACGCCTCGGCGTTCGATGGATTGGCGCGCAGCCATGCGTCAACCGCATCGCGCAGGATGTCAGCCGCCTCGCGCTCGTCGACGATCTGGAAACCCTCAGCCAGCCCAATCAAGCTGGGCCGTTCGCGCACGATGTCGCTGCACAAGCCGTGGAGCGTGCGCACGCGATAGCCGACGTTGGGCAGCAGGCCAGCCTCTCGCACGAACTGGCCGACCTGCCGACCGAAATGATCGACCGCCGAGTTGACCAGCGTCACGACCAGCACTTCCTGATCATCGCGCAGGGCTTCGCTGGTGACGATCTGCGCAGCCAGCGCCGAGAGCGTGAATGTCTTGCCGCTGCCCGGCACGGCAGCTACTCCCATGCGCCCGCCTCTGTAGGCCAGCACCGCCTGTTGGCTGGCGCGCCATCTAATCATCAGCCTGCGCCTTTCCGGCCGCCGCCAGCCGGCGCAGCAGCCGCTGGATCGCCAGCAGCAGCTCGCCGCGGCTTTCATAGCCGCTCTCTCCCAGCTCGCTCAAACCGAGCACGATCCTGCGCCGGCAGCGGCGAATCAAGCCCTGCGTGAGCCGGTAGAGCGTCTCTGTGCGAATGAAATGCTCGTGTTGGTCGTTCCACTGCTCGCCCAGCCGCCATTGGCGGCTAAGGACGTAGGGGTGTGTTAGCGGTTGGTACAGCCGCTCAAACCAGCCGCGGCTGCCGATATCGAGCCAGAACTGGTAGTCAACCGGCTGATTGATCATCAGGAAGGTGTAAGCAGGCGCCAGCAGCACGGCGTCGGTTTCTGCGGCGCCTTCGAGCAGCGCGTTGGCGTTCTGCCAGCTGCGGATGTACTGGTTGGCGATGACGCCCTTCAGCACCATCTCGACATATTCTCGACCGAGCAAAGCGTCGTCGCCTTCGCTGCCGACGACCGCTTTGCCCGCCAGCGTTTGCCTGAAACCTCGCGCCGAGTCGATCAAGTTAGCGGCGACATCGGCCGCCTCGAAGTTGCCAAAGAACCCGAACCCGCGCCGCGACAGCACTTCGCCAAACAGACGGCTGAGGAAGTGATCGAGCTCGACCGGCGCGAGCGCGGGAGACGGCCTCGGCTCGTCGCCGTCGTCTTTCTTGCGGCGGCGTTTAGCAGGCGGGGGCGGCTGTTCGCGTAGAGTGATGTAATCCTCCAGCCAACCGCGCAGCGCCTCGTACCGCTCGCCGAAGACGAAGCCAATGCGCTGCTGCAAGGACGGATCAAGCGCGCTGAACGAAGCCATCCGGCAGTGGCTTTCGGGCGACGGATACACGGCGCTGGCCAGCAGCTCAGCGCGCACAAGGTCGATCGTCTCGCCCGGGGCCAGCCCGCCGATCGCGCCCATCAGCGCTTGGGTGACATCCAGCAGCAGCGGCGGGAGCTGCCACTCTGGGTGGGCGAGCATGGCCAGCGTCAGCAGGCAGCGCACCGCTGGCTCGTCGCGCAGCGCCCGCGATGGACGGTGCGAGCGGGCCGGCACGCCCAGATGGCGCAGCCGGTTCATGAGTGAGAAGCGCAGCGAGTCGGATAAGAAAGGCGCCAGCACGACGATCTGGCCGGGCGGCGTGCCTTCTTCGTGCACGAGATGGGCGATCTGGTCGGCGAGCGCATCGAGCATCTGCGGGAAGAATCGGTGATCGTCGTAGCCCAGAGCGGCGCGGGCATCGCCATGGACAGCCGGCGCATGCTCGTTCAGCGCGCGCGCCAGCTCCGCCCCCAGCGCTTCAACATCGGCCGACATCACGTGCGTGCCGGAAAAGCCGATCCTTTCCTTACACGCCGGTCCAAGAGTCGCCTCCGCATGGTTGGGGTCTGCGCCCAAAAAACGTCGAAACCCAGCGTTTTCGTCATAGATGACCAGCGCCGATGCGCAGGCAGTCAGCCACTCGGCCAGCAGATCGTGGGCGACCGGCGCATCCTCCTCGACGTTATCGACGATCAGATGGCGATAACGCTCTACAAGATAAGTGTGGCAGGCGGGCAGCCGCCACAGGTAGCGGGCGAAAACTTCCATTTGCAGCGAGAAATCGAGCAAATTATGCTTCAAGCAATATGCCCGAAAGCGGTTGGCGCAGTCTTGCGCCTGATCGAACGTGTGAGCTGCGCCGGCATCGCCAACCCACGATGCTTTGAGCCGTTCCCCGATGTTGGTAAAGGGAAATCCAACCAGAGCGGCTTTGTTGAGGTTATCAAGGATTTGACTATAGATGCGGTTGCGCTCGATGGTAACGGCCTCGAAGTAACCCGCGCGTTCGATCAACGGCTCAACCACGCGCGCCATGACGTACTGCGCCGTCTCTAAGCTGAGGAAAGTGGGGGGGCGCTTGGGCATGCCAAAGCCGGCGCGCTCGGCGATCAGCGGCCAGAACAGCTCGACCATCGACTGGCTGAGACCGCCGAGCGTGAGCGCCGAGACCTGCCCGCCCGGCTCGCTGTGTTCAAAACGCAGCGCGCGCAAGTAGGGCAGTGCCAGCACGCGCTGCGGCACCAAAACGAGGATCTCCCCTGCCGAGATGCCCGCATCGAGCAGGTGAAGCAAGCGCGCTACCGCGGCGGTCGTCTTGCCGCTGCCCGCCGGCCCGTGAAGAAAGATCGTGGCATCGAGCGGCGCAGCTGCGATGCGTTGTTGGGAGTCTGTCAGCGCGATCATGCCCCTATTATACGCTTTTTGACCGCACTGCACAGAACGCCTGTGCGAGGGATGGCGGGCATCAGCTCGTCTTGGTCGCGCCCCCGGTAGCGGCCTGCATCAGCATGACCAGCCGGTCAGCCATTGCTGCTGGGTCTGGATGGATACCATCTTGCAGCAGCGCCGTCTCGAAGATCTGTTCGATCACGGCGTCGATCAGCGGGTTATCGGCCTGCTCGGCGAGCATCTCGCTTAAGTTGTGCAGCAGAGGATGGCGCGGGTTCAGCTCCAACGTCTTGACCGGCAGTTCATATTCGCGATCGAGCAGCCGGTTCAGCCGGAACATATTGCGCATCGGGTTGGTCTCCTCACTGACCAGCCGCGCCGGGCTGCCGACCAGCGTCTTGCTCTCGCGCACCCCTTTAACGCGCTCGCCAAGCACAGCGGCGAAGCGGTCGCGCAGGGTAGCGAAGGCGTCCTCGGCGATCGTCTCACGCTGCGCGTCATCCTGTTCTTTCAGCTCGCCGATGTCGCTCAAATCGATATCGGCCTCATCGACGCTGCGCAAGCGGTGACCCTTGTATTCACCCAACCCTATCAGCACATACGGGTCGATCGGGTCGATAAAATAGAGCACCTCAATCCCGCGCTGCCGGAAACTGTCCAAGTGTGGGCTGCGCGCCGCGCTGCTGAAGTCTTCGCCCAGCACATAGTAGATATCTCGCTGGTTGGCGACCATGCGCTCAACGTAGCCATCGAGATTTGTCCATTCATCAGCGCTGGCGCTGCGTGTGCTGGGGTAGTAGAGCAGCGGCAGGATGTCGTCGCGCTCGGCTGGGCTAATGACGATGCCCTGCTTGATGAGACGGCCGAATTCTTTGTAGATGCGCTGGTAAGTCGGGAAATCTTTCTGGGCCAGCCGCTTTAGCTCGCTAAGGACTTTGCCGCTCAACGTCTTTTTCAGGTTCGCCATCACTCGGTTCGCCTGCACGCTCTCGCGGCTGACGTTTAGCGGCAGGTCTTCACTGTCGACGACCCCCTGCACGAACTGCAAGTATTCGGGCAGTAGATCGGTCGTGTATTCTTGGATGAGCACCTTGCGCGCATACAGCTTCAGGCCGGGCTCTTTGCGCGCGCTGAGGATCGTGCGCTCGGCGCTGGCCGGGATATAAAGCAGCGCGTAGAACTGAAGCGGGACATCGGCGCGCATATGGATGCGATGCAGCGGCGGGTCGAAGTCGAACGTCAGCGACTTGTAGAAATCGTTGTACTGGTCATCCGTCACTTCTTTGGGGTCGCGCCGCCAGATGGCCGTTTGCTGGTTCGTCGGCTCGTCATCGTCGCCAACGTAGATCGGGAAGGCGATGAAGTCGGAGTGGCGGCGGATGACATCTTTTAGCTTCCATGTTTGCAAAAATTCGGCAGCATCCTCCTTGAGGTGCAAGATCACATCGGTGCCGCGCGTCTCGCGCTCGGCCGGCTCGATGGTGAAGTTGTCGCTGCCGTCGGACTCCCAAGCCCATGCCTGTTCGCTTGGGATATGCGAGCGTGAGACGACGCGCACCCGCTCTGCAACCATGAAGACCGAATAAAAGCCGACGCCGAACTGGCCGATCAAATCTTGCAGCGGCGCGCCTTCCACCTGCCGCTCGCGTATCGCCTCGACGAAGGCTTTTGCGCCGCTGTGCGCGATTGTGCCGAGGTTGTTGACCAGATCATCGCGCGTCATGCCGATCCCGCTGTCGCTGACGGTGAGCGTTTTCGCTTCGAGATCAGGCTTAATTTCGATGTACAGCTCGGCATCTGGGTTCAGGACTTCGCTGTTGGTGAGCATTTCGAACTGCGCGCGGTTCAGCGCGTCCGACGCATTTGAGATCAGTTCGCGCAGGAAGATCTCGCGGTCGGTGTACAGCGAGTGAACGAGGATATTGAGGACTTGCTGAATTTCGGCCTTGAAGGTGAATTGTTCTGCGGCAGTCATGAAGCGCTTCCCCTCATCCATTTGCATGATTGCGCCCTATTTTCGTCCTTTTTAGCACACAGATGTAAGAAACAGGTAAAAATGAACAATGCGCATGCCGTACGCTGCGGTATCCTCAAGCGCGGCGATAACGCAAGGATGGCACGAGGATGAGGCAACGCGATCCTTTCAGTGAGACGGATGGCCAGCAATTGCTTTGGCGGTGGGCGGGTCGCCTGCTGGTGTTCGCTGGGCTGCTGGTGCTGCTGGCGGCGCTCGGCCGTGGGCTGCTGGTCTATGCTCGGCATTTTCGAACGGCGCTCGAGTATCCCTATCACCTAAACTATGGCGAGGGGCCGCTGCTGGCGCAGGCAGTGCGGCTGGCCAACGGGGAAGGCATCTACGATCTTGAAGTGCCGCCTTATACGATCACCAACTACCCGCCGCTTTACATGCTGCTGCAAGCCCCGCTGGTCAACGCGCTAGGCCCGGCTTACAGTTATGGCCGCATCCTCTCGCTATTGGGCATCGGGCTGGCGATGAGCGCGCTGGCAGCGATCTTGTACGCCGCTATGCGCGACTGGATTGCAGCGCTGGTCGGGGCGCTGCTGCTGCCGGTCATTCCCTATATCCTGCATTGGTCGGCGTTGGCGCGCATCGACTCGTTAGCGCTTGGCTTGAGCTTGGCGGGGGTCGCCGTCGTCGCGATAGCGCCGCGCCGCCGCGCTGCTGTGATCGCCGCGGCCCTGCTGCTGACAGCAGCTGCTTACACGCGGCAGACGTATTTGGCCGCCGCGCCGCTGGCTGCTTTTGCGTGGTTGTGGGGCGCCGGTGCGCGCCGGCGCGCGCTCATTTTCGCCGTCGTGTTCGGCAGCCTCGTCTTGGGGTTATTCGCGCTGCTGCTGGTGTGGACGGAAGGCGGCATCTTCTTCCATATCGTGACGGCCAACGTCAATCTGTTCGATTACACCCTGCTTGCCTTTTATGTCGAGGAGATCGTGAAGACCATGCCGCTGCTCGTCGCGCTTGCGCTGGTCGTGATCGTCTTCAGTCCGCTGGGCCGGCAGCGCGTTTGGTGGATCGCTGCGCCGTATACAGTGGCAGCGTTGGCGACGGCGGCCACCATTAGCAAGATCGGGTCGGACGTCAATTATCTATACGAGTTGTCGGCAGCGCTTTGTTTGGCGGCTGGCGTGGCGGCTGGCTGGGTGCGACGCCTCCCGGCGCTGCGCATGCTGCTGCTGATCGCGCTGGCCGGGCAGGTTTGGTTGCTGGTTGATCGCGCCGAACAGCGCTACGTGCCCATCATCATCGAGCGAGCCGCGCAGCGCGAGGCCGTCGCGACGCTGCTCGACTCGATCCGCGCAGCCGATGGCCTTGTGCTGGCCGACGATGCAATGGGGCTGCTGCCGCTGGCCGGACGGCCGATCTTGTTTCAGCCGTTTGAGATGAGCCAGCTCGCGCAGGTAGGCGTGTGGGATCAAGCGCCGTTCTTGGCGCATCTGGAGCAGGGCACCTATCCCTACGTGCTGATCTACCAGCCTTACCGCAACCCGGGGCTGCGCCGCGAACGCTGGACAGCCGAGATGCTGCGGGTCATCAATAATCATTATCGTCCGCTGCGGCAGGCTGCCGAGACGATCATTTACCGTCACGCTGGTTCATGAGCGGCGTTTCGAACTGTTTGCTGGTTCCGTTCAGGAACGCGAGCACTCTCGGATTGACGTAATCAGGACGATCGTAGATGGCGGCGTGTCCGGTGCCCGGCACGATCTCCGCCTGCACATTGGGCATGGCCGCCGCCGCCTTGCGCACGGCCGCCCGCGGGTTGTAGATCGCTTCGTGTTCGCCCACCAGCAGCAGCGCCGGCGCGCTGAATTTGCGCAGCTCGGCCACCGTCTCGCCGTGCACAAACCGCCTTAAAATGCGCAGGCTGCGCGCAAACTCTCGCGGCGTTGGTCGATCGCTGCTGTAACCGACAACAAGGCCGACGCGGTAATGCTTAATCGCCAAGAGCAGCGCCTTGGCGAGCTGGCGATCGAACGTGAGGTTAGAGCCGGGGGGCGTGAACGCGTTAACAATCAGCCGCTGGCCAGCTGCCTCGATGTCGCCGCCGATATTCAAGATGAAAGGAACGCCGCTGCGAACGTAGACTTTGAAGCGCGCTAGCCCGACCGGGCTAAGCAGCACCGCTTTGTCGATCCGTTCTGGCGCATAGACGCCCAAGCGCAGCACAGCCCAGCCCCCTAAACATGCGCCAACCACATGGGTGCGCGCCAGCCCAAGCGCATCGAACACATCAACCAGCCAGATCGCATAGCCATCGCCGAGCAGGGGCGGCGGGTTGGGCGCGCTGCGCCCGGGATGCCCCGGCGTATCGAGGGCGTACACGCGGTGCTGGCGGGCGAAATCGGCGAACTGCTTGTAATAGAGGGGGGCGCTGGCTCCGTAGCCTTGAACCATGACCAGCGGCGGCGCATCGGCCGGCCCCATGACCAGCATATGGGTGACGCCGTAGCGCGTTTCGACGTAGCGCGTCTCAAACGGGACGGGCAGCTTCTCCAGCGCTTCAGCATACCATTGTTCAAAGGCGGCATGGCCCTCGGGCGTTTTATAGAGTTTGGACGTATCAGGCGGGATCATCGATGTTTCTCTGATGTGAACGCTAAGAATACTCGATCCAGCCGCTATCAGCAAAAAGTGTTTGTTAGACCGAAAGCCACCCTGATTTTGGGCCAGTTATTGCCCGCTTCGCAACGAAACTTGCTCAAAGCGCGTATAAGTGCATGATAGGATTAGTGGGGGCGAAAACTCATGGACTGCAAATGGAACGTTCGACATGGCGGGTGGTCGCTGCCCAAGTGGGGCTGGTTTTTCCTCGGTTTTTGGGGCTGGATCATGCTTGCGCGGCTCGGCCTGCCGATCGTGGTGATAGGGCTGCTGCTTGCCTTATTGATCCTAGCGTTCATCCGTATGAGCGTCCAGCATGCCAATAGCGCGTGGACTATGCCGGCTGATAAGCGCAAGCGTGGGCCGTATTTTAGCCAGACGGCGGCCGAATGTGCTGGTGAGAAGCCAAAACGCCGGCCTGCCTATGTGGTGGGCGACGATGGCGAGTTGGTCGAACTGGTTGAAGACATGCCGCCTAAGGCGAAACGCGACCGCGGCCCGCTCGATTTTGTGTAGAGCTTTTTTGTGTAGGGCTTTTGAAGCTTGATATGCGAGGGAGCAGTGGTAAAGCCAAGTTACCAAACCTACCTTGAGTTTCGAGCGCTGCGAGACCGTATCGAAAAACGGCTGCCTTCAGCTTGGCCGCTCGTCCTGCATATAGCGCTTTTTATCTTGTTTTCCCTGAGCAGCTTGGCCACTGGCGCCTATTATAGTCTGCTTACAAATTTGAGTTTTTTGCTGTTAGCTGGGCATACGATTTGGAGTTTCATCCTCTGCATCCATGTGCTAGCCGTCTATTCAGGGTCAGGCGCGACGCGCCGCGTGCGCAGCCGGGTGATTGACTGGGCAATGCGCGAGCGGCTCGATGCCGACCCTGAATTTGATGCCGACGATGAGCTGCTGTTTAAGCTGCACCATTTGCTCGACCGGGATATCGCCCGCCGCACGCATAGTATTCTCATCCCTCTGGCTGCTTTTGCTATCTTAAATGCGCTTGGCTCTATCTATGCGGTCGTTATGGGCGCGCCCTTAATGTTTTGGTTGAGTTTTATGTTGGTGCTGTTCATCAGTGCGCCTCTGTACATCCTGCTCAGTTGGCTATCAGGACGGCAAGAGGCTGCTTTGCTGCGCAGGTTCAGCTTTGAGACTGCGGAATCCTTCAAATCGAAACGTGGGGAAGACACCGAGGCTCAAGCTGAGAAGCCGAAACGGCGGCCGGGCCGCACCCCACCGCTGATCTCGGCAGACGGCGAAATGCTCGAGGTCATCGATCTCGATGCAGATCACGACGGCGAACCGTGGGACACGCGGTCTAGTTCAGTAAGGGGTAGTTAGGCGCGCGGTAAGGGCGTCTTAGAAAAGCCCCGCGCCCCCTTGCGATAGACAGTGCAGGCCGAACGCGATCGGAGCGGCGCACCACCCTGTGTAGACGGCGTTCATGCCGCCTTCTTCGAGATCGTTGCTCGGGTCTGCGCTGCCATACCAGATTTGACGCTCTAGGTGATAACTGCCACGCCATGCGCCGTCCCACGCCGGCGCTTCATGGCGACACTGCACTTCGACCAGAAACGCCGCCAGCCGCTTCGCGCTGGTCTGATAGATCGCTTCGCCAGTGACAGCATAGGCCTCTTGCAGGGCAATGAGCGCGTAGCTGTTCACATAGACGAAGTCGGCCATGTCCGGGTCATTTTGCAGCGCTGCCGCTCGGCTGGCGTTGTCGGTATTGCGGATGCCTCCAGAACTGTGCTGCCATGCAACTAGAGTCTGCGCCAGCCGGTGCAGTGCCTCCAGCATCCACGGCGTTTGAAACTGCCAGTAACCCTGAGCGAACGCATGTAGGGCGACTGCCGTCTCCGACGCTGGCGGCCGCCATGGCTCGAACTGGGCGGTCTCCCATCCTGTGAGCATCCGCCCAGAAGGATGCATGTGTTTATGGAGCCAGCGCAGAGCTTGATGCGCCCCGCAGGCGAAACGGCCATCATGATCGAGCGGCGCGGCGCGGCTCAACGCGACGGCCCCCCAAGCAACGAAATCGGCGGCTCGGAAATGCGGGTTGTGGCCTCGCGGTGTGCGCGTGAATGCCCCATCTTCATCTTGAGCGCGCAGCAAATACTCCAACAGCGCGACTGCCGCTTGCTCAAAGCTGGGGTCGGCTGTCTGTCGGCTAAACCACAGCAGGTATTCGGCGATCTTGCCTTGGTCGTTGTGCCAGCGGAAATTCGGCAGGTCGGGGATGCCGAAGCCCTCGCCAATGTCGCGTTCGCCCGGCATCCATGGGCGAAAGACGTAGAAAGGAAACGAACCGTTGGCAAAACCGTCGCCGCGATCTTGCAAGCTGCATGCATAAGCGGCCAGCTGTACGCCGCGTTCAAGCTGGCCCGCCGCGTAGAAAGTGCGCGCGCTTTCGAGGCAACAGTCTGGGCGCACCCACGGATTGATCCTGTTCAAGTTGATGCGATAGCGTTCATAAATCCCTTGGCTTCCGTCGGGCGTTACCAACATCGACTCCAGCCAGCGGATCGCGCGGGAGATGGTGGACATTGTCTTAAGGAATGGAGAGAAAGATGCTGTTGCTAGGGGGCAGCTGTCTACTAAGTTTGTCCATTTCGTAAGGTTCGCGCGTGCGGATCAGCTCAACATCGAACTGTGTCCGGTCGCCGCGGTGAAAGGCGGTGTAGTACTCGATTGGCGTCCCATCCAGCAGATAGCTGGTGCTCTCAAGGCGAAAGAGCGGGGCGCCTTTGTTCACCTCGAGCAGCTTTGCCTCTTGTCCTTCCGCGAGCACGGCATGAATCGTCCTGCGACCCCGCGCGATGTAAAGGTGATAACGATTTTCCAGCAGTTCGTAGAGCGATTGATTGTTCAGGTCTTCGCTGACGAGCTTGGGGCATAGTGCGTATGGAAGGTAGGTTGTCACCAAAACGACCGGGACTTGTTGAACCGATCTCAGCCGCACAATTTCGATTACGGGCGCATCAACCACAAGACCTAAAGGCTCGGCAATTTCAGCAGTGGCGGGGATGATGTGCTGTTGCAAGACTGTCGTCACAGGCTGCAAACCCTGTTCGACCATATCTTGGTAGAAGCCGGTGAGCTTTTGCGCGAGCTGTTCGCTAATCTTGCTGGCAGCGACGAAGCTGCCTTTGCCTTTTCGCCTGCGAATTAAACCCTCGTGGATCAAGTCTTGAAGCGCCTGACGAATGACCGTTCGGCTCACGTTGAACATTGTGCACAACTCTGCCTCGCTGGGGAGACGATCGCCGACAGCCCAAGTTCCATCCTTGATGCGAGCGCGGATGATATCTTTAACTTGGATGTAGTAAGGGATGTGGCTGTCGAAATCGACCATATCTTATCCTCAGCTTGGGCATTATGTGCGAAATTCAGAGGCCGCCTCGGAAAGCTGTGAGAAAAGCTCTGGCGTGAGCTGCAAATCAAAAACCTCGGCAATGACTTGCGTCCAGCCGTGCAGAAAGTAAACCCAGCCGTCTTCAATGGTAAGATTGAACTGTTTGGCTTTCCTGAGGGCTTGATGCATAAAGTCCAGCTCGCCGCGATAGTTTAATTCCCACACTAACCCGTTCTGCGGCCAAACGGCATCGTCGGTGACAGGGGAACCAGGCCGATCTTTGCCCATTCCCGTTGCATTGATGACCATTGATCCCGCGGGTAAACGCGCCATGAGAGCATCATTAACGGTAGGATCTTCATTCAAAACATATTCAAATTCAATGTCGGTTTCAAGATGCTGATGAATTTCCCGCAGCATGTCCAGCCGTCCCTTCGATCGATTGACGGCGATGAACTTGCGTGGGCGATCGGCAGCCTGATCGCGGTTAGCAATATAAACGCTGATCGCCACGGCTGAACCGCCCGCTCCTAAACAGAGTACGTCCCCACCTGTCTTTTCCCAATGACCAGCCGGGACGAACGCCTCCCAAGCAAGCCCAGAGCTGATCGGATCTTTCGCGTGGCCGCGCAGCATATTATCGCGCTTAGAAATGCTTGAAACCTCATGGCAAAGCTCGGCATAAGGATCAAGATAATCGAACAGCGAACGCGCCGCCTGCAGCAGGTCAATTTTGTGCGTCGTCACCAATGCGCCCATCGACAGCGGATCGCGCTTGATATGCTCGACGATCCTTTGATAAACCTCAGGCGGCGCGTGGAGAGGACAATCATACCCCATAATTTGCGCGTCGATCTTGAGGATCTGCGCCCACTTGGGGAAGATTTTCATGATGGATGACCGGCTGGTCGTCACGCCGATGAAGTACATGGTCGGTTTGTCGCGTGGTTGGAAAATCTCTTGCTCTGCCATGTTCTGGTTCGTATCTCCTCACGAACGGCGATTGAAGCAGCTCTCGACTTCCGTCACTAATATCTGAAAAAAACTTTGATCGCTTTGTTCTCGTTCGCCCACTGGTAAGCTTCGCGGATCTGGGCGATAGGGTACTCCGCAGAAATGAACTCTAGGTAGCTGAGTTTGCCTGCTTGGATCCATTCGATCAGCGGCTCTTGGGCAGCGCGCTCGCGCGACCGAGTGGGCCACTGATGAACAAGTAAATTAAAGTTATAGGGCGCGTTAGATTTATCCAGCCGCACATAGGGAGTATCAATCACGCCATAAACGCAAATCGATCCGCCCATCTTCACGAACGGAAGCGCGCCATTGATGATCTCTTCTTTGCCGACGGCATCGATGATCGCGTCGAACGTGCCGCGGCGCTCGTGAAGCAAGCTCTGCAATGCTGGGTCGCCGCTGTCGAACGCGGCAGTGGCACCCAGCTTCAGCGCTTTTTCGCGTTTGTGCGGCCAGCGGTCAACGAGATAGATTTCGCCCAAGCCGAGCAGGCGCGCAAATTTGACGAAGCTTAATCCTACTGGGCCGCCGCCGTAGATCAAGATAGTATCGCCCGCTTTAAGGTAAAAATCCTCAAACGCCCCATAAACTTCGCGCCATGTGCAGAGCATGACCGCATCTTCGACGGCGATCGTTTTTGGCACTGGACGCATGATTTCATAAACTTCGAACCATCCATGCTCGGCATCGGCAACCTGATCTTCGACCATGGCTTGGTGGTCGCCGGCAAGCGTATATTCACAGAAGCCGCCCCACCCACTTCCATAAGCGGAGTCGGTCGGTTTGAGCAGCAAGCCGCCCACGACCCGATCGCCCACTCGGAAATTTCGCACTTTCTCGCCGATGGCCTCGACAGTGCCGATCGTCTCGTGTCCTAAAACAAGAGGGTACTGCTCGACGCCGGGGAAAGTTCCCTCAATCAATTTCCGGTCGGTCATATTGCACAGACAAGACATCTCAGTGCGAATGAGTGCCTCATAGGGCCCCGGAATGGGCTTTGGGATCTGCACAATTTCGATTTCGTTGGGTTTAGTGACTGCGACTGCAAACATGCTATCATCATCCTGCTAGCTTAACTCGCGGGCAGTGGTTACCACAGCGTATAGCCGCCATCAATAATCAAATCGGTCCCGGTGGCATATTCCGCCGCATCCGATGCTAGATACAGCACGGCATACGCGACATCGGAGGGTTTTCCTAAGCGCCCCTGCGGCGTCATTTCCAGCCAGATTTTTCCCCACTCGGGATATTCGTGCAGGCCTTTTTTCAACAACTCGGTGCCGATGTATCCCGGCGAGACGCTGTTGACCCGCACTCCGCGAGTGGCCCATTCGGCCGCCAGCGATTTTGTCAGCATGATGACCCCGGCTTTAGAGACATTGTAGCCGGCTTGCGGCTGAGGTTTATTGACGATCGTCCCCGACATAGAGGCGATGTTGACAATAGCGCCAGACTGGCGCTGCAGCATGTGCCGCCCAACCGCCGTGCAGCACCAGATCACGCCAAACAGATTGACCCCCAAGATTCTATGCCATTCCTCAACAGTGCAGCTCTCTGAGGGGACATTGAGGGCGATGCCCGCATTGTTGACGAGGATGTCAATCTTGGCAAACTTCTCGATAGTTTGAGCCACCATCGCTTCGACGCTGTCGGGGTTTTGTACGTCGGTCTCGATCGCGAGACCTGTTCGCCCTAGCTCGCAAACTTCGTGAGCAGCTTCCGCAGCTGTCTGCGAATTTCGCTCAGCCACGACGATGTCTGCGCCGGCTCGCGCAAGCGTTCGGACGATTTCTCGACCAATTCCTTGTCCGCCTCCGGTCACGATGGCAACGCGTCCGCTCAAGTCAAATAAATTTTCCATATTCTGTCCTTTTGAAGTTGGCCTCATCGATCGATTGGCGTTGGCCAACATCTTGAAACCCACGCAGCTTTATGTGCGAAAACGCCGCCGCCGCCACTGGTCGAAGATGACGACGCCAATGATCACAACACCCTGAATCACTTGCTGCCAAAAAGCGCTTACATCAAGCAAATTTAAGCCGTTCTGCAGCACTCCTGTGATTAAAGCGCCAATGAGCGAGCCGACGACGCCGCCTTCGCCACCGAATAGATTCGTGCCACCGATGACAACCGCAGCGATCGACTCAAGTTCTTGCCGCGTACCCATAAGCGCATTTGCTGAGTTCAAGCGGCCAACAAGCACAAAACCAGCGACCGCCGCCAGCAAGCCAGAGGTAACATAAGCCAAAATGCGGGTGCGATCGACATTGATGCCGGAAACCCGAGCTGCTTCTCGGTTACCACCGACTGCATAGATCGAACGGCCGAAGGCGGTATAGCGCAAAATAAACCACGCGATGACAACGACGAGCAGCGCAATGAGGGCCGGCACTGGAATGCCGAGTATTCTGCCGCCGCCTAACCAGATCAATTGATCGGGAAGACGGTTCAGATGGCCCGGCGCTGTGGAAAAGGATGGAATCGGCAATCCCTGTGTGATTAGCAGCGCGATGCCCTGAAAAGCAGCCAAAGTCCCTAATGTGGCGATGAAATCAGGAATACGTCCTTTAGTGATGATCAATCCATTGATCAGGCCGGCACAAATACCGGTTAATAGAGCAACAACCACGCCTACGCCAAAATCAACCGGACCGATCACTAACTCGCCGATATTGATCGGTTGTGTCATCATGACCGCGGAGAGGGAACCTGCCAGTGCTGCCGTCGACCCGACAGACAGATCGATGCCGGCCGAAAGGATCACGAACGTTTGGCCTATCGCGAGGATGGCGACAACTGACGTGCGGCGTAGTACATTGGTTAAATTGCTTTCAGTCAAGAAAAAGGGGGTAGAAAGCGCTAAAAATAAACAAAGCGCGATGAGTGCAAAAAGGGGGCCACCTTGCAGCAGCAGGCTGCGAATGCGCAGCCAGTGACGCCGTGATTGCGATTGACTCGTCGCGTTCGCGATTGGTTGTGCCTGTGCTGGTTCTTCTTGGAGCGTCTCTCGAGTCACGATTCCTCCGTTTAACTTGCGTAATGCAGCAGGTCTTCCTGCGTTGCCTCGCCCCGTGCGAAGTGTTTCACAAAGCGCCCCCCTCGAATGACTAGAACACGGTCCGCCATCCCTAAAATTTCCGGTATTTCTGAAGAGATCATAATGATGCCTGCGCCCTGTTCAGCAAGACGATTCATAAGCGCGAAGACTTCGGCTTTGGCTCCAACATCGATGCCGCGCGTGGGTTCATCAAAGATCAGCAGCTGGGCTTCGCTGCACATCCAACGCGCCAACACGACCTTCTGTTGGTTGCCGCCGCTCAGAAACATGACACTTCGATTCAGCAAGGGCGGGCGAATTTGCAGTTCATGCACATACTCTGCGCTCAGTTTTTTCTCGCGGCCCAGATTGAGCAGTTTCAGCGGCGGCACCCGTCCCACGTTCGCGAGGGTAATATTTGGCGGGATCGGCTGCATCGGCACCAGGCTCTGCCGGCGATCGCCAGCGAGAAAACCAACGCGATGCTTGATGGCATCGGCCGGGCGGCGAATGCGCAGCGGTTTGCCATCGATCTCGATCTCGCCATGCATTTTGGGCATTAAACCGAAGAGCGCGCGCGCCAGCTCCGTTTGGCCAGCACCCATAAGGCCGAAGATGCCGACAATTTCCCCGTGATGAACTTCAAATTCCAAATCGTGCAGTAAATTGGGAACAGAGAGATGTTTGACGCGCAAAAGAGGTCGCACGGTTGGCGTACTGGTTTTAGGATATTGCTCGGCCAAGCGTCGTCCCGTCATCAGCTGGATCAAAGTCTCGCGCTCAACATCTTGAGCGGGCAGTGTCCCCGCGACTTTTCCGTCGCGCATTACCGTGACGCGAGTTCCAATGAGCGGAACTTCGTGCAACCGGTGCGAGATATAGATAATGCCGACGCCTTGGGCTTGCAGGCGGCGGATGATCGCGAATAGTTTTTCCGCCTCAGTTTCGGAAAGCGCCGAGGTTGGCTCATCTAACAGCAGAATACGGCAGTTTCGGTTAAGGACGCGCGCAATCTCCGTGAGCTGTTGTTCAGCCACATTGAGCTGGTTCACACGGGTGCGGGGATCAATATGATGAACGCCGAGCATCGCCAAGCTTTCGCGAGCACGTTCGTTGGCGGCACGCCAGTTAACGGTCTTGAACCGTGTGCGTGGCAGTTGGTTGATCAAAATATTTTCCGCAACGCTGAGGTAGGGAACCAAGCTTAGTTCTTGATAAACCATGGCGATGCCGAGATCGTTTGCGCGCTGTGGGGTAAGTGGTCCAACATCGTGCCCGTCGATCACAATGCGCCCTCTATCTAGTGGCAGGGAGCCGCATAGGATTTTCATGAGTGTAGACTTGCCAGCGCCATTTTCGCCAAGTAGGACGTGGACTTCGCCCGCATAGAGGTCAAAATTGACGTGATCCAGCGCTTTGACGCCCGGAAACTGTTTTTCAATTTGCTCCATTTGTAAAAGCGGGGTCGTGCCCGCTGCTGAAGTGGCGTTCATGGCCTCATTGTGCGGTGTAACCACCGTCTATGCTAAGGACTGCGCCGGTGGCATAGGCTGCTTCAGCACTGGCGAGGAATAAGATTGCAGAAGCGATCTCCTCAGGCTTGCCAAGCCGGTTGGCCGGCCGAACCTGTTCGAGATTTTTTCTGGCGCTAATGGGATCGGGCGCTCGGCCAACCGCCTCGCGGACGAGCGGCGTATCAGTGGTGCCGGGGCAAACACAATTGACGCGGATATTGCGATCTGCTAAGTCAACGGCGCAGCTCCGCGTCAGCGCGATCATGCCCGCTTTGGAAACATTGTAAACCACTTGGCCTTTGATGCCGACCAGACCTGCCTCTGAAGCGACATTGACGATCGCCCCGCCGCCAGCGCGCACCATGATAGGCACGGCATAGCGCGTGCAAAGGAAAGCGCTCGTCAAATTGACGGACATGATGCGTTCCCAGTCTTTAAGAGAGGTTTGGGTGACATCGCCTTGCAAGTAAATGCCAGCGTTGTTGACGAGCACATCGAGCTTGCCCCATTCCGCGACGACGGCATCGACCATCTGCTGGATCTGGTCTTCGCGGGCGACATCGGCGAAAAAGTGTTTTGCTACCGCCCCAGTTTCTGTCAAATCGCGGGCAGCTTGTTCACCGCGCTCGATATTATTGCTGACGAGAGCCACTCGCGCGCCTTCACGGGCGAAGGCGGCCGCGGCTGCCCATCCAATCCCCTGCGATGCTCCCGTAACGATGATGACGTGATCTTCAAAACGCATATTTAAACCATTCTTCGAGCAGCGAAGTCTCTACAGTCTGAAAAGAATTGATGAGAGGGGCGAGGCTTCGCCCCTCTCATCGATCAAGCTTATTGGCATTCAGCCTTGATCGCTTCCCAGTCGATCTCGGGCAGCGCTGGCTCTGGGTAGAACAGGCGAGCATTATCAAGATAAGCGATGCGTGGGCGAATGTCGAAGGTTTGAGGAACTTCGATTCCACATGCCAGCTGCACGGCAAATTGAGTTCCAAACCAGCCCCAATCTGCGAAGCCGTGTGTCGTCTCGGCGATCATACGGCCTTCGCTGATCCGCTCGACCGACTCTGGAGTAACGTCGTTAGTGAAGATGGCTACCGTTGCATCGCCAACCGTTACTTCGGCGCCCTCGCCGGCCATCTCAAGGCGGCCAGCAGCTTCAGCGGCCAGCATTGCGCCCATGCCCATCTCATTCGAAGCCGCCCAGATGAAATCCAAAACTGCGTTTGCCTGCAGGATATCCTCTGCGCAGTTTACACCTTTTTCACGGTTCCAGTCTGCCGCGCAAGGTTCACCAACGATTTCAATATTCGGGAACATCGAGATGACATTGTTGAACCCAGTCAAACGCGCAGTGGAGAAGAACCCCCCCGCGACGCCTTCAATAATAGCGCCACGAGCGACGATCTCGGCGCGTTCTTCCTCAGTCATGTCGGCATATAGATCCTGCCAGAATTCAAGATCGAGGAAGGTGCCTTCTTCGATTTCCACCATCTCGCCAAGGCCAAGCACGCCCGGCCCACCAAAATAGTCGACAACCGCATAGGCGGTCACTTCAGCGGCGACCGTGTTATCAAAACCGATATAGGAGGCGACTTCTACTCCCTCGATCGGCTCGAGCAGGTTCACGACAATGATTGGAATACCGGCTTCATTAGCTCGCTGTAAGACAGGGATGATGACATCGACCTCGATGGGGGAAACTGCGATGACATCAACGCGCCGCTCAATATAATCTTCAAGGATGGCGACTTGGTCGGCAAAAGCAAGATGGGTCGCCGGCGACTGTGAAATCACGCGAACATTGAAGCCCGCTTCGTTGGCGCTGGCAGCAGCGGCCTCGAAGAAATCGGTAGCAGTGCGGAACACGCCTGTAATGTCAGGCGGCGCCCAGCCAATGACGATCGGTCGCTCCCAACGAGCCTGTTCCTGAGCAAAGAGCGGTACCGTGAAGAGCATCAGCAGAAGAGAGACTAGAACGACGAGGGCGAACAGCGATTTAGAGGTTTTAACCATATTGCACCATCCTATCCATAAAATATGAGCTAATAGCACTTGTGCGTTAAATTATTGCGGCGGTCAGATCATTTAACTTCCTTCCCCTAACATCATATAATGCTGTAATTACATGTTTTCCTCATGATACAATAGCTGTTAGAAGCTTGTCAAGTTATCTTACCGTGATTTTACTTCGAGCGCAGTCGTCGTGTGTTGCGTTTAAAGCGATTGGTGTATAATCCTAATATGATGTCATTATAAGTTTGTCCTGTCCAGATTTCTCGTCCCTGCAGGCAGATTGAAGGTTATACTATGCGCGAACGACCTTTTGTCTTTAACATCAGCCCCGAGGGTTGGATCCCTTCGTCGTGGGATAATCATATTGTTCGCAAACTATCCTCGATGGAGGGCCAATACTTGGATCGCAACGCATATGCGGCGATGTTGAGCCAAGATGACCGCGTACTGTACGAGGTCTATGAGCTGCACGTGCCCCACGTTGAAGGTCAACTTCTTCATGGAGTCTCGATCGTGCACCCCGGCAAGGTGGGCAGCGAGTATTTTATGACGAAGGGCCACTTCCATGCGGTTTTGGAAACTGGCGAGGTCTACTATTGCCTCAGTGGTGCTGGGATGATGGTCATGGAGACTCCCGAAGGTGAGTCGAGCGTCCTTGAATTCGTTCCTGGCCGTGTCCTCTACGTTCCGCCTCGCTGGGCGCACCGGTCAGTAAATACCAGTCCTACCGAAGATCTGGTCACTTTTTTCGTCTATCCCGGCAATGCTGGGCATGATTATCGAACGATTGAACAGCGCGGGTTTCGCAAGTTGGTCCTTGAGCAAAATGGCAAACCCGTGGTGGTCGATAATCCTCGCTGGCAGCATCGCGAGGGAGAAGTGACCTGATGACTCTGCTGAAATCTTGTAAAGTGCTCGTCACACCAACTTCCTTCGGCAAATACGATCCCGACCTGAAACGAAAACTTGAGGAAGCTGTGGGTCAGGTTGTCTATAATCCACTCTCACGGCCGCTGACGTCTCAAGAGCTTCAACCGTTGCTGGCGGATTGTGATGGCTTCATTGCTGGGCTAGATATGATCGATCGCGCTGCCATTGAAAGCAGTGACCGTCTTAAAGTGATCGCTCGCTATGGTGTTGGCGTCGAACGGGTTGATCTGGCCGCAGCTCGAGAGCGGGGAATCCACGTCACCAATACGCCCGGGGCAAATACCTCATCCGTCGCCGAGCTGGCTGTAGCGCTTATTCTAGCGCTGGCGCGGCAGTTACCTGCCGCGGTGCAGGCCACAAAGGCTGGAGATTGGCCGCGGCTTTTGGGCTGCACTCTGGAGGGCAAAACGGTTGGACTTTTAGGATTCGGCAACATCGGGCAGGCGGTAGCCGCTAGGCTAAAGGGGTTCGAATGCCGGCTGATGGCTTTTGATCCGGTTCCAAGGGCCGAAACAGCAGCGCAGATCGGCGTTGCGTTACTGCCATTTGAAACAGTGGCGCAAGAGTCTGATTTTCTGTCGCTCCACCTTCCGAGTACAACAGAAACACGGCAGATGATCAATGCCGCCTTTTTGAAACTCATGAAGCAGGGGAGTTATTTGATCAATACCGCGCGTGGCGATCTCGTCGATGAAGACGCGCTGTACGAGGCCATTCAGTCTGGGCATATCGCAGGGGCTGCGCTGGATTGTTTTGCCGTTGAACCGCCGAATGTTGACCATCCTCTCTTTCAGCTTCCTCAAGTGATCATCACGCCGCATATGGGCGGGCATACTGACAGAGCGGCCAATGCGATGGGATGGCGTGCATTGAATAACTGCCTGGCAGTTTTGCGAGGCGAACCGCCCATCGATCCGGTTATTTAATTGAGGATTCGACCGAAGCCCTCATAAGCGAGCTGGTGCTGAACGTGAGCGGTTGATAAAAACAGCTTTATGCAGGCACAGACTTGAGGAATGTGTAAAAAAAGATAGGGTTGCCCGCGCGCTTTCCTGAAAACGCAGCGCTCTTGCGGGCACGAGCAAATTGTGATATCTCGTAGTCAACGGAAAAGTACTTCGGAAAAGCGAGCCTAGACTCGCCAAATGGCGCGCCAATGAAGATCGAACGGGTTGATGTTTGGCTGGTTGAGGGCATTAAATACAACTGGACGCTGCTGCGTATCACCGCCGATAACGGGCTAACCGGAGTTGGCGAGGCGACGAACTGGCCGGGAAGTCCATTGGTGTATCATGCGGTGCAGCATCTGGGCCGTCACATCATCGGCCTAGACCCGCGCAGGGTGGATTTCATTTGGACGAAGCTGTACCGCGATTTCAACTGGCTCGGCCCGACCGGCGTGATGATGTGCGCTATGTCCGGCATCGACATGGCGCTGCTAGACCTGAAGGCCAAGCTGCTCGGCGTACCGCTCTATGAACTGCTCGGCGGCGCGTTCCGCACCGAGATCCTGCTCTATGCCAACTACTGGTTCACGCTAGGCGGGCATAACCCAGAGGATTATGCTCGTCAGGCGGCGGCTGTGGTTGAGCAAGGCTTCACCGGGCTGAAATTCGACCCCTTTGCGCATACCAACTATTTTTACGGGGAGCACCTCAGCAGCAATCTCACCTTGACGCCAGAGCAGGAGGACAATGCCGCGGCGATTGTCGCTGCGGTGCGAGACGCTGTCGGCCCTGATGTGCAGATGGCCATTGAAACCCATGCCATGCTGAGCATGCCGACGGCCATCCGCATGGCCAAGCGGCTCGAGCCGCTCGGGGTGATGTGGTATGAGGAGCCGGTCGGTCCCGAGTCTGCCAATACGCTGCGTTACATCCGCGAGCAGGTGAATGTGCCCATTTGCGTCGGCGAGCGCCATTACAGCCGCTGGGGTTTTCGCCCCGTCCTCGAAGCGCAGTTGGTCGATTATATCATGCCCGATATCACTCGCTGCGGTGGCCCCAGCGAACTGAAGCGCATCGCTTCATTTGCCGAGACCTATAACGTCATGGTCGCGCCGCACAACCCGAACGGCCCGCTCTCCACGCTGGCGAGCGCGCATGTTTGCGCGACGCTGCCCAATTTCTTCCGCCAAGAATTTATGTTCACCGATGTGCCGTGGCGCGATCAGGTGATCAGCCGGCCGCTCAAGGTCAGGGATGGGCATCTGCTGCTCGATGACGCCCCGGGGCTGGGCGTCGATCTGGTTGATGTAGTGATGGAGGCGCATCCGGGCATCACCATGCCGCGCGAAGGTTTTTATATCTAAGCCCGCTTTTCATGGATTGCGCATTGCATCGTTTACATCGTCGGCTGGTTGCGCCCGGCGCGAATATAACCTCGGTGCACCACGCGTTCCTCCTCAACGGCGACAAAGGCGTGAGGGTGGGTTTCGTTGATGATGTCGATCAGTTTGGGGACATCGCGGCGCTGGACGACGCTGCGCACGATGTGCACCGGCCCCTTCAACCCTTCGCCTTGCGTTAGGGTGACACCATAGCCGCCCTGCCGCAGCGCCTGCGCGATCTCTTGCCCACCTTCACTGACGATCGCGTTAACGGAGACGTAGCTCGTGATGAAGCGCGACTCGAGTGCCATGCCCAAGTAGCTGCCAACCGAAAACCCGCCGCAGTACGCCAGCATATTCAGCCAATTCGTCAAATCGGTGACGACGCCGGCGACGGTGACCGCGAAAATGAATGCTTCGAAGAACCCGAGTACGGCTGTCAAGAAACGCTGGCCGCGCGCGAGCATCACTAAGCGCACAGTGCCGATGCCATTGTTAAGCACGCGCAGGAAAAAAATGAGCAATGCGGTTAATAAAGCTTCTTCAGTCATGGTAGCTCCATCTGTGACAAAGATGATGCTACCATGTTCGATTAACAAACGGGAGCACGACTCGCCGTTATGTTAGCCGAGAGTATGCTGACGCTTAACCAACGATTGGTAAACTGTCTCAAGCTGGGTGCCGACGCGATCCCACGTAAAATGCTCGCTCACCAATGCCCGCGCTCGCTCTCCCATTGCCGCGCGCAGTTCGGGGTTGCTCATCAGGGTCGTCAGCGCTGAAGCCAGCGGCTCAACTTGCCGCTCGACGATCAGCGCTGCGCCCGCCGCAGCCGCTTCGGGAAGGTTGCACTCTGGCGAGAGGATGGCCGGCAGTCCGCTCGCCAGCGCCTCTAACGCCGCTATCGACAGCCCTTCGCCAAGCGCTGGAAGCACGAACACATCCGCGGCGGCCAGCGCCGCCCGCCTGCCCTCATCATCGAGATAGCCCGTGAGGACGATACGCCTGTCGGCCGCGATCAACGGCGTGATCGTAGCCAGCATGCCCTCGTCCGGGCCAGCGATCACGAGGTAGGCTTGTTCAAGGCGAGCGATTTGGAAGGCGCGGATGAGGAAGTCGATGCCTTTGCGCGCATGCAACCGGCCGAGGAACAGGCAAACTGGCGCATCGCTTAATCCCCAACGTGCGCGAAAGGCCGCGCGGGCACCATCACGATCGATGAATTCGGCCGGGTTGACGCCGTTAGGCACGACCGAAAATGTCGCGGGCGTGCCGAGCCTTTTCCAGAACGCTTCAGCCTCAGCGCGTTCGGCGGCCGTTAGCGCGACGACAGCGCTGAAGCAGCGCGCCAGCCGCGGGCTAAACGCGATATCCCACAGCCGTTTCAGGCTGCCACGGCCCGTCTCCGTCGTCAAGGTGCCGTGCGGCGATAGGACGAGCGGCAGCCCGTGCCGCGCCGCCTGCGGGGCGAGCAACAGCGTCTCGGCGGTGCGGAATTCGTGAAAATGAACGAGATCGGCCGCGGCGATGAGCGGCCCGACCGCCTTTTTCATGGAGAGAGGGGTCGATAAGTTGGTGCGACCGCGCAGCCACACCGATGCGTTGCGCACGCGCACGACGCGCACATCATCGATGAAGGTATCGAGCGGGCTCTCGATGCGTCGATCGCGGTCGAGCGCATCGGTGGTCAGCACTGTGACGGAATGGCCGCGGGCGGCCAGCGCGGTCGCCATGCCGTGCACGGCGCGCACAACCCCGCCGAAGGCATAAGCTGGGGGGTAATAGGGCGTAATGTGCAGCAGATTCACGGGATCAAACGTCGGGCGGCCGGTAAGCCCTCACTCGGAAGACCTGTTCGACGCGGCGCGGCTCACGCGGCTCGTCATAATGGCTGTCGATGAAGTTTTGCAGGCGGGCGACCGCTTCTGCCAGCTCGTCGTCCGTCATATCCCACGTGTGCGACCAAATGCGCGCGCGAAAGCCTTCGACGATATCTTGCGGCGCGCGCAGGGATGTGAAGGTGTGGGCGAGTTCTTCGCCCAGCGGCTGCCAGCCCGCCTCATCGAGGAAAGCACTGCGTGCGCGCCGCGGCGCGATCCCGCTGCGCTGCCGCGCGGTTTCCGTCAGCGTATCGATGAATTCATCTAACCCATCATGACCGATGCGCTGGCCATAGCCATGCATCAAGACGCCGCCCGGGCGCAGGGCGCGCGCAACCTCGGCAAGGGCCGCGCGCCAATCCGGGATCAAATGAAAAATATGGACGGCGATGACTGCATCAAAAGCGCTGCCAGCGAACGGTAGGCACGTGGCGTCGCCGCGCACCACATGAATGGTTTCGGTGGTCTGTTTCTCGCGCAGACGCAGCAACATCGGCTCCGAGAGGTCGATCCCGATATAGGCACCGACCGACGGCGCCAGCGGCAGCGCGATGCGCCCGGTGCCCACACCGATCTCAAGGACACGGCTTCGCTTGCTGAGCGCCCCTGCCTGCACGAACAGGCCCACGGCATCGGTTTCGACACCGGGCGGGAAACCGCGCGTCGCGTCGTAGTAGTCGGCGGCCCGGTCAAACGGGATCGAGGGACGGTTCATAAACGCTCCTGATGAATTAGCGGCGTTTTAGCCGCTGCTGGCGCTCAATCTCGTCGATCATGCTGTCAGTCAGCTCACCGTCGCCAGTCAGCCGTACATCGAGCTGATCATCGCTGCTGTAGTCGTCATCGTCATCATCGTAGTAGCTGTCGCGCTTGGCCTTCTCGCCATAAAGCTGCCGGCGTTCAGCCTCCATCTCACGCTCGATAGCGCGTTCATTCCGGCGCGAGCTTAACTTCTCGGCCGCGTCAGCCGCCAAGCCGATCCCCCAGCCGATGGTGACGAACATGGGCCACGGGAAGCGCAGGATCTCCATCAACCCGGGTTCGTCCACCGCAATAAATGGGCCAGCGCTCAGGAAAATCAGCCACAGCATCACGTTGATCATGACATAGACTACGATGTGCTGGCCAAGCTCGACGCGATCATGATACGGCTTATCGATCTGATTGCGCGCGCGGCGCAATTCAGCCCGACTCACCGTTTCCCACCAACCGTCGCCGTAGCGCTCGCGCAGCCCTTCGTGAATGCGACGCGTCCGCTCGATCCCGCGCGCGCCGGTTTGCGCGTATGTCTCGATAGCGTGAGCAGCCAAACCCGCTCCCCAACCGAACGTGACGAAAAAGGGCCACGGAAAGCCGCCACCTGGCGCTAAAACGAACAAGAAGAGCGCCCATAAAAACAAGTTGACTGCGACAAAACTAGCCAAATGGCCGAAGAACTCGCTTCGGTTTTTGACTGAGCGTTCGGCGCGGCTTCGCGCGGCGCGATAGTCATCGGGCGGCGCAAGATCGAGGTCTTTGCCCTCTAATCGATCGATGCTATCTTCGACGACGTCGCGAATCTGACTGCCCAGATTGCCCAGCGTACGCCCAATGTTCTCAAAATTGAAGTCCAACGAAGCTTCGACTTCACGGTGGCGCTTGGACTTCTCTGAGAGCGGCGGCGCAGCCGAGACTGGCTGCGGCGTCGGGAACGGCGTGGTTGGCTGATCGTCTCTGAACAGCTGCGAGCGGGTAATAGGCGGGCTGGCGGCCTTGACCAACGGCTCGCGTTGTTCGAGGCCCGAAGAGGTGATCGCATCTCGGAAAGCGGCGACCAGCGTACCGGCTGATTCGTAACGTTCCTCGGGAGCCTTCGCCAGCGCCTTCACCAGCACCGCTTCGACTGCGGGCGGGATCTGAGGATTGATCGCGCTTGGCTTGGGCAGCTCACTGTAGATGTGGTCGTGGATGACGGCATAGGGTGTATCGGCGCTAAAGGGTACTCGGCCGGTGACCAGCTCGTAGAGCACGACGCCAAGCGCATAAACATCAGCGCGGGCATCGATATCTTTGCGGCCGAGCGCTTGTTCCGGCGAGATGTAGTTCGGCGTGCCCAAAAGCACATCGGTGCTCAGCGTGCTGTCGCCGATTTGCGCCATGCGCGCTAACCCAAAATCCGTCAGATAGGGCGTTCCATCGCGCTCAATTAAGATGTTGCTCGGTTTGATATCGCGGTGCAGCACGCCTTGCCCGTGCGCATAGTCGAGCGCATCGGCGATCGGCGTCATTATGCGGAGAATCTCGCTGAGCGGGAGCGCGCCGCGTTCGACGATCGCTTTAAGCGTCTCTCCCTCGATATATTTGAGCACCAGATAGGGCTGGCCATCGATCTCGTCGAAATCATAGATCGGCACGATGTGCCGGTGTTCCAGCCCGGCGACGATCTGCGCTTCGCGCTGAAAGCGCGCGAGAAAATTTCGGTCTTGCACGAAAGCCGGGTGCAGCACTTTGATCGCGACGCTGCGCGCCAGACGAGCATGGTGGGCTTTGTAGATCGTCGCCATGCCGCCATAGCCGAGCTGTGCTTCGATGCGATACTGGCCGATCATATCGCCCGGATTGAATGCCATAGCGTCGTTCTCCCCCGCTAGGCTGAGTATGCGATGATTATACTGTTTTCTGTACGTCGAATACCATGTCTTGGTTGCAGAGGGGGCAAGGGCGATGGATGGCCTAACGCGGTTGAGGGATAAATGCGAGGCGAGTCGAATTTCGATGGCGGGGCGCTTGTTATTGGCGCCCCGTCAGCCGTCACAAGTTGAGCTACTCGTCAATCCGAGTGATGCGCCCCTCGATTTCTGGCATAACCGGGCTGTTAGCCGCGAGATACTCCATCAGCACAACATCAAGTTCTTTTCCATCATCACGCGCGTTGATAGCGTTGTCGCGGAACATGTAGAACTCATCACCGCCGTTGCGCAAGAAATCATTCGCAGCAACCCGATAAACTGCTTCGGGATCGATGGGGCTAAAGCTGCCATCCTCATTGAGGATCTCCGCGCTAACGATGCGCTCGCCGGGCGCACGGCTGCCATCCCACGAATAGCGCAGCCCTGAAACTTGTAGGAACCGGCCGGTGCCGGTATCGCCCCCGACGCGCGAGACGCCGTTTTCCAACGCCGCAAGGACATCTGCGCCCGTCAGCTCAAAGGTGGAGATGCGGTTGCGGAACGGCAGAACTGTCATCACATCGCCAAAGGTCACATCCAATGGTTCGGGCAGCAGCAGCACTTCTGGCCGATCCGTCGCCACTGGGATGCTCGCGCGAATCCCCCCGCCATTCATGAACGCGATCTGAACGCCCGTATCTTGGCGAATTGCATCAGCGATCAAGTTCCCCATATTGCATTCTGCCGACCGGCATTCATTGCGGTCGCCATCGAGGTAGACGGCCGTTTGACCGACGACTTCAGCCCTCATTTCATCGAGCGGCTGCCGCAGCTCTTCCAACAGGGCCTGAACTTCCGGGTCTGCGGGGATGTAGCGCGACATCAAAATGTTGTCGCCGTCCCAACTGACAGCGACGCCGTTCGCGTCGAATGTCACATTCAGACGACCCAAATACCGGTTATGACGAAACGCCTGCACGACCAGCACCGGCTCGCCACTTGGACTCGTCACAACTGTCGGGTAGGGGCCTTCAACGACCGCGCTGTAGCGGCCGCCGGCCACAGCGTAGATATTGCTCAGCAGCGTCTCGCTATCACCGCCGATCATGACATCGACGCCGGTCACCTGCGAGGCTAGCTCAAGTTGGCTTTGGTATGAGAGGTGCGCCAGCAAGATGATTTTGTTGATTCCCTCTGCAGTCAGCTCATCGACGATGGACTGGACAATTTCTACAGCGTCTTCGCCAAAGATTACATCTTGACTCACTCGCGCTAGGAAACGCGTCTCAGGAGTCGTAAACCCAATGATGGCGACCTGCTCCCCATTCATATCGATGACGACATAAGGCAGGATTTTGCCGTCGAGGGGTGAGGTTGGGGGAATCTCGATGTTGGCTGCGACGATCGGGAAATTGACCGAGTCAATGAAATCAGCCAGCACCTGTTCGCCGTTGTCGAATTCATGGTTGCCCAACGTCATAGCGTCAAAGCCGAGCAGGTTCATCAATAACGCATTATCGGCCCCAAGATAGCGAGAGTGAAACAAAGTACCAGTAAACCGATCGCCGGCATCTAACAAAAGCGAATTCGGCGCTTCGGCGCGGATTTGCTCGATCACGGTCTTCATGATCGCCACGCCGCCGTTGCCATCGGCGTCTGGCTCATGGTAGGTGTGGGTGTCATTGGTGTGCATGATCGTCAGTTGGAACGGCTCTTGCGCGACAGCCGCACTTAGAACGACTAGCATTGCGAGGATAGCGAAGAAAACGCGCAGCATTACGATTCTCCTTAACCAGTGTGGTATATGACGACACTATTGGTGATAGCTCGCGCGGGTTAAGGCGCCGTTACACCAACGCGCACCTTTGGTTAAGTCAAGGCGAATAACCTCTAACAAGTTCATAGTTAGAATTTCAACCGAGATCATCGCTGTCTCGTAGGCAGCAATTTGCCAAGCAGCGCTAAAAACGCTACACTTTACGACCATTAAATCGTCGTAAGACCCGTGCGGAGAGCGCCTGCTCAGCAGGACGCCGAAGGGGCAAACCGTCAGTAAGGCTGGGCTGGCGGTGAAACTCTCAGGCTACAAGGACGCGCTGGTCAATCTCTCTGGAAGTCTTTTGCTGACAGAGCGCACAGCAACGTTTTGTGTGCTCTTTTTATTTGGGAGGCTTATGATGGCAAGCTGGAACACACCATCAGATTTAAAATATGCCCGCAGCGATGAATGGGTTCGCATCGAAGGCGATACGGCCACCATCGGCATTTCAGATTATGCGCAGGATCAGTTGAACGATATCGTCTTCGTTGAACTGCCGGAAGTTGGCGTCACGATCGAAAAAGGCGGCAGCGCTGGCGTCGTCGAGTCAGTCAAAGCCGCTTCCGATCTCTATGCGCCCGTCGGCGGCACCGTCATTGCGGTCAATAGCGCGCTTGAGAGCGAGCCGGAGTTGATCAATGCCGACCCGTATGGCAAAGGCTGGATCGTCAAGTTAAAGCTGAGCGGCGAAACCGCCGTCGATGACCTGATGGATGCCGAAGCCTATGCTGCATACTGCGCTTCGCGCTAGTGAGAGGTGAGGCATTCTGATGAGCTACATTCCTCACACTGACGCTGAACGCCAGCAAATGCTGGATGCGATCGGCGCAACGACGATCGAGGATTTGTTCGAGGCTGTGCCAGCCGCGCACCGGTTTCCGCCCTTAAATCTGCCGGCGCCGCTGAGCGAAGTGGAGATCGCCGCTGAACTGCAAGCGCTGGCCGAAGCAAATGAACATGCCGCCGACTACAGCATCTTCCGCGGCGCCGGTGCCTACCATCACTACATCCCGGCAGTCGTCAACCATATTTTGCTGCGCGGTGAATTCTATACTGCTTACACCCCCTACCAGCCAGAGATGAGCCAAGGCACACTGCAAGCCACCTTTGAGTATCAGAGCATCATGTGCCAGCTTACGGGGATGGATGCCGCCAACGCCAGCCACTACGACGGCGCGACCAGCCTTGCGGAAGCCGTCACCGTGGCAGTCGATGTCGGTCGTGGCAAACGCAAGAAGATCGTGCTCAGCCCCTATATCCATCCGCAGTACCGCGCCGTCGTCCGCACCTACCACCAATATAGCGGGCTCACCATCACTGGTGACGAGACGCCGGAAGACGGCGCCAGACCGCTCGACGCGATCGACCAAGATACCGCGATGGTCGCCGTTGGCTATCCAAATTTCTTCGGTCAAATCGAAGACATTGAGGCGCTGGCGGAACGTGCACACAGCGTCGGGGCGCTGCTGGTGGTTGTCGCCAACCCGATCGCGTTGGGACTGTTCAAATCTCCCGGCGAATTAGGAGCCGATATTGTCGTTGGCGAAGGACAGCCGCTGGGCATTCCGCTCAGCTTTGGCGGGCCGTATCTGGGTTACTTCGCCTGCCGCAGCGAGTATGTTCGCCGCATCGCTGGCCGTATCATCGGTGAAACGGTCGATGCTGATGGCAAGCGTGCTTACGTGATGACGCTGCGTCCGCGCGAGCAGGATATCCGTCGCGAGAAAGCCAGCAGCAATATCTGCACCAATCAGGGGTTGATGGCGCTGGCTGCCGTCGTCTATCTCTCGGCTATGGGCAAGCACGGCCTGCGCAAGGCGGCCGAGCTGTGCTACCACAAAGCCCATTACGCTGCCGACCAGATTGACAGGCTGCCCGGTTATCAAGTGAACCGGAGCCGACCATTTTTCAATGAATTTGTGGTCGCCTGTCCGCGGCCCGTCAGTGAGCTGAACGATCGCCTGATCGAACATGGCATTATCGGTGGTTACGACCTAAGCGAAGATTACCCGCACTTGAAAGACCATATGCTGCTGTGCGTCACGGAAATGAATCGTAAAGATGAAATTGATGCGCTGGTTGCGCTGTTGAAAGAGGCAAGCGCATGACAGAACCTTTGATCTACGAACTGAGCGTCTCGGGCCGGCATGGCGTTCGCCTGCCGGCGGTTGATGTGCCGGAAAGCCCTCTGCCGGAAGACTTGCTGCGCGAAGACCTCGATCTGCCTGAGGTGAGCGAGCTGCAAGTGGTTCGCCATTTCGTGAACTTGAGCGCGCTCAATCATGCCATCGACAAGGGCTTTTATCCGCTCGGCTCATGCACGATGAAGTACAACCCCAAGATCAATGAGGATATGGCGCGCCTGCCCGGCTTCGCCCATCTGCATCCCTTGACCGATCCGGAAGGCGCGCAGGGCGCGCTCGCGC
>JBDNDP010000017.1:0-69997 GCA_046719065.1 Aggregatilineales bacterium | reverse complement strand
TAACGGGAAGCGTGGTGGTTCGACCCCACCTGGGTCCATCCTCCTCACGCTGCGCTGTGCAGAAACTAAAAACGCCCGGCCATTGCTGGCGGGCGTTTTTGTTTGCTTGCTGATGAACTAGAACTTCAGGCTCTCTGACCACTCATCGATCTTGCGGTTGGCCTCATCTTTGGCAATGCCGTATTTCTCTTGGATCTTGCCGACTAGTTTGTCGCGCTCACCGGCGATCATTTCGAGTTCATCGTCGGTCAGCTCGCCCCACTGCTTGCGGATTTCACCCTTGAACTGCTTCCAGTTGCCGGCGATCCGATCCCAAGTGCCACCATTACCCATGATTGCTTCTCCTCATCGCTTTAAATCGGTCAGATCACTTGCGGTTCATTACGAAGAAGATTTCGTAATTACAGAATAAATTTATCACGATCTTTGCGATTTTACCCCCCTAAAAATTAGGGGGTAACAAAAACGCGGATGTCCTTTTAGAGGACATCCGCGTTCGCTTCGGTCTGCTTTTAGCAGCCGCTACGATCCTTCGATGGCCGCCAGCTCCGCATCAATGAGCCGTGCGAACTGGGCATAGGGCTGCGCCCCGACCAGAATTTTGCCGTTGATGAAGAACGTCGGGGTGCCGCCGACACCAACGCTAACGCCATCTTGATAGTCTTGCAGTACGACCTCGGCGTGCCGTTCTTCTTCCAAACAGGCTGTAAAATCCTCCATGTCCAGCTCGAGCTGTTCGGCATAGTCTATGAACGCCGTCCGCGTTAGGCTTTGCGGGTTAGTGAACAACAAATCGTGGAAAGGCCAGAACCGATCTTGCTCATGCGCGCACTGCGCTGCCAGCGCTGCTTGCAGCGATTCTGGCCCTAAGATCGGGAAATCGCGATAGACGAAGCGTATTTGCCCCTCATAATCGGCCAGCAGCCGGCCGAGCGTCTCGTCATTGAAGCGCCTGCAAAAACCGCAGCGAAAATCGCCAAATTCGATGATCGTGACGGGCGCATCTTCTGGGCCAATCGCCGGGCGGCCAACATCTGAGACGTCGTAACGGAAATCCGGATCCACAGTCGGCGGGGCTGCCGGGACGGCCGCCGGCGCAGCAGTCGGCACGGCCGCGATCGCCGTTGCCACTGCCTGATTGATGAGCGCCTCGCTGCTGACGCGGTTATCTCGGTTCACGCGATCATAAGCGAGCACGCCGATCACAAGGCCGACGACGAGAAACGTGATCGCAACAACGATATAGTTGAAGGTGACGCGCGGGATTTGAACGACCGGGTCGTTTGCCGAGGGCGCTTTCGCAATCGGGCGCGGAGCATCATCAAAGCGTTCGCTCTGTGGTTCGGTTTCGATAGACACAATAAAGACCTCGCAAATCCTTTGAGACGAACGCTTATCATAATACCACAACCGCCGCGATAGCAGAGAGCAATTTTTGTGTAGAATAGAAACGGGGTTCAAAACGCGGCATAACCATAAACTGAGGGAGGTGCGTTTGCACGACGGGCTGGTTGTGAAAGAGCAAAGCGGGTTCTTTTGGGTAGAAACCGCCGATATCGGCAAAATCGTGTGCCGCCTGCGTGGCCGGCTGATGGAAGAAGCCCAGTCCTCCGATATCGCCGCGATCGGCGATCGCGTTCGCATCAGCCTGAACGCGGATGGCACGGGTGTGATCGAAGAGGTGCTGCCGCGAACGAGCGTTATCTCGCGTGCCGCCCGCACCGAGGGCAGCCGCGGCGCTGGAAGCCCAGAACGTGAACAGGTAATCATCGCCAATGCTGACCAGCTCCTGCTCGTCTTCGCCGCCGCGCAGCCCGCACCCAACCCGCGTTTGATCGACCGGTTTCTGGTCATCGGCGAGAAGGCCGATCTAGAGCGCATCATCTTGATCCTGAACAAGATCGATCTCGATGCCGATGGCGCCAGCCGTGCCCTGTTCGAGTCGTATGCTCGGCTCGGCTACACGGTCATCCACACCAGCGCGCTTGAAGGTATCGGCATCGAGGCGCTGCGCGAGTTGCTGCATGATAAGATCTCGGTCTTCACTGGGCCTTCCGGCGTCGGCAAAACCAGCCTGCTCAACCAAATCCAACCTGGATTGGGGCGCGCGGTCAAGGCGGTCAGCCGCTATCATCAAGAGGGCATCCATACTACGCGCGACAGCGAGCTGGTACGCCTCGAGACGGGCGGGTACTTGGCCGATACGCCGGGCATCCGCACGCTTAATGTTTGGGACGTTGAACCGGAAGAACTCGATGCCTATTACGTCGAGATCGCCGAGCGCGTGGCCGCCTGCCGTTTCGGCGACTGCACCCACCGCAGCGAGCCGGGCTGCGCTGTGCGCGCCGCGGTCGAAGCGGGCGCGATCAGCCGCGCGCGCTACGAGAGCTACCTGCATCTGCGGGACGAGCTGGAGATGGCTTACGCGCTATGATGATCGACGATAGGAACGCGATTTGTCTCTGCGTATGACGATCCAGCTTCGCAGCCGGCTGTTATTCGCCCTACTCGCTGTGCTGTGGCTGGCGGCCTGTGGCAGCTCGATCAGCAACCCGCAGCCCACGTTAGAGCCGAGCTGGATCGAGTCAGCAGCCCCCATCCGGCTAGATAACATTGAACGGCTTAGGCGACTGGGCCAGCTCAACCAGCCGAACGTCGTCAGCACGCTGTTCGACCACACTGTTTCGCCAGATGCCACTCGCCTGATTGCGCTCAATAATACCGAAATCTTGGCTTGGGACTTGCTGACCGGTGAACTGGTCTTCAGCACGGACCGCATCGACGCGACGCGGGCTTTTTACGCCTCGGATAAGACCGAGATTTACGCGATTGGCGGCAACGGCAGCGTCACGATCTATGACCCGGCAACTGGCGCTATTCGCAATACTTTGGTTGGCCATACAAATTACGGCAGTCTACTAGCCTTCGATGGCGAACATGACCGGCTGGCCATCGGCGGCGTTGACGGCACCGTCAAGATTTGGGATCTGTTCGAGCGGCGCGCGCTCGTCACGGTGAACGCGCACCGCGCCCCTATTACGGCGCTGGCGCTGTCTGCCGACGGCGACCTGCTGGCGACCGCCAGCGGCGATCAGCGCGTGCGAGTATGGGAATGGGCGACCGGCACGCAGCGCGCCGAACTGGCAACCGAAGAGGGCGTGGTCGGCCGGCTCGCCTTTGCACCACAGGGTGGCCAGCTCGCGATCGGAACCGATCGCGATGTGCGCCTCTGGTCGATGACAGAAACGGCAGAGCCAATCATCCTTGAAGCTCCAGCAGGCGGAGCGGGGCAGCTCCTGCGCTACGGGCCAGACGGCCAAACCCTGATCGGCGGCGGGCGAGCCAGCGGCCTCGCGCTGTGGAACCCAGTGACGGGTATGCTGCTGGGCCAGCTTCCCGACGTGCGCGGGAGCCAGATCGACTTGGATTATGCGCCGGATGGAACGATGTTGATCACAACGGTGCTGGGCGGTGCAGTGCAGTTATGGAATCTGGCTGAGGTCAGCGGCCAATCCATCGGCCGCGCCAACCTTGATGTGGGAACCCGGCAGGTGCTGCGCATCGACTGGACGAACGATGGCCGCCTGCTGCTATTGTTCGACGCAAACGGCCCGGTTTACGTATGGGGTATCGCGCCTTGATCGCGCTTGGCCTGCGAGCAGGCGATGTTTAAACATCCGGGGCTAGCGCAAGCCAAGGCGAAACAAACTTCCTGCGCCTAGCCTTCACTCAGTGGGCTTCGTCGGCGCGGCGGAGGAATCTGCGTTTTTGTTTTGTTCTTCGGCGTTGCGTTTTGAACCGTCTTCCAGCCCTTTGCGGAAGTTTGCGACTGCGCTGCCCAACTCGCCACCAATCCGTGAGACGCGCCCAACTCCAAACAGCAGCAACACGATCACAAGGATGATGATCAGTTCAGTCGGTCCCAGATTCATGCCATAACCCTTTTGCTTTGCAAACGACAATGTCAAGAGTATAGCACATTTCTAAGCCTAAGGCCCGCCGTTTACGGGCGGTTTTTCCTGCGCAAAACAGGGCGATCCACCGGAACGCCCTGTCTGCACAGCGCTGCTAAAGCGCTTACTGCCCCTGTCCTAACGAGAAACCTGGCTCACCATCGAAGAAATATAACTGCTCGGTCTTGATGATGTCGAAGCCGCCGTCGTGCACGCGCTGAAGCAGGTCGATGATCTGCTGCTGAGTGATGGGCTGGCCATCGGCTGGCGACATGAAGCGACAGCGCCAATGGTCGGTGCAGAACGTCTCCGGCGCGCCGCCGGGCCACACCTTCAAGCCGCGGTTGGTGATGATCGACAACGCGATCTCGTCATTGCTTGTCTTTTTCAGCGCCTCGCCCAATACCTGCGGGTCTCGCCCTTCTTGATCCCAGTAGAGGAATACATCGACGCCGACCAGCTTGCGCGAGGCTGGCGTGCGGTAGACCGCTGGCATTGCCGTGGGGATGCCGGCCCCGCGCGCGTAGCTCACCGGCGCGAGCGTTTCCGGTCGCTGGCCCAAACGCGCCACGATCGCCTGCGCGAATTCGCGCGTGCCCACTTTTTCCTTGCTCACCCCCTCGCGGTAGATATCGTAGGTGTGAATGCCGTCTTCGATCGTCCGCAGCCACGCATTGTGCACCCGTTCAGCGACTTCCGGCTGGCCGATATGGACGAGCATCATCACGCCGCCCATCAGCAGGCCAGAGGGGTTAGCCAAGTTTTGGCCGGCGCGGCGCGGCGCAGAGCCATGAATGGCTTCAAACATGGCGGCATGTTCGCCGATGTTGGCGCTGCCGGCCATGCCGACCGAGCCAGCGATCTGTGCGGCCACGTCGGAAAGTACATCGCCGTACAAATTCGGCAAAACGATCACGTCGAAGTTTTCCGGCGTATCGGCCATTTTGGCCGCGCCGATATCGACGATCCAATGCTCGGCCTCGATCTCTGGGTAATCGGCCGCGATCTCGTCGAAGACCTTGTGGAACAGGCCGTCCGTCAGCTTCATGATGTTATCTTTGGTGAAACAGGTCACCTTTTTGCGATTGTTGGCTTTGGCATACTCGAACGCATAGCGAATGATGCGTTCGCTGCCGGGCCGCGAGATGAGCTTCAGGCATTGATACACTTCATCGGTCTGGCGGTGCTCAATGCCTGCATACAGGTCCTCCTCATTCTCACGAATAATAACCAGGTCCATATTGGGATGTTTCGTATCCACAAACGGGTACAGCGAACGGCTGGGACGCACATTCGCGTACAGGCTCAATGTCTTGCGCGTGGTCACGTTGATGCTTTTGAAGCCGCTGCCTTGCGGAGTCGTCAGTGGAGCTTTGTAAAAGACTTTCGTGCGCCGAATCGAGTCCCAAAACGCGGGGTCGATGCCGGACGTGTTGCCGCTTAGGTACACTTTTTCGCCGACGACGACCTCCTCGATCTCTAGCTCTGCGCCTGCGCTGTTGATAATATGCAGGCAAGCCTCCATAATCTCAGGGCCGATGCCGTCTCCATAAGCGACTGTTACCGGGATTTTGCTCATTTCGATTCTCCTGCTGTGACTGATCAATTGCAGCGACTTGAGCGCGCGGGTGCGCGAATCAGGAACGCTTGAACGTGATGGTACGTTTTGGGATAAACTGCGCCTAGTATAAATGGCAGCGCGACTTGCGTAAAGTGGGCCGGGTTCTGTGCCGGTTTGCGCGGCAGCCATGACCTCGCGCACATCGCCCGGTAGTCACTGCGCTGTCACGAACCAGCTTTGATTCCGTGAGCGAGGCATCTATGAGCGAAAGTTATACCCTCCGGCCGGCGACCCTTGACGATGTGCCAACGATCCTGCGGCAGCGACGCGCTATGTTCGCTGAGATGGGCAGCGGCAGCGACGAGCAGCTTGACGCGATGACATCTGCTTTTGCGCCATGGGTGCGCGAGAAAATCGCGCAGGGGCGTTACCGGGGCTGGCTGGTGCTCGATACATCCAGCGCGATCGTAGGCGGCGCCGGCCTATGGCTGATGGAATGGCCGCCCACCGTGTTGGAGCCGAACCCGCTGCGCGCCTACATGCTGAATGTGTACACCGAACCCGCTCACCGGCGCCACGGCATCGCCCATCTACTCACCGAAGCGATCATCGATTGGTGCCGCGCCAATGCCTATCACTTGCTGGTGCTGCACGCCAGCGAGGCGGGTCGGCCGGTCTACGAGTCGTTGGGCTTCCGCTTAAGCAACGAGATGCGGCTGGTGCTCTAACCCGCCCTAGCGAACGCCCCAGATCAAGGCCATGCCCATTATCAAAACGATGAATACGATCAACGTCATGCCGATGCCGATGCGCAGAAAATCGGCCGGTTCGTAGCCACCGGGGCCCATCATCAACACGTTGACAGTGTGCGCCGTTGGCAGCAGGAAAGCAGTGGCGCAGGCCGTTGCGGTCGCCACTGCCACCGCGCGCGGGTCAACGCCGAACTGCAGCGCCGCGCTCACGGCGATCGGTCCAACGATCAGCGAGGTGACCTGCCCAGTCAAAAATTGAGTGAACACCATCGCCAGCAGGAACAGTCCGGCGATCAGCGCCAGACCGCCCAAAGGCGCGGTCATATCGACGATCAAGCTGCCCAGCCGCTCGGACAGGCCGGTGCTGCCCATCGCTAAACTGACCGGCAGCATGCAGGCGATCAGAAAGACGACGCGCCAATCGACAGAGCGGTATGCCTCATCGATCGTCAAGCAGCCCGTCAAGATCATCGCCACTGCGCCGATGAACATCGCTTCGGCCGTCGGCACAATCTCCACGATCGACGCAAACACAGCGGCGAGCAAAATTGCCAGCGCCAGCCAACCTTTCTCAGGGCGGCGCGGGCGGGCGGCATGGCTGCTTTGCAGCACGAGAAAATCGCGTTCCTGTGCAAGCTGCTGAATCTTTTTGGCCGGGCCGACCATCAGCAACGCATCGCCCACTTTAAGGGGAAACTTGCCGACATCAGTGCGGTAGCTGCGTCCCTCGCGCCACAGAGCAACGCTGGTTAGCCCATACTTATTGCGAAAGCGCAGGTCTTGCAGCGTCTTGCCGATCGCGTTCGAGCGCGGCGGGATCACGACTTCGGTCAGATCGACCGAATAATCGCGTAGGCCGTTGACCCCGTTCTCACGCCCGACCTTCAGGCCCCACGCATTGAGCGGCATCACGCGGTCCTCACGCCCCAGCACGAGCAGATAGTCTTCGGCCAGCAGTAGTTCATCGGGGTCAGGCGTGAGGATCGCCTCATGATCGCGCCAAATCGCCAGCACTGTCACGCCCAGCGCCTCCCCGATCTGGCTGTCGCGCAGCTTGTGGTTGACGACGCGCGCGCCAGGCAGCACGCGCACCTCCCACATGCGTTCCTCGAGCTGATAGGTTTCGTACAGGCTGCGCGATAAGCTGCGCGGCGTCACCACCCCGCTGACCGACTCGCGATCTGGCAGCAGACGGCCGCCCAGAAAACCCATATAGAGCAGGCCGAACAGGATGATCGGGATGCCCGTCGGCGCGAAGCTGAGGACGTTCAACCCGGGCAGCCCCCGCTCCAGCAGCAGCGTGCTCAAGACGATGTTGGCTGTGGCGAAATAGGTGGCGGTTGCCCCGACAAGCGTGCCATAAGAAAGGGGAATTAACAATTTGGAGGCGCGCACATTTGAATCGCGCGCAACGCTGATGACGGCCGGCAGCAGCAGCGCGCCGGCGGCGATGATGTTCATGAATAAGGCTAGCCCGGCCCCGGTCGCCATGACCAAGACCGCCAGCCGCCCCTCGCGCCCGCCCCCGACCGTCCGCAAACGATCGGCGATCCACTGGACGACACCCGTCTCTTCCAGCGCATGCGTAATGATGAACAGTGCGATAATGGTGATGATGGCTGGCGCGCTGAAGCCAGAAAACAGGTCTCCAGGTTGGACGAGACCTGTTATCCCTAAAGCGATCAAGATCAACATGCCAGCGATATCAACGCGCAGCCGTCCGCTCAAGATGATCGCCATGCCCACGCCGATAATGCCGATTAACAGCAGCTCTTGTCCGCTTAGCATCTATGTTGAGTCCTCGTCGGGTCGCTCTGCCGGTAAAGTACAGCGCGGCCGCGTTTGCCATGCGCCTTTACAAGGCCCATTTCGCGCAGACAGTAGACCATTTGGCCCGCCAACCGCCTCGGCTGCCCTAAGCCTTCAGCCAGCTCAGCCGTCGTGAAGGCCTCAGGCAGGCCCGGCGGCAGCAGCGCTTGATAATCACCGGCTGCATCGAGCGGAAGTTGGTCGATCACGCGCAGCAGGCGTCGGTCAGCAATGCTCCAGCGCTGACGCCGCCAACTTCCTCGACCGTCATCGCGCCAAATCTGCTCCTCTTCGATCAACAAGACCTCGAGGCTGAAGTGTGGGTGAAGCGCCAGCTTCGGAATGCTGACCAGCTCGCGAAAGACCTGCTCGGCCACGCCACGGACGGGCGATTTGCGCCGCCGCAGCACAGTCCCATCGGCGGCCGCGCGAACAACCCAGCGCGACTGTGCGACCGGGTAGACAAGCCGCACTTGATGCCCCGGCAGCAGCGCGGCCAGCTTAGGCTTCAGCCCGGAGAAGCGGCCGGTTTGGATCTCGAACAGCTGGCTTCCACGCGCGATATCAACGACGTACCCTTCAACGGGCGTCTCGATCAAGTCGCCCGGCTGCGCGAGCAAAGCCTTCAACGCCGCATGCAGCGAGGTCTCGCGCAGCTCGCCGATCGTGCGCGGCGGCCCGGGCGGGTTTGCGGGGCTGTCCATGCCGCGGCCGCTTTCTGGTTGACTACACGACGATATTGACCTTCGGCTCGATGTTACCGCGCCCGCCGATAAAAATCACGCGCTTAGGCTCGCCGCCATTGAGGACGCGCTGCGCGCCAGCGCTAGCCAGCGCCAGCCGCTTGGCCTCCTCCTCCTCGATGCCAGCAGGGACGAGCAGGCGGTCGATCGGCTTGCCATTGCGCATGACGACCAGCGTGATCTCCTCTTCGGCCGCCTTGTCGGGGTCGAACTGCGGCCATGGCTGCTGGTGAATGCTGTACGCGAAGCCCAGCCGCGCCCACAGCTCCTCGGCGATGTGCGGCGTGAAGGGAGCCATCAGCAGCAGCATCTCGCGCACCGCCGAGCGCCACGCTTCAGACCCAACCCCACCTTCGCGCAGCGCCGCGCGCAGTTCATTTTTGAGCTTCATCAGCGCCGCGATCGCAGTGTTGAAGCTGAATGCTTCCAGCTCCGCGCTCACTTTCTCGATCGCCTGATGAACTTTGCGTTCAACCTTTCGCTCAGCGATCGGATCGCCCTCGCCCTCCGGCGGTCCGGCAATCACCAGATCCCACACCTCGTTGAGCCAGCGCACCACGCCCTGAATGTTCTGGCTGTCCCACGGGCCGCCCTTGCCCCAGTCGAAGCCGAACATCAGATAAGCGCGCACTGTATCAGCGCCATACTGGTCGACCAGCTCATCAGGATTGACGACGTTGCCCTTGCTTTTCGACATGCGCTGAATCTCGAGGTGATGGCGCAGTTGATTGACGTTCGCCTCGCCCTCGATACCCGGGATGAGGACGCGCGCATCCTCGCGCACTTCGACCGTGCGCCAGCTGCCGCTGCCATCGTCGACCTGAAGGATGCGCTCGGTGCGGCGCATGATTTCGCCGCGCACGATCGCCGCGCCCTCCAACGGCGGCGCTTGCTCGACGACCGGCCGGCCGCCACGCTCGAGCACGATGACCCGATCCGCCAACAGCACTTCGCCCCGCATCGTGCCAGCTGCGACGATGACATCGCCAGCGCGTTCCTCGCCCAAAATCTGCCCTTGATTGCGCAGCAGCAACATCGGCTCGTCGAATAGGCCTTCAGGGTTGCGCCCGCGCTGCGCCATGATCGCAGCCGCTTGATCGAACACGCCGAGGTCGCGCAGCGCCTTGTTGAACCAGCGCGTGTAGAGCAAGTGCATGGTCGCGTGTTCTGCCCCGCCAGTGTAAACATCGACCGGCAGCCAATAGGCGGCTTCTTCCGGGTCAAACGGCCAGCGATCATAGTGCGGGCTGAGATAGCGCAGGTGATACCACGAGGAACACATGAACGTATCCATCGTATCTGTCTCGCGGCGCGCTGGCCGCCCTTTTGAATCGACGGCGTTGACGAACGATTCATGCTGGGCCAGCGGGTTGCCGATGCCGGTCATCTGTACATCGGCCGGCAGTTCGACCGGAAGCTGATCGTCGGGCACCGCTTCGATCGTCCCATCCTCGCAGTAGAGGATCGGGATCGGGCTGCCCCAGTAGCGCTGTCGGCTGATCAGCCAGTCGCGCAGGCGGTAGTTGACCGACTCTTTGCCCAGCCCCCGCTCGGCGAGCCAATCGATCACCGCGCTGATGGCCGGGTTCTTGCGTCCCTTCTCGCCGTTCGAATAGGTTCCATCAAACGGGCCGCTGTTGATCATGTAGCCCGGGCCGACGTAAGCCTCAGCCATCGTCGCGCCGTCAAACTGCTCGCCCTCTGGCTGTATGACCGGCCGCACTTCCAAACCAAACGCGCGCGCGAAGGCGAAGTCGCGCTCATCGTGGGCGGGCACCGCCATGATCGCGCCGCTACCGTATGTGAGCAGCACATAATCGGCCGTCCAGAT
The DNA here is from genome assembly GCA_046719065.1 of Aggregatilineales bacterium. Taxonomy (GTDB): domain Bacteria; phylum Chloroflexota; class Anaerolineae; order Aggregatilineales; family Phototrophicaceae; genus Flexifilum. The sequence continues at coordinate 59,348 of JBDNDP010000017.1, read as the reverse complement.
CGGGATGCGCTCGCCATTGACCGGGTTGATCGCGTAGGCGCCGGTGAAGATGCCGGTCTTGCCGCCGCCTTCGGCCGTGCGCTCCAGCTCCGAGTGGCGCGCCGCCTGCGCGACATACGCCTCGACGGCTTGACGCTGGTCGGGGGTCGTCACGCGGCTGACCAGCGGATGCTCCGGCGCCAGCACCATGAACGTCGCGCCCCACAGCGTGTCTGGCCGCGTCGTGAAGATCTCGATCGGATAGCCGGCAGGATGATCGGCGTCAGCTAGCTCAGCGCGGAAAGTGACCTGCGCGCCTTCGCTGCGGCCGATCCAATTCGTCTGCATGATGCGCACCGGCTCCGGCCAGTCGATACCATCGAAGTTGAGCAGCTCATCGGCATAGCGCGTATAGCGGAAAAACCACTGCGTCATCAATTTTTGGATGACCGGCTGCCCCAGCCGCTCATCTTTGCCATCGATCACCTGCTCGTTGGCCAGCACTGTTTGCAGCGCGTCTGACCAGTTGACGAGCGCCTCGCCGCGGTAGGCGAGATCGTTCTCGTAGAACAGTTTGAAGAACCACTGCGTCCAGCGGTAGTAGTCGGGGTCGCAGCTCACGATTTCGCGCTCCCAGTCGAACATGGCGCCCATCCGCCGCAGTTGGCCGCGCATGCGCTCAATGTTCTGGTACGTCCATGTGGCCGGGTGAATGCCGCGCTGAATCGCGGCATTCTCGGCGGGCAGGCCGAAAGCATCGAAGCCCATCGGAAACAAGACGTTGAAGCCCTTCATACGCATGTAGCGCGCGCGCGCGTCCGAAGGACTCATGGCGAACCAGTGGCCAATGTGCAGGTCGCCGCTGGGGTAAGGCAGCATCGTCAACGCATAATGCTTTGGCCGGCTCCAATCAACCTCAGCGCGGTAGAGGCGGTCAGCCTCCCAACGCTGCTGCCAGCGAGTTTCGATTGCCGCGGGATTGTACTGTTCACGTTCGGTCATAGTCGTCTCATCAGGCGGCCGTATAAAGGCCAAGGGCGCGAAGCATACGGTCGTTCAGTATACAAATATACAAAAAAGCACAAGCAGATGCACCGTCCGGCGCAGCGCTTGTGCTTTCGACTGCCCTCTCGCATTGGCGCGAGAGAGCGCTTGCGTCGTCACTTAGCGATAAGGCTCGTTCTGTTTCGGGCGGCGCTCCGGACGAACCGGAACGGGCACCGGGACGCGGACGGGTTTGGGCGCTGGCTCTGGATTCACAAGCCGGTCAAGATCTTCAAGCAGACCGCGTACGCGCGAAGTCCATCCTTCGAGCACATTCCGTTTCTGCTTCGCCACAACCTTTTGCCTTTCTCGCTCATCTTTCATAATGAGGATGAAAGAAACAGGTCCTTCATCCACCTCACGCATCGATGAAGGACCTGCTGGCGGTTGAATGGGCGTGCTGTGAGGCTGAACGAGTGGACCTAAAGGGATTCGAACCCTTGACCTCTTCAATGCCATTGAAGCGCTCTCCCAGCTGAGCTATAGGCCCAAGCATAGCGCAATGGTCAGCGCGCAGCACAGCACGTATTCATTTTCCCGCGTAGGCATTGTAGCCCCGCATCTCATATCGTGTCAATACCAAGCATACACGGGTTTTCAATTTCTGGGTATAGGGCTTAACACTCTTCTAACGTGGAACTTGGCGGCCTCGTGAGAGAGGCGCTATCAACTGTCCATTTGCCGAACTAGCTTGCCGAACCGGCAGCTTGCCGAACCGGCAGCTTGCCGAACCGGCAGCTTGCCGAACCGGCTGCCAACGCCCAAGAGAAAACAGGGACTATGGATTCCGCTCGAAATGTACTGACAGTACCAGCCGCCCCAGCCGCAGTTCATCGCCATCGCGCAGGATGCGCGGCTGGTGCGGGATCAAGCGTTGGCCATTGAGATAGGTTCCGTTCGGCGTCCCTTTGTCGACAATGTGCAGCGCGCCGCCGTCCTTGCGGATGATGGCTGCATGTCGGCGCGAGACTCCTTTTTCAACAGCTCCAAATTCCGTCAAATCGACCGGAGGATACTCTCTAGTGAGCGGGTCTGCCCGGCCGATGGTCAGTTCGGTGACTTCGTTCGCATCGAAGATGTAGGTCATGTTGCTGTCGCGCAAGCTAAGGATCAGGTTCATGCGCGAATTAAAGCGCGCAGTTCCCCAACGAGGCACAACTTCTTCAACATCAGCATCTTCAAAGGCGTGTGTCGCCATGGGTTGGAGAAGCAGCTCGCCGCAGTACGGGCAGATCTTGGCACTCTCCTGAATATCGTAGCGTCCGCATGGGCATCGAGCCATAGTTCACTCCAGCACGATGTAGACATTGATGTTACTTCATTATGACACGAAACGGCACGAACGGCTATGTATTTGTATTTTGACAAAGGTTACCGCGCTGGGAGAAATCTCATCCCACGCTTATAGCGCAGTGCAAACAAATAGGTTATAATAATCGCGTTATGTGGGATTTAGTACAAGCCCTTCTCGCAGACACCCCGATCCGTCATTTCGTAATCCGTTCGTTTCGTTTGTTGGAGATGTCGTGTGAACAACAAGCCGCCTGATCCGTCGTCGAACAACAATTCGCCATTTGCCAATCGCAACGCACAGCGTTTGTGGATTGTGATGGGTGTGGTTGTTTTGCTACTGTTCGTGATTATCTTCGGCCAGCCGAACAATGTGCCGCGCGGCAACCGCGTCACGCTTGACCAACTCGCCCAGAATGTGCAGCAAGGCAACGTCGTGGCCATCACGGTGCGGGGTGGCACCGATGTCTTCGCCGAGCTGCGAAATGGCAGCAGCGTCTACTATTACAAAGAACGCGAAAGCGACCTGTTTGATATGCTGGTGATGTACGGCGTCACCCCTGAGCAGCTGCGTCGCATCCAATTCGCCGAACAGCAAGGCGATAACACGACCGGCCTCATCTTCCAACTGATGATCGCAATCGTGCCGACGGTAATCATCGTCTGGCTGCTGTGGCGCATGATGCGATCAGTCCGATCAGGCCAAGACCAAGCGCTCAGTTTCGGCCGCAGCCGGGCGCGTGTTGTGCGCGATATGGAGCGACCTCAGGTCACTTTTGCCGATGTCGCCGGCGCCGAAGAGGCCAAACAGGAACTGGCTGAAGTCGTCGAATTTCTGAAAGAGCCGGAAAAATTCATCCGGCTGGGCGCGCGCATCCCTAAAGGCGTGCTCATGGTCGGCCCGCCCGGAACCGGCAAGACGTTGATGGCGCGCGCCGTCGCCGGCGAGGCGGGGGTGCCCTTCTTCAGCATCAGCGGCTCCGAGTTCGTTGAGATGTTCGTCGGCGTGGGCGCCAGCCGCGTGCGCGACTTGTTCGAGCGCGCCAAAGCCGAGGCGCCAGCGATCGTATTCGTCGATGAGATCGATGCCGTCGGCCGCCATCGTGGAGCCGGGCTGGGCGGCGGCCACGATGAACGCGAACAAACCCTCAACCAGATTCTGGTCGAGATGGATGGCTTCGAGACCGGCACGAACGTGATCATCATCGCAGCGACCAACCGTCCCGATATCCTTGACCCGGCGCTGCTGCGCCCCGGTCGTTTCGACCGGAAAGTGGTCATGGATAATCCCGACGTCAAAGGCCGCTTGGAAATTCTAAAGGTGCACGCCAAAGGCAAACCGTTGGCCGCCGATGTCGAGCTGGAAGCGCTGGCGCGCATTACCCCGGGCTTCTCCGGCGCCGATCTGGAAAATCTGATCAACGAGGCGGCTATCCTCGCTGCGCGCCGCAATAAGAAATCCATCAGCATGAGCGAGCTTCAGGAAAGCATGGAGCGCGTGATCATGGGGCCGGAGCGCAAGACGCGCGTGATCTCCGAGCAGGAAAAGCGCAAGGTCGCTTACCACGAGGCCGGCCATGCGATCGTGCAGCATTTGCTCGAACACGCTAACCCCGTGCATAAGATCACGATTATCCCCCGCGGGCGAGCGGGCGGCTACGTCATGTCGCTGCCCGAAGAAGACATCTTCCTGCGCTCGCGCGAGCAGTTCGAAGATGAGATCGCCTCGCTGATGGGCGGCCGCGCGGCCGAGGAGATCGTCTTCAACCAGTTCACAACTGGCGCAAGCAGCGACCTGCAGCAAGCCACGCAGCGCGCGCGCATGATGGTGACGCAGTTCGGCATGAGCGAAACGCTCGGCCCGCGCGCTTTCGGCGGCGGCAGCGGTTCGCTGTTCTTGGGCCGCGACCTGTACGAACAGCGCGACTACAGCGAGCAGGCGGCCGAAGAGATCGATAACGAGGTCAAGCGCATTCTGCAAACGGCTTACCAGCGCGCCAAAGCCACACTGATCGAGCATCGCGACAAGCTAGACCGGCTGGCGCAGGTGCTGATCGAACAAGAAACGCTTGACCGGCCGCACTTTGAGCAGTTGATGAGCGGCGAGCCGCTGAACACCGCGCCTGCGCTGTTCGACAGCTTCGACGATACGCAAGAATAATCCCTTTTAACCCAGTAAGAATCAAAACGCGAGGCGGCGCTGCCTCGCGTTTTTTGATCTGTTCGCAGTCCCAATATCACCAGTGGCGTGGCGATAGAACTTTGTAGACGACGCGCGTCAGCGTCGTCATGACGAAGGTGAAGGCCCAGATCGTGGAAAGCAGCCGCGCATGCTGGTCGATCGAATAGCGCGTTGGGCCTGCGCGCAAGCCGAGCAGCGGAGCGGCGAAGATCTCCGCCAGCCATAGGCGGATGCCCATGAAGAACGCACCGGCTACATCGCGGCTGCGGGTTGTGGTGCGGCTGTAGCCATAAGCCGCCCCCACCAACATGCCAGCGCCATAATCGCCCAACGTTTTGAGCAGTTCCCGCGTCTCTTCGCTTTCCGCTTCGCGGCCCGCGAGACGGCTGTGAATGACGCGCGCGAGCGTATTGTAAGTGGTCTCTTCTGGCCGGTACTGCGGGGCGACGATCGCCATCCGCTCAACCGGATCGTCTGTGGTTGAGTCAATGAAGGCCGGAGGCTGCGCCTCTGGAAACAGGCGCGGCGCCAGCGAACGCTCGTAGGCCCGGCGCGCTGCAGTAGCGAAGACACCCGCCACCATACCAATTATCATTGCTTTACATCGATTTGGGACGTCCGATTGCGCCATGCTGTCTCCCCACCTAGTCTTTCAACTCGCATAACGCTATCATACCACAGTTCGCTGCCGATGCCAGCGGCGGGGCGGATGGACTTAAGCTTCACAAAAATAGGAGCCGCCAGCGGCTGCCGGCGGCTCTTTGCTGCGGACGCAGTAGGGAGTGCTCCCTGACGGGATGACACTCACCGAGGTGAACGTCGGGCGTCAGTTGGGGAGCACCCCCATACGACTGCGACTAGACACAGATCACCTCCTTTCGTATACGCCGTCGATAATTTGACTATAGTCTCGTTTGGCCGGTTCTGTCAAATAAACGATCGGTGAGCGCGTCAATGGGCCGGCCGGCGGGCGAAGACGATCCAGCCCGTATTACGAAAGAGGCCCAGCCGCGTCAGGCCGCGATCGACCGCACGGATGCCGTAGAGCAGCGGCAGCGCAGCGCGGTCGCCCAGCCGCACCTGCGCGCCGACATAGCCAGTGAACGATGGATGGGGAATCTCACGCTCAATGATGAACCGCTCGCGCACGAGCGCGCGCCAGCTTTGACCACGGCTGACGCCCTCAAATGGCGATAGCCCCTCCGCCTCGATGCTCGCCCGCACTCGCGCCGGCGCAGCGGCGCCAAACTTGAGCAGCGCGCGCAGTTTATCGCGATAGGACGTGTGCGTCGGCAAAATGAAGCACAGCGCGCCCGCCGCCAGCACGCTGCTCAGGTGTTCCTCGCCATCCGTATCGTCAATCCAAAGCAGCCCTCCCGGCTTAAGCGCGATCGCAATCTGCCCGATGACATGCGGCAGATCGACCAGATGATGGAGCACGCCTTTAGCAGCAATGATGTCATAAGCGTTCGGCTCCAGCACGATGGTGTTTAAATCCGCCTGCTGGTAGCGCAAGGTTCCACGAACTGCAGCGCGACGCTGTTCATAATAGGCTTGCGCGACGGCCAGCGCCGCCTCGCTCACTTCCAACCCAGTCGCGTCAGCTCCGCGCTGCGCAAGCGCCAGCGTCAGCCAGCCGGAGGCGCAGCCCAACTCGAGCGCGCGCATGCCCGGCCGCACCTGCTCAAGCAGCGCATCGATAGTCGCCCCGTGGATCAAACGGTTGTGACGCAGCCTGCGGTGGTAAAGCCACTCTGGCGGCAGCTCACCGGCTTGTTCGGAAGCCAGCGCTCCCCATCGCGCTGCCTCGGCCGCGAGCTGCTGCTGGTAATCGTGATCGGGCGGTCCTGTTTGTTCGTTCATACACGAACTGTAGCGCAAAGCAATTTTCTAGCAAAGACCATTAATTGTTTGCGTTCGTGGCCGAACGGGGTCAGAATCGGCTTGAAGATTGTGCGCTGTCCATCGATTCAGGGGGTGAGCGATGATCAAGAACGGCTTAGAACACCTGCTAAGCGATTCTCCGGAGTTGATCGCTGGCCGGCGCATCGGGCTACTGACCAACGCTTGCAGCGTCGATGTGCAGATGGTGACCACGCTTGATCGGCTGCGCGAGCGCGGCGATGTGGCCATCCACGCATTGGTCGTCCCCAAAGAAGGTTATCACGGCGCGCTGCCGCCCGGTGCGCCGGTTGAGTCCAGCTCGACAAGCGGCATCCCGGTCTATTCGATCGAGGCGATGGAAGGCGCGTTTTCAGATATTGATCTGTTCGTTATCGATCTGATCCACGTCGGCGTCCGCTATTTCAGCAGCGGCGCGGCGGTTGCCGCTGCGCTGGTCGCTGCAAGCGCTGCCGGCGTGCCCGTGCTCGTGCTCGACCGGCCCGCGCCCCTGAACGGCTTCAGCATCGAAGGGCCTTCGGCCCACCTTCTGAACGGGTTCGCCCTGCCAGCGCGCGACGGGCTTACCACCGGAGAATTGGCCGCCTGCCTCAATCAAGTCGCGGAGATCGGCTGTGCGCTGTCGGTCGTGCCGATGTTGGGCTGGCAGCGCGGCATGTGGTTCGACCGCACGGGTTACGCCTTCGTCCCGATATCGCCCATCCTGCCATCGCTCGATGCGCTGCTTGTCTCCCCAGGCAGCCGGTTGGTCGAAGCGAGCGTTTTATCCGCCGGCATCGGCACGGCGCGCCCCTATGAATACCTTGGCGCGCCGTGGTTGAATGCCGATGAGCTGGCGCGCGATCTCAATAAGATCGGTCTGGACAGCGTGCGTTTTCGCGCTGCGCACTTTCTGCCCGGCCACGATCGCTATGCTGGCGAGGTGTGCGCCGGCGTCCAGATCTACGTGACCAATCGCAATACCTTTCGACCCGTCGAGGCGGCGCTTTATGTCCTCGCTTTTGCCCGCGCTCAGAACCCAGAACGCTTCGGCTGGGTATCGCCAGATCGAGAGGGAGATCCCTACCCGATCGATGTGCTGAGCGGCGGCTCTGCGCTGCGCGAACACATCGACGCGCACCACCCAATTCCAAACATCCTAGAAGATTGGCGCGAACCTCTGCAAACCTTCAGCGCCCTGCGCCGCCCGTTTCTGCTCTACCCTGCCTAAGGCCGGCCTAGCTTCCATGCTTGCCCGTGCCGCCCAAAACTGCTAGACTCAAAGCCTATCTAGAGGAGACTCGCCATTGCCGGAACAGGCTCTCTATTTGAAGTGGCGACCACTGGCTTTTGACGCCATGGTCGGGCAAGAACATATCACGCGGGCGCTGCGCAACGCCCTGAAGAGTTCCCGAGTACGCCATGCCTACCTGCTCAGCGGGCCGCGCGGCACGGGCAAAACGACGACCGCCCGTCTGCTGGCGAAAGCCGTCAACTGCCTCGATCCCGACCCGGAAAAACGGCCGTGCAATACCTGCGCAGCCTGCCTCGCCATTAATGAAGGGCGTTTCCTCGATTTGATCGAGATCGATGCAGCCACCCACACCGGCGTCGACGATGTGCGCGACCTGCGCGAAAAGATCGCCTTCGCGCCCGGCGAGGGCCGGTTCAAAGTTTACATCATCGATGAAGTGCACCGGTTCAGCGGCAGCGCCTTCGACGCTTTGCTAAAAACCCTCGAGGAGCCGCCGGAACACGCGATCTTCGTCTTGGCGACCACGGAGATCGATAAGGTGCCGGCGACGATCAAAAGCCGCTGTTTGCAGTTTGAATTTCGGCGTTTTTCAGTGCGCGAGGTCGCCGATAGGCTGCAGGCGATCGTCGAGGCGGAGGGACTGCGCGCAGAACGCGAGGCCCTCGAGATGATCGCGCGCCAAGGCACGGGCAGCATGCGAGACAGCATCAGCCTGCTCGACCAAATCATCGCTGACCCGAACGAGGTGATCTCGGTGGCGCTGGTCGAACGGTTGTTGGGCACGGCCAGCAGCGAAGCTGTGCACGCGCTGACCAATGCCTTGATCGCGGGCGACGCAGCAGCGGGTCTGCGCGTGATTGGCGCGGCGATCGACAGTGGCACCGACCCACGCCAGTTCAGCCTCCAGATCATCGAACACCTGCGACGGGTGCTGCTGGCGCAAACGGCCGGCCCGGCGCTGATCGATGCGTCGCATGATGAGCGTGAGCGTTATGCCGAGCAAGCGGCGCTGATCGAGCGCGGCCTGCTGCTGCGCGCTTTGCGCGCCTTCAATGAGGCGAGTACCAACACTCGCACTGGCTGGCAGCCGCAGCTCGCGCTTGAGCTAGCGCTAGTCGAAAGCCTGCAGCCGCCCCCCACACCCGAACTTTCTGCGCCAGCCACAGCGGCAGCGGCAAGCCCAGCCCCACCCGCCCGCGCGGCTGGTCACCCTCAACCAGAACAGGCGCAGGCCGAGCCGAATAAGCCGCCGGTCATCCCGCTCACTACGCTGCGCGAGCGCTGGGAAACCGTGCTGCGCGCTTTGCAGCGCTACAGCAGCACCAGCCGCGGTGTGATGGATTATTTCCGCGTGCTGCGCATTGATGGCAATGTCGTCACGCTGGGCACTGATCAAGATTTTTATTACAAGCGTATCGCGGCAGCCGAGGACAAAAAACGGCTGATCGAGCGAGCATTCTATGATGTTTTCCGCGTTCCGGTGCGCGTCCAAGTCGCGCTGGTATCCGATCTTGGCGCGAATGAGCGCGAGGAGACCGCGTTAGGCATCGATAGAGACGATCCGCTTATTTCGACCGGGATCGAATTCGGCGCTGAAGTGCGCCGGCTCAATGAGGAAGGGTCAACACGAGAGTAGCAAAGAGGAGAATAGTGATGGCAAAACGGCGCAGTGGTGGTGGCTTTGGTGGCGGTATGCCTAGCGGCGGCAACATGGGTATGATGCGCCAGCTCCAAAAGATGCAAGAAGAGATGGTCGCTGCGCAAGAAGCGCTGGCCCACGAGACCGTGGAAGTGAGCGCTGGCGGCGGCGCGGTGACGATCGTTATGACCGGGCATCAGCGCGTACAATCGGTGACGATCAACCCCGATGTGATCGACACCAGCGACCCGGAATGGGTGACCGATCTACAAGATTTGATGGCCGTCGCCATCAATCAAGCGATCGAACAAAGCCAAATGATGGCAGCCCAGCGTATGGAAGCGATCACAGGGGGGTTGGGGGACCTCGGCGGCCTGACCGGCCTACTGGGCGGCTAGCAGCACAGGCCTTGCCTTCAGCACAATAGACAGGGGCACACTTGTGCCCCACTTATGCTAGGACTTCCTCATGAGTAAAGCGGTTCCGGAGCCTGTAACCCGTCTGATCGAGGCATTTGCAGCCCTACCCGGCATTGGGCCAAAGACCGCCTCACGGCTGACCTACTATCTATTGCGCGCGCCTGACGAGGTGTCGTTCACGTTGGCCGATGCGCTGCGCGAGATGAAGGCCAAGACTCGCTTTTGCTCGGTATGCTTCAATATCACAGTGACCGATCCATGCGCCATTTGCGCCGATGCGCAGCGCGATCAGACGACGATCGCCGTGGTCGAGGAACCGCTTGACGTGCTGGCGATCGAACGAACTGGCAGCTTCAATGGGGTCTATCACGTGCTGCACGGGGCCATCTCACCGGTTAACGGCATTGGGCCAGATGATCTCCGCATCCGCGAGCTGGTGCGCCGAGTTGAAAAAGGCGGCATCAAAGAAGTGATCATCGCCACTAATCCCGGCATGGAAGGCGATGCGACGGCGATGTACATCCAGCGCGATCTGGCCAATTTGCAAGTGCGCATTACGCGGTTAGCGCGCGGCTTGCCGGTGGGCGGCGATATCGAGTATGCCGACAGCGTGACGCTCACGCGGGCGATGCTGGGTCGCAGCGAACTTTGAGGCCGCAGTTTTCAAAATTCCCCTAAATTCCCCCTTTACAGGTTCATTCGGCTCTTGTACTATAGCTTCATATAGCAGCACCCACACCAAATAACCCAAATATCGCAAACGAGATTAAGGGCGAAGGGGTAAAAGGGATTGACTAGTGGGGTGGGAGCTGGTAGACTGAAAGCTAGAGGGGCGCGCGCAGCAGCGCGCGTCTGCGTCAGAAGCAGCAAGCACCTTAACAACAGAAGTGTGAAGACGAAAGAGCCAACGCAATTGACGGAGAGTTTGATCCTGGCTCAGGATGAACGCTGGCGGCGTGCTTAACACATGCAAGTCGAACGGGGATGCGTTTTCGGATGCATCCGAGTGGCGCACGGGTGAGTAACACGTAGCTGACCGGCCCTTGAGCGCGGGATAACGCGCCGAAAGGCGTGCTAATACCGCATAAACTGGGCGCAACGAAAGGGCGCTCAGCAAAGGCGCAAGCCACTTGAGGACGGGGCTGCGGCCCATCAGGTAGTTGGTGTGGTAACGGCACACCAAGCCGACGACGGGTAGGGGGCCTGAGAGGGTGGCCCCCCACACTGGGACTGAGACACGGCCCAGACTCCTACGGGAGGCAGCAGTGAGGAATATTGCACAATGGGGGAAACCCTGATGCAGCGACGCCGCGTGGGTGAAGAAGGCCTTCGGGTCGTAAAGCCCTTTTCTGCGTGACGAGGAAGGACGGTAGCGCAGGAATAAGTCTCGGCTAACTACGTGCCAGCAGCCGCGGTAAAACGTAGGAGGCGAGCGTTATCCGGAGTTACTGGGCGTAAAGCGCGTGCAGGCGGCTGGGTAAGTGGGTCGTGAAAGCCCCCGGCTAAACTGGGGGAGGACGATTCAGACTGCCTGGCTAGAGTGGGGTAGAGGGACGTGGAATTCCGGGTGTAGCGGTGAAATGTGCAGAGATCCGGAGGAACACCAGCGGTGCAGACGGCGTCCTGGGCCCTAACTGACGCTAAGACGCGAAAGCGTGGGGAGCGAACGGGATTAGAGACCCCGGTAGTCCACGCCGTAAACGATGCCGACTAGGTGTCTGTGCAGGGAAACCTGCGTGGGTGCCGTAGCTAACGCGATAAGTCGGCCGCCTGGGGAGTACGGTCGCAAGGCTAAAACTCAAAGGAATTGACGGGGGCCCGCACAAGCAGCGGAGCGTGTGGTTTAATTCGAGGCTACACGAAGAACCTTACCTGGGTTTGACATGGCGGTGGTAGTGAACCGAAAGGGGAACGACCTTCGGGAGCCGTCACAGGTGCTGCATGGCTGTCGTCAGCTCGTGTCGTGAGATGTTCGGTTAAGTCCGAAAACGAGCGCAACCCCTGGCGTTAGTTACAAGTGTCTAACGCGACTGCCCGTGAGAAACGGGAGGAAGGTGGGGATGACGTCAAGTCAGCATGGCCTTTATATCCAGGGCGACACACACGCTACAATGGCCGGTACAGTGGGCAGCCAAGTCGCGAGACGGAGCCAATCCTCAAAAGCCGGTCTCAGTTCGGATTGCAGGCTGCAACCCGCCTGCATGAAGCTGGAGTTGCTAGTAACCGCGCGTCAGCATAGTGCGGTGAATACGTTCTCGGGCCTTGTACACACCGCCCGTCACGTCATGGGAGCTGGTCACGCCTGAAGCCGATGAGCGAACCGCAAGGAAGCAGTCGTCGAAGGCAGGGCTGGTGACTGGGACGAAGTCGTAACAAGGTAGCTGTAGCGGAAGCTGCGGCTGGATCACCTCCTTTCTAGAGACAAGCCTGGCGGGCTGGCAAGCGCGCCGGGCAAGCAAGACCACAAACTTCCGCAAGGAAGCGGTTGGCGACTTTCGTCTCACACTTCTGTTGTTAAGGGCGGCAGGCGGGTCTGTAGCTCAGCTGGTTAGAGCGCACGCCTGATAAGCGTGAGGTCATGTGTTCGAGTCGCATCAGACCCACAAGGGGCGGCGTGGGGATGTAGCTCAGCTGGGAGAGCGGCGCCTTTGCAAGGCGTAGGTCAGGGGTTCGAGTCCCCTCATCTCCACAGGGACGTGGTGTTGCAGCGGCGGGCGGGCGCAACGGAGGTTGCGGTCGGCGGCCGGGGGAACACCCCGACCAGCAAGCAAGAGGCTTCCGCGCATGAGGGAGCCGGCACCTTAACAACCTGATAACACACAACTGCGAAGAAACAAGCAACACGCAGGGCAACCTGAACCGAACAGCCGAGAGTATCAACGTCTCCGTATCAGGAGGACAAAGATAGTAAGGGCACACGGGGGATGCCTTGGCGTCAAGTGCCGATGAAGGACGTGGTACACTGCGAAAAGCGCTGGCGAGCCGTGTGCAGGCGCAATAGCCAGCGATGTCCGAATGGGGAAACCCGGCAGCGCAAACCGCTGTCATCCTGCAAGGGAGGGGAACCGGGCGAACTGAAACATCTCAGTAGCCCGAGGAAAAGAAAAGATTCCGCGAGTAGTGGCGAGCGAAAGCGGAGCAGCCCAAACCGCTCCGGCAACGGGGCGGGGTTGTAGGCCTCCAGGGTAGCGCAGACCAAACGAGCCGAAGGCGTTGGGAACCGCCGTCAGAGAGGGTGAGAACCCCGTAGGCGAAGGGCGGTATGCGTGTGGAGCAGCCTGAGTACCACGGGGCACGCTAATCCTGTGGGAAGCAGGGAGGACCACCTTCCAAGGCTAAATACACTTGACGACCGATAGCGGACCAGTACCGTGAGGGAAAGGTGAAAAGAACCCCGGCGAGGGGAGTGAAAGAGAATCTGAAACCGTGTGCCTACAAACGGTCAGAGGGGTGAAAACCCTGATGGCGTGCCTTTTGGAGCATGAGCCAGCGAGTCAATGGTGGTGGCAAGCTTAAGGGAGCGACACCCGGAGGCGCAGCGAAAGCGAGTCTGAAAAGGGCGTGCAGTGGCCATCATTGGACACGAAACCAGGTGAGCTAACCATGGTCAGGGTGAAAGTCCGGTGACACGGACGGGAGGCCCGAACTCACGACTGTTGCAAAAGTCGGGGATGAACTGTGGTTAGGGGTGAAATGCCAAACGAACTTGGAGATAGCTTGTTCTCTCCGAAATAGCTTTTGGGCTAGCGTCAGGCGATGACTGCGGGAGGTAGAGCGCTGACTGGGCTAGGGGGCGTCTAGCTTACCGAACCCAATCAAACTGCGAATGCCTGCAGGGGAGCCTGGCAGTCGGGCCACGGGAGATGAGTTTCGTGGTCGAGAGGGGAAGAACCCAGACCCGCGGCTAAGGTCCTGAAGTCCATGCTCAGTGGGAAACGATGTGGTCGTGTTGAGACAGCCAGGAGGTTGGCTTAGAAGCAGCCACCCTTGAAAGAGTGCGTAACAGCTCACTGGTCGAACGCGACTGCGCGGAAAATGGAACGGGGCTCAAGCATGGCACCGAAGCCGGGGACGGTCGCAAGGCCGTGGTAGGAGAGCGTCGCGTCCGCGGGGAAGGCGTTCCGGCAAGGGACGTTGGAGCGGACGGGAGTGAGAATGCTGGCATGAGTAGCGAGAACCATGTGCGAACCATGGTCGCCGAAAGTCTAAGGTTTCCGACGGAAGGTCAGTCCGCGTCGGGTTAGTCGGGCCTAAGCCGAGGCCGGCAGGCGTAGGCGATGGACAACCGGTTAATATTCCGGTACCGAGGGATGGAGCGAAGCGACAGGCCCTGGGAAGGCTCAGCCTCCGGGTGGATGGAGGTGGCAAGCGGTTAACGACCGTGATGCCGTGCCGCAAGGCAAGAAGTGAGCGGGACCTGGGGACGAGAAAAGGTCGTGGAGCGGCGAAGTCACTCGCCCGTACCCCAAACCGACACAGGTAGACGAGTTGAGGATACTCAGGCGAACGGGAGAACCCTCGTTAAGGAACTCGGCAAAAAGGCCCCGTAACTTCGGGAGAAGGGGCGCCGCCGCAAGGCGGCCGCAGTGAAAAGGCTCTACCGACTGTTTACCAAAAACACAGGTCTGTGCCAACGCGAAAGCGGACGTATACGGGCTGACGCCTGCCCAGTGCCGGAAGGTTAAGAGGAGGGGTGCAAGCTCCGAATTGAAGCCCCGGTGAACGGCGGCCGTAACTATAACGGTCCTAAGGTAGCGAAATTCCTTGTCGGGTAAGTTCCGACCCGCACGAAAGGCGTAACGAGTGGAGCACTGTCTCAACGAGGGACCCGGCGAAATTGAAGTACGTGTGAAGATGCGCGTTACCCGCAGCTGGACAAAAAGACCCCGTGGAGCTTTACTGTAGCCTGTCATGGCGTTAGGGCTGTGTCTGTGTAGGATAGCTGGGAGGCGGAGAAGCTGGGACGCAAGTCTCGGTGGAGCCGACGGTGAAATACCAGCCTGGCAGAGCTTTGACCCTAACCCGGGCGACCGGGGACAGTGGCAGGTGGGCAGTTTGACTGGGGCGGTCGCCTCCTAAAAGGTAACGGAGGCGTTCAAAGGTGGGCTCAGGCTGAATGGAAACCAGCCGCAGAGTGCAAAGGCAAAAGCCCGCTTGACTGCAAGGCCAACGCGCCGAGCAGAGACGAAAGTCGGACTTAGTGATCCTACGGCTCAGAGTGGAATGGCCGTAGCTTACCGGATAAAAGCTACCCCGGGGATAACAGGCTAGTCTGGTCCAAGAGTTCACATCGACGACCAGGCTCGGCACCTCGATGTCGGCTCATCGCATCCTGGGGCTGGATAAGGTCCCAAGGGTTGGGCTGTTCGCCCATTAAAGCGGTACGTGAGCTGGGTTCAGACCGTCGTGAGACAGGTCGGTCTCTATCCGCTGTGGGCGCAGGGGGTTTGCGAGGAGCTGTCCCTAGTACGAGAGGACCGGGATGGACGGAGCGCTCGTGTGCCGGTTGTCACGCCAGTGGCAGCGCCGGGTAGCGATCTCCGGAGCGGAGAACCGCTGAAAGCATCTAAGCGGGAAACCGACCTCAAGATGAGACCCCCCACTGGGTAACCAGGTAAGACCGCTGGAAGACGACCAGTTGGATAGGCCGGAGGTGGAAGCGCAGCAATGCGTGCAGCCAACCGGTACTAACGGTCGAGGGCTTTGCCTTCTGATGCGGGGAGGTTGGTGCTTTGGGCTGCTGGGTCAGCGTGCGCTGCGCGTGTGCAAGTGGGCAGTTGGTGTGTTGTCAGGCTTTTGCTAGTGTTCTAAAGGCGAGCGGAGGATACGGGGTGTTGGTGGCTAGAGCGGTGAGGGTCCACCCGGCTCCATCTCGAACCCGGTCGTTAAGCTCACCAGCGCGGATGGTACTGCACGGGTCGCCGTGTGGGAGAGTACGCCGCTGCCAACCTCCTTTCCTCGCTCGCCTATGAACTCCTCCTCTCGCTTTTCTGCATATCTAAATCTTGAACCCGCTCTTCTGACGAGCAGAGCTGATTAATTTAGCGATCAATATTGCTGTTTGCTGCTGCGATCTCTTAGCAGATACCCTCGCACTTACGAACACGACCGAGAGACGCCTGCACTGCGGCGTTACCGCAGCACGGAAAATTCGCCGAGGCTCCGCGTGTAGCTGTAGAAAATCGTTGAAACATCGCTCGGCTCAAACGGGGTCACGCGCTGAGTATCGACGTCATAGCGCCACAGCCGACGATTATCACTGAAAAATAGGTGGCGACCATCTGAACTCCACGCGACTGACATGAAATCAATTCGGATCTGGTTCGACTGCTCTCCGAAGTAAATCCGCTCAAATTCGCCCGTTTCTGCCGAATATAGATACACCGTGTTGTGAATGACATCCTCAGCAAAACCCTGCGGAAAGTATTGACCAGCGACCGCGAGTGTGTCGGGGTCGCTGGGTGACCATTCAACGGCATGGGGAGCGAAATTGGATGGCACGGCTGCAATCTCGAGAGCATCGGTCTCGCCTTCGAGAAGAAGCATCCTGAGCGTTGGCTGGTCACGGCCGTTGATCCAAACGAGGCGGTTGTGCGCCGCGCTGAGCGAGGTTTCATAACGCGACCAGACGACATGATCCTCGATCATCCGCGGCTCTTCGGCTAACTGCCAACCGCTATCGGTGCGACGAAGCGGTGCCACGAAGATTTCAGACTTCGAAGCGCTATCCACGTAGTAGGCCAGCGTCTCGTCTCCTAACCATGAAATGTTCCGCACAGATTTATCAGTCGAGAGTTCTCTTGGTGGATGACGATCAACTTCAATCAATGTCTGAACGCCAAATTCAGGGTCCCAGACGAAAACACCATAGCCGAAAGAAGCGTCGTCCCCTCCGAAACCGGCAAAAGCAACTGCCTGCGTTCCCCAAGCAGGGCGCGAGCTCGACATCAAGCCGTCAGCGACCACCCGAAAATTTTCGCCGTTGTAGTGGCTGACAGCGAGGAGCCCCTCCACATGAGAGTAACCGACTTGCCGGCCATCCGGTGATGCAAACACCGACAAGATGCGATTGCCATCGGCGATCGGGCAAATGGTCTGCGCATCGTAATCCATTACAGAGATAGTCCTCTCCCCCGAAGGCGGATCATAGACTGAGACGATCAGTGCCTGCGCCGGCACGTCGCGCAGAAACAGCGCGCATGCGATTCGAGGCGGCAAAAAAATCGCAGCTGCAGCCACAGCCGCGACTCCGAGTCCGATGAGCAAAATCCGCTTGACGACGACGATGCGTCTTGACGATTGAGACACAGGCACGCTCCGAACTAACACCTCACAGTTGCGTACTGTAATCATTTTAGTCTGATCTAACGAACGAACAAATAAAAGAAGTGAAAAAAATGAGGACGGAGCAAGCTGATTGCAGCCGGCTAGGCTGAGGTAACCCGGAAACGCGGCTTTAAAGCATCCAACGCTCACGCGCTGGCCGCCCTGCCCACGATGCCGCGAGCGCGCCCAGCAAGCTGACGCCAGCGCAAGTTGACCACCGCGATCCCTGCCAAGATCAACAGCGCGCCAGCCAGCAACCGCCAGTCGATCACCTCGCCCAGTACCAGCGCGCCCAAAGTTAAGCCCACTGCCGGCGTCACATAGGTGACCATGCTGGCGCGGGCTGCGCCAAGCTGATCGATGACCCAGTAAAACATCAGGTAAGTGACATACGTGTTGAACAGGCCCAGCACGATGATCGCCGCCAGCACCTCGAAGCGCAGGTCGGCCAGCGGCGCGCTGGCCTGCCCGCCGAGCAGCGGGACGACCAGTATCACCAGCCCGCTGCTGATCGACGCGACCGTCAGCGCGCCAGTCGAAACGACCAGCGGCGCAAGCCGAGTTTTAACGACGCCGCGGCTGTAAGTGGAAAAAACGCCATAGCACAGCGCCGCCGTCACGATTGCGAGCTGGCCGAGCAGATTGCCCGGCACGAACTGACCATCGACCCAACTACGGCTGGCCAGCAGCACCACGCCCAGAAAGCCAAGCACCAAACCGGCGATCTTCTTGAGCGTGATCCGCTCGTCGGCGAAGGCGACATGCGCCGCGACCATCGTGAACAGCGGCGCAGTGGCGTTCAGCACGCTGGCCATGCCGCTGTCAACCGTCTTCTGCCCCCACGAAATGAGCACAAAAGGCAGCGTCGTGTTAAAAAGGCCAAGGATCAGCAGTAGCCGCCAGCCGGCCATTGTTCGTGGCAGCCGCTTGCCC
Organism: Aggregatilineales bacterium; assembly: GCA_046719065.1. Classification (GTDB taxonomy): domain Bacteria; phylum Chloroflexota; class Anaerolineae; order Aggregatilineales; family Phototrophicaceae; genus Flexifilum. The sequence goes on along the minus strand of JBDNDP010000017.1, from coordinate 41,400 downwards.
AGCGCCAACAGCGTCACATTCAGGCACACTGCCGCGATGCTCGTGCGGATGAAGACAACTTGGTATGGACTGAGCTGGCCGAGGCTGACGCGAATCAGCAGGAACGACGACCCCCAGATTAGACCGACCGCCCAAAAAGCGAGCCATTTACGCACAACTACTACCCCCAGCGGGAAACAGAATTAAGCGTAAAGCAGCTCGTCGCGCCCGTCAATTGGGATGGACTGGTTGGAACTTAGCGCTGTCTAATCCCAGCGCCGCTCATCATGTACGGCCCGCTGCGCAGGATCGATCACGCCTGGCTCGACGATCTCAACCGCATCAACGCGCAGGCGAGTGAGCGCCTGCACCATCTCGCCAGCGGCAGCTTCGAGGCCATCGGCCGGCTGGTCGGGATGCAGTTCTAGACGAACCGTGACGATATCGCGGTTTTCCGCGCGCGTGATGACCGCCTGTATGTGCTTGACGGCCGGCAGGCGCGCCGCTGCCATCAGCAGTTGGTTGGGGTGCAGGAACATGCCGCGCACTTTGATCGCATCGCCGCTGCGCCCGAACAAGCCGAGCAGCTGCTGGGCGCCCTCGCAGCCGGGTTCCGGCGCGGCGGCAAGCGCGCCCAGATCGCCAGTGCCGAAGCGGATCAGCGGGTAGCGCTTGTTGAAGGTCGTCACGACGATCTCGCCGGGCGTCCCGGTCTCAACCGGTTGACCGGAAGCGGGATCGACCACTTCCAGATAAACCGTCTCCATCACGCAGAAACCAGTGATGCCCGCCTTGCTGTAGGCCAGAAGACCGAGGTCGGCCGTGCCGTAGGCCGAAGTCGTCGCCATGCCGAACTCGCCCTCGAAGCGCGCGCGCTGCGACGGCGTATACGGCTCAGCCGAGAACAGCGCCTTCTTGATCGTCACCGCTTCTTTGGGAATGCCCATCTCGGCGGCTTTATCAAGCATAATGGCCAGAAAACTGGGCGTGCCAACGTAACCGGTCACACTGAGCGCGGTCATCATCATGATCTGCAGCTCTGTATTGCCCGGGCCACTGGGGATGACGGTCGCGCCAACGGCGCGCAGTCCCTCGTCCAGCAGCAGGCCGGCCGGCGTGAGGTGATACATGAAGGTGTTGAGCACACGGTCGCCCGGCCCAAAGCCAACAGCCAAAAACGGCGCGAGCTGCGCTTCTGGGTCGTCGCTGCCCGGCTGCGGGTCGTAGATCGGGCCGGGAGAGATGTAGATGCGCGGCAGCGTGGCTGGGTCAACGGTAAGCAGGCCGCCGAACGGCGGGTGCTGCTGCTGAAATTCGACCAGACGATCTTTGGGCGTGACCGGGATTTTCGGTAGGTCGGCCGCCGTCTGCACAGCGGCCGGCGTCAGGCCGGCGCCATCCATGATGGCCCGAAAAGTGGGGGCATGGGCGTAAGCATGGGCGACCAGATCCCGTATCCGTTCATCCAATCCTGCGGTGTGTGTAGTCACATTTCCCTCCCTGCTCCACCAACGCGCCATCAGCCCAGCCAGCGTTTGCGCCGCTTGTAATGTTTGACTTCTTTATAGCTTTTGCGTTCGCCAAGCTGGTTAAGACCAAGATAAAACTCTTTAATATCCTCATTTTCGATCAGTTGAGCGGCCGGCCCGTCAAGCACGATGCGGCCGTTCTCCATCACATAGCCATAATCGACCAGCGACAGCGCCGCGCGCGCGTTTTGCTCTACCAACAACACCGATACGCCTTCTTCGCGGTTAATTTCGCCCACAATGCGGAAGATCTCTTGAACCAACATGGGGGCCAAGCCCAGTGATGGCTCATCGAGCATGATCAGTTTGGGGTGCGCCATCAGCGCCCGGCCGATGACGAGCATCTGCTGCTCCCCCCCAGAAAGATAGCCTGAGATGCGGCGGCGCATATCGCGCAGGCGTGGGAAATAATGATAGACGCGCTCAATATCGCGTTTCCACGCCCGCCCACCCTCAAAGGCCATCGCGCCGACGCGCAAGTTCTCCTCAACTTCGAGATGTTGGAACAGCGGCCGCCCTTCGATGACCTGCACGATGCCCTTGCGGACGATCTCCTCGGTGTTCTGATGATCGATGCGCTCGCCGTTCCATGTGATCGATCCGCGCGTCACCTCGCCCAGCTCGGCAGAGAGCAGGCCGCTGATCGCCTTGAGGGTTGTCGATTTGCCCGCCCCATTGGCACCCAGCAGCGCCACCACCTGCCCGGGCTTCACGTCGAACGACACCCCGCGCAGGACGAGGATCACGCTGTTATAGATCACTTCGATATTATTGACGCTGAGCATGGTTCCGTCCTGACTCTGGCTCGTCGTGACGCAGGGACGGCGCGGGCCGTCCCTGCATCAAACGTACTACCTTCACGGCACGTCGACGCCGCCGGGGCGCAGATCGGGCGCGTTTTCAAATGGGGTGAGCGGAATCAAGATCGGCACGAAGAACTGCCCGCCATCGGGGCCGGGAACGAGCATCGCATCAGCGGCGGAAGTCGCCGGGCCGGTGCCCTCTGCGTTCAAGAAGGCCATCTGTGCGATGCGATTGCCGGAGACGGCGCGTCGTTCGCCGCCAGCGTAATCCACCTCGAACAGCCCCAGCGGCGCATACGTCATTGTCTCCAGCGTCGCTTTGATCTCGGAGCCGGTCACCGCTTCGAGGCTGCCCACTCGGTTGACCGTTTGCGTGTACATCTCAACGTACTGATCGACAATGCTCCAGCCGAGGATGTAGGCGATATTGCGCACCTGCAGAGGGCGCTGGTTCGCATCGGCCTGTTCATTGATGAGCTGGATGCCCGGCTGTGCCCGTTCTGTCCACCAATAGAAAGGCAGCGAGCCGATCAAGCCGTTGACCGACGGCAGGCCATCGCTCTCGCGCTGCGCGCGCTGGCCCAACAGCGCCACGCTGGTATCGAGCGCCCAGTTTACACCGGCCAGCGTGACCTCATTTTCCAGCCCCAGCAGGACGATAGTCGCGGCGACCAATGCCGGACCGCTGGCCAGCGAGTTGGTATAGAGGATGTTCGCGCCCGCATCGACCAGATTTTGCACATTGGTGGTGATGTCGGTCGCGGTTGGCGGGAAGTACTCTGGCCGCTCAAGCACGGTCACGCCCTGCTCGGCACAGTAGGCGATTGTCTCTGGCGTATAAGCCGCTTCGCCGAAAGCGCCGGGCCAGCTAATGTAGCCGATCGTCGGGTTCGGGAAGCGATCGGGATTAGCGCCGACATACGCGCAGAACATGCCGAATTGGTCGGCATAGAGCGGGTTGGTCGCAAAGATCCAGCCGGGCGACTGGCCATCCTCGCCGTACAGACCCTCGACCGAGCCGGCCGAAATGATGATCGCGATCTCATCTTGCGCCACTTGCTCGCGCAGCAGCTCGGCATCGCCCGAAGCGTACAGAACCATGACCGATGGGCGCGGGCTGAGCGAACGATAGGCATCATAGGCTGCCTGCGTCTGGGCGAGGTCGCCACCGGTATCGCGGTTATCAGAGGCCAGCATCGCGCCGCATACGCCGCCGCGCTCGTTGAACCATGCCATCGCATCGGCCAAACCGGCCAACAGCGGCTGCGTGATGAAGGCATATGGCCCGCTGATATCGCCAAAGTGATAAATGGTGACCGTTTGCCCGGTCAGATCAACTTCGCACTCAGTATGGCCGAGCCAGTCTGGAAGGCCTTCGTCCTGCGCGGCGAGGGGCACAGCTGCCAGCAACGCAAACAACAAGAACAATGTCACTTTTCGCATTGGCAAACACCTTTTCAGAAACAGTTTCCGTGCAGCACTAACAAAGCGAATATAAGCCGAACACTACATCTCCACTTTTCGGGGCGCCTCCCTTCCATCCATTAACGCTAATGCGAATAGGGTCTAATTTTCCACGCGATTTTGAACACTTCCCAGCGATGTGCTAGCCCGCGCGGCGCGGCGATCAGGAAGAAAATCAGCGCGGCGCCAAACAGCAGTGGGCTAAGCGCGGCGAAAATATTCACCGGATCGATGAAGGGCAGCAGGCGTGGCAGAATATCGCGCAGCGGCACGATTAGTGCGGGGATAATGTTTTGCGTCAGCAGGTTGACGAACGCGACGCCGAACAGCGGCCCCAGGGGGAACCCTGCCCCGCCGATGACCAGCATCGCCAGCATCGTGATCGAGTTATCGAGCAGGAAGCTGTCCAGCGAGAGGCTGTTCGTTTCGAAGGCCAGCAAACAGCCAGCGATGCCCGCGTACATCGCGCTGAGGAAGAAGGCTTGCAGTTTATAGGCGAACACGTTAATCCCGAGCAGTTCAGCCGCCAGATCGTTATCGCGGATCGAGATGAATGCACGGCCAACGCGCGTACGGATCAAGTTACGCGCGGCCAGCATCAAGAAAACGGCCATTGGAATGATGACATAGTACATGGCCGATTCGTGCGCCAAGCTCAACCCAAACAGCGTTGGGACCGGCACTTCGAGCGGGCGCGAGCCGTTGGTGAGGTGCGACAAGGGATAACGCATCAGCCAAGGGATGATGAACTGCGCCGCCAGCGTCGCCATTGCCAAATAGAATCCTTTGACGCGCAGCGAAGGTAGCCCAAACAGCAGCCCCACAAAGCCGGTGAACAACGCGGAAAGCGGCAGCGCCACCCAGAACGACAGCTCCAGATTGCGCGCCATGATCGCCGAGCTGTAGGCGCCCACTGCGACGAACGCTGCATGGCCCAGCGAGATCTGCCCGGTGTAACCGACCAAAATGTTCAACCCCTGCACCGCGATCACAAAAATCGCGATGCGAATGATGATGCCCACCCAGAATTGGGGGATCAAGGCGAGGCCGAACGGGCCATCGGGCGCCAGCAGCGGCACGAGCAACAGCAGCACAAACAGGCCGTTGGCCAGCACCCGGTCGAAACGGGTGCGGTTGAGGGCGATATCCTGCGCGTAGCTGGTATCAAAAACACCGGCAGGGCGAATGTTGGCAGACATCAAAACTCCCTAAAAACAATGTTCTATGCAATTTTTCATCACCGGCACATGCGTCTAGGCGGCCGGCGTTAAACCCGTTCAATCCGTTTTTGGCCGAACAAACCATCCGGCCGGATGACGAGCACAACCATCAAGATGACGTAAGGCGCCAGCTCAGTGCCGGCCTGCGTGCCCGGAAACAGCAGCGTAGCCCATTCCTGCACCAGCCCGATCACCAGCCCGCCCACTAGCGCCCCGCCCACCGACTCCAGCCCGCCCAGCAGCACAGCCGGGAACGCGCGCAGCGCCAGCAGCGGCATATTCTGCGACAGCGTGGTCGCGCCGCCTTGCAGCACACCGGCGGTCGCCGCCAGCAGCGCCGCGATCGCCCATGCTACCGCCAAGATCGTACGCACGCGCAGACCGACCGACTGCGCCAGCTTTTGATTCTCCGCCGTAGCGCGCATCGAGAGACCGACGCTGGTATAACGAAAGAACACCACGAACAGCATGAAGGCGACGATCGCCAGAATGAAGGCGATGAGCAGCTCGGTGCGCACGATGATCATGCCGCCCAACGTCTCGTTGGCATCGATGCGGATCGGGCTGGGAATGCCCAGATCGCGCACGCCAGCGAATACCCCCAACGGGATCTCGACGCTGCCCCATGTGAGCTGGGTGACGCCATGCAGCACTTCCGCCACCGCCAGCGTCATCAACACCATTGCGAACAGCGGCTGGCCGATCAGCGGGCGAATGGCGAACCGCTCCACCATCAGCCCAGTCAGCACCGCGCCGATCGTCGCGCCGAGCAGCGCGCGGAACAACTGCGCCTCTGCACCGCCAACGAGCAGGCCGATCGTCAGCACAATGCTGATCAAGGCGCCAGTGGCCAGCGTGCGCGGCTGGCGCAGCGCGCGCCAACCGTTGGTCGTCAGCGCCATGAAGACGGTGGCGGCCGAGAGCAGCAGCGCTGCGATCGGGTTGACGCCGCCGGCCGCAGTTGAAACGAAGAAGCTGTAAAAGATCAGCCCGCCGAGCAGCATCATCCAGCCGTGCGCGAAGTTGAACACGCCGCTTGCCTTGTTGATGATGACGATGCCCAGCGCGATCAGCGCATAGATGCCGCCCACCAGCACGCCGGTAATTGTGCTCTGTACCAAACGCGCCGCCCGCTGTTCAGCCACGATCGGCCCTAGCCATGCCAGCAGCAACAGCACAGCGATGATATAAGCCGCTGGGATGAAAATTTGTCGATTATCGTTCCATGTTTTTGTGAGCTGGGCCAAAAAGTTTTCTCCTAAATACTAAGTGTCCTGCCCAAGGATGCGCGTTCACATCGCGCATACGCGCACCGCCGTCTCGACGGTGCCGGTGCGGCCATCGCGATATTTGACCTCGGCGCTCACGACGACGGCATCGCGATCGCCATACATTGCATCGAGCATTGCGCCGTACTTCTGTTCCAACGTGCGCCGCCGCAGCTTGCGCGTGCGCGTCAATTCGGCCTCATCGGCATCGAACGCTTTGTGCAAAATCACGAATTTTTTAATGCGCGCGGCCGGCGGCAGCGTCGCGTTAACGCGCTCGGCCTCTTTTTTGACCAATTCGTAAACTTCCGGTTTCTGCGAAAGATCGACGAAGGTCGTGAAGCTGATGCGATTCTTCTCGGCCCAGCGCGCCACGTTGTCAAAATCAATGTTGATGATGGCGGTCACGTAATGCATGTCAAACCCGCCAACGGCCATTGCATCTTGGATATAAGGACTGAATTTGAGCCGGCCCTCAATATACTGCGGGCTAAACTTCTCGCCGTTGGCCAAATCGATCATGTCGCTGACGCGGTCGAGATAAATGATGTGCCCATCTTCATCGACATAGCCCGCATCGCCGGTGTGGAACCAGCCTTCAGCGTCGAGCGCGCTGGCGGTCTTTTCCGGGTCGCCGTAGTAGCCGGCGAAGACAGCGCGGCTGCGCACCCACATTTCGCCGTCCGGCCGAATCTGGATCTCGACGCCGGGCGCCGGCGCGCCGACCGTCTCTAGCTTGATGTTGCCATCATAGTGCAGGGTGTGCGCCTGACATTCCGTGCTGCCATACAAGTTTTTCAGTTCGACGCCAACCGCGCGGAAAAAACGCAGTTGGTCTGGGCTAAGCGCCGCGCCCGATGTGAACGCGTTGCGCATGCGCGTCATGCCGATCTTGTCGCGCAGCGGTTCGAAAACGGCCAGCTCGCCCAACAGTTTGAGGAACCGCAGGTGAAGCGGCACTGGTTTGCGCGCATCTTCCAGATCGGCCACCCGATAGGCGACGGGCAAGAACAACCGGTACAGCATGCGGTTGAGCCACGAACTGTCGTTGATGCGCATTTGCATGGTGCTGGCGAGGTTCTCCCAAATGCGGCTGGGAAACAACAGCGCGCTGGGGGCGATCTCGCGCAGGTCAGTTTGTACTGTCGCCTGGCTCTCCGGGAAGTTGACCGTCACGCCGGTGACCAAATGTCCCGTCATGCCCAAACTCTGTTCGGTGATCCACGCCAGCGGGCTGAACGACACATAGTTATCGGTCGGGTAGGTCGGCGCCAAGTTGATCACGTGTTTATTGCCATACAGCAGGTTGCGATGGCGGATCATGGCGCCTTTGGGCAAGCTGGTCGTGCCCGAAGTATAGCTAAACAGTGCGATATCTTCGGCCTGCCCTTGCGCGATCAGCTCCTCAAATGCGCCGGGGTGCTGCTCGGCATAGCGGCGGCCCAACGCTTCAACCTCGTCGAAGCTCATCAGCCATGGGTCGTTATAATTCCACAGCCCCTTCTCATCCCAGTAGATCACTTTACGCAGGGCGGGGATCGTCTCGCGAAGCTGCAAAGCTTTGTCGCACTGCTCTTGATCGTGGGCGATCAGATAGACCGAGTCAGAGTTATCGACCACATAACCCAGCTCAAGCATGTTCGCATCGGTGAAGATGGCGGTGGTGATGCCGCCCGCGCTCCATACTGCGATCTCGGCCCAGTAAAACTCGGGATCGTTCTCGCCAATGATGGCGACCTTCTCGCCGCGTTTTAGCCCGAGGCTGACCATGCCCAAGCAAAAATCGCGCACATGGCGATACGAGTCGTTCCACGTGTATTCCTGCCAGATGCCAAAGCGCTTCTTGCGCATCGCCACGCGGTCGCCAAATTCCTTAACGCGCAGCAGAAAGTTTTTCGGCAGTGTATCCGCGTTCGGGTCTAGCGGGCCGATCTCGATCGGCTCTTTCGAGCGCACAATGATCCCGTCTGCAAGCTTTTGGACTGGTCCTTCTGTCACTGCCATGGCTTTACCCTACTCAACTTACTTTGATGCAGATCAGGCTTCCTGACCCAAATAGGCTTTGATCACCCGTTCATCCTGCTTGATCTCGTCCGGCTTGCCTTCGGCGATCTTCTGACCGAAATCAAGCACGACCACGCGCTGCGAAATATCCATCACCAAGCCCATATCGTGCTCAATCAGCACGATCGTCATGCCCTGTCGTTCATGGATATCGAGGATGAAGCGCGCCATATCCTCTTTTTCTTCCACATTCATGCCCGCCATCGGCTCATCGAGCAGCAGCAGCGTCGGCTCTAAGGCCAGCGCCCGCCCCAGCTCAACGCGCTTGCGCAAGCCGTAGCTCAAATTGCCGACGATCGTCTTGCGAATGCTCTCCATCTCCAGAAAATCGATGATCTCCTCGACGACGCGGCGGTGCTCGATCTCCTCGCGCCGTGCCGGGCCAATGAACAGCGCGCCAGTGAGCATGTTCGATCGCATGTGGATGTGCCGGGCGGCCATCAAATTATCGAGCGTGGTCATGTTGGTATAGAGGGCGATGTTCTGAAAGGTGCGCGAGATGCCAAGCTGCGCACGTTTGTAAGGGGGCAGTTTGCTGATCTCCTGCCCATCAAAGTAGATGGCGCCCTGCTGGGGCTTGTAAAAGCCATTGATACTGTTGATCAGGCTGGTTTTGCCGGCGCCGTTCGGCCCGATCACAGCGAAGATCTCGCCCGAGTTCACTTTGAATTCGACATCCGAAAGTGCCCGGATGCCGCCAAAACTGAGCGAAATATGATCAATATGCAGCTTGACAGAATCTTGAGCCATGCACACCCTAATTTCAAAAACAATTTAATTCACGTTTAATTGTATGCTTAGCATTGTAACGTGAACATGGCTTGCGATGCAAGACTATGTCTTATCAGCTTATTCATTCGGTCTTTCTGGGCAGAAGGGGTTCCTGAATATCCTCCCAGCGCTGCCCAAAGGGAAACAATGGGCTGCAACCTCTATGCGCGGCTGTGCGTATAGGTGATATGCGAAAGCAGATCAAGAGGGGAAGCGATGACCCAAATTCAGCCCGGTGAAGGTCGGCCAAGCCAGGCCGCACGCTGGTTTTTGCGCTTGAGTTTGCTGCTGCTGGTGCTGCACACCTTATTATTCGCTTATATCTGGTTCAACGGCCTTGAGGCCAGCATGCGGCTGAACGACATGATCAGAAGTACGGCGACGCTGTCAGAAACGTACTCGTTTAGTTACTGGCTTAGCTTCACACGCGGCGCTCTGATCTGGGTCCCGCTTTTCTTAGGCCACGTGTTCATCCACCTGCTGATCGTGGGGCGCATCAAGCGCCCGCGCGATGAACGCCGGCTTTACCGTGAAGGCTTTCGCGATGGCGTCGTTTTCGAACGTGAGCTGCGCGAAGACTCCCTACGCCGCGCCAAACGCACTTTAGGCGAAGCGGACGCCTTGTCGCTGCCGCTGGCCTACGACAATGAAGACGGCGAACTGATCGACCTGGAAACAGCCGCCAAGCGCAAGCGAAGTTAGGCGCTGCTCCGCACACGACGCACGGCGGCGGCGCGCTCGCGCACCCGCGCGATCGCCTCGGCGCTGACCGCCTGCTCGAACGAACGAAAGCCAGACAGGCGGAAGCCATGCCGTCGGGCGATCGCGCCGATCTCGCGCACCCGTTCGACCGCGATCGCCTTGCCGATCGTGTAGTCTTCGTAGCGGCCTTCGAGCGCCAGCGCCATCGTCTCGGCCATGCAGGCATACGCCATGCGCGGCGGAAACCCAAAATCGAAGCCGAAATCGGGCGGGCCGGGCACTTCGACCATGCCGCCCTCAATCACCAGCACATCGTCGCGCTCGGCAGCCACCCGCCGCGAGACATCGCGCGGGCGGGCGACATCGCACACGACGGCCCCGGGTTTAAGATGGCGCGGCTCGATCACCTCGTGAATGGCGCTAGTCACCGTCAAGATCAGGTCGGCTTCGTAGATCGAGTCGATCATCGTGGTGGCGATTACCTGGCCGCCGCGCGCCGCGCAGCGTTCGCGCAGAGCAGCCAGAGCCTCGGCGCGCCGGCCCACCAAGATCAAGCGCGCGCTAGCGCCAGCCAGCAGTTCGGCGCAGGCGCCGCCGATCGCGCCCGTCGCGCCGACCACAGCCACCGTCGCTTCTGGAACGGCGATGTCCATGGCGCGCGCGGCTTCGTGCACCGCCTCGACGGCCACCATGACCGTATAGCTGTCGCCGGTCGTCACCGGGATGGCCAGCCGGTCAGCGATCGTCCGGCCCGCATCCCCAACGACCGAAGTGTAAGCCCCCAACCCCAGCAGGCGCGCCCCTAACCGCTCAGCCATCTCACCGCAGGCGACGATCTTGCGGTACACCATCTCGACGGGCAGCGCCAGCATCGTCGCCGGCGTGAACGGGCAGGCGATCAGCCAGCCGCGCAGCTCGCGGCCAGTCGCCTGCGAACGCACCCCGCGCACTTCGGAGAGGTAGATCGGCGGGAAAAAGCGCGAGAAATAATTGATCTGGCTTTCGGTGAGCACTTTGCCGAGCAAAGGGAATTTGCGCGCGACATCTCGCCTAATTTGGATCGGATGGATGATGAACGCAAACGTGTCCTCTGAGGGAGTCACCAGCGATCCCACGTCTCTTCCACCTGCATTTCGCCTAACCGAGGATAATGACGGGTATGCTGCGCCCTAGCAGCCAGCACGTGATGATCGCTCTCCTCATAACGCACATTGCGGCTGATCACGCGCCGGCTCGGCGAGGCGACCAGCACGACATCAGACTCGATCATGCGCCCCGGAAAGATCACCATGCCGGAACCGATGCGGCAGTTGTGGCCAACAGCGCCGCCCAACACCACCTGCCCGACATCCTCCAGCACCCCGTCAATGTTGGCCGCGCGGATCGGTTTCTGCTCCACCAAGTTGAAATCGGTGAAGGTGCAGCCCGCGCCAACAAAGCTGCTGCGCCCGATCACACACATTTGCAGGCAGGTGTTCTGCGCGATGATCGTATCTTCCATCACGGCTGTTAAGTACAAGGCCGCGCGAAATGGCAGGAAGCAGCCATTGGCGATCGTGCTCATCATGAGCGTACAGCCATCGTCGATAGTGACGTTATCCCCTATCGTGCAGTTATCGATGAACACCCCCGGCCCGATCGAGCAGTTATCGCCGATGTAAGCCGGGCCGGTGATCACCGCTGTGGGGTGAATGTTGGTGTTTTTGCCGACGCGCACCACCTCGGAAGAGCTGAGCAGTTGGCGCTGTTCCAGCACGGCGCGCCACAGCAGTTTGAGGCTGTAGAAGTTATGGCGCTTCACATAGCGATCGAACCGGCTGCCGCGGGCGAACAACCCAAAGATGATGCTGGCAAAATAGACGTGCACCCAGCTTTCGATCGACATGACGGCGCGCAGCGGGGCGTAATGCGTCAGGTCGCCCTGTTCCATTGTCATGAAATCGGGCACACTGTAGAAGCCCATCTCCTCAGCTTCGCCCGGCACAACGATCGGCATGACGGAGTCCGCGTAACCATCCGGGAAATACCACAGGTCGACCAAATAGATCAGCCGGCCGTGTTCATCATAGGCCGGCTCTAAGCTGCGCGCGAGCGGCAGCGTATAAGTGCGAAAGGCGGGGTCATCGGCAGCAAAAGCAGCGCGACAGGCCGTCCGCGCCTTCAACGCGCGATCCATAAAATAGGCAAAGAATTCGTCATCAAACCAGAGATTATCGCTATAAACGAGCGCTTCGCCCTGTATTGAACGGATGGCGCCGCGCTGTGTGTGGCTGAATGTATCGCCGAGCTTGAGCGCCTGTTTGAAATAGCGCAGCAGCAGCTCTTCTTGATGGAATTTGAGCGGGCGAATGCCGATCGTGAGCAGGCTGGCCGGCTGGTTGAATGGCGGCACATGGCGCGTATCTTCGATCACGTAGCGATGCATGAGCGAGGCTCCTCTCCGCACAACGAGGACGCGCCTTCCGTCATCCCTTCACCGGCGCTAGGGGCGCGCTTCGAGACTGCCGATGCCGGTTTCTTCCGCTTGTTCACGAAGCAAAAAATCGCGTATGGTCTCGTGGAAGCGCGCCTCTTCGTCCATCATCGGGAAGTGGCCAGCTTGTTCAAACCAAGCGATCTCAGCCGCCGGCAGCGCCGCTTTGAGCACGTGTCCTTGTCCGGGGTCAACGATGATATCTCGTTTGCCATAAACACCGAGCACTGGCATGGCAAGCGCGCCGAGCTGAGGGCGCAAGTCGGTATGCCGCAGCGTGGTGATGCTCTCGAAAAATGGCGCGATCGTCAGCTTGGCGACATCTTCCGTCAACATGCTGCCAAGCGCGGCGCCATCTTTAGCCATGAAGTAGGCATAGACGCGCAAAAAGGGCCGGAAACCTAATTGAAACAAGCTGTACAACGCTGGCGTGCTCTGTCCTAACCCGATCCACCCGCGGTTGGCCGCCAGCTTGAGCAGCGGGCTAAGCGACGACCCGACGATCGGCGAGCCGACCACAACCACTTTCGTCACTTTTCCGGGATGGCGCAGCGCATGCGTCAAAGCTACCGTGCCGCCCATCGAATGGCCGACCACCGGCGCCTGCAAGATCCCCATCCGTTCCATGAATCGATCGACCATCCACGCGAAGTTGTCGACCGAAAAGGTTTCTGATTGATCGCCCGAGTCGCCAAATCCAAGAAAATCGAGCGCATACAGGCGAAAATCTTGGCCAAGCAGCTCGATCGTGCGCCGCCAGATCGCCCAAGAATTCAGCCATCCATGCAGCAGAAGCACCGGGCGTCCACGGCCATAGGCCTCATAATGGACGATGCCTTGCTCGGTCACCAGTGTCGCCACAGTATCCTCACTTCACTCTCGTTAATCTTGGAAGAAACAGCCGCGCTGCGCAAACCGCTAGGTTTCCATCTCTTCGAGGATGGAATACAGCAGTTCCAACAGCACGGTCTTCACGCTTTCCTTGTCATTGGCCACACACGGCAGCAGTTTAACCCCATCCTCGATGCGCAGCGCGATGCGCAGATCTTCAACGCTCCACGCATCGGGCAGGTCTTGTTTGTTGGCAGCCACGACATAAGGGGTGGGCGCGTAGGCGCGGAAGGTCTCGAGGATGCTCTTGGCCTCGCGGAAAGTCTCTGGCTTGGTGCTATCGACCATGACGACAAAACCAAGCATGCCTTCGGCCAAGATCTCCCACATGAAATCGAAGCGGCGCTGGCCGGGTGTGCCGAACAGATAGAGCACCAAATCATCATCGACAGTGATGCGGCCGAAGTCCATCGCCACCGTCGTCTGGTCTTTGACCTGCCGCTCCGCCTCTGACGAGATCTGGCGCTCCGTCCTCACAACATCGATCTCGCTGATCGAGCTGATGAATTCCGTTTTTCCCGCACTGAAGGGGCCGGTAATCACCATTTTGACAGTTTGCATCTGCATGCGCCCATCCGTTCTTCCAAATGCGCCCGGCGCGGGCATAACCCGGCGCGGGCTTCCAATTCAACAGACCTAGATCTGACGAATTCGATCAATCAGTTTTTTGACGACCGCTCCCTGCACCTGCGCGGGGCGAATGCCGGGGCGCTGGCCGGCAGCTAGGTTAGCGGCATCCATCCCCGGCGGGCGCACTAACTCCACCAAGCCTGCCTGCTCTAAACCATAAACGATGCGCCGGATCTCCAGCTCAGACATGTTATTCGCCTTCGCGATTTGGCGAATAGTGTTTTTCGGGTTGATGTAGGAGAAGACGCGCCATTCTTCAACGCTGAGGTGAACGCCCTTAAACTTCTCGCGCGGGTTATCTGGGAATTTAAGCGCCATATCGAGGTTGGGCAGGTAAGCGTTAAGCTGTTCGATCTCTTTGATGACGCGCGCGCCAACGATGATCACATTCGCGAGATCGATCGGTACCAAGATGCGGTCACTATTGGGCAGGATGTTATCCTCAAAGCGAAACGGCCCCTCGTTCCATGTGAGCAGATTGTAGACGACATCGAGCGTGTGCTGCTGGATGCTGGTGACAATGTCGCGCTTGGTTACATAGTTGGCGTTCATCAACAGCAGCGCCAGCGCCTTATCGCTGGTGTTGCGGGCGCGTTCACGAATAATGCGCGCTTGATCGTCGGTGAGTTTGCCAGCCTTATTCAGCACAGAGACGAGATTGCCATCTTGACCGGCTAGATCGGCGGCGATGAGCTTGCCGGAATTAAAGGCGACACGGGCGCGCGGCGCTCCAGGGGCCATTTTCGTGTGGCCCAAGGCATCTTTCTCTTTGGTAGGAACGCCTTCAAAAATCGTCAGCGTGCCTGTCTTTCCAGCCAAATTGATCAGGTTAAGGAGCTGCGTTGTGGTAAAATCGCGCAGGTTGCCTTGCAGCGGCATAATGCCCCCTCACCAAGTCTGGTTCGATGCACAGTCGGACGAGTTAATTGTGCAGCAGAGCGCAGAACGTAGGGACTGCCGCCCCAAAAGCTGTCGATCAGGTTTCACGGAATATAACATTTCTCTGATTATAGCGATCGCTAGAAGACCCGTCAACCAACCCCCTCCCAACGCGCGTCCCGTTGGGTGCGGGCAGCCGGCGGCGCCTCATCAATTTTCCCTATCTTCTGCATCGATTGTAATACGAGTTCGGGATGAAGAACAATTGAGCCTCAGCATTTATAATCAAGCATATTCCAGCGCTTTTGAAGGAACTGCATGAACCGTACGCCCTTGTTTCTGTTCACGCTGCTGCTTTTAACAGCTTGCTTCACCGGCTCAGTCGCTGGTCCACCTCTCGAACAGCCTCCAGCGCCGATCGAGGTGACGTTGAGCATCTTTGCTGATTTAGCCACTGCGCCGCCGCCCACCCCAACGACGCCGCCGGGGATTTTGCTGCAAGCCGCCACTGTGCCGCCTGAACGCATCTTCATCGCTACACCGACGTTTGCGCCTGATCCCGAACGCCTCGGGCCGCAGTTCCCGCCGAATATCAACCCGCTGACCGGCCTACCAGTCGATGATCCATCGGTGCTGCAGCGGCGGCCGATCATCGCGAAAATCTCGAATGCGCCGCCGCTGGTGCGCCCGCAGTCCGGTATTGGCGCCGCTGATCACGTGTATGAACATTACACCGAGGGCGGCTTGACGCGTTTTTCGGCTGTTTTCTTGAGCCAAGCCCCGCTGCGCGTCGGCTCGATCCGCAGCGCCCGCCTAATCGACCATCAGCTCATGACCATGTACGGCGCGCTGCTGATCTTCTCTGGAACGAGCATCGGTGTTGGCGAGGTCTTGCGCAGCAGCGATTATTACGATCGTACTTATCAAGGCACGCTCTACGGCCTGCCCTATTACTGGCGCGACGAGGAAATTGAGGTGCCGCATAACATGTTTGCCAATGCCGCCGCCATCTGGGACCGGGCGGCCCGCGACGGCCACCAGCAGCGCCAACCGCTGGAAGGGCTGACGTTCACAGCCGCTCCTCCAGCGAACATGGCCGGCCCAGCAAACGAGATCGACCTGCGCTACCGCGCGACGCGCGTGCGCTGGCGTTTTGACCCGGAAGCGGGTTTGTACCTACGTTCAGCCGATGGGTTAGGACATTACGACTTCAATACGATGGCGCAAATTTCGGCGGCCAATGTCGTCGTGCTTTACGCCGATCACTACTTCACCGATATTGTTGAAAGTCAATGGCAGAACAGCATCAGCTTCAGCATCGAGATAGCGCTTTGGGGTGAAGGGGATGCCGAAGTCTTCCGAGATGGGCGCATTTACCGCGCGCAGTGGCGGCGCTATCAACCCGATGACCTGATCACGCTCTACGATCTTGAAGGCCAACCCCTGCCGCTCAAACCCGGCAGTACTTGGTTTCAGGTCTTTCCACTGCCAGAGCAGCAGAACCCGATTGAGGAATGGCTGACGGTGAATTGATCGCCATGGTATGCTAAGCTAAGACGAAAGCGGCAAGGAGGGCTGGACGATGCCGTTTCGCTCACTGGAACTGGGCATCTCGGCGCTGCAAGCTGGCAGCACGGTCGAAGGGGCGCGCTTGATCCGCATCGCGCTCAAGAGCGGGCAGCTTAGCGCTGAGAGCTGCGCGATCGGTTGGTTGTGGCTGGCGGAGTATGAGCCAGACCCGGCCAAAAAGCGCGCGTATTACGAAGCCGCCATCGCGGCCGATCCGAACAACCTCGAGGCGCGGCAGCGCCTCGCCCTGCTCGAGTCGAACGCGCGCATTGCAGCACCGCCAGCCGTGACGACAGAGGCGCCAGCCGCGGCCCCGCCGCCCACCTCGGCCGTCGCCAGTGCCAGCAGCGCCGTTAACGTCGCCGACCATGTCGCCAGCATCATTGGCGGGCCAAATGGGCCGGGCACCGGCGTTTTCATCAGCGCCGATGGTCTGATCGCGACGACGCGCTTCGTCGCCGGCAGCAACGAACGCCTGACGATCGAGCTGCACACCGGTCAGCAGCTCAACGGGCGGGTGCTACGCAGCTATCCGGAAGTCGATCTGGCCTTTATCCAGATTGACTTTCAGCTTAACGGTCTGCTGCCGATCACGCCGCTGCCGCGTGTGCCTGACGACTCGACATTGATTGCGCTCAGTTACAGCGGCGAGATGCAGCAGGGGGCGCAGCGCGTCACCCAGCGGGCGCTGGCGCCGCACTGGATCCCAACCACCTTCACGCGGCTGTATGATGCCGGCGGCGCTCTGCTGTTCGATGATCGCAATTATCTGGTCGGCATAATGACGCGCAACACAGCCCGCACCTCGGCCTACTTCTTCGGGCTGCACATCCTTATGATTCACCGGCTGCGCGATGCCTATTTGGCCGAGGCCCAGACGATGCGCGGCGTTTACTGCCCAGCCTGTGGAAGCTACAGCAGGGCTGGCGGGGCAGGCTTTTTCTTCTGCGAAACTTGTGGCGCAGTCGTGCCGAATGCCCGCCATCTTCAGCGCTATCCTACGCCGCAGGCTGAAGCCTACTATGATGTGGGGCGAGCACGCTGCGCGCGCTGCGGCGCGACCGCCGGTTTTCATGCAGGCCGCTGTCTGCGCTGCGGCCGCGCGCAAGAAAACAGACCGCTCGCTTGAACGGAGGGACTGCATGTTTCGCAACCGCCGCGCCAGTTTGACCGGGCTAGAACAGCACGCTGCCACCGTTGAGCAAATCCTGTTGTCGATCGGCATCGACCCGCAGCAAGCGCGCATGAATACGCAGGAAGGCTTGGGCTGGCATTTTCGGCGCGGCTCGGCCATCATCGAGGTTTACATTTCGCAGCAGGATAACACGGGCTACTTGCAGGTGCTCGCCCCGATCTTGCATCTGCCCAATACCGGTCTGCTGCCGCTGTACCGGCGCTTGCTGGAGCTCAACGTGCAGCTCACCAACGCTGCATTCGGCGTCCATTACGACGTCGTCTATCTATTCAGTGAACGCCCGCTCGAAGGACTGGATCCCGTCGAGGCCAATGCCATCATCAATTTGGTCGCCGCCTACGCCGATGACCTTGACGATAAACTGGTCGCCGAATTTGGCGGGCGGCTTTACCAGCGCATCTAACGCGCGCGCCGCAGCAGAGCGCGGACATCGGCGGCCAGCGCCTGCGCGTTGATGCCAAGCGCGATCACGACGACGACGGGGATCAGCCACGTAAAGACCTGCTCGTACTCGAAGAAATAGATGATCGAAACGGGGAAGCGGCCGGCGTTCCAAAACCCATCCCATACCCAATAGAGAGGCAGATAGAAGGCCACCACGGTGATGATCGTCGCCAGCCAACCGGGCAGCCGCAGCAGGTTGAGTATGACGAAGGCGGCCGCGATGCCGGCACCGCCGTAGGCCATCACCCACCATTCGATATTGGGATCGTTGAGCACCAGATAGTTATAAGCGCCCCACGTGAACGTGCCGAGGGCGAAGCCAAAGAAGCCGGCCAACAGAATACGCGCCCACCACGGCCAAAAGTGCCGCAGCCGCTGCGGCACTTCATCGCCCAGCAGCACGACAAACCCCATGAAGACGCCAAATGTCAAACCGATCGAGACGGCGCGGCCCCACACTTCCGGAATGACCAGCGCAGCGCCAGCGCTACTCGCCAGCGCCGTCCACACGTAAACGCCGATGGCCAGCGCCGAGCCAGCGATAGCCAATAGGAAACGCCAGACCGCTGCCAACGGTCGATCGGACAGGCGGCGCCACGTGTTGGCCAACCACGCATAAGCGCGCACCGATGGGCCAACGACGGCCGGCAGCGACGGCGCTTCATCGCGCACCAGCGCCAGCGCGCGCAGCGCCCCGCGCTCGCCGGCGCGCTGGCGCCTGGCAAGATCGCGGGCGGCGACCTCGGAACGAATCTGCCCAATCGTGCGCGCCGCCAGCTCGGCCACCTGCGGCTCATCCGAATCGAGCGCGGCGCTCGCCAACAGCAGGTCGATCTCGGCCGAATAAACCGCCGGTCGCCAGTCATTGGGAGCGGCCAGTTTCAGCCGCTGTGAGATGCGGCCAGAGGCGCTGCTCGACTGAGGACTGACCACTGACGGCATCAGCCGAGCGCGCGTTCCAAGCAGCCGGATGCCCGCCAGCCGGGCGGCGCGGTTCGTCTCGACTTGCAGCGCCTGCGCCACCCGTCGTGGAATCTGGGGCGGATCGCTGTCCGGCAGCGCCGCCAGCCGCTCAAGGGCACGAACGCGCGCCGGGGCGCTCTCGCTGCGCAGAGCATGTAGCGCCGTCCAGCGCCGGGCACTATCATCGAGCTGCGCCCACCAAAAATCGATCTCATAATCATATTCGAGCGCGCCGCGCAGCAGCATCTGCCGTCCAGCATCATCCAGCTCAAGATGGTGTTCTTCGGCGCGCGCGTAATAGTCGGCGATCAAGATATAGTCGGTGATGCCGAGCAAAAAGCGTCCTCGCCCATGCGCATAAGCGCGGCGCGCACGTTGGTACAAGTCGATCGCCTCGCGGCGCGCCAGCGCTTCAGGCGAAGCTGACGGCAGTTCACCGAGATCGCTCACATCGATCTCAAGCTTGGTCAGTCCACCGGGCGGGCTGACCCTCTCGACCGGCCGGGAGATGAGATTATCGAGATCGATCGGCGGCGAGCCTTCAGGTTGCACTGGCGAGACCAGGCGATCAACCGGTCCAGTGATGATTTCACCAAAGCGCGTTCCCCGCTGGTCTGCGGCCGGCTGAGCGGGGGACTCGGGTCTCGTGATCAAGCCCTCGATCGGGCCAGTGACGATTTCGTCGAAGCGACGTTGGGCATCGGAAGGCTGCGGGCTGCCGAGATCGGGTTTCGTGATCAAGTCCTCGACCGGGCCAGTGATCAGGTCGCCCAGCGGTTGGGTGACCCCGCTCGCCGGCGTTGGCGGCGGGGCAGCAGTGTCGAGGCTGACGACGGCACGCCCCGGCGCGAACACCGCCTCCAAGCCATCGAGGACGTGGCGCAGCATGGCCGGCCGGCGGGCTGGCTCTGGCTCGCTGGCGTGGCGCAGCACAGTCGTCAGCGCTGGTGGCAGCCCGGGCCGCACTGTCGTGATATCAGGCAGGTTTTCGTGAAACTGCAGTTGCTTCAGCGCTAGGGGCATGGCAGCGTCGAACGGGAGCTGGCCGGTGATCATATGAAAGATGAGGATGGCGAAGCTGTAAATATCGGCGCGATGATCGAGCACATCGGCAGTGAGCTGTTCCGGCGCCATGTACAGAAGCGTTCCCGAACGCGGGTTCGCCGCGCGGCCCTCAGGGCCAAGTACGGTGGCTAAGCCAAAATCGGCCAGATAAGGCGATTGGTAGCTATCGAGCAAGATGTTCGATGGCTTCAGATCGAGGTGAATCACCTTGTTGTTGTGGGCGTATTCAAGCGCCTGCCCGACAGCGCGAGCGATGCGCATCGTCTCTTCGGGCGAGAGTGGGCCGCGTTCCAGCACATCTTCGAGCGAGCCGCCAGAAACATAACGCATGACGATGTAGAGCTGGCCGGCAAATTCGCCGAATTCGTAGATCGGCAGGATATGCGGGTGTTCCAGCGCGGCGATCGTTTGCGCTTCGCGCTCAAACAACTGCATTGGGTTCATCTCTTGAGACAGATCGCGCGCGATCGTCTTGACGGCGACAGTGCGGCCGAGACGTTGGTCGCGCGCTGACCAGACATCGGCCATGCCACCACGGCCGATGTGCGCGATCACGCGATAATGGCCGAATTCGACTCCGACATCCATCCTAGGCTTCCCCCTGCGTTTGAGTCATCCTCAAGTATACCTTCATTTGTCGATCCACTACCCGTGAGGCTGTTTCGTGGTAAGCTCTGTGTCTCACCGTTCAACTGGCCGGCGCGCCGGCCAGCAGCAAGGAGTCTCGCTGTGGATGCCGGCCATCTCGTTCGTCTCTGGCTGGTGACGCTCGTTATACTGGCAAGCCTCAGCCTCTCAGCGCCAGCGCGCGCTGAGGAGCGCCTGCCGGCCGCCCCCTACGATCCTGTCGCTTTGGCGCAGCGGTTTCTAGGCTATGCTGGTGAGCCGGCACTGGTCGACCTGCCGCCGGTCTATGCCCTCGGCGATCGCTCGGCGTTTTGGGCCAGCCGCGCCAGCGCTTCAGAGCCGACGGCGATCGAAGCAGCGCTGGTCGCGCGGGCCGGCGCAGTCTATCTGTGGGTTGAAGAAGGCCTCCCCTTCGATGCGCAGCGCATGGAGGAAATGGCCGCGCAGCTCTCATTGGCTTTTGACCTGCTGCGCCGACGCGAGAACTACGCACAGCCGCTGCGCCTGCCCGGCGCTGGCCCGATCAGCGACCCGACCGACCTGCTGCCGCTGCCTGATATCGACGGCGATGGGCGTTTTCATATCGTCTTCGCCGCTGAACTTAGCGAGGATCGCGACGCCTATTACAACCCGATCCACAGCCTGCCGCGCGCGCTGGCCCCGGGCGGCTTCAGCCACGAGCGCGAGACGTTTTTCGTCAACGCCTCGCTGTTTGCCGATACGCCGCTGCACGATCCGGTTTTTTATAACGCGATCGTAGCACAGTATGTCGGCCTTGTGCTCAGCCATAACAACCCGCATGGGGCGCCGTGGCTGGCTGGCGCGCTCAACCTTGCGCTCCGTCTCGGGTTGCAGGGTCTCGCCGTCTCGCCGGCGGAGATCAACGCCTTCTTCGCCGCCCCAGAGACGCCACTCATCCAGCCGCCGGCGCTGACCAACCGCGCAGCGGCGACTGGCGCACAGGGGCTGTTCCTATCCTATTTTATCCAGCGTTATGGCCCGGCAGCCTTCGCCGATCTGGCGCTTGAACCGGGGGCGGGGCTGGCCGCCATCGACGCTGTCCTCGCCCGTCGCGGGCTGATCGACCCAGCCACCGGCGCGCCGGTGACCGCTCGCGATGCTTTCGCCGATTTCGTCATCGCCAACCTCGTCAACGCCTTTTTTGGGGACGGTCGTTATCTGCACCGGCGCACCGAGCTGAGCTTCGGGCAGGTCGCGCAGTCGATGCCCGTTGAGAGCTTGCGCGGCGACCTGCCCGGCATGTTCACCGTGCCGCAGTTTGGGACGCGCTACTACCGCTATACAGCGCCAGATCGGGTCGTCGTCGAGGTCGTTTTCAACGGGGCAGCATCGACGCCGCGCCTGCCAATGCCGCCCCGCTCTAGCGAGGACGGGTTCTATTGGTCAGGGAACGGCCCGGCCCGCAACCCAACCCTGACGCGCGCCTTCGACTTAAGCGGCGTGAGTGAGGCACAGCTGACCTTCGACGTTTGGTACGACTTGCTCAACAACTGGCATTTCGGCTATATCAGCGCCTCGACCGACGGCGGCCGCACGTGGACAGCGCTCGAACCAGCCGGAACGCCGCCCGCAGCCAATCGGCATGGATTGGCCTATGGGCCGGGCTTCACCGGCGTGAGCAGCCACACCGGGCCGCGCCCTTTTCCGATCCTTGGCGTCGTCATCCTCGCCGACGGCATGACGCTGGGCGAAGTGGTCGCTGATGGCCCAGCCGATCAAGCTGGTTTGCGGCCAGGCGATGTTGTGCTCGGTCATAATGAGCTCGAATGGCAAGGAGCCCCGAACGTGCTTGGGCTGCTGGCCAATTACGATCCGGGCGACACGCTCGATCTGCTGATCGAACGCGGCGGCGAACGCATGTCGATCCCAGTCGTCCTCGGCGAGCACCCGACGCGCATCCGCATGCCAGAAGCGCGCTGGCTGCCCGCCAGCATCGATCTGACGCCGTATGCCGGCGGCGAGGTGCTGCTGCGCTTCGAGACCGTCAGCCTGCCCGGGCACAATGACCGCGGCATGGCGGTCGATAACATCGTCATCGAAGCGATCGGCTTCAGCGACCGCGCCGACGAACACGGCGATGGCTGGACGCTGAGCGGTTGGGAAGCGGTGAATAACGTGGTGGCCCAGCCGTGGCTGGTGCAGGTCATCACCACCGGCACGGAGACGCGACCGCCGCGCGTGCGCCGGCTGATCGATGGGCAGACAGCGAGCGCCGAGGGCGTCTGGCGCATCGCGCTCGACCGCGGCGAAACGCTCTTGATCGCCGTCTCCGCCGTCAGCGAGAGGACCGACCAGCCCGGCGCTTTCAGCCTCACACTGCGCGCAGATTAGCGATCTGCGCGGGAGCTATGCGCGACTGCCTCAAATTCCCACCCACGAACCTAAGTCAAGTCGGCTTGACGGGCGAGCTAATCGATGCCGCGCATGCGCGGGTCGAGCGCATCGCGCAGGCCGTCCCCAAGGAAATTGAAGGCGAACATGACCATGAACAGGGCGAAGGCAGGAAAGAGCGCCTGATTGGGATAGCTGGCGATCACGCGCGAGCCTTCCGAGATCATCGCGCCCCAGCTCGGCGTCGGCGGGTTGACGCCCAGCCCGATGAAACTGAGAAAAGCTTCGTAAGAGATATAAGTTGGAATGGTCAGCGTCTCGGCGATGATCAGCGGGCCGAGGATGTTGGGCAGGATATGGCGCAGCATGATCGCGCGGTTGCTCGTGCCTAGCGACCGGGCCGCCTCGATGTACTCTTTTTCGCGCACCGAGAGCACCTGCCCGCGCACTAAACGGGCCATGCCCATCCACGAGGTCAAGCCGATGCCGATGAAGATGAAGAACATGCCGCCCATCGCCGAGTCGATCTGGCCGAGCGTATATGCGAGCGTACCCGGCTCGCGGGCGACGAAACCGGTGCGGAAAAAGGCCATCAGCAGGATGATGAACAGGATGGTCGGGAAGGCATACATCAAATCAACCACGCGCATCAAAAAATTATCGACCCTGCCGCCGGCATATCCGGCCAGCATGCCGACGGTTAGCCCCACAATAATGCTCACCAACGGCCCGACGAACGCAACCGCCAGCGAGACGCGCGCGCCAAAAATGATGCGGCTGAACAAGTCGCGGCCGAGGTTATCGGCGCCGAGCAGGTATTCATCGCTGATGGTGATGTAGCCGCCGACTTCGCCGCGCGGGATCATGCTCGGGAACAGGCGGGTCACCCACAGCGGAGCGGCATTGTTATCGACCAGCACCTGCTGCGAGAAACTGCGCGGCGCGATCTGCTCAGCAAAGATGGCGACGAAGATGTTAATCAGGATGATGATCGCGCCCAGCACCGCTGCGCGGTTGCGGCGCAGGCGGCGCCATGAGTCCATCCACAGGCTCTCGCCGCGCGCCGTTTTCTCAATTTTGACGACGCCGCTAACGGCGGGCTGTCCTTGTCCTTCTGCAACAGCCATCAATCAACCCCTCCTATGCCTAGTCCAGCCGGATGCGCGGGTCGATCCAAGCATAGATCAGATCGACCACCATGTTGGCCAGCACGAGAAACGTCGCGAACAGCAGCACGGTGCCCATGATCACGGGATAATCGCGGCCGGTGATGCTGTTGACGAAATAGCGGCCCAACCCCGGAATGCCAAAGACCGTCTCAACGACGAAAGTGCCGGTCACCAAGATAGCGAACAGCGGGCCAAGCACAGTGACAACCGGGATCATGCCGTTTTTGACCGCGTGGCGCAGCACCACCATCCGTTCGGACAGGCCTTTGGCGCGCGCTGTGCGAATGTAGTCCTCGTTCAACACCTGCAGCAAGCTGGCGCGCGTGAGGCGGGCGATCAAGGCCGAATTAGCGAAGCCTAGAGCCAGCGCCGGCAGGATGACGTGCTGCGGAGTGCCCCAGCCCGTCACCGGCAAGATGCGCCACTGCACACCAAACAAATATTGCAGCAGCGGCGCGGTGATGATCACCGGCACCGAGACGCCGATGATGGCGAAGCCCATCCCAGCGTAATCAAAGAACGTATTGCGCTTGAGCGCTGCGATCAGGCCGGCCGGAATGCCGATCGACATGGAGATGGCCAGCGCCGCCACCCCAAGCTGGAACGAGACCGGCAGGTTATCGCGGAAATAATCGTTGACCGATCGGCTGCGCGAGCGGTACGACGGCCCAAAGTTCATCCAGCGCAGCGTCGCCTGATCGCCTAGGAAGGCCGGCAGCGGGATGTTGACCAAGTAATTCTCCGTCAGCGAAGGACGCTGCCGCCCAAAGGTGAGGCGCGGGATGAGCAGATCGGTCATATAGTTGAGATACTGCTCGTGCAGCGGGGCATCGAGATTGTACTTTTCGTTGAGGATGGCGAGCGTCTGTGGCGGCAGCGGTTTTTCTTGATCGAACGGCCCGCCCGGCACAGCATACATGAGCAAAAATGTGATGATCGAGACGACGAACAAGACAAGGAACATCCACAACATGCGCCGCACAAAAAACTTGGCCATACGAACGACCTAGGAAACACTCACCTATCGACTGGAACAAGCTTTATTTTGTAAAGCCAACATGAAAAAATTTGTACCTGATCAAGCCCATGCTGAAGTGAATTTCGCTGCCATCCTCGCGCGGCGGGCAGTGAGGGGCGCGGCTGCCCGCGCCCCCCAGCGATTTATTCAGCAGCAGAGACGCACTGCTAATTGATATCCCAGAAGTAGTAGTACTCGTTGCCGGTGATCGAGTACGTTCGTTCCACATTCGGGGCGGTGAGCTGGTTGGTCGTGTACCAGTAGATCGGGATGATCGCCGCGCCTTCGTTGATCAGGATTTCTTCAGCCTGCACGTACAGCTCTAGACGCTCAGCCTCGTCGCGCAGCACGCGCGCACGGTCGACCAACGCATCGAACTCAGGGTTCGCGTAGCCGGTGTAGTTGAACTCCGAGTCGGAGCGGAAGACGTCATACAGGAAGTTGCTGGCATCCGAGTAGTCTTGGCACCAGCCGGCGCGATACATCATCGGCGCATCTTGGCGCAGGCCACTGAAATAACCGGCCGACTCGCGCTGGCTAAGTTCCACGTTCACGCCAAACGCATCCACCCACATCTGCTGCATCGCCTGCATGATCGCGGCATGGCCGGCTGCGTCATTATAGGTAAGCACCAGCGTCGGCAGTTCAGCCGGAGATGACAGCCCCATGGTCTCCAACGCCAGCGCCATTTCCGCCTGCGCCAGTTCGAGATCAAACTTCATGCCCAAATCAGGATGCGTTTCCAGAGTTGGCGCTGCCGTCAAACCCGGGCGCGAGAACCACTGGGCTGCGATCTGGCCGCCGCGCGTCACATTTTCGACGATAGCGACGCGGTCAATCGCGGCCGAGAGCGCGCGGCGCAGATGCACGTTGTCAACCGGCGCTTCGGTCACATCGAAGCCGACGTAATAGGTGCACGGGTTGGTGCCGATGGTGTACTGTTGGCTGAGCACAGGATCGGCCTCAATGCGCGGAATCTCCTCAAGCGGAACCGAGCTGGCATCAAGGTTGCCGGCTTGGAATTCGGCGAACTGGGCAGCCGGCGACAGGAAGCGGAAGATGATCTCATCGATGCGCGCCTGCGGGACGGTCTCGGTGCCGGGCCAGAACGGGTTCTTGATTAGGGTGATGCTTTCGTCGTGCGCCCACTCTTTGAGCGTGTACGGCCCATAGGTGTTGATGTACTCCGGCTCCGTCCATAGGTCGCCCGCTTCTTCGATCGCCCATTCGGGCTGGGCGCGGGCCATCCACAGGCCAAAGATACTCACTGCAAAGGCAACGGGTTCCGCCGCGGTCACCTGAAGGGTGTGCTCATCCAACGCCACGATGCCAAGGGCTTCGGGGCCAACTTCGCCAGCATTGAATTCATTGCCACCGGCAACGTTGCCCGCCAGCACATACGAGTAGGCGCCGCCGGTCGCTGGGTCAAGCGTTCGCCGCCAGCCGAAAACAAAGTCCTGCGCCGTCACACGGCGCGGTCTGCCTTCCTCATCCATCACCATCTCAACTTCACCCGTATCGGCGTTGTAACGCACCCACGGGATCTCAGGGATGATGCTGAAGGTGTAGACCAGACCATCTTCCGAGACTTCCCACGTCGCAATGCCCGGCTCGACGCTGGCAGTTAAGTTGTTCTGGTGGGTGAGGCCGATGAACATCTGGTTGATAATTTCGATCTGGCTGACGGTTTGCGCCAAAGCTGGGTCGATCGTTTCCAGATCGGCGCCAACCATGCTCAGGCCAGTCCGCAGAACTTTGTAGTCGCTTTGGCCACCGACGCCGCCGACAACGGCCAGCAGCAGCGCGGCCAACACGAGCAAGCTAATAAGGCGTGACGCGCGTTTCATAAACTCTCCTCCCTAAATTAATTGACCACTAAAATAGATTTGACACAGCCTATTTCGCTGGGCAGAAAATTAACACTACATGAAAAATTCTGCAAATTTGCAGAGTTTTTCCGAACGTGTTTCTTATCCGCTTGGCGATCGATCAAGAGGGAGCAATGCATGGCTGCAAACAGATCGATGATCAGGCTATGTAAACAGTACGCGAATCGACCCGCGCAGGTTCATCGCGGGTCTTTGCTGATGGCGGCGGTTCACAGCCTTTAAGCTGCGCGCGCGATTAAGCTGCGCGCGTGACAAGCATGAGGATGAACGCCTGCGCCGCTTCGAGAGAGGAGAAGACGAAGACTTTATCGTGCGCGCTGAGCATCGCGACCATCTGCAAAGCGCCCTGCATCGAGCGCTTGCTGGCAATGAAGACGAAGCCGTTCAGCCAGCGCTGCCGCGTGAGCTGCGCCAGCACAATGGCGGCCCCCGCCGTCACAAAATGCAGCTCAGAAGCATCGATAATGGCGACGATCGGCCGGTTCTCAGCAGCAGCTTTGCGTTCAAGCTCGCGGCGCCACTGTTCAGCTACCGGTTGATCCAACCGACGGGGTGCGCTTGCATGCCACACATTTTTCAAGGAGGGGTTGGGCATGAAAACGTCGAGCAGTTGAGCATTGAGTTCGTTGTATTCGTCCATACAGTCAATGATAACACAATTTTTCCTTGATCTTCTAGAATTCAGGAGAAGTTCATAAGAAGTTCATAAAACGAAAGCGGCGCCCCAGCGCCGCCCCCACCTGCCGCAGCCGCAAAACAGCACTTCAACCGCCGGCCACCACACGTTTTGGCTCAATTTTGAACATGACGCGCTGCTCTTGGCCGCGCAGCCTCGGGTTGCGGCTGTAATAATCTGGGTTGCCGGTGTAGAGTTCGCACAGCTGGTTGATGTGCGCTAACCCATCTGCTTCGCTGCTCTCGGCGACGCGGCCGCGCACTTCCAGCCAGCGGTAGGGATTCTGCGGATCAATAGCGAGCACGGTGACCTGAGGGCGTTCAAGCATATTTTTGTATTTCTGGCGGCCAGCCGCGGTGTTCACCCGAACATAGGTGCCGTCGTAATCGCACCACACCGGGGTCGCCTGCGGCTGGCCGTCAGGCATCAGCGTCACGAGGCTGACGACGACCGGCCCCTCAAGCAGATCGCGGTGCGTTTCAGGAATTTGGGCAGACATCTTTTTTCCTTTCTTTTCTGCGTCAATTTAACTGACAGCCAAGCGAACAGACCAACTGTTACGAATTCGATAGGTTCAGCACCAGCCGCGCGTAATGCTCAAGCTCATCGAGCAGGCGGCGGCGTTCTTCGGCCGGGATGAGTGCGACGATGGCCCGCAGTTGGTCGGCCAAGCTGCGCGTGACGGCGTCGAAACGCTCGCGGCCCGCTTCGGTTAAGACGACATGCACGGCACGACGATCGGTCGTGCTCGTCTCGCGCAAGACGAGCGGGGGATCCATCGCCTCCATGCGGCCAACCAAGCCCGTCATCGTGGCGTTTGTCAAGCCATGCGCCCGCGCGATCTGGCCGATCCCCCAACGCCCGCCGCGCTCAGACAGTGTTTTCAGCACGTAGAACTGCGGCACGGTCAAACCATGCTGGCTCAAATTTTCTGCTATGCGCCGCTCGCCATCGAGTACAGCGGCGAACA
Organism: Aggregatilineales bacterium; assembly: GCA_046719065.1. Lineage (GTDB taxonomy): Bacteria > Chloroflexota > Anaerolineae > Aggregatilineales > Phototrophicaceae > Flexifilum. Next base: position 12,790 of record JBDNDP010000017.1, on the reverse strand, counting down.
GCAGCGCCCACAAGCGAGCGACGTCTTGTTCAAGCTGATCATCCATGCAGTGATATCCTTTTATTTTTTATTTATTCAAACGCCCGCCGGCGTAACTGAAGAACACGATCTGTTTCCAAGATTTTTATTGGGTTTTGATACTTTATTATCAAAGGATTGTGGCGTAGATCGGCGATCAATGCTATTAAAGTAGTGCGACATGCTAACAGGAGTATAAACATCATGAAGCGCAGATATCCGATCCTCGGCATCATCGCAGTGATTTATCAGATCCTCGGCGTAATCGTGGTGATCTCCGCCGTAATCGGCGGCATTATTCTGATGATACAAGGCGTCAACCAAACGCCACCGCCATCGCCCACATCGGCACGAGAAGCGGAAGCGATCGTCGGGGTGCTAGCTGTCGATTTCGGCGGCTCGCTGTTGGCGCTAGGCGCCAGCTTTCTCGTCAGCGGCCTATTGGGCGGTTTTGCCTTGTTTGCGATCGGCGAGCTGATCAACCTGCTGCGCGATCTTGAGCTGAACGGGCGCATCGCAGCGGAACACAATCGGCAGGCAGCTCATTACACCCGCATCGCGGCCGAATATGCGGCCGGGCGGCGGCGCGCCAGCTAGGCCAGCTCGGTGACCGGCGGCTTACTCGCCCAGTGCCGTCCACACTTCCAGCTTGGCCTTCACGCGGCGGATGACCTCATTGGTGTATTCGGTTGTGGAAGCCTGCCCACCGAGATCGGGCGTGCGGATGCCATCGTAAACCGCCTCCATGACCGCCTCGTAGATCGCGCGGCTGGCGATGCGGGCTGCGTCGGTCGGCACATAGCGCAGCAGCGCCGCGCCAGCGAGAATCATCGCCATGGGGTTGGCGATATTTTTGCCATACAAGCTGGGCGCAGTGCCGTGTGGAGCCTCGGTCAACACCGTCTTCACATTGAACGCATCATCCAGCGATAGGATGATCGACTCCGCCCCGGCGATACTACCGAACATCTTGAGGACTAAGTCGCTCAGGCTGTCGCCATCGCGGTTGAGGGCAGGGATGACGAGCGGTTCGCCGGTCGTCTCTAACAGCAGCGCATAGGTCGCGTCGATGAGCTGCGGGTCATAGGGCACATCAGGGTAGCGCTGGCTGGCAGCATCCAATTCCTCCTTGAACAGTCCCTCATAAATCGGGCTAACGGTGTATTTTGGCCCGCCGAACACTTTCGCGCCGCTGCGGCGCGCATAGCGAAAGGTGAATTCTGCCACTGCGCGGCACACGCGCCGCGACAGCTTGCGCGTGCTGTAGGCGACTTCGTCCAAACCGCTGCCCTCGCGCCACTCTTTGGCGCCATAGGCATCCTCAACCGCCATGCGCACGACCGCGATCGGCGCGTAAACGCCGGCCAGCGGCCGCACTGACGGGATGCGCCGCCCGGTGCGCAAGATCACCTGCCCGTTGATCAGCTCGCGCAGAAGGGCATTCGGGCTGCCGACATCGTCGGGGTTGCCCGGCGTAATGGTCGCAGCCTTGATGCCCAAACCGGTCGCATTGACGAACTCAGCAGCTTCGCGCACGACTTCGTTCTTGCTCGCTCGGCGCGCCTCTAGGGATAGGTCAAATTCCTTGAATTCGAGATCGCAGCGCGTCACCGCCGGGTCAAGCACGCGCAGCGCCTCATCCAGCAGTTCCTGACCAGTTTGGTCGCCTTTCAACACAGCGATGATCGGTTTGCTCACGAGCGCCACCCTTTAGCATTAGGGGTCATCCATGCGGCTGCATTGTAGAGCAGAATCGCCATGTTTAGTAGAGGTAACGTGCGGTATGATTGGGGGCTGAGTAACAGGAGGTTTCGCCCGTGAAAAGACTGTTCTTCACCTGTTCGATCGCAGCGGCGCTGCTGCTCGCTGCGCCCATGCTCGCCACTCACGCGCAGGATGCCGCTGAACCTGCTGAATTCACCGGGCCGGCTAATGCCGTTCAGGGCTTCTTCACCGCCTGTGCCGACTCGGCGTTCATCGATCTCAACGGCACGCTGTTGATCGGCTGGGATGTCTTCTACCAGATCTTTGCCGGCGCGGCCGGCTCCGGCACCCCGCTGACCGGGGTGCGGCAGGTGCAGGTCGGCGGCCAGTTCAGCTTTAGTGAAAACATACGCTACAACGAAGGTCAAACGCTGCCGGCCGGCGCGACGGCCAGTGCGCGCGTGTGGGTGGGCCGTGAAACCGACGCGAACCGCATTGACTTCGAATTCACGCTGACCGATGTGCAAGACGGCTGCGAAGGGCGGCAGGTGCAGGGCACACCAGGAACCAGCCTTGATGCCGGCAGCGGCCCCGCAGCGGCCCAGCCCCCCGCCGCCGGGCGCAACTTGCTCGCGCCCGATGGCCGCGTCCTTAACCCAAACCTGCGCCCAGAGCCGGCCGTCGTCGTTGGCCCTCGCCTGAGCGATCGCTTTCGTTCGGAAACCCCGGGTTTGATCTTCGCTGAGTGCAACGCCTTTGAGCTGGCGCTGCCCGGCATCGTTTATGACAGCGACCCGATTACGGTTTACTGGGCGTGGTTTGCGCGCACCGAAGCGCAAATTCAAGACCACTTTGATAACGCCATCTATGAAGTGACGATGAACGGCGCGCCGTTCAACAACGTGCGCGTGAGCGAGGTGACGCGCCGCAACGGAAATTTCTGGGTCTTTTACACGGCCGATGTCGGCAACCTGCGGCCGGGCCATTATGAAATCGCCTACCGGCTGACGTGGGCTAACCCGATCAGCGACGGGTTTGAGCAGTTTGGCCCCGGGACTGAAAACCCGGTTGAAGCGAACCGCTGCAATTTCGACGTCCAGCGCAATCCTGACGGGCTGAGCATTGTGTACAGCGGCGAATTCTTCCCAACGCGCGGCCCGGTACACAATATCACGCCGGACGACTAGCGGGAGCGCCGATGGGCCTTCTCGCCGAGGATGCGGCGGCGCTGCTTGGCCTGCGGCTGACGCCGGCGCAGATCGCCGCGTTCGAGCGGTACGCCGCCGAGCTAGCATCGTGGAACGCGCACACCAATTTAACGGCGATCACTGATGCGGAAGGGGTGCGCGTTCGCCATTTTCTCGATTCGCTGACGGTGGTGAAGGCAGCAACGCTAAGCGATGGAACCCGCGTGATCGACGTGGGGACGGGGGCCGGATTTCCGGGCCTGCCGCTCAAAATTGCTTTCCCTGCTATCGAGCTGACGCTGCTCGAAGCGACCGGAAAGAAAGTGCGCTTCTTGGAGCATATGCGCGCCGTTTTAGGGATTGAAGCGGTGGTGCTGTATGCGCGCGCCGAAGAAGCAGCCCGCCAGCCAGAGCTGCGCGAGTCTTATGATCTGGTGCTGGCACGGGCCGTCGCCCGGCTGCCGACGCTGCTGGAATATCTGTTGCCGCTGGCGCGCGTGGGCGGAAGATGCATCGCCATGAAGGGACACACCGCGCACGCCGAAGTTGAAGACAGCGCCCGCGCTTTGTCGGTCTTGGGAGGGCGTCTGGCTGGTATCTTCTCCGTCGAACTGCCCGCGATCGCGGAAGCGCGTTATCTGGTCGCCATTGACAAAATCGCGCCGACGCCAGCGGCATATCCGCGCAAGCCTGGCACCCCCTCGCAGCGGCCGCTGTAAGCTATGCGCGGCTGGCTGTGATCAACTGACCATTGATGGCGCGCGCCGCGTCCGAGCACAGGAAAAGGACGATCGAGGCGATCGAAGCGGCTAATGCATCGTCAACATCCGGGGGAGCCGCGATCGCGTTGACGCGAATGCCACGCGCCGCCAGCTCAGCCGCGCTCTGTGTCGTCAAGCCGATGATGCCGGCCTTGCTGGCGACATAGGCCACCCCATCAAGGCCATTGGATGCGGTCGCCAACACCGAGCCGATATTGACGATCGCCCCGCCGCCTTCTTCGGCCATCACCCGGCCCAGAAGCTGCATACAGAAAAACGCGCCGGTCAGGTTAACATCGAGCGCGCGCCGCCAATCCCATTCATCAACCTGATCGAACGGGCCGCGTTTGTAGACGCCCGCCGCATTGACGAGGATATCGACGCGGTTGAACGCATCGCGGGCCGCTTCGATCATCGAGCCAACCTGAAAACGGTTGCTGACATCGGCCTGCCACGGCAGCGCCCTGCCCCCGCCCGCCACGATGAAATCGGCCGTCTCATCGGCTTTATCGGGGTTGATATCGTTGACAAGTACGGCTGCGCCGCTCTGCGCCAGCGCGATGGCAGCTGCCCGCCCGATTTCGGCGCCTGCCCCCGTGACCAGCGCCGAATGCCCGGTGAGATCGACGGAAAATGGGGCTAGATACGGCTTAACCAACCGGCGATCACTTTCTGCGCATCGAGCGAAAGCGCACCATCGGCCGTCTCAAGCATACGGGTCACGCCGTCGATGATGTGATAGGTCGACTCTAGTTGATGAGCTGCGCGATGCGCCCGAACGGCGGCCACTGCATAACGCTCCGGCGGGTTCCAATCGTCAGCGCTGGCGAGCACGTAGACGGGCGTTTTGATGGCCACGATCGCCGTTTCATCGAGCATGTTGGAGATGAGCAGCGCTGCTCGTGGAGCCTGCACTTGCGCGAAAGCATCGAACGCGCTGCCGAACAGGCCGGTGCCCGCGCCGATGGCGAGGACGACGACCCGTTCGCGGTCAATGAACGGCTGTTCGACCGCGCAGGCATAAGCATTCACCGCGTCCTGTGTCGTCGAGCCGCGGCCGCCGCCGCCGCTGCGCCCGCACCCACGTTTATCCCAGCGAAACGCTGCGCAGCCTTGCTGCAAAGCGAGCTTGGCATAGCCTTCGTAAGCATCGCGCGTGCCGCAGCAGGCATGGTGCAAAATAAATAACAGAGGGTAGGCGGCTGACTTTTGCGGCGTTTCCGGATACTCGATTTGCCCGGCCAGCAAGACTTCGTCACCGGCAAACGTGACTTCCTGAACAAGCGATGGGGAGAGGACTAGGTTTGATGTCATCGTCATTCCACTCGTGTGTAACAGCGATTAAAAACACCAACCAATTTTGAGGATAAAAAGCTAACATAAACATACGACGATGGTGGATCTTGAGTATATCATCTTGATTTAATATTTTACACCCCGAGGATTAACGGAGAATGCTGACCTGTATGGATATGTGACGCCGCTTTGTACACGGTCTGCTATACCACATTCACACTAACGCATCTCGCCGTGGCCGCGTTGACTTTTTTCCAAAATTCGACTATCCTAAAGTTTGGAAAGACAAGCAATCTCCGAAATAGGTGTTGCATGCTGACACTCGTGATCGGCGCTGGAACAGCCGGACTGGCTGCCGCCCGCGATCTAGCGGATGCAGGGCAGGCAGTGATGGTTCTGGAAGCGCGTGAGCGTATCGGGGGGCGCGTCCACACAGATCGCACCTTCTCCTACACGCCCGTTGAGTTCGGGGCGGAGTTCGTCCACGGAGACTTGGCTCCGACCTGACTTCTGGTCCGCGAACTGCGGCTCCGCACAGTCCACTGGCCCAAAGCTGAAGAATCGATGGTTCGCCTCGCCGATGGCGCGTGGCTGACGATGGCGCAAGCGCGCCGCCTGTATCCCGACTTCGATATCACGCGGTCGTGGGCGCTGCCAGCAGCTGCCCCGCTGCCGGAAGATGAGACGCTTGAGGCGTATCTGCGCCGAATCGGCTTCACCAGCGCGCAGATCGACTACGCACGTCGGTCGTGGGTGAACGCGGCTGGCGAAGCCATCGACCGGTTGAGCGCAACCGCCGCGCTGCAAGACATGGGGCTCATCCCCGTGCAAGGCGACTCTTTCTACGGCTCGCCGCTGCCTTCGAGCGGAGATGGCGACTACCGCATTGTCGAGGGCTACGATCGCCTGCATGAGTGGCTGGCGCGCGGCCTTCAGATCCGGCTGAACGCCGTCGTTGAGGTCGTCGAGTGGGACAACAGCGGCGTGGCCATTCGCCTGCGTGGCGGCGAGATCGTGCGCGGCGACCGCGCCATCGTCACGGTTCCGCTGGGCGTGCTCAAAGCCGCTGCGATCCGCTTTGTGCCAGCGCTGCCCGCCGACAAGCAGGCGGCGATCGACGCACTGCAAATGGGGCCGGCGCTCAAACTCGTGTACCGCTTCGCAGCGCCACCGCTGCCCGGCGTATGGGCCATCTACAGCGCGCTCAACCCGCCGATGTGGTGGACGCCCCAGCCCGATGCGGCCGGCGAGCAGGTATGGACGGCTTTCGCAACCGGCGATTATGCGCGCGCGCTGTTGGCCAATGGCGAGGAGGCTGCGCTGGCGCAGGGGCTGAAGACGCTGCGCGCAGAGCTGGGCCAACCGGCGCTGACGCCGCTTGACCAGCGCATCATCAACTGGGCGGCGGATCCGTTCGCGTTGGGCGGGTACAGCAGCGTGCCGCCCGGCGCCGTCGGCGCGCGCGAGGTGTTGGCGCGTCCAATCGGAGATCGGTTGTTTTTCGCAGGGGAGGCGGCTGCGCCGCACCCTTGGGCAGCGACGGTGCACGGGGCCTACATGACTGGCCGCCGCGCCGCGCACGCCATTTTATCGGCAGAAGTAGAAAGGAACAAACATGATAGCGCACAAGTATCACTATAAGGATAGACAGAGCAAGACCACAACTGAATACAATACATATAAACGATGGACTGCGGCGAGCGAAGACCGCATCCTGATCCTACCCAGCTCGGAGCGCTACTTCGAGCAGATGGAACAGCTTCAACATCAGGTGTACAACTGTACGCCAGAGAACCACGATGGCTGCTTGACGGCCGAGAAGTTCCGCAACCACGCCCGCGTGTTTCCGGAAGGCCAGTTTATCGCCGTTGATGCCAAGACCGACCGCGTGATCGGCCTGACGGCTAGCATGCGCCTCGATTACGACCCCACTAAGCCTTTGCTGGAAAGCTGGAAGGCGACCACCGGCGATGGCTGACTGACCACACACAACCCCAACGGCCAGTGGATGTACGGCGTTGAGTCATGCGTGCATCCTGATTACCGTGGGCAGGGCGTCGGCAGCAAGCTGATGGATGCCCGCTTCGCGGTACTGCGCCGCTTAAATCTGCGCGGCATGATCGCCGGCAGCATGATCATGGATTACCACAAAGTGGCCCACCTCATCAGCCCTGAGCAGTATGTGCGCGAGGTGGTGGCAGGCACACGTTTTGACACAAACCTGAGCAAGCAGCTTCACAAAGGCTTCCGCGCGCTTCACCTGATCCCGGACTATATCTACGACCCGCGCACTTTGAACTGGGCCGTCGCGATCGTGTGGGAGAACCCGGATTATGTGGAAAGCGCCGAGCCTGCGGCTGCCAACATCATCCCTGTTCGCTTTGATGTTCAGACTCAACCGCGCGGGCAGCGCCCAGCGGCGGCAGCGGCATTCGCAGCTGGAACTTAGGGGAAAGGTTTGTGCTGATATCGACACTGATCGATGGCCGGGACGACCCCGGCCTCGCAAGCGGAAATTCCGCGACACCCTTGGCGGCAAGGCGCGCAGCCGTATTGGTTGCGCGCCTCGCTAGGCCAAACTCGCTCAAGTTTTGCGAAAGTCACTGTTCACGATTTTGGACGCAAAAGGAGCGGCGCGTTACGCGCACAAACAATGTCCATCCAATCTTCACCGCTTGCCCCATCAAATCAACAGGTCGTTCGCATTACGATCGATCGCAGCCGCCCGCACCACGTCGCCCAGATGGAAGCGCTGCAGCGCCGCGTCTATGCGATGGAACCGGACGATACAGACGGCATTCTGCTGGCACAGCACTTTTTGCACCACCAAGCTATTTTCCCGGAAGGCCAGTTTGTTGCGCTGGATCATGGGCGCGTCGTCGGCCTGACGGTGAGTATGCGTCTCGCGTTCGACCCGGAACGCCCGTTCATCGAACCGTGGATGGAGACGATCGGCAACGGCTGGCTGACGCGCCATGACCCAGCTGGCGAGTGGATGTACGGCGTCGAAAGCTGCGTCGATCCGGACTACCAAGGGCGCGGGATCGGCGGGGCATTGATCGAGGCGCGCTTCCAAACGGCTCGCGAGCTGAATCTGCGCGGCATGGTCGCTGGCAGCGCGTTGATCAGTTATGCCGAGGTGAGCGCCGAGATCACCCCAGAGCAGTATATCGATGGCGTGATTAGCGGCCGTTTTTTTGACCGAAACTTGACCAAACAACTGCGCAAGGGTTTCAAAGTTTGCGGGTTAATCCCCAACTACGTCGACGATGAGTCGACGCGCGGCTGGGGGGCCGTCATCGTCTGGCATAATCCAGATTACGATCCCACGGGTGCGCGCCGGTCTTCCGTCGCCCGCCGCCATCGCTACCGCATGACGCTGCGCCAACCCCATCACCTGCCTGCCGCGGCCGGCCTCGCCTGATCGCCTGCCCTTCTTTTCGCAGAGGACCCAATCGCTTGTTATGATCGGGTCCTCTTTGTTATACGCCCACTTATAGGATAGGCCCCTATGCGATTAATCATTGATACGGACGCAGGCGTTGACGACTCACAGGCGATCCTCATGGCGCTCACGCATGGCGGCGCCCGCGTCGAGGCGATTACTACCGTCACCGGCAACGTGCATGTCGATAAAGTTAACCGCAATGTACTCGCTATCCTCGCCTTGATGGGGATGCGCATCCCCATCTATTCCGGCGCGACGCTGCCGCTGGTCGAGCCGTGGCACGCTGGCGCGCCGGAGGTGCACGGCGACGATGGCCTCGGCAACTGGACAAACCGTCCGCATCCTTTACAAGGACTGGAGCGCGAACACGCTGCCGAAGCACTGGTGCGGCTTGTGAATGAGAACCCCGGGCAGTACACGATCGTCGCGTTAGGCCCATTGACGAATCTGGCTATGGCCCAGCGACTCGACCCGAGCTTCGCCGGCAAAGTGAAGCAGCTGTATTTTATGGGCGGCACGCTGCAAGGAATCGGCAACACCACCACTGTGACGGCCGAATTCAACATCTGGTGCGATCCTGAAGCCGCGCACATTGTCTTGAGCAGTTTTCCACGCGCGACGATGCTGTCGTGGGAGACGACGCTCGCCCATCCCATCGACTGGGATACCTACGGGCGGCTTGCGAACATGGGCAGCCCGCGCTCGCGTTTTTTCCGCGATACTACCCGCATGATCAGCGCGCTGATGCGCAGTTATGGCCAATTGAACGGTTACCTGCTGCCAGACCCGTTAGCCATGGCGATCGCTTTGGAGCCGGCGCTCATTCGCCAAGCCGCCGATTACATCATGATGGTAGAACTGCATGGCACCCACACCCGCGGCCAAACCGTCATCGACCACATGGCGCGCACTGGCCGTCAGCCCAACGTCACCGCCATTACGGAAATCGATATGGCTGGCGTCGTGCGCCTGTATGAGCGGATGCTGCGCTAGTGAAGCGCCGGCGTCATTTTAGACATGAGGGAGAAACGACGCTCCAGCGCCTCGAAGCATATCCGAGGTGCTGGAGCGTTTTAGGGCTGCTGCAGTTCGCTCAGTTGGCAGGAAGGATCGGGATGACGACTTCCGGCATTTCGCCGACCAACGAGTTGAGGAACTCAAGAAGATAGTAGACCTCTTCATCGGTCAGGGTGCGGTTGAGCTGCACGGCCGCCATCGTCCGCACCGCTTCTTCGAGCGTCGCCGCGCTGCCATCGTGGAAATACGGGGCCGTCAGCGAGATATTGCGCAGCGTCGAGACGCGGAACAGGAACTCGTCGGCCGGGTCGCCGGTCACGGCTGCGCGGCCGATGTCGGTCCCATGGGTGAAAGGCATCAAAGTGCCAATCGACAGCATCGGTCCGTTGTGGCAGGCGATGCAGCCCACCTGAACGAAGATCTCCATGCCGCGTTGCGCATCCGCCGAAAGCGCATCTTCTTCGCCGCGCAGGAATCGGTCGAGCGCGTCGTTCGGCGTGATCAACGTGCGCTCAAAGGTGGCGATAGCGCGGGCAATGTTCAAAAAGGTAATCGGCTCTTCTTCACCGGGGAAGGCGGCCTCAAAATAAGGCCGGTATCCTTCGATGTTACGGATCGCCTCCACAGCTAGGTCAGCCGGCATCGCCATCTCAACACCCGCTTGGATCGGCCCCTGCGCCTGTTCTTCAAGGCCAATGGCGCGGCCATCCCAGAACTGCTGGTTGAAGAACGCGGCGTTGAGCACCGTCGGCGCATTGCGGCCGCCCGTTTGGAAGTCGTGTCCGATCGAGGAGGGTAGCCGGTCAGTGCCGCCAAGGCTCAGGTTGTGGCAGGTGTGGCACGAGATCACGCCGCTGGCCGAAAGGCGCGGCTCAAAGAACAGCATACGCCCCAGCTCAATCTTCTCCGGCGTCATCGGGTTATCGTCGGGAATGGGCGGCACATCTGGCAGCGTGGCGAACAGGCCCAAAGTGACCTGCTCCCGACCTTGTGTCTCCTGCGCGTAGATGACGATGCCAGTGACGATCATGAGAATGCCAGCAGTGACCAAAATGAATACTTTCATCAGTGGTCTAGACATAAGTGCTCCTTTTGTGAAGATATTGTGAAGATGGCCCGATCGCAGCGCGCCAAGATCAACGCGCGAAGCCGAGATCAGTCCCTACTCTTAACGGTAATTGTACTAGTTTGCGCCGAGCGCTATCGCTGTCAGGTGTCACTCGTACCAGTGAAAATGATCACGTTTTTGTCGAAAAACGGTGGGACGACCCTCATTCCAAGGCCGCCCAAGGCTGCTCAGCGAGCTGCGGCATATCAGCGAACTGAGGCAGCCGCACGAGAAAGGTCGTGCCGGTCAAATCGCTGCGTTCGACCTCGATGGTGCCGCCCAAAATGGTGACAGCCTGTCGCGTCAGCGTGAGCCCTACGCCAATTCCACTGATATCACCCGTAGTCGCGCCCCGGTAGAACGGCTCGAAGATGCGTTCGCGCTCGGAAAGCGGGATGCCGCGCCCTTGGTCGGTCACGCGCAGCGCGATCTGATCGTTTTCAAGCGTCGCCTGCAGGGTCACCGTGGTGCCCGGTTCCGAGTATTTGACGGCATTTGAGAGGACATGAAATAAGATTGAGTGCAGCAGCGACGGATCGGTGCGAAGCCTCAAAGCAGTCGGATCGACCTTGACATCGATGAGCTGCGAAAGGCGCAGGCTATCGATCGCTTCTTGAATCGCCTCCTCGAGATGGACGAGCCGGCAGTTAGGGTTGGCCAAATTGGACTGAATTTCCAAAATCTGATTGATGTCATTCAGCAGATTAGCGATCGCGCGCACTTGGCTTTGAATGCGATCGATGTGCTGTGCGCGTTTCTCCGGCGTCAGCCGGTCGAGGAAACGATCGAGGATATCGGTCGAGCTTTGGATGATGCTCAACGGGGTGCGGAATTCGTGGCCGATGCGGACGAGCATCTGGCTGCGCAGCATGCTCATCTCTTTCTCTTTGCTGAGCGCGTAGCTCATGCGGTCCTGCTGGATAACAGCTTCTTGCAAGCGCTTGGCGATGGTGATATCCGTCTCCAACCCATCCCAGACGATCGATCCATCCGCTTGGTGGGTGGGCACAGACGAAAAACGCCGCCAGCAAACTGTGTCCTCGATGATCAACCGGCCTTCCCAGAAGAAGGGCGTGCCCGATGTGATAGCATGCCGCGAAGCAGCATCATAGCCAGCCAAGTCATCGGGGTGAATTTGGTCTGCGAAAAAGTCCACGCGGCGATACGCCTCGTCCACCGGGTAGCGATGTAGTTCGTAGAAACGCGGGCTGACGTACTCCAGCCTAGTCCAGCCCCCTGGGAACGAATGCAACCGGTAAACCAGCGCGGGGATGTTCGCCGCCAGCTCCTCAAAACGGCGTGTGCTTTCGCGCAGCGCTTGTTCCGCCAGTTTGCGCTCGGTAATGTCCTGAACTTGGATCAGGAAAAAGACGACCTCGCCCGCTTCATCGCGCACAGCGGCGGCAGCGAGGATCACCCAGACGACCCGCCCCTCTTTGTGCAGGTAGCGCTTCTCTACAATCTGATGGTCGACCCTGCCGCATTTCATCTCCGCCATCAAAGCAAGGTCAGCCGCGAGATCATCGGGATGCGTCAGCGACTGGAAATCGCGCAGGAGCAGTTCCTCCTCGCTATAACCGAGGCTGGCGCATAATACCGCGTTCACGCGCAGCCAGCGCCCTTCCGGATCGAGCAGGGCAATGCCGATCGGCGAAACTTCAAAGGCGCTGCGAAACAGCGCTTCGCTCTCTTGCAAGGCGGTTAAATAGCGCTTTTGCTCCGAGATATCTTGGGCGATGAGCAGAAAACAGCGCAGCGAACCATCCGTATTTCGGATGGCTGATTTATTCAGCGACACCCATACCAGACCACCATCTTTACGCCAATAGCGTTTCTCAAGCGTATAGGCATCGATCTCGCCGCGCAAAACGCGGTTGCTTTGGGCGTGATCGCGCGCCTGATCTTCAGGATGCGCGATCGCGCTGGCGTCGATCGCGAGCAGCTCCTGTTCGCTGTAGCCCAGCATCTGGCAAAACGCCCAGTTGACGCTCAGCCAGCGCCCATCGATATCTTTGAGAGCGATGCCCACCGGCGCGGTTTGCCGAATGGCCTGAAGCAGCGCTTCGCTCTCTCTCGTGCGTTCCGCTAGGGAGATATACGTGCGGCTGCCGTCATCGTCACAGTGAGCGTCATCCGCGCCCGCAGCAGCAGGTGACGGTCGTTTGTGCACCAAGTCCTTGAACAGCGCGAGCAAAGTTTCGGCGGCTGTGGCATCACGGGCACAAGAACGGATCAGGGCAATTTGCTGCGG
>JBDNDP010000016.1:0-72903 GCA_046719065.1 Aggregatilineales bacterium | reverse complement strand
ATCGCCAACAAGGTCAGCTCATGGTTGAAAGCCGGCGGCTGTCAGACGCTCTACATCGAACCTGGCCATCCCTAGGAGAACCCCTTCATCGAGCGTTTCATCGGCACGCTGAAGCGCACTGTCTGGATCGGTATCTGTTCGATCCGGTAGCCGAGGCGCAGCATCTCATCGAGCAGTGGCGTGAGGAGTACAATCGCCATCGTCCGCATAGATCACTTAGACGATCTTTGACCCTCCCAGTTCGCGACCTGCCAAAAAGCATTACAGGATGAATGTTGTCGACCAAGCTCAATATCGCTTACAATCACGTCTAAGACGACGATCATAACGCTGCGTATTAACATTCCTACGCAGTCAGGTGAATTGCAATGACTCAACCCCCAATCGGCATCATCGGCTTCGGCACAGCATTTCCTCAAACGATTGAGACAAGCGCCGAGCTGGCCGCGCGTACTGGCATCCCTGAGGCGGTCTTATATGAGAAGATGGGTATTCGCCAGCGCCACATCGCAGGGCCGCAAGACTCCGTTACCGCAATGGCGACAACCGCTGCGCGCCGCGCGATCGAGATGGCCGGCATCGCTCCCGAACAGATCAAGCTGGTCATTTCACATGGCAGTGAGCACAAAGATCATCTCGTTTGGAACGCCGCCGCCAAGATCATGCATGAGATCAGCGCGACCAATGCTTATGCCTTTGAAATGTATGCGCTGTGTGCGGGAGCGCCCATCGCGCTGCACACCGCTCGCGCCTTGATGCAGACTGACCCACGCCTTGATTATGTGCTGCTAGCTGCGGGCAGTCGAGAACATGACCTGATTAACTTTCAGAACGAACGCTCGCGCTTCATGTTCAACTTCGGCGCTGGCGCTGGAGCGATCGTGTTAGAACGAGGCGCGCAGCGCAATCTCATCCTCGGCGCCGCGGCCCTCACTGATGGCACGCTGTCCGACATGGTCGTTCTGACCGAGGCGGCGATCGGCACAGGCGATCCCATTGTAGGTGAGCTGCACGGCCGCCTCGACGTAACCGATCCAGAGTATATGGCGGCTCGACTCGGCGAGGTTTCGCTGCCCAACTTCATCCGCGTCATCGAAGACGCTGTCGCCCAAAGCGGCGCAAACTTGCACGATGTGCGTTTCCTCGGCATCACGCACATGAAACGCTCGTTTTATCTGCAAATCCTCGACGCGATCGGATTGAGGCCGGAACAGTCAGTCTATTTAGAAGATTACGGCCATGTGCAAAGTGTTGATCAAATACTGGCGCTTGAGCTGGGCTTGAGGGAGGAAAAGATCAAACCCGGCGATTTGATCGTGCTGGCCGGGGCTGGAACCGGCTACACGTGGAGCGCCATTGCGCTACACTGGGGTTAAGCAAAATGATCCTTGCTGCAGATTGGATCGCCTTCCATGCCGACCGAACGCCGGAAAAAATTGCTTTAATTGATCAAGCAACCGGACGCCACTTCACATATGAAGAATTTAACGACCGCAGCGCGCGTCTGGCGGCATATCTGCGCAGCGTCTGGGGGGTTCGCCCCGGCGATCGTGTGGCTATCCTCGGCAAGAATTCTTCCGAGTATTTCGAGGTCGAATTTGCCTGCATTAAACTCGGCGCACTGATGCTGCCACTCAACTGGCGGCTGGCCGAACCTGAACTGCTCTTCATCTTGAACGATGCTGCGCCCATCGGTCTCATCTATGATGGCGAGTTTGCCGACCGCATTCCGGGCTTGCTCGCCTCTCCGCTTAAACACCTGCTGCGTATCGATTTTGGCGAACTGCCAGCAGATGATCAGCCCGCCTATGAGCAGGCCATCAACCAGACGCGTGAGCATGTGATCATGGACCCGCAGACAACCCATGACACGCCGCTGACCATCATGTATACCGCGGGGACGACCGGCCACCCTAAAGGTGTCATCATCACACATGGCATGACGTTATGGAATGCCATCAACATCAGCATTCCCTCTGGCTTGCACTGCGACAGCGTATTTTATGGGGTGCTGCCAACGTTCCATACAGGGGGCTTGAACCTGTACGCCAATCCTATCTTTCATTTCGGCGGAACAGCGATTATCGCTCGCCAGTTCGATGCTAGCATCACGCTGCAAACCCTATCAGATCCGCAAACCGGCGTTACCCATTTCTTCGGTGTCCCTTCGATTTATCTCTTTTTATCCCAGCATCCTGATTTCGATCAAACTGATCTCAGCGGCGTGCGTTCATGGGGATGTGGTGGCGCGCCCATGCCCGTCGCGGTGCTCAAACGCTACGCAGCGCGCGGTATCATCATCCAGCTCGGCTTCGGCATGACCGAAACCAGCCCAACGGTGTTCTTGATCGATAAGCGACGCGCGCTGGCCAAACCCACTTCGGTCGGCAAGCCAATGCCACACACGCGGGTCCGTGTCGTCGATCCAGACTTCAATGATGTCGTCCCGGGACAAATCGGAGAAGTGGTCATCAGCGGCCCCAACATCACGCCAGGCTATTGGAACCGCCCCGATGCCAATATCGATAGTTTCACCATCGACTCCTATGGCAACCGCTGGCTGCATTCTGGCGATGCCGGCACCGTCGATGAAGAAGGCTGCATTTATATCGTCGACCGGTATAAAGATATGTACATCAGCGGCGGCGAGAACGTTTATCCGGCTGAAGTTGAACAAGTCCTCTATGGTTTGCCCGAAATTGCAGAAGCCGCCGTCATCGGCGTGCCGGATGACAAATGGGGCGAGACTGGTTTAGCAGTCTTAGTCCCCAAACCCGGCTACGTCATCGATGAGCAAGCTGTGATCGACCACTGTCAGCGGAATCTCGCGCGCTTTAAAGTTCCCAAATCGATCGTGCTGGCTGAAGCACTGCCGCGCAACGCGGCTGGCAAGGTGCTTAAGCGCGAGCTGCGCGAACGCTACGTGCCGCGCCGGCCTAGTGAGGCCGAGGCACACACTGATATTTCGTCTTAAAGGAGACACTATGACCGTCCCAACCCTACCCGGTATCACAGCGCAGACGATCTCAAGCGCTCGCTTGACTACGCGCGTCTTATTCAGCGGGCCAGAAGACGGCACTCCGGTGCTGTTTCTGCATGGAAACGCTTCGTCAGCAACTTTCTGGGAAGAAATTATGCTCATGCTTCCTGAGGGATTTCGCGGCATCGCGCCAGACCAACGCGGCTACGGCGATGCAGATCGCGAAAAACTGATCGACGCAACCCGCGGCATGGGCGATCTTTCCGATGACGCTGTCGCTTTGCTCGATACGCTCGGCATCGAACGCGCACACGTCGTAGGACATTCGATGGGCGGCTCAGTGATTTGGCGGCTAATAATGGATGCACCGGAGCGCTTGCTGACCGTCACTCAGGTTTGTCCAGGTTCGCCTTTCGGCTTCGGGGGCACCAAAGATCTGGAAGGGACACTGTGCTATCCCGACGCTGCAGGCTCAGGTGGTGGGGTGGTCAACCGCGCCTTTACCGCCGCGATCGCAGCAGGGGATCGTAGCGCTGATAATCCTCAAGCCTCGCCTAGACTGGTGATGAAGAACTTTTATTTCAAACCGCCTTTTGTGCCAGCTCGCGAGGAAGACCTGCTCTCGTCTCTGCTGTCGCAGCATATTGGCGATCAACAGTATCCGGGCGACCTCACTCCCTCTCCCAACTGGCCAAACGTCGCGCCAGGTATCTACGGCCCAGCGAACGCGCTCTCACCGAAGTATGTTGGCGATATCAACCGGCTCTACTTGATCAAGCCAAAACCGCCCGTGATGTGGATACGAGGCAGCCACGATCAAATTGTCAGCGATCAATCCTTGTTCGATATGGGAACGCTGGGGCAGCTTGGGGCAATACCTGGCTGGCCGGGCGCAGCGATCTTCCCATCTCAGCCGATGGTGAGCCAAACTCGCGCTGTGTTAGAAAAATATCAAGCGGCTGGCGGCCAGTTCTATGAGGCGGTGATCGAGGATACGGGTCACACGCCTTACATCGAAAAGCCAGAGGCGTTTAATCAGCTGTTTCATGATCATTTGACGCGATGAAACACGATCGGGGGCGGCCGCCGCACCAAGCGCCGTCCCTCTTGCCGAAGACGCAAAAGAAACGAATGCAACTAGGCGCATTCGGCATAGATTTTTTCGCGTTCCATGATCCGTCGGCGACATCCACTACAATACAAGCAAATTAAGAAATATAACAATGACAAATACGCTTAAGAGTGGCGGTTTTGATCAACTTGATCATGCGATCCTGCGCGAACTTCAACATGACGGCCGGATGAGCGTGACCGATCTAGGCAGAAGGGTTCACCTCTCCCCGCCAGCCGTCTACCAGCGCATCAAACGGCTGGAGCGCACTGGAGTTATACAGCGCTATGTAGCCCTGATTGACCGAGCAGCGGCAGGGTACGACGTACTGTGCTATATCAAGCTCAGCTTACAACCCCACACGCGCGAGCGTTGGGCAGCTTTTCAAGCCGCCATCGATGCTCTGACCGCCGTGCAAGAATGCTATCACATCGCTGGCAGCTTTGATATTTTGCTAAAAGTCGTAGCACGCGACCATAAGGCACTGGAACGCTTTGTGGCTGATCAGCTGATGACGCTCGACGGCGTCGAGCGCATTGAAACGAATGTTGTTTTGAATGAGATGAAAGTAACGACCCAACTGGCTTTGGATTAAACGAGACAGCGCCATTTCACGGCGGTCAAAAGATGAGGCAATTTTTTCGATGTACATAGGCGATTATTTGGGGAAACGCGCACTCTACTCGCCCGACCAAATGGCGGTCGTTGATGCTGGCAAGAACCCTCATCGTGCGTTCACCTACAGCGAGCTGAACAACCGCGCGAACCGGTTGGCGAACTGGCTGCGCGATGGCGCTGGCGTCAAAAAAGGCGACCGCGTCGCGGTGCTAGCGCTAGATGGTGTTGAATATTTAGATACCTTTTTTGCCTGCGGAAAACTCGGCGCCATTCTGACCGGCCTCAACTGGCGGCTGCACTGGCGCGAACTGGCCGCGCTGATCAACAAGACGACGCCGCGGGTGCTAATCTATTCAAGCGATTTCCGCGAGGCAGTGGCCAACATCCTCGCCAATACCGACTGCATCGCGCACATTTTGCATCTGGATGGCGAAGGCCTCCCCAACAGCCGTTACTTCGAAAAGACCCTGACCGACTCGGTTTTGTTGCCGGTGACAACCGAAGATGTGACCGAAGAAGATATCGTCGCGCTGATCTTTACCGGCGGCACAACCGGCATGCCGAAAGCTGCGCAAATCAGCCACCGCATGATCGCGTGGAATGCGCTTAACACCATCATCCACGACTTACAGCACGGTGACATTACCGTCAACACCTTCCCACTTTTCCACACTGGCGGACTGCTGGTCTATACCATGCCTTTGATCATTTTCGGAGGAACCATTGTCCTCACTCGGCGCTTTGACGCCCAACAGGTGCTCACCCTGCTAGAGGAGTACGCTGCGACTGTCTACGCCGGTGTGCCGACCATGTACCAGATGATGACCGCTGCTCCAAACTGGGCGACCGCTGACTTAAGCAACCTACGTTTTTGCACCAGCGGCGGCGCCCCATTGCCGGTCAGTTTGGTCGAGAAATTTCGCCGCGAAAAAGGCATCCAGTTCAAACAAGGTTTCGGTATGTCTGAGTTTGGGCCGGGAGTTTTTGCGCTCGCGCCGGAGGATGCGCTCCGCAAAGCAGGCAGCATCGGGCGACCTAATTTTTATGTCGATGCCCGGATCGTCGATGAATTTAACCAGCCACTGCCGCCCGGTCAGGTTGGTGAGTTGGTGCTGCGCGGGCCATCGATGTGTTCTGGCTATTTTAATGAGCCTGAAGCCAGCGCGAATGTCGTTGATGAATATGGTTGGTTTCACACCGGCGACTTGGCCGTGATGGATGACAACCATTATTTCACGATTGTCGATCGCAAGAAAGACATGTTCATCAGCGGCGGCGAAAATATTTATCCGAACGAGATCGAGCAGGTGCTCTATCAGCACCCCGCCGTCGAGCTGTGCGCCGTCGTAGGGGTACCCGATGAGAAATGGGGCGAGGTCGGCAAGGCATTTATCGTCGTTCGCGCTGGTATGGACGTCACGGTTGAGGAACTCATGGCACACATGCAGCACTATCTGGCTGGGTACAAAGTGCCGCGCCAGATCGAATTCCGTGATCAACTGCCCGTGTCTGGCGCTGGGAAGATCCTAAAACGCGAGCTGCTGCAAGAGATCGAAGCGAGGGAGCGCGAGCCATGACGGTCAGTATTGGTGCAAAAGCGGTGCGCCGCGCGACCATCACCGACGCAGCGATCCGCGCGTTTGCTCTCGCCTCTGGCGATGACAATCCTGTTCATCTGGATGACGCTTACGCAGCGCAGACTCAGTTCGGACGCCGCATCGCACATGGCTTGCTCACCGCCAGCTTTATCTCGGCCGTGCTCGGCAACGACCTGCCCGGCCCAGGTACGATTTATCTGGCACAAGATCTAAAGTTTAGGGCGCCTGTTTTCATCGGAGATACGATCACGACCATGGTTGAGGTGATCAAGTATCGTGAGGACCGGCGCATTGCCACGCTGAAAACGACCTGTACCAATCAAAACGGCGTGGTGGTGGTTGAGGGCGAGGCGGTCGTGATCGCGCCAAAAGCGACATGATCGAGAATTGCTAATTCTTTCTGATGAGGATTTAGGGAGATGAAAAGATGAAAAAAGGATTGTTTGTTCTGGTCATTTTGCTCACTGCTGCCCTGCTGGCAAGCGGCGTAGCAGCCCAAGACGGTGAACCGCTCAAGATAGGCCTATTGGTTGACCAATCTGGAGCGCTCACAATCTACGGCATTGAGCTGGAGAACGGTTTCAAGCTAGGCTTGCTCTATGCCGCTGGCATCGATCCGCTCGACTACGAAAGCCTCGACGCAGCGCTGGCGGATGTCGTGATTGCGGGCCGTCCAGTCGAGGTGATCGTGCGCGACAACGCCAGCAATGCCGACCTTGCTGCCAGCCAAGCCCGTGAGCTAATCGAACAGGAAGGTGTTGAAATTCTGGTCGGCGCGCCCAGCTCTGGAGTAATGACCGGTGTGCAGCAGGTCGCGCTCGATTCTGATGTGATCCTGTTCGCCGCGCCGGCCGCCTCGCCAGCGATCACTGGCCCCAACTTCAACGTCAATACGTTCCGTGTTTGCCGTAACACGTTCCAAGATTTTCTCGCTTTCGCGCCCTATGCCACCGAGGAACTGGGCACCAACTTTGTGATCCTCGCAATCGATAATGACTTCGGCCGCAGCTCGGCCGCAGCCGCCGGTGTGCTGGCGAGCGCTGGCATCACCTTCGTCTCCGATCCGATCTACGCGCCGCTCGAGACGACCGACTTCACGCCATACCTGCAGCAAGTGCTTAATTCTGGCGCTGACGCTGTGCTGCCGATCTGGGCGGGTGATGGCTCGGTGACGCTGTTCCAGCAGATCGAGGAATTGGGCGTTCAAAGCCAGATGGCGGTCGTCGCTGCCTTCAATTCGAACGACATTGTGGCGGTAAGCGACCCAAGCACGATCGGCAACATCTCGTGGATCGTTTACCATTACTCGTTCCCTGATAACCCGATCAATGATTGGCTGGTTGACCGCCACCGCGCTGTGTACAACGATGTCCCCGATTTGTTCACCGAGTGCAGCTTCGCCACTGCTCAAGCACTCGTGATCGCGGTGGAGGCAACCGAAGGTGATACGCTGCCTGATGCGCTAATCCCTGCGCTTGAGGGATTGATGTTTGAAGGGCCAAAGGGCCTGTACGCTATCCGGCCGTCCGATCATCAGGCATTAGTGCCGATGTATATTGCCCGCCTCGCCAACTTGGATGACCCAGACCAGAAATTCTATGACTTACTGGCGGTGGTCCCCGCTGAACAAATTATTCCGCCCATTTTGCTGCCAGAAAGCCTGCTCGACCGGCTCGCGCTTGACGAAGGCTTCTTGGAAGCGCTGGCGGCTATGGCCGCAGAGTCGTAAATAGCCCGTCTCACGTCAAGCGCTGTCGGATGCCAAGAGCAGCAGTGGCGCGGATCCGCTCCGACAGCGCTTGACCCTATCTTCATGAGGGAGCATCGGCGTGATGAACGCGAGCGATGTTATTCTCGAAGCAAAAAATTTGCGCAAAGAGTTCGGCGGGCTGGTGGCTGTCGATGACGTTAGCTTGCAGGTGCGGCCCAATACAACCCACTCGATCATCGGGCCGAATGGCGCTGGGAAGACGACTTTATTTAACTTGCTCACCGGTCGCTATCGCCCAACGCGCGGCATCGTCCTCTACAAAGGCGCGGACATTACGACTGTGCCAGTCTATCGACGCGCCCATCTTGGCATCGGCCGCTCATTTCAAATCACGAATATCTTTCCGAACCTAACAGTGCTGGAGAACGTTCGGCTAGCAGCGCAGGCACTGGGCGGCAATAACTTTCGCATGCTGCGGCGCACCGAGTCGTTTGACCAATATATCGCCCGCGCTGAAGCGATGCTCGAACTCGTTGACCTACGTGCAATGGCGCATGTGCCCGCTAACATGCTACCCCATGGCGGCAAACGCAAGCTGGAGTTGGCGATCATCCTCGCTGGCGATCCAGAACTGCTGCTGCTCGATGAGCCGACTGCCGGCATGGCCTCTGAACAAGTTCCCGAGCTGATGGCAACCATCAACCTCATCCGCGAACAAGGCCGCAAAACGATCGTGCTGGTCGAGCATAACATGAACGTTGTCATGAGCAGTTCAGATGTGATCACCGTGATGAACTATGGCCGCGTGCTCGCCGAAGGCACGCCGATTGAGATCGCCAGCAACCCGACGGTACAAAGCGTATACCTCGGCGAGCTTTACGACCTGCCGGGGAAAACCTCATGAATGATGTGCTGCTTGAGGTCGCCGATATTCACACTTTCATCGGCCAGTTCCACATCCTCGAAGGGGTCTCGGTGAGCGTGCCGCGGGGCAGCATCACCGTGCTGCTGGGGCGCAACGGCGCCGGCAAAACGACGACGCTGCGCAGCATTATGGGCATCACACCGCCCAGCAGCGGCCACATTCGCTTTGATGGAATTTCGTTAAACGGCAAATTACCGCACTCCATCGCGCAGATGGGGATCGGTTATGTGCCGGAACACCGCGCGATCTTCAAAGAACTGACTGTGCAGGAGAATCTACAAATTGCCGAGCGTCGTCGCGGCGATCTGACGCGCAGCAGCGATTTGATCTTTGAGCTGTTCCCAGACCTCAAGCGGCTGATCATGCTGCCGGGCGGCAACCTCTCCGGCGGGCAGCAGCAGATGCTCGCTGTGGCGCGGGCGTTGGTTCCGCAGAACCGGTTACTGCTCATCGATGAGCCAAGCGAAGGTTTAGCGCCGGTCATTATCGAGCAGCTCATGGCCGCGATCACACAGCTCGCTCAAAATGTGACCGTGCTGCTGGTCGAACAAAATTTTCGGGTCGCCAGCCGTCTGGCCGATCGCTATGTCATCCTCGATGATGGCAAAAGCGTGATAAGCGGCGCCATGGCCGACCTTGTCGGTGATGAGGCGATGATTCAGCGTTATCTTGGTGTAGCCTAGAGGAGCAAGACTATGATCGGAACGGCACGGCGCAGTTCGATCGTCGCCATCGTCGTCATCATGATCGGCCTGCTGACTTTCTCTTTCCTGCGAACTGGCAACCTCGGCAATTTTAGTATCACGCTGCTCTCAGGGCTGTTTCAAGGGATGTTGCTGTTTTTGGTCGCGTCAGGGCTGTCGATCATCTTCGGCTTAATGGATGTGCTCAATTTGGCGCAAGGCGCTTATTTTATGCTCGGCGCATATATCGCCTACGACGTTCAACATGCCGGCGGTTTGATCAACTTGACGAACGCGATCCCTGATCCGAATCTACGCTTTCCACTAGCCGTGCTGGCGGCAATCGCCGTGGGCGCGCTGCTGGGTGTCATCTTAGAACGCGGCCTGCTGCGCCCGCTTTATGCGCGCCCCATTTTCCAGCTTGTGCTCACATTTGGCGTTTCGCTCGTGCTGCTCGAAATTGTCAAATTCATCTGGTCAACCACGCCTTATTCGTGGACGGAAGTCTTCGGGGTACGCGAAAATTTTTTCGAATTATTTGGACAGCGCTTCAGCACATATCGGCTGTTCGTGGTGGGCATCGGCTTCGCGCTGATCATCGGCATCGCCTTGCTGCTTAAGCGCACGCGCATCGGCATCATCATCCGCGCCGGCGTTGAGGACAGCGAGATGGTTCAAGCGCTTGGCATCAACGTGCGCGTAGTTTTCACATTGGTCTTCACGCTGGGGTGTGCTGTCGCGGCGCTCGGCGGTGCGATCGCGGCGCCTTTTCTTGGCGCTTCGACCAGCTTGGCCAACGTATTCCTCCTTCAAGCGATCGCCGTTGTAATCATTGGCGGCATGGGCAGCTATGTAGGTACGGCTGTCGGCAGTCTGATGGTAGGCATCTCAATCGCTGTGGCGCAGGAAGCGGCGATTGGCAGCAGCTTTAGCGCGCTGCCCAGCATCACGCCGATGCTGCTGTTGGTGTTGGTGCTGCTGCTACGCCCCAACGGCCTGTTTGGCGCATCGAGGTAAGTTTATGAGCAAACGATCGCGCTGGCTCAATGCCCTGCGCAGCCAGTGGCTGCTGGTGGCCATTTTCATCTTTTTGCTGCTTTTTCCCTTCATAGTCGCTGCCTTGACTGGTTCTAGCCCAACTGGGGTTCCGCGCGGCGACCGCATGATCATGCGAGGCGAGTCTGTGCGCTGGCAAGCGGTCTTTATCGAGCTGTTCATCCTTGCAACGCTCGCCATGAGCTACAACCTGCTCTTTGGTTTCACCGGCATCATCTCGTTCGGTCACGCGCTGTTTTTTGGCATCAGCGGGTATACCCTTGGCCTCGCCCTACAATTCACTAACCTCGACACAGGGACAGCACTCGTTGTGGGCATCGTCGTTGGGATCGGGCTGGCGGGGCTGCTCGGCCTTTTGATCGGGATCGTATCGCTTCGTGTGCGTGGGGTGTATTTCGCCATCTTTACGCTGGCGATCGCGGAGATGTTCTTCATCTTCTTCAGCCGCCTACAGCTCACACGAGCGGAGGATGGCTTCGCCATCACCCAGTTACCTGTCTGGCTGGATCCAACCCAGAGCCGCCTAAATTTCTATTACATCGCACTCGCATTGGTTGTATTCACCTACTTGTTGATCCGCCGCATTGTCAATTCACCGACCGGCGCCGTATTCAAAGCGATCCGCGAGAACGAAGAGCGGGCACAAGCGATCGGCTATAACACGCTCAGCTACAAATTGATCGCGATCGCGATCTCTGGCATGCTCGCGGCTTCTGCGGGGGTGCTGCAAGTGCTGCTGAATAAAAAGGTGGGGCCAGAGATTTTGAGCATTACCTATACGGTTGACCCTTTGCTCATGACGATCATCGGCGGCATCGGCACGTTCACTGGCCCGGTGATTGGGGCAGCAAGCTTGCATTTGCTTGACACCGTGCTGCGCGACCAAACCATCGCGATCGGCAGTCTTTCCGTCAACATTTCGAGCATTTGGGGTTTACTGCTTGGCGCTGTCTTCATCATCGTCGTCATGATCTTCCCCAGCGGCATCGTAGGCACGTGGCGAACTTGGCGGCTGCGCTGGAAAACCAGGCCAAAACGCCAGCGCAAGCCCGAAGCTGCAGCGCAGCCGCAGCTTGGCAGCACAGAGTGAACGCGTAACAATGCGGCACAAGACCGGGACCGTTTAACCCGTAGTCAGCGTTTGTAGGGATAGTGTTCCTCCCACAGTGAACGAGCGAGCGCCAAGCGCTCTGGGATTACCTCGACGCCGATACCAAGGCCTTCGGGAACGCAGAGCGTACTGTCTTCGTTCAGCAAGAAAGGCGGCTCGGTGATATCAGGATCGAAGTACCGGTCAGTCGCGGAAATATCGCTCGGCAGGGTCACGCCGGGCAGTGAAGCAAAAGCAACGTTAGCCGCCCGCCCGACGCCGGTTTCTAACATGCCGCCAATCCACAGCGGCACGCCCTGTTCAACGCAAAGACGATAGATCGCTAGGCTTTCTGTGAAGCCACCCACGCGGGCCGGCTTAAGGTTCAGAATGCGGCAGGCGCCAACTTGCAGTGCTAGCAGCAGGTCTCCTGCCGATTTAATGCTTTCATCCAGACAAATTGGCGTTTTGAGCTGAGGCTGCAGCCGGCTGTGCTCGAAGATATCATCATAACCCAGCGGCTGCTCAATCATTAGCAGATCATATGCATCGAGCTGCTGCAAGCGTGCGGCATCGGACAGCTTATAAGCGCTGTTAGCATCAAGCATGAGTTGGATTTGGGGAAATTCAGCGCGCACAGCCGCCGCAATTTGCACATCCCAACCCGGCTTTATCTTCAGCTTGATGCGTTTATAGCCCTGTTGAACGCGCTTACGGACGATCGCCAGCGTCGCTTCGATGGTTGGTTGAATGCCAATGCTCACGCCGACGACAGCATGACCGCGTGAACGGTGTCCTTGAGGCAAGAAAGCAGCGAAATAATCGGCTAATCGCATTTCATTGGCCCGCGCCGCAGCATCCCATACTGCCGCTT
This sequence comes from Aggregatilineales bacterium, assembly GCA_046719065.1. Classification (GTDB taxonomy): domain Bacteria; phylum Chloroflexota; class Anaerolineae; order Aggregatilineales; family Phototrophicaceae; genus Flexifilum. The sequence continues at coordinate 60,257 of JBDNDP010000016.1, read as the reverse complement.
CAAGGCCAGCCTTCGCGTGGTGATGTCCCCGCGTGCCATGCAGCAGTTTAGGAACTTGCGCGGGATCTGTGATCGTTACGCCGAGCAGCTCGGGAACCAAAAAGTTCTCAAGGACATGCAGCGCAGTGCCGACCGTCTCAGGCCCGTAGCCAGGTCGTATCTCGACCGACGCCTCACCCCAACCTACAATGCCGCTCGTCGCGCGCAGTTCGACCAAAACACAAACTTTATACGGTTCCTCGCCGAAGCTCGTCTGCAGCGGTTCGGTCAAGGGCAGCGCGATCGGGTAACAAGAAATTGTGTCGATAGTGATGGCGATCACGAAAGTTCTCCAGCAGCACGAATTATTGAGTAAACTTACCGCGGCTGCACGACGCAGCGCAACTCTGAAATGCCTGCGCCGAGTTTAAAACTAAGTAGAAATGTCCCTTACAATCACGAGCTTGACGGAATCATATCCTCATGATCCTTTGCGTCACACCCAATCCAGCAGTTGATCGAACTCTCACTGTGCCGCATTATCGAGCCGGCCAAATCTTCCGCCCGACCAATCTACTGGTGGCGGCTGGAGGAAAAGGCATTAATGTCGCCCGCGCGATCCACTCGCTCGGCGGTCATGCGAGATGTGCAGGTTTTCTCGGCGGCTATTCGGGTCAGCACGTGAAAGCGCTGCTGAAGGCCGAGGGCATCGAGGCCATCTGGACGCCCATCGAAGGGGAGACGCGAACATGCACCATCATCTATGATCCGGCAGCCGACCAGACGACTCTCGTCAATGAGCATGGCCCAGAAGTGAATGATCACAATTGGCAAACGCTCGAACGAGATGTATCAGAAGCCTCTGCCGATGCGACGTTCGTTTGTTTGAGCGGCAGCTTGCCGCCCGGTTCCCGGCCAGAACGCTTCGCTGACCTTGTGCGCACACTCGTCGCGAACGGACGCCGTGTATGGGTCGATACCAGCGGCGCGGCGCTGCGCGCGGTGGCAGCAGTCAGCGGCATGAGCTTGAAGATCAATCACGAGGAGGCCAGCGAGTTGCTTAACGTGCGCATCGAGACGCCGCAGCAAGCAGCGGATGCCGCCTCCGAACTCTTCACGATTACCAGCAAAGCAGCCGTCATAACGCTCGGTGCACTTGGCGCGGTCTTGGCGGAAGGCGCAGCCCGCTGGCACGTATCGCTACCACCAATTGAAGCGAAGAGCCCTGTTGGCAGCGGGGACGCTTTTTTGGGAGCGCTGTTATTCGCTTTTGAGCGCGGCGGGACGCCGGGGACTGCGCTGCAGGCCGGCGCTGCCGCTGGAGCGGCTAATGCTCTGGTCATTGGTGGTGGACGCATCGAACGCGCGTTGTACCAGCAGCTTGTATCCCAAACAACCCTTGAACGCCTATAAGACTGCGCTGGCCAGAAGCACAACGTGGGGGCTGCCAGTGCAGCCCCCACGTCGTTCCCAAACTCGCTGTCAAGTTAGAAATTCACTTCGACGTTTCGCCGCTACCACCGGCAACAAGCGTAAGCGTATACGAGCCGAAGCCGGCCCCAAACGCGCGCGCAATAATGGTATAAGTTCCGGTTGTAGGGAGCGTGAAATTGGCAATGCGGGCATTAAATCCATCGCCGCTGTCGTCATCGCGCGTCACTTCGGCGCCGTTCGGGCCGAGCAGCTCGAGGAACGTGTCGAAATCCGTGCTGACCATATCGATGGTGATCACGTCACCGGCTGTCCCATCGAAGGTGTAGGAATTGCGACCTCCGGCTGTTAGCACATCAGTCAACGATTGGCCATAGCTGATCGAGGTCGCAGGGCTTGCAGCGCCAACCTGTACAAGGGTTAAATCGTAGCTGCCGAAGCCGCTGCTAAAAGCCCGCGCAATGATGGTGTAAGTGCCAGTTGAAGGCAATGTAAAGTTTTCGATACGAGCATTGAGATTCTGACCACTGTCATCATCGCGCGCCACTTCGATGCCGTTCGGGCCAATGAGCTCAAGATAGGTATCGAAGTCGTTGCTGATCAGATCGATAGTCACGAGATCTCCAGCCGTCCCCACAAACGTGTAGCTGTCGCGCGCGTTCGGCGAAAGAACGCCGCGAAGCGTCTGTCCGTATTCGATCGACCCACCAGCCGGGGTTATTGTTGTTGACGTCCCACTGCCCCGCGAGAGAGTCAAAGTATACGCTCCTGAAGCGCCAGCGAAACCACGCGCGATGATCGTATAGGTCCCGGTTGTAGGGAGCGCAAAATTCTCGATACGGGCGTTTAGCCCTTGACCGCTGTCGTCATCGCGCGCCACTTCGAAGCCGTTCGGCCCGATCAGCTCAAGAAACGTATCAAACTCAGCGCTGATCATGTCGATGGTAATAACATCATTAGTCGTGCCCAAAAAGGTATAGATATCGCGGCCGCCGCTGGGCAGATTGCCGGTTACCGTCGTGCCGTAGGAGAGCATCGAACCGGCTGGCTGCTGCGGCTGCTGCGGCAGCGGCTGTGCGGTTCCGCCTCGAACCAACGTCAGTTCGTAAGCGCCGGAAGCCTCCAAGCTCCAGCCGCGCGCGACGATCGTGTAGATGCCGCTTTGCGGCAGCAGGAAGTTCTCAATGCGCGCATTGAAACCATCCCCGCTGTCATCATCACTCGTTACTTGAACGCCATCAGGGCCGATCAAAATGAGATAGGTGTCAAACTCATTGCTGATCATATCGATCGTGACCCGATCGCCGGCGCTGGCCCGGAAGGTGATGTTGTCTTCGCGACCGGAAACGAGGTTTCCGCGAACCGTCTGACCAAACTCGATCGTGCCGCTGGAAGGCTGCGCGGCCTGCCCAGCAGCCACACTTATCGAGAACGACCGGTCCCAACTTCCCCATGACATGGACTCGATGCCGTTCCGCGGTGAACCTGTATAGACGGACTGTCCATCGAGGATAGTGACGTTGAAGGTGCCGCCTTGTGCTCCGATCACGCCCGCGTGCTGCGCTGCGCGGCAGACGGTCGAGTCGTCGGTGTAAACATCAGTGCCCCAAATAGAGCCAGAGGTGCAGTCGGCCGGGCACGAGACAGTGACTGTCGTGCCAGCCGGGCCTACGATCCCCTGCGCGGTGTCGTTGCAGGCCAAAGCGATCACCGCTGAGGGCGCACTCGGTTCAGGCGTAACGGCCGGCGTGGGGATCGGGCCGACCGGACCCACAAGGCCACTTTCCGCGCTGTCGATACCCATGTGGAAAGCGGCGATGTAGTCGCCGAAAGACACTTGATTGAAGCTGGTGAAGTGGAAGTTGAGCCACTGATTAGGGTTCACAATTGCAACTGGGATCGACAGCATCGCGTCAAAGCCATCACCTTGCACCTGCCGATTGTTGCGAACCGTGACAGAAAACTCGTTTAATGAGACGCTGTCGCCCCAGCATAAACTTGGATTGCCAGCATCATCACAGTAAACGCGCTCGCCATCAATAGTCGCTACAACCTGTCGATCGGCGTTCCAGATATAAACCAGCGGGTCAAGTGCGGCATCCACAGCGAGCATATACGCAGTGATCGGCACACCAGAGGCGAGCAGATTTTGCGATGTGTAGACGCTGAACGGATCGCCAGCGCCATCGCCCGAGCCATCATCAGCGGTAACCGCCATATTCTCGACGATCAGGAGAAACTCGCCATTTCGGCCGCCGAAGCCGCCTACGACGACCGAATAATCAACAAAACCGCTACCGCTGTGCGTAAACGTAATTTGTGAATTCAACGATGAGGCTGCAACGTTGCCGGTCGTTGGCAGGTTTGCGGAGTAGCTGGCAGCAGCCGGCGAGTCATCGACGCACTCAATCACATTGTTTGTATCGGTGATCACAACACCCATCATCGGGTCGAAACCGCCGATCCCTAACGCAGTGACCGTATAGGTTCCGGGGCGCAGGTTCAAAACGATTTCAACGGCGTTGTCGATTACGAGGTTGCTGCATGTCAGTCTCACGCCTGGAACCTGCGCACTGACGGGCAGCGCCATCACAAAAACTGCAAGGACTGCAAAGACTGCAAAAGCTCGGATCTTACTCATGGCTCCTGTACCTAATTATGAACGGATGAGAAGGGGATGATTAGATACCAAGCGAAAAGTCATCTCTGCCATCGCCCTTTTCGCTTGATCCGGACTCCATTTCTGAGGCACTGAACGGAACGCCCCAAAAGGAGTGGTTCTAACATGAACAGGCTCCATTGCCTATCGTCATTGTAGTATGAGAGCCACAATGGCGCTGTTAACAGTTCGTCAAATCGAGTAAAGAAGTAATAAAAAGGCTCTAAGCGAGGCTCGGCAACAGCAAATCTCGCGACTCAAGCATATGCGCAATTCCCCACGCAAGGCCATGACGGGTCACGTAAGCGGGCAGTTCTGCCAGCGTCGCCCGGATTACCGGCTCTGGAATGTTCGTCAAGGGAATGTTGCAGGCTTGCAGCGCGCGCTTGAGTGGAAGCCAATCCAATCCTTGCAGGGCTGCGATGACCAAAATGCCGGGGCCGACCAGATCGCCATGCGGCAGTCCCTTCCCCATCACGTTTTCAACCGCATAGGCGAAGTAGTGTTCGCTTCCCTCTTCCGGCCGCGAGTGGCCAAGTTGATTGCACAGCTGCACTTCTAAGGCTAAACAATCGAGGAGCTGCTTCAAACCTTCGGCGTCCCCACGTCCAGCGGCCTCCGCACATTCGAGGGCACCCGCCAAAATGGCTGCCGCCGCATCATCGGCATAACGGATATAGGGCGCGTGGGGCGGGTTTTTGCCATGTTCATGAGCCAGACGCCAATCGGCCGAACCGGTCGCGATCGAAAGCACATCGCAGATTCCTGCCGCACGAATTGAGGCGGGCGCATTGGCCAGCACTTCAAAATCCACGATTAGGATCTCGGGCGGTTTAGTCTCTATATAATAGACGCAGCCTTCTCTCCGCACGCCGGAAGCCCATGTCAAGAACGCATCAACCGATAGAGCTGTCGGCAGGCTGACCAACGGCAGCTCGTGTTTGATGGCGAAGTATTTTGCAGCGTCGACAGCCAGACCTCCACCAACCGCGTAGATCACCTCGCCACGCACATCGGGCAGCAAAGCATCCCAATGCGCTAAATCTGCCTGCAGCGGCTCAATGCGTGAGACGAAAGAGACGCCGCGCAGGCGATCGGCAACAGCAGCGAACGCAGCAGGGCTGCACACTAACGCAATCTCTCGATCGTCTTCGATCGCCTCAAAAGGTTGAAACAGGACTTTAGGCAGGTTCCAAATCGTGCGATGCACAGCCATGTAAACTCCTAATTATGAGAAAATATTGCAACAGCGCCAGTTTTCAGCCAGGCGCGAAGCGCATCCGCAGCATACTCAGCCCACTGCGAGGGCTGAGCGATCGATCAGCAGCATTTTATAGAGGGTTGGTTGCTCATCCTTTGACGGAACCGAGCGTAAGCCCTTTAACGATATACTTCTGCGCGATGATGGCGAAGATCAGCATCGGGATGATCGCTACGATTGAAGCGGCCGCCATTGGCCCCCACTGCAGAGATGCGTAGCCACGGAACGAACCGACGGCTACAGTGATCGTCTCGGCCCGCGCGAATGTCAGCGCTAGCGCGATCGTCAGCTCGTTCCAAATCCAAATGGCGGTCAAAATTGCCGTAGCAGCCAACCCCGGCGCCGAGACAGGAATATAGACGCGAAACAAAGCGCCGATGCGGCTGCAGCCGTCGATGCGAGCGGCGTCATCAAGTTCAGATGGCACTTCATTGAAGAAGCTGCGTATGAGCCAGACAGCGAAAGGCAGTGCATGGACTTGGTAAATCAAAGCCAAACCAAAATGCGTATCGTACAGCCCAACCTGCTGGTACAGCGTGTAGATAGGAATGACGAACAAAAACTCTGGCAGCATGTAGGCGAGCAGCAGCCACACGGCAAGCAACTTTTTGCCCCGAAAGCGCAGCCGGTTGAGCGCATAGGCGGCAAAAACGGCGATGGCGATCGCCAGGGCTACCCCGATGATGGTGACGATGATCGTATTGCCAAAGGCGTTACGAAAGCCCGGCCGCTCCCAGATTGCGATGAAATGATCCCAGATCGGGTCGAAGATGAATTTAGGCGGAATAGCGAACGCATCGCGTTGAGACTTGAGCGCGATCGTTAGCACCCACATGATGGGAAACAGCGTGATAATGATCGCGACAAACGAAATAAGGTAAGCCAGTAAACGCTGAAGTTGATCGCGCGTTTGTGCCGCGAGCACGGTTATTCCTCCACCTTTTCTTGCAGGCGCAGGTAAACAAAACAAATGACGAGGATCACCAGCGAAAACACGACCATGATCGTCATCGCCTGACTCAGCTGCAAGAAACCAAACGCCTTACGATAGGCGAAGGTTTGAATGACTTCGGTGGCATTATTGGGACCGCCGCCCGTTGTACCAAAGACAATGTCGAAGACTTTCAGAGTGTCGATACTGCGAAAGATCAAAACAGTGAACAACACCGAACGCAGCATCGGCAGTTTGACCCAGCGAAACACCTGCCAGCCATTTGCCCCATCTACCTTGGCGGCTTCGATCGGCTCTTTTGGCAGGCTTTGCAGCCCAGCTAATACGATAATGAAGACAAAAGCGGTCTGCCACCACGCATCTACCGCGATGATGGTCGGCATGGCTGTGGCTGCTGTCCCGAAGAACGGCTGCGGCGGAATTCCGATCAAGCCAAGAAAATAGTTGACGATGCCGACCATAGGGTCTAGCAAGATCTTTGACATCAAAGCGACGATGATGCCAGAAACCATCAACGGCGTCAGCAGCAGCGTGCGGATGATACCAGCGCCGAAGCGGAGTTTATCGACCACCAGTGCTAACCCCAGCCCCAACAGCAGCTCAATGATGACGGCAGCGAGAGCAAAGTAAAAGGTTTGCCCCAGCACCTGCCAGAATTCTGCCCCGCCGAGCAGAAATGTATAATTGCGCAGCCCTACAAAATCCATGCGGCTGCCCCAATTCCAATTGAACAAACTGAGGACGACAGAATAGACAGTGGGGTACAGCGATGTGAAGCCCAGAATGAACAAGGTGGGTGCGATGAACCAATACCCGATCGGGATGCGCTGAAATAAGCCGGGGCGCGGTGGAGCATCTTCGCGTGTCGGAAGGGATTTAAGGCTGGGTGAGTTGATCGCAGACACTATCGTACAGCCTAAGCCTGCGAGGGAAGAAATATCCCTCGCAGGCATCTAAGTAAGTGGTTACTGGTTGATCAGCGCAAGGATCTGCTGCTGCGCGGCAGCGACGGCATCAGCGGGGTCGGTTCCACCGAACATCGCTTGCATCGCATCGACGATGATGAGCGCATACTCGCTCCAGTTTTCGCGGAACACGACCGTGGTGCGGGAGGTCTGCATCGAGTCGAGCACTGTCTCGACATAATCCGGATTGAGTGTATCGGTATAAGCTGGATTTTCCCAAGTCGATAGACGGGCAGCGCCACCATGCAGCGCGCCAATGACTGGCTCAACCTCCTTGCTCGTCATCCACTGGATGAAGTACCAAGCTGCTTCAGGATTGCGCGCGTTGGCGGGAATGCCAAGCCCCCACATCCAGTGACCTGTGAACGACTCCCCGCCCGGTTCGACAGGTGGTAGCGTCGCGTATCCCGTTCGACCAGCGACAACCGATTCAGATTCATCTTCAAACCCCGGCCCAAACAAACTCGCATCGATGAAAAATGCAGCGCGACCTTGCGAGAACAGCAGCGCGGCATCTGGCCAGTCGATCGCCTGAATGTTGATCGGCCCCGCGCTCATCAAGCCAGCATAGTGAGCCAGGCCAGTCGCGATGCGCTCGTCAGTGAGTCGTGGGTTTTCCCATGAGCCATCGAACCATACGTTATAGGGCAGCTCCATTTCCGCATCGCCCCACACATTAAAGACCAAGCCTGTGAGCGTATCCATAATGGTGTGCGAGCGAATTCCGCGCATGACTGCGCCTGCCACCGTGCCGCCGCTGGCTTCGGAGATCTGGCGCGCCGCCGCGATCAGATCATCCATCGTTTCTGGGAGCTGGCCATCAAGGTACTGTTCAACCAAATCTTCGTTGTAGAACAAAATGTAAGACTCGAACGAGACAGGAATGCCGTAGTCCTCGGCATCTTCACTGCCGGGTGGGTACTGAGTAGCCTGCAAAAAACCGGCTGGGAAGTCGTCAAGGTCATAGTCCGGCGAGGTCATGGTTGGGTCTTCAAGGAAGGGCGTCAGCGGCATGATCAATCCCGCGGCGTACTGGGTGAAAGCCGTTGAGTCCATGGGCAGGAAATAGACATCAGCGACCCCCGGATCGGCGCGCAACGCCAGTTCCATGCGATCAAAATACAAATTCTCCGCCAGCGCCTGAATATTGACACGAATGCCAGTAGCGGCCTCAAACTCCGGCAGGACAGCACGAATCCCATCGGTGACCGGGTGCTCCGCGATTAGCACGGTGATTTCGCTGCCTTCAAAGCGGCGCCAGTCAAACGAGTCTTGGGCACTAACGACGGATAGGCTCAACACCAGCAACAAGACCGATACGAGGACAATGCGAGCATAAAGTTTCATGAGCAGTTCCTTTGATCAAATATATGCGATTATGTATTTTTGAGGCAATAAGCGCATAAAATACTTAGAGTTTCTCTTCATGTCAATTAAATCAAGAATTTCATTGGCTTGCACGCCCAAACTGTTGCGAGTTTGTGCTAGAGTGAAGATAAACAGATCAACCGCTTTTGCCGAAATGTTGCATGATAGCGGCAGCATATTTGATGCCTTGAATGTAGGCATCAATCCGGATGTTTTCATCAGGCGCATGCAGGTTAGCCCCTGGGTTCGCAAAGCCAGTTAGCACGCACGGGATCCAGACGTGCTTAAGGATCGTCCCCTCGGCCGAGACACCGTTGACGATCGGCATCTCACCATAAACTTCCATCGCAGCGGCGATCACCGCCTGCGCCATCGGTTCTTTGACAGAAATTTTATACGGCGGTTCAGAGCGCGCTTCAAACTTAATCTCAATATGTTCGAAACCATGTCGATCAAGATGAGCGCGCAGCTTTTGAACCGCTGTATCAGGGTCGAGATGTGGAGTGAGCCGGAAGTCCATCTTCGCGCGCGCTTCATGAGGGACGATCGTTTTGGAGCCGGGGCCGGTATACCCACTGATCAGCCCCGCGATGTTGGCTGTTGGCTCATAAGCACGCGCTCGAATTGCCTCAATTCCATCACGGCCCAACGCGAACTGACTGATTCCCCATTCGTCTTTCAGTTTGCTGAGATCGACTCGCCGCGCTTTTGCCTCAAGCTGCTCATAGTCTTCCTCTTGCAGCTCATACAGACCGTCATACCACCCATCGATGAGAATACGCCGGTTCGAATCCATGATCGTATTGAGCGCGCGCACTAGCTCCCAAGCGGGCGCGGGCAGCAGCGGGAAATTGAGCGAGTGCACATCTTGCTTGGCGCCGCGCGCGATCAGCTCAATGAACAGTACTGATTTCAAGCCCAGATCGATATCCGGCAGGCCAGTCGCAGTATCGACCGAACCATCAAGGCAGTGCATGCCATCTGCGCGCAGCAGTTCGGCGTTGCGCTCCACCCACGGGCCAAGATGCAAGCTGCCGATCTCTTCCTCGCCCTCGATGATGAACTTCAGATTGACCGGCAGCTCGCCGCGCACTTGTAAAAAAGCTTTTGCCGCTTTGTTAAACGCCAGCACGCCGCTTTTGTTATCGGTTGCGCCACGCCCATAGAGCACCCCATCAACGATTGCCGCGGACCATGGGCCACCATGCGTCCAAGCGTCAAGTGGCTCTGGCGGCTGCACGTCATAATGCGAATAGCACAGCATCGTCTTGGCAGAGCGCGGCGTCGTCATGTGCCCCGTGATCACAGGGGGGCCACCCTCAAGTTCATGCAGATGCGCATCCAGCCCATCGTCGTGCATCAGTTTCAGTACGAGTTCGGCGCATTCGCGCAGCCCAATGTTTTGCGCGGAGACGCTGGGCTGGCGCACGAGGGTTTGCAAATCGCGCACGTATTCATCCCTGTGCGCGTCAATGTAGTCATAGATATCTTGCATGATTACGATTTCCCTTCATGAACCATCTCCCACGCGCTCACACGCTGGCCAGTGATGCCGTCGGCCGTTTGCGCTGCCAACTGCACAAAAGCCGGGGTGAGCACGCTCGGATCAACCCACTGGCGTTTTAGGGCTTCAGGATAGTTCCGCTCCGACATTGGCGTGCGCATATACATGCCGGGCGTCACTGTGTTGACGGCAATGTTGCGCGAGGCTCCTTCTATCGCCAGACATTTCATCAACCCCTCCAGCCCATGTTTTGATGCGCAGTACACGCTTTCACCCGCAAAGCCGACAATGCCAGATCGTGATGACACATAGATGATGCTGCCGCCGCCAGCTAACGTCATAGGTTCCCAAACCGCCTGCGTGAGAATGTAAGCAGCCTGCAAGCCCACGTTGAGTTCGCGCTGCCAGCTCACAAGATCGATTTCTGCAAAGGGTCGTTCGTTAAGCAGCGCCGCATTGTGCACGAGGACCCGCGGCGTCCCGATGAGCGTCAGCGATTTGACCGCCGCTGTCTCGGTCGCGGCAGCATCCGATAAATCAGCGAACACCGCATAGCAATCTGCGCCGTTCGTAGTAAGTTCTTCGACGACAGCGCGCAGCTTTTCGGCCTGAATGTCGATCAAGGCCAGCCGCATCCCAACTTGAGCGTAAGCGATCGCGATCGCCTTGCCCAGTCCCTCAGCCGCGCCGGTAATAATGGCGCCCTTACCAGCAAGAAGCTCGTTCACACTGCCACTCCGCGGCGCTGCTCGCAGCGACAGCGCCTCATGCTAACCGCGCTTGAAACCAAAATCGCCGATGATTCATCGCCTTGATCACACCAGATGAATCCAACGCCGTTCAGCCCAGCTTCGCCGCACAGCGTCCATCACGCGCTGGCAGGCATAACCATCGGCGAATGTAGCCCCCCATGCTGGCGGCCGCGCTTCACGAATGGCAGATGTGGCCTCTTGCATTAAACCGACGAACGAAACATTCCAAATCCCGCTGTTAATGCCAGGCAGATCGGCGTTCGGATCGGCTTCGCTCATGTCGACAAAATCCTCTCCTGCGCGCGCAACCATCAACTTCTCATCCGCATCAAATAGGCGGATGGTGCCCTCACTTCCATAAATCGTCGTCTGGTTGCCGACGCCATGACGAGCCACGCCGCTAAGAAAGACAGACGCGATCGCGCCGTTCACCATCTCGGCCGTGAAACTGACGAAGTCGTCAGCCGTCGCTGTCCACGCCTCTCCCGTCGTCTTATCCACGCGATCGGGCACCATCGTCAGCACTTCGCCAGTCACAGCGCCCACCTCACCGAGCCAAAAACGCAGCAGATCAATTTGATGCGATCCGTTAGCGCCCAGCCGCCCTCCTCCCATCGCAGCATCAGACCACCAGTCGCCTTTCGGGCGCGATGCCGGGTCGCCCCATGCTGCCGAGATATTGATCATGTTGATATGGCGCACCTTGCCGATGTACCCATCCGCGATCAATTGGCGGATCTTGCGGCGATTCGGATTGAAGCGCAGTTCGTGGCCCATCATGTGCACTCGCGAACGCGCTTCGGCGCTTTCGTACATTTGACGCGCCTCATCCGCATTCATTGCAAAGGGTTTTTCACAAATGACGTGAGCATTGCGCTCAAGGGCGGCCAGCGTCATCGGTGCATGGAACACCGGCGGCGTGACCACGCAGACCAGATCCGCCTCATGCCGATCCAATAGAACGTGCCAATCGTCATAGGCAGCAGGAATAGCGAATTTCTCCGCTACCGCCTGTGCGCTTGAGAGGCGGGCGCTGGCAATACCGACGACCTCCACATCATTGATCGTACGAAGCGCGGGTAAATACGCTGCCTGCGCAAAGCTCGCCCCTAAAATTGCAGCACGAATCGTCATAACAATCCTCGCTCTCTCAACACTTGGCCCACTGCGGCCAAACCATCCAAATTTGCTTCAGAATAATTGCGTGAGATCAGAATGCCATGCGCGCCACCATCCAGCGCAGCTTCAACGCCCTCACGAACCTCCTGCGGGGTGATGGGTTTGCTCGTACCCCCATCACCAACGCCAACGCCGATCCCGGGATAGACTTTGCAGCGGCCGCCTGTATCCGCGATCAAATTTTCTGTCCAGCGTTTGACGTATTCCGCTTTGAAGCCAGCTAGGGGCGCTTCCTCAAGCGGCGCGATAAAGTCATTCAGGCCGAGCACTGTCGCCAAAGCATGATAGGCGCCCTCAGGCGTAGCATCGGCCAGCACCCCTTTATGCCAAGCCGCCGCGAAGCTGGCGAAGCGCGCGCCAGCCGGTGTGTGATACAGCACGGGTTTAATCCAGTCGGCGACTGTGGCATAGTCTGCTTGGTCGTATTGAGCTTTGAGATAGGGATTGTACGTGTTAATCACCTGCCAGATGCCGAGGCCAACTTCGTTCGCCGGGTTGAAAAAACGAACTAGGCCCGCAATTTCGTGATAAAAATCGCGGTGCGCATCCAGCCACATTTTCTCCCACATCAATACTTCCGGGTGGTGCAGAAGGTGGCGTAGCAGCGTCACAAAGACGCCATCGCGCGGCCTTTCTCCAGCGCGTACCGCCGTCAAGAAGCGATCAATGATCTGATAGCCTTCGATCGCGCGCTGCACATCAATTCCCCGCGCGCGCGCTTCAGCTTTAAAGTATGGGTCAAACCCAGTTGTGCTGTCAGCACGAAATAGATCCATCAGCGGGCTTTGTCGCTCAACGCCCCACAACATCCCGTTCAGTTCATGATTGCTGAACCAGTCATCAATGATGCAGCGCCACCATGTGCGATAGTCCGGATTAAGAAGCGACGGCCGCGTCGCCACACGCCCCCAGTGATCGCGATCGAGAAAATGCACGAACCCGGGCTGCCAGATCGAACGTATGGCCGAGCTAGAGGTCTCGCAGTAGTATGGATAAACTTTTATGCCCCGCGCGCGCGCTGCCGGGATGACGTCCGCTAGCGCGTCAAAGTTTTCATAAAGCGGGTCGGGCGCGGCAAAGTCGCGATGAAAAGTCGCTGCGTAATAGCGCAGGTTAGGGCGATAGAAGGCCCCGCCTTTTAGATCATCTGGCTCAGCGACACCGTGGTCAGGAAATCCGAACGCCGCGCGTCCTGCGTTGCCACGGCTCCACGAGAGCGCAGAGATGAGCAGCGCATTCACCCCTGCCTTCTCTTGAAGCAAATCGAGCACTGGCTCGACGCCTTCATCAATGAAACTGATGGCGCCAATTTGAATCCCCACAAAGAAGGTTGTCATGTTTTTCAATCACTTGGTAGTGCCAGGATCAACGATCCCTACCACGCAAACGGGGATCGAGAAAATCACGAAGCCAATCCCCGAGAATATTCAAAGACAAAACGGTTAGCATGATAGCGAGGCCGGGAAAAACAGCCAACCACCACGCTCCCGCAAGGAGTTGGTCGCGGCTTTCCGCCAGCATCCCCCCCCACGTGGGCACGGTCGGCGGAACACCCAAACCGAGAAATGACAGCGACGCTTCGGCCAAGATCACGCTCGCCACGTTGAAAGACGCGATCACGATGATCGGCGCGAAGATGTTGGGCAAAATGGTCTTAAAGACGATCGCCCGGTCTCGCTGGCCGATGCTGCGCGCCGCTTCAACATATTCTTTCTCACGCTGGGCGATCGTCTCGGCGCGGGCGATGCGGGCATAGGTGACCCATTGGCCGATGCCGAGAACTAGCACTAAATTTGGCACGCCCGGCCCTAGCACGACCAGCACCATGATCGCCAACAAGATGAAGGGAAACGCGAGTTGAATATCGGCGAGCCTACCGATGATGTCATCAGTTATTCCGCCGAAATAGCCGCCAACCATACCGAGCACCGTGCCTAACGTACCGCCGATCATGACGGCAGTTAGTCCGACCATCAGCGAGACCCGCGCGCCATAGATCAAGCGCGACAAAACATCACGACCGAGGCCATCAGTGCCAAGGATATGCTCAATCTCGTTAACCACGTTCTGCTGCATCGGAGGGCGCAACCGCGACGTCAGCGCTTGGCGATTTGGATCGCGCGGGGCGATCTCTGGCCCAAAAATAGCAGCTAAAGCGACGATCGCAAGGATGTTCAAGGCAAGGATCGGCCAGCGCGCACGAACTAAGCTGCGGCGAGCGCGTTTCCAAGTCGAGGGAGTGGGCGGCCGTATTGGTTCTAAAGAGACGACTGGCGACGCGCCTTCTCGGATCATCTCGACATGTTCAGACATGATCGGCCTCCCCAGATGCTAATGCAGGCGCACGCGCGGGTCGAGGCGGGTGTAGATGATATCGACGAGCAAATTTAACCCAATGAACATGAAGGCGAAAAAGACCACCGCAGCCTGCACCACCGGGATGTCGCGCTGAGTAATCGCGTTAAAGACCAAGCGTCCTACACCGGGCCATGAGAACACTGTTTCCGCAACAACCACTCCACTCAATAAGAATCCAAACTCCAGACCGAGAATCGTCACGATAGGAAGCAAAGCATTGCGCAGTGCATGCCGGACGATGACCACACGTTCACGCAGACCTTTGGCGCGCGCCGTTTGCACATAGTCTTGCGATAGGATCTCCAGCATCGACGAGCGCACCAGCCGCGCGTTGCGCGAGAGCGAGAACGCCGCAATTGTCACGCCGGGCAAGATCAGATGACGGATTGCGTTAGGGAAGTTTTGGATAAAGACATCGAATTCCCCGCGCAGCAGCGGATCGAGCAGCGGCACACGTCCCGAAATCGGCAAGATGCCCAGCCCCAGCCCGACGAACAAAATCAGCATGATCCCAAGCCAGAAACTAGGGATCGACTGGCCGAAGATCGCAAACAGCATGATCCCACCATCGAGCGGTGTGCCGCGCCGCGTGGCCGAAAGGATACCGATCGGGATCGCCAAGCTGATGGCCAGCACCATCGCGAACAACGTCAGCTCTAGTGTCGCAGGCAGCCGCTCAATGACCATGCCGAAAGCCGGCAAACGCGAGCGGAGTGAAGTGCCAAAGTCTAACTGTGCCAGCCGTACCAGATAGTTGAAATACTGCTCTGGCAAAGGCCGGTCGAAGCCTAGACGCTGGCGAATGAGTTCATATTCTTCAGCGCTCGCCCGCTCACTGACGTACAATGCCGTGGGATCTCCGGCGATGTGCAGCGACAGAAACGACAGCAGCGTCACTCCAAAGATGACGACTACAGACTGCAAAAGACGGCGAATCAGGTAGGTGGTCATTGCAACTTTCAATATCGGTGTGGGGCGCGCGTCGAGCGCGCCCCAGCACACCTCAGAGAGATTTCACTCGAGCTTCAGCTACTGGGCCAGCGACGCGTCGCGCACGTCGATCTTTTCATCACGACGGGCTTCCCAGTCGATCCGATTGCTGACGCCGTAGAAATCTGGCTGGAAGTAGAGCATCAGCCACGGCGGATCGTTGAAGAAAACTTCGAGCATATAGTCGATCAGCGCGCGCTGCTCGTCCCCGGTCGCAGCCAGCATGATTGGCCAGTTATCAAACCATTCAGGGTTCGACCACTGGGTATAGTTAGTGGAACCGGTCACCGAAGAGAGATCGGCCATATCGTAGATGGCGCTCCACGTAGCGCCGCCTGTGCCGAGGAAGAACAGCGGGCCGGCTGTCTGGGTGCGGATAAGCGGCACATATTCGGCCCATTCAATCAGCTCGACAGTCGTATCGATGCCGACATCGCTTAGATATTGGCCGATCGCCAAAGCGACATTCGCATCGTTCACATAACGGCCACGCGGCGCTTGCAGCGTGATCGAGAAGCGGACGCCATCCTCACCGCGCGGATAGCCAGCCGCATCGAGGATCTCCTCTGCCCGCGCTGGGTCGTAGGGATATGGTTCGATGTTCCGGTTATGGTTCGGCGGGTTCACCAACCCGTTGGCGCGCTCGCACGAGAAGCTGAGCAGCGTCTCGCAGATCGTTGGGACATCCACAGCCATGTTCATCGCAATGCGCACATCGGTATTCTGGATGGCATCAAAACCGGGCGCATCGCCAAAGGCTTCTTCATTGAAGCTGAAGCCAACATAGATACGACGCGTGCCGGCCACAACTTGTGCCTCGGCCACGCCCGAGTTATTGATGACCGTCACCTGATCTGGCGGCACATTCGCGACGATATCGACGTTGCCGGCCAACAGCTCGGCCACGCGGGTCGAAGCCTCAGGGATGACGCGCCACACTAGACGGTCGAAATTGCCCGGTTCGAGCGAAAAGTCTTCATATCGCTCCAACAGCAAATAGTCATCGGGCACCCACTCAACGAAGCGATACGGGCCAGATCCGATCGGACGCTGCGCCGCTTCTTCAAGGCTGAGCGGCTCATAAGACTCGCGGCAGATCAGATAGACTTCGGCGAACAAACCGGGCGCGACGGGCTGCGGGCCGTTAAGGATGACCGTCGCTTGCAGTTCCCCATCAAGCCTCACATCGCGATACCCCAGCGAGTTCATGACAAACCCTGCGATATTGCCCGTAAACCCATTGTCGGGATCATTCGCGCGCTGGAAAGAGAACACGACATCGTCAGCAGTCAGCGGCGCGCCGTCGTGGCAGGTGAGGCCTTCGCGAAGCGTGAAAGTATACTCGGTGCCGTCGTCGGAAACGGTATAGCTTTCAGCAGCGTAGGGAATGATGTCCCCATCAGGCGTCACGCTCAGCAGCGTTATCCACACATGACTGTAGATATTCGCTTCTGGACGCGACGATGATTGATAGGGTTCAAAAGTGACCACATCGACGGTTTGGGCAATGACCAGCGTCGACTCATCTGGTGCAATTTGCGCGAACGCGCCGAGCGGCAGCGCCAGCAGCACAACCAGAAAAAGAGCTAGCCTGCGGTAAAACTTAGTCATGAAACTACTCCTTCACTCAGTGTATCGGCAAAATACACAACTGTCGACAGTCTACATCCTACAAAAGATGCTGCAACACTGTCTCGTACGCAACGTCCAAAAATTAAATTCATTTTATTGATTGTTTTGTCTCAAAAGCGTGGCCCATCACTTTTTCGAGACGACCGGCATCACCTCCTTCACGATGACCGCGCGTCGCTCGCGCGCTGAAATGATGCAAGCTTGAACCATAGCCAGCGAGAGCAAATGATCTCGCCCGCTACATTGAAGCGGCGCCCCGTCAATAACTGCAGCGATGAAGGCCTCGAGCAGACGCCCCGTTTCCGTAATCCATTGTTCGTGCGCAGGCAGCGGCACCGGCGTTAGCTGTTCATCAAAGCGGCGCGCGTAATGCAGCGCTCCGAATTGGTGCTGCTGGCTGATCACGCCATCCGTGCAGTCGGTTCGCCATTCGAAATGCGGCTGTGCCCATCCGCTTTGCCAAGTCCCTTGATAATTGATGATTAGCCCGCCATCGAAGGTAAACAGGGCTGCGACGTTTGCATCGCTGGCATAGCTGCTCCATGAAGGATTCCAAGTTAAGGCTTGGGCTGTCACCGGTTCTTGCTGGTAAACGTAACGCATGAGGTCAAAGTGATGGATCGACTGCTCCCACAACATCGGCTGTTCCATCACCAGCGGATACTTATTCAAATCCGGCCGATGCCCATCCCGGTAGCGCTCGTAAGTGAAACGGGCAAACTCTGGCGCGCCAACGATGCGGTCATTAAGCAACCGCATCGTCGCAGTTGTCACATCGAGATAGCGAAAGTTCAATCCCACCATCAGCGGGAGTGAGGCGGCTTCGGCGATGTCGACAAGCTGAGCAGCTTCATCAAGGTTCAGCGCGAGCGGTTTCTCGATCAGCAGCGGCAAGCCGCATTCTGCCGCTGCGCGCACGACCGAAATGCGTCCAACCGGCGGATTGGCCAAGATCAGCGCATCCGCCTCAACTTTCGCAGCTAACGCTTCCTCGACCGATTTATAGGCCGGCCGGTCTCCAAAACGGGCGCGCGCCAGTTCCAACGCGGCTGGGTTGGGATCGACGTAGGCAGCAATCTCGCAGCGTGACGAGCGCGTGACCACTTCCGCCCAATGCCGACCACGCACCCCCAAACCGCCGAGGATCACTCGTAGGCTCTGAGCCATCATCCCACCGCCGATACACGTTGAGAGGCAGCGATCGTCATACCAACACCTACCGGCAGAGGCGTCCAAGCATCGAAATCGGCCACCTCGCGCAGCCGCTCGCCCTTCAAACTGCTGCTGCGGCCGCGTTCACCTTCGAACGGCACAATCTCCACACTCGGTAGATGGAGAGCGATGGCCTCGGCCATGTCCATCTCCGTGATGAGCTGCCCAGATGTCACGTGATAGAGAGGATGCCCCAGAGACGGCGCAGCCAGAAGGGCGGCGATCGCGCGTCCGACGTCAGGCGCAAAAGTCCAATCGCGTGCCGCCGCGGCACGATTAACGCTGAGCTGGCCTTCCTCGAGGGCCTGTGAGATTAACGCCGCGAGACGGCTTACCCTCGGACGGGTCGCACGCGCTCTTTCATAGGGGCCGTAGAGATTTCCAAAACGAAACGAAACAGCATTCACCCCATATCGCCGGCGCAGCACAGCAACGAGATCATCAACCGCATTTTTCGCAGCCGCATAGAGGCTGGTTTGCGGGAAGGTCAGCGTATCCTCATCCGCGGGCGCATCAAGGGGTTGACCAAACACCGCCCCAGAACTGATCACCGCTGTGAGGCGAATGCCCGTACGCGCCGCCCACTCCAAAGCAGACAGCGCCGGGTCGAGGTTTGAACGAAAGTTTGCGAGCGGGTTCTCTCCGCGCTCAGCCGGCTCGGCCGTGACCGCAGCCCCATGGATCAAATAATCAGCAGTTTCGCCGGTTAGCTGCGCTAAGTCGCCTTCAAAAAGCACAAGCCGGCCCGGCGCAAGCTGGCTGAAGCGCCACCTCACCAGCGGGTCAAAAACACGGTCAACGGCCAGCACATGAAAGCCTGCATCAACCAAAGCGGCTGCAATGTGGCTGCAGACGAAACCCCCTGCCCCGGTGATGACGACTCGCGCGTTCACTCTGGCACTGTCTCCAGATAATCCCACCCATCAATGATCAGATCGGCAGACGAAGCAATGTGTTCGATCAGCAGCGCTCGCGCTTGCTCAAGATCGCCAGCGGCAACCGCATCAATGATCGGCAAATGGTTGCGCGCGATCTGCGTGAAATCGCTGTTGCGACGGTTGCGCAGCGCCATCACCTGCTGCACGCGCATAGCAACCATATGCCAAATCGATAACAATAGGCTGTGCCCGCTCATCGTGATCAAGGCCAAGTGAAAATCGCGGTCGAGCGCGCTGACGCTAGCCAGATCGCCCCGTTCAGCAGCCGCCATCATGCGCTCATAGATTTCGCGCAGATGCTCTACATCGGCCGGATTGCGGCGAGCCATCACACGCTCAAGCGCGAATGTTTCGAGCACGGTTCGCAAACTGTAAAGCTCTTCAATATCGACACGTGAGAGTGCACGCACTCGCGACCCATGATAAGGCACTGCTTCAACCAAACCTTCGGTATTGAGGATTTGGAGCGCTTCACGCAGCGGCGCTCGGCTTACGCCAAGCTGAGCGGCGATCTCAGTTTCGATAAGCGGTTGACCAGGTTTGAAATCACCGTTCAAAATTGCATCGCGCAGGGCATCGAGGACGCGTTCTTTGAGCGGCTTATTGGCGATCGAATGAAGTTGATACGCGGAATTGGCGGGATCTGGTTTGCTTGACAAGGCGCTTCACCGCTCCTATAATTTCCCTTATGCCAGTTATTGTCGACAGTAGACTGTCAACGGTGCAGTCATTATAGAAAGATTTGGCTGAGCCTGTCAAGCGCTTCGCCTGTCTACACAACCGCGCACATACGGAGAGAAAGCATGCCGCTACGAACCAATGCCGACCATCTGGTCGAAATTGCTGTGATGGGCAGCATTAGCCAACCCAGCCTGCGCTACCCGGGCTATACACTCAATGCAGATGGCGTCGGCGCTGTGCTGCCGGGCATGTCCGGCGTTGTCTATAACGTGCGGGTTGGCGATCCCGCTTTTGGTTGGGCTGGCGATCATGTTGAGCCTGGCGCCTCTATCGCCAATCCTGACAGTGCAGCGGATTATGCGCTGCACTATCTGACTTGTATCGGCAATCGGGCGATCGTCACCAGCGGATTAGCCCAAGGGGCCGAGGGAGTCGTCACCGGAGAGCATGCGCGGCTGCTGGTCGATTTCCCGCCTGAGGTGAGCGAGTTACTGTGCGTTGGCGATAGCGTGCAGATTCGAGCCTGCGGCCGCGGCATTGAGTTCGTCGACTACCCGCAGATCATGCTTAAAAAATGCAGTCCTGCGCTGCTCAATGCGATCCCGATCGAAGCGATCGACGAGCGCACGATTCGCGTTCCGGTGACGATGGAGCTGCCGATCCACATCATGGGTTCAGGGGCTGAACTCAACGCCGATTTCGTCGATCAAGATTTGATGTCCGGCGATCGCGCGTTGATGGCTGAGCTGGGGATCGACCGGATACGCCTCGGCGATCTGGTCGCCATCAAGCATGCCGACCACCGTTTCGGGCGCGGCTACCGCGCAGGCGCCGTGACGATCGCGCTGTGCATCCATGGAGACTCGGTCATGATCGGCCACGGACCGGGCATCCTCACGCTAATGACGTGTGCAGAGCCATGCATCGAATGGGTGATCGACCCGAACGCCAATATCGCTAACTACCTCAACATTCGGGAGCTGCAATGAGCGTCAAAACCAATGCCGAGCGGCTGGTCTCTATTTCTGTAATGGGCCAAATTGCTTCGCCCGCTTTTCCGGGACTGCCTGCGATGCCCTACGGTCTGACTGCGGAGGGCGAAGCTTTTTTACTGCCAGCTTACGGCGGCATCGTCTACAACGTTTCCGTTGGCGATTCGGCCTTTGGCTGGCTGGCAGACTGCATTCATCCGGGGGTTAGCATCTCGCTCAAAGATGATACCGGCAACCGCGGTCTTAACGTGCTGGCCTGCATTGGCAATACGGCCGTCGTCATGACCGGCAGCGCCGCCGGCGCACGTGGCGTTGTGACCGGAAAATCGGGACGTTTTTCGGAGCACGTGATCCTCCATTTCTCAAAAGCGGATCGCGAAAAAATGGCGATCGGCGACAAGATCATTGTGCGCGCCCGTGGGGTTGGCATGACGCTTGACGATCATCCAAAGGTCAAGCTTAAAAGCTGCTCGCCGGAGCTGCTCGCCGGGCTTGAAGTGACAACTAGCGATACAGGCAAACTAGCCGTCCCCGTGGTCGCAGTTGTCCCGCCGCATCTCCTTGGAGCCGGAGCCGGCTTGACGAGCGAAGGCGGATCGCTGCACATTCAAACGGCAGATAAGAGCGCGCTCAAAGAAGCAGGCTTAGACGCACTGCGTTTAGGCGATGTCGTTGCACTGTCCGATTATGACAGCTCGTGGAATCACGGCTACCTGCGCGGCGCCATAGGTATCGGAGTCGTCTGCCAAGGCGACAGCCCACGCGCGGGTTACGGGCCGGGCGTCACCCTGATCATGACCGCGGCCGGCCCGCATATCGAACCGATCGTAACGCCCGGCGTCAACATAAAAGAGCTCTTTAATCTGTCAGCATGATCTGCAAATCGGAGAGGAAACGGTGACTTATATCAAACATATGGCTTTCGCTGTGCGCGATGCGCAGGCAGCGCTTAAAACTTATCAAGATCTTCTAGGTGTTGGTCTTGACGCTGAGATTCAGGACTACCCGAAGTCGCGCAACCGGGTAGCGATCTTCAAAGTTGGCGATGTTGAATACCAGCTCTGCCAATCGCTTGATCCCGGCGGACGCTTCGACAAGTGGATCAATGAACGCGGTTATGAGGGCCTGCACCATATTTGTTATGCAGTGCCCAACATTGATGCGGCACTGGAAGCCGCGCTGGCCAAAGGAGCGACCCTCAAAGAGTGCAGCGCCTGCAAAGTTGCAGGCAGTCATCCACATCCAGAGGGTTGGGTAGCCTTCCTTGATCAGGAAGCGGGCGGCATTGAACTTGAATTGATGCAGGTTTACACCCCAGAGCAGCTTGAAGAATACAAAGCGTTTAAGGGAATCTGAAGATGACAATATCAATGGTGCGCGTTCCCGTCGATGCGCTTGATCAGTTTGTCGTGCGCGCGTTCGAAGCCATGGGCGTTCCCGCCGACGAAGCGCGCATGATCGCCAATGGGTTAATGCAGAGCGAGCTACGCTGCCTGCCCGGTCAGGGACAAGGTGTGCGCCGCCTTCCCGTTTACTATGAGCGCATTAGCAAAGGATGGATCACCCCCGGTGCTCCTTTTGAGATCGTCAAGCAGACGCCAGCGTTAGCGCTTGTAGATGCGCACAATGGCCTCGGCTCCGTGGTCGCACAGAAGGCGATGCGCTTGGCAGTTGAAAAAGCCAAACTCAGCGGCGTCGGCACTGTGCTCGTTTATGGCAGCACGCACTACGGCTCAAGCGCGGTTCCAGCGCGAGTCGCTCTTGAATACGACTGCATCGGTATTGCGATGACCAACGCCGGCCCTGAAATGGCACCGTGGGGCGGCAGCGAGGCCCGCGTAGGCACAAACCCGTGGGGCATCGCAGCGCCGACGGCGGGGGAATTTCCCGTTGTGCTCGATATCGCGCTGACGACGGCTGGCAAGGGAATGATGCGTTGGCTCGAACGTGAAGGACAGAAGATGCCGCTCGACTGGGCGCTAACGCCGGAGGGTGAAGAAACTAATGACCCCAGCGCCGCCATGGCTGGCGCACTGCTCGGCATCGGGCAGCACAAAGGCTACGGCCTCTCGATGATGACCGATGTGCTGACGGGCGTGTTGGCAGGGGCCAGCTATGGCTTGGCGCTCTATCGCGACCCGGCCAAACAAGATGTCTCGCACCTGTTTATCGCTCTCGATATTGCATGGTTCACACCGGTCGAAACCTTCAAACAGCGGATGAGCGATTTCATCGCCGAGATCAAATCAAGCCGCAAGCGACCGGGCTTCGATGAAATCCTCGTTCCGGGAGAGATCGATTATCGCCGTGAGCAGACTTACCGACGCGAAGGGGCGATGCTCGATGCGTTGGTGTTCGACGAGCTGGCACAGTTAGCCGCGCAGCTTCAGATTGAATTTCCGTTCGAACGCGAGATCGTCTCATGACGCCGCCTGAACGATTGGCCCGTCCGCTGGCATCTCGGCTGGCCGGCTTGCCAGCGCCTATGCGCGATGAAACGGTGGAACCTATAGAACCACCAGGGTTTACGGATGCTGCCATTGATGCGTTGAATAAGGGAGAGACGCATTATGCGGATCGGCCCGGGCTAGGTCAACTGCGCAATGCCATCGCCCGCGATCTCAATACCCGCAGCGGTCTTAATCTCACGAATGCTCACGTCACCATCACTTGTGGCGCAGCCGAGGCGCGTTTTCTGGTCGTGCGGCTGCTGGCCAAGCCCGGAAGCCTGATCGTTTGCCCGAGCGAGCCGGCCGCCGCTGCGGGGGCAGCGCATCTCGCGGAAGCGCAAATCGTTCAAGAGACGAGTGAATGGACGGAAGTGAGCCTGATTTATTTGACTCCAGCGTGCGAAACCGCTCAACGCGACGCGCTGCTTGAGCGCGCGCTTGCTTCTCAAGCGTTTATTATATGGGATCTCGCCTTCGCTGAGGAAAAACCTAAATTCAATCCCGCTCAAATAGCAGAGCTGTCTGCGCGCACCCTCACGATCGACGAACTCAGCCCTTCCCTAGCGGGTTGGCGCGTCGGCTGGATTGCTGGTCAGCCGATGGTTGGCCCGCTGCGCGCCTTCAAACAGAGCATGACGATCGCGACAACAACCGTCTCGCAGTGGGCAGCGCTGTCTCTGTTCGAGGATCGTCAAGGATGACAAATCCCAACATTCCCGAAGAAGTTCGTGCGGTGGCGGCGAACCCAACGCAGCTGCGCTATGCATTGATGGAGCTTTCGGCCACGATCCCCGATGTCATCGCGCTGGGCCGCGGCGACCCAGACCTTGATACCCCGCCGCATATCATCGCCGCGGCCCAGCAGGCCATTCGCGAGGGACGAACGGGTTTAACGCCGGTGGCGGGTTTACCGGAGCTGCGCGAAGCCATTGCTGCTAAGCTGCGTCGCGAGAATGGCCTCGACGTCGACCGCGACAACATCATCGTGACGACCGGCGGGCAGGAAGGCGTCTTCCTGATGATGCAGGCGCTGCTTGATCCCAGCGATGAAATCCTCGTTCCAGACCCGCGCTACACTTCATACGACGACTCGATCGAAAAAGCGGGCGGCTCGCTCGTCATGATCCCGACCGACCATGATGATGCTTTCAATCTGCGGCCAGAAGCCGTCGAGGCGGCGATCACGGCGAAGACAAAAGCGCTGCTGATCGTCACACCGGGCAATCCCACTTCCGGTATCGTGACCGAAGACCGCCTGCGCGCCATCGCTGAGATCGCCATACGCCATAACTTGATCGTGATCTCAGACGAGATTTACGAAAAATTCATCTATGACAACTGGCGGCACTTCAGCATTGGCTCACTGCCGGGCATGGCAGAACGCACCATCACACTGAACGGCTTTTCAAAAACGTATGCCATGACCGGTTTCCGCGTGGGCTATGTGGCTGCGCCCAAAGACATCATTGCAGCCATGATCGCACTCAAGGCGCACACGAGCGGCCCGGCAGCAACTGTCTCGCAAATCGCAGCGCTCGCGGCCATCACCGGCCCACAGACCTGTGTCGACGAATTTCGCCAGATCTTCACCGAACGCCGGCATGTCATGATCGAGGGCCTGCGCGCGCTAAACATCGACCTCAGCGATCCCCGTGGCGCATTTTATATTTGGGCAAATACCACGACGACAGGCATTCATGCTACAGAGTTATCATACCTCCTACTCAAAGAGGGGCGCGTCTTGATCTTCCCCGGCAATAGCTTCGGCGAGAACTGGAGCGGTTATCTCCGCATGAGCCTGCTCCAGCCGGTCGAAGTGCTGCGCGAGGCGCTCGCTCGCATGGCGCCGGTCGTTGAACGCTATCGTGTGAAAGCGTAATCCCATCCATGATTGATGACCTGATCCCACTGCTGCAAGCGCTCATCCGTATTCCATCGCCCAACCCGCCCGGCGATACGCGCGCGATCGCCGCTTATATCGCTGAGACGATGGCGGGCGCAGGCTGCGCTGTTTGGCAAGGCGCACCAGAAGTTAAGCCAGAAGCAGTCAATGTAGTCGCGAGCGTGGGGACGGGCAGCCCTGTGATCATGCTGCATGCCCACACCGACACCGTGCCGATCGCAGCCGATGAGGCGCGACATTGGACTATGGACCCTTATGCAGCCGAGATTCGCGCTGGCCGCGTCTACGGCAAAGGCAGTGTCGACGACAAAGCCCCGCTGGCAGCCATGATGCTGGCCACGATCTCCGCTGCTCGGCGCGCAGCGTCGCTCAAAGGAACGCTGGTGTTGGTCGCCGCAGCCGAGGAAGAAGTTGGAGGTCAGCTCGGCACGCGCTGGATGGCGGAAGCTGGTCACCTGCCTGCCAGCGACTTCATCATCGTCGGCGAGCAAACGCACAATCGCGTAGCGACCGCGCACAAAGGCGTCGTCCGCGCGACTGTACGCGCAACTGGCCGCTCTGTCCACGCCACGAATCCAGACCGCGGCGTCAACGCGATCACGGCGATGGCAAAAGCAGTGCTCGCCCTCGATGCGTACCACCAACGCTTGCGCGAGCGCGTGCATCCGATCGTTGGAGTGCCAACATGCAATGTCGGCGTTATCCAAGGCGGCAGCACGGCGAACGCTGTGCCAGATACCTGCACCGCCTATCTCGACCGCCGCATGATCCCGGGCGAAGATCCGGCCGCCGTTCAAGATGAGCTGCGCGCCGTCATTGAAGGACTTGATGTCGGTGCTGCCGATGTGACGATCGGTGATTTTTTGGTCTCGAATTGGTTCAGCTCTGGGGTCGACTCGACATTGGCGCAAACGTTCCTCAATTGCGCGGGCAGCATCCTCAATGACCACCCGGGGCCAATCGGCTATCTGCCGGGCAGCGACGCCAAACACCTGACCGGGATCGCCCGCGGCGACATGATCATTTTCGGGCCGGGCAGTTACGAAGTCGCCCATGCCTTCAATGAGTACGTAGCGATCGACGAACTAAACGACACCTATCAAATTTTGCAGCGTTTCATCGATAAGACACTATTCGAGGAGAACGGATGACATCGTTTGAGACGATCATTCGCGGTGGACGCGTGGTGACCGAGCGCGGAACGCTGGCCCGCACGATCGCCATCCGCGACGGCAAAATTGCAGCGCTATTAGACCCAGAGACCGAAGTCGACGGGATAGAGACGCTCGATGTCAACGGCAAATTAGTCATGCCAGGAGCGGTCGATATTCACTTCCACTGTCGCGCACCAGCTTATCCTGAACGCGGCGATTTCGCGACTGAAACGCGCGCCGCTGCCGCAGGTGGAGTCACCACGGTCTTCGAGATGCCGATCTCAAAACCGTGCTGCGCCACGCCAGACATCTTTCGTATGCGCCGGCAGTTAGGCGAAGAAAACGCTTATGTTAACTTTGCGCTTTATGCCGCCCCGGGACGGCGCCTGCGCGATGAAATTCATGAAATGGCCGACGAAGGTGCGATCGGCTTCAAAATCTTCACGACCGCTGCCCCGGCCGGCCGCGATGATGAATTCGAAGGCCTCTGCTTGCCTGATGATGAAGCGATCTTTGAGGCGTTGACGATGGTGGCCGAGACCGGCTTGGTCTGCTCTGTGCATGCTGAAAACAACCGCTTGCTTGAATGGCTGACCCACCGGTTGATAGCGGCTGGTCGTAACGACATCGCCGCACACGGCGAGTCACGCCCGCCTGTCGTTGAAGCGGCTGCAGTCGCGCTGCTGATGACAATTAATGAGGCGATCGGGGCTGACTTGCATGTCGCACACATGACCTCCAAGCAAGCGCTTGAGATTTTCCGCAACTTCAAGCGGAATGGCTCCACAGCAACAGCCGAGACATGTCCACATTATCTGGTCTTTACCGAGGCCGATATGGAACGCGCTGGCCCCTACGCCAAGATCAACCCGCCGCTGCGACAAGCTCTCGATCAGGCAGCGCTATGGGAGGGTCTTGTCGATGGGACGTTAATCGCAGTGGCGACCGATCATTCACCCTTCACCATTGAAGAGAAAGAACGCGCTCGCACCGATATTTGGAAGACTCCGCCCGGCGCGCCAGGCGTCGAGGAGTTGGTACTGGTAATGATGGATGCCGCCTTAGGCGGCCGCATAACGATCGAAAAAGCGGTTCAGCTCATCAGCACCAACGGTTCAAAACGCTTCGGCGTCTATCCACAAAAAGGCGTGATCGCTGAGGGAAGCGACGCCGATCTGGTGATCTACAACCCCACAACCAACACCACGATCGATCGGACACGATTGTTCAGCAAAGCGGCTGCCTGCGATGTCCTGTATGATGGCATGACCTTCCGCGGTAGCATCGAGCGGACGATCGTCAACGGGCGGACAGTCTTTGTCGATGGCGCGATCGTCGGCGAACGCGGCTGGGGGAAATTCGTGCGGCCAGACCGTGCGCGCATCAACCGGAGCTTGTAATGACCTACGCGATCGACTTTAGCGAGTACTTTCGCTATGAAGATTTGACCCGTCACCTCCACGGCTTGGCGGCAGCATATCCTGAACTAGCAAATTTGGAATCAATCGGGCGAAGCTTCCGCGGCCGCGAGGTTTGGTGTATGACGCTGACCAACACAGCCAGCGGCAGCCATGACACCAAACCAGCGTTTTACATTGACGCCAATATTCATGCCGAAGAAGTCTCGACGACATCGGTTGCGCTCTACACGATCTGGTATCTCCTCACGCATTATGGTTCCGATCGCGAAACGACGTGGCTGCTCGATAACCTGACGTTCTACATCATCCCGCGCTTTAATCCAGATGGCGCCGAGATCAGCCTGACAACCGCCCATCACTGGTGCGGAAACGGCCGCTATCTGCCGGGGGAAGAACAAACACGTGGGCTGTGTCAGCAAGATATCAATGATGATGGCCTGATCGTCCAGATGCGCATTGAAGATCCCGCTGGAGAGTGGAAAGTTTCAAAACTTGACCCGCGCCTGATGGTGCAGCGCCAGCCCGGCGAAATCGGCGATGGCCCTTATTATCGCCTGTATCGGGAGGGGGTGATCAAAGGCGACTGGGACGGCACCACTATCACCATAGAGGCGCCGCGCGATGGCAACTTGAATCGCAATTTTCCGGCAGGCTGGCGGCCCGAGTTCCGCCAATATGGCGCTGGCGAATACCCACTTTCTGAGCCAGAAGCGCTGGCTGTGGCCCAGTTCATCCTTCAGCATCCTAATATCGCCGGCATGCAGTGTTATCACACGCACGGTGGTGTGCATCTACGCCCCTCGCTGGTCGAACCAGACAGCGCCCTGCCGCCCTTCGATCTGGCCGTCTACAAACGGATTGGTGCGATGGGCACAGCCCTCACCGGTTATCCCGTCATCTCGGTATATGAGGAATTCACCACCGACCCGGAGAATCCTCGCGTCGGTTCACTGATGCAGTGGTCTTACGACGAGATGGGGATCATTACCTTTTCGACCGAACTATGGAACCCTGAGCTGGCAGCTGGCATTGCCGAGCCGGCCAAATATCAACTCCGCCCACGCTCAGAGGAAGACGAGATCGCCTTACTGCGATACAACGACAGACACCTCGGCGGAAAAGGTTTCGTCGATTGGACACCCTTCGATCATCCGCAGCTCGGACGGGTCGAGATCGGCGGGTGGACGCACATGTACACTTTCCGCAACCCGCCCCCTGCCAGCATGGCCACCAGCGAAGAAGCCAAACACTGGCTGCCGGAAATGTGCCACACAAACTGCCTGTTCACGCTCAAACATGCCGCGACCGCCCCGCTGCTCAAGATCGAGGATGTAACCGTTGAACGGCTGGCGCACAACCTCTACAAGCTGCGCGCGGTAATCGCCAACCATGGCTTTCTTCCAACGCATATGACGCAGCGTGCCCTTAAACATAAAACGGCCAGCGAAGTCACTGTATCATTGGAAGCGGTCAATATTGACTGTGTCATCGGCCAGCGCGAACAAACCATCGGCCATCTCGCGGGGCGCGATGAACGTGAAGCCACTTGGTCGCCATGGATGCGCCCGTGGACACCGACAAAACGCCCGGTTGAATGGCTGCTGCGAGCCGAGGCGGGCAACAGCATCACGATCAGAGCGGCAGCGAACCGTGCGGGAACCGCACAATATGAGGTTACGCTGGCATGAGCACCACGCTGCTGCCGGAGTCATTTTACCGCCGTAATGCGGCTCGCATTCAAGCAGCGACCGCTGAAGCAGGTTTAGAAGGGCTGCTGCTGCTCAATCCCTTCAACGTCATCTACGCCAGCGGCTTTCGTCACTCCCCCTCCGAGCGACCGATCGGCCTATATCTGCCAGCATCAGGCGAGCCAGCTTTGTTCGTCCCCCTGCTCGAGCAAGAACATGCCACTGAAACGTGGGTCAGCGACATTCGCGTTTACTTCGAGTTTCCCGGCGAAGAACACCCGGTCATTTGGATGGCGCGTGAGAGCGGCGCCCGAGTGCTCGGAGTCGATGCGCTCGATCATGCCATATTCGCGCAGGTGGTCGCGGCGGGGTTCGAGCTGCGGATGTCTTCAATCGTCGAAACGATGCGCTGGGTGAAAGCGCCCGAGGAGCTGGCGCTCATCCGTCAAGCCGCTGCGTATGCCGATTACTGTCTTGAAATGATCTACCAACATACGAGCGAGATCATCCGTTCGGGAGGCAGCGAACTGGACATTCTGCGGTTCGCCCTTGCGGAAACACGCGCCAAGATGCAGCGCGAGTCTGCTGAGCTGTTCGAACTGCGCGGTGGAACGATCGTTGGCACAACGCACAGCGGCCCCCGTGCCGCCCTGCCCCACGGCAGTCCAAGTGAACGGCAGCCGCAGCCCGGCGAGCCACTGATCGCCGGCATTGGCGCTAAAGTGGGCGGTTATCATGCTGAAAGCGGTGCGACGTTCATCCTAGGCGAACCGAATGCGGATCAACTGCGCTGTATGCGCGCTGCCGCCGCCTGCGACAAAGCGGCGATCGAGGCGCTGCGGCCCGGAAATCGCTGCTCTGCCGTCAACGAGGCTGCGCTATCGGCCCTACGTGAGGCCGGGCTGGGCGCGTTTATCCGCCACCGCATCGGCCA
This sequence comes from Aggregatilineales bacterium, assembly GCA_046719065.1. Lineage (GTDB taxonomy): Bacteria > Chloroflexota > Anaerolineae > Aggregatilineales > Phototrophicaceae > Flexifilum. The sequence goes on along the minus strand of JBDNDP010000016.1, from coordinate 29,854 downwards.
TGGGATGGGCTTAGAGGGCCATGAAGCGCCGTGGCTGGCTCCCGGTGATGAAACCATCATTTTGCCCGGCATGGTATTCTCTAACGAGCCGGGCATCTACCGGCCGGGTCTCGATGGCTATCGCACGATCAACACAATGATCGCCACTGAAAGCGCCGCCGAAATCCCCAGCCGTTTTTTGGCAGAGCACTCGATCGAGCAGCGTGTGATCGCGCTTTAGACCAGCTTCATGTAAAGCTTCACGTAGAAAGGACGCCCACGATGCCTGAACCGCCAGCTTGGCGTTACCAGAAGATCATTAAACCTATGTTTGAAGCGCCCGCCGACAATCGAGTCTATCGGGGGCGCGTGCTCACTTGCTGCGGCGACGAAGTGATCGAAGATGGTTTTGTCGATGTCGTGGATGGAAAAATTGCCGCCGTAGGCGCGTTCAACACCTACAAGGGCGACACAGCGAAAGTCTTCGATGCCTCTGGCAGAACGATCCTGCCCGGCTTGATCAACTCGCATGCGCATCTCGCATGGGATGGCGTGCATGATTTAGCGCGCCAATCGATGGATGATGCGCCAGAAATCAGCGCCTACAAATCGGCATCAAACATGCTCATTAGCCTGCGTGCCGGGGTGACGCTGGTGCGCGATCTGGGCATGAATAAAGCCAATTTCTTTGCCAAACAAGCGGTTGAGCAAGGAATTTTCCCCGGCCCACGACTCCTGATCTGCGGAGAGGCGATCATTCAAACTGGTGGCCATACCTACTGGTGCTGCCGAGAGGCCAGCGGCGCTGATGAAATGCGTCGCGCTGTGCGAGAACAGGTGCGGGGCGGCGCCGACTTGATCAAGATCATGGCCTGCCATGATACGCTCGAATTTACAGATGCTGAGCTGGAGGCCGTCATCGACGAAACACACCGCAACGGCCTGCCGATCACAGCCCACGCGACCTATGACGAATGCATCTACCGCGTCGCACAGTTCGGGGTCGATTGTGTTGAGCATGGCGGCTCCATGACAGCAGCGACAATTGAGCTGCTGCTAAAGAAACAGATCCCAATCGTGACGACGTTTGCTCCATTACTGATGCAGTCTCAAGAAACCATTGCCCGCCAGTACAACATCCCAGAATGGAAGATCGAGGAGCGCAAGAAAGCGGTGGCCAACCCAGCGCGCTATCAAGGGTTAGTTGATGCCGCCAATGCGGGGGTCCCGATCGCCTTTGGTACCGATGCTGGCAGCCCTGTCGTGCCACATAGCGTCGTCGCCCCAGAACTCCAATTTATGGTAAAACTTGGTATCTGCAAGGATAATTATGCTGCAATCCGCAGCGCGACGGTCGTGCCTGCGCGCATTCACAAGCTTGAACACAAGTTAGGCACCTTGGAGGCAGGTAAGGAAGCAGATTTGATCATTGTGAACGGAGATCCGATTGCCGATCTCGGCGCGTTAGAATATGTTGAGCGGACGATCATCGCTGGTCGTGTCCTTTACAGCGCCGTATCATGATCGACAACTGCAAAAGGGACAGCTATGTCTAACGATCGTATTCGAGGCGTTTTCAATATTTTGGCGACGCCGTTCACCCCTGAAGGTGCTGTAGATACGGACAGTCTGCGCAGGCTCGTAAATTTCCAGCTGGAACTCGGCGCATACGGCCTCACGATTCTGGGCGTGATGGGCGAAGCATCCAAATTAACCGTTGATGAACGCCAGCAGGTCTTAGCAATCGTCATGGATACAGTCGCTGGTCGCGCGCCGATCGTCGTCGGGACCAGCCATGCGGATCCAGACATTACAATACGTCTCAGCCGTGAAGCGATTAGCGCCGGCGCCGATGCCGTGATGATCGCTCCACCTCACTTTGATAATCCAACCGATGAGAATGTACTCGCCTTTTATGAGCGGATGGCCAGTGCGTTCGACGGCGCGATCGTCGTGCAAGATTATCCCCTCGTGACCAATGCGCTGCTCTCTCCCGCGCTGTTGGCCGATCTAGCCACGCGCATCAGCACGATCCGCTATCTTAAATTGGAAGATCCGCCGCTGATGCAGAAGATCAGCGCGATTCATGAGGCCACAGATAAGTATGCGATCTTCGGTGGGCTGGGCGGCATGTTTTTCCTTGAGGAGCTGGCGCGCGGCTGCGCAGGTACGATGACCGGGTTTGCGTTTACCGAGATCTTAGTCGCCGTCTACAAGGCATTCACCGCTGGCGATCGCCAGCGGGCAGAACGCATCTTCGATCAGTATCTGCCATTGATCCGCTTTGAGAACCAACCCGTCATCAATCTCTCTATTCGCAAAGTGCTGCTGCACCGGCGCGGGGCAATTGCTGCACCGACCTTACGTCCCCCGTTTGCTGCGATTGATGCTGGAACCCATCAAGAAATCGATTGGATGCTGAAGCGCGTCGGCATTTTAGATGCGACGCAGCGCATCCACTTTGCACAGGAGCAATAAATAAATGGATCTCGGTTTGACGAACAAAGTCGCGCTGGTTGCTGCGGCGAGCAAGGGACTGGGCTTTGGAGTCGCGCGGGCATTAGCGCAAGAGGGCGCGCGTGTCTCGATGTGCAGCCGCAGCGCTGCCGACATCGAAGCGGCCGCCAGCAAACTGCGGGCCGAAACTGGCGCCACGGTCATTGGTTTCGCCTGCGACGTCGCAGATACTGCATCGATACAGGCGTGGGTCGATAGCAGCGTCCGTGAATTTGAGACGATTGACATGCTCTTAGTCAACGCTGGCGGGCCACCAGCCGGTTTTTTCAAAGAATTGACCGAACAGCAGTGGCAGGCCGCCTTCGAGTTAACGCTTATGAGCGCGATCCGGATGATTCGGTCGGTGCTGCCACACATGAAGCATGGAGGGGCGATCGTCACGATCACTTCCTCCAGCGTGCGCGAGCCAATCGAACGGCTGGCGCTCTCTACCGTAATGCGCTCCGGCGTGGTCGGGCTGGTCAAAACGCTGGCCGACGAGTTGGCACCGGATGGGATCCGCATCAACAACCTGATGCCTGGGCGGATCGATACAGACCGCGTCGCTCAACTTGATGAAATGCAAGCGAAACGCAGTGGACTCAGTTTTGAAGAAGTTCGCCAGCAGTCGATCAGCAAGATCCCCTTAGGCCGGCTTGGCACTATCGAGGATTTCGGGAAGGCGGCGGCTTTCTTGCTGTCGCCCGCCGCCAGCTATATCACTGGGGCATCGCTGCGCGTTGACGGAGGCATGATGCGCTCAATCTAACGGCTCTAGCCTTAACATGTTGTTGAAAGTATCTTAAATCAGCATGGTGCTGGATTTGGGTTAAAAGGCTGATATCCCAAATCCAGCGCTTTTTATCGCAGATGGACGATTAGATCTGATCGGGTTTGCGCAGAAAAGCTTTCAGAGAGCCAACATCCACGAACACCTCATCTTCATCGAGGCCTGCCCGCAAAAACAGCTCCGCATATTCTTCGAGCGAGAATGACTGCTCATTGACCCCTCGCAACAGCTCATTGATGAAGATCTGAGATGCCGACCCAGCAAAGGGATGGCCAATGGGTTCGCATATCGCAGCCAGCAGCCCACCCGGCTTCAACTTAGCTGAAAGCGCACGCAGCATCGCTGCTGGATCGGGAAAATGATGCAGGGAGGCGAACATATGAGCAGCATCGAAGGTCTTATCGGCAAAAGGTGGATTGTTGGCATCGGCGCAAAAGAAATGGAGCGTCTCGGCTTGATCGCGATGAACTAACGCGCCCACTTGCAAGCCAAAAATATCGACGTCGATGTTAAAGCGTTGGCCGGGCAGATGCGCGCTCACCGGCGCCGCATTTCCCCCGACTTCAAGGATCCTTAACGAACCATCGGCGATACGCTCAATGCGTCGGCGCAGAAGCTCGATGCCTCGTTTATGGTCATCGTCGTAGCTACCAGCGAGGATGTTCGTGATCTTCCACCGCGTGATGTGCGAAGGCGGCGGCACCTGATCAATTCGGATCGGTATCAACATCGCACCATCCAACAACCAAGCCACGCCCTCGTGCACCAAAGCGAGGCGGAGGAGATATCTGCCGGGTATGGCAGGCGCAGAGATCATCATCGGCACCGTGAGCTGGCGCCCCGACTGCACATCGATTAGGAACGCTGTACGCAGCCCATCATGGACCGCAAGCGTGCCATCAAGGTGCAGCCATTGATAGGCGACCATTAGAGGCTGTTCACCAAGCGATGACAGCGGCCGCTCATCCAGATTCTCGAGACGGACATTGCTCGTCACAAGTTTACCGGCCTGCATTTGCCGCGGGATGTACTCACGCACCCAGCGGTATCGGTAGGGCCTTAGGGCGGATGCTGCAGCTGTTTCGTTCGCTTGCATCTCTTCGATCGGCTGATTTATCTCTGCGATCTGGCGCAGCAGGTAGCGATTTATCCGCATCAGTTGACGCGCGATTCGCGCAGACAGCGCCTTTGAACGCCTAACGCGGCGCGGCGCGCCATGGCTTGGCGCGTAGATCTCGGCGATGGCGGCAACCTCTGGTAGATTGCCAGCGCTCTGAATACGATGCAGATACTGACTAGCTTCTGTATCGATCAGAAAATCGCCAAAACGGTAGGTGCGGCTAAAAATAGCGCGCAGCGTCTCAATGGTCTCTGCGGTTTGCGGCAGGGTTGGATATAGCGAGCATATCTCTTCCGCGAAACGTTCGGAAGGCCGCTCACATTCTTGAACCAGCACGTCGCTGAAAAAAACAGGGACATCAAATAGAACTGGGTAGCATGCCCCGCAACGCATGCAGCACAACGCGTCGGCCCGCTGTTCAAGCCGCTGAGATAAACAGCGAACGCACTGAAGACCATCCAACTTTGCCAGCATAGAGATCCTTTAACAAACGAGACATAGTCGACGCTTGAATCAAACACACCAAAGCACTATAGTACCGTTGCTCATGGGCAGCGCAACTGCCTGATGTAATCGCTATCGCGCCTTTGTGAAATAAGTGGCGTGGTTGCTGGGGCGCCGCGGCCGGCACCTATCCGACTATCAGCCAAGCTGGAGTACAGACTCATGCCTCACATTCAGGCCGTTGAATGATGACAAACGAACAGAAAACACAAGATTACGTCTATCGACGTATTGATAACCGCATCCAAGAGCTTCAGATTTTTGAAGCCGGTGAAAACAACCAAGGGAAAGCCTCGGTTTCTGCGTCAATGTCCGAGGAGATTCCCCAACAATCCATCCTTTTGTCGAAAATCAAACGTAAAATTGTCGTTGATGTCCTGCCACGATTTAATTTAACGTCCTATCGCAGTCTGCTGCGCGCCTATGAGGCCTTAGCGCGCGCCGAAGCAGCTGCGCAGCAAGCCGCGCGTGAGCGCGATGAGCTAGCGCGCCAGCTCGCACAGGCTAACCTCGAACAGGCTGAACACCTTCAAAAGCAGGAGGCGCTCTACGCTGCGCTGCGCGATGAGCTAACGCGCCGGCTCGATCAGCTCAGCAGCGAATGGGACCAACTCGCACAGGCTAACCTCCAACAGGCTGAACACCTTCAAAAGCAGGAGGCGCTCTACGCTGCACTGCGCGATGAGTATGAACGGTTTAAAAACGAAGGCTTGCAGCTCATGAATGAAAACTTGATCGCGCAAAACGCTTGGCTTCGCGACCGGCTTGGCTACTCCAGCAGTCTGTTGGCGAATTTAGCCGAGCCAATTAAAGCATTTATCCACGCGCAGCTCGATGATGAAGCGTATGCTTCTCCTTATACGAGCAAGGATGATCGTCAAACCGCCAGCGCAGATGATGACTTTTACAAAGCCTTAGAAACGATCTTACGCGGATCGCGAGAAATCATAAAGTCGCGTCTCGCCCTCTACCTGCCCTATCTCGATCTGAACCCTATTACGCTGCCCATTGTTGATGTTGGCTGTGGTAGAGGCGAGTTTCTTGAACTGATGCGCGAACGAGACGTGCGCGCTATCGGCGTGGATATTAACGACGCGACAACACGGGAGCTGGTCGAAGCCGGATACGAAGCTTACACCGCCGATGGGGTGACTTTTCTTCAACAGCAGCCTGATGCCAGCCTTGCAGGTATTACAGCATTTCAAGTAATCGAGCATTTGCCGAAGACGGCTTTGCGCGAACTGCTTCGGGTAGCGTATGATAAGCTTACACCGGGAGGTTTCATTTTATTGGAGACGGTCAACCCATACTGTTTGCCAGTGTACAGGACGTATTATCTCGATCCTACTCACCACGAACCTGTGCCGATGGATCTACTCGCTATCTCGCTGCGCTTTTACGGTTTTGAAAAGCTTGAGGTGTTCTACCACAGCCCGGTCAACCCCAAGCTGATTAACCCCGGCGATAGCGAAATCGCGTATCGCTACGAGAATTACGCCCTCCTTGGCCGGCGCCCACAGCAGTAAACGCGCAAATGAAGATCATCATCGCCACCACGTTCACGCCCTTCCGTTACGAGGCGCATCCTATGCTAGCTGAACCGCTGGCAAGTGTCTTAAGGGAGCAAGGGCATGAGGTCGATATTGTGCGATTGCCCTTTGATACCAATTCAGAAAGGCAGCTTGAACAGATCTTCGCCTTCCGTTGTTTTGACCTGACGTCGGGGTCGGGCAATATCTTTGACCGACTGATCGCGATCGGCTGGGCCGCCGGGGCGCTGCGGCATCCGGCGAAAGGCATCTGGCTAACAACTTCCAGTGACCAAGATGCTCTTACAAACAGTGGAGAGATCCATCAACCAGCCAAAATGAGTGTGCGCGAGGCAAAACGTTTGGCCGCAGCAAGCGACCATACCGTCAACGTGCTGCGCACCTTTGGCTTGGATAACATTAATCTGCTATATCCTCCGTTAGTTGATAAGGCAGGATTCGTCCCAAAACCAGCACAAGAACATCTCGTGATCAATTTGCCTCAGCACCTCCCCGAACGTACAGCTATCATCTTTGAAACCCTTCAAGAAACCCGAATGTGCGGCGCTTTTGTCGTTCGACCTGAGGACAGAGAGATTCTCCGCGATGCGATTGACGCGGGGGGCGTGCATGATCTCGTCCAACTGCTTGACGTGGAGGATCGAATGGCGATAGGAAAAGCTGTCTCGACCGCATTCGCCGTTTTGCACCTTGACCCGCATACGATCTATTCTGGGGATGTGCCGCTTGGCGCGCTGCGCGCTCGCAAGCCTTTGATTCTTGCTGAGGACACCCCGCTTCGCGCGATATTTCCCGCCAGCGCAGCCGTGGCTGTAAGACCATCCTCTCACGCTCTCGCCGAAACTCTCCAAGCACTGCGAGATGACCGCCGACGCTGCGAGCAGCTCGGCAGGGCCGGCGCGCGTTTTGAAGAAAACTTGACGTGGGAGCACGCAGCGGAAGGGCTGCTGGTATGAATGTCGCTCTGTTGAACGTTAAAGCGCCCTTTGTAACAGGCGGGGCGGAATATCTGATCGACAGCCTCGCTACCAAGATCATTGAGCGCGGCCATCGCGTTGTGAAAGTCGAGATTCCATTCAATTGGAATACGCCGCAGCATGTGCTAAGCCACATGTTGGCATGCCGTCTCATTCGCCTTGACCCAGAGACGATTGATCTGGCGATCGCCATCAAGTTCCCTGCCTATTACGTGCCGTTCACAAATAAGAAATTATGGCTAGTGCACCAGTTCCGGCAGGTTTACGAGCTTTGGGGGACAAACTACCAGTTATTCCCCTCAACCCCTGAAGGGGAGGGTGCCCGTGCGATGGTCATCGCTGCGGATGATCGCTATTTGCGCGAAGCTAAGGCTATTTACACCAACTCTCGCATCGTCGCTGGGCGCCTGAAGCGTTTTAATAATATCGATGCCGATGGCATCCTCTACCCGCCGCTGCTCAATCCCGAACTTTTCAAGCCGGGGGAGTTCGGGGATTACTTCTTCTACCCCAGCCGTATGAACACGATCAAACGGCAAGAGCTGGCGATTGAGGCGATGCGCCATGTGCGATCAAAGTTCAAGCTAGTGCTGGCTGGCAAAGCCGATCATGATGCTTACGAAAAACATCTACGCTACAAGATCGCCCATTATGGACTCACGGATCGCGTCAAACTGCTCGGCTTCATCTCGGATGAGGAAAAAGCTCGGCTGATGTCCAACGCTTATGCTGCGCTGTATATCCCCTTCGACGAAGACTCATACGGTTACGTCTCGCTCGAGGCATTTCACTCGCACAAACCTGTGATTACGATGATTGATTCTGGCGGAACGGACGAAGTGATCGAAGACGGCCTGAACGGCCTGATACTGCAACCCAGTGCGGAGGCGCTCGCCGAGGGCATGGAGCGACTGTGGGCCGATCGTGCTGCCACACGCGCGATGGGCGAGGCCGCTTTCGAAACCCTCGACCGGCATGGCATTCGCTGGGAGCATATACTAGAAAAATTGCTGGGGAAATGAGTGATGACGAAGATCGCATGGTTAACGCCTTTTTCCCGCAGCAGTGCTATCGGCCAGTACAGCGCCATCATCCTCGAAAAACTCGCTGCGATGGCCGAAGTAACAATTTTTGCTTCCGATCTCAAAGATCGCGCGCAAGCTTGGCTCCCAGATAGCAACCTGCGCCTATTAAAAAGCGAGCGCCCTGCCGCCGTCGAAGCAGCGCTCACAGCGAGTGATGTTGCCATTTACAATCTCGGGAATTATTACCCCTACCACGGCATCATCTGGGATTATTCGCGGCGGTTCCCCGGGATCTGTATCCTTCACGATTTTGTTATGCACCCCTTTTTCATCGATTACTACACCCAACAGCGGCGCGATCATATCGGCTATTTGCGCGAAGTGACCTATGCCCACGGTGAAGCAGGCCGCGCTTTGGGAGAAAAAGTCGTCCGCGGCGAAGTAAACTCGATGTTCTTTTGGTCAAGCCCCACCTTGCTCGATTACTCGATGGCCAAAGCAGCACTGCGCGGCGCAGAGGGCGCGGTCGTGCATTCAGCATACGCGCTTGGACGGCTCACCGAGTTCAGCGGTTTTCCGGTGAAGCACATCCAATTTCCAACGCCGACCATCGCTCACCATCCGCTTGCGAAAAGCGCCCCGCCACAACCTCGAGAAACGGTCAAACTGCTGACATACGGCATGATCAACCCTAACAAATGTGTCGATCAGGTGATCGAGGCGATCGGAACCAGCAGCGTTTTGCGGTCGCAAATTTCATACGATGTTATTGGCAAACTGGAGCCGACCTACGAGCGCCTGCTGCACTCACACATCGATAAATACAGCCTGCAAGAGCACATCACGCTGCACGGCTACCAACCCGATGAAACGCTTTATCAGATGATGGCAGATGCCGATATCATCATCAATCTGCGCAATCCTCACTACGGCGAGTCGTCGTGGAGCCTGCTGGAGGCAGCCTTTTTTGGACGAGCGACTATGGTGTGGAAACATGGTTATTACGATGAATTCCCCGATAATGCCGTTGTTAAAGTAAACAGTCTCGATACGCTGCGCGATGAATTAGAAAAACTGGTCAGTAATGCGCAAGAACGGCATCGCCGCGCCGAACGACTGCGCGCCTACGCGGAAAGCACTTTCGTCACAGAGCGTTACTGCGAAGAGCTGCTGAACTTCATTGAACGCATCCAACGCCAACGCCCACTACTCGGGTTGGCCGATTTCGCAGCCGAACAGCTTTACTTGCTCGGCGCAGAGAGCGATTCGAACGTGGTGCGACGTGTAGCGGACGAGGTCGATCGCCTGCGACCAAGTTAGCCCTGTTCAAGGGAAAGCAACATCCTATACTTATCTCTGCGTTTCTATCCGCAGAGCATTAAACATGAACTCTATGAATACCCCCAAGCACCTCAATACACATCCGCGCGACCTCGAATACTGGCGCAATCCAAAAGGCGTAGCTATCCCTCGCGATGAGCTGAGCTTTCTTTACATCCCCGATGACGCCGAGCATATGATGATCGCGTGGCTGGCGCAGCAGGTGTTCGAATTTCAGCGCGCCCACCGAGATGACAGCCGGCAAATCACAAAAATGGTGATGATCACCATGGGCGCGCTGCTGCCGGGTGTACTGCTGCACGATTACGTCACCTATGGCGGGCCTGACGAGATGCCACATGTGGAGTTCGGCACATTCGGCGTGCGTTTCTATCATGGCCCCGGCCAGCCGCTGGCGCAGCCTCAAATCATCCAGCCACTTTCGATCGATGTCTGCGGCCACGTTGTCGGCATCGTCGAGGATTTGGCCGATCTAGGACGAACCGCACGCTACGTGCAGAGCGTGCTCTGTTCGCCAGAATTTGGCGCACGAGAAACCGTGCTCATTGCGCCCTATCGTAAAAGTTCAACGGCTCAATTTGATATGGAGCTGATTACTTTCGGGATCGTGCCAGCCGATACGTGGATCATCACCCCGCGCGAACGTGTCGAAACGATGATGAAACGCGTGCCCTTTTGGGCAGCACGTGGGGCTACGAAAGAAGAGTGTCGCGAATATTTGGCCCGCATTGGCTATGCCGAACATTTGCTCGGTGACTACTGGTTCGAAGCAGCGTGGCAGCGCCGGCACACAGCAGCATCCTCATAGGGAATGAGCTAAACGGATATAAGTCCAAATAAGTCCGTTTCAGCCGCATCATGACCAAGACGCGTTATGATGTGAATATGAGCATGTATGGCCATTGACACTTTGATAGATTGTTCATCGCTCAACACCCGCTCGGTGTGGCCAGTGCATGCAGAGTATCGATGCACTCTTAAGAGGAGCGTTCTGTGAGTACTATAACCACCTTACGACGGATGATGGCTTATCTTCATCCGTACCGAGGGTGGGCGGTCATCGCAGCGATCGGCATCATCGCTAGCACAGGCCTCGCTATTGCCATCCCTTCCATTTTGCGTGATGTCATTGATATTGGCATCCAGCGAGAGGACAGCAGTTTCATGCTGGCCGCAGGAGCGCTTGTCGTTGGGCTTGGGGTGCTGCGCGGCCTCTCCGGTTTTGCATTTCGCTATTTCGGCGAAGGACTGTCGCACCGCATCGCCTATGACATTCGCAACGAGGTCTACAACAAGGTTCAGAACCAATCGTTCACATACCATGATCATGCGCAAACGGGCACCCTGATCACGCGGGCAATTAGCGATGTCAGTGAGATCCAGCGATTCTTCGCCTTCGGCCTCATTGACGGCGTTAATACCTTACTGCTGTTGGCGGGGGTGACAGCGATCATGCTATACACCAGTCTACCGCTGGCGATCCTCGCCCTACTGCCACTGATCCCGCTGGCTTATTTCTCGCGCAAGTTCGCCCTTTCTGTCGATCCTTCGTGGAAGCGGATCATGGATCGACTGCAGAGACTGGGTAACCATATTCAAGAGACAGCGCTAGGCGCGGAAGTCGTGCGCGCTTTTGCGCGCGAAGATCATGAAATGCGTCGTTTCGCCGAAGATAACGAACAGCTCTATGCAGAACAGGTGACACTTGTCAAGCGCTGGGGCACTTATATTCCGCTCAGCATGTTCATCATTGCCTTCTCGACCGCGCTAGTACTGTTCTTCGGCGGTTTGATGGAACGGACGGGCTTTGGCGGCGTCACCGTTGGCGTTGTAGTTGCCTTCAACGCTTATGTGCTGTTGCTGGCGATGCCGATTCGATTTTTGGGCTTCGTGATCCTGCTGCTTACGCAGGCGATGAGCAGTGCCCGGCGCGTGTTCGAAATCCTTGATGCCCCAGAAACACTGGTGGCCAAGTCGTCGCCAGTGGCGCTGCCCCAGATGCAGGGCATCGTGCGGTTCGAGAATGTCAACTTTCACTACGAGGCTGCGCCAGTACGGTCGCTGCGCAACATTACTTTCGAGGCAAGGCCGGGACAAGTAACTGCCCTGCTCGGCCCGACTGGCTCCGGCAAAACGACGTTAGTGAACCTGATCCCGCGCTTCTACGATGTTGACAGCGGCTGCGTGACGATCGACGGGATCGACGTGCGCGATCTCGATCTACGCGATCTGCGCCGGCAGATCGGTTTCGTGCTTCAGCAAACGTTGTTATTCTCAGCCAGTGTGCGCGAGAACATCGCTTATGGACGCCCAGATGCGCCAGACGAGGAGATCATTGCAGCGGCTAAAGCCGCCAATGCCCATGAATTTATTATGGATCTTCCCGCAGGCTACGATACCCAAATCGGAGAACGCGGCGTCACGCTCTCTGGCGGGCAGCGCCAGCGAATCGCTATCGCCCGTGCGCTTCTGGTGAATCCGCGCATCTTGATTCTCGACGATTCCACAAGCAGTGTCGATACCAAAACGGAACAATCCATTCAAGAAGCGCTGACAACGCTGATGCGCGGGCGCACAACCTTCATCATTGCGCAGCGCCTGAGCAGCGTTCAGAATGCCGATCAGATCCTCGTCTTGAACGATGGGGCTATCGTTGAGCGCGGAACTCACCAGCAGCTTTTGGCGCTGCATGGTCACTATGCCGAAGTCTATGAACTTCAACTGGCCGACCAAGAACGTGTGCGTCGCGAACTGGCTAAGCTGGCCCCTGTGCCAAGCTACCGACAGGATGATACTCGCGCTACCGACCAATACAAAACCGTTATCGATCAGGCCAGCGGAGATTAACCATGATTGACGATCTGCGTGAACCTGAACGAACCGATTTCGATTGGCAAACGACGCGTCGCTTGCTTAGCTACCTTGCCCCCCGCAAGCGCCAGATTTACATCGCAATGGTTATGTCGATCTTCACCGTCGCTGCTGGAGTAATCGGCCCGCCGATCATTGGCTGGGCTGTTGATCAAGGCGTGCAGCAGCACGATCTTTCAGTCATCGGGATCGGCGTCATCCTCTACCTGATCGTGCAGGGTATTGGTGCTGTAGCATTCCAAAAGCAAATTGTGCTGATGGCGGATGCTGGTCAACATGCCATTCAAGCGCTGCGCGATGACCTGTTCAGTCATTTGCAGCAGGTTTCGATCTCATTTTTCAGCAAGTATGAAACCGGTCGCCTGATCGCGCGCATCATCAGCGATGTCAATACCCTGCGCGAGGCGATCACCTGGGCGGTTGTGGGCACATTCCGCGATGTACTCAGCCTAGTCGGCATCCTCATCATCATGCTGCTCATCAACCTGCCGCTGACGCTGGTTGCTTTCGTGATGATGGTGGTGCTGGCCGTGCTGGCTAACATTTGGCGGGTTTACGCGCGCCGCACCTACCTGCGCGTCGTCGAAACCAATGCGCGCGTCAACGCCGAGCTGGCCGAGGCATTCAACGGCGTTCGAGTTACACAAGCGTTCAACCGGCAGGACTACAACTACCAGCGTTTCGCCAACCAGATCAACTTTAACAATCGCAAAGCGAATATGGATGCGACACTGGTTGCGGCTTTGTTTTTCCCCGGCATCGAATTGATCGGCGGCGTCGCGACTGGCTTATTGATCGCAGTCGGTGGCACGTTGGTGTTGCGCCAAGAATTGACGATCTTCACGCTGCTGACTTTTGTCCTTTATATCGACCAGTTATTCACGCCGATTCGTATGCTTGCTCAACGCTATAACCTATTCCAGTCGGTCATGGCTGCTGGCGACAAGATTTTTGATCTGCTCGATCGACCAGTTGAGGTGAAAGATGCGCCAGACGCGATTGAACTGCCGCCGGTGAGTGGGCATGTCCGTTTTGAGCATGTGAGTTTCACCTATGGAGCAGGCAAAGAAGGCGATGTCTTGCATGACATCAATCTCGATGTAAAGCCAGGGATGACGGTGGCGCTAGTTGGTCGCACAGGCGCTGGAAAAAGCTCGCTAGTCAAACTGCTGATGCGATTCCACGATTTTCAAGAAGGCCGTTTAACGATCGATGGCTACGACATCAAGAAAGTGACGCAGCGCAGCCTGCGCCGCCAGTTTGGGGTTGTCCTTCAGGAGACCTACCTCTTCTCCGGCACGGTGATGGACAACATCCGCTATGGCCGCCTCAATGCCACCGACGAGGAGGTCATCGAAGCGGCCAAAGCCGTTGGCGCGCATGACTTCATCATGAAACTAGAACACGGCTACCAGACTGAAGTACGCGAAGGCGGTTCCCTGCTCTCAGCAGGGCAAAAGCAGTTGCTCGCATTTGCTCGCGCCTTATTAGCAGATCCTCGTATTTTGATCCTCGATGAGGCGACGAGCAACATTGACACGCAGTCGGAAAAGCTGATCCAAACAGCTTTAACGCGCTTGCTGGAGGGACGAACCAGCTTCGTCATCGCGCATCGCTTGAGCACAATTATCAATGCTGATCTGATTATCGTGATGGATCGCGGCCGCATCGTTGAGCGGGGAACGCATCAGGAGCTGTTGAGCGCAGGTGGAGCTTACCGCAGCATGTACACAATGGTTTAGAAAACGCCTGAACCAGAACGAGGCTGCTGGGTGAACAGCGCTGCCACCTGTGGACGCGCCACCTTGCCAGAAGCCGTGTGCGGCAGCGCCTCGACGAAGAGTATGCTGCGCGGAACTTTGTATCCAGCAAGACGTTCTCGAACGAATGCCTCCAGTGTTTCTTGCGAGAGCGCTGTTTCCGGCTTGAGTACGATCGCGGCAGCGGGGCGCTGCCCCCAAATAGGATCATCGACGCCGACAACGCAGACGTCGGCAATGGAAGGATGCTCCCGCAAAACGGCTTCGATTTCAGCCGGATAGATGTTCTCGCCGCCGCTGATGATCAAATCGCTGCGCCTCTGCACCACCCACAGATCGCCGTCCTCATCAAGATAGCCCAGATCGCCGGTATAAAGGCTGCCATCGCGCAGCGCCGGGTGTTCTGGCTGCCGGTAATAGCCGAGCATGACCGTAGGCCCGCGCACCACGATTTCACCAACTTGACCTACCGGCAGCAGCGCACCGCTATCACTGGTGATACGCACATCGGAGAACATGAGCGGCTTGCCAACACTGCCCGGCTTGCGGCGAACCGCGTCAGGCAGCGCAGTTGCAACCTGAGAATTCGCTTCTGTCAAGCCATACGTCAGCGCAATGGGAAAGCCTCGCGCGTGGGCGCGCTGTACCAATGTGGGCATCGCCGCGGCACCCCCTAGAAGAACTAGACGAAGAGTGGCTGGTGGCGCAGCATTGGGACGCGCTTCCAACAAGCGATCCAGCATGGTCGGCACCAGTGAGATCAATGTAACTGCTTGTGCCTCGAGCGCCTGCCAGATCGCATGCGGATCGAAGCCGCGCTGCAAGATGATCGCACTGCCGTAAAGGCATGAGCGCAGGATGATGTTCAACCCACCAACGTGATACAGAGGTAGGCACAGCAGCCAGCGATCATCGGGATGGTGCCCTAACCGCCATGAAGAAGCGGCTGCGCTGTAAAGCTGCGCGGCGAACGAAATCTGTGCGCCTTTGGGATTTCCCGTCGTGCCCGATGTAAAGAGGATCGACTGTACTGTGTCGAGAGCGAGCGAGCCGGCAAAACAGCTCTCAGCGCGCGGCAGCTCGCTAAGCGCCCGCGTTCGTTCGCTGGCTGCGCTGGCCAACGAGCTGTACTGTTCATCATGCAGCAACAGCGCGCAGTCAGCCCTATCGACCTGCCAGGCCAGCTCGCGCGCCGTGAGCCGCGTATTCAGCGGCACGATAACCGCGCCTAAGCGAGCGAGCGCATGAACGACGAACACATACTCTGGCGCGCTGGCCATCAAAACACTAACATGTTGGCCGCGCTTCACACCAGCAGCTGCCAGCCTACCCGCCAGCGCACTGACCTCAGTTTGTAGATCGGCATAAGTCCATGCGCGCTCATCCGCCAGCAGCGCAAGCGCATCCGGATGAGACTTTGCCGCGCTGGCAAGCCAGTCGATCATCACTTCACGGGCGCCACGGGTATTTGTCATAGGCCGGCGGGCGTTTCTCCAGATAAGCATTGCGCCCCTCTTGGCCCTCTTCGGTCATGTAGAACAGCATCGTTGCGTCGCCGGCGAGCTGCTGCAATCCCATTTGCCCATCGACGTCGGCATTCATAGCTGCTTTCAGAACGCGTATCGCGATCGGGCTGTGCTGCAAGATCTGCTGTGCCCACGCAACGCCCTCTGCTTCAAGCTGATCGATCGGCACAACTTTGTTGACCAGCCCCATCTCAAGCGCTTCCTGAGCGTTATATTGGCGGCATAAGTACCAAATTTCGCGCGCTTTCTTCTGGCCTACGATACGCGCGAGATAGCTTGAGCCGAAGCCCCCATCAAAACTGCCGACGCGCGGCCCAGTCTGCCCGAAGATGGCATTATCAGCCGCGATGGTCAGATCGCAGATGACATGCAGCACGTGCCCACCACCAATTGCGTAGCCGGGCACAAGCGCGATCACTGGCTTAGGAATTGTGCGGATGATGCGCTGCAGCTGCAAGACGTTAAGGCGGTGGACGCCATCCTTGCCGACGTAGCCCGCGTCACCACGCACGCGCTGGTCACCACCTGAACAGAATGCATATTTGCCGTCTTTGGCTGGGCCATTACCTGTCAGCAGGATGACGCCGATGCGCAGGTCTTCCCATGCATCGTTAAAGGCATCAATCATCTCATTGATCGTCTCTGGCCGAAATGCATTGCGCACCTCTGGCCGGTTGAAGGCGATACGCGCCATGCCATCAGCTTTGTGATAGGTAATGTCCTCATATGGTTTGACCTCAACCCAATTCGTCATGTTCACCTCGTTTTGTGTTATAGGTTAATTTCAGGGAGTATACGCGATCTCAAGCGGGCAATTTGCGTAGTGCGCTGCGCAAGATCATGCCGGGCATCCGTCCTCACTTCGATGAGCGTCGCGAGGTTTTCCCGCTGGCTTTGCCGGAAGGCGCGTTCGAATGCCAGTCGCTCATCAGCGCGAACATAGTGCAGTCCATACAGTTCAGCGGCATGTTCGAATGTCAAGCCATGAGGCGTCACAAACAATTCAGTGAAGGGCGGGTCAAACTCGCTCACCGGAAGCCGGTAGAAAATCCCTCCACCGTCATTATTGATGACGACGATCGTCGCAGGGACAGCGCAGCGCCGTATCGCCAACAAGCCGTTCATATCGTGATAAAAGGCGAGATCGCCCGTCACCAAAGTGAGCGGCACATCGCTTGCAGCGGCGACGCCAAGAGCGCTTGAAATCGTCCCATCGATGCCACTTGCGCCGCGGTTCGCAAAGACGCGAATGCGTTTGGTGCTTGGCCGTGCGAAAGCTTCCAAGTGACGCACCGGCAGGCTGCTAGCGACAAACAGCGCTGCTGGATCAGGCAGCAGCTCAGCTACAGCAGCGACCACGGCGCCATCAAAAAAATTGTCAGTGTTTGCGCCAGCAAAACTCGACCAGACCGCTTCCTCCATAACCTGCCAGCGCTCGAGCCATGTCGCATCATACGCGGGCGGCTCGGCCTCGAGCTGGCGCGCGGCTTCGGCGCATAACAAGGCCGGGTCGGCATGCAAAACAGCCGCGCTGCGATGATTTGGATCGAGCCACGTTCCATCTTCGCTCACTTGCAGCCACTGTGCAGACCCGGCTGCACTCAGATAATCCTCGAGCGATTGTGAAGCCGGCGCAGCGCCAAACTGCACAACTAAATCCGGGAGCGGCCATTCTCCAAAAGCGCGCAAGCCGAGATCGTAGCCGCCAATGATTGGCGCTGCCTGAACCTGCGGCCCGAAGCGCAAGCCCGATAATGGGTCGGCGATCAGCGGGGCGCCGCTCGCCCGCGCTAAACGAGCGGCTTGTTCGACAAAATTTCCGCTGGGGCAGCGCGGGCCACAAATGATCAATGGATGCTTGGCAGCGCGCAAAGCATCCGCTAGCAACGCGATCTGGCTCGCCGAGGGCGCCATCTGCCCTCGCAGCCAACGAGTGAAGGGAATGCCAGCCGGCCGAGGATCGTCAACCTCGGCGACATCTTCGGAGACGAGCGTTGGCTCTAGGGGCTTGCGGAATGGAAAGTTAAGGTGCACTGGCCCGCGCGGCATGCCGCCAGCAGTGGCCAGCGCCCGTGCCGCCAATGTGCGCAGGCTTCGCAGTGCTGCTGGCGCTGGCGCGCCTTCTGGCAATGCAACATCGAATGACCATAAGACTTGATCGCCGTACAGTTTCACCTGATCGACGGTCTGATTCGCGCCGCTGGCGCGCAGCTCGTGAGGGCGATCTGCGGTCAGAATGAGCAGAGGAACACGAGCGTGATAAGCCTCGATGATCGCTGGGAAGAAGTTAGCCGTCGCCGTGCCCGACGAACAGAGCACAGCAACCGGGCGCTCATTTGCTAACGCCAGCCCGAGAGCGAAAAAGGCGGCAGAGCGTTCATCGATATGCGAGTAGACCGTGATCTCAGGCTGCTCAGCGAACGCGATCGCTAATGGGGTTGAGCGGGAACCGGGAGCGATACAGGCTTCTCGCAGCCCGCCTCGCGCTAGCTCATCGACAACGATCTTCGCCCACAGCAGGTTTCGATTGGGCGCGCGCATCGATGTCTCACGCCCCCAAAGCAGCCATGAGCGGCCTAAATTTTAAGCTGGTCTCTTCCCACTCACTAGCCGGGTCAGACGCTGAGACTACCCCAACACCGGCATAGAGCCGCGCGTGATCATTGACTGTGACAGCCGAACGAATGGACACAGCAAATGTGCCTTCGCCGTAACGGTCGATCGTGCCGACCGGCGCAGCATACCAACCGCGCTCGAACGGTTCCAATTCACGGATGGCGGCCAGCGCCGCCATCCGTGGGCTGCCGCCTAGCGCTGGCGTCGGGTGCAGTGCCTCAACCAGATCGAGAATATCAAAACGGCCGCTAAGCCGTGCGGTGATCGGCGTGTACAGGTGCTGAATATTAGCAAGCCGATAAATATCTGGCTCGGCTGGCATGTCAATCTGGCTAGCGAATGGCGCAATTAGCAAGCGCAGGCTATCAACCACCACGCGATGTTCGGCCTGCTCTTTTGCACTGGTGCGCAGTTGTTCAGCGTAGGCGCTATCTTCGAACGGGGTTCGCCCGCGCGGCCGAGACCCTGCAAGTGCAGCGGTGCGCATCTGATTGCCGCGCAGCTCGACCAGCAGTTCGGGGGTCGCGCCATAGAATGCATGGCCGGGCAGCGGCTCGATTAAAAAGCGATACGTTTCTGGATAACTGCGATCGAGGGCGCCAATGAAGGCCACGACATCTGGCGCATCATCGAACAGCAGATCGGCCGTGCGTGCCAGCACCACTTTTTCAAGCTCGCCTGCCTTAATGCGCCGCACTGCTTCGGCTGCCCGAGCTTCCCAATCAGCTCGGCCCTGCTCATACAGAACTGACCGCGCAAGCGGACGGGCACTAGAGTGCTCACCAGCGACGGACACCAAGCTCAACGCGATGTGATCGGCTTCAAGCCGCGCACTATGGCGCGCTTCACCGATCGATTGTTCAGTTGAAACGAGGCGATTGACCGTCAGCCATACTTCGCCATCAACCTCGGTCAGCTGAACGCGCGGCAGCACGAACAAGGCTGCGTCGAAGGCCGACCAAAGACCGCTGGGCCGATGATCCGGCCGGAAGGCGAACCCACCAAAGACGCGCGGCTGCGCGGCCGCTGGCAGCTCATCCACTTCTTCAAAACCGGCGAAAAGCGCCTCGAGCTGTTCGCGAATTTCAGTGAAACGTTCGTCTCCGTCGGCGACTGCACGAGCGGCTTCGCCCCAAGCGGCCCAAGTCACACCATCGCCCCGCCAGAAGAAACGCGCTTGCCTGCGCATCTGCCTTAGACAAGCGATCGGGTCGCGGCTCAGGATAGGCCGGGAGTAGGAAACAATTCTATGCCGCGCCGGAAGGGCGCGGGCCGTCGTAAATTCAGAAGCGTAAGTCTTCATCGCGTTCATGATTGCGTATGCGTCGTCGAACGTTCTTCAAATCCAACACTGCGAAGCAGCAGCGGCCGCAACGTGTGCATAATGCGTTCAGGTTCAGGCTTACCGGTATAGACCCAATTGATGACGACTTCGTTGATGGCGCCCATCCACGCGGTTGCCACCACTTCGGTGTCGATCGGGTCAATATCACCGACCGCGACGGCTTCGTCGAGATAATGACGGATCAAATCGACAAAGCGGCGGTGCACCTGCCAGCGCTTCTCCTCGAAAACGCTGCCCAGCCCAACCGCCTGCACCAGCATAATTTTGGCCAGCGGTCTATAACGACCGAATGTCTCGAGACAAGCTTGCAAGGCTGCGCTCACCCGCGCCATCCCTTCAGCCTCATCGCGGATCGCTTCGGTGATTCGCCGTTCGAGCAAATCGGCAAATTTATCGACCAGCGCAAGAAACAAACTTTGTTTGTTCGGAAAGTGAAAGTAAACGGAACCCTTCGATGTTTGAGATGCCTCGACGATTTCATCGACGCTGGAGTTGTGATACCCCTTCTGTGCGAAAACATCGAGTGCCGCGTCGAGGATGCGGCTTCTGGTGCTTTCCGGGTCGCGCGGCGCAGCAGCGCGTTTGTCAGCAGGGGCTTTCATCGCAATCTCGTTAGCAAACCGACTAGTCAGTCTATACTATAGCATAGAAAGCCCGCTGTGGATAAAATTTTGACAGATTGTTAATCTTTTCACGATAACAATGCCCGACACTCTTTATTGGGCCACCGACGAGGCCAGCTACTATCTTTGGCGCGCGGGCGCTGGAACGCCACTGCTTCTGCTGCATGGATTTACCGGCAGCGCCGCCAATTGGGCGAGGTTGTTTCCCCTGTTCAGCAGACAGCATGCCGTCTATGCGCCCGATTTGCCCGGGCACGGTGCGACGCGCGCGCCTTCCGATCATTTCAGCATGCAGGCGGCAGCGGCGGCCTTGAAAGCGCTCATCGATCAGGTGGTTGGCGAACCCGCTCACGTGCTCGGTTATTCCATGGGAGGACGGCTAGCGCTGTTCTTGGGCTTGCACTACCCAGCGCATGTACGCTCACTGACGCTGGAAAGCGCTTCGCCCGGAATAGCAGATGATGCCGATCGAGCTGCGCGCAGAAAGCAAGACGAAACATTGGCGGTTCAGCTTGAGCGTGAAGGCTTAGATCGGTTTGTAAGCTGGTGGACGGATTTGCCTTTATTCGCGACACAGAACACAGCGCAGAAAGCCGCTCTAATTGAGCTGCGCAGACGAGGAAGCGTTCAGGGCTGGGCCGCCAGCCTGCGCGGCATGGGGACGGGCGCTCAGCCATCGTTGTGGGACAGTCTCCCCGAGATAAACTTGCCCACTCACCTGATCGTGGGCGAGCATGATCGCAAGTTTCGATCGATCGCCGAGGCGATGAGCGCGCAACTCTCGAACGCTGCACTCTCCGTCGTTATGGGGGCCGGGCATGCCGTCCATGTCGAACAACCTGACCACTACGCACGCTTAGTGCTGGCTTGGCTGGATACCATCGACCAAAGATAGAGTCGCGCTTCCCGCTGAAAAGACCTATACTAAATAAGATAGATTTAGAGAGCTTCTCGCATAGGGCAACCCTGATGAATGCGGCACAGCCAGAAACTCGTCTTTTCAGCGATGCCGTCGAGGCCATGCGGACAAAAATCGCTCGTTTTGGAGCTTTACTCTACCAACGTCAGTTGACTGATGCCGCTGGCGGCAATCTCAGCGCGCGCGTTGACGATCTGTTAGTCATGTCTCCGCGTTATGCCGGCAGCAAACATCAGTGGGCGCTGAGACCAGAACAAGTGCTGGTGGTCACACTTGACGGTCGCGTGTTGGCTGGCGAAGGCGATATCTCGCGCGAGGCGAAGGTGCATCTCAAGCTGCATCGAGACTTTCATGAACACGGCACCGGCGTGATCCATGCGCACGCGCGCAACATACTGGTTTTCGCGGCGCTCGGCATACCGATGCCACCAGTACTGGAAGCGACGCGCAAATTTGGCGAAGTGCCCGTCATCGAATTTGCGCCTTCTCACAGCGTCGATTTGGCGGAGCGTGTGGCCAAGGCGATCGGCGCACAAACGGAAAAGATCGCCAAGCAGGCCGCCGGAGTGATCGCGCCGTGGCATGGAATTTTCGTGATGGGCAAGAACATCGATCATGCCTTTGATGCAGTGGAACGCTTCGATGTAAACGCTTATTGCATCTTAATGGCGGAACTCCTCAAAAAATCTGACTTGCTGAGCGGCGAACGGGCACGCCTTGAGGCAGCTTGCCGGCTGTATGAACACGATTAAGCCGACATGATCGTCACGGTGACCGTCAACACAACGCTCGACCAAACCGTCTTCATTCCGAAGTTCATCCCCGCTGTGACCATCCGCGCGACCCGCACTGTCTACAGCATGGGCGGCAAGCCCGCCGTTGCATCATTTGTCCTTGGTGAATTAGGCACTCCCAGTTTGGCTTTGGGTTGTGCCGCAGGCGCGATCGGTCGGCGAGTCGAAGCACTGCTGCAAGCGCGTGGTGTCACCGTCGATTTTATCTGGACAGCAGGCGAGACGCGCATTAATGTCGTCATCATCCCGCAAGATGGAAGCGGCATGACGACTATCACAACTTCAACGCTTGAAGTGAGCGCTGAGGATCTCGCCCTGCTGCGCAGCAAACTCGATGAAGCGCTGTCAATCGCGACTTGTGTCATCATTGGCGGCACGCTGCCAAACGGTATCGAGCCAGCCTTTTATGAAGACACCCTCCGCCAGATCAAAGCGCGCGGCGTGCCAGTCGTCTTTGATGCTGCCGAACCTAATTTAAGCGCTGGCCTGCGCAGCAGCCCAGACTACGTTAAGCCAAATCAAGATGAACTCGCAGCGCTGACAGGGCTGAGCATCAACAGCATTGACGATGCTTACCATGCCGGCTGCAAGCTGCTAGACACTTACAACACCTGTCCGATCATCACATTGGGTGCGGAAGGGGGGTTGGCGGTGTTACGCGACCGTGCCTATCGGATCCCTCCTCTTCAGGTCGAAGTTGTGAGCGCCGCTGGCGCTGGCGACGCAGTGCTGGCGGGTCTAGCTCATGCGCTGCACCACGGCGCTCCGATTGAGGAGGGTTTACGGCTCGGGTTTGCCGCCGCGGCTGCCGTCTGTTTGCAGCCTGGCACCGGCGACTGCCGCCGCGCTGACGTCGAGGCGTTTTTACCGCACATCGAATTGATCCCTTATCCTAATTGAGACGCCCTTAGCGCGTCATTCTGGCCAGTGGATTGTAATGGAGAAAAAAAGCGATCGATGCCCCTTTCCGAAATCAGCAGCACCCCACCGCACTGGAGCGAAGCGAAAGACCAATTGAGTCATTTGTGCGCTGTACCACGGTTCGGCTTGATCAGCGATTTCGATGGAACATTAAGCGAACTTACGGAACACCCTAACGATGCCGTTATTCTCCTAAATAACGCCACTGCGCTCGATGCGCTGGCGCAGCGGATTGCGATCATCGCCCTGATTTCGGGGCGCTCGGCCCTTGATCTGTACCAGCGTTTCCCCCATCAGCAGATCATTTACTACGGAAACCATGGATTAGAACGTTGGACGCCACAGGGGGTTGACACTGCCCCGGAAGTAGCGCCTTGGGTAGAACCGCTCAAAGCCCTGTTGCGAGAATTTGCCGCTGGCGGCCTGCCAGACCCCGCTGTTTTAATCGAGAACAAGGGCGCAACTGCCGCGATCCATTATCGGATGGCGCGCGATCCGCAGGCAGTGCAAAGCGCGCTCCAAACCAGTTTGGCCCCGCTGGTGGAGCGCTTTGGCTTGCAGATGAGCGAAGGGCATTTGGTTTGGGAGATTAAGCCGCCGCTGGCGCTTGACAAGGGCACAGCGGCGGCGGCGGTCGTCCACGATCACGCGCTTGACGGTGTCCTTTTTTTGGGCGACGACACGACCGATATTGCGGCGATGAAGGCCCTGCGCACATTGCGTAAGCACGGCACGATTAAGGCGCTCTCAATTGGCGTGGCCCACAGCCAAAGGCCACTGGCTGGCCTGTTTGAGGCTGCGGATCTCATCGCACACGGCCCTCATGACGTGGCCGAATTACTGCGCGAGCTGCTTCATGCCGCAGGTGACTAATCTTTCATTTTGCGTTATGATAG
Organism: Aggregatilineales bacterium; assembly: GCA_046719065.1. Classification (GTDB taxonomy): domain Bacteria; phylum Chloroflexota; class Anaerolineae; order Aggregatilineales; family Phototrophicaceae; genus Flexifilum. Next base: position 5,801 of record JBDNDP010000016.1, on the reverse strand, counting down.
CGTGCAGCAGCGGCTTGTTCTGAGGGAGAGTGACGTAAGTGTCAGTCAAAATTGTGATCGTCTCGAACCGAGGGCCATTCACGTTCTCGATTAAGAACAACGAAGTGGTGTACGAACGCGGTTCGGGCGGGCTGGTCACCGCGATCAGCGGCGTAGCGCGCGAGTATGACATTCTGTGGATCTCGTGCGCGCTCAGCCGGGGCGACCGGGAATGGCTGCGGCAAGCGGGAGGCGGCGTGCATACGATCGAGGATATGCAGATCCAGCTCGTACAGCCTAACCAAGCAGCCTACCAGCAGTATTACAACGTCATCAGCAACCCGCTCTTATGGTTCATTCAACATCAACTTCACGATACCCCCCGCTCTCCAGTCATCGATGAGCATGTTTGGAGAGCTTGGAAAGATGGTTACGCTGCGATCAATCGCCAGCTTGCTGAAGCAACCGCGGCCAGCTTGCAATCGATGGAAGGACCGATCATTGTCATGCCGCAAGATTATCACCTTTATCTCTTTCCACAGTATTTGCGCGAGCTAGTTGGCGACCGAGCGTTCATCCAATCTTTTCTCCACATTCCGTGGCCCGGGCCAGACGCGTGGCGGGCGCTGCCTGCACCGCTGCGCCAGCAGCTACTCAGCGCGATGCTTCACGCAGATCGGATCGGCTTTCAAACAGAGCGCGACAAACGGCGCTTTTTGCAAACCTGTGCTCAAAATCTGAAGCAGGTGCGCGTGATCGAGGCGTGGAAACGTCTTCACACTGGCCAGCGTGAAGTTGAAGCCGCCGCGTACCCGATCTCAATCGACATTGCCGCGCTTGAAGCGCTTGCCGAGACGGATGAAGTAAAAAGTTACAGCCGGCTGTTTGACGAGACACTGGGAACCGAGAAAGTCATTTTGCGTGTCGATCGCGTCGAACCTAGCAAAAACATTCTACGTGGCATCATCGCATATCGCGATCTCTTGCGGACGTATCCCGAGTATCGAGGCAAGGTGATGATGCTGGCGCTGCTGGTGCCATCTCGCACCGAAGTCGCTGAATATCGCCACTATCTGCGCGATATTATGGCGTTGGTGGGAGAACTCAACGCGACCCTCGGCGATGGCGACTGGGAACCGATCCGCGTCATGCTTGGCAACAATTATGCGCGAGCGATCGCTGCGTTCATGCGCTACGATGTCCTGCTCGTGAACCCGCTGGCCGATGGCATGAATTTAGTCGCTAAAGAAGGCACAGTCCTTAACCGGCGCGACGGGGTCTTGATCCTCTCTGAAGAAGCCGGAGCCGCCGAAGAATTAGGCGACGATGCGCTGTTGGTCTCTCCGTTCGATGTTTACAGCACGCGCGAGGCGCTGCACGAAGCACTGTCCATGCCTGAACACGAGCGCCGCCGCCGCGCGGTTAACCTTGCACGGCAGGTTCGTGAGAACGACATTCACCGTTGGTTCGCGCGACAAATACAAGATGTTGAAGCCGCCTCCGCCCGCGCATCATCAAGTTAGTCTCCTAAGACGGGGCTGGAGGCAGCTGTGAGAGCGTGCGGCGCGCGGATACGTGCCATAACCTCATAGAGTGCTGCTGTCGCTAAGACGATCGCAAGTGTAGCTGGGCCAAGCACTTCGAGGTTGATCTCGCGCGCTAGCACACCAACTAAACCGGGTAAGATGGCAATGCTAAGCCCGGCCCCAGCCACTTGAAAACCGATCGCATTCTCTGCATGGCTGGCGCCCAGCCGGTTCGATGTTTCCAAAACTAAAATTGGGAACAGCGGTGCCTGCGCAAACCCTAGCAGAAGCAGTCCTACAACCCCACCTATTTGCAGCGGGTTGAGCCAAAGCAGCAGCGCCCCAAGCATTGAAAAAGCTAAACCGAGCCGGATCAACGTAATCCGAGGCAGCGTGATATTGATCGTGCCAAAGACCATACGTCCGAGCGTGAAGCTTGCCCAGTATAGGCTGACCCAAAAACCAGCAGCTTCGATCGACATGGCGCGCATTTCGGTAAACAGGCTGTACGCCCATTGACCGGGCACCGACTCTACCCCGACCAACAGGAAAAACACGGCGATGCCAATCCATACCTGCGGCAGACGCAGCGTCTCGAGCGCGGCAACCCGCTTGACCGAAGCTAGCCCCCCAGCCTGCTGGGGAACATTTTTCCATGAGTCGCGCAGTAGAACCAACCCGGCTGTGATGAGGATCGCATAAGCAGCCGTTACCGCATAACCCGTGCGCCAGCTTCCAGCGCTGAGAGCAGCCGTCATCACGAGCGGGCCGATCGTGATGCCCACGCCGAAGCAAGCGTGCAGCCAATTCATGACGCGCGCGCTGTACCCAGCGGCTACATAGGCATTTAGTCCAGCATCGATGAATCCACTGCCCAAGCTAGCGATGAACCCGGTGATGATGATCAGAACCCAAGTGGACGCGATCGCAAAACCTGCCAATCCAAAGAACATGAGCGCCGCGCCGAGGATGAACATGTTGCCGCTGCCGATGCGAGCGGCAAGTGGGCCAGTGACAAAGCTGCCCGTCAAATAGCCCATGGTGCTCAGCAGCAGCAGGACACCGGCGGCATCCACTTCCAACCCAAACTCCGCTCGCATTGACGGCCAAGCGAGGCCGAGCAGGCCAGCATACATGCCAAGGAGAATAAAGCTAGCGTAGGCAGCAAAGATTCTCGTTGGGAGATCCCTCATGGAAGTTTTGATCACGGAAACGCTTTCTGAGTCTGGCAAGGTAACATTTCACTCAGTATACGCCATTCGTGCGCAAACCAACTAGACCAATCGCCGCTCACTTCACCTCAAGTTGAGCATGGCGAAACTGCGTTGGACAGCAATATTTCATTGCGTTACACTGCTCTAACAATTTACACATCGTTGGCTGTTCACCGTCACAGCGTACCTGTGAAACGCCCTATGAACGCACCCCAGCCCGCTGGCCGCCCTAGCCTATTCATATTTCTCTGTGTGCTGGCAGGGCTTGCACTGCTGCTCACCGTGGGTCTAACCGCCCGTTATCTTCTTTCACGGCAGCATGCCGAACGCGAAGCGCTCCTGAACGCCCGCCTTCAGGTAGAGAGCGCGAGTACGTTCATCAACGCTGAATTTGCGGAAGTGATGCGAATCGCCCAACAACTCGCCGATGATCTGACCGGCGGCGCTCAGCCTTATACAACCATTGAAGGACGTCTGCGCGCTGAAATGAACGCCAACCGCGATGTTTTTGGGTTAGCGATCACTTTCGCGCCGTTTGTCTATGACCCGGAACTGCGCCTATACCAGATGTATATTAGCCGCGATGCCGTGGGCCACTACAGCATTCTTGGCGGCGCCACTTACGATTACACACGCCCGCAAGATGGCGATCCAAACTTGCCAAATACCGATTGGTATCTAAACCCGATCGAGCGCGGGGCCATGTGGAACGAGCCGTTCTTCGCAACTGGTGCGCAGCGTGTGCTGGTTGAATACGGAGTCCCGTTTTTTCGCGAGGATCCTCGAACCGGAGAATGGGAAACTGCGGGAGTCGTGACTATAGATTATTCGCTGCAAGATACGCGCGAGCTGCTGGCCCGGCTCGAACTCGGCGCGACCGGCTATGCCTTTTTGCTCTCAGGTGAAGGCACCTTCCTGGCTCACCCGATGAGCGAACTGGTCGCACGGTCAACTCTTGAGGAATTCGCCACGGCGCAGGGAGATGGGGCGCTGCGCGACATCGCCATGAATGCGTTGGTAAGCGAAGACACCATTTTTACTGAAACCCGCGATCTGCTCACCGGCGATGAGGTATGGGTGTTCATCGAACGCATTCCTGCTACCGGATGGGCAATGGGCGTTGTGATTCAGAAAAGCGAATTCCTCGCGACGCCGACCACGACGCTCCGTGAACAGACGGCGATTTTATTATCTGGCGCGTTGTTTTTGACCTTGTTCTCAGCTGCGGCGCTGCGTGTCGATCGAGGCGAAGTCAATCGCCTGTGGGCGCAATCTATCCTGACGGCTGTGGTATGCGTGAGCGCGATTCTGGTCATCTGGAACCTAAGCGCCGCATTTCAACCGATAACCGGAACGCGGATCACGGACAACACTTCGCTCAACCGTTACCTCGAACGTCACTTCCAAAGCAGCGAGTTAAATGCAGCGGTCTACACTGTTCCGACAGGCATCCAACTGCTGTCGGTACAGTTTCCAGACTCGATTTCTGCGGTTATCAATGGCTATATCTGGCAGCGCTACGATGAGACAATCCCGGACGAGATTGTGCGCGGTATTGCGCTGCCTCAAACTTCGGGTGAGGAAATCATCCTCGATGAAGTGCTTGAGGAGGAAGTTGACGGAGAAGAAATCTATGTCTGGTATTTCGGCCTCAAAGTGATTCAAGATTTTGACCCAACTCGTTTTCCATTCGACCATCGCAGCATCGCTATTCGACTCGCCGCAGCCGATCTTCGCGGCCGCGTCCTGTTAACGCCTGATTTTGATGGTTACGGCCTGTTCACGCCCGGTGCACTGCCTGGCATTGACAGCCAACTGTTGATCAACAGTTGGGGTTTATCCAACAGCAGCTTCAGCTACCGGCCTGTGGCATTCAACACCAATTTTGGCTTCAACGAGCGCTTGCCGCGCACCGAAACGCCAGAGCTGTTCTTCACGCTAAACGTACAGCGCGAGTCGCTTGGCCCGTTCATCGCTTACGTTCTGCCAGCCGCCATCATCGCGTTTTTGATGTTCGCTTATCTGGTTAGCGACCGACCAGCGCGACAAGACATTGAGATCGTCACCAATCTCAGCTATGCAGCAGCGCTGTTCTTCGTCGTTGCGGTCTCGCATAATGCCCTGCGCGATACAATCGCCGCTGTTGGCCTCACCTATCTAGACTATCTGTTCATTCTGCTGTACATGACGATACTGCTCGTATCGGTCAACTTCATTTTGATCATCAAACGCCCGCAACTGCCTATTATCCGCTACCGTAGCAACCTCATTCCTGAATTGGTGTATTGGCCGGGTTTCACCGGTACGCTGCTTCTGGTGACGGTCTTCATCTTCGTGCTGAATTGATGAAAGACACTCTACCGCAGTCTACGGCCTAGTGATAGACTCCCGCCGAGCGAAATGCACCCCCCAGCCGCATAGGATGAACGCATGAGCACGAACGCGGTTTTAGTGATCGGTCACCGCAATCCCGATACGGACGCCATCGCCTCGGCGGTGGGCTATGCTTGGCTGCTCAACGCAACGCGCAACGAGGCACACGAGGCTGGCCGCTCTGGCCAGCTCAATGCGCAAACCAGCTTCGCATTGGAACGCTTTCAGCTCGACCCGCCTGCGCTGTTCAGCGATATTCACAGCCGCATCGCTGATGTTACTCAACGCCTTCCTTCACTGCGCCAAGGACAAACGCTGTTGGAAGCCTGCCAAATGATCGCCCAAACGCAGCGCCCCGCTCCACTGCTCGATGAAGCAGACCGCCCGCTTGGTCTGCTCACAGGTGAAGGACTGTTTGCACACCTTGCCGAAGCGCTTAGCTCGACTTCAGTGCTCGCGCTGGCCAGAGAGTTTGATCTTCCCGCTGCCAGCGCTGTTGATACCGGCAGCATCACCTTGCGCGAGGATGAATTTGTGCGCGATGTGCTACCGGGCCTGCTGCGCACTGAACAAGACGATTTCATCGTGATCGATAGCAGCGGGCGTTACATTGGCCTGTGCCGAAAATCAGCGTTGCTATCACCGCCCAAGCGGCGCATTGTGATGGTGGACCATAACGAGCTGGGGCAAGCCGTTCCCGGGCTAGAAG
>JBDNDP010000015.1:0-74932 GCA_046719065.1 Aggregatilineales bacterium | reverse complement strand
ATTTCGGAAGACGGGACCGTTTACACGTTCAACCTGCGTCAGGATGTCTTCTGGAGCGACGGCACTCCAGTGACATCGGCCGACATTATCTACACGTGGGAGGCGATCGTAGCCGGTTCGCAGGGTATCGTGAGCACCCCGCTCAGCTTCGTGATCGACCCGACTGGCGAGACCGGCATCCTCGACGTGCAGGCGCCAGATGATTACACCGTCGTGGTCACCTTCGCGAATGCCGAATGCACCGCGCTGAACAATGCCGGCGTGCTGTATCCTGCGCCGTCGCACATGCTGCCGGCTGACCTGACGGAATTGAACGATGCGCCGTTCAACCTGAACCCAACCGTGAGCGGCGGGCCGTTCCTGTTCAGCGATTTCCGCCCAGGCGAGCAGGTCGCGCTGGTTCACAATCCAAACTACAGCGATGCAATACTTGGTTATGTCAACCCCAGCGGCTTCATCTATCAAAATGTGCCTGACCAAAACGTGATGGTTGAGCGCTTCCTCGCCGGTGAAACCAATGTGATCGACAGCCCGGCCGTCGCCCGTATTGCCGACATCCGTGCCGCACAGGAAGAGGGTCGCGTCCAACTGTACAGCTATCCCGGTAACATTTGGGACTACTTCGCCATGAACCTCGCTGACCCGACCAACCCACAGAATGGTCTGGACGAGGATGGCAACCCGATCGATCAGGGCTTCCACCCTATCTTCGGTGACGTGCGCGTCCGCCAAGCGATCGCCCGTGGCATCGATGTGGACGCGATCGTCAGCGCCGCCGTCTTCGGCGAAGGTTCGCGCATGACGTCATTCATCATCCCGGCTTCGTGGGCCTACGCCGACGACTTGCCGCCAATCGCTTATGATCCGGAAGCGGCCGCCGCGCTGCTCGAGGAAGCGGGCTGGGTGGACCTGAACGGTGATGGCGTTCGCGAGGCAACGGCCGCTGCGCTGCATGCCGAAGAAGGCACGCCGCTGAGCTTCACGCTGTACACCAACGAAGGCAACACGCGCCGCGCTGCTGTTGGCACCCTGATTCAGGATCAGCTCGCGCAGATCGGCATCCGCGTCGACTTCCAGACGATCGACTTCAACACGCTGCTCGATATCATGGACAGCCAGACGTTCGATACGATCATCCTCGGATGGCGCAACGGCTACCCGGATGACCCTGATGCGACTCAACTCTTCACGCCTGCCTCTGACGTAGTCGGCTCAGGCAGCAACTTCACCAGCTACAATAATCCTGAGTTTGTGCGGCTGAACAACCTCGCTAAGTCGCTGCCCGGCTGCGACCCGGCCGAGCGCGCCGAGCTGTACATCCAGATGCAGGAAATCTTCCAGAACGACCTGCCATATGTGCCACTCTATGTGATCAACGGCAACTATGCGGCGTCGGCGTCGGTGAACGGGTTTGATCCTTATCCGGCCCAACTTTACTGGAACGTCGACACTTGGTCGATCGTCACGCCGTAACCATCACTACTGGGCAGACGTTCTCCTTGCCCATACCATAATGAATCCCTCACCTGCCGCCGCGGCTTTCAAGCAGCGGCAGGTGAAGGACGCCTTTGACCGTCAGCTTTCGAGCTGCTGATGCGAGTTAAGCGAACCTAGTGCAATGATCAAGTACATCATCCGCCGCCTCATTCAAGCCATCCCCACTTTCTTCGGCATCACCATCTTTTCATACCTGCTTATGTCTGCCGCGCCGGGCGGGCCAGTCGCTGCGCTGACTTTCGACCCGCGCACGACCCCGCAGCAGCGACAGCTTCTGGCTGCTCAGCTCGGCGTCAACGATCCGTGGCCGATCCAGTATTTGCGCTGGCTGGCCGGTGACGATTGGATGCGCTGGGACAGCAACGGGGATGGTGTTGCTGACCGTTCATTCTTGCTGCCGCTGTATGGCCCGGATGGCGAACCCCTGCCCCCCGGCATGCGCAAGGGCATCCTGCGCGGCGATTTTGGCCGTTCTTATTTTTATCGACGCAATGTAATCGAAATGCTGGGTGAACGTGTCGCGGCGACCTTCGAGCTGGGCGCCTCGGCGCTGCTGCTCGGGCTGTCGGTTGGCGTGCCGATCGGAATTCTCGCCGCCGTCAACAAGGGCGGCTGGTTCGATACCAGCACCCGCGTAATGGCGGTCGTTTTCAACGCGATCCCGATCTTCTGGCTCGGCCTGATCCTCATCCTCGTCTTCGGATCGTGGTTGGGCTGGCTGCCCATGGGAGGGCGAACACCTCCAACACTTACAGGCGGTGTCCCGCCCATATACCAGCGGCTCGAATATTTAATCTTGCCGACTTTCGTCTTGGCGACTGGCGCGATCGCGATCTACTCGCGCTACATGCGAGCTTCGATGCTGGATGTGAAGAGCCAAGACTACATGCGTACAGCGCAGTCAAAAGGGCTAGCGAGCCGCGACGTCTGGTTCAAACATGGCGCGCGCAACGCTCTCATCCCGCTGGCGACCTTCCTCGGCCCGGCGATCACCGGCCTGCTGAGCGGCGCTGCAATCACGGAAACGATCTTTTCATGGCCCGGTCTAGGACGGTTTGCCGTGCAAGCAGTGACTTCGCAAGATTATCCCGTCGTGATGGCGGTCGTCATCGTCACTGCGGTCGCGACGCTCCTCGGCTATATCTTATCAGATATCTTGTACGCGCTGATCGACCCGCGCATCCGGTTCGACTAAAGGTATTGTAAACTATGGCAACTACTGTCGCTAAACTCAATGTCGAACGGAAAGAGGTTACAGTCGGCGAGTCGTTAACTACGCTGGCGCTACGCCGGCTACGCCGCGACCGGCTGACGATCGTCGCGATGATCGTTCTGCTCACGCTGGCGGTGCTGTCGTTTTCAGCCCCGCTGATCACCCAACAGCTCGGAGTCAGCCATACGCGCACCGATGCCAGCCGCACTTTCCTGCCGATCGGGTCATACCCACACCTTCTCGGCACAGACGATCTCGGACGCGATCACCTGGCGCGGCTGCTGTACGCCGGACAGGTCTCGTTGAGCGTCGGCTTTTTGGCCGCGTCCCTTTCGATGACCATCGGCGTCACGCTCGGCATCTTCACAGGTTTCTTCGGCGGCGTAGTGGACGATATTGTCATTTGGGTGATCGCCACGCTTACCTCAATTCCTTCGCTGTTTTTACTCATCATCGTGGCAGCAGTATTACAGCCTAACGCCACAACCTTAATCCTCGTCCTCGGCTTTTTAGGCTGGACGGGCACAACCCGTCTCGTCCGTGGCGAGACGCTTTCGCTGCGCGAACGCGAATACATCATAAGCGCGCGCGCGATTGGCGCTTCCTCGCGACGGATTATGTTTGTCCACATTCTGCCGAACCTGTTCTCAGTCATCGTGGTCACAATGGCGATCGATATCGGCAGCTTGATCTTAGCCGAAGCTGGCCTAAGCTTCCTCGGCCTCGGCATCAAACCGCCAACGCCGAGCTGGGGCAATATGCTGACCAATGCGCAGAGTTTCTTTACGCGCGGCGTCCATCTGGTGATCTTGCCCGGCCTGATGATTTTCACGACGGTGCTGTGCTTGTATATCATTGGCGATGGCATCCGCGACGCTTTTGACCCAACCGCAAAAGACTAGGCGATCCACCAAACGAGGCTTATGCGAACCGCGCCGAGAGTACTCGGCGCGGTTCGATTGTTTCGTGGCGAGCCCGATCCCCGATCAACGGGCGTAAGCCGCGGGCACCCCTCCATCGACTGCCAGCAGCGCGCCTGTGGTCTTAGCGCTGCGCGGCCCCGCCAAAAACGCGATCGCCTCAGCCAAATCTTCCGGCAGAATCTCCACTCTAAGCGTATTGCGCTTACGGTAGAACTCATTCAGCTCTTCCACGCCGATGCCATACTGTTTAGCGCGGGCTTCTTTCCAACCTTGATCCCAAATGCCGCTGCCACGGATCACGGCATCGGGCAGCACGGAGTTAACACGAATGCCGAACTCGCCTCCCTCCTCAGCCAGACAGCGCGCCATGTGCACCTCAGCCGCTTTAGCAGCGCTGTACACGCTGGCGCCTTTACCCGCCGCAAGGCTGTTTTTGCTGCCGACGAACACCAGCGCGCCACCGATCCCTTGCGCCTTGAGCACACGGAAAGCCTCACGCGCGAACAAAAAATAGCCTTTGACGAGAATATCGAACTGGCGGTCATAATCTTCCACCGTTGTCTGCTCGATCGGAGCACCGCCTGCAATGCCCGCGTTGTTAACCAGCACATCGAGGCCGCCATACGCAAGCACCGTCTGTTCGAGGGCATTGCGAACGGCCGTTTCGTCGGTCACATCGCAGCCCACAAACAACGCCCTACCCTTTCCGAACTGGCGGTTCAGCTCATCGACGGCAGCTTCTCCAGCATCCACATTGATATCGGCAATCACAACATGGGCGCCCTCGCTCGCCAGCTTAAAGGCCGTTGCGCGTCCGATGCCACTCGCCCCGCCAGTGACCAACGCGATCTTGCCCGCAAAATCGCGGTCGGGCGGCGCTAACTTGAGCTTGTAGAGTTCAAGCGGCCAATACTCGATGTCGTAGGCTTCCTTTGCGGTAAGGCTATTGAAACCTCCAAGCGCTTCGCTCGCGCCGATGACAGCGATGGCACGGTGATAAAGCTGGCGGCTCACATCGGCATTGACAACATCTTTGCCCGTCGTCACCATGCCCAAACCAGGAATGAGAATGACGCGCGGGGCCGGGTCACGCATCTCATCACCCTCGAGCTTGCACGCTTCGAAGTATGCCTCATAAGCGCGCTTATAAGCGCTAACGCCTTCGACTAACTGACGTTTGAGCACCTCAATGCCTTGCTCTGGCCGCCAATCCACAAATAATGGCTGGCGTTTGACGTGCACGAGATGATCCGGACAAGCCGCTCCGAGCTGGCTCACGTAGGATGAGCGGCTGCTGCCGACCATATCGAGCACGACCGCGCTGGCATCATACTGCAAGATCGCCGGCCGCCATGAAGACACCGCCCCGCGTAAAACAGGCAGAACTTCGACCATAATTGCACGTCGTTCTGCCTCCGCAAGCGGCGGCACGACCAGCTCACCATAAACTCGCTTACCGCGCTGCCGTTCAGCCAGATAGTCTTCAGCTTCCTGTATAATGGCGATCGTCCGGTCATAGCAGGTTTTGCTATCTGGCCCCCACGTCACTAAACCATGTTTTCCCATCACCACGCATTCAATCGACGGATGCTCGATTACCTTCTCACCAATCCACTTACTGAGCGTGAACCCTGGGCGAATGTAGGGGACGAATGCCATACGGTCACCGTAGACAGCGCGCGCTGCGGCTTCCGGATCAGGGGCGCAGGCCAAACTGATGATCGCATCAGGATGCGTATGGTCGACATGCCGATGCGGGATGAAAGCATGAAGCAGCGTCTCGATACTTTGGCGCGGCCTGCCGGGTTCAAACACTGTACGCTCCAGATAGGCGACCATTTCCTCGTCCGTCATCGCATCGCGTTCGATCAAGGGGCGGATATCCTCCATTCGCAGCAATGCGAAGCCCTTTTCGGTGATTGTGAGGACATCAGAGCCAGAGGCCTTAACGGCCAACACTTCGACTGCGCGTCCCATATGGTCGACGAGCGAAAGCTTAGCGCTGGTGTTGCCGCCATAGATGTTGACCACGGCACGGTCATGGCCGAGCAGGTTGCTGCGATAGACTAAACCCTCAAGAGCAGGGCGCGCCGCGGCTTCAGCGGCATCCCATAGATTGAGCGGCATGTTTCCTTCCCTTTCAGCATGAAGTTTCTTCGATGAAGTCCGCCAATGGCAGCTTGATCATTAACTGAGGCGCAACCTCGTCCTGATCTGTTCCACGTGTAACATCAGCATTCATCGCGAACAGCCGTTTGGTTGACACAGCCTTCGAAAGACAATAGACTCGCACAACAAAACAGGAGAGCAATGGTTTGGATTTTAGTAGTTTCGCTTTTTTATGACAAATAATTAAGGAGCGGTTATGGACGACCGGGCCTATGAAGTGCTCGCAGAGCGCTTGCAATTACGCGGCATCGATATCAATGCAGTTAAAATGGCGCTCAAGCAGCAGCACATTGAAACGCCATCATGGGGTTATGGCAACAGTGGCACCCGCTTCAAAACTTTCAACTGGCCGGGGGCCGCGCGGACGATTCACGAAAAACTACAAGATGCAGGTTATATCCATCGATTGACTGGCATCGCGCCATCAGTCGCCATTCATATCCCGTGGGATAAGACGGATGACTGGGTCGCGCTCAAGCAATATGCGCAAGAGCAAGGAGTTGCCATTGGCGCGGTCAATCCGAACTTATTTCAAGACGACCAGTATAAACTGGGCAGCATCACCCACCCCAGTGCGCGCGTGCGCGAAGAAGCAGTGGCGCATCTGGTCGAGTGCTGTGAAATCATGCGGCAAACCAGCAGCAAGCTGCTCAGCCTATGGTTTGCAGATGGTACCAATTATGCCGGCCAAGACAATATGCGCGAGCGCAAACATCGCATGGAAGCAGCACTGGCAGAAACATATCGCCATCTTCCCGATGGGAGCCGCATGTTGATCGAATACAAGTTCTTCGAACCCGCTTTCTACCATACCGATTTGGCCGATTGGGGAACCGCTTATGCCACAGCATTAAAACTGGGCGAGCGCGCGCAAGTTTTGGTCGATACCGGCCATCACGCACAGGGAACTAATATTGCGCATATTGTGGCGTTTCTGCTTGATGAAAGGCGGCTGGGCGGCTTCCACTTTAATGCGCGAAAGTATGCGGATGACGATTTGATCGTAGGCAGCGTTAATCCGTTCGAGTTGTTTGAGATCTTCACGGAACTGGTTATGGCGGGCGATGTTGCCCGCGATGTCGCGTACATGATCGATCAAAGCCACAACATTGAACCGAAGCTGGAGGCTATGCTGATCAGCGTGCTCAACTGTCAGACCGCCTACGCCAAAGCGCTGATCGTCGATTATCGTGCGCTGCGAGAACGCCAACAGGCTGGTGATGTGCTCGGCGCGCACGGCATTTTGATGGACGCTTTTGAAACCGATGTGCGACCTCTGCTGGCCAAAGTCCGTCAAGAGATGGGCATTCATCCCGATCCACTGACCGCCTATCGTCTTGATCATTACGCCCAGCAGGTGGCAGAAACTCGGGGCACAGCCCCGGCCAGCAGCAGCGGTTATCCTGGATAGTGCGTCATAAAAGCGAGAGGATCTCATGGAATATCGCGAGTTTGGCCGCACTGGCTGGCGGGTATCAACCATCAGCTTCGGTGCATGGGCGATCGGCTCAGAGTGGGGCAAAGTCGATGACGCCGAATCGATGGCAGCGCTGCACCGTGCCGTCGATCTGGGCGTCAACCTGTTTGATACGGCTGATGTTTACGGCGACGGCCGCAGCGAGCGCTTGCTTGCCCGGCTGCGCCGCGAACGGACAGAACCTTTTTACATCATCACCAAAGCCGGCCGGCGGCTTAACCCCCACACTGCTGATGGATACAACGCCGAGAATTTAACGCGATTCATCGAGCGCAGCCTGCAAAACTTGGAGACCGACTGTCTGGATTTGGTGCAGCTTCACTGCCCGCCAACTGAGGTTTATTACCGTCCAGAAGTTTTTGCAGCGCTTGATGATCTGGTTCGGGCCGGCAAAATTCGGTACTACGGCGTCAGCGTTGAGAAAGTCGAAGAAGCGCTCAAGGCGATTGAATATGATGGCGTTCAGTCGGTGCAGATCATCTTCAACATGTTCCGTCATCGCCCCGCTGAGCTGTTTTTTCCGCAAGCGCAGCGCCGCAAGGTCGCAATTTTAGCCCGCGTGCCGCTGGCGAGCGGCTTGCTTACCGGCAAATTAACGCGGGACAGCCGGTTCGAAAGTGACGATCATCGCCACTATAACCGGCATGGCGAGCGCTTCGACCGAGGCGAAACCTTCTCAGGCGTCGATTTTGAGACGGGCTTGGCAGCGGTCGAGGCATTAAAAAGGCTCGTGAGCGAAGACATGACGCTGGCGATGCTGGCCCTGCGCTGGATCTTGATGTTTGACGCCGTCACATGCGCGATTCCCGGCGCGAAGACCCCGGCGCAGGTCGAAGCGAATGTACGCGCTGGCGAGCTGCCTCCACTAACGCCAGAGCAGATGGCCGAGATCGAGCGCATCTATAAGGATTATATCCGCGACCAAGTGCACCACCGCTGGTAGCAGTTGCCTCGCAGCAGCCCAATCAGCCGCCGATCGCATCAATCGGGAGCACGCCGCCTTCAGTGCAAGAGTTGTAGTTCTGCCCGATGAAGACCTCAAAATCGTAGCCGCGGGTAGCGCTCGGCTCGATGCGCAAATCTTCACCACGTACATTGAGCAGGCCCGCGATCTGCTGGAGGCTACTGCCTTTGCTGCGGCCTGTATAGTCGACCATTGCCGATCGCGCGAGCGTTTCGCCGGGCGCTTCGCCCATCGCAACAGCATTGAAGCCGCTCCACGCTAAACGTTCGGCGGCCACACGATCCCAATTAGGATTGCCGCTAGCATTATAGACCGCGACCGTAGCGGCTTCAGAAACGAGCTGGCTCTCGGTCGGCGGGCTGTAAAAGTCGGTTAGCATCTGGCGCACCGTCTCGTAGACCGGAAGTTGGACGAAGTCCCCATCTGGAGTTTGCCACGGGGTCGTATGGTACAGGCGCGCGAAGGTAAAGCTCTCGATGCGGCTGGGATCAAGGCTCGCTGCGACCGGCACTAACCCGAGCAGATCTTCCAGAGTCATGTTCGTCTGGATGTAGGGCGACGCCTCAGCCCACAACTGCGGCACCTGCGCTAACAAACCCTGGTCGCGCGCCTCTCGCCAAACTGCCCGCAAAAGCTGCTGCTGGCGGCGACCGCGGTCGAAATCAGAGCTGTTGCGGCGCGATCGCGCGTACCAGAGGGCTTCGGCGCCGTTCATACGATAGTATCCTACCGGCAGGACATATTCGCCATCCTCGTTGTAACGATATGCGCCTGCAGGCACCTCCGCTTCAACTAACTGATAATCGCGGATGGCGCAGTCAACCGCAAGATTGACGCCGCCGACCGCATCGACGATCGCCTTAAAACCCGTCAGATCGACCATTGCGTAGTAGTGCACATTGATGCCGAAGTTATAGAAGATCGTCTGGCGCATCAGGCCGAAGCCGCCGTCTGTCCATCCCCCTGCTTCGCCGCGCATGAAGGCAGTATTCAAGCGCTGCATCGTCCATCCGGGAATGTAGACGTAAAGATCGCGCGGCAGGCTGAGCATAGCCACGCTGTTGGTCGTCCTATTGATCGATACGATGATCATCGTATCGGTGCGCAGGAAACCATCGCCGGTGATTTCGCCGTCATTGCCGAGCAGAAGGATATTCATCAGATCATAGCCGCGTCGGTCAAGTGGTTCCACAGGGGTCGGAATGGCCGTAGCAGCCACTTGATCAGGGTTGGGCTGGCCATAGATGAACAGGGTTGGCAGCGGGCGCGGTGTAACAGTGATCTCGAAAACAGGCTCGGGAGTCGCTGTCGGCGCGGGAGGGCGCGGTGTGTTGGTGGCAAATTGAGCGATCGCTGGCGCTTCCGGGTCAGAGGACTGTCCTGCAGAGGACTGGCGCTTGACCAAACGCACAAGCAGATTTGAGGTTTGATCGTCTGCAACAGGAGTGGCTGTCAACGTCTCGGCGAGCGCGCTAGCAGTCGCTTGATAAAATGGCGCGCGCTCTGCAATCAGCCGCTGTTCAGATAGATAGCGGAATGCCAATTGAGCGATTGAATATGCGACCAAGGCACTTGCGATGATCAGCACGAACGGAACCACGCGAAATATGACGAAACTGAACGCGCGGCGCATTCGAGAGGGCTTAGCTTGTCCCATTCCCGCTCCTGAACGTCGAAAATCTCTTCAACTCAGGCGCAAGTGTAGCACAGCCCTTAGACCAGTTTAATGCCCTATTCGAAGATCAGTGGGATCACGCAGGGTGAGAGGGCGTTTCCGGCGCGATCGACTACGGTCAAACGAACCCAATAAGCGCCCGGCCCGTACAAACGGGTGTTGATGTGGGCCACAGTGCCAAGCGCGACCGGAGACTCTATGCGCGCATAGAAGTCAAAGTCAGGGAGTGCATTTGGTCGAATTTCGATCAAGTGATAGGCATAATTGACCATATTGGCAGTGCCCACAAGCTCAAAGATTCCCCTTACCCTCGCTCCACGCGCTGGCGCAGTGATCTGCGCGCCGGGGTCGTCGCATCCCAGCACGGGCGGCGGTGGCGGTGGGCCTGGCGCCGTCAGCGTCGGTGTTATAGCCGGCGGACGTGCTGTGAAGGGGACAAAAATGACATCACCCGGCGCCAGTTCTAGATCATACTCGAGACAGCTCGCGGCGAGCACTTCACCAACGCTTGACCCCACGTCGTTAGCGATGGAGAACAAAGTTTCCCTCGCTTGAACCTGTCGCGGCGTCCAGCCTATCGGTGGGAGGCAGTTGTACAAAGCTCCAGCCGGGATCACCGTTGGGATCGGCAGTTCCGCCTCCAGCAAGATCGCGGTCGGCAGTTCAAGCGGCGCTTCAGTAGAAGTCGGCAAAACCGTCGTCGTGGCAGTCAGCGTCGTGGTCGGCGATGCAGTCCAAGTCAATGCGGGTGTGGCGGTAAGCGCTGTTGTGAATGTGAGTGTGGGCGAAGCGGCCAAGCTGGGCGTAGCGGTGGGCAGCGGCGTATTCGTCCACGTCGCGGTAAGGGTCGCTGTCGGTGTCAGAGTCGCTGTCGGTGTAGGCGTGACCGTCGATGTAGGGGTGGCGGTTGCACTTGGGGCTGCCGTCTCGGTACGAGTAGCAGTGGCAGTCGGAACAGCGGTATAGGTCTGCGTCGCTGTCGAAGTGGACGTGGGTGCCTCAGTCGGCGCTGCCGTTTCCGTAAAAGTGGCGGTTAGAGATAGAGGCGGAACGACTGTGTAGGTATTCGTCACCGTCGGCGTCAATGTGGACGTCGTAGTCGGAAGAAATGTCAGGG
The DNA here is from genome assembly GCA_046719065.1 of Aggregatilineales bacterium. Lineage (GTDB taxonomy): Bacteria > Chloroflexota > Anaerolineae > Aggregatilineales > Phototrophicaceae > Flexifilum. The sequence goes on along the minus strand of JBDNDP010000015.1, from coordinate 63,897 downwards.
TGATCGTTGGTGTGTTTGTCGGCAAAGGCGTCGGGGTATCGGAGCTAGCGATCACGAGTGCAGCCGCTGCATCGGCGGTTGCTGTCAAAAATTGAACAACGCGCGTCGCCTGTATAGCAAAAGTCGCCGCGACATCGACGGTTGGCGTTTCGGTGGGCGCGGCTGCCAGCAGTGCCTGCGCCAGCGCCGTGGCCGTTCCCCCGCTGAAGAATTCACCGCTCTGCGTGGGCACTTCCCCCGGCGGCACAGCAGTGTCAGTCGCTGTGAGCGTAACCGTTGGACTTGGCATTTCCGGAGAGAACGTAGGCGGCATAAGGGTTGGAACCGGCTCGTCCAGAGTCACCGGCTCGGTTGCGGTTGACATGGCGTCGATGCTCTCCGCGTCGCCTGTAGCCTCTTGCACAATGCTGGCTTCAGGAACATCGGTCAACGACGGTTCCGGCGGGATGGTGGACAGAGTCAAGATGATGCCAAACGTCAGCGCAAAGGCGAGCACCGCTACGACAACGATCGCGACAGTGATTTCACTTCCAAAGTCACGACGCATTCGCTAATGCTCCACTTCAGGGGTGAGCTGCACAGGCAGCGCAACATGAAAAATTGTGCCGACACCGGTTTCTGTTTCCAGCCAAATTTCGCCATCATGCGCCTCAACCAGCGCTTTTGCGATAGCAAGGCCGACACCAGTGTCACCCAGCCCCTGAATGAGCGGATTCTCAGCCTTGTATTTGCGAGCGAAAACGTGCGGTTGATCTTCTGGCCCGATGCCACCACCACGATCTCCAACCGACAGTTTCAAACAGGGAACAGGCTCGGCACCCGCACGTGACAGCATTTCGGCACGCGCCGAGATGTACAATTCACTTCCTGCAGGAGAGACGAGGTATGCATTGGTGAGCAGCTGACCGATGATCTGATCGATTGCACCCCGGTCTGCCAAAATCAGAGGCGCTTCATCATCAAGATGGAGATGAACGGTAAGATCCTTTTCGCGCAGTTGGTTGGAGGCTCGCGTGATGGCATCTTCAATCAATTCAACCACATCAACCTGCTCTGGGTTCAGTTTATATCGTCCAGCATCGAGCAGCGCAAGCTGGATCAGGTCATCAAGCATGGCTTCCAAACGATGAATGTTCGCTGCCACCCTTTGCATAAACTTGCGCTGCATCTCCCCGAGGATGCCGGCCGACTCGTTCAAGATCAAATCCACATAGCCCATGATCGAGGTCATCGGTGTGCGCAGCTCTTGAACCATGCCCAGCATCACTTCAGGATTATCGGGCCGGTAAACGACTTGCGGCTGGACATTTGCAGCTCGAATCCGCATCACTTCCAGATGCTCCTCGACCGCCGCAAGCTGATTGCGCGTCTCGACCAGTTCACGTTCTAGTGCGCCGCGCTGCGCTGACAATTCGTCGATCATAGCCGTTAAAGCACCAACGCCATCTTCCCCCAACTGTTGAAGCCGGTCGCGATCCCCTTCAATGCGCGCCAGAAGCTGCTCGCGCTCACTTCCAATCGCACTGTATTCGGCGATCAGCCGGTCGCGCTCACGCATCAACCGCGAGCGCTCATCGACCAACTGCTGAATCTGAGCGCGCAGCAGCCGCTGTTCCTCATGGGCTTCGGTAAGCTCCTGTTCAAATGCGGTCGCCTCGGCGAGCAAGCGAGTGTACTGCTCGCGCATCGACTCTAGGCGTGCCAGCAGCTCATCGCGCTCTGCTCGCAACCTATCACGCTGCTTGGTGGCTGCTTCACGGTCGGCGGCCAACCGCGCAAGATCATGCTGTAGCGCTTCGATCTGACGGTCGCTGGCTGCCGCTCCGATCAAGGATGCGTCGCTACGCCCGCTCAACAGCGCATCACGTTCTCGACGCAGGGCCTCATTGCGCGATTGCAGCGCAGCACGCTGCTCGTAAAGCTGGGTGATCAAGGCAGTTAGCCCGGCTGCGCCATCGGGCACACCGAGGGCACTAAGCTGCGTCTCAATATCTTGCAGCATCGCGCTCAAACGATCGCGCTCGACCTCGGTGCGCGTCTTCTCTTCGGCCATGCGCGCGAGTAGATCTTGTATAGCGTCCGGCTCAGCCAGCTCACCGCGCTCGCGCATGGTTAGAAGCTGCGCCTGCAGGCGATCGCGTTCGGCGAGCAGGTCTTCTTTCTCCCGCCGCAAGATATCGACCATCGACTTGACGATCGCGCCGCTGTCGTCGGTTGTTAAGCTGGCAAGGGTCGTTTCGGCCTCGCGCAGCCGCGCTGCCAATCGCTCTCGTTCCTCGAGCAGGCGCTGGTGTTCCTCGTTGAGCAAAATGATGCGTTGAGAGATCGACTGCCCCTCGGCAGTGTCGCTGAGCGTCTGCGCCACGCGGCTGCGTTCGTCATCGAGCGCCAATTTCAGCTCGGTCACCTGCCGCGAGAGCTGCTGAATCTGATCGCGCGCGGTCTCCAGCTCGCCTTGTAGTTCCTGCCAGATGGCGATGAAACTATCGTCGTCAATCGCATCTGGCGAGACGCCTCGTATCATCGCCTGAATAACGCGGCTTTCGGCCTCGAGCCGAGCATCGCGCGCCGCATTGCTCAAAGCGAGCAAATTTGCTGAAATGATGCCGATGCCCTTTAACAACTCTTGCTCGGCCTCGGCCAGTTCACGGCCAGCGTAGGGCAGCCCAACGAGCAAGATGGCGAGCAGCTCGCGCTCGTGGACGAGCGGCTGAAAATAAGTGGGGCCAATCGCTTCGATATCGAGACGGGTATATAAGTCGCGCAGTTCTTCGGGATTGCGATCAGGATAGAGGGGGCGCTGCAAACGCCGTTCAATCGCATTAACCAGCGTCGGCTGGTCAGCTAGATTGAGCGAGATACCGGCTAGCGGCCGGTCAAACGTCCGATCAAAGCCGTGGGTTACATCAGCATAATTGGCATCTTGCACGACAAGCAGCGCGCCGACGTCCGCTTTCACCGTTTGCAGCACAGCCTGTACGATCCGATCTGGGATGCTGTCAGGCGTCGCCTGTTCCAGCATCAGGCCGAGCGCCTTCATCATTAGGGCAGACTCGCGCTCCCCGCCAGCGCCACGCACCACATCAGGCGCGGCCATCGTTGTGCTGTTTGCGCCAACCGAGACTGGAGCGGCTTGAGGCAAGATAGGGCTGTCCAAACTAGCGATGATCATCCGATAGATCGCCACAGGCACGATAAGAAGTGCGGTCAGAAACGTCAAGCGAGGCAGGCCAGCGTAATCGCCCTCGAGCGTCCCCTGCCAAAACTGAAGCAGCGCACCGCCATAACCGATCAAGATGAGGACGAAGAATAAAGCTTTCAGCGGCGCATCGACCACTTCACGAAAATAAGCAAGCGTGACCAGCACTCCCAAGAGAGCAAAAACTGCGGGGATAAAAGCCCACGCGACGCCATAGGAGCTGGTTGCAAATGATTGGTTCGCGGCTGCTCCCACCCAGTCTAACGCCGTGAACATAAAACCGATGATGACTAAACTGAGTAGAGCAGGCAGCAACCAGCGCGAAAGGCGATCCCAACGCGCGCTGTCGGCGGTCAAAAATGCCCACCCCATCAGCAGCGTCGTGACGACATGAGCCAACCGTTCCGTGGGCGGTAAGATGACATTCGCGCTCTGGTTAGCAAGCAGTGCTACCATAGCCCCAAGCATCAGCAACGCCCAAACGATCACTGCACCAACCGCAGCCGTTGTATAGCGCTGAGGCGGCCGCTCGCGCTTGCGACGCATGCGCTGGCCTAAAGCCATGAACAAGGCCACTTGACTGAGGCCAAATACGGCGAGATAGTAGAAAAGGTCACCCGGCGGGCGAACGAGCAAATTGATGAAATCGACGGGTGCGTTCACGGCGGCCCACCTAAAGATAGAATCTTGCAATAACAGTATACCATGATCATTTTTTCCCACACCTAGCGGTACGCCTAACCCCAGTGCCCGAGCGTAGGGCTTCAGCCGTTGACGTCAAGGTGCTCCGCCGTTAGACTCAACACTATGTCGACACTATCTATTCTTCGTCGGGTGTCCCTCGTTCGTTTGAAAGTCTCAACTGCGTTATTTGTGTTAGGAGCATTATGGCCACAGGACTGACCGGTCTCGGGACTCGCAAGCGTTCGCGCCGGTTTCCGCTTGTGCCTCTCATGGCTTGGCTGTTTATCTTTCTTTCGGCAGGATTATTCTCGTTTGAGTTAATCCGCTTTAGCCAGCAAGCCGATACCATATCCGCAGACGTTACCGTCGCGGGCGTGAACGTGGGCGGATTATCGCCAGCGGAAGCCGTTGCTCGTTGGGAACAGATCTTCGCACAGCCGCTTGTGCTCTGGTATGACTCGAGCCCTATTTTGCTCGACCCTGCAGCGATAGGATTTCAGACCAACCGCGAATCGATGCTGGCGGCTGCCCGCGCCGCCAGCGTAAATGAAGCCTCGTTTTGGCCGCGCTTCTTCAACCACCTCACCGGCGTTGAAAGCCGGGAAGCGCTCAATATTGAGCTTTCGGCCACTTATCAAGAAACGCAGCTTGAGCGCATCCTACAAGACATCGCAGCGCGCTATGATCGCCCGCCGGGGCCAGCCGATTTTGATGTGCAAACGCTGACGATACGACCGGGGGCAATGGGCTTCACGCTTGACATCGAACGCGCGCTCCCGCTGATCGACCGCGCCCTACGCAGCCCGACCGACCGGCAGGTTGTGCTGCCAGTCACTGGCACTGATGCCAGCCGGCCCGATATTCGCGCCCTGCGCGAGCTAATCATCGCTTATCTCGACTCGCAAGGCTTCATCTATGATGGCCAATCGACGGTCGCCTCAGTCTTCATCATGGATTTGCAGACTGGCGATGAAGTTCACATCTTAAGCGATGTGGCTTTCTCGGCCGCGAGCACGATCAAAATGGGCATCTTGATCGACTTCTACCGCGATCTGCTGTTTCAACCCAACGACGACTACGCCTTCTTGATGGTGCAGTCGCTGCTGTGCAGCAACAACAGTTCGTCCAATTTGATCATGCAAATCATTGGGCGCGATAATCTATTCGCCGGCATCGCGCAGGTGACGAACACGATGCAGTACATCGGCGCGCGCAACACGTATATTTCCGCTCCGCTCTATCTAGGGGGAGATCAGGTTCTTGGCTCGATCCCGGCGCCGCGCACTTCGCCCAATCCGAATTTCAACACCGGCGCCGACCCATATAACCAGACGACAACAGAAGACCTCGGCACTATGCTGACCATGATCTATGACTGCGCTTACTACGGCTCTGGATTGATGGCGGCTTATCCCAATGGTGAATTTACGCAAAATGAGTGCCGGCAAATGCTCAACCTGATGGCGGCCAACGATCTGGAACGGCTGCTGCAAGCGGGCATCCCGCCCGGCACACCGATCGCCCATAAAAACGGCTGGCTCCACAATGTCCATGGCGATGCCGGCATCGTTTTCCCGCCCAATGGTCGTAATTATGTGATCGCGGTGTACGTGTGGGAAAACACAGAATTCTTCAGTTATACACGCGCGTGGCCTTTGATCGAGGGCATCTCGCGAGCAGCGTGGAATTTCTTTAGTCCTGAAAGTCCATTGATCGCGCCGCGCACCGATATTCCAGATACTGCGCGCGATTGTGAGGATTTTTCGCCACCTTACGGGCAGGTGAACCTCGATGACATCAATGCGTGGCGCGCTGCTGGGACGTCAATTCCATGAGATACTCAGCGAAATCTCACCTGTCTGTCTTAAGCTTAGTACAGTTGCGCAAACACAGACTGCGCGGTTGAGCGAAGATGGATCTCGGAATCACAGCTTTATTGATCGTTATTTTCGGCCTGCTCATGTTCTTCATTCAGCGAACTGAGGCAAAAAAGCGCCTAGTCGTCACGCTGATCACGCTGATCGCGCTTGAGCTAATCCGCCGTTATGTTTGGTTCCGCGATGTGCATACTGAAGGCTGGGTCGCTTTTATCACCGCCTTCCTGCTTAACTTTTTCTTCTGGCTGTTCATCGGCCGCTACAATCCCGTCGGCAGCAGCGACAGGATTCAAGTGATCGGGATGGATGATTAAACGCAGGCTGCGCCGGCAAAAAATTACAGCGCGCGGTTAACAAATCGCGCGCTGTTCATAAAAAGGCTGATGCGCTTTCTAGCCGATGATGTTGAGCGGGATGACATCGGCGCTTTGCAGCATAACAAGGCTGGCACGAGCGGCCACGGCCTGCGACATTTCGACCAGCGCCCGAGCAGCAGGAGAGTTCGGCGCACTGACGATGATCGGGCGACCGTAGTCCCCACTGATTCGCACTTCAGCATCGAGGGGAATACGGCCAAGAAACGGCACCTGACGCTGCTGCGCCAGCCGTTCGCCGCCGCCCGTTCCGAAGAAATCGCCCGCCATATTTTCGACAATGCCGAGGACTGGCACATTGAGTTGGTCAAACATGGCCATGCTGCGAAGCGCGTCGGAGACGGCCACTTCTTGCGGTTGGGTGACGATCACCGCCCCGGTGAGCGGAAACGACTGCGCCAGCGACAGCGGCGCGTCGCCCGTGCCGGGCGGCAGATCGACGATCATGTAGTCCAATTCGCCCCATTTCACGTCCGTGAAGAATTGGCGGATCGCGCTGTGCAGCATCGGGCCGCGCATAATCATTGGTTTACTGGGATCGATCAAGAAACCGGTGCTAATGACCTTAACGCCATATGCCTCGATCGGGATCATTTTGTCGCCCTCAACGCGCGGCCTCCCGGTTTCAACCCCGATCATCATCGGAATATTAGGGTTAAGGATATCGGCGTCGATGAGGCCAACCCGCGCTCCTGCTTCTGCGAGTGCGATCGCCAGATTGGTCGAAACGGTGCTTTTGCCAACCCCCCCTTTGCCGCTTGCCACCGCGATGATGCTGCGCATTGGCACTTCGAGGCGACCGAGGATGCGTCGATCGGTCGGCACTTGCGCATCCCAACGAATTTCAAGCCGCTCTATACCGGGCACGGTGCCAATTACAGCGGCATTGCAGCGCTCTTGAAAGACATTTTTCAAAGGGCAGGCCGGGGTCGTCAGCACAATGGTAAACTTAGCCGTCTCCCCTTCAACGACCAAATCGCGCACCATATTCAGCGAGACGATATCGCGATGCAACTCAGGTTCAATGACGGTGCTCAACGCCGCCATAATTTGGCTTTGAACGTCGCTCATTTTTAACTCCCATTACTGACGAGCTTAAAGGCGTTTACAAAATAAGTATAACCCTAATAAGAAAAATGGTCAGTGACATTTGTTACGTTGTGTTCGTTTCATCAAATACGTAGCGCTGCGCGACCTGCCAATAACGAGAGAAGCGGCGCAGATCGAGCGGGCGATCGTAATCGAAAAAAGGCGCCTGCGGATAGATCTTAACTGCGAACTGCTGATCAAGACGCGCGGCGATTTGATGAAAGCGCGGTGCCGGGCTGGAGGAGGTACAAACACGCCCAGCGCCATGTTCACGCGCAAAAGCAGCCACCTGCTGCGCGACATCGCCACGCCGAATCGTCACCGGTAGCTCGAGCAGGCACTCATAGATGAATACGACTCGCTTCAAACTGATCGCCTGCGAGCGCAGCAGCTCCTCATCCCAAACGAAAATGGCTGGCATCGCAGGCTCGGCTTGCAGCGCGGGGTTTTCGGGACTTAGCGCATCGCCATGTACCCACACCACCGCCTTCCCTTCCTCATCCCTGCGCGAGGTCGTTCCCGGTAACTGCCGCCCCACTGGGAAACGAAAATTGTGGGCGCGCTTAGCTGGCTCCACTTGAGCGGAAATCGGGCGGAATAAACGGGCCTGAAGATCTTCATAAGTTCCTTCAAACGGACAGCGCCCACGCGCCGGGCAAATGCGGCAGTAACGCCCGTCACTGTAACGATCGAGATTTTCTCGGTTGAAGATATACGGCTTATGGCTGAACGTACTAGCAACCCACTGCCAGCTCAGGTTATTGCTGGCTGGATCGCCATCGAGCAGATGCGTGAGGAACCAGCGCGCTCCGGCCTGCCAGCGAACGCGCCGCCAGTGAACAATGTAAGACGCCATCCACATGCGAGCATGGTTGTGCAAATAGCCCGTTGTGCGCAGTTCTTCGCTAAATGCATCGATGCAGGTAAGGCCAGTAGTCCCAGAAGCAATGTCGTCAGGCAAACGATCTTGATAATCACCAGCTTGCCAGCCCGTCTTGTAAGCCTCGCGATCATGCCAAATACCATCCCCCAATTCGAGATAAAGCCGCTGCCAGTAATCGCGCCATCCAAGCTCGTTGATGAATTTTTCAACATCACGACGGCGATTGACCTTGCGCAAAGCAGCATCGCGCACTTCCGCGAGGGACAGCACACCATGCCGGATATATGGCGAAAGGCGCGAGACCGCACCATTGAGCGAATTGCGTGTGGCAGCATAGCGCGCTGGCTGAATGCGATCGAGAGCAGCGAGGGCAACGCGGCGACCACCGCGCATCATCGAGACATGATCGTCGACCGCTGCGGCCACAGGGAACTGCTCGCGCAGATAGGCGACTAAATCCCCGCGACTGGCAAAATCGCGCCGCATATCCTGTGCGATTGGGTTCACGAGATCCTCCGGCGCTGGCGACAAGCATTGCTGCAATACTTGACTTCATCCCAGTGACGTTCCCACTTTTTGCGCCATATAAATGGGCGCCCGCATACTGGGCATATCTTTGTCGGGAGATGAGCTTTTTTCACACCGCGCATGGCTGTTGATCATCTTATAACGGCTCTGATCACACTAGCGACTAAGTCTTAGGAGGCTATGAAAATTTGGCGTGCGGCCGTTTAGCGGGTTAAAGCCAAAAAACCCGGCGGTGCTGCCGGGTCTTAATACGAAAGATGAAGTTAAGGCTGTGACTCAGCCACCACCCTGTTCGCGAGCGCGTTTGCGAGCGAGGGCCTCTTCACGTTTGCGCAGCCGTTCGGCTTTGGCGGCTTCTTCATCTACAGCGGCCGACGCCGGGGGAGCCGCTTCTGCGACAGCTTCCGCTACCGGCTGTGCAGCGGCCGCAGCGCCTTCAGCGGGCTTCGCTGGCGCGGGCGGAGCGGCGGGGGCAGCGGCGGCCTTAGCCGCGGCAGCTTCAGCCTTCTTCTTTTCTTTGATCACGTCGGGGTGCTCCCAGCCGCCGCGCGCTTCTGCCTCCTCAACCGCCGTCGTTGGCGCGATCGTCTTCCAATAGCTGAACGGCTTGGAGAGTTTCTCTTTGTCGAAAATGTGATGTTCAGTGCGATCGTAGCTAGCCAGTTCGTAGTCGTGATCCATCTTAATCGCATCGAACGGACAGAACTCAGCGCAGTACCCGCAGTTCATGCAAATGTCGATGTCGATGAAGAAAGCCTGCGGTTCTGGTATCGGCCGTTTGGTCACAGGGTCTTCGCCGCGCACGATCCAGATGCACTGCGGCGGGCACACCTTCGCGCAGATACCACAACTCGTGCACCAATCGTGGCCAGGACGTTCGGGGTGATCGGGGTCTTCGACGACTAGAAACGGAATGAAGCGGAAACGCTCCGGCACCGCCAATTTTTCATCCGGATATTGAACTGTGAATGCCCCCGCGGCTTTCAATCCCTGACGAGCCCCAAAGTTTTCCTGCCCCATGTACTTGCGGCCAGCATAACGGATATCATCGATGAATGTGTTGATGAAATGTTGAATGGTGACCCCGAGGCCCTTCAGGATGCCCAATCCGTACATACAATCTCCTTCACAATTGTGAAGCTGCTAGGCTGATTTTTACCGTAACTATCGATCCGTCTCACCAAGCACGATATCAATGCTGCCCAGAATGGCAACGACATCGGCCACTTTTTGCCCCTGACACATTAACCCAAGCGGCGTTAGGTTGATGAAGCTGGGAGCGCGTACATGGTAACGCCACGGGTTTTGCGGGCCTTTGGGATCGCCCTCTGAAACGACATAATAACCCAACTCGCCCTTTGGATTTTCGATACGGCCATAGGCCTCGCCAACTGGCACACGCGGCATGTAGATCGCCTTGTTGCCAGAGAAGATGCTTTCGCCTTTGGTTCGCTCTAGCCGTGGCAAAATCTGCTTAAGGATGCGGACACTCTCGCGCATCTCATCGAGGCGAATGAGGTAACGATCATAGATATCGCCGTTATAGCGCACGCATACATCAAAATCGAGTTCTGGATAGATGCTGTACGGTTCGGCGCGGCGCACATCATAGGGCACACCGCTGGCGCGCAGCAGCGGCCCCGCAGCGCTGTAAGCGATCGCCAGCTCAGGAGGCAGGTAACCGACCCCAATCGTGCGCGCCTTGATGATCTCGCTGTCCGTCAGCAGCCGATCCAGCTCGTCGATCGAACGCGGGATGCGTTCGTTAATCAACTCGGTCAGATATTCCATCGTGTCGAAATCGCGCACGCGATCGTTGACCAGATTGGCAACGCCGCGAATGCGTTCCGGCAGGTCTTTATAGACGCCCTGGAAGCGCATGTAGTTGCACATCATGCGGCTGCCGGCAGTCGCCTCAAAAAAGTCGAGGATCTTTTCACGTTCAGCGATGGCATACAGCGCTGGCGTGAAGAAAGCGCCAAGGTCATTGAGCAAAAAGCCAATTGCCCAATAATGGTTGACGATGCGGGTCAGCTCGACCATTAACACGCGGATGACTTCAGCTCGATAGGTCGGAGGCGCATAACGCGCGCCAGTGGCCAGCAGCTTTTCAACGGCCAGCGCATAGCCGAGGTTATTACTCATGCTGGAAATATAATCAAGCCGGTCAGTGAACGGCATATTGTGCAGCCATGCATTCCGCTCGCCAATCTTCTCGTGATTGCGATGCAGATAGCCCATCACCGGCTCAAGCGACTCAATGGTCTCGCCATTGAGCGTGACGACCATGCGGAACACCCCGTGCGTGCTCGGATGGTGTGGACCAAGGTTGACGACCAATCGATCGGTGCGCAGGCCATCAGCCGACTCGAAATTGGAGACGTTCACGCCGAGGCCCATGCCGCTGTACAGCGACTGTTCGGAGGTATCGGTTAAATTTCCCAGGTCAATATCGGCAGGGTAGCGCACATTTTTGCCAAAGGCGTTGAGTTCTTCGGCACGGCGAACGTAGCCTTTGGGCCAGCGGCTCTCAAACGGTTTATGGTCTTCTTCGTAGTAGGCTTCTTTCCAATCCTTGCGCATCGGATGGCCGTTAAACCCATCCCATAGCAAGATGCGTTTCAAATTAGGATGCCCGGGGAAAACGATCCCGAACAGATCATAGGCTTCGCGCTCTTGAAAATCCGCGCCGGGCCAAACACTTACCAGCGACGGCACCTCAGCGCGGTCGCGCGGTGTTTGCGCTTTGAAGACCAGCGCCGGCCCGCCAGAAATACGATAGGCATGGTAGACCATTTCCATATGGTCAGAAATGCCGTAGTAGTCAACGGCGGTCGCGCTGGAGAGATAATTGAAGCCCAGTTCATCACGGATGGTTTGTGCGACTTCAACCAGCGATGCGCGGTCGACGATGATGCCGCTGTAACCGCTGCGGGTGTCATCGCTCACCGCCTCGGGGTATTTATCTTTCAGATAGCCGATAGCGGCTTCGACATCAGCCGCTGCCAATTCTTCAGGGGCGAGGATAGGTTTATCTGCCATGTTTACTCCGCAGTACCTTGTTTTGCACGCTTACGGGCTAGCGCTTCTTCGCGTTTACGCAAACGCTCTGCTTTCTCCGGATCGACCTCTGCGACCTCAGCAGCCGTCGGCGGGGCAGTGACAGCCGGCGCCGCCGGTTTGCTGGCAGCAGCCGCTCTCTCAACATCGGCGATCGCCGCCGCCGGCAGCTCGCGCGTGCCAAAAGGCTGACCGGCGGCCGCCAGCTCCGCCTGGCGCCGAATCAGTTCCATTTGACGCGGATCGATGATGTCTGGGCCCAGCACTGGCACAGGCACTGGGTCGGACGGGCCAACCCCATACCACGGCACGTCATCGAAGTTTGCCAGTGATTGCCCGTCGATCTTCTTTTGAAGCGCAATTAACCCGTAAAGCAGCGCCTGCGGCGTCGGTGGGCAGCCCGGCACATAGACATCGACCGGGATATATTGATCAATGCCTGAAACGACGTTGTAGCCCTCCTTAAATGGGCCGCCACCGCTGGCGCAGGCGCCCATAGCCAGCACATATTTGGGTTCTGGCATCTGGTTATAAAGGCGCACAATCGGGACGACCATCTTTTTGGTGACAGTACCTGAGACGATCATCAAATCACTTTGTCGTGGACTGGCGCGCATCACTTCCATCCCAAAGCGCGCTACATCATAGCGGGATGCCGCGGTGGCGATCATTTCGATCGCACAGCAGGCCAAACCAAACAGCATTGGCCACATCGAGGAGCGGCGGCTCCAGTTGTAAATGCGGCTGAGACTGGTGATAGCGATATTTTCTTGCAAATCGTTTGGAACTGGAAATTCAGGGCTGTGCAGTTCCGGTAATTTAAGCCCACTCATCGAGCGCTAGCCTCCTCATACCACTCTCGTAGAATCTCATTTAGGATTCCTTCGTTGACGACCGCCGGATCGTCGGCAAAATTTGGCAGCGCGATGATCCATTCGTAAAGCTGGCCAATGCCAACGGTCTCCAAGTCAATCCCTGCATGCGCTTCCATTAAACTGAGGACGATTTCATAGGAAGAGTCCCAATACAATCCGCTCACAATGAAATTAACCCGCCTCACTTACCAGTCTAACATAGGTTAGGCCAAATTCCCTGAGAAAAAGTTGAAAGTCATCAGCGAAATTCATCAGCGTTCACTCACGATTATCAATTTGCGCACGCTGTAAACGGCCGCTGTAATCGACATAAACCGACTTCCACTCCGTGAAACTGTCCAGAGCGGTTTGCCCCGCTTCGCGCATGCCATTGCCGGTACCGCGCGTACCCCCGAATGGAAACTGGATTTCTGCGCCCGTCGTTCCATGATTAATATAGACGATGCCCGTGGTTAAGTCGCGAATAGCGCGAAACGCAGCATTCACATTCTCGGTAAAAATGCTGCTCGATAAGCCATAAATAACACTGTTGTTGACTTCGACCGCCTGCTCCAGCGTATCGACCTCGATCACGGACAGCACAGGGCCGAAAATTTCTTCGCGAGCAATCGTCATCTCAGGTGAGACATCAGCAAACAAGGTTGGCTGATAGAACAGCCCCTGCCCTAATTCGGCGCGCGCGCCGCCTGTGATGAGTGCGGCGCCTTCGCGTCTGCCAACGCTGACGTAATGCTCCACTTTATCGAGTGCTTTCTGGTTAACCAGCGGGCCAACTTCGACGGAGGGATCCAACCCGTCGCCCAGTTTAAGCGCCTGTGCCCGCGCGCGCAGCGCCTCGACCAACTGAGTTTTGATGCCCCGCTGCACGATCAGGCGGCTGGCCGCCGTGCAGCGTTGGCCCGTCGTGCCATAGGCGCTCCACGTAATGGCTTTGATCGCCAGATCGAGATTGGCATCGTCAAGGACAATGATGGCGTTCTTGCCGCCCATCTCCAGACAGACTTTTTTGCCAAGCGCCGCAGCCTGCGTATAGACCCTTAAGCCGGTGACCGTTGACCCGGTGAAAGAGATCACGCGGACATCCGGGTGAACGACCAAAGCCTCGCCAGTTGCCCCGGCACCATGCACCAAGTTGAGCACGCCCGCTGGCAGCCCCGCTTCAGCAAAAACAGCTACAAATTCCGCCGCGGTGCGCGGCGTTTCCTCGCTTGGCTTCCAAACAATGGCATTGCCGGCCACCAGCGCAGGCAGCATCTTCCAACTGGGCACCGCAACTGGGAAATTCCACGGCGTCACCAGACCGACCACCCCGACCGAGTCGCGCAGGGCCATGCCGAATTTTTCGGGCATTTCGACTGGGGCGGTGTAGCCGAGCAGGCGACGGCCCTCGCCGCCCATGTAATACGCCATATCGATGGCTTCCTGAACGTCGCCGCGCGCCTCCGAGATGACTTTGCCCATTTCCTGAGTCATGGTTCGGGCGAGCGTCTCTTTGCGCGACTCCAAAATCTGCGCGACGCGAAAGAGGATTTCGCCACGGCGCGGCGCAGGCACAAGCCGCCATTCCCGGTAAGCGTTCTTGGCGGCAGCGACGGCTGCACTAACGTCATCGGCACCGCTCAGCGGCGCACGCGCAAACAGTGCACCCGTCGCTGGGTTGAAGCTGTCAAAAACTTCCCCTGAACGCGCGCTAACCCACTCGCCATTGATGTAGTTTTTGACATAGTCAACCATAAAACATGCTCTTTTCGCTGCGTTTGAAACAACTTAAACAGGTTAATTTTTCAGAAGACAGGCGAAGAAAGTATAGAAAGCGACCGTATGTTTGTCAACGATTTCACAAACTGGCCGCTTCCGTCACTCTGCGGACCTCAGCGCCCACTGTCGAGATCGTGGTCACCTGCATCCGGTTATCAAGACCGGCCTCGGCGTACAAAAACGCCATCGCCTCGGCAGCAGCGAATGCAGCAGACTCTGAGTTGCAGACCGCCATCAGCGTCGGTCCTGCGCCGCTGATCGTCAAGCCAAGCGCGCCGGCACGTTTTGCGGCTGCGCGCGCCTCGTCGAGGAGCGGCATCAAATGCGCTCGCGCCGGTTCAATCACTTTATCCATTTCCATCGCGGCTGCGATGGATGCAACGTCATTTGTATAAAGGGCGCTAACGAGCCGAGCTATCCCGGCAGTTTGTGCGACTAACATCCGCAAGGGAACGGAAGCGGGCAGCGCAGCCCGCGCTGCCATCGTCGGCACCTCAACCGCGGGCGTGACTAACGCCAGCCACAGCCCAGACGGAACTGGCAGGCTGATGATTTGATCGCTGGTGAGACCGTAGGCGAGCGTGATGCCCCCAAACAAACAAGGGGCGACGTTATCGGCATGGTAACCGCTAGCGATTGCCTCTCCATCAAGGCAAGCTGGCAGCAGCTCACCGCGAGTGAAAGGCTCGCCGATCAAGGCATTGACTGCCAGCGCCGCGCCCACAGCGCTAGCGGCACTGCTGCCCAATCCACTGGCGGAGGGCAGTCCCTTCATAATCGACAGCTTGACGCCGCGCGTTTCGCCGGCCAAACGAAGCACGCTGGCCGCCGCTGCACCAGCGGTATTCTTAGCAGCATCGCGCGGCAAACGACCATCATCCCCCTCGATGGCGGCGATCGTCACGCCTTGAGCTTCACCCCATTCGGCGATGATGATGTCACCGGGTCGGTCCAATGCGAGGCCTAGCACATCAAAGCCGACACCTAAATTCGCAACGGTGGCGGGCGCGTAGGCTTCGGCTCTGGAAATTGGCATGAGACTTGTTATCCTTAACGAACGCAATGCCGCAAAGCGAGGTGTTTATGCGCAGCATATTACAATGTATGGATTGTGGGCGGCAATACCCAACCAATGCCGTTATCTACGTCTGCGATGCATGCGGCGGGCTGCTCGATGTGCAGCACGATCTCGATGGGCTGCGCAAACGACTGAGCCAGCAGATCTTTGACGCGCGTTTGGGAACGCTCGAGCCTCCATACAACAGCGGCGTATGGCGATACAAAGAACTTGTTTACCCTGAAGTTCCTGACGAACAGATCGTCAGCCGGCCAGAAGGCAATACGAACCTTTACCGGGCACCCCGGCTGGCACAGTGGGCGGGTATCGAGACGCTTTATCTGAAACACGAAGGTGAAAACCCGACCGGATCGTTCAAGGATCGAGGCATGACGGGCGGGCTAACGCAGGCGCGCGCGCTAGGTATGCGGCGGGTCGCCTGCGCATCAACCGGCAATACATCGGCATCGCTCGCAGCTTATGCGGCATGGAGCGGCATTCAAGGCATCGTCCTATTTCAGAATAAACAAATCGCGCTGGGCAAGCTGTCGCAGGCGATCGCTTATGGCGCAACCTGCATCCGCATCGCTGCGGATTTCGACCGCAACCTTCAACTCGTGCGCGAGATCTCAAACGCGCTGGGCATCTACGTGCTGAACTCGGTCAATCCGTTTCGCCTTGAAGGCCAAAAATCGATCGTGTTCGAAGCGATCCAACAACTGCGCTGGCGCGCGCCAGATTGGATCATCTGCCCAGGGGGCAACCTCGGCAACAGTTCCGCCTTTGGCAAGGCCTTGTACGAACTTCACCAGCTCGGGTTGATCGACCGAATGCCGCGACTCGCGATCGTCCAAGCGGAGGGGGCCAACCCGCTCTATGCCAGCTACCAGCGCGGTTTTGATGCGCTGCGCCCAATCACTGCTGAGACGATCGCCACCGCCATTAAAATTGGGAATCCTGTAAATTATCCAAAAGCTGTGCGCGCATTACGCTGGACGGACGGCGTCGTTGAGCAAGTAAGCGATCAGGAAATTTTGGAGGCAAAAGCGCTAATCGATGGACAGGGCATCGGCTGCGAACCGGCCTCCGGCTGCACATTGGCCGGTCTGCGCAAGCTGGCAGCAACAGGCGTAATCCAGCCTCATGAAACCGTTGTCGGCATTTTGACGGGTCACATTCTCAAAGACCCTGATGTCACGATCGACTATCACAACGACGCAATTGAGGGGATCTCGGCAGTCTGTCCAAACCGGATTCATCACGCTGAACCGACGTTAGACGCTCTGCGTGCGATCATCGAGCCAGAAGCCCAACCTCATACGCACTGAAACGACGATCGCTCAACTGCGAAAACGCGTTTCCCATAATACCTCGAGACCGCGAATATAGGTTTTGTAAGTCGGCAGAACTGTCAGCGCCTGTTCTAAATCTTCGATCAAATCGTCGGTGTCTTCGATGCCCACAGCGAGCCGAACGAGGTTATCTTTGATGCCGAGCGCTGCACGTTCCTCGCTCGTTTTCTCATAATAGCTCATCAATGCGGGCTGCTCGATCAAAGTTTCGACACCCCCAAGACTTGGCGCGATATAAGGGATGCGAAGCCGATCGATGAACTGGCCGGTCGTTTGCAAATCCCCTTTTACCTCGAACGTGACCACGCCCCCAAAACCGACCATTTGAGCCGCCGCGACCTCATGATCGGGGTGTGAAGGCAGCCCGGGATACCAGACGCGCTCAATGGCAGGGTGCGCTTCAAGAAAGCGAGCGATCGCGAGGGCGCTGGCATTTTGCTGGCCGAGGCGAACGCCTAATGTCTTGAGGCCTCGATCAAGCAGAAAGGCAGCATGAGGATCGACAATCCCGCCTAGCACGCCGCGGCTCTCGCGCAAAGCGCGAATGCGATCGCCACGACCCACAACTACTCCGGCGAGGATATCATTATGGCCGGAGAGATATTTCGTCGCGCTGTGGATGACCAGATCGATCCCCCACTCCAGCGGACGCTGATTGATCGGCGTGGCGAAAGTGCTGTCGATCACGGTGAGCACACGATGTCGCTGGCCAAGCTGCGCGATCTTTTCAAGATTGGCGATGCGCAAATAGGGATTGGTCGGGCTTTCAGAAATAATCAAACGGGTCTTCTTGGGCACGATGGCGGCTTCCATCGCTTCATAATCGCCCATTGGCACAACAGTCGTCTCGATACCAAAACGTTTAAGGAATGTCAGGCAGAACTGTCGCGTGCGCCGATAACAGTCATCTGTGATGACGATGTGCGCCCCAGCCGGCAGAATTGTCAGCAGAGTTGAAGTAATGGCGGCCATGCCTGACGCGAATAAAACTGCATCGTCACCTCCATCAAGCGCTGCCAGTTTGCGCTCAACAGCCGTGACCGTCGGGTTGCCATAGCGGCCGTATTCTTCCCGGTCATCTCCATCGCCCCATGTCTTGCTTTCCATGAATTGGATGAGGTCTTGCGTGTCGCGAAACGTATAGGTGGCCGTCTGCACTAGCGGGGTCGTCAGTGCATTATGGGCCTTATGCCGATTCGCACCGCCATGCACAGCGCGGGTATTGGTGCCTGCTTTTAGCGTGCGAATGCCGTTTTGCTCGTTTTGCTCAGCTTCTGTTTGACGATCGATATTGTCTAGCATATGCCGCTCCTTGCTAATAAAAATGCACCCTGAATAAACGCTTATCCAGAGTGCAAGAAAAAAGACTTCGGCATGAAGTCTTTGAGGTCGTCTTTCAGCCGGCGAGGCCGAAGAGCCGCTCTCATCTTCCAGAACATGTCTGCCGGACTTGGCACCTTCCCATTAAGGGGGTTGCCGCGGTTTCACAGGGCCGATCCCTCCACCGCTCTGGATAAGAGACTGCTGACTATAAGGTTGTTAAGTTACACTGTAGACAATAGCACACCTTGTGAGCCAGAGCAAGGGGTTTAAGACGATTTTCGAAGCGGGCGAGTATACTAACTAAAGTTGAGAAGTACGCATCGCGGAGACTGCTGAGTGCAGACAAGAGTTGAGCTGATGATCATGAGCGGCGTAGAAGACGGTCTGCTGCTTAGTTTTGCCTTGGAGAACGGCGACGGGACACGAGAAGGCGACGACTGGCTGCTGCGGCTGGGACGCAGCGATGACAACGATATCTGCCTGCGCAGCGATACATTTAGCTCGCGCCGCCACGCGCAGCTTCGCCTGCGGGCGGGCCAGTGGTGGCTGGAAGATTGCAGCAGCAAAAACGGCACTTTTATCGAGGGATTGGCGGACGACGTTCGTATCGAGCAGCCCGTTCCGCTGCGTGCAAACCAACTGTTTCGCATAGGGCGAACATGGCTGCGCTTACAATCTACGGAGTGAACGATGACGGATATCGTTTTGAAGGATATTCAGATCAAAGCCCGTCAAGAGTCGTTCCGAATGCAGCACTATTTCCTCGGCGTGGAGCATTTGTTCATCGGCCTGCTGGGCATTCCTGGTGGGCTGACCAGCGCTTTGATCGAAGAGCATGGTTTGACAACGCAGTACGTCATCGACTCAATTCGACGCTACACAGGCAAAGGGACGCTCCAGCGATTGTGGGCAGGTCTGCCAAACACACCGCGGACCAATATGGTTCTGAGCATCGCCAATGACATTGCTCTTGAAGCAGGACGCACGGAGATCGACGAACGCGCGCTGCTTAGGGCGATCGTCGAGGAAAATGACAGCATTCCGATACGCGTCTTGCGCCGACTTGGCATTGATACGGTCAAATTAGCCGAACAAACTCAAGCAGGGCGTCCTCATTCAGGCCGCCATCAACCTTACCTTCACGTGGATTTTGCCTTGCAATTCGAAATGACCGCGCTGCCGACCGAAGATCAGCTCGTGATCCTTCGGCGCATGTTTTATGGCTATGAACGGGTGCGCGTTGAGCGGCGCTTGACCGGCGGCTACACCCATGCGCTGCTGCTGCTGGTCACGCCGATCAACAGCGATGGCACCGAAGATGCTAGTGTTGTCGTTAAAATCGATCAAGCTGACCGGATTCTAGACGAAGCGCAGCGCTATGAAGCGCACGTCAAACATTCGCTTCCTCCGCTCACTGCCCGGCTAGAAGACAAGCCGACGACGGCAGAGACATCGTCCCTGGCGGGCGTTAAGTATACCTTCGTCGCGCCACAGCATGGGGTCGAGCGCAATTTGCGCAGCGCGGCTGCCGAACTAGGACCTCGCACCTTAAGTGAGTGGTTAGAAACACAGCTTTACCCAAACTTTGGCAAAGCATGGTGGCAGCAGCGCCAGCCATACCGTTTTCCAGTATGGGCTGAGTATGACTGGCTGCTGCCGCCGCTGCTCACGCTAGAGCTGCTGCCGAACACGGTTGAAGGAGAACCAAGTTTTATCGTTAAAGACCCGGTGCGCCGCTCGCTGCTTCACGAACTTGAGCTGGGCGAAATCGTAGCTGTGGAAAACTTTACCGTACACCGCATCGACCCTGAGCGTGAAGCGATGACGCTCGTTCTCGGCAAAGGCGCCGAAGCGATGCATCGCGCGAATAAGATCGAGGTAACCGGGCTTAAATTGAAAGAAAATGCTCATTATCGCGGTGAAGTGATCGAACGGCTGCTGGGCCGCGTTTGGCACACGCGCAGCGATACGCTCTATCACGCTCTTAGCGCGCTACAACCGGATTTCGACACAAGCGGGGCCATGATGCGAGGATTCGGCCCGTTTGAGCGCCTGCCCAATCCGCTGTTTGCCTACGACGCATTGCTCGATCGATCGCTTAACGGTTCTCTCAGCAAGATCCATGGCGATCTGCATCTCGGCAACATTCTGCTTGGCCCCAACTTCACTCCATTCCTGATCGATTTTGCCCATGCGCGCAGCGGCCACACGCTGTTCGACTGGGCGACGCTAGAGGCCAGTCTGATCAGCGATGTCGTGATGCCCACGCTCGGCCACGAATGGGAAGCTGCGCGCGGCATTGCCGCTGCGATTGCGGCGCTGCGCACCCCAGAAACGACCGCACTACTGCCCCTACCCATTGCTGAGCTGCTGCGCCCAGTCGCAGCGGTTCGGAAGATCGCCCAGAACTGCCTCGCGCGCCCAGATGGATGGGATGAATACTTCACCGCGCTGGCTTTTGCCGGGCTGCGCGCGCTGCTATGGGAGACGATGCCCCTCAGCGGGCGGCGAGCGCTGTATCTGCTCGCGGCTTATGCGTTTTCGGAGGCTCTATCGACCAGCCGTCCTAATCAGCCGCGCTCCTCCGATGAGACAGAACTCGCGGATCTAACCTGATGAGCTGACATTAAAACACCCATTCTATCGTTCTCAAGGGCGCGGCAGCGGCAAATTGGCAAGAATTTCCTGCAAAAATTCCGCCGTGCTGAGATAAGCGCCCCCGCGCGGCGCAATATCAGCAGTGACTGCGCCAGAGGCCAATGCCCGCTCAACGGCGCTCTCAATGGCTTTTGCTTCCTGCTCAAGACCGAAACTATAGCGTAGCAGCATCGCCGCGCTGAGGATTGCGCCGGTCGGATTCGCCTTGCCTTGCCCAGCAATATCAGGAGCCGAGCCATGCACAGGTTCATAGAGGCCCATCGTACCCGAGGCCAGAGAGGCTGAGGGCAGCATACCCAACGACCCAGCCAGCACCGAAGCCTCATCGCTGAGGATATCGCCAAACATGTTGCTGGCAACGATCACATCAAAACTTGCTGGCCGGGTTAGCAAGTGCATCGTCGCCGCATCAACCAGCAAATGCTCCAGCTCAACATCGCTGTAATCTTCGTGAACCTGCACGACAGTGCGCCGCCACAAACGCATAGAGGCGAGAACATTGGCTTTATCGACCGAAGTCAGCTTTTTGCGCCGGGCCTGCGCCGCTCGAAACGCGACATGCGCCACACGCTCAACCTCGGCAGTTGAATAGAGTTCAGTATCGTAAGCAGTATCCCCGTCGCCTTGTTCTTGACGCGGGCCAAAGTAAATGCCGCCAGTCAATTCGCGGACGAAAAGCAGATCGACCCCCTCGAGCAGATCGGCGCGCAAGGGGGTATGCTGGGCGAGCGATGGATAAGCCTTGACGGGCCGCAAATTCGCGAACAGCTCGAAGTGTTTGCGAATGCCCAGCAGCCCTTGCTCTGGCCGCACGGGAGCTGTTGGATCATCCCATTGTGGACCGCCGACCGCACCTAACAAGATCGCATCGCTGCCCTCGCATAAACGCAGCGTAGCAGCAGGGAGAGCTTCTCCTGTTTGATCGATGGCGCTGCCACCGATTAAACCCTCCTCGAAAGTAAAGGTGTGGTTGTATTTCGTGCCGATGGCTTGCAAAACTTCGATCGCTGCCGCCGTCACTTCTGGGCCAATACCGTCTCCGGGCAGCACGGCGATTCTACCGCTCGTCATGATGCAATCTCCTTGTAGGATCAAAGAATGAGCAGGACCAAAGCCCTGCTCAGCATGAAACCTCATCAGCAGCGCTGGGGAGCTATGATACCCACCCGCGCATGGCCGCTTCAATCGGTCGAACTCTCCAGCGCCGTTTGTGTCTTCGTTGTTTCGAGCAGCGTTAAGCCATATTCAATACTATCGACCAAGGCCAGCCAGCTCGCGCGAATGATGTTTTCGCCTGCACCCACTGTGCTCCAGCGATGCGGGCCGCTCTGCGTGTCGATCAAGACGCGGGTGGTTGCCGCCGTGCCATTGGCGCCATCGAGAATACGCACTTTGTAATCGACGAGCTGGAATTCGGCGATCTGCGGGTAGCGCGGCATGAGGGCTTTGCGCAAAGCTAAATCAAGGGCATTAACTGGACCGTTGCCCTCGGCCGCAGTGTGGACGATATCGCCATCCAGATCGAGCTTGACGGTGGCCTCGGCGATCGCGCCGCGACCGCGCCGATCTTCAACAATCGCGGTGAAGTCGATCAAAGTGAAGATGGGCTTATAGCCCGGTTTAGCGCGATGCAGGCGCACAGCAACGGATGCCTCTGCCCCTTCAAACACATAGCCCTCGTGTTCTAAACGTTTGATCTCATCGAGCACCTGCACCGCTTCCGCGCGTCCAACGTCCAGCCGGAACTCTTCAGCTTTGCTCAATAGGTTGCCCTGCCCCGAAAGATCCGAGACGAGCACGCGCATCTCATTTCCGACTAAGGCAGGATCGATGTGCTGGTAGCTGTTAACGTTGCGACGAATGGCAGCGACGTGAATTCCGCCTTTATGAGCGAAGGCGCTCTTGCCCACATAGGCAAGATGGTTATCGGGCGCCAAGTTGGCGATCTCGGCCACAGCACGCGATACCATCGTGAGCTGGCGCAGCGTGCCATCTGGCAGGCAGCGACAGCCCATCTTTAATTCAAGATCCGGAATAATGCTGCATAGATTTGCATTGCCACAGCGTTCTCCGTAGCCGTTGATCGTTCCCTGCACATGAACGACGCCAGCCTGCACTGCCACCAGCGTATTAGCGACAGCCAGCTCGCTGTCATTATGCGTGTGAATTCCAAGCGGCATCTGGGGAAAAGTGTCAGCGACCTGACGCACATAACTGGCGATCTCCCACGGAAGCGACCCGCCGTTGGTGTCGCAAAGCACGATGCAGTCGGCACCGCCCTCGATGGCAGCGCGCAGCGTATCAAAGGCATATTCCTGATCGAGCTTAAGGCCATCGAAAAAGTGCTCGGCATCATAAATCACTTCTTTGCCGAGGGCCTTAAGATAGCGCAGGCTTTCGCGAATCATGCGCAGGTTTTCATCTGGCGTGGTTTGCAGAACATCGGTCACGTGCAGCATTGAAGTCTTGCCGACGACGGTCACCACAGGCGTATCCGCATCGACCAACGCTTTGATATTGGCGTCATCTGCTGGATCGGAACCTTTGCGGCAAGTCGAGCCAAACGCCGCGATCTTCGCATGTTTGAGCGACAACCCCTTAACCGCCTCAAAATAGGCCGCGTCTTTCGGGTTAGAACCGGGCCAGCCCCCCTCGATATATGCGACGCCGAGATTATCGAGCAGCTCGGTCACACGTAGTTTATCAACCAACGAAAGCGAGATATTCTCTCGCTGTGTGCCATCGCGCAGTGTGGTATCGTAGATGGCGACTCGCATCAATCCCCCTCAATTCTGTAGCGCAGTCGTATGAACGCGTGCGGGATGCGACGCTTCATAAGCGCTGATTGCCGTTTCAAGGCCAAGCAAGTATCCTAATTGATCGACGCCGTTAAGCAGACAGTGTTTGGAAAACCCATCGATCGGAAAGCGCACAGATCGCCCATCTGGAAGTGTGATCGTTTGTGCTTCAAGATCGATCGTCACTTCCGTGGTCGGGTCTTCTTCGGCCAACGAGAGAAGCTGTTGATGGGTGTCGGCATCGACGATGATCGGCAGCAGGCCATTTTTCAGCGCATTGTTGCGGAAGATATCAGCGAAATAGGTGCTAATCACCGCCCTAAAACCTGCCCCGATCAGCGCCCACGGCGCATGCTCGCGCGAGCTGCCACAGCCGAAGTTGTTTCCGGCGACGAGCACACTTGCGCCCTGATACTGCGGTTGGTTGAGCACGAAATCGGCCTTTAGCGACCCATCGCTGTTATAGCGCCAATCGGAAAACAGCGCTTGACCTAAACCCGCTTTATCGGTCACCTTGAGATAGCGAGCAGGAATGATCTGATCGGTGTCAATGTCGTTGATAGGTAGGGCGACGATGCGGCCTTTGAACGTCTTGATCGGTTCCATTTAGCTGACAACCTCCTGTACGCCGAGCAGTTCGCGCGGGTCGGTGATCACGCCGCGCACGGCAGTGGCAGCGGCAGTGAGCGGACTGGCGAGGAAGGTGCGTCCGCCTTTGCCCTGCCGGCCTTCAAAGTTGCGGTTGCTAGTACTAACTGCATACTGACCGGGCTGGAGTTGATCGCCGTTCATGGCGATGCACATCGAGCAGCCCGCCTCTCGCCATTCGGCGCCAGCTTCTCTAAAGATGCGATCTAAGCCTTCTGCCTCCGCCTGACGTTTGACCTGCTGAGACCCCGGCACAACCATAAGGCGGACATTTTCGGCGACGCGGCGCCCTTTGATGAACTTGGCCGCCTCGCGCAAGTCGGAGATGCGCGAGTTGGTGCAGCTTCCGATAAAGACCACATCAACTGGCTTGCCGAGCAGCGGTTCGTTAGGCTGCAGCCCCATGTAAGTTAGCGCCTTATCGAGCGCTAATTTCTGGCTCACATCCGCAAGACGATCTGGGTCAGGTACGAGCCCAGTGATCGGCATTCCCATGCCAGGGTTGGTGCCGTAAGTGATCATGGGAACCAGCTCGTCGGCGTTCAGCACGACTTCATTATCGAACTGCGCACCCGGATCTGTGGGAAGCTGCCGCCATGCTGCCAGCGCACGCTCCCAATCTGCGCCTTTCGGCGCATGCGGCCGGCCGGCCACATACTCGAAGGTCGTATCATCAGGCGCGATCATGCCCGCGCGCGCGCCACCCTCGATCGACATGTTACAGATCGTCATACGGCCTTCCATGTTCAGGCTGCGGATCGCTTCGCCCATGTACTCAAACACGTAGCCCGTGCCCCCGCCAACGCCGATCTTAGCGATGATGGCAAGGATGATGTCTTTCGCGGTCACGCCGGGTCTCAGGCGTCCATCGACCCGCACAGCCATCGTTCGCGGTTTATTTTGCAGCAGACACTGAGTAGCCAAAACATGCGCGACTTCGCTGGTGCCGATGCCGAAAGCGAGCGCACCAAAGGCCCCATGGGTGCTGGTATGGCTGTCTCCGCAAACGATAGTCATGCCCGGCTGCGTCAACCCCTGCTCCGGTCCGATCACATGGACAATGCCCTGATTCTCGGTGCCAAGGTCAAACAGGGGGATGCCGAAATCGGCGCAGTTCTTGCGCATCACATCGAGCTGAGCCGCGGCCTGCGCATCCATGACCGGGATGATGCCGAGGTCGTTACGCGGCGTCGTTGGCGTGCTGTGATCCATAGTGCCAAGCGTTTTGTCGGGCCGGCGAACCTTCAGACCACGCTCACGGAGCTGAGTAAACGCCTGCGGGGACGTTACTTCATGCACTAAATGCAGATCAATATAGAGCACCGCCGGCAGATCATCCGTCTGTGGCCGCACGAGATGTTGATCCCAAACCTTCTCAAACAGCGTTTTAGGGGTTCCTTCACTCATTGATCCATTCCTCAATTCGCAGGTCGCGCAGGCCTACTGTGCTGCATTGTTCGACCCTGCCGCTTCACTAACGTTCCAGCTCAACCGTTGCCGCTTCGCCCTCCGGCTTGTGCTGGCCGAGGCCCATTCCGGCGATCATCCGGTTAAGCGCAGCCAGATATGCTTTAACACTAGCGACAATAATGTCGCTGTCAGCGCCATATCCTCCAAACGAACGCGCGCTTTCAGGGGCTTCGATGCGCACAGTCACTTCACCTAATGCATCGATCCCTTCAGTGACGCTGTGAACACTGTACTCGATCAAGGTGTTGGGAAGCCGCACAATAGCATCGATCGCACGGAAGCTCGCGTCAACCGGGCCAGTGCCGACCGCTGCTTGCACGAATTCGTGGCCATCGGCATTGACAAGACGGGCTGTAGCCGTCGGCATGCCCATCGTCCCACACATAACCTGAATATCCTTGAGCTTGAAATACTCTTGCGGCTTGTGCAGCTCATCGGTCATCAAGGCCTCAAGGTCGGCATCGGTGACGTTCTTTTTGGCATCGGCAAGCACCTTGAAGCGCGTGAATACTTGATTGAGAGCCTCATTATCCAGCTCGTAGCCCAACTCTTGCAGGCGCACTTTCAGCGCATGCCGGCCGCTGTGTTTGCCGAGCACTAAGCGGCTTTGCGACCAGCCGACGCTTTCCGGCGTCATGATTTCGTAGGTACTGGCGTGCTTCAACATGCCATCCTGATGAATGCCAGCCTCATGAGCAAATGCGTTGCTGCCGACAATTGCTTTATTTGGCTGAACATGAATGCCGGTGTAATTGCTCACCATGCGGCTGGTTTTGACAATTTCGCGCGTGTTGATATTGGTCGTCAAACCGAAGAACTGCGGCCGCGTAGCCAGCGCCATCGCCACTTCTTCGAGGCTGGTATTGCCCGCCCGCTCGCCGATGCCGTTGATCGTTACCTCGACTTGGCGCGCCCCAGCGAGCACACCGGCCAGTGTATTGGCGGTCGCTAGGCCGAGATCGTTGTGACAGTGCACCGACCAGACGATGCCACTGCCCGGGCCGGCCCCTGGCGTCTCCGCAATGAGGTTAGCGATCAGCTCACCCCACTCCTGCGGGGTGACATAGCCAACTGTATCAGGAATATTGAGGGTAGTTGCGCCGCTCTCGACGGCCGCCGCACAAACTTCCACCAAAAATGCAGGGTCTGTGCGGCCTGCATCCATCGGGCTGAATTCGACATCATCGCACAGACTGCGCGCCAATGCCACGGACTTGCGTATCCTTTCCAGCGCCTCCGCACGCGTTAGCCCAGTTTGATACTGCAAGTGGATATCTGAAGTGCCGAGGAAAGTGTGAATGCGCGGCTTAGCAGCATCTTTTACACCATCCCAGCAAATGAGGATATCTTTCTCAACCGCGCGCGCCAGCCCGCAGATCGTGGGGCCATCGGCCGTGCCTACTTCTTGCGCAATGCGCTGTACTGCCGCCAGATCATCTGGAGAAGCGGCGGGAAAACCAGCTTCGATGATATCCACACCCAAGTGTGCGAGCTGACGTGCGATCTCGAGCTTCTCTGCGCTGCTTAACGTGGCGCCCGGGCTTTGTTCACCATCGCGCAGGGTCGTATCAAAAAACAGGACGACATTATCGTTTACAGGGCGGCTCATATTGGGACAATCCTTTCAGACTCAAACTGCCTGCACCTATGAGATCGCTAAGGCCATCTTCGGTCACAGGATCACCCCCTTCCGATAACACCTCACTTGCTGCATGTTTCAGTCCTGCTTAATGCGTTTGGCGTTTAGGAACGGCATCATGTCGCGAAGCTCAGCCCCAACTTGTTCGATCATCAGGTCGTGCTCGCGTGCGCGGCGTTGTTTGAAATTAGGCAGGCCGTTCTTGTTCTCCGCGATCCACTCGCGCGCGAACGAACCATCTTGGATCCGGTTCAAGACCTCCATCAAGTGTTCCTTAACTTCATCCTCGATCTGGTCGCCAACCGTGTAGCCACCATATTCAGCCGTATCGCTCACGCTGTACCACATATAGCTCAGGCCGCCTTCATACATTAAGTCGACGATGAGCTTCAATTCGTGTAGACATTCGAAATAGGCGATCTCGGGCTGATAACCGGCTTTGACCAAGGTCTCGAACGCCGAGCGAACGAGTGCCGTCACCCCGCCGCACAGCACGACTTGTTCGCCAAAGAGATCCGTTTCGGTCTCCTCTTTAAATGTCGTTTCGATAACGCCTGCTCGCGTGCATCCGATCGCGCGAGCATAAGCCAGCGCCAATGCTTTGGCGTTCCCGGTTGCATCTTGCGCGATTGCCAATAGCCCCGGCGTGCCGGCACCCTCTTTGAACACCTCGCGCACGCGATGGCCGGGGGCTTTTGGCGCAACCATCGCCACATCGACATTCGCTGGCGGCTTGATCTCCCCATAATGGATATTGAACCCATGGGCGAACATGAGCATTGCGCCCGGCTTCAAATTGGCGGCGATCGACTCGTTATAAACCTGACCCTGCTTGGTATCTGGAATCAGGATCATGATCACATCGGCTCGGCGAACGGCTTCTTCAACCGAATAAACTGCCAGTCCATCCGCTTCAGCCTTCGCGCGGCTGCGGCTGCCCTCATGCAGGCCGATGATCACCTGCATTCCACTGTCGCGCGCATTGAGCGCATGTGCATGCCCCTGACTGCCGTAGCCAATCACTGCGATCGTCTTGCCATTGAGCAAGCTGAGATCTGCATCTTTGTCATAATAGAGCGTCGCCATTACGTCTTAATCTCCATTGCAGAGGGGAGCCATCTCCCCGGAAAATAAACTGCTGTAAAGTGCGCCGTTCACTTATCGAAAGAGCGAACGGCGCACTCATCTAAACGCCATAAACCTGATACGACTGACGATCGCTTGATACCGTTACCGGTATGACGGGCTCGTAGTTGGAGTCGAGGATGCGCACGCCGCGCCCCATCGCGACTACGCCAGTACGCACAAGCTCAACGATGCCCAACGGTTCCACTTCTTGGATCAAGGATTCGACCTGATCTTCTTGCGCAGCGATCTCGATGATGGCCACTTCTGGGCCAATATCAACGATGCGGGCAGGATAGCGGTCACACAGCATCGTGATAGTATTGCGCGATTCCGCATCGTTAGCGCGCACCTTGATAAGCGCTAGATCGCGGCTGACGTAAGGTTCTTGCGAGACGATGGAGACATCGATGACGTTGATCAACTTGAACAAGTTCGATACAATTCGATGAGCATCGGTGCGGCTGGCATCAACCCCAATCGTCATCCTTGAAATGTAAGGGCGATGGGTACGTCCTACAGTCAAGCTATCGACGTTGAAATTGCGGCGCCGAAACAAACTAGCGACCCGGTTTAGGACGCCGGGTTTATTTTCGACCAGCGCCACCAAAATATGCTTCTTCGGTTTTCCGTTTGACGCTGCCTCTGCAGGCTGCGTTTGCTCAGCCATTTGATTGACCTTCGTCATGAGATGTTCTCCTCACCGGGTTTCGGGCGGCGCAGCATCTTATCCAGATCTGCCCCTGCCGGAACCATCGGGTAAACAATTTCTTCCTTCTCCACCATATACTCGATCAAGGTCGGCCCGTTGATGCTGCGCGCAAACCGAACCGACTCTTCAATTTGCTCGCGCTGGGTTACGCGCATGGCCGGAATACCGTAGGCTTCGGCCAGTTTGACAAAGTCAGGATTGAACATCGGCGTCGACTGGTAGCGCTCTTCATAGAAAAATTCCTGCCACTGGCGCACCATGCCGAGGAAGTTGTTGTTGATGATAGCGATATTGATGTTGACGTTTTCTTGCACTGCTGTAGCTAATTCGCACAAGGTCATCTGGAAACCACCATCGCCGACGATCGCCCACACCTCTTCATCGGGACGGCCAAACTTCGCGCCAATCGCTGCGGGTAGACCAAAGCCCATGGTGCCAAGCCCACCGCTGGTAATCATCGTCGCTGGGCGCTGATGTGGGTAATACTGCGCTTCAAGCATCTGGTGCTGGCCCACATCGGTCACCGTGATGGCTTCGCCGCCGGTGTATTTCCACAGGTCATTGATTACTTGCGCCCCCAGCAGCACACCGTTGCTGTCGCGGTTGATGATATCGCGCTCATCGGAGTCTTCGTGCCAGTCACGGATCCGGTTGAGCCATGCCGCATGCTGCATGGGCTGAACGCCGGGCAGAAGCTGTGAGATCACGGTGCGCACATCGCCAACGATGCCGACATCAACACGGACGTTCTTATTGATCTCAGACTGATCAATGTCGACGTGGATCTTACGCGCTTTGGGGGCATAAGTCTTGAGGTTGCCCGTCACGCGGTCATCGAAACGCATGCCCAGCGCAATAAGCAGGTCAGCTTCTTGAATGGCGTAGTTCGAAGCGGCTTCCCCGTGCATTCCCATCATTCCGATTGTAAGCGGATGATTTTCGGGCATTGCCCCCTTGCCCAGCAAGGTGAGCGCCACGGGAATCTGCGCGCGTTCGGCCAGCTCACGAAGCTCATGGGTTGCGCCGCTCATAATGATGCCATGCCCGGCCAGAATCACAGGGCGCTCGGCTTCATGGATCAACTGAAGAGCAGCCTCGATGTCAGCATCGCTCGCCTTTTGAGGCGGTCGGTAACCGGGCAAGCGAATTTCCCCCTCGGGATAAATGAATTCGATCTGCTCGGTCTGCACATCCTTCGGGATATCGATGAGGACTGGGCCGGGCCGACCGCTGCGCGCGATGTAAAACGCCTCTCGAATGATATAGGGCAGCTCATGCACATCCATCACGAGATAGTTATGCTTCGTGATCGGCAGGGTTACACCCGTCACATCTGTTTCTTGAAAAGCATCGCTGCCGATAGCACCGCGCGGCACTTGACCAGTGATGCAGACGATCGGCGACGAGTCCATCATGGCGGTGGCAATTCCAGTAACCAGATTGGTCGCCCCTGGTCCGCTGGTGGCGATCGCCACGCCGACACGGCCGGTCGCCCGGGCATAACCATCGGCCATGTGGCAGGCGCCTTGCTCATGACGTACAAGAACGTGATGAATTTGCGGATATTTGGTCATCGCGTCGTAGGTGGGCAAAATCGCGCCGCCAGGATAACCGAAGACGATATCCACCCCCTCGCGCAGCAAGCACTCCATGACGATCTCAGCACCATTCAAACGCATAGTCTTTCTCCCTTGTTTAGCGTGCACTCCATCGACTAACTGCCCGGCTCGGTCTGGCGGACTGGCGTTAGCCAGCCATAAAGATCTGGTTTTTGTCCTGAAGTGATTGCAAAGAATTCATCTTGCACTGCCTTCGTGACCGGACCGCGCGTGCCAGTGCCAATGGCGATCCGGTCAACCGAGCGCACAGGCGTGATCTCTGCGGCAGTGCCCGTGAAAAAGATCTCATCAGCAATATAAAGCATCTCGCGCGGAATTGGCTCAAAATGCACAACATAGCCCAGATCGCGTAAGATCGTCAGTGCACAATCGCGCGTGATGCCCATCAAGATCGACGAGCTGATGCTAGGGGTATAGACCTCCCCGCGATAAATAACGAAGATATTTTCTCCGGCGCCTTCGCTGACTAAGCCGTTAATATCGAGCGCAATTCCTTCATGAAAGCCGTTATCGTGCGCCTCCATCGAGATAAACTGGCTGTTAACGTATTGGCCGCCGATCTTAGCCAGTGAGGCGAATGTATCGGGGGCGATGCGCCGCCATGAGCTGACCTGAACATCCACGCCGTGCTCGATCGCCTCTGGGCCGAGATAGCGTCCCCATTCCATAGTCAGAATAAACACATCGGTCGGGTTCTTCCGACCTTCGACGCCCAGCGGGCCTGCCCCACGCATCACCAGCGGGCGAACATAGCAGGCCTCATGACCGTTGCGGCGGATCGTCTCAAGCACCGCTTCGTTTAGTTCATCCTCACTGTATGGCACATCGATGCGCGCAATTTTGCTCGAGTTCAGCAGCCGCTGTATGTGCGGCCCCAGCCGAAAAACCGCAGGGCCGGCCGGGGTGGCGTAAGCCCGAATGCCTTCAAACACGCTCGAACCATAATGCAGTGCATGCGCGGTGACATGCACTGTCGCTGCTTCCCACGCGATGAATTCACCATTTTTCCAGACATAAGGTGCCGGCATTATTGAGCTCCTTGCGATGCGCGCGAAAAAAAACGCGCTTTCCTCTGCGCAGGCCTGAGAATGACCTTGACGAGTGGAAAGCGCGTCACAATAACTGGTGAGCCACGATGAGCGACCACCTGCGGGCCAGAAAAAGCGCTGGCGCTGGCCGCAGTGCGCGCCCCGGCGTGCTGTGACTTCCAAGAAGTCGATGCACTCATCGCTGCTTTCGCTGCCGGCTGTTCAGCACAGCCCCGGGGCCCGTTCATTTAAAGATACGCTCCTTAGCACAAAAAAACCCCCTGCTTGGGGGCTTTTTCACTCATTCACACTGCGCTACCATCAGCACCCAAGCATTTATAGCCCGCCACCAATAAGGACGAGTACGATCGTAATAAGGCTAATGCTAATGGAGATGCGCTGGCTGATCTGCATGTTAGACTCTGTTTATAACGCACTTGATATAAAATGTAACGATATTCACTAGCGCTGTCAACCCTTTAGAGAAACAAAAATGGCAGATCGTGCAAATTCGTACAACCTGCCCGCATCCATTTGTGCATCACGTCCAGTATATAGCGAGCTTGGCCATCAGCGCTTCAGCTTCATCGATCTGCCGTTGAACTGCTTCAGGCGCAGTTCCGCCGTCGGCTGTGCGACGCCTCACCGAGGCGTGGAAATCGAACACAGACTGAACATCCTCATCAAACAGCTTCGACAGCTTGCGGAGAGTCGTCAGTGGAAGTTCGTTCAAAGTGACGCCCTGCTCTGCTGCTAGCCGAACCGCTTCGCCGACGATATGATGGGCTTCTCGGAACGGTATATCGCGCTTGACCAAATAATCCGCTAGATCGGTCGCGAGCATATCCGCCGTCAAGGCGGAGCGCATCCGATCGGAGTTGAAGCGCAGGCTAGCGATGACGGCCGCTACGACTGGCAGTAAGCGCTGCAGCGCATCAAAAGAGTCGAACAGCGGTTCTTTATCCTCTTGCAAATCTTTGTTATACGCACTGGGCAGACCTTTCAAAGTTGCGAGCAAACCGGCCAAGTTTCCGAGCAAGCGGCCGGCCTTGCCGCGCGTCAGCTCCATCGGATCGGCATTGCGTTTCTGAGGCATTAAACTCGAACCGGTGCTATAGCGCTCATCGAGCATCACAAACCCAAGCGAAGGGTTGCTGTAGAGGATGATATCTTCCGCCAGCCGGCTGAGGTGTACTCCGATCAAAGCAAACACAAACAGCGTCTCAGCGACAAAATCGCGATCGCTGACGGCGTCCAAGCTGTTATGACTATGCGAAGCAAAGCCAAGCGCTTCCGCCAGCGCTGCCCGGTCGACTGCGAACGGCGTGCCCGCTAGCGCCCCACTGCCCAACGGTGAAACATTGACCCGTCGTTGGCAGTCGATCAACCGTTCTCGATCGCGCGCAAACATCCAGAAAAAACTGAGCAACCAATGGCCCGCCGTGATCGGCTGTGCGGGTTGAAAATGGGTATAGCCGGGCATCAGCGTTTCTAGATGTTCGCGGGCACGTTGAAGCAGCGCCCACTGCACACTGGCCAAAAGCCCATCTATGACTGCAAGCGCCTCGCGCGTCCATAAACGAACATCCGTGGCGACTTGATCGTTGCGGCTGCGGCCGGTGTGCAGTTTGCCCCCAACTGGCCCAACTAACTCGGTCAAACGTCGTTCAACAGCCGTGTGAATATCCTCATCAAATGGCCCGAACTGAAAAACGCCCGCCTCAAACTCTGCGCGTACTTGCTCTAGACCGGAAATAATCGTCTCAGCTTCACGCGCCTGAAGCACACCAGCCGCAGCGAGCGCTCGTGCATAGGCGAGGCTCCCCGCAATATCATGCAGCGCGAGGCGTTGGTCAAAGCTCAAACTGTCATTAAGCGCGCGCAGCTCAGCAGCGCTGGGTTCGCTGAAACGCCCTCCCCACAGCCTCATCGTCCTCTCCCTCGCCGCCGATCAATCGCGTTTGAATTTGGAGTAATCGGGCTGGCGGTACCGACTGCGCCCGCCACCATCAATGCTTAGGAGCGCCTCAACTTTGAGCGGCAGCCCAAAAAGCTGGATGAAGCCTTCAGCGTCCTTCTGATTGTAGACATCCTCTTCGCCAAATGAGGCGTAGTCTTCGCGATACAAGCTGAGCGGGCTTTTGCGGCCAGCTACGATCACATTGCCTTTATACAACTTTAGGCGCACAGTGCCTGTGACGTTTTGTTGAGTCACGTTAACAAACGCATCGAGCGCTTCACGCAGGCGCGTAAACCACAGGCCGTTATAAACCAGCTCTGCATACTTAACAGCGAGGATATCTTTATAGTGCATCGTATGCTTATCCAAGCAAATGCTCTCCAGCGCCTGATGCGCCCGGCGCAGCACCGTGCCAGCCGGCGCTTCGTAAACACCACGGCTCTTCATGCCGACCAGCCGATTTTCGACCATATCGACCCGGCCGATGCCATGAGCCGCCGCGATCTTGTTCAGCTTAGTGAATAACTCCACTGTGGGCAGTGCCTCGCCATTCACCGCGACGGGCGTCCCTTTTTCAAATTCAATCTCGACGTATTCAGGCTTATCAGGCGCTTCTTCTGGGCTGACAGTTAGGCGAAACATCGGCTCTTCGGGCTCGTTCCAAGGATTCTCCAGCGGCCCACCCTCATGGCTCATGTGAAAGATATTACGATCACGGCTGTAGATCGATTTCAATGTGCTTGTGATAGGAACGTCAAACTCTTCGGCATAAGCGATGGCGTCCTCACGACTGCGTATCTCCCACTCGCGCCAAGGCGCGATCGTTTTCAGTTTAGGATTGAGGGCCATGACGCTCACCTCAAAACGAACTTGATCGTTGCCCTTGCCGGTGCAGCCATGCGAGACCGCATCAGCGCCTTCCATTTCCGCAATTTCGACCAGATGCTTGGCGATTAGCGGGCGCGCAAAAGACGTCCCTAGCAAATAGTCGCGTTCATAGACCGCGCCTGCGCGCATTGTTGGATAAACGAAATCGGTCAAAAATTCTTCGCGCAGGTCACGAATGTAGAGCTTGCTTGCCCCGGTCTTGAGCGCTTTTTCCTCTAACCCGTCCAGCTCCTCTTCTTGCCCCAGATCGGCGGTGAAACAAATCACCTCACAGTGATAAGTGTTGCGCAGCCACGTGACAATCACCGAAGTATCGAGGCCGCCGCTGTAAGCCAAAACTACTTTCTTAATCTCTTGCGAAGCCATGACCCTCTCCTAAGTAGTGGCAAACAAAAAGACCTCGAATGGGTCCGAGGTCTTCGAGTCGAAGCGATTGCCTTTCAACCGCTGCGCAGCAAGAAGCCGCCGGACCCATATCGATCACGGCGACGACGCAGGCGAAAGACGAACCGTTTGTGCTCGCAGTTCATATGATAAGCATAACGCAGCCGAACGACTTGTCAAGTCGAAAACTGCTACAGCAGCAGCGGATCACAAATCAAGGAGGCCACTTTCGCCACTCTCAAACCTTGCAAGCAGCGCCTGCGCGATGGTTTCCGGCTTACTAGCTGTTTTTGGCAAACTGAAAGGGACATTGGCCCAAAACGGCGTCTCAACAGCACCCAGCTGCGCTAACGTAAATTTGAGCTTTCGGTTTTCCTTCTGAAGGATGGTCACGAGCGGTTCGAGGCCAGCCTTAGCAGCCGCATAAGCGCCGAACTTCGGCAGCGTGATCTTATCGACATAGGCGCCAAGGAACATCATATGGCCCCCTTCTCGAAGCAAGTGTATGCCCTCGCGAGCGGCTCTCTGCGCGCCATTCAGATTGGCATCGAGGACTGACTTCCACGTCATGGCGTCGAATGAGTCAATAGTGGCAGCAACCAATCCACCTGCCGCGTAAACGACCATATCGAGGCTGCCGCCTTCTTGAGCGACTTGTAGGGCAACTTGCTGAATGCTGAAGTCATTGCTCGCATCGAATGAGCAAATAAGGTCCGCCTCAGCAGGGACGCGCTGCTCATCGCGCGCTGCCGCGTAAACGCGCCAACCGTTGTTTTTAAGCAAGCGCACGAGCGCGCCTCCGATGCCACCGGAAGCACCCCAGATCAAAGCTTCAGGCACGTCCAACTCCTTTGTTATAGCCGGCCATGTTGAAGGCCGTTCTTCGACTGACGCGTCAAAAAGCTGACGACTGCTACTGCTCCAACCGCCACTGCCATCACCCCGGCAGCGGCTGCCACAGCGTTCACATCAACATGGCGAACAAGGATGCCGGCAAACGACCAAACAATGACGGCAGCATAAATGACATCGCGGTTGATGAAAGCAAAGGCCCCTGCGATGAGCGCGGCCACGACGATCATCACAATTCCCCAGACCTCATAGCCGACGCCAAAACCATCCCAGCGGCTATCGAGCAGCACATAAGTAATGTTCGCAACTGTGGCCACTGTAATCCAGCCGAGGTAAACGCTGAAAGGTACGTGCACGCAGAGCTGTTCAGCAGTCGAGATAGAGTCAGCGCCCTGGCGAATACGCAAGTAAGTAACCACAAGCGAAACGAGCAGCACGACCATTGCCACAGTGCTCAAAGCGAATAGCTCATAGTGGAATAGAAAGAGCCATGCAGAATTGCCAATGCTGCCAATCAAAAACCAATAGCCAACACGACGCAAACGTGAGTTTTCACGCTGCGAGGGCAAGGCCTGAAAAATACCAAAGGCGATCAACCCGATATAAATGACACCCCAAATGCTGAACACATAATTGGCAGGCAAGAAGTAGTTATCGGTGAAGCGATTAGCGATTTCGGCGCTGGTTTGGTTGTTAAACGGCAGCGCTTGTGACAGAGCGTTGATCGTAAGCGTGACAATCACGGCGGCAAGATTGACAGTCTGTCGAACGACATCTTTATTCACTAGCTTCCCCTCTCAAGAAAGACAAGATATCAGCATTAAACCGCGCTGGCACCTCTTCCATGGGGAGATGCCCTACTTGAGGATAAACGACCCACTCAACATTCGGCAGCAGTTCGCGCAGGCGCTCGCCAGCTTCTAGGGGCACCCACGTATCGTTCTCACCCCAAACAATCAGCGCGGGCGCTTCAATGGCTTGGATTTGCTCAGGAGTGAGCGGCTGATCGCCGAAACCACGGCCGGATAAAATTTTGATCAGGGCTTCATCCCAACCGACCACCTGAAGCTGTCGCTGGTAGCCTGCTGCGACTTCTTCAGTGACGATAGACGGGTCATAATAAGCGCTGCGTTGTAAGTCGGTGAACGTTTCAGGCCGCACGAATGCCCGCGCCAAAATACGCGCCCACCGGTTGAACGACGGAAATTCTAAGACGCTGTTGACGATAGTTGGGACGCCGAGCGAATCGTTAAGTCGTGAGCTGCCGCCTTGCGCTTCGCCAATTCGTGGCGCGCCGCCAACAAAAACCAGCTTGTCGACTCGTTCTGGAAACGCCGCAGCGAAATACCCGATCGTGCCAGCCCCCATGCTGTGCCCGATCAGCGCTGCGCGCTCAAGCTGGAGCGCATCCATAAAGGCCGCGGTGAAAACAGCTTGCTGGCTCTGTGTTAGGGGCAGGTTGTCGCCAGCTTTGGCCGAAAGGCCATAGGGCGGCCGGTCAAAAGCGATGACGCGGTAGCCGTACTCTACCAGCGCGTCGATGTTATCGCGCCAAGAAAAAGTCGAAGCGCCCCACCCGTGCAGCAGCAGAACCGGCTGCCCGTTACTCGGGCCACGTTCGATGAAATAAGTTTGCAGCCCATTCACATCGATGAAACGGCCATCTGGATCGGCCAGCGTCTCAGCCGCAACTCCATCTGGAGGCAAGGGGATGAGCAGAGGCACAATGAAGATCACGATCAGCAAGAAAACCAGAATGCGAAGCAGCCATCGTTTCATGAGATTTTGATCGCTTTGAAGGCGGTTAAAGTACGCGCGCGCGCGGCCGAATGGTCGATCATAGGCGGTGGGTAAGCGCGCGGAGGTTCATCCAACTGCCACGGCGCATGGATGAACTTAGCGGGCACATCCCGCAGCTCTGGCACCCACCGACGAATGTAGGCGCCGTTCGGGTCAAATTTCTGAGACTGCGAGACAGGGTTAAAAATGCGGAAGTACGGCTGTGCATCGGTGCCTGTTCCGGCAGACCACTGCCAGCCCCCATTGTTCGCTGCCGGATCGCCATCAATGAGGCGACGCATGAAATAGGTTTCGCCCTCTCGCCAGTAAATAAGCAAATCCTTGGTCAGAAAGCTGGCGACGATCATCCGGGCGCGGTTGTGCATCCAGCCGATAGTGTTGAGCTGACGCATGGCAGCATCAACGATCGGAAATCCCGTTTGCCCAGCCTGCCATCGCTCAAGCTCCGCCGGCGCGCTGCGCCATTCAACATTTTCATACTCAGGGCGAAAACTGGTATTGAGCACCTGCGGAAAGTGATAGAGAATGTGAGTGTAGAATTCCCGCCAAGCCAGCTCGCCGATCCAAGTTTCGGCCGATGCGCGGCTAGTTCGGCTCGAGGCAGCATCGCGCGCTTTAGCGGCTGCTGCGTACAACTGGCGTGGGGAAAGCATGCCGAAGCGAATGTAAGGCGATAAATAGCTAGTTCCCTTTGGCGCAGGATCCGTAAACGGCTCAGCAACGAGGTCGTTGCGGCGTTCGGCATACTGAAAGATATCCTGCTCGATAAAAGCTTCCAGCCGACGCCGAGCTACTCTCTCGCCTGCCTCTGGCACAGCGATCGCATCCGCGCAGCCCAGTTCAGCCGCTGTTGGCAGGTTATCTGGGCTAACAGCATCTGATGTACAAAAGCAGCCGCGCTCAAGTCGTACGGAGATTGGCGCGGGCTTGGGGCGTGATGCCCAGCGTCGCCAAAAAGGGGTATAGATGGTGTAGGGCTGTCCATCCTCTTTGAGCACGGACCCGGGTTCATGCAGCAGTAAATCGTCAAACGAATAAATGGGAATGGCCAGCGCCCGTTCAAGCGCAGCATCTCGATGGCGCGCGTAAGGAGAATAGTCACGATTCCAGTAAACCGCTTGCGCGCCCACTTGGTCAACTAATTGGGGCAGTACGACTTGCGGATCGCCGTGGCGAACGAAGAGATTGCCTCCAAACTGTTTGATCGCTTCTGCGATCGCCTGCAGCCCTTTCAGCATAAATGCCAGCCGTGCGCTGCTAAAGCGCTCTCCGGCAAGTAAGGCTGGATCGAAGATGAACAAAGGGAGGACGGGCGCATTGGTCCGGAGCGCGGCCGCGAGCGCAGTGTTGTCGCTCAAGCGCAGATCACGGCGAAACCAATGGATGACCGGCGCATCGCTCATGATGCAGCAGCCTCGACTGAAGCGGACGAAGGCAGGGAATACATGCGCGGCTCGGCGGGCGGCAGCCGGCGCTGCACATCGGCCACGACGCGCATGGCCCCAAGCGATACGCCCGCTGTCGATTGGCCGGGGAAGATTGAATCGCCGACCAAGCGCAAGTTATGAATGCCCGTCAGCGGGCCACGCGCCTTGAACAATGAAGTTTGCGGAAAGCCGCCCACCATTCCCAAATGTCGGCCGGTATAGAACTGGTACGTTTGCGGTGTGCCAGCCATGGCCAGCGCAATGCCAGAGGAAAAACCCGGCAGCACGTGCTCAATCGCAGCGAGGATGCGCTCGGTGTACTCCGCTTTTCGATCCTCATAGGCAGCTCTGCTTTGCAGAAGCGCATCGCGCCACAGGGTGACATCCGTATGCGTAGTCACGGTGAGCGCGCGATAGCCATGCGGGGCGCGCGATGCGTCCCACAGCGGCGAGAAAGACATGAAGATACTGCGCCCCTCGCCGAGCGGCCCACGCAAAGAGGTAATGATCTGATGATGGTCGGGCAGATCAGCGGGAAG
Source organism: Aggregatilineales bacterium (assembly GCA_046719065.1). Taxonomy (GTDB): domain Bacteria; phylum Chloroflexota; class Anaerolineae; order Aggregatilineales; family Phototrophicaceae; genus Flexifilum. The sequence continues at coordinate 24,291 of JBDNDP010000015.1, read as the reverse complement.
CGCGTCAGCGCGCACGCCGAGATGCAGCACAAATGCCCCCCACCCCAGCCTGCGGTTCGCAATTTCTCGACGAAGTTTTGTCGGGCTGTTCTCTGCAAGCAGCGCATCAAGCGACCACGGTGTGAGATTAGCTAGCACAAAGTCGCATGGGAATGTTTGGCCGCGCCGCGCGCGCACCGAGACGACACGACCGCCCTGCACATCGATGCGCTCCACCCGCTGTCGATAAAGCACTTGCCCGCCGTAACCTTCCACAGCCTCGACTAATGCCTGCGCCAAACCACCGATGCCACCTTCGACATGATAAACGCCTTGACGAGCGAGATCGAGCGCCGTGGCGCTGTACATCGCATTCGCACCGCGCGCTGTCGTTTGTGCCGAGATCAGCAGCTGGGCATCTATAAAACGGACGAAAGCCTCATCGGAGGCTAAACCACGCGCTTGCAGCCAGCGATAAGTGGATGTCAAGGCAAAGGGAATCACACGCAGATCGCGCGGGAAATTGTGCACGCCGATCGCGACGATCCGGCGCAGTTCACTGGCATCAACTGGAGGCCATGGCAGTCCCTGCGCGGAGAGCGACCAACCGAGATCAGCCAGCGCCGCTTGCTCATCCCAAAAAAAGGCACTGCGCGGAAATTTTTCCAAAACATCAGCGTTATCGCGGGTCAGAGCGACCAACCGGTCAGGCAAGTGGACGACCCACGCTGGCTCGTGCAGACGAACCGGCCATTCGATGCCGAGGCGTTCGCCAACAATCGCATGCGGGCCCATGGGCTGAAAGCCGCCTGCGACAGTCGCCCCAGCCTCAAAGCGATATCCCTTATGGAAAAAAGTGCCCGCAGACCCCCCGGGATAAGTTTGCGCCTCCAAAACGGTCACCTCGTAACCCGCTTGAGCGAGCAATGCAGCGGCCGTTAATCCACCGATACCTGCGCCAATGATGACGATCTTAGCGCTACCTGAGGGTGCTGTCATGAATTAACCTCGGCGGGTCGATCGAACTTGGGAACACTGTACCGTGTTCGTAAATGCCGATAGAAAAAGAGGATGCGCAGGGGCAGGCCATCAAACATCAAACGGGTGAAAAATCCACGTAGTCCAGGTTTGTGCTCAAGCTCGATACGATCGGTGAGACGAACACCTCCTGGCACTTCTGAGAAAATGTGCTGGTGATACCAAGACGCCAGCGGGCCACTCACCATTCGGTCAGCGAACGACGTCGGAGTTGGCCCGGGCTCATGCCGGGCGATCCAGCGGAAGGGTATCGGGCCAAACCACAGGGTAAATTCCAATTCACCCTCAGCCAGCGAATGCCGGTCATCGCGATGCATCTGTGCGAAGATCGGCGGCGGCGTTAGCCACTGAAGCGCCTTGGGATGCGCATGGAATGCGAGCATCTGCTCCATGGTCGCCGGAATGACCGACGTGCGCTCAAAAGTGCTCTTCGTCATGAGGTCTTATAATCCTGCGCGTTAAAATCAAATGGAGTTTAGACGTTCTTGACTAATGCAGCATCACTTGGAGCTAAGAAGATCATGAATCACTTAACAATCGGCATCATTGGCTGCGGCGGCATCGCCCAGATGATGCATTTGCCTCACTTGGCAGATGACGAACGGTTCCAAATTGCAGCGCTTTCGGACGCGCACGCCCCAACGCTTGAAGCGGTCGCCAAGCGCTATCACATCCCGCCAGAGCGACAGTACACCGATTTTCGCGCCTTGCTCGCCCAGCAGGATATCGACGCAGTCGGCATCTTTCACAGCGGCTCACATTTCGAAACCGTTATGGCTGCGATAGAGGCTGGCAAGCACATCTTCGTTGAAAAGCCTTTGGCATGGAATGTGCGCGAAATTGAAACGATCGCGCGAGCGGCCGAAGCAAGTGACCGCATCATACAAGTTGGTTATCACAAGCTGTATGACCCCGCTTTCGCTTACGCGCGTGACCGAGTATGCGAGATGCGCGATCTCGCTCATGTCCGCATCACAGTGCTGCACCCGGCCGATGAACTTGGTTGGGCGCATCATCGCGTGCGCCGTGGCGATGGTGTGATCCTAGAGGGGCATCGCCCGCCCGGAACATGGGCAGAACAAGTGAGGGGGGGGCTCGAAGGACTCGCTGGCGGCTCGCTTGCGCCGCTGGTCGATGAAGCGCTTAAAGAGCGGCGTCAGGTTCCGCGCCTGCGGCTGGCTTACGGCCTGATGACGGTTAGCCTTATTCACCAAATCTACGTTCTCGATGGTTTCCTCGGCGAGCCAGAAAACGTGGCGACCACACACATTTGGCGCGACGGAATGTCGATTCACGCGCTGCTGCGCTATCCGAACGATTTACACGTCTCGCTGGATTGGCACCAGCTTTCTGACCTGAAGGACTATCGAGAGGAGTACGCCTTCCTCGGAAATCATGATCGCGTTTATTTGCAATTCCCCTCGCCGTACTTGCGCAGTTTTCCCAGCCCGGTGATCATTCAAGGGCACGAAGGGGAACTGGCTTGGGAAAAGCGTGTGATCGTTTCTTATGAGGAGGCCTTTCGCAGCGAGCTGCTCGCCTTTTATGATAATGTATGCTCAAACCGCCGGCCGAGCACCGGCACGGCGGAGGCGCTGCGCCACGCGCGCATCATTCAGAACTTGATCGATGCCGCTCAATGATGAAGCTCAGTGGGGGCGGCGCTGCTGCCGCCCCCATCGCGCTCAGCTACTCTTCAAGCGTACTCAGGTCGCCTTCAGGCATCCCCATCGCTCGCGCTTTGAGCACGCGCCGCATGATTTTGCCTGAACGGGTTTTGGGCAAAGTCGCGACGAATTCGATCTTCGCCGGAACAGCGATCGGCCCGATCTCATGGCGAATATGTTCCTTCAGTTTATCGCGCAGCTCTTCACTTGGCTCAAAGCCGGCGCGAAGGATGCAGTAAGCATAAATGACATTGCCGCGCACTTCATCGGGAACGCCGATGGCGGCCGCCTCGGCGACTGCCGGATGGCTCACTAACCCCGACTCCACTTCAGCGGTACCCAATCGGTAGCCGCTCACTTTGATCACATCGTCGTTGCGCCCAATAATCCAGACATAGCCATCTTCGTCAATGCGCGCCGAGTCCCCCGTCAGATACCAACCTTGTTCACGGTAGGCGCTCCAGTACTGGTCGACGTAGCGGTTTGGGTCGCCGTAAATGGTGCGCAGCATGCCAGGCCACGGCTGCTTGATGACCAAGTTGCCGTCAACGCCGGGTGGGCATGACTGGCCTTGTTCATCGACCACATCAACCTCAATGCCGGGGAAGGGCCGCGTCGCGCTGCCCGGCTTGAGGGGCACTGAAGGCATTGGGGTGATCATGAAACCGCCCGTCTCCGTTTGCCACCATGTATCCATGATCGGACAGCGTTCTTTGCCAATCACGCGGTAAAACCAGCGCCAAGCCTCAGGGTTGATCGGCTCGCCGACTGAGCCAAGCAAGCGCAGGCTGCTTAGATCATGGCGGTTGGGCCAAGCATCGCCGAAGCGCATCAAACCACGAATGGCCGTCGGCGCAGTATAGAGGATGGTAATCCCATATTCTTCGACCAATTTCCACCAGCGATTCGGATAAGGATAATTAGGCGCTCCCTCGTAAAGCATGCTGGTCGCACCTAAGATCAGTGGCGCGTAAACGATATAGCTGTGCCCGGTAATCCATCCCGGGTCTGCGGCGCACCAGTAACGATCATCGTCTTTGAGATCGAACACCCACTGCAAGGTCGTGGCGGTATAAACTTGATAGCCCCCGTGTGTGTGCAAAATGCCTTTCGGCTTGCCGGTTGTCCCGCTGGTATAGAGGATGAACAACGGAGCTTCGGAGTCCATAACCGCGGTCTCACACAACGGGCTAGCGATCGGCAGGGACATCAGATCGTGATACCAATAATCGCGCCCCTGCTCCATCGTCACCTCGGTTCCCGTTCGCTTGACGACGATTACCGACTCAACAACCGGCGAGCGGCGGACGGCCTCATCGACAACATCCTTCAATCGCACCACATTGCCGCGCAGCCATGCACCATCGCAGGTGACGACGACGCGGCTCTGCGCATCCTCGATGCGATCAGCCAGCGCCTGTTCAGAAAAGCCGCCGTAAACCACGCTGTGCACGGCACCGATCTTGGCACACGCTAGCATAGCGATCACCAACTGTGGGATGCGTCCCATATAGATTGTGACTCGATCGCCGGGTTTGATGCCCATGCTTTTGAGGACGTTGGCAAACTTATTCGTTTCGCGCCATAAGCGCCAATAAGAAAAGGTCTGCTGGTCGCCAGGCTCACCCTCCCAAATCAGCGCGAGTTTATTTTTGCGCCATGTCTTAATGTGGCGGTCAAGCGCGTTGTAAGCGATATTAGTCTTGGCGCCCACAAACCATTGGTAAAACGGCGCGCGCGACCGATCGAGAACTTTTTCCCACGGCGCAAACCATTCCAATTTCTCGGCCTGCTTCGCCCAAAACCCTTCAAGGTCAGCTTTGGCCTCAGCGTATAAAGCTTCGTAGTCGGTGACGATCGCGGCACTTTTCACAGACTCACTCGGGTAATACCATTCACTAAGCGGCGGCGCAAACGTCTCTTGCGTCATGACAAAATATCTCCTCAAATAAGTTGTTTGCGGTGTGATTGTTACGATTATAACGTAAGCGCGCAAACGCAGGACATCACTCGTTCGAATTGTTAAATAACGCCCGCTGTAAACCCACACTAGCAGGTGTACAATCTTCCCGAATTGGATATGGCTACTATAGCGCAGGAAGAGCAGCAATGAAACGACTGGCGGTACTCACTAGCGGGGGCGATGCGCCCGGCATGAACGCAGCGATTCGTGCCGTCGTCCGCACAGCGATCGACCATAATGCTGAAGTCTTCGGGGTACAGCGTGGCTACGCTGGTTTGATCGATGGCGATATTCGCCCCATGGGCGCTCGAGATGTCGGCGGGATCATTCAGATGGGTGGCACCATCCTCGGCAGCGCCCGCAGTTCCGAGTTTCGAACCGAAGAAGGTCGCAAACGTGCTCTCAACGTGCTGCGCGATCGCGGCATTGACGGGCTGGTCGTCATTGGGGGCAATGGCTCGCAGACCGGCGCTTATCTGCTATCGCAGCTCGGCTTCCCCGTCGTCGGAGTCGCCTCCACCATCGATAACGACCTATTGGGGTCTGATATTACGATCGGGGTAGATACAGCGCTGAACATCGCGCTTGAAGCGATTGACCGTTTGAAGGTGACCGCCTCATCGCACCGGCGGGCGTTTCTCGTCGAAGTGATGGGGCGAGACTGTGGGTATCTTGCGCTCATGTCAGGCATTGCCGGTGGCGCCGAAGCGATCTGCATACCTGAGATCGAGACCTCTCCAGAAGCGCTGGCGAAGACGCTGCAAGACTCCTATGCGCGCGGCAAAACAAATGGCATCATCGTCGTTGCCGAGGGCGCAAAGTATAAAGCGCCGCAACTGGCCGATTACTTTAAGAAATACGAGGCAGAGTTAGGATTTGAAATCCGGTCAACGATCCTCGGCCATGTACAGCGCGGCGGAGCACCCGGCGCCTATGATCGTCTGCTTGGCTCAAGGTTGGGCAGCGCAGCGGCCGAGCGGCTCCTTAACGGTGAGACCAGCGTCCTAATCGGCATGATCAAAGGCGAAGTTTCTGCGACTCCAATGGAGCAAATCGCCGGCAAAACGAAATCCATCGATCCGCGGCTGCTCAAACTCGCCGAGACACTGGCGCGCTGAACGACAAATTGGCCGCCTTGCTGCGGTCACAGCGGCTTTGGCGTGAGCAGCGCAGCGGACTTTGCATCGAGCAGCCAGTATAAGTTGCCAGTTTCAGGGCGGATCAGCTGCGCCGGCAGCAGCTCAGGTCGATGCGGCCCTTCTAGCACTTGTTTGACCGCTTCTGCTTTTTCAGCACCGCTCACCAAAAAGAGCACGTTCACTGCCGCGTTGATGGCCTCCGCCGTTAACGTGATGCGCCAACTTTTGAGCGCAGGCACCTCGTGGGCAGCGACCCACTGCCCACGCACATGCAAGGCCGGAGAACCCGGAAACAGCGAAGCTGTATGGCCATCCGCGCCTAAACCCAGCAACACAACATCGAACTGCGGTGAGTGCAGCCCTAAACGCTGCTCAAAAAAGTCGTGCAGTGCTATTTCATACTGCTCCGCGGCCTGCTGCGGTTCCAGCTCACCATGAATGCGGTAGATGTGATTGAGGGGGATTGGAACAAAATTGAGCAGAGTCTCCCGCGCCATGCGCGCATTGCTGTCTTTCGACTCTGGCGAGACGCAGCGCTCGTCACTGAAGAAAATGTAACTGTCACGCCAGTCAATCTGGCTGCTATATTCTTCAGTCGCAAGTAATTGATAGGTCAAACGTGGCGTCGCTCCGCCGGCCAAAGCGATGATAAAACGGCCGCGCACGCCTATGGCGCTCTGCGCAATGCTCACAATCCGTTCTGCACAAGCTATTGCTAGGTGTCGAGCAGTCGGATAAACGTGCACTTCGCTCATGTTTCGTGCTCTCCACAGCCTAAACGCCAGATGCGCCCATCATCGGCCAGCAGAAGATCGGCTTCTTCTGGCCCCCAACTGCCACGAGCATATGTGAGGAGCGGCGGAGCATGTGGCCCTTTCCATCCAGCGATCACCTGATCGATCAGCTTCCACGAAAGTTCGATCTCTTTTTCATGTGTAAACAAGGTCGCATCGCCAAGCAGCGCATCGAGCAGCAGCCGTTCATAGGCATCAGGCAACGCAGTCCCCTTAAAGGATGATCGATAGTGGAATTCCATATCAACCGATTGAATCTCGGAAGAATTGGGGACTTTCGTCTCAAATTTGAGATGAATCCCCTCATCAGGCTGAATGCACAAAGACAAGATATTCGGCGTTAGCTTACGGCCGCGCGGCATATCAAATAACAAGGTCGGTGGGCGGCGAAACTGGACGGCGATCTCGCTGGTTTTACGCTTAAGCGCTTTGCCAGACCGCAGATAAAATGGCACATCTTGCCAACGCCAGTTATCGACGTACAACTTGAGCAGAGCATAAGTCGGCGTGGTAGAGCCGGGCGCTACTCCTGGCGAATCGGCGTAACCCTCGTATTGAGCGCGAACCGTATCGCCGATGGATGGCGAACGAATGGCGCGCAGCACTTTGACTTTCTCGTTGCGCAAGCCTTCCGCATCAAATTTAGCAGGGGGTTCCATCGCGACCAGACATAAAAGCTGGAGCAGATGATTCTGGAACATATCGCGCAGCACGCCAGACTCGTCATAATAACCAGCGCGTGTGCCGACATCAACGTCTTCAGCCACCGTGATCTGCACGTGATCGACATAATTCCGATTCCAGATCGGCTCAAAGATGGCGTTAGCGAAGCGAAAAAACAGCACATTTTGCACTGTCTCTTTGCCAAGATAATGGTCAATTCGATAGACCTGCGACTCGCTAAAAGCGCGATGCACCGTTCGGTTCAGCGCATCGGCTGAGGCTGCGTCGTAGCCAAACGGTTTCTCGATGACGATTCGGCGCCAGCCTTCGTCCTCATTGGCCATCCCTAAGGCGTGCAGGTTATTGATCACAGCTTCGTAATAGTTTGGTGCCGTTGCCAAATAATACAGGCGATCAGCACCGGCTTGCTCAAGATTTTTGAGCCGTTCCTCAAGTTTGCGATAGTCCTCAGGTGTGGCTAGGTCTCCGCGCGCGTAATACAAGCGCTGAACGAAAGTATCGCATTGCCGTTGGTTAAGCGCATCTCCAAGCGCGCGCTCAATCGCTTCGCGCATCAAGCTGCGAAAGTCGTCATCGGTGTAGGGACGGCGTGCAAACCCAACGATGCAAAAGCCATCTGCCAGCCGCTCGCGCTGATACAAGTTGAACAGCGCAGGGATGAGTTTGCGGTGGGTCAGATCGCCAGACGCGCCAAAGATGACGATGGTTGTCATGGCTCATCAACTCTTTTCACCGCATGCCCGCCAAACTGGTTGCGCATAGCGGCGAGCAGCTTAGCCGCGTAGCTGTCTTCTTGCCGGCTGACGAAGCGCATCAACAACGACATGGTAATGACCGGAGCCGGCACATCGAGGTCAATGGCTTCGGCAACTGTCCATCGCCCTTCCCCACTATCGGCAACCCAGCCGCGCAGTTGAGCGAGCTCAGCGTCTTCACTCAAAGCGTTGGCGATCAGATCGAGCAGCCACGAACGTACCACGCTTCCGTAGCGCCACACTTCGGCAATTTGGCTCACATCAAGGCCCAAATCAGGGCGCGACTTCATGATCTCGAAGCCCTCAGCAAACGCCTGCATCATGCCATACTCGACGCCATTGTGCACCATCTTGACGAAATGCCCAGCGCCATTCGTACCAACGTGGCCCCAACCACGGTCCGGGGCGGGCGCCAGCGTCTCAAAGATCGGACGCAGCCGTTCAACCGGCTCGGCATCGCCGCCGATCATCAAACTATAGCCCTCTTGCAACCCCCAAACGCCACCGCTAGTGCCGACATCGACGAAATGCAGGCCATGCGCACTGACCTCGCCTGCGCGCCGGATCGAATCGCGATAATTACTGTTGCCGCCGTCGATGATGGTATCACCCGGAGATAACAGGTCAATCAACGCGCCAATCATGGCATCGGTCGGCTCACCTGCAGGCACCATCACCCAAACGGCGCGTGGCGGTGTCAATTTACTGACAAGGTCGGCAATCGAGTCCGCGCCGATCGCGCCGGCAGCCACAGCCGCCTCTACCGGCTTTGGACTACGGTTGAACACGATCATTTCGTGCCCGCCGCGTAGCAAACGCACGGTCATGTTCGCACCCATACGCCCCAGACCAATCAGCCCCAGCTGCATCGTCTCACTCCTTTCAAGGACAAAATTTGATGCGTTCAAACATTGTAAACGGTTATTATCATCGCCGCTTTACAGGATGACAATCGTGTTGTTTGGCCCTTTGTTCTGTGGCACAATCCTAACCACAATGTCAAATCGGCTTGCGTTCATGCATGACGAGAGCCGACTCAGTGATCGGAGCAGAACCCTGTGCAAAACTTGTCCTCGTCTGTAACCCCCGCAGCGGCTGGCCTGTCTCCGACGCGCCCCCAAGGTCTTGATGCGATTTTCGCGCCAAACAACGTCGCCGTCATTGGGGCGACCGAACGGGCTGGGAGCGTCGGCCGCACGATCCTTTGGAACCTGATTAGCTCACCTTTTGGCGGCACAGTCTATCCAGTTAATCCGGCGCGGACCAGCGTCTTGGGAATTCGCGCCTATCCGAGCATCGCTGATATTCCTGAACAGGTTGATCTCGCTGTCATCGTTACCCCGGCGCACACGGTACCCGGCGTGGTTGAGGAGTGCGTCGCAGCCGGCGTGCGCGGCCTGATCATCATCTCGGCCGGGTTTAAGGAGCGCGGCCCGCAAGGCGCCGAGCTGGAGCGACAGATTCTAGAAACCGCTCGGCGTGGAAATATCCGCATCATTGGGCCGAACTGTCTCGGCGTCATGCGGCCGCTGAGTGGGCTAAACGCAACTTTTGCCAGCGCCATGGCCCGGCCGGGTAACGTCGGCTTCATCAGCCAAAGCGGAGCGCTGTGCACTGCAGTACTCGACTGGAGCTTTAGTGAAAACGTCGGCTTCAGCGCCTTCATTTCGATCGGCTCGATGCTCGATGTTGGCTGGGGCGATCTCATCGACTACCTCGGCAAAGATAATAGGACGCGCAGCATCGTCATTTACATGGAGTCCGTCGGCGATGCGCGCTCTTTTATCTCGGCCGCCCGTGAAGTCGCGCTCAAGAAGCCGATCATCATCATCAAAGCTGGGCGCACTGCGGCGGCGGCGCATGCGGCTGCCTCGCACACCGGTTCGCTAACCGGAAGTGATGAGGTGCTTGATGCCGCTTTTCGACGCTGCGGTGTCCTCCGCGTTGACCGCATCTCGGATGTCTTCAATATGGCGGAAGTGCTGGCAAAACAGCCGCAGCCAAAAGGTCGCAAATTAACAATCATCACTAACGCTGGCGGCCCCGGCGTCTTGGCGACCGACGCGCTCATCTTAGGCGGAGGCGAATTGACCGAGCTTTCTGACGAAACAATGGCGGCGCTTAATGCGCTGCTGCCTTCGCACTGGAGCCACAATAATCCGATCGACATCCTCGGCGATGCCGGCCCCGACCTTTACGCGAAAACGCTCGAGATCGCCGGCAAAGATCCCAATGCTGACGGCCTGCTCGTCATCTTGACCCCGCAGGCGATGACTGACCCTACCCAGACGGCTGAACGACTGCGGCAGTTTGAGGGTTTTAGCGACAAACCGGTGCTGGCGAGCTGGATGGGCGGCCCCGAAGTGGCCGGCGGCGAAGCAGTTCTCAACCGCGCCAACATCCCCACTTTTCGCTTTCCCGATACTGCTGCGCGTATTTTTAATTACATGTGGCAGTATAACTACAACCTGCGCGCGCTCTATGAAACGCCTATGCTGCCGCTCGATTCATATCAGCAAACGCCAGACCGCGCACTGGTGGAAAAGATTATCAGTGGAGTTCGCCAAAGCGGTCGCACCATCCTCACCGAGTATGAGTCGAAGCAGGTATTAGCCGCCTACTATATCCCGACGGTGCAAACCGAGCTAGCGCACAGCGAGGACGAAGCGGTCAAAGCAGCCGAAGCCATCGGTTACCCGGTCGTACTGAAGTTAAACTCTGAGACGATCACCCACAAAACCGATGTCGGCGGTGTGCAGCTTAACTTACGCGACGAAAACGCCGTTCGTGCAGCTTATAAGGCGATCGAAGAAGGTGTAACGCGGGCCGCTGGCGAAGGACATTTCCATGGGGTCACAGTGCAGCCGATGGCCAAGCTCGATGGCTATGAGCTGATCATTGGCAGCAGCGTCGATTCACAGTTCGGCCCGGTGCTTTTATTCGGCACGGGCGGCCAGCTCGTTGAGGTGTTCAAAGACAGCGCGCTTGGCCTGCCACCGTTAAACACGACGCTAGCTCGCCGCATGATGGAGACAACGCGCATCTATAAAGCGCTGCTAGGCGTGCGTGGGAGGCCGCCGGTCGATATGAACGCGCTAGAACGAATCTTGGTGCGCTTTAGCCAACTCGTGGTTGAACAGCCGTTCATCAAAGAAATTGACATTAACCCGCTGCTGGCTTCGCACGAGCAGTTACTTGCCCTCGATGCGCGAGTTCTGGTCTATGAACCCGAGATCGATGCCGAGCAGCTGCCGCACCCGGCCATTCGCCCCTACCCAACCCAGTATATTGGCAGTTGGGAAAGCAAAGACGGCACTAAGATCACCTTCCGCCCGATCCGGCCCGAGGATGAGCCACTGATGGCAAAATTCCATGAAACTTTGTCAGAGCGAACGGTTTACAATCGTTATCTCCAAGCGATGAACCTGAGCCAGCGTATCGGCCATGAACGCCTATCGCGCCTCTGCTTCATCGACTATGACCGCGAGATGGCGCTATTGGCAGTGCGCCGCGACTCGAACGGCGAGCCTGAGATCATGGGCGTCGCTCGCATCAGCAAAATTCACGGGACAAACAGAGCGGAATTTGCGGTACTGGTGAGTGATAAATTCCAACACCAAGGGTTAGGCCGCGAACTGCTGCGCCGTTTGATCGAAATCGCGCGCGATGAGAAAGTCGGCACAATGTTTGGGCACGTACTTGAAGAAAACAAAGAGATGATTCGTCTCGTTGAGCAGTTTGGCTTCCGCCTTATCCCAACCGAGCGCGAGTCGGTCCTGCGCGGCGAACTCGATTTGCAGTCAGCGCCTTAGTCAGCACACTAACTACCGAACGATTTGAAACGAAAAGAGCGGGGCAAGCCTCGCTCTTTTTGCTGATGACCTACTAACCTAGCTGCGGCGTTTGCAGTTTGTCAAACCAAACGCGCAGTTCAGCATAAGTTGGCGAACTGGTCGCCCCGCCAACACTGGTCACCGAAAGACCACCGCAAATGTTGCCATAGATCCCGCATATCCGATCGCTTGCTTTCTCGACAATGTGAGCATACAAGAAGCCTGCATTAAAACAGTCTCCTGCGCCAGTGGTATCGACGACCTCGCCAGCGAAGATCGGCTCGACGTGAACGAGGGTTTCACTGTGCCCGATCCAAACCCCATTTGGGCCATCTTTGACGACGACACGATCGACCCAACGGCTAATTATACGCGCTGCTTCAGCCACATCATCGACCGCTGCAATAATGCAAGCCTCCCGCGCATTCGGCATGAAAATATCGACCTGCTGAAGCAAGGCTTTCCAATCGCAGCCAGATTTGAGCAGAGGGCTGTCTTGGCAATCCATCGAGATCGTCTTCCCGCGCGCTCGCGCCGTCTCCAGTATTGGGCCGATCGCCGCGAGCGGCCTCGCTCCATCAACATGTAGATGGCGATATTCAGCGATCGAGACGGCGCTAAGCCAAAAGGCATAATCGTCTTCCGGCGCAGGATCAACATAAGTGACGAAAGCCCGCTCATTGCGCAGCGGCATCGACGTCGTGACGCGCTGAAAGGGACGAGGCAGCGTTCGAGCGAGACGCAAGTCGATCCCTTCCCGCAGGGAAAGATCGTGTACAAAAGCACTGTAAGGATCGCTCCCAAAAGTCGCTGGCCATCCGATACGCGCGCCCAAACGGCAGAGGGCTGCGGCTGTGATGAACATACCTCCCCCGGTCGTAGTCAAGCTGCTGCTCATGACCTCGCGACCAAGTTCCGGAAATTCGGTCAAGCCAGAATAGATAATGTCGAAGAAGTATTCGCCAAGCAACAGAATGTCATACATGATTGGTTTTAGGTAGCCCTTCGCTCATTGTGCTTTTCAAGAAGGAACCGCTGCGCTAGTGAACGCAGTTCCTGCGTGCTGAAGGGTTTGTAGAAGAAATCGCTCGCGCCCAGCGAACGCGCTCTAGCTTCATCACCCTGATGACTGCGCGCGGTAACGGTGATGACCGGCACCTCAGCAAGAGCGGGCAGAGAACGCAGCCGTTCGATGACAGAAAACCCATCCATTTCGGGCAAATTGATATCGACCAAAATCATATCAAGCCGGTACTGTTCGGCTAACTGTAATGCCTCAGCGCCATTTTCGGCTCCAATCACTTCAATATCCAGCGAACGCAGCGTGTAAGCGACCAGACGCCGCACCGGGCTTTCATCATCGATCACCATCAAACGGTACTTCATGCCTATTCTACTCCCGCGCTATGCTCATCGAGCTAGGACAGCTGCTTCACTAATAACCACTCATTGCCATCGGCCATCCTTCGATGCTCTACACGATCCATCACGCTAAAAACGATATGCAATCCCCACCCCCCCTCAGGCAAATCGAACGGATTGGGGGGCAGCGGCCGGCTGCCTAAGTCAAAGAGCGACGGGGCGAAATCGCGGACGACAATCTCGAGTTGAGCGCCATCCATCACAAGTTCAAGCTCGATCTCCCCATCCTGTCCAGTATAGGCATGCTCAATGATGTTTAGACACACCTCATGCACAGCCAGTCGAACACGGGCAGCGGTCGCAGCGTCGTACGAGCCTACCGCAGAAGTTATGAAAGCATCTAACCTGTGCAGCGCCTCGACATTGGCGGGAATTTGAAGGTACTGAGAGTTGGCCACTTCAGCGCCCCAAATACTGAAGACACAAGATGGTTTGATCGTCTTCGTCGGCTCCGCGCAGCATTGCGGTCTGCGCTGACTCGAGAATCGCGCGAAGCACCTGCTTTGCTGACTGTCCGAAGGCCAGCTCAGCAGCGCGTTTCAAGCCTGCTTCACCCCAAAAGCCGCTGTCCGTTTTCAATTCAGTGAGTCCATCACTGTAGACGATCACCAGCTCATCCGCGTCAAGCGCCAAAGCATGCAGTTCAGGCTCAATAGAGGCCAGCACACCCAGAGGTGGCGCCGTCGAACGCCAGCGCAGCCATTCGTCGCCTCGGCGAATGAGCGTCGGTGGATGACCGGCGTTAGCCTGCATTAACAGCCCGCTGGAAAGATCAAGACTCAAAATCACGGCAGTTGCCAGAAGGTCGGCTGCAGTATAAGTCTCATACACCTCACTATTGACATGTCGCAGCACCTCGACCGGCGTCAAACCGAGGCGCAGCGCCATTTTGATCAAGGTATGCAGCGAAACCGCGCCAAGCGCTGCCGGCAGTCCTTTTCCGGCAACATCAACCATAAAGACAGCCAGAACATTATTCGGCTGCTGCACCCATCCCCATGCATCTCCACCAACTATAGAAGCAGGCCTCCAATCGACCGCCAGATCGATCCCGTTGATCTGCGGATAATGGATAGGCTGTGTTGACCGCTGAATGAGACCTGCAATTTGCAGCTCGTGAGCGATTTTCGCCTCGCGCGCCTCACTCTCGCGCAGGCTTGCGGCGATAATCTGGCTGGCAACCCGTTCGGTCATGCGACGCACCAGCGCCTTGTCGCCAACCTTAAATTCATGGTCGGCATTGGCAAAGCCGACGCCGACCACGCCAATGGCCCGCCCAGACACCACTAGAGGCGTCAACAGCCAAGCCGATGGATACCCGGACAGCGTATCGATGGCGACCACAGTTATGGCCTCACAGCGCTCCAACGCAGCATTCAGGCTGGCACGCAGAGCGGTGAAACTAACACCTTCAGAAGGAATGACAAACCAGTCAGCCGGCTGATCCCCACGATCGAGCAAGTAAACGGCTCCCATCGGGGCATCCAGCGCCGCCATGATCGACTCTAAGAACGGGACGATATCGGTCGTCGAGTTAGGCGGCCCGGGCGCATCTTGCATGAGCGATACAAGCTGATCCCACGATTGGGCCAGCATCACCGTCATCTCCTCAAGTTCGGCCTCAAGCTGCTGCACGCGGGCTCGTTCGGTGGCTAAAGAGTCAAGAGTCATGATCAGTTCTTACGATTGGCAGCCAGAGCGAGCGCCGCTTGTATCGTCGGCGCAATCTGAAATACGCGATCCATATGTGTCAAATCGAAGATGATCCGTACATTTTCAGACGGATTGACCAAGATCAATTCTCCACCACGCTGGCGAGCCAGTTTGAGACCGCTGACCAAAGTAGCCAGTCCCACTGAGTCGATAAATGTAGTGTTTTCTAAGTCAACAATTAAAAATGGAAAGCTGGCAGCCCGCTGCCAATGCTCTTTCATTTGTTGATTAGTGCTCGCATCAAGCCGCTCATCAGCTTGAATAATGAGCGCGTCGCCGTAAGAAACGATCTTCAAGGGCAATTCCTCACCGATTTACCAATGCCATATCACCATACATTGGCCCACTCTCCTGCACTTCATTATAGCGCCTGTTACACCCAATAAAACCAAAGCAGCATTTAGGTCTCAAACCTAAGTCTCATGATCGCCATATTGCAGAACAAAAGTTCTTATTGTATACTCATTACATCGATGAAAATGGCCATGTCACGAATGATATAGACAGCAACATTATTCAGGTGGAGAGTCAGCAAACTGACCATTCATCCTCGCTAAGTTTCGACCACATTGCCGAAAGTTACGGACGCGCTTCTCTCCTCTCAATAAGGAGTTCTCCAAATGCGTTTGTGTGGAAACAATCGGTCGGTGCATCAGTTGGTTCAGCGTATGCTTCCTATCAATACTACAAAAGCAGAAGATCGTGAGCTTGCGTGGAATGAGTGGATCGCCATAGGCGGCTGCGAGCCTTTGTTACGTTTTATTCGCTGGAAAAACGGAACATCGACAGAGGATGATGAGATCCTGCAAGAAACCCTCATCACCGCCTACATAAAAATGGAAAGCGGGCATTACGAGGATCGCGATCTGCCGTTCACAGCATGGCTGAAGAAGATCGCTTGGTTCAAAATTATGCAAGCATCGCGGCGCGAGGGGGGTCAAATATCTCTAGATGACCTAGAGGAGTATGTGCCAGATGAAAAAAATGAGCACGAACGGGTTGAGCTTTGGAAAGAACGTGATGCGCTGAGTTCAGCGCTGGCGAAGCTTCCACCGCGGCGCAGCCATATTATCCAGCTCTATGAGCAGGGTTACGCGACGGCCGAGATTGCAAAGCTCCTATGTATCACCAAAGAACTCGTGCGCAAAGAAAAGAGCTTGGGTCTGCGCCAGCTCCGCCACGATATTGTCCTAGCGAAAGCCAGTTAACACTTAAAACATCGTAAACAGCGCCTCAATGCGTTTCACTGGCAGCTAACACGGTGTGCATCGCGCGAAACTATCTCTTGACATTGTTTCCTGCGGTGAGTATAGTTACTGCATTACATTAAAGGGGCCGTGGTGTAGCGGTTAACATACTGCCCTGTCAAGGCAGAGATCGCGGGTTCGAAACCCGTCGGCCCCGCACAACGAACCCCGCCCCTTTAGGCGGGATTTTGATTCATCTCGCACAGTAAGTGCACACTTTGCTCGAAACCGCTGCACCGACCGCTTTAACCGGCTTGTTAGCCCTTGCATGCTAAATTATGCTATACTTTTTGGGGTCGTTAGGCCTTTATGAAAGCATAAGTGCTTATTTTTAGCTCTTTCTTAGCCTAAAAGAGATCCTCTTTTTTTGTCGAACAAATCCCTCACAAATAGTTGTTTTTAAGCTGGGGCGTTTGTATCCTATGAAGTTGCTGCGACGATGCGCCCCTCACAAAAGAAACACTGGCGTTGTTTCTTAACGATTAGATATTCAGCCATGGCGATAGAGCTTTAAACGATCGACTGATTGGTTAGGTGAGCGCTCTTAAGTTAATGGTATGCCCTAAGAAGGCTTGCAGATGGATAAGGCTGTGCACAAAGTTGCCGAACGTGAAAGTGTGCGCCCATCGCCACTTTTTAGCATCTTTGACCTCACTTTGCGAGGAGCGCTGTTTGCGGGGCTGTGGTGGGTATTGAACCGAGGAAATATCGACTCGTGGATCCTCGGAATTCCAGTCGTCATCCTCGCAACATCTCTGAGCGCATTCATTTTGCCAACGAAGCGGTGGCGGATTCACGTTCTTGGGGTGATCCTCTACGTGCTCTATTTTCTGCGCAAATCGGTACTCAGCAGCATTGACGTCGCCATGCGCGTCTTACGACCGGAGATGCCTTTAAGGCCCGGTTTGCTGCACTACCCACTGCGCCTAAGGCAGGGCTATGGCCGCGTTATCGTTGCCAATACGACCAGTCTACTGCCCGGAACCCTATGTGTAGACTTGAAGGACGATATCCTTATCGTGCATGTGCTGGACAAAGACGCACCTGTCATCGAAGAGCTGCGCATTTTAGAGATGCGCGTCGCAGCGATCTATGGGGTGAAACTATCTGAGGATGCAACATGAACATCATTTATCAGGCTGCGGCGTTTTTTCTCCTGCTCAATATTGGCGCAGGACTAATACGCATTCTGCGCGGCCCAACAGCATCTGACAGGCTGTTGACGATTCAACTTTTTGGAACCACCGGGACGACGATTTTGATACTGCTCTCACTGGAAGCGCGGAACGAAGCGTTTCAAGATGTCTCCCTCGTTTTTGCGCTGCTGGCAGGGATCCTCGGCGTCGTCTTCACCCGTTACGGCCAGCTAAGAACTGATGCGAACCAGCCTTCAGCGGAGTTGAAACATGGTCTGGAATGACGTCATCACGGTGATCTGCATCATCGTCGGCTGTTTTTTCTTCCTGACCGGCACAGTGGGATTGCTGCGGCTGCCCGATACCTTTACGCGCCTGCATGCGCTGACGAAAGCAGACAACCTTGGTTTAGGGCTGGTCATAGTGGGAGCAGCCTTTCAAGTTGAAACAATTTCAGCGCTCATCAAACTCGGACTCATCTGGATTTTAGTCCTCGTTGCCAGTTCAACAGTTTCACAGTTGATCGGGCGTTTCACCTTACAACAGGGCCAACAGCCTTGGGAAAAAGGGCCATGAATTTCACTTTTGTCGTCCTATTCGATGTTTTTTTGGTCATAACGCTGGTGCTATGCGCTTGGTTCGCGCTCACCACCCCCGACCTGCTTCGATCGGTCATCTTATTCATCGCCTTCGGCCTTTTGGTCGCCCTCGCGTGGGTTCGTCTGCAAGCGCCAGATGTTGCCATGGCAGAAGCGGCAGTAGGCTCTGGGCTAACAGGGGCGCTGCTGCTGTCAACGTTGAGCGCGATGCGCAAAGCACAGGCTGCGCGAGATGAAACGCTGACCGATCAACCGAATGAAGAGTCAGCGCCAGATACAGCCGGCGCAGAGGAAATGGAAATTGTACAAGACCCCTCTTGACGACGACACTCGCCTAACACCGGCGCGCATGGTGATCTTGGCGCTTGCCGCTGTGCTGGCGCTTGCCACGATCGCGGTTGTATTCGCACTGCCAGCAGACCAGCCGCGCTTATCAGAAGCTGCGGCCGAAAATTTGCCTGCTACCGGTTTACTGAATCCTGTTACAGCGGTGCTGTTGAACTTCAGGGGATATGACACCCTTTTGGAAGTTGCTGTGCTTTTCCTTGCTGTGCTCGGCATCTGGTCAATGGCGAGAAAAGCGCGCGTTTGGATGAAAGTGCCGGACAGCCCGGTACTCACGGCTTTCGTCCGGCTTCTGCTGCCGCTGATGGTCATCACCTCCGGCTATCTATTATGGCTAGGAGCCGATGCTCCTGGCGGCGCTTTTCAGGGCGGCGCTGTTTTGGGTGGGATGGGGGTGTTATGGATCGCCGCGACCATCTGGCTGCCGAAACAACGTTTGCGCTTTATGCTGCGCCTGCTGTTGATCATAGGGCTGACGGCGTTTATCGTGGTCGGGTTGCTGCTGCTTTTGAACGAAGGCGCATTCCTGCAATACCCACCGGAACAGGCAAAGGCTTTGATCTTGCTCATCGAAGGCGCCGCCACAATTTCGATCGGCGTCACGCTGATGCTCCTTTTCCTCGGCGGCATCCCAGAAAGGCAGGATGATTGATGGTTGGTTCTGGAGTGCTGTACGCGATCGCCGGAATTCTTCTGTTCGCGATGGGCCTTTTCGCGCTGCTCGCCTACTCACATTTGCTGCGCAAAATTATTGGGATGAACGTCATGGGAGTCGGCGTTTTTATGGTTTTCATCGCGATCGCATACCGCGGCATAGACCAACCCAGCGATCCCGTGCCACATGCTTTAGTGATTACTGGCATTGTTGTAGCGGTCTGCGCTACGGGCTTGGCGCTTGCGCTGGCCACGCAAATACAATCGGTGACTGGTTGGGCACAAATTCTGCCAGATGAAGAGGATTAAACGATGGCAGATGGTGCATTTTGGCTTCCGCTCGTCATTGCGATTCCCTTGCTCACTGCGATCATCGTTTTTCTGCTGCCGCGGTGGTCGTTTTACCTTGCTGCAGCCGGCAGCGTTCTAAAGGGCATCGCTGTACTTATCTTGACCGTTTTGTTCATCGAAGCAGGCCCAGTTCGACACACTATTGGGGGATGGGGCGCACCGCTCGGCATTGATCTTGTGTTGGATAGCATCTCGCTGCTGATGCTGCTGCTCACAACCGTAGTAGGAGCAGCCATCACGATTTATGCCTATGGCTATTTCAGATCGGAACCCGGTGACGACTTCAAGCAGCATCAGCGCAATTTCTTCTGGCCGCTGTGGATGTTCCTGATAGCAGCGTTGAATGGCCTGTTCTTATCCGGAGACGTCTTTAATCTGTACGTCACCTTAGAGCTGCTTGGCTTCTCTGCCGTTGCGCTCACGGCGCTGGCTGGCAAACCTAAGGTGCTCAAAGCGGCCATGCGCTATTTGCTGGTTAGCCTCTCTGGTTCGCTGCTGTACTTGATGGGAGTGGTATTCCTCTACGGCGGTTTCGGGACGCTCGACATCGCCAATCTAGGAACCGTCGTGAACGAGAGCCCGGCGCTGTTGGTGGCAGCAGCATTGATCACCGTCGGCCTTGTGATGAAAACCGCCTTATTTCCACTGCACTTTTGGTTGCCCCCAGCCCATGCCAATGCGGCCGCTCCGGTCAGCGCCTTGTTATCTGGGCTGGTCGTTAAAGGTTCGTTCTACATCCTCTTGCGCTTGTGGATGGAGGTTTTTTATCCACTGGGCGATACGGTGGTCCCACAACTGCTTTCCGTTTTTGGCGCTGGCGCGGTGATCTGGGGGTCTGTCCAAGCGATCATGCAGCCGCGGCTTAAGCTGCTCGTCGCCTATTCCACGGTAGCGCAGTTAGGGTATTTGTTCCTGCTGATGCCAATTCTGATGGCCGATCGCACTAACTTGATCGCCCTAGCCGGCATCCTTTGTTTCGTGTTAGCACACGCCGTCGCGAAAGCATCGGCGTTTCTTAGCGCTGGGAACATCCTGTTCGCGACAAACGACGATCGCATCAAGTCGTTTGTCGGGTTAACCCGCTCTTTGCCCATGACTTTCACTGCATTTACACTGGCCGCCGTTAGCTTAACCGCCTTGCCACCTAGCGGCGGTTTCGTCGCTAAATGGTTGATGCTCGATACAGTGTTGGATAATCGTTACTGGGGAATTGGCATCGTGATCATCGGGGGCGGCTTGCTCGCTGCCGTTTACAACATGCGCGTCATCACGAACTTCTTCCGCCAAGCGGAAAAAACAGAGTCTGCTAATGTGGCGGCCGCGAGCAAAGTGACATCCTTGCCGCTGACGATGGTGCTGCCCACCATCAGTTTAGCCGTGCTCGCGCTTCTATTAGGATTTGCGGGTGGATATGTGCTTGACCTGTTATCGATCGGCTTGATGGAGAGCGGCCTATGACATGGGAAAACTCGCTGCCGCTGTTCATCGTGCTCACTTCCTTCGTGCCGGGGCTTGTCATCTTTTTCGTCAATGAAGAACGGCACGGTCTTCGCACGACGCTTAACATGGCAGGCGCCATCTCCAAACTCATCCTGATTGCGATCATGATCGCCGGATTGATCGACGGCACCGTTTATGAAACGAGATTTTCGTTCCTACCAGGGATCGATTTGGTGCTGCGCGCCGATGCCCTCTCGATCTTATTCATCGTGCTGTCGGCAACATTATGGCTCGTGACCACCATCTACGCGATTGGATACCTTGAGTATTCACCAAATCGCAGCCGCTTTTTCGGTTTTTTCTCGCTGTGCGTCAGTACGACGATGGGCATCGCTCTTGCGGGCAATCTGATTACATTTCTGATTTTCTATGAGCTGCTGACTCTTTGTACATATCCGCTGGTCGTCCATCGCGGCACCGATAAAGCGATGCGGGGCGGCCGCACATATCTCGTTTACACTCTAACGGGCGGCGCTCTGCTCTTGCTGGCGGTCATCTTGCTGTATATCGCTGCTGGCCCAGTCGAATTTACGGATGGAGGCGCGCTCAACAGCATCGCTGAACAGCAGCCTCTGTTCTTCAGCATCCTCTTTTTCATGTTTATCGCTTCGCTGGGGGTGAAAGCCGCTTTAGTTCCGCTTCATGGTTGGCTGCCTAGAGCAATGGTGGCCCCGGCGCCGGTTAGCGCTCTGCTGCATGCGGTGGCCGTGGTGAAAGCGGGTGCCTTTGGCATTGCGCGAATCGTCTATGACTTGTACGGCATTAACACGGCCAACCAACTTGGGCTGCTCACGCCCTTGTTGGTGGCAGCCTGTTTGACCGTGCTCGTTGGTTCCTTGCTCGCACTTTTTCAAGATGACATAAAAAAACGCTTGGCTTATTCCACTGTCAGTCAAGTGTCGTACATCATCCTCGGGGTTGCGCTGTTTGGGCCGATTGGCGCGGCAGGGGGACTGCTTCACCTCGTGCATCAAGGTGTCATGAAAATCACGCTTTTCTTCGGCGCAGGGAATTTCGCCGAGACGCTCGGGATCCACAAAGTGAGCGAGATGGATGGCGTAGGCCGCCGCATGCCACTGACCATGGCCGCTTTCACAATAGGCGCGCTCGGCATGATTGGCGTCCCGCCGACCGCGGGGTTTATCAGCAAATGGTTCCTCGGCTCAGGATCGGTGTTCGCCAACGTTGATTGGGTGATCGGAATACTCATGCTTAGCAGCCTGTTAAACGCCGGTTACTTCCTGCCGATCCTTTATCGCGCATGGTTCAAGCCCCAAAAAGGCGCCTGGCCCCATGAGACTAAACCTAACGGCCGGTTAGAAACGAATTGGATGCTTTTGCTGCCGCCGGTGGTCACGGGGATTTTCGCGGTCGCGTTAGGCGTTTTAGCCAACATGCCGTTTGGACTGCTTTATTGGATCGAACAGATAGTTCTGCGGGAGTATCGCCTGTGACCCTTCCAGCCGCACTCCTGATCCTAACGTGGGCAGTGCCGCTCACGCTTGGCCTGCTCCATACGCTACGCATTCGCGCGCTCGTTCCGCTGGCCGCACTGGCCGCGCTGCCCGGCTTGCTCACCACTTTGCTCGTGCCGATTGGGACCGCGATTGAAATCCCCGCTATGCTGTTGGGGACACAGTTTGCGCTTGATGAAACAGGACAGAGAGTCTTGTTTTTCTCGGCGCTGCTCTGGCTGGTGGCGAGCATCTTCGCCCTAAGTTACCTGCAAACCGATGCTGCTAGGCCAACGTTCTTTATCTTTTTTCTCCTCGCCATGGCTGGCAATTTGGGCTTGATCCTCGCTGGCGATATGATGAGCTTCTATACGTTCTTCGCCTTGATGAGTTTCGCCTCATATGGGCTGATCATTCACACCCGAAAACCTGATGTCTATTTCGCCGGCTACGTTTACATCGTGCTGGTGGTCATTGGTGAAGTTTTGCTGTTCGCCGGGCTTGTCCTCATGGCCACCTCAAGCGGCACGTTTATTTTGAGCGAACTGGCCCAGCAACCGGTCGATAACCTAAGCGCTGCGCTGGTATTCATCAGCTTCGGCATCAAAGCGGGTGCGGTGATTTTGCACTTGTGGCTGCCACTTGCCCACCCTGCTGCGCCTATCCCCGCCAGCGCAGTCCTCAGCGGCGCTATGATCAAAGCAGGTTTACTGGGTTGGCTCCGCTTTTTAAACCCTGCCGAGCTTGCTGGCTGGGGCGAGCTGATCATCGTACTCGGCCTCGTGACGGCCTTCTATGGCGCTGTAATCGGCGTCTCGCAGGTTAATCCGAAAACAGTGCTTGCCTATTCTAGCATCAGCCAGATGGGCTTCATTATGGTGGGCGTGGGAGCATGGCTGCTCAGCCCGGCACAGGGGCGAGAGATAGCTCTGGTTGCGATTGCGCTCTATGCTGCTAGCCATGGATTAGCCAAAGGCGCTCTGTTTTTGGGGGTGGCTTTCGCTGGCGCCAGCCGCCTCGTGCCGCTGCTGCTTCTGCTGCCTGCACTGGCGCTGGCCGGCCTGCCCCTGACCAGCGGCGCGGTCGCCAAAACTGCGCTAAAAAGCGTCACCGATGGCCTGCCGGTTGATTGGGCTGGGCAGCTTACCTTGCCACTCTCAATGGCGGCCGTGGGCACGACGCTCTTGATGGCGCGCTTTTTGTGGCTGATCTGGCATTCCCCCGCCCCACAGAAAGGTCAACCTCGCTCAGTTTGGCTTATCTGGTTCGCGCTGCTGGGGTGTGTCGCCGCGCTGTTCTTCCTTTTGCCAGATGCTGCCACCCCGCTTACCGACTCGCTCAAGCCCGATAAGATTTGGCCAGCTATCTTCCCAATCCTCGCGGGCGTTGGTATCGCATCCGGCGCAGTAATCGTGGGACGGTATGTGAAGACGCCCTCAATGCCGCTTGTGCCTGCGGGAGACCTTGTATACGTTTTTGCGGCACTGATACAGCGCCTTCGCGCCCGCGCTGAGAGGATGTTGCAGGCACTGACGCGGGCGGAACAGCGCCTACAAGCGCAGCTTAAAGCTGGTATTGATTTCTCTCCCCTACGTGAAACTGCATCGCATTTGGAACTTCGGCTGCGTCAGGATTGGATCATAGCTGGCGGCACGATCTTAGTCACGGCTTTGGCGATCCTGCTGTTCACTTGGCTCGCCTCTTAGATGTGCGCATATCGCAACAAGATGAGAACTCAAACACTAAAGAGGAGTGCCGCAGGGGGTACTCCTCTTTCTGTGACAGCTCAACGAAGCTAACCTTTGATACTGCCGGCCAGTAAGCCCCGGATAAAGTAGCGTCCTAATACTAACACTAAATATAGACCAACAGCGACAAAGGCTTAGAATTCATCGCCAACAAGGTCAGCTCATGGTTGAAAGCCGGCGGCTGTCAGACGCTCTACATCGAACCTGGCCATCCCTAGGAGAACCCCTTCATCGAGCGTTTCATCGGCACGCTGAAGCGCACTGTCTGGA
>JBDNDP010000014.1:0-76328 GCA_046719065.1 Aggregatilineales bacterium | reverse complement strand
GGATGCCGACGCCGATAAAGGACAGGCCGCTCTCAAGCAGGATAACGCGGCCAACGCTCAGCGTGGCGATCACTAGCACCGGCGCCACGATGTTGGGCAGCAAATGCTCGCGGATGATGTGCGCTCCGCTAGCGCCGACTGCGCGTGAGGCGATCACGAATTCACGCTCGCGCAGCGAGAGGACGACGCCGCGAATGATGCGCGCGAAAAACGGCCATGTGGAAACGGCGGCCAAACCGATCAGAACGCCGAGCGAATTGCCCAGCACCAGCGCGACCGCCACGGCCAGTAAGATAAACGGCAGCGAGAGCTGCACATCGACGAGATACATAATGACTTCGTCGATCCAGCCGCGCGCGAACCCGCTGATCAGGCCGAGCGCAGTGCCCAGCGCCAGCCCCAGCGCGGTCGCGATGCCGCCGACCAGCAGTGAGACGCGGCCTCCGTGCAGCACCCGGCTGAGGATGTCGCGGCCGGTGGCATCGGTGCCCAGCGGGTGTTCCCAGCTTCCACCCTCGATGAAAGCGGGCGGCGCCAGCCGGTTGCGCAAGTTGATGGCCGTCGGCGAATGCGGCGAGAGTTGGCCCGCTAACAAGACAGCCAGCGTCAAGCCGGCCAACACCAGCAAGCTCAAGTTGACGGCCGGCGTTGAACGGCGGCGCAAAAAACTCACGATACTCGGGCGCCGCAGGGGGGTGGTTGCGTCGTATTTCAAGGCTGGGGTCGTCAAGCGCACTGTCTCAGCCATAGCTTAGTCCGTCTGAATACGCGGATCGACGAGGAAGTAGAGGCCATCGACTAGCATGTTAATGATGCCGAAGGCCGCTGCGCTCAACAGCACAATCGTTTGGACCACGGGATAATCGCGCGCGCCGATCGAGTTGACCGCCAGCAAGCCGATCCCTGGCCACGAAAAAACCGTCTCAACGATAGCCGAGCCGCTGATGATGGCCGCCACCTGCAAGCCGATGATAGTCACCAGTGGGATCAGCGCGTTGCGCAGCACATGCACACTGACGACGCGGCCGGGGCGCAGCCCCTTGGCCTGCGCGGTGCGGATGTAGGCTTCGCTTTGCACCTCCAGCACTGAGGAGCGCGCCAACCGGATGATGAAGGCCAACGGGTAGATCGTCAGCGTGAGCGTTGGCAGGATCAAGTGCTGGGGCGTATCGCGGCCGAATGAAGGCGTCAAACCCAGTTCAACGCTGAAGATCAGGATCAAAACGATGCCAATGAAAAACGCTGGCAGCGACTGCCCGGCCAAGCTGAAGCTCATGATGAAACGGTCGAATGGTTTATCGCGCCGGTAAGCGGCGAGAATGCCCAATGGCACACCGAGCAGCACGGACAAGATCAACGCTGGCAGCCCTAGCTCAAGCGTGGCCGGCACGCGTTCCAGCACAACCTCAAGCGCCGGCCGGTTGAAACGGATCGAATTGCCCAGATCGCCGCGCAGCAAATCGCCCATGTAGACGACGAACTGCACGGGCAGCGGCTGATCGAGCCCCATTTGCGCGCGAATGCGCTGGTAGTCCTCGACTGATGCTGTCTGCGGCAGCATCAAGGCGACTGGATCGCCAGAGAGCCGGCCGAGCATGAATGTGAGCAGCACAACCCCGAACAACGTCAGGAAGGTGCGGAAAAGGCGCAGTGCGAAAAAGCGAGCCATGATTGAGCTGACTTTCGAGTGCATAAGCCTTTATCACGTTAGCCTCATTGCTTTAAGAGTTTTTTGCAATTTGTTTAAACGGTTGAAAGCAGGCTTTAAGTCTTATCTCCCTTTCATGAGATGCTCAGCCGTTGGAACCGCCCATAACGGGACGCCGCACCGTCGCCGCAATTCGGCCGTAGAATTCCTCACGAGGTTTTGCTAGAGTTGGGTGGTCTTTTAACAAAGAGGATGGTTTAGCGCGATGCCTGTGATTCTGGGGCTTAACACCTATCACGCCGGAGCATCCGCCGCTCTGTTGATCGATGGGCTACCGGTCGCTGCGATCGCCGAGGAACGGCTCAACCGCATCAAATATTATGCCGGCTTTCCTCGCCTAAGCGTGCTCAAGGTTATGGAGATGGGCGGGGTGACTTTCAAAGACCTTGATTACGTCGCCATCGGCCATGATCCGGGCGCCAATATGCTGCCGAAAGCGCGCTACCTGCTAGGCCATGCCGATAAGCTGCCCAACCTGCTGCGCATGCGGGCAGCCCGCCGGTCGCTGGGCGATTTGAAGGCGCTGCTGGCCGCTGAATGCGGCGCCGATCCTTCCGCCCTGCGCTTCAAACAGGTCTTCGTCGAACACCATCTGGCGCACATCGCCAGCGCCTATTTTGCATCGCCATGGGATCGTGCGGCCGGCTTCAGCATCGATGGTTCGGGCGATTTTGTCACCTGTATGTTGGCTGAGTGCCGCGACCGGACGATCGAGGTTAAACGGCGTATCTATGTGCCGCACTCGTTGGGCTGGCTGTACACGATGGTATGCCAGTTCATCGGCTATGGCCAGTACGGCGACGAAGGCAAGGTAATGGGGCTGGCTCCCTACGGCGGCCCGGCCTATCTCGAGACTTTTCGCGATATGGTGCGCTTGAGCGATAATGGCATTCGATTGAACCCAGCCTACTTTGTGCCGTTCGGCGAGAATGCCGGCATCGATATCAACGACCGCGGCGAGATGGTGATCCAGCGCCAGTATTCCGATCGCATGGTCGCGCTGTTCGGGGTGCCGCGCCCGCATGGGGCAGCGATCGAACAGCGCGAGATGGATCTGGCCTACGGTTTGCAGGCCATCTTCGAAGAAGGCTACATGCATCTGCTTAACCTGCTGCACCGGCTTGTCCCGGTCGAGCGCGTGGCGATGGCGGGCGGTGCCGTGCTCAACAGCGTCGCCAACGGCAAACTGTTTGACCATACGCCGTTCACGCAGACGAGCATTCAGCCAGCGGCCGGCGACGAAGGGCTGGCGCTGGGCGCGGCGCTCTACGTCAGCCAGTCGCTGTTAGGCGAAAAAACGCGCTACGTGATGCGCGATGCCTACCTCGGCCCGGCCTATGACCGCGCTGCGATCAGAGCCGCGCTCGACGGCGCAGGTCTCGTCTATCGCGAACTGCCGCGCCACGAGCTGATCGAAGCGGCCGTCAATTTGATCGACGGCGGGGCGGTGCTCGGCTGGTTTCAGGGGCGCATGGAGTGGGGGCCGCGCGCGCTTGGCAATCGTTCGATCCTCGCGCACCCGGGGCGCGCCGAGATGAAGGATGTCCTTAATGCGCGCATCAAACGGCGTGAGTGGTTCCGCCCGTTCGCGCCCGTCGTGCTGGCCGAGCGGCAAAACGATATTTTCGAACACAGCCATCCATCGCCGTTCATGCTGCACGTCTACAAGATCAGACCGGGGTGGCGCGAACGGCTGGCTGCCGTCTGCCATGTTGACGATACGGGCCGGCTGCAAACCGTCAGCCGTGAGGAAAACCCGCTCTATTACGACTTGATCGCCCGTTTCAGCGAGCGGACGGGCATCCCGGTGCTGATCAACACCAGCTTCAACGAGAACGAGCCGATCATCTGCACGCCCGAGGAAGCGGTCGACTGCTACCTGCGCACGCGCATGGATGCGTTGGTGATCGGGGATTTCCTGTGCGTCAAACCGCCGGCCGAAGAGCAGGCGTCGGCACTGACGGCAGCCCGCAGCGCCGACGCGTTCAAATGACCTCATAGCTGAGGTTCCAGCGCTGGATGGCATCGGCTACGATCGACTGCGTGCCGAAGATCAGCACTGTGCCGTCGCTGCCGGCCCGTTTCAGCGCGAGATCGACTGCCGCATCGAGCGTTTCGGTATGCGTCACATCGTTGTTGAAGCGGCGGGCAGCAGCCAGCGCGCGTTCGCGTTCCGGAAAGCGAAGAGTCACGTTGCGCGTCGTCTCGGTCAAGATCAGCGCTTCGCACAGCAGGCCAAGCTCGGTGTACACGCCGAGGTAATCCTTATCCTCTGGCACGCCAACGATCCCGATGATAGGGTCGGTCAGCCGCCCTTCAAGGCTCTGCGCCGCCAGCCGCGCCGATTCGGCATTGATCGCCCCGTCGAGATAAACCGCGGGCTGGTCTTGCAATTTTTGCAAGCGGCCGGGCCAATTGACCCGTTTTAAGCCCGCGCGGATGGCCTCGACATAGGCCGGCGCGCCGTGCGAGATGCCCGGCAGGCGGCTGTGCATATTGCCGACTCCCTGCACCGCCAGCGTCGCATTGGCGACCTGATACCGCCCAAGCAAGCTGACTTCGACGACGCCGTAGCGGCCTAATTCCATCAAAATGCCGTTTTCCGTTTGCCCGCGATACTGCCCCATGTCGTTCGGTGCGATCCACGCGAATTCGGCGTCTTGGGCATCGGCTTCGGCTTGCAGCACGGCGAGCACTTCCGGCGCCTGCGGCACACTATAAGCGTAGCAGTGCGGCTTAATGATGCCAGCTTTGTGCCACGCGATCCGCTCAAGCGTCTCGCCGAGGTGTTCGGTATGCTCCAGCATGATCGGGGTGAACAGCGCCAGCCGGTTGGGCACGACGGCGATATCGTCGAAACGGCCGCCGCGGCCAACTTCAAGCATGGCCGCGTTCACTCCCTGCTCATCGAACCAGCGCAGCGCGATGGCGAGGAAGATGCCCTGCGGGCTGAAATACTGCTGATCGTTCAACCCGGCCTCGATCGAGTCGATCGTCGGCGCCAGCTCCGCAAGGATGCGCAGCAGGTCAGCTTCGGGGATGGCGCGGCCGTTGACGCGGATCCGCTCGCGATACGTCACCAGATGCGGGCTGGTGATCAGCCCGACGGTGTGGCCGAGCTGTTCAAGCAGGCGGGCCGCGATCACCGTGGTTGAGCCTTTGCCTTTGCTCCCCGTCACCACGCCGTATTGGCGCGGCCTGCGCAGGAGGTTGTGCGTTTTGAGCAGCGTGAGTGTAGGACTAACGTCGCGCGTAAGCTCATCGAGGCCCCGCGTCTTGCCGCCTAGTTTGCGTAAAGAGCGAAAGATGTAAGCGATGGCTTCGCTTTCGCTGGCGAAACGGTTCGTCATCGTTTGCCTTTCGTCCGATCTTCGCAGGCGAGCCGTTTCACTCAACTCAAGCGGATGCGGCTACAATAGGAGCAAGGGAGATATGAAGCGTCTCGCCACCCGCTCCAAATGAATGCTGCGTCCTCAGTCGATGAGGTATTGGCCGCCGATGAAGTCGTTTGTGCCCCTGATTGTGCTTATTCTTGTCTTTTTCGCCAGCCCCAATCTTGCGGCTGCCGCGGCATGCCCCAACGCGCCAGCGCCGCGTCTGTATCATGGCGCGACTGGCGTGGTGGCGACCGGCATCGGCCCGCTCAATTTGCGCGCCCTGCCGGCCGTCTCAACCGGCATCGTCGCCCAGCTTTACAGCGGAACGCGGATGCGCGTGCTGGCCGGGCCAAGCTGCAACGGTGGCTACAACTGGTGGCGCGTCGAGCTGGCCAATGGGCGGCGCGGTTGGGTCGCTGAGGGTGACTGGGATCGCTATTACGTGCTGCCGGAGAGGGATGCCGACCAACGCATCGATCCGGTTGCCATCTCGTGCCCGCCGCTCATCAGCGGGAGGCCGTGCTTTACGCGATGAAGCGGCCTCTTTTTCCGTTTGCGCTGCTGATCGTATCAGTCGCTTTGCTGGCCGGCTGCAATTTTCGACTGGGAATGCCGCATCCAAGTTCCGAACCCGCAGCGACCGCCGATGTACCTGCGCCGCAGTTGGTGGTCGCATTCGTCGATAGGGGCCATCTTTATGTGTGGCGCCTTGGCGACGGCGCGCCGCATCGGGCCGCTGAGCGCGTCACGTCACTGCCGTATCTCTCGCCAGATGGGCGGCAGGTCGCATTCACGCGCGGGCAGGAAAGTCGCGCGCAGACGCTCTGGCTGGTTGAGCTAGAGCGCGACGCGCAGCGGCAGCTCACGGCGATCGGCGAGCTGCCAACGCGTCCGGGTGCTAGCGCGGCCATCGCGCAGATCGGCTGGCTCGATGCGGAGACGCTTTATTTCAACACGGAACAGGTCTACGCATGGGGAACCCTGCCGGATCACAACCTCTATCGCATTGATGTCGGCAGCCCGACGCGCGCCGCGCGCCCTTCCCCTAGCCTAATCCTGCCGCCCGGGGCAGGCGGAGCCTTCACTCCCAGCCCAGACGGTCGCTGGCTGATCACGATCAATCCGGGCGCATATGATACCGCTCAGGGGATCGTGCATCTGCTCGATCCGCGCGGTGAGATCGTGCGCATCGCGCACCGCTTCACCGCGGTGACGACGGCCGCTGAAGCGCCGTTCTACCCGCCGGTTGAGTGGTTGCCCGATAGCAGCGGCGCTCGTGTGACCATCCCTGATCGCCGCGCCTTGACCGAACCGGCCGCAGCCCCGCCCGCAGCAGTGTGGTTGATCCCCGTGAGCGGCGAAGCGCGTATCGTTGGGATCGGGCCGGTTGGCCCGCATGGTCTGCCGGTCTGGTCGCAGCGCTCAGGCGCCATGCTTTATAGCTTGCCATCCGTGGGCGGCCATGACCTCATGCGCGCCGAGGCTGATGGCTCTCACTCGGCGCTGGCGGCCGCGGGGTTAGGGGCGGTTTACGCATGGCTGCCGAACAGCGATCGCTTCGTGTTTGGGGCAGGAGCGGGCGCGCCGCTGATGCTCGATCGCGAAGATCGCGCCGCGCCGCAGGTCATTGCCGAACGTGCCGCGCGCTTTCACCTTGCGGAGCGCTGGATCGTCTATGCCGAAGACGAGCGCGCGCCGGCCGACCTGCGCTACGTCGATACCGTAACGGGTGAGCAGGGGCTGATCGCGAGATTGACCAGTGGCCCCCCGGCATTTGATGCGGTCGTTCCGCTGGTGCATGGCAGCGAAGACTGATCGCCGCGACGCGATTCTGCGTACAATAAAAGCAGTCATCGGATCGAGGGGAGGAGCGTCATCATGCGGGTGCTGCTGTGCCGGTTTTTCCTGATTGCCGTGCTGCTCGCGCCGATGGCGTCGACCGTCGCGCAAGGTGACGTGCCGTCCGAGCTCGGCGTCGCCCTCGGTGAGCTAAGCCGCTTTTTAGGCCGCACCGTCACGCTGCAAGATTTGACGACGTGGACGTTCGTCATCAACCGATATTCCGACACCGCGCTCGGCTGCCCTTACGTTACCAACCCCACCCCTATCCCGGGAGGGATCACGGCGTACATCTTCTCGCTGCTGCTTGACGGCGCGCCCTACGTTTTCCACGTGGCGCAGGGCGGCGAGCTGGTCTTCCTGTGCAGCCCCGGGTTGATGGTGCCGACGCAGCCGCCGGCGCTCGGCTTCGACCCCTGCCCGCCTAATTTTGCGGGTTTCCTGCCGCCGCGCCTGCGCGTTGGCGGAGGGGCGCGCATTCGAGAGGGCGGTGCGCCCTTGCGCGTGCGCGCGCAGCCCAACCTCGGCGGCGCGCAGATCGGCACGCTTGGGCCGGGCAGCGTCGCGCAGGTGATCGGCGGGCCAAGCTGCGACCCCAATTCGCGCATCATTTGGTGGCAGGTGCGCATTGATGAGATCACAGGTTGGACTGCCGAAGGCGTCCTGCCAGATGTCTATTATTTGGCTCCGGTCGGCATTGCCGAGACGCCGCTCCCGCTCGAACGCAGCCTGATCACGCCGCTCAACCTTGATGCGCTCGAGGTGCTCGCTCTGCTGCCGGTTCCAGAGGTGATCGACCTCGCCTTCAGCGCTGACCAAGCCCTGCTGGCGCTGGCCAGCGCCAACGGGGTGATTGTGTACTTGCTTCCGGAGCTGGTGCAGGAGCGTTCGCTGACCAATACTGAGATCTCGGCGACGGCCGTCGCCTTCAGCCCCGATGGGCGCTATCTGGCTTATGGCGTGTTCCCGTCGACGCTCGTGATCGCCGACAGCGATGATGACGGCTTCGCCTTCGAACTGCCCAACCCGCCGAGCGACGGTATCAATGCGCTCGCCTTCAGCCCGGCCGATCGCGATGTGCTGGCGGTGGGAAGCGGCAGCCTGTTTGGTGGGGCTGGCCGCGAGTCGATCAGCCTGTATCACGTCGGCCGTGCGGCGCTCACGGC
Source organism: Aggregatilineales bacterium (assembly GCA_046719065.1). GTDB lineage: Bacteria > Chloroflexota > Anaerolineae > Aggregatilineales > Phototrophicaceae > Flexifilum. The sequence goes on along the minus strand of JBDNDP010000014.1, from coordinate 68,238 downwards.
GCGGCGCAGCGCGAATTTTGGGGTGAACAGCCTTGCCTTTAGCCCTGACGGATCGCTGCTGGCGTGGGCGGACTCCTCCGTGCATCTGTACAGCTTGGCGCTTGGGCGCGATATCGTCGTTTATCCGGTTGAGGCGCCGCTGTTCACGCCGCTGGCCTTTTTGCCCACCGAAGCGCCGGGGGGCGGCGCCCTTGCCTATGCCGACGGGACAGTGGTCTATCTCGAGCCGCTTGGGCCGGCGATCGAGCGGCGCAGCTACGAGCTGGTTGAATTCAGCCTTGTTCCGCGCGCGATCGCGTTCAGCCCTGATGGCGCGCTGCTGGCCGTATTGAGCGTTTGGGGGCCGGCGCCCCAGCAAACGGCGCTGCCACGGCTTGATATTTTCGATACCGAAACGACTGATTTGATCTTCGCGCAGGAGTTCGAAAACCCGCGCGCAATCGCGTTCAGCCCTGACGGGACGTTGCTGGCGGTCGCGCTGGATGACGAAGTGATCCTGCTCGGTATCGATAATTGAGGCGATCGCGCCGGACGCAATCTCCGTTGAGGCGCAGGACTGCGCGCCTGCGACGGGTATAGCTTCAGCGACACGCTCAACGTATCCCGATTAGTTCGATCTCGAAGATCAGATCGCTGTTGGATGGGATCGTGCCGGGTACGCCCTGCACGCCGTAAGCCAGCTCCGATGGGATGTAGAAGACATAGCGCGAGCCGACCGGCATGAGCTGGACGCCTTCCGTCCAGCCGCGGATGACGCCGGTGAGCGGGAAGGTATTCGGGCTGCCGCGATCATAGGAGCTGTCGAACTGGCGGCCGTTGGTCAAGCAGCCGCGGTAGTGCACGGTCACGCTGTCGGCGGCGGTCGGGCGCGGGCCTGTGCCCTCGGCGAGGACGGTATACTGCAAACCGGAAGCGGTGGTCGTCAGCCCGCCGGCATTGACGAGCTCGACCAATGAAGCGCAGTCGTTAGTGGGCTGCGTGCCGCGGCGGTCCATGCCGAGCAGAAAAATCGCCCCAGCTGCGACCAAGACGATCACGCCGATGACGAGCACGAGATTGGTGCGGTTGCGCTGGCGGCGCTGTGCTTTTCCCTTAAAATCCTTCTGGCGCGAGGAGGATTTGCTCACAGATGATTTCTCCTGAAGCCGATAGCCTAAAAATGTAGTGTACCCGAAGATGGCGCGCGCGGCTATGCGCCTCGCGCAACGATCGTTCTTTCTCTCGTCGATTTAACGGACGCTGGTTATACTTAAGGGGTGAAACGCTGGATGATTTTGCCTCTTTTGATCGCGCTGGCGGCCTGTCAGCCTCAACCGCTGGCCGATGTGGTCACGCCGGGCGAGCCCCCCTTCCCGACAATGACGCCCGGCCGTGTGCTGCGCGGCCCCTTGCCGACAGTGATCGCCCTGCCGCTGGATGGCGGCTTGAGCAACCCAGCGACCGCCGTCGCCCTCGCCAACCGGCCGACCGCGACACCGAACTTGAGCGCCTGCCCGGCGGCTGACCCCACGCTCACATTGGAGGGGCCGCCCGTCGCTTCGGTGCGCGAGCTGGACGACGTGGTCGCGCGCTTTTTGAACAGTGGTGGCACTGTTCAAGCACTGGAAACCGCCTTACGCGAGCGATGGGGTGTTCTCGGCACGGAAGGCGTAGTGCGCGGCGACCTCGATTTGACTGGCGAGGGCGTGCCCGAAGTTATCATCACTGTGGTGACGCCCGGAGAAGGCGGCAGCCTGCTCATCTTCGGCTGCGTCGATGGGCGCTATCTGCCGCGCTATCACGCGCTAATTGAAGGGGCGACCGCCGCGCCAGCGCTCTTGAACACGGTCGACATCAATGTCGACGGCCTGCCCGATTTGCTGTTCAGCGCTGAAGTGTGCGCTGGCGGCGCCTGCCAGTATGAGTCCGGACTCGTCACATGGAGCCGCCAGCTTGGGCGTTTCATCAGCCTGCTTGAAAGCCCGCTGCGCAGCGAGGCGCCGCCGATCATTCAGGATGTTGATGATGACCGCGTTGGCGAACTGGTGGTACGCTTCGATAACCCGGGTAATGCGCAGACTGGCCCGCTTCGCACCGGGTTCATGGTTTACGATTGGAATGGGATCGTCTATACGCGCGCGATCACTCAGCTTAACCCGCCGCGTTTTCGCATACAGGTCATTCACCAAGCCGATGAGGCGTTTGCTGCTGGCGCGGCCCAAGAGGCAATCGCGCTCTACAATCTGGCGCTCGAAAGCCCCGCGTTAGAGAACTGGCACAACAACGACGCCGAAGTGCTGCGCGCCTATGCGCTCTACCGCCTGCTGCTGGCTTATGCCGATACCGGCGACCGCCGCTTGGTCGAGACGCATCAAACCGTGCTGCAAAGCTACAGCGATTTCGACTCTGCGCCGGTCTATGCGGCGCTCAGCATCGCTTTCTGGAACGCTTTTCAAACGTCTAATAATCTGCGTAGCGCCTGCGCCGCGGTGCAGGATATAATCCAAGCGCGGCCGGAAGCGCTGACGCTGCTCAACCGTTATGGTAGCCGCAGCCCAACCTATGCGCCAGCGACGCTTTGCCCGTTCTGACGCCGAGTTTTCCGCCGCGCCGCGATCCGCGCCTCCTCTGAGCTGCTCACCTGCTCGGTCGTTGGTTTGCGTGTATTTGCAGGGGCACATGGCTGCCCCTGATGACAATCGTACGTATTCGAGGGTGATGATGTCCGAACTGCTGCAGTACTTCAAAGATCGGCGCCAGCAGATGACTGATCTGCTGATCGAGCTGGTGAGCTATGAAACGCCAACGCGCGACAAAGCGCATGTTGACCGGCTCGGAAATTTCATTGAAGCGCAGTTTCGCCAGCTCGGCGTTGCTTCGATTGAGCGGTTTCCGCAAACCGAAGTTGGCGACCAACTGCTGGCCAAATGGAATGAGAGGGCGCCGGGCAAGCCCATTATGTTTTTGATCCACACCGATACGGTGTGGCCGCTGGGAACGCTGGCCGAACGGCCAACCCGCATTGACGAAGATGGCCGGCTGTTCGGCCCCGGCGCGATCGATATGAAAGGCGGCATTACGATCGTACTGTCGGCGCTGCGCGGCCTATGCGACCGCGGAGAGCTGCCAGACCGGCCGATCTGGGTGTTGATGACTACGGACGAAGAAGTTGGCAGCATCTACTCAAAACCGATCATCGAGACGGTCGCGCCGCAGGCCGGGCTGGTGCTGGTGATGGAACCCGCCACGATCGATGAAGCGCTCAAAACGTCGCGCAAGGGCATCGCCACTTACAAGCTTTCGATCGAAGGACTGCCTTCTCATGCCGGCAACGCGCCGGAGAAAGGCATCAACGCCATCATGGAGTTTGCCCAACAAGCGATCAAGATCAACGGCTTCAACGATCTTAGGCGTGGTACCTCGGTCTCGGTGACGGTCGTGCATGGCGGCAGCGCCACCAATGTCATTCCGGCGTATGTCGAAGCGTTTATTGATACGCGGGCGATCACGGTGAGCGCTTATCAGGAGATCCACGAGCGAATGACCAGCCTGATCCCGTTCATCCCCGGCGCCAAGATTCACGTCGAGAAGGTCAATGGCCACCAGCCGATGGAGCGCAACGCGCAAATGCAGCGCGATTTTGCCCAGTGCAAAGCGATCGGCGAACGTTATGGTCTCACAGTGCGCGAGGATACCAGCGGCGGCGCATCGGATGGCAACACGGTGGCTGCGCTCGGCGTCCCCGTGCTCGACGGCTTAGGCCCGCAGGGCGATGGACTGCACGCCCTCAACGAGCATGTGGTGCTCAACAGCCTGCCGCGCCGGTCTACCTTGATCGCCGGTCTGTTAAAAGAATGGCAGTTTTGAGTTTAGGGCAGGCGCCAGAAGAGAAGTCTCTCGGCGCCTCATTTGTTTGAGAAGCGGTAGCCAACGCCGCGCGATGTCAAGATATACTCAGGATGCTCGGCATCGTGCTCAAGCTTTTGACGCAGATAGTGGATGTAAAGCTTAAGGCTGTCGATCGCATCTGTGTACTCTTCGCCCCATGCTTCGGCGACCAGCTCGTTGCGCGGCACCACACGGCCGGCATTGCGCACCAGCACACCCAGCAGGTTGAACTCTTTTGGCGTTAAGTGTTTCAACTCGTTGCGAACGCGCACTTCGCGGTTCATAAAGTTGATGCGAAATTCGCCGCCGTTAAAAACCAGCTCCTCGTTCATGTTGGGTTTGGGCGCGCGCCGCAAATTAGCGCGAATACGCGCGACCAACTCTTCGTTCTCGAACGGTTTGGCGATGTAATCGTCGGCGCCGATCTCCAGCCCACGCACCACATCTTTGACATCGCTGCGCGCCGTCAGAAATACGATCGGTACATCCGACATTTCGCGCAGGCGTTTGCACACTTCCCAGCCGTCCATATCTGGCATCATGATATCGAGCAGCACCAAATCCGGCTGATAGCGATATGCTTTGCGCAGCCCATCTTCTGCGTTCACTGCTTTGATGACCTCGAAACCGCGCCGCTCCAGCAGGATCCCGATAATGCTCAATGTCGTTTCCTCGTCATCGATGACAAGGATTTTTTCGCTCATGATGCACCTTTATTGTGGCGGCTACCAGTTGTTGCAAAATTCAAACTAAACTAACTGTATCATGACCTGTCATTACGCGCAAGGTTGTTCGTCGGTGCAACTTGCAGTACCATAAACGGCTGGTTGTTGCAGCGTGCACGAGGACTAAACTTCATGACCCATGCGTTGATCACCGGTGGGGCGGGTTTCATCGGTAGCCATCTCGCCGAGCGTCTGCTCGCCCACGGGTATCAGGTCACTATCATCGATAATTTGAGCACGGGGCGCATCAAAAACATCGCCCAGCTTGATAGCAACCCGAATTTTCGAGCCGCTATCGAAGACATTCGCAACATCCATGTCATGGATCGGCTGGTGAGCGAATGCGACATCATCTTTCATCTGGCAGCAGCAGTTGGTGTTCAGCGCATCATCAGCGAACCGATCGAGACGATTGAGACCAATATCGGTGGGACGGAAGTCGTGCTAAAGACAGCACGCCGCTACCGCAAGAAGGTGATGATCGCCTCGACTTCAGAGGTGTACGGCAAAGGCATCCGCATCCCCTTCGCCGAAGATGACGATACGGTGATGGGGCCGACGATTCGCAACCGCTGGAGCTATGCCGCCTCGAAGGCGATCGACGAATTTTTGGCGCTCGCCTATCATAAAGAAGTAGGGCTTCCGGTGGTTATCTTCCGCTTGTTCAATACGGTGGGGCCGCGCCAACATGGCCAGTATGGCATGGTGCTGCCGCGCTTCGTAAGTTGGGCCTTGCGGAACGAGCCGCTTCAGGTTTACGGCGATGGCCAGCAGCAGCGCTGTTTTTGTAACGTCGGCGATGTCGTCGCGGCCATTCATGCGCTCTCCCAAATGCCGGAGGCTGTGGGGCAGGTGTTCAATATCGGCAGCAACGAGGAGATCACAATCCTCGCGCTGGCAGAGCGGGTCAAGGCGCGCACTGGCAGCTGCTCCGAGATCCGCATGATTCCCTATGATGAGGCTTATGAAGCGGGGTTTGAGGATTTTCGCCGTCGCGTGCCCAGCCTCGAGAAGATCGGCCGCACGATCGGTTGGGAGCCGACAACCTCGCTTGACGAGACGATCGACCAGATCATTGCTTATCAACAGGAGGAGTTAACGCATGGCTGAGATCACCCGCAAAGAGCTACTGCTCGCGCTTATCTCGGCAGGGCCAAATCCTCGGCTGGCCGGGGCTGACCTGACCGCCCTCGATATGACTCGGCTTGATATGAGCGGTTCGAATATGCGCGGCGCGCGCATGATGGCTTCGACCTTGCGCGAGGCGATCTTGCGCTCCTGCAATCTGTCGTTTGCCGACTTGCAAAGCGCACAGATGGTAGGCGCCGATCTCGACAGCGCCAATTTGACCGGCGCTAACCTAGCCGGCATCAACATTCAAAGCGGCCGCCTGACCAATGCGATCCTCAACGGCGCGACCCTTAACGGCGCGAATTTGCAGGGCGCCAGCATGCGGGGGGCCAAAGTCGATAACGTCAAGTTCGACGAACGCACCACATGGCCCGATGGCAAGCGCGGCAGCCAAGGGTCTCCGGCTGATTATATTTAACGCCCGCCATTCGCGCGGCACCGTCTCTTAAAATAGGGCGTGTGCCGCGCGCCCAAAAGCCGCTCACCCAGCACCAGCAGCGCCAGTCATGATTGCGCGCAGGATGATCGCGCTCATCAGCCCGAAACCCCAGATGTAGCTGCCCATCGCTGGGCGCTTTTTGGCGGTGGTTTCGACGTAAATGAAGAACGGCAGCGCCAAGATCGCGCCTGCGCCATAGATGAGGTGCACCTCATCATAGGGACGGCCGCCGACTGCATACATCGCCAAGCCGATCGCGCCCTCGATGACCATTAGCACCACAACAGCATAGACCCCGCGCCGGAAGGTTGGCGTCACATCGCGATGGCGGATCAGGCCGATGTAGGTCGCCAGCGCAAACATGACCAGCCCGATGACCAGACCGGCGCGGCTGAGGACGTAATGCAGTTCTTTGAGCAGCGGGTACAGCTCGGCCATTAAACGCCCGCGCCGCCATCGCTGCTTTGGGCTTGAAGCGAGGCCTCGTTTGGTTCAGAAGGCGCCCGTTTTGCGCCGCGCTGCAGCGCGTCTTCTGGCACATTGGTGGCCAGCAAAAAGCCGATGAAGATCAAGATAGCCCCGCCCATTTCTCCGAAGTATTTCAGTTCTGGCGCTTCAAGGCGAATGGCCACGCCGCCCAGCGCGGGCAGCAGGCCGCCCGCTGCGATGAAGAGATTGCCGATCATGCGGTTCGGCATGATCTGTTTGCGACGGAATAAGCGCGCTGAATAGATGGCGCCGCCCACCAGCGCTACTGTGCCCCAAATGTTCATCACCGGTGAAAAACCACGCACGCCGCCGCGCTGCATCACGTCGTTGAGGATGGTCGTCACATCAACGCCAGGATACCAAGCGCTGCCATCGAGCGGGGTGAGGAACAGCGCCCATGGCAGCGTCATCGCGCAGATCAAGATCAGCGCCATTTGGATGTTGCGCGCGATATTGCCCCGCCGCACCAGCAGATTGATCGAACCTTGCCCGAGCCACGGCGCAACCGCGAGAGCGCCAGACCAGTACCACAAGGCGAAGAACGTCTCACTCCAAACAAGAGCTAGCACCACTTGGCTGAACGCGCCGAGCGCGTACAACGTGAGGCCGATGCCCCACGCGAGCAGGTGCGGACTTTTGCGCCCGGAACGAACGACGCGCCGCCAGCGCAGCAGCACCAAAGCAGCGAAGATGCCGCTGATCGTAGCAGTGATCACCGAAACGATAAAAGGGACTGTCAGCGTTTCCATGCCTAGTCTGTTTACCCTCACCCAAACAAGCGAAAAATCTGCAAAAATCTGCACATAGTATAAGAATTTTTAGGAGTTTTGTCATCAAAATGTGCGATGAGAAAGATCGGCACTGTGCCCTCTCTAAGAGGGCACAACGTTTAACTTGGGGAGGGAGCGTTCAGGCAGCGATCAGGCTAAGGGCTACGACCGCAGCGAGCGGCGCAGGTCGTCGAGGCCGGTGGGGTCATCAACTTCACGCGCATCGAGAATTGTGGAGTCGCCGGCGCTTGTCTCGCCGGGGGCCAGCGCCGTGCGCGAATCGTCGTTTCGCAGCGCTGTGCTGCTCGATAGGGGTCCCGGCAGCACAGCGCGCACAAAAAAGCCGAGTTCGCAGTAGCCATCACCGATCAGATACTCAAGCGCGAGACCATTTAGCTCGAGGAAATCTTGCGCACGTTCAAGTTCATAAGCGGCCATCTCGGTGCGCCAGTCGTTGGCGAGCTGCTCGCGCAGGGCTGCGAGCGTCGGCGGGGGAGCCTTATAGGTAGTGTAGCGCACCCGAAACCACATGCCGGCTGGCCGCTGCGTCGTGATCGTGCGAACCCCCGGCCCAATGCTGTGCGCCGCCGAGTGCAGCAGCAGCAGCGCCTCTTGCAGCGTTTCACGATTGCCGTGCAGCAGCCGGTCGTTGCCGCTGCGCTCGCTGCTGCTGTGGCGCAGCTCAAGCGCCAGCCAGTCGATCACATCGGCAGCGCTGAACTGGCGCATCGCCGATGGGGCGGGGCGCTGGCCAGTTTTGTGACGAACCAGCGCATTCCAAGCGTTGAACAGATTATGGGCGCGCATCACTTGGCGCAGCGCCCGCTCTTTCCAGAAGTTATCCGGTTTTGCGGCTCCCTCTGGTGTGTCAGTTAAAGTAAGCGCGCCGACGGCGGCGTTCAAGTACTCTAGCATGCGCCGCTGCATCACGAAATGCACATCGGCCAGCGTCTTCCAATCTGGCTCACGCGTGTTCACGGGGATCTCCATTCCAGCGCCAGTTCGACGCCATATTGGGGATGCCGTTCGGCAAACTGGCGGATATCGGCCAGCGCCTGCTGGAAGCTGGCTAACAGCTCCTCATCGCTGCCCTTGAAGCGGCGTAAAGTTTGCAGCGCGCATGGCACGCAGCCGCGCATAGCTCGGAAACTATCGGTCTCGCACGAGATGCAGCCATTCAGGCGGATCATCATCAGCATGAAAGCGAGCGCATCTTCGTGAACTTCTGGGGCTGCCAGTACCCGCTGAACCAACGCTCGCCACTGCGGGCCGCGCGTTTCTTGCAGCGCAGCGATAGCGCTGTGCGGAAACAAGATTTCGTTATCGGTGTACATGGCGACGCAAATCCTAAGATTATTTTATCGGCGAGGCGTGCGCATCTCTGCGCTATACTGTTGTGGGCATTGTATGAAAAAATGAGGATGCGATCAACATGACTAAAGGGTTGATCTGGCTGCTGGCTGCGCTGCTGGCAGGCTGTGGTGGCGGCGCCGTCGTCTTCGCGCCCACGCCTATCCCACCCGATGTGACCCCAACGCGCTATACGCATCCAGCGGGGGTTTTTTCAATTGCGCTGCCCCGCACATGGTCGCTCTACGAACAGCACACGACTACGCTGGCATCGGCGGCTTTCGCCCCGCCCGGCGCTGAGCAGCCAGCCCTGCTGTTGGCTGTCATCGATCTTGGCCGCGAGATCGATACGGCCCTGTTCGCTGATTTGATCGGGCGCTATCAAACGCAGGTGCGGCCTGATGTCACCGCCTATACGGAACAGCACCGTGAAGCGATGGGAGATGGGAGCTGGCGGTTCACTGGCCTGCGCACCTTGCCGGGCGGCGCGACAGAACAGGTCAACACGTTTCTACTGCGCGAAGGCTCGCATCTCGGTTTGATAGAAGTCGTTGTCCCTGAAACTGCCGCTGCGCAGGCATCGTTAGAGCAGATCATCAACAGCTTCGCCCTGACGCCGAACGACTCACTGCAACCGGCTGAGCTGACGACGCTCGGTTTTGCCCGCCGCAGCAGCTTGAGCATTTTGCATGTGGCAGGATGGTCAACGCCAGAAGGGGTATTTTTCATCACTGGTGAGGTCGCCAACTATGGAACATCCACCCTCACCGGTTTGCCGATCGAGGCAGTGCTGCTGACGGCCGATGGCGCCGTGGCTGCTGGAGCGCTCGACACGGTCATGGGACATGGGATTGTGCCGGGCGGGTTCGCGCCGTTCAGCTTGCGTTTCGGTCAGGGGCAGCCCTCTAACGCGCGAGAATTCCTGCTGCGCGTTGGCGGGGAGGCCAACGGAGAAATTTGGCTGCCCGATCCGCAGGCGCGTGTGGTGGGCGCAGAAGCGCTCAGTTGGACGGACGAGTCAACGTTTGATGAATTTGGCCGTCTGCGGATCAGCGGGATCGTGACAAATCACGGCGAACGGCCGGTGCGCGATCTACGCGCAATAGCGACAATTTTTGATGGGGCTGGCAGTGTGATCGGAGCTGCCTTCCTGGACATCGAACCGGCTATGCTGGCGGCTGGCGCCGAAGCCCCTTTCGCGCTGGTGCTGCCTGAACTCGGAGGCGATCCCGTCAACTATATCGTCAATGTGCAGGGCCTGCCGTGAGGCCGGCGTTGGTTTGGTTCGAGCTGGTCGATCTGCGCGCTATTGGCCGATCTCGCTGAGCAGCCGGAACAGCTCGAGCAGTTCTGGCGGGGTGAGATCGTCCTGCGTATCGATCGTGCGGCTGCCATCTGGCCCGTCGACAGTCAGTGAATAATAAAGTGTATCAGCGCGCACCGGGCCGGTGAAAATACCCTCAAGGTTGAAAAAATCGATGGCGCGCAGGTGGCGGGCGATCGCGTCCACCTGTTCGGGGGCGATCATGCCAGTGTCATCATCGCGTGTATAAGTTCCATCGGCGGCGAGCACCAGCGTCGTCTCAACGTTCGCCGGGCCGCCGACTTGCGTGAAGCTGATCTCGTCGAACGGCAGTGGGTCGGCAAACCGAGGGTCGCCACGCAAAAGCGGCATGAGCGTGCCGGGCATTGGCATAGGAATCGTCAGTGAAAGGCCGCCGAACGCATCGCTTTCGAACGGTTCTGGTGTGGGTTCGGCCGTTAGAGTGGGGGTTGGCGTTGGGCCGCTCGCGCACGCTGCCAACAGCAGGGCGGTGAGCAGAAAAACGCTTCGCAACATAATGGCCGCTCCTTATCGGGGGTTCAAAATGAGCTATCCACTTTTCAGTATGCGTCGTGAACGAGGATGGCGCAACCACCAGCGTCTTTATTGTTGCAGGCGTTTGGCCCGGTGCCGCCACAGCCCAAGCAGCCCCAGCCCGGCCAGCAGCGCCGCGATCGGCAGCAGCGGCAGGTAATAGCGCTGCCACGGGAGCGGGTTGGTCATCAACGCGGCAGTCGTCACTGCCAGCCACAGCAGCAGCCCGGCTGCTGCAGCGCGCGCAGGCTGGGCGCCGCGCGTGAGGGTCAGCCCTTGCCCGATAATGCCGGCGACCGCTAATCCGGTAAGCACGGTGCCGGGCAGCCCTCCCAGCGAAAAAACTTGAAGACCGCTCAGCGGCGAGGCCATGTAGCGGTCGATCTCGGCGCGGATGGCCGGGTAATCAGCCCAGAACCAGGCCTCGAAATGCATGGGCGGCCGCAGAAAAGGCTCAGCGGCGATCGCCGCGAGGCGCTGAGCGAAGCTCAGCGGCGCGGCGGGATCAGAGATGGTCTGGATCTCAAGCAGTTCGGCGCGCACGGCCAGCAGGTCGGCCAGCCGCGCTGGCGGGTCGTCCCACAGCGCCGGCGACAGGGCGATGAAGACCGCCAGCGCCGCTAAGCCGCTTAGCGCCAGCGCCGCGGCCAGCGCCGCGAAAGCCCGAGGGCGGAAGCGTGTTAGCTCGGCAGCGATCAGCCAGCCGAATGCTCCAGCGACGAACACTGCCCCGCTGTGCTTGCTCGCCAGCGTAAGGCCGCCAGCTAAGCTTAGGCCAACCCAAACAGATGGATGCGAAGGCTGTTCGAGGGCGCGCCGTTGAGCGATGACGGCCGCCGTCAACACGGTTAGCAGGCCGAAGAACAGCATTGCCCCTTCTTGCAGAGCGCGCCGCGCATTGAGCAGCAAAGCCGGGTGCAGCGTATAGATAGCAGTGATCAAGTAGGCTGCCAGCAGGCCGGGGAGCGAGGCGCCGCACAGCAGCCGCGCCAGCAGAAAGACGACCATGATGCTCGCCGTGAAGAAGAGCGTCGAAGGCAGCCGGCCAGTCATCAGCAGCTCGTTTGAGGGCAGCCGGCCGCTGGCGGCATTGTCGTCATAGCTCAGGCCCCAATCCCAGCCGGGGCGCGGCGGCAGCGCCTCAGCATCGATGCCAGCCAGCGCGCGCGCCAGTCCAATCGCGTACCGGTTGACCGAGCCGTTGAGGATGCGAAGGTGCGGGTCAGTATCGATGGAATAGGGTGGCGCGGTCATCAGCTCGAACGGCCGCCGCTCGATGAACGCCGTCTCAAAGTCACGGCTCATGTAGATCTGCATCGGCTCATCGCCGTGGAAGGTCGCCAGCGGCATTCCCGCCAGCGTGTAGATCGCCAGCCCGCCGAGGAACAGCAGGTCGACGAGTGTGCGCTTCACATCGCCACCTGATGCGCGTGGCGCACGAAGTCTTGCGCGCGCAGCTCGGCCAACACCGCCTCTGGGACCGGCTCGTCAAGCGAGAGCACTGTCAAGGTTTGGCCGCCGGGTTCTGCGCGGCCGGTCTGCCAGCTAGCGATATTGATGTTGTTCTGCGCCAACAGCGTGCCGACCTTGCCAATCACGCCGGGCTGGTCGTAGCTGCCCATCAACAGCAGGTGCCCCTGCGGAACGAACGTCACACGGTAATCGTTGATCTGGACGATGTACGGCTCGCGCCGGTTGAGCAGCGTGCCGGTGATCGTGATTTGCTCGCCATCTTCCAGCGTGGCCTGCGCTAGAAAACTGCTAGCATAATCGCTGCTTTTGAGGCCTTTTGCCTGTGTGACCTGTATGCCCCGTTCGATGGCGATCACTGGCGCGTTGATGAAGTTAACGTAATCGGCCAGCACCGGCGACAGCACGCCTTTCAACAAAGCGACGGTCAGCGGCTTGATCAGGCCGAGCATGTCGTCGCCGCGATACTCAACCGCGATGCGGCGGATCGGCGTGCGTGCCAGCGTGTGCAGCACTGTGCCCATGCGCTCGGCCAGCAGCATATAAGGGCGCGCGCTTTCGTAGTCAATGCCGGGCAGAAACGGCATATTGACCACATTGCGATAGTCAACCCCGCGCAGCGCATCAATGACCTGATGCACGATCTTGATCGAGAGATCCTGCGCTGCCTCAATCGTGTTATCGCCGATGTGCGGCGTGTGTATGACGTTGTCCATGCCGATCAATGGACTGTTATAAGGTGGCTCTTCGTTATACACGTCGAAGGCGGCTCCAGCGAGATGCCCATCTTTAAGGGCTGCGGCGACCGCGGCTTCGTCAACGATCGCGCCGTGCGCGGTGTTGATCAAACGCGCGCCCGGCTTCATCTGGCGGATCAGCCGTTCGTCGAACATGCCGCGCGTTTCTGCCGTTGCCGGCACATGCAGGCTGACAAAATCACTGCGCGCCAGCAGCTCGCGCAGGCCGACGAGCTGGATGCGTTCATCGCCGACCTGTTCATCGCCAATGTAAGGATCATAGGCGAGCACAGTCATGCCAAAAGCGAGGCAGCGCGATGCCACGACATGCCCCACCCGGCCCAGCCCGACAATGCCGAGCGTTTTGCCCTTGAGCTGCGTGCCGGCCTGCTGCTTGCGGTCAAGCAGCCACCAGCCCTCTTTCAGGCTGTTGTGCGCCGTGATCAAGCGGCGGCTTAATGCCAGCATCAGTGTGATGGCATGCTCACCGGCGGCAGTCGCATTAGCGCCGGGCGTGTTCATCACGATCACGCCGCGCGCGGTGGCACAGTCCAGATCGATCCCGCTCAAATCAGCGCCAACGCGCGCGATCACGCGCAGTTCGGGCGCGGCTTGCAGCATCGTTTCGTCAATGGGGAGATCATTGCGCGAGATGATGGCATGCACGGCTTTAAGTTTTTCACGCACCCCCGTGATGGTGGGAGCTGCGTTGTGCAGGTGTATATCCTGCGCATCGCGCAGCAGCGCCATGCCTTCCTCAGTCAAATCGGTAGCGACCAACACATTAAAGGGACACATGGCCTTCGTTCTCGCGCAGCAGTGCCAGCACCTCGTGTAAGCTCTCGAATACGTAGGGGGTGATGTCATTGAAGCGGCTGGGGTGTGTGTGCGATCGATCTGGGATGGCGATGCAGGTCATGCCGGCGGTGACGGCCGCGCGCGCGCCGGTCGGGCTGTCTTCTAGCGCAAGGCAGGCTGCCGGCGGCACGCTCAACCGGCGGGCCGTTTCGAGATAAATATCGGGCGCCGGCTTGCCGTTGGGCACTTCCTCGCCAGAAACACGCACGCGGAAGCAGTGATCCCAGTTCAGGGCAGCCACCACTGCATTGATCACCTCCAGCGGGGAGCTGGAGGCAATGGCACAGGGTGTGCCAATCGTATCGAGGTGTTCGAGCAGTTCCGGCGCGCCGGGCTTTGGTTTCACTTCAGCAGGAGTGCGTTCGATGAACCTGCCGACGGCGCGATCCATCAGCGCTAGCGATGGCTCCGGCAGTTCATAGGCCTCTTTCATGTGCGCCCAGAATTCAGTTAGCCGCCGGCCGATCATGCTGTGTTGAACTTCTGGCCGGTGTTCCCGACCATAGGTGTTGAGGATTTCCAGCTCCACATCGGCCCACAGCGGCTCAGAATCGACCAGCAGCCCGTCCATATCGAAGATGACCGCCTGCGGAATAAAATGCACCCTCTTCAAACTGCCTCCTCGCTGTGAGTACTGACCGGTTGTCAAGATGTCGATCCATTCGGAAAAGTTTTGAATGCATTGCCAAAAGCGCGATGCAGTTCATCAGTTTGCAGGGTCAGCGTCGGCTCGGGGCCTAAAGCGAGCGCCAGTCCCTTTTCAAAAACCGCTTGATGCGGTGTTCCGATCACACGAGCATAGCCCTTTGGCCCGGCAGCGATCGGCAGGACTGGGGCCAGCGATTTTCCTTCGATGAAGGCATCCGCTTCGGCTTTCACTTTAGGCCGCGCGACCACGCCGCCGTACCCCACGAACAGATCGACGACCGGGCGAGTCGCCAGATCGGATGCGCCGTCGCCGATCATCAGCCGGCGGCCGGGCCGGTCTCCGGCCAATTCGCGCACGATCGCCACCTTGCCGCTGGAAACCGTCAATGGGCCTTCGTCATAATCTAGATAAGCCTGCCGCGCGCGGGCGGAAGGTTCGTAATAGCGCCACCATTCACCGGAGAGTTCGTTGTACTCTAGTTCGACTGCGCGGATGTTTTCCGGCGGAATGCCCAGCCGCTTGCCGAAACCACGCACAGGCTCTGCCAGCCCCCCGCTGATGATGAAAATCTGCTTGTGAAGGAAGCGCAGCGCAGCGATGACCGCTTCCGCATCGGGGACCAGGTGCTCCCAGTACTGCTCTTCGATCGCTTTGAGCTGGCCGCGCGTCGGCCGGATTGCGCGCAGGCGCTTGCCGTAAACTTCGGCGAGATCGAGGTCGCCATCCATCGCTTTTTGCGTCAGCACACCAACGCGCAGCTCTTTGCCCTTAAAGCGCGCCAGTTCATCGATCCCCTCAATGGAGGACAAGGTGCTGTCGCAGTCGAAGAAGATGAGGTCAAAGCTCGGCCAGCGGGTGGTCTCCATATGGGGGCTCCAAATCGCGAGATGGCGCAGATTGTACCGCTTTGTGGCGCGCTTGTGAACCCCGTTACGAATTCGATCTAGACTAGATAGGGGTGATCGAAATTTTGCGCACAGCAATCCCGAGTTTGCGCGTATCGTCACCTGTGCCGATCGATTGTGAGGAGATGGTATGTGGCGTGTGCAGGGCCAGCCGGGTGATCAGCGCATCGGCCGCGATGGCCGCCGCGGGAATAACGCCGTAGTAGAACATCTCCCCTGTCAACCGATAGCCCAGCTCGATAGCGACTGGCACCTCGTTAAGCGTCACGCTGAAACCATTGAGGATGTCATGCCCCATCGAGGTGAGGATGTTGATCTCAAGGCGGTAGTCCCGAGGCTGCAAGCGCAGGTCGATGATGGCACAGGTCTCTGGGCCAGTCCAGCGGCAGTTCGACTCCGGTTCATAGGGGTGCCAGCCGCGGCCTGGAATGGGCGCATCCATTGTGAGTGTCCACTTTTGAACGGGCGGGCCGAAGGCGGCCGCGAACGCGGCGCGGTAGTGCGCCTCCAGGTCGACGCCGCGCAGGGCCGCGAGTCGCTCTTCGAAGATCGGCTTAGCCCATTGATACAGCTCGATGTCGAGCTGATTCAGCTCGTGCAGCGCTGCGATGGCGTCGGGCGGGTAATCGTCGCGCGTTTTGCGCTGGGGCGCGGCGTTCAGGCGCGCTGCGGGCGCGGGCGGCGGCCAGCCGAAGGTATAGGCCAGCAGGGCCAGCGAGTCGTCCATGCGTTCGGCCAAACCGAAGAAGGCAAATGACAGCAGTCTGCGTTTTGCCGTAGCGAGCGTCTTCTCAGTGACCGGCCAGTATGGGTTGGTACGGCGCTGGCGATTAAGAGGTTCGCCAATATGGCGCACTTGCAGGCTGCCCATTTCTGCGCTGGCATCTCGATGGCGTATGAACTGCGTCATTGGCAGTTGGTGCGCCAGCGCATGCAGCCTATGCTCAGGATACCGCAAGATATGCTCGTAGTTCGAGAGTGCCCGATCGATCGGGTCGCGCAGTATGGTAATGTAAACGAGCGGTCGGCGCATGTGGTGGTAGAAGTTGAAGCCGAAATGCCCGGCATACAACCGGTAATTTTGGCGCTGCTTTTTGGGCATAGTCGCCCACAGCGGTTCGAGCGAAACCGGGCAAATTTCGTGATGCGAAAAGTGGCGCCAAAGATGCCGGGTAAAGGTAGTGCCGGCAGTTTTTTGGACATGCAAAAAATACAGCACGTCATCGTGCGCCAGCGGCCTAAAAGGGGCGTAGTCGGGATAGGCGAACGGTCGCAGCTTCGAATGTTGTTGGCTGGTCCGCGGCCAAAGTTGTCGTAGAAGCGCGATCATCAGCGTCGGTCTCTGGAACATTTTTTTAGAAGACGCAAACTTAACACTTCATTATTCTAATCGTGACACCATAGTCAAGTGTTGAATGAACAATGGTTTAAAGATGATGAGACTTTGAGCCGCTACTAGCGAATTTAAACATCGATCGCCAATGAAAAATCCCGCTCAAACGAGCGGGACTTTTCATTGGTTGCCGGCACGGCAGGGACTAAACTTTCTTTCGCGTATCGATATCGCCTTGATAGCTGATAGCGGCGCGGCCCTCCTCGCCCGTGCTGATGCGGATCACGTTTTCGACCGGGTAAATGAAGATCATGCCGTCACCTTTTTCGCCAGTATAGGCTGCCTGTTTGATCGCTTCTACCGTGGCGTCGACGTTTTCATCGCTCAGGATGATGTTGATCTGCTTGCGCGGCAGCAGATCAACTTGATACGTGCCTGTTCGCCATTGAAGCTGCAAGCCGCTGCCGCGCCCACGCCCGCGCACTTCCATAACCGTCATACCGATGATGCCGATTTCTGAAAGCGCCCGCTTCACAGCTTGGAATTTTTCCTCGCGAATGATCGCTTCAATCTTTTTTGTCATCGTGCTGCCATCCGTTCTTGAGAGACCCGCGTGCTGCCGTTCAAAACAGGTTCGCTGGGAGAATTAGTGAACTCAGGATAGGCGACCATGCCATGCTCGTAAATGTCGAGACCGAGGATCTCGCCCTCGCGTTTGGCGCGCAGCCAGCCGATGCCCCTGAGGATACTGAACAAAATGCCGGAGGTGACGGTGACGAAAACTGCCACGGTGACGATGCCGATGAGCTGGGTGATGATCTGAGCGAAACCGCCGCCATGCAGCAGCCCCACTTCAGCGCCGAAGATGCCAACGGCCAGCGTGCCCCAAGCCCCCGCAAACCCATGAACCGAAACCGCCCCGACTACGTCATCGACTTGGAAGCGCTCAAGGACATTCACGCCGATGAACATGACGATGCCACCGATCGCGCCGATGATCACCGCCTCGAGCGGCGTCACGATCGCGCATGGGGCAGTGATCGCGACCAGACCAGCGAGCGCGCCGTTCAAGCCCCACGGGAGCTGTGGTTTGCCGATCACGATCCAGCCGAGGAACATGGCCGCCAGCGCCCCAGCCGCAGCCGCTAAGTTGGTGGTCACTGTGATCAACGCAATGCTCCCTGCGTCGGCGTCGAGCTGGCTGCCCGGGTTAAAGCCGAACCAGCCCAACCAGAGAATGAACGTGCCCAGCGCCGCCAGCGTCATGCTGTGGCCGGGGATGGGGGCGCCATCGGGGCCGAAGCGATTCAAGCGCGGGCCGAGGATGATCGCGCCCATTAGGCCAACCCATGCTCCGGTGGAATGCACCACCGTCGAGCCGGCGAAATCGAAGAACGGCGTTTCCAGCTCGGCCAGCCAGCCGCCGCCCCACACCCAGTGGCCAACGACGGGATAGATCAGAACTGTGACGACCAGACTATAAATGAGATAGCCTTTGAACTCGGTACGGCCGGCCATCGCCCCCGATGCGATCGTGGCGGCAGTGGCAGCAAAGGCGAACTGGAAGAAGAAGAAGGCATAGGTCGGCACAGTCAAGTCGGGATAGATTTCCGGCACATCGGCCAGGAAAAACCACTCCGTGCCGAAGAAGGCATTGCCGGCGCCGAACATCAGCCCGAAGCCGATCGCCCAGTAGCCGACTGCGCCGATCGATAGGTCGAAGAAATTCTTCATGAAGATGTTAACGACAGTCTTTGCGCGAACAAAGCCGGCCTCGATCAGGGCAAATCCCGCTTGCATGAAGAAAACTAGAAAACCAGCGACCAGCATCCAGACAGTATTGAGGTTGCTGACTACCGCCTCGATCGTCGGCCCGGCTTCTTCCTCCGCTGCGAGCTCTGCTATCGCAGCTTCGTTAGCGACATCTGCCGCTTCTTCCGCCGTTTCAGCGCCGGTCTCCGCTTGCGCAAGCACCCCGCCGACCAGCGCGCTGGTCACGAGGTAGGCAAGCACGAACAAGATGAGTATAGTGAAACCTTTCTTGCGCTCTCTCATGGCCCGTCTCTTTTGTGAAAATCCGCCAAGACAAATGTGATTCTAAAATGTGCGATGATTCTATCTTTATGAGGTATGCACCAATTTTTCAGCTTTATTTGGGAAATAGTGACAATAAAGCGGCTTTCATAGTATCAATCTAGTCTATGGCTGGATCAATTGCACATATTCAATTTGATTTTTTACTGTTTTATGCACAGGCAGTTTGTCAATTATGTATGTTTATGCCAGTGTGAAGGCGACATTGAAGCCGGTCGCGCGTTTTATTGCGAAGTGGTGTCTGCTAATGCTAAGAACGAGGGCAGATGAAGGATAGTCCGTAACCGCGTGCTTTAGTGGGCACTGTCATCGCTTCCGATTACAAGGGCTTCACCTGCCTCGATAGCGTCATGTATGATGGAGATGTGGGAAGTGATACTCGTAGTCAGCCACCACGTGTACGCCTTTCCTGTGTGGGCGGCTGGTTGATGAGCCATACAGGTGCCGCTGATGGATCAAACGCTGATCGTGCTACTGTTCGCTTCGCTAGCGGGCGAGATGCAGGACGATCAAGAACCGATCAGCATCGATGTCGCTGCTGCGATTACCCGCGCGCAGGCAGGCGATCGTCAGGCTGTAGCCGAACTCTATCAAGCCCATGTGCACCAGATCTATCGCTATATCGCGGTGCGCGTCTCCGATCCGGCTGATGTTGAAGATCTGACGGCAGATGTTTTCGTACGCATGGTAGAGGGGCTGTCGACCTATCAAATGACCGGCGCGCCGTTCGAGGCTTGGCTGTATCGAATTGCTGCATCCCGTGTGGTCGATTACTATCGAGCTAAGTCGCGCGGCGGCGCAGTCGCGCTCAGCGATATCATGGCTGCTCCCGGTGAAACGCCTGAACAGGAAATGATCGAAACGCAAGGCTTTGACCTATTGCGCGCTGCGCTGCATGCGCTCCCAGAGGTGTATCAACTGCTGTTGATCCTGCGCTTCGTTGAGCGAAAAAGCCACGAAGAAACCGCTCGCATCTTAGGACGCAGCCTGAGCTCAGTCAAAAGCATGCAGCATCGCGCGCTCACGCGCTTGGCAGAGCAGATGGGGCTAGATCAAAAAGCGCGCCATTATCTACGAGGTGAAGATGGCTAGCCCATCGTTCGATGCCGAGTCGCTAGCACAGCAGCTCGACCGAGCGCTGCCGCCGGGGTCGCAGCGCATCGAGAAGTTCGATGGCGAGTTCAGGCTTGCTGCAGCCGTTCGCCTTGCACGGCTGCGGGTTGGCGAACCTTCGCCTGCCGCACTGCGGCGTATGGAAAAGCGCATGCTCGCGCGCTACGACCATCTTTACCCGCGCCGACATGAAAGCTGGCGCGCTTCCCTGCTGTTGGGGCTGCGTTGGGCTGCGGCGGCCTGCCTGATCCTGCTGGTGATGAGCGCCGCCGTCTTGCCGATCGCCGGCCGCAGCCTGCCGGGCGAGCCGTTCTACGCCGTCAAGCGCGCTGTCGAACGCGTTGAGCGCCTGCTCGCGATCGCGCCGGATGCCGCCGCTGCGGTCTCCCTGCGGCAGGCCGAGCGCCGTGCGCAAGAAGCGCTTGCCCTTGCTCAAAACGGTCAGTTGGACAAGTCGTTGATTTTGGAGGCGTTGGACTTGCGCCGAGACGCCCTTGAACGCGCCAGCCCTGCCCTGTCGACTGCGCCGGACTTTCTTGCCCTGCAGCGCGCGATCGCCGCGCAGATCTATGCAGCGATCGCGCTCACCAGCCCACCGAGCAGCGAAGAAGCGCCGCCGGCGGTTATCGCGACCGAGACGCCTACAGACATCGCTGCGAGGACGCGAACGCCCTCCCAGCTAACACTGCCTGCAACGTCTATCCCGACGACGATCCCGGCCTTGCTACTGCGTGAGACTGCGGTTGAGACCCCCACCGTTGGGGCGACTATGACGCAGATGCCGACAAATACCCCGACTACAACGGCAACTGTGACTGCGACCGTGACCGCAACGGCAACCCCGACCGCAACCCCGACCGCGACTGCGACCGCAGCTATGCCGTCTACGACGACACCCTCAATGCCGACCGACCATGTGCCGGCTGGAGGTATGCCGGAGTGTCCCGGTTTCTCTTGCGACTCGGCAGGTGTGCCGGGAGGACAGATTAATCCGGCTAGCCCGCCTGGTCACAGAGGGGGTCGCAATGACAACCGGCCGCAGCCGCCAGGAGGTGGGCCGCCGCCGCATGCAAACAACCCCCCGCCAACGCTCAACGACAGGCCACCTGATCAGGCAAATCATCCGGAATCGCCGCCGGGCGTTGGACCGGGCCGAAGACGAGACAGCAAATAGCTTTCCTTAAGCCATGCGGTGCGTTGGCGTCGGCATCGATGGATGGAAGCTGTCGAGCGACAGCGTCTCGATCGCCACCTTGAACTCATGCTGCGCCTCATCGACCAGCGCCACCAGCAGCGCCCGCAGTGCCTCGGCATCCGTCTGTGCGCGGGCGTTGATCAGCAGGCTGATCGCGCCGCCGGGCAGTTCCGGCAGCGCGATCGGTTCGCTGGCGTCATTGAGCGTCGTCAGGCTGACCTTGTGCTGCGCGACGCTATCACCGTGGCCCACCGCGAACTTTATATGGCCGATCGGGATGGCCGCCGCTGCCAACTGGTCGCGCAGGCCGCGCATGATGGCGAGCGCGGCCTCGCCAGACCGGTCGTCTGCATCAATGCGCAGCGCTGCATCAAGCCATGCGAGTCTCGCTTCGCCTGCGCCATAACGAGCATAGTCGATGGCTGGCAGCGCCGGGCCGGGCTGTCCCTCACCCGCCGCCAGCGCGATCAGCCAGCCCTCGATCGCTGCTGGGTCGTAAATGCTCTGCAACCGCAAGCGCTTGGCCGGCAGCGCCTGTTCAACCCGCTCCCTTATTTCAACGATTTCGTCGAGCGTCAGCAGGTCGCATTTGTTGGCGATGAGCAGGCCGGCTTCCTCAATCTGCTGGTCGAACAAGTAGATGACCTCATCGGCAAAGGGCAGGGCAGCGCCGCGCAGCCGCGCCAGCAGCAGGCGCGCATCAGCAAAGACTGAGAAGCTGGCCGGCGTCGTGCGCAGCGCCAGCAGCGGGTTGACGACTGTCGCCACAACATCGGCACACGAGCCGACTGACTCGGCAAAGATGACATCGGGCTGCGCTGCCGCGATCAACTCCTCTAAGCGCGCATCAAGGTCGTCATAGTTGCAGCAGAAGCAGCCGTGCGTGATCTCGACGGCCGGCACGCGCAGCGCATCGAAGAACGCCGTATCGACTAAATAGCGGCCCTGATCATTGGTGATGACCCCGACGCGCTGTCCGCGCCCTAACAGCAGCCGCGCTGCTGCGGCGATGGCCGTCGTTTTGCCGCTGCCTAAAAAGCCGCCCACGATGTGGAGATCCATCAACCCACCCTCATCATAATATCCAGCAAAGCCACCGCTTCGTCAGCTCAAGATGGCTGCAGCGCCTTCTCAATCTCGGCCAGCAGCTCATCATTACTTGGGATGATCGATGAGTATTTGAGTTTGCCATTGATGTAAATGCTGGGCAGGTTCTTCACGCCCATCTTTTTGCAGCGAGCGACATTTTCTCGCTCGGTGAACTTATACTCGACAATATCGACTTTCGTCCCGAACTGTTGGGCTGCGCGCAGGGCTGCACCGAACATGTAAGTGCAAGCGGCGCAAGTGTCCGAGTCAAGCGTGAAAACTTCGATCAGCGGGCGCTCGAGATGTTCGTAATCGGGCAGCGGCACGTCGATATCGAACAGGTCAGGCGCTGCGTAATCTTTGAGCATCTGCGCGGTGCGTTCGGGGTCGCGCACGGCTTCGACAACGCCGATTACGTTCTCAATCGGGATGTCATAGGGCATATCGCACCCGGGCGCGAGGATGAAATTGTGATGCGACAGTTTCGCCAGCAGCTCGACCACAAACTTCATATTGTCCTGCTGCGTCCCTAGCAGCATAACGGTTGTCAGCGGGATGTTGCCGCCGATGGTGACATTGTAGCGATCGGTGATGGCTTTGGCTGCGACCATGTCGATGTTCTCATCGATACCGATCGAGTCTGGCCCGGTTTGGCACAGGCCCTCGATGTTCTTGGTCGCATCGCCGCAGACAAAGAAGGATGAGAAGGCGCCTCGCTCGCGAATGTGAGCGAAGACTTCCACCATCGGTTCGTGCATGAACTGCGCGAAGTGTTTTGGACCGATCTGCGAGACGAGCGGGTCGACCACTGCGATCACATCCATACCGGCATCAATATACAGGTCGGCCATCCGCTTGCAGATAGCGCCGGTATAGGCGATTAAGCTGTGAACCTGATCGACGCGCAGCATCATATCCATGAAGATCTCCGTGCCGCGCAGATGCGAGGCCAGCGTCAGCGGGCCGCACACTAAGCCATAGAGCGCCGTCCGCTCGCCGACGGCGGCCTTCATGCGCTGCATCACGTCGAGCACGATCGGCAGACGCCCGTCAGCCGGTTCAGGCAGCCGATCCGGGATGACTAGTTCAGCGGCCAGCGGATGCGTCGCGACCGACGGGGGCGCCTTTTCGGCCCACAGCAGCTCGCAGCCGAGGATCTCCGCTTCGATCTGTAGGTCGAACACCACGGGCTGCCCATCCGGGTCGTAAACGCGGTTGACCTCCAGCAGCGACTCGAACAGCTTATCGGCGTCGGTCAGCACTTCAGTCGCCGTGTAGCCTTTCAACTTGCCGGCGTGCACGCCGGCGAACGGCACCCACGGCACCGCTTCGACTGGTTCGTGGCGCAGGGCTGCGAGCAGCAGTGCCTTGCCCTTGCGCGGGTGAGATTGGGTCATCGTTGGTCATCCCTTTCGAACGAAATTGACATTGAAACGAAGCGGCGCTGCTTCATGAGCGGCTTAGGCGAACGGCGCTCCGGCGCGCGCCCTCAGCGGACGCCCAGCAGCAGCTCAACGGTCAATTGATCGAGCTGTTCGTAAGCCAAGCCTCGGCGGCCCAGCGCCGCGCGGTCGAACGGCTCATCGAGCAAACGGGCCAGCTTCTCTTTGCTGTAGCCGCTGCTCAAGTAGGCATAGCTGCCATCATCGGCGCGAATTTCGGCCAGCAGCGCTTGAATCTCCGGATCTGCATTGAAGCGCTCAGCCTTCTCCTTCAAGATCAAGTATGTTCGCATGCAGCCGCGCGCGAAGGCCTTGACACCTTGGTAATCCTCGCTGCGATAAGCATGCGCATCGAAATGGCGGCTGCCCTCGTAGCCGCTGTCCTCAAGCAGTTTGACCAGATAGAACGCCTGCTTGATCATCGCTGCGCCAAAGCGGAAATCTTGGTCATAGCGGCCGAATAACTGGTCGTTCAAGTCGATGTGGAACAGCTTGCCCGCATCGATCGCCTGCGCCACGGCATGGGTGAAGTTCAGCCCGGCCATATGTTCGTGCGCTACCTCTGGGTTCAGGCCGACCATTTCTGGCCGGTCAAGCGTGGCGATGAAGCCAAGCATGCTGCCGACCGTCGGCAGGTAGAGATCGCTG
The DNA here is from genome assembly GCA_046719065.1 of Aggregatilineales bacterium. GTDB lineage: Bacteria > Chloroflexota > Anaerolineae > Aggregatilineales > Phototrophicaceae > Flexifilum. Next base: position 44,076 of record JBDNDP010000014.1, on the reverse strand, counting down.
CGCGGCTCGTTTGGCTTCGGCTCAAGCGCGAATTTGAGGTCGTAACCTTGATCGATCACGTACTCGCACAGGAAGTTGAGCGCCTCGCGAAACCATTTGGCCGCATCGAGCGGGTTCTTGGCGCTGTCCGTCTCGGCGCCTTCGCGGCCGCCCCAGAAAACGTAGACCTTCGCGCCAACCTCGACGCCGAGGTCAATGGCGCGAATCGTCTTCTGCAAGGCGTAAGCTCGCACGCGCGGGTCGTTACTGGTGAAAGCGCCGTCCTTAAAAACTGGGTCGGCGAACAGGTTGGTCGTCGCCATCGGCACGACCAAGCCGGTATCATCAAGGGCGCGTTTGAAATCGCGCAGGATGCCATCGCGCTCGGCCGGCGTCGCATCGATCGGGATCACGTCGTTATCATGGAAGTTGACGCCATACGCACCGACTTCGGCGGCCATCCGCACGATCTCGACTGGCGACAGCGGCTCTCGCACCGGCAGGCCAAACGGATCGCGGCCGACATTGCCCAGCGTCCACAGGCCGAATGTGAACTTGTGTTCAGGTTTCGGGGTGTAGTCAGACATGTTTTGTCCTTTGGTGTCGTTGTATAAAGAGAGGCGGCTGCGCGCCGCCCCCTCTTGGAAAAGCCTATACGGCCAGCAGTTCTTTGGCCCGGCGCACCGCTGAACTGGCATCCGGCGCGTAGCCGTCGGCGCCGATCTCGTCGACAAACGTTTGGGTGACGCCCGCGCCGCCGACCATGATCTTGACCTGATCGCGCAGGCCGGCTTCGCGGATCGCGTTGATGATCTTGCCCATCATTGGCATGGTCGTCGTCAGCAGGGCAGACATGCCGACGAGCTGGGCGTTATGCTGGCGGATCGCCTCGATAAACTTTTCGGGCGGCACATCTGGTCCCAAATCGAATACCTGAAAACCTGCGCCCTCCCACATCATCGCGACGAGATTCTTGCCGATGTCGTGCAGATCGCCTTTGACAGTGCCGATGACGACACGCCCGAGCGGCTCAACGCCGCTCTGTGCGAGGATCGGGCGCAGCAGCTCCATGATCCCCTGCACACCGATGGCCGAAGCCATCATTTCTGGCAGGAAGTATTCACCGCACTCAAATTTCTCGCCGACGATCTGCATAGCAGGGACAATGATCTTGTTGATCAAGGTGGTCGCCTCGATGCCTTCGTCAAGGGCTGCTTTGGCCGCTTCCAGCGCCATCGGCGGGTTGCCATCGATCAGCGCATCGCGCAGCTTGATGAGGGTTTCGGGCAGCGTTTCCTCGGTCGCTATTAGCTCGGCCGCTTCTTCCGGCGTGAGCGCGCGCCCGGCGATGCGAGCATCTGGGCTGGTGTGCACCTGCACTACTGGAACCGCGGGCGCCTCTGGGTAATCGACCCAGTAGCTTTCCGGCCGCCGGCCCGGGGCGTTGTCCTCAGCATAAACGCCGTACTCACGGATCGCTTCCCACATGGCCATCACATTTTCTGGCGGCACGTTGGCCTGAATGTTGTGCACGGCCGCTGCGATAAACCCGCCGCCCGGCCCGAAGTCGTCGACCCGACGCCGGACTTCATCACGCACCTGCGCCGGCGTGCCGTCGGTGAAGACGCCCTGCGTATCGACCGCGCCGCCCCAAAAAACGACATCGCGGCCAAAATCGCGCTTGAGCGCTTTCGACTCCATGCCGGCTGCGCTCACCTGCACCGGGTTAATGATGTCGAAGCCAGACTCAACCAGATCGGGGATGATGTCGCGGATCGCGCCGCAGCAGTGATAGAAGATCTTGGCGCTGCTGCGCGCTTTGATGAAATCGCAGATCTTCTTGTGGCGCGGTTTGATCACGCTGCGGTAGATCTCCGGGCTGATCAGCAGGCCGAACTGTCCAGCGAGGTCATCGGCCTCCTGCACCACGTCGGCGTAATCGCCGATCAGCGGCAGCGCCACATCCCAGTAAGCTAGCTTGAGATCGACGATCGTATCGGCCAAATACTCGACCAATTTCAGGTCGTTGACCAAGGCCGGGTACACGCGCCCGTAGCCAAGCATCCAACAGACCAGCTCGAAGAAGCCGGCCGACAGCCCGCCGACGATCACCAGCTCGCCGAGGTCTTCAGCGACGTGGCGCGCCGCTTCTTTCAACCCGCTGAAGCGCGCGGGATCGGTGGGGTTTGGCCACGGGTATTTGCGAATCTCGTCGATCGAAGTGATGTTCGCCAGCGGGTGGTGAAACATGTCGTAGAAGAAACCGCCCTCTTTGGGCATGCGCCAGCCGATGCCCCATTCATCATAGAAGAAGTCATAGCCGGGCATGTCGGTCGTGTTGATCTCGATGCGGAAAGTGGCGGAAGACCGCGGCGCGATGTTGCGCACATCGCAGCCGAGCTTAGCGCGCACATCATCATCAACGATGGCGATCTGTTGGAAGATGTCCATTACCTGTACATCTTTTTCGGGCAAGCCGAGGTAGGCGCGCAGTTTGCGGTAGGCCTGCACGTTGATGCTGGTGAGCACCGTGCCGCCTAAGTCGAACGGCACACGGTCGGGTTCTTGATGGTTGAGCGCTAATTTGCACCGTTCTCTTGAGTTCATGATGTTTCTCCCTGCTGCTGAACTTTGCAGCGGCTAGCGAGTTAAATTATGCTGGGCAGCGCGACAGGCGCGTGCAGTTCGCGCTGCGTCCCGTCCATGGCGACGACGACAGCGCGCACCTGCTTGGCATGCGCTGGCGGGGTGATCAGGCGGTCGAGCACGACCACCGTCAGCGGATCGGCGTTGGCGCAGTCATCGGTGCGCAGCGTTTCGCCATGTCCATCGAACCACTCCAGCACCACCCGGCCGGCGTCGAAAATGCCAAAGACGCCGCGTACCTGCCAGAACGCGCCAGCCGGCTGCAGAGTCAGTCGTTCGGTCGACAGCCCTCCCGGCGCGACATCGATCACACGGCCATGAGCGCGCGCTGCTGCCCATTCAAGGGTGAAGCTGGTCTTTTCGCGGGGCGCGAGCGTCCGCAGTGGGCTGAGAATTTCTGTCTCGACGTGATAGATATCAGAGCCAGCAAAATTCAAATTGCCGACCTCGCCCGCGCCCACTGTCCATATCTCCACGGTCGAGCCATCATCGGGGTACTCCGCGCCCGGTTCATACGTGAAGCGCTCGCAGAAAGCGTAACCCTCCGCCGGGTTGCTGAAGGCGATCCAGCCGGCTGCCGAGTCAAGGCCGACTTTGCCGATCTGCCATTGGTAAGGCGCGCTGAAGAGCTGATGCTGCGCATCGACCTGCCACTGCGGGTTATCTTCGGCGCCGAACATGACGTGGAACTTGCGTGGGAAGCGGCTGGCCGGGTTGACCGGCGTCGTCACCACGCATGAGGGTTCGTAGCTCAAGCGGCCGCCGGCCTCGATGCGCTCGGCCCGGAGCTGAACGACATCCCAGATCGACCAGCGTATTGGCTGGTCGCTGATGTTTGTGAAAGTGAGCTGAACCTGCACCCGGCTGCTATCGCGCTCAATGGTGAACTGCCGCCCAATCTGCAGGCCAGTGCGCGGGTCGGGCGGGCTGGTCATACGGACGGTAGCGCTGCCATTGTCAGATCCGAGTTCGTTGAGCGTGTAGCGTCCTGTATCGAGCACGGGGTCGGGCGGGCCATGCCACTGATCGGGGCGCTCCCAACCCTGAGGGGCCGGCCACGTCTTATCGCCGCCGTAATTTTTCCATGCTGCCAGCGAACCATCGCCCTGATTTTCTTCCGCAGTGAACAATTTGCCGGCCAGCTTAGGATCGACGTACAAAAAAGCGTATGGCCCTAAATCGTAGGCCATCACGCGCCCGCCGATATCGGGCACGGCTACCAGCCGGACGAAACGGTTCTCCAGATAGCAGGCGCGCCAGCCGCGAAAATCCGCCTGCCGACTGGTACAGTGAAGCTGCGTCATAGAGCCTCCTGTACGGAGGGCAGCGCTTCGGCGAAGTCATCGCGCAAGCCGGTGGCATACTCCATGATCAGTTCTTGCGTCGCCTCGGCCCGCGGCAGGATGCCGGTCACCCGCCCCTCGCACATGACAACGATCCGGTGTGCCAGCGCCAATACCTCAGGCAGCTCGGATGAGATGAGCAGGATGCCCATGCCTTCCATAGCGAGGCGACGCATCAATTCGTAGATCTCGGCTTTGGCGCCCACATCGACGCCGTGAGTCGGCTCATCGAGGATCAGCAGTTCCGGGTTGGTGGCCAGCCAGCGGCCAAGCACCGTCTTCTGTTGGTTGCCTCCGCTCAAACTGCTGACCGGATGATCGAGCGAAGCGAGACGGATATCGAGCGCTTTAACTTGATGCTGTGCCAACTTGCGTTCGCCGGCAGGATTGACCAGCTTGAGGCGGTTCATGAAAGGTAACTTGGCCATCGAAATGTTGTGAGCGATCGCCATCTTCATGAACAGGCTCAGATTTTTGCGATCCTCCTGCACCATGGCGATGCCATGTTTGATCGCGCTGGCCGGCGAACCAAAATGCACCCGCTGGCCTTTGAAGATGATCTCCCCTGCGTCATAGCGCTCAGCGCCGAAGATCGCCCGGGCGACATCGCTGCGCCCCGCGCCGATTAAGCCGGAGAAGGCGACGATCTCGCCGCGCCGGATCGTGAAGCTGACATTTTTGAAGCGCTTGCCGGTTAAGCCATGTACCTCGAGCAGGATATCGCCGATATGGTCGTCTTGCGTGACGACGCTGCGGTCGAGGTCGCGGCCAACCATCATCGTAATCACCCGCTGCTCGGTCGCTTCGCTCGTCGGGATCGTGCCGACATAGTGCCCGTCGCGCAGCACAGTGATGCGGTCGGAGATGCGCAGCACCTCGTCGATTTTATGCGAGACGTAGATGATGGCAATATTGTTTGCTTTGAGGTCAGCGATCACTTCGAATAGGACTTCAGTTTCTGCCTCCGAGAGGGACGAGTTTGGCTCGTCCATAATGATTAGTTTAGCGTTGGCGTTCAAGGCACGGGCGATCTCAATGAGCTGGCGCTGCGAGATGCTCAGTTCGCGCACCGGCGTATAAACATCAACGTTAAGGCGCACTGGCTTAAGCGCCTCTTTGGCCATTCGCTCCAGCTTGCGCCAGTTCATCAGCCCGAAGCGCGAGGGCACGCGGCCGGTGAAAAGGTTTTCGATCACACTCATCGAAGGCAGGTTCGAGAGTTCTTGGTGAATGATCGCGATGCCGGCATTCATTGCCTCGATCGGCCGGCTGAATTCAACCTCGGCGCCGTCGTAGATGATCGTGCCGCCATCGCGCGGCACGATGCCGCCCAGCACTTTGATCAGCGTCGACTTGCCGGCCCCGTTTTCGCCGACCAGCGCATGTACTTCGCCGCAATTAAGGTCGAACTGCACGTCGTTGAGTGCCAGCACACCGCCGTAGCGTTTTGTGATGCCCTCCATCCGCAAGATCTGCTGCGCTGAGTCGGTCATCGTCAATCCTCATATCCTCAAGATGCTGCCCTTTGTTGTCCCTCCAGCCCCGGGGAATAGGCTCGTTCTTCCGCGGCGGGAGGGACAGCAAAGTGGTGAAAGGGGCCGGAGGGCGGAATTTCGCCCTCCGGCCAGACCAGTTTAGTTGGCCGGCGTCCAGAATTCGCTGATGTTATCGGCGGTGACGACGCTGGCATCGGTGACGAGGCGCGCACAGGGCGGGACCTCACCAGCGACCAAATAGTTGAAGAGGCGGATGGCGGGGTCATGGCCTTGAGCGAACGGGTTCTGGCCGATGGTGGCGTAGATGACGCCGCTGGCGACGTACTCCATGGTTTCATCGACGAAGTCGAAGGAGACGATCTGAACCTCGCCGGCCTTGCCCGCATCCTGAACGGCGGCGGCAGCGCCGAAGGGGCCGCCAGCGGTGACGTAGATGCCGCGCAGGTCAGGGTGAGCGGTCATGAAGTCCTGAGCTTGGTCATAGGCGGTGGCGGCTTGGTCGAGGTTCTCGACCTCGCCGACGATCTGGATGTTGGGGAACTCGGCGGCGATGGTATCGACGAAGCCGAGGCGGCGCAGCTCGTGGGCCTCGACGGCGAAGAAGCCCGTGATGATGCCGACCTTGCCTTCACCGCCGATGGCCTCGGCCATGGCGCGGGCAGCGGTCTGGCCCTGCAGGTAGAGGTCAGCGCCGACGAAGAAGAGGCGGTCGTTTTCGGCATCGGTCTCGCTGTTGAAGGTGGCAACCGGGATGCCGGCTGCGACGGCTTGATTGATGAATGGCACCACGCCAGCATCACCGGCGATGGTGGCGATGGCATCATAGCCCTGCACGATCGAGGCTTCGATGGCGCCCATGAAGTCGCTGGCCAGATGGGTCTCGCCGGGGACGAGCCACTCGACGGTGGTGTTGTAGGGGGCCAGCTCGGCGGCAGCGGCTTCAGCGCCCTGCTTGACCGGGATCCAGAAGGGGTTGTTCTCGAGGCCGAGCACGACGATGCGCAGCGGGCGGTCAGGCTGAATGTCGACCGGGCGCACGGTGCCTTCATCGGGCACTTGGCACTGCGACGTGAACCAGCCCGGGTCGCCCGGGCGCAGGCCCTCCTGCGCTGCGACCAAGCTAACAGTTCCCAGCAGCAAAATACAGATGAGTAAGAACTTGCTGATTTTCATGCTTCACTCCAGTCCATAAGTGTTTAATCGGCTTTTGTCCAAAATCGGCACTTCACTCGCGTGGCGCACAGCGCCAAGTTTCGATGACACCCTTTTGTTTCGTTACGCCTCCTTAATGACTCTGCAATTCCTTCTCTCTTACTGTCTCTTCTGCGCTTCACCGACAAAGCGCTCGCGCAGGCGTTTGAAGAAACGTCGATCGCTGCGGCGAAGTTGGTCGATTGATACGGCCAGAATAATGACGACGCCGATAGTGATCGTCTGGGCGTAGGCCGGGAACTGCAGCAGTACAAAGGCATTGCGCAGCACGGCCATGATCGCGGCGCCGATGATCGCCCCGATGATCGTGCCTTGGCCGCCCATCAAGCTGGCGCCACCGATGACGACCGCGGCGATCACGTCTAATTCAAGGCCTTGGCCGGCGCTCGTCGAGGCCGTCGAGAGCAGGCCAGCCTGCATAATGCCGGCCAGCGCGCACAATGTGCCGGTGATCGCGTAGACGAACAGCTTCACGCGGTCGATGGCCACCCCAGAGAGGCGCGCGGCATCCTCATTGCTGCCGACGGCGTAGATCTGACGACCTAACACGGTATAACGCAGAAACAAGCTGAAGATGACGACCAGCACAAACATGATGATGACCGGCATCGGGATGTCGCCCACGTAACCCGCGCCGAGGAAATTGACGCTGGGATCGCGCATTGGGATGTTGCTGGCGACTGTCCCTTGCAGCCCGCTGGAGATTAGCAAGGTCAAGCCGCGGGCGATGCTCAACATGCCCAGCGTGGCGATGAACGGGGTGACTTTAATTTTGGTGATGACAAAGCCGTTGATCAAGCCTAACAGCGTGCCAAAAGCTAGACCGGCGAAAAAGGCCCCCCACGGCGGCAGCACTTCGGTGAACATCAGGCGCGCGGTCATCATCGCGGAGGCGGCCAGCATAGCACCGACCGACAGGTCGATACCGGCGGTGACGATGATCATCGTCATGCCGATCGCGATGATGCCGATGGTGGACATGCTGCGCAGCACGTTGAAGATGTTGCGCGACGATAAGAAGACTTCGCTCTGCGAGTTGACGAACAAGATCAAGAGCAGCAAGGCGAGCAGCACACCCACCTCGCGCATTTGCAGCAGGCGCTTCACGCCGTCAAGAAGCGTGCTGTCCGCACGAGCGATGCCGCCTACCTCGCCGCTATGCTCGGCGCCGAGGTTTTTCGTTTGGGCCATAACGATCGGTCTCCCAAAATAAGTGTGTTAGTTTGTTTATATCTTAAACTATTCGCTTTTGCCAAGTTTAGTCGATTCTGTAATCTCTCTCAATGACATTTGTCATGCTCGTCCCATGCTTTTTATTTTCGATCTAATGACGTTCAGCTATGTGTCCGTCGTCTCGTTGAGCGCTTCCCAGTGGGCGCGCAGCCGCGCATCGTTCAGATCGATGCGCGACCAGATCAACATGATATGTTCCTCGATTTGCTGGACTGCGGCTTGAGGGTCTTGCTTGCGCAGAGCTTCAAGCACGGGCAGATGAGTCTCGGCCAAGCTCACAAGATCGGTGAAATAATGCTGATGCGTCTGCAAGATGAAGCGCTGCGTTTGTGCGTAGAGCGGCAGCCACGCGCCGAGCAGAGTTACGCTGCCCGACCATGCGCAGATCAACCGGTGAAACTCCATATCGGCGCGCACCAGCGTTTCCATATCGTTAGCAACGCCGGCAGCGCGCATCTCGTTCACCAGCCCCGCCAAGATCTCCCCCTGTTCCGGTGTGATGCGCATCGCGGTGCGTCGTGCCGCCACGCTCTCAATAGCGCTGCGCACTTTGAACAGGTCGTAAAGTTCATCCAGCGAGACACGCGTCACATACATCGCCCGGCCGGCACGCTGCTCAACCAGCCCATCGCGCTCAAGCATGTGCAGGGCTTCGCGCACAGGCCCTTGACTGGTGCCCATTTCCGCTGCGATATGCAGCTCGACCAACCGAGTATCGGGCGCAATCGTTCCTCGTACGATGCGTGCGCGCAGGTCTGCATAGATTTGCTCGGCCATGCTGCGGATGCGCCGGCGCGAGGGAGCTTTTTCAGAATTCATAGCATTGACAACGGCATTTTAAGGGCTTATAGTTTTTAGTGATTATCAATAATCGATGACAACTTGAATCATTTTTAACACAAACCTAGAAATGTGTCAAGCGCAAGGGGAGAAGGGTGACATTTTTCCCGGCCAGCGTTAAGCAGGAAGCGGCAAGCTCTATTACGATTAGTTTAGAATATAGACTTACTGCTCCTAGGCGGCTTTTGGCGCTCGGCAGCGCCGATCTGGCTGAAGCCCCGGAAATGGTCGTAGCGATGCCCACACGCCAGCGTTCGTCGATTGATCATACAGCAATGCGCGAAATGAACTTAGCGCTCATCTTGAACGCTTTGCGTCGCCACGCGCCCTGTTCGCGCGCCGATTTGGTCGATTACACGCGGCTGAACAAGGCCAGCATCTCGAACATGGTGCGGGATTTGCTCGATCGAGACCTGATCTGCGAGAGCGGGCCGAACAGTCTCCCGAATGCGGAAGTGGGCAGGCCGGGCATCAATCTACGCTTGAACCCGGCAGCCGGCCATATCATCGGCGCCGAGATCGGCGTCGACTTTATGTCGATCGTCGTCGCCAATTTCGCCTTTGAAGTAGTCGCCCGCCGCTATGAAACCACCGCTCATCTGCGCAGCAGCGATGCAGTGATCGCGTGGTTTATCGATCATGTGCGCGAGTTGATCGTTCAAAGCGAGCGCCAGTCGCGGCCGCTGCTCGGCATCGCCGTCGGCGTACCTGGTCTCGTCGATATGGACAGCGGCCGTCTATTATATGCTCCAAACTTAGACTGGCACGATCTTCCGTTAGGGGAACGTTTGAGCGCAGCTTTCGGGCAGCCGGTGCTGGTCGTCAATGAGGCGAACATGGCCGCTTTTGGCGAAAGCTATTTTCGCCCCGCCCAGCAGGGCGAGCTGCTGCTGTACGTCAGCTCTGGCATCGGGCTGGGGGGCGGCATTGTGATCGATGGCGTGCTGCTGACAGGTGCATCCGGCTTCGCGGGCGAGTTTGGACACATGACCGTCAATGTAAACGGGATCTCGTGCCGCTGCGGCAACCGCGGCTGCTGGGAGACCGAGGCGACCGAGGCCGCGTTGATCCGGCGTGTGCGCAGCGCGCTCGAGGATGGCCAGCCGAGCAGCCTTGCGCCGAGCGGCGGCCGGGAACAACAGCTTCTCTCCGTTGAGCGGATTGTGACGGCGGCGCGCGGCGGCGACCGAGTCGCTCGCAGCGCGATCGAGGAGACAGGGCGTTGGCTCGGCATCGGGCTGGCCAATTTGCTCAACGCGCTTAATCCCGATCAGGTCGTGCTGGGCGGCAAACTCAGCATCGCTTTTGATATGATGATGCCCGTTATCCAGCGTGAGATCGAGGCGCGGGCGCTGCTGTGGGTGCGCCAACGTGCGCGGCTTGCGCTGGCGCAGCATGTGGCCGATGCTTGCGTGATGGGGGGTATCGCGATGATCCATCATCAGATCATCACGCATCCGCTGCGGTGGTCGCGCGTGAACGGAGAGAAAGGATGACGGGACGCAAACGCGTCGTGGTCGATTTGCAGCCGGTCGGAAAGCGCGTGCCGATCGAGCGGGAGGAGACGCTGTTGGAAGCAGCGCAAGTGGGCGGCGTCGAGCTGATTTCGCTGTGCGGCGGCATCGGCGCGTGCGATAGCTGCAAAGTGCGGCATGTGGCCGGCGAGTTATCTCCGCCCACGCTGGAGGAAGAAGCCTTGTTCGACCGCGAGGCGCTGGCGACCGGCTGGCGGCTGGCCTGTCAGGCGCGCGCGCTGAGCGATGTCATCATCGATATCCCACCCGAGTCGCTAACCACGCCGCAGCGGCTTCAGCTCGAAGGAGTGAGCGTCGCGCTGACGCTCGACCCGCCGGTACGCGCCTACGATGTCGCTCTGCCGCCGCCCAGTTTGAGCGATCTACGGGCCGATGCTGAGCGCCTGCGCGACGCCCTTTGCGCGCAGGGAGTCGCGCCGGTCGCGATCGATCTGCCAGTCCTGCGCACCCTGCCGGCCGCCCTGCGCGTGCAGGACTGGCGCGTGCGCATCGCTTTGAACCAGATGAGCGGCGGGCGTGTGGTCGGTGTGCTGCCAGAAGCGACGCCCATCTACGGCTGCGCGATCGACATCGGCACGACCAGCTTGGCCGCTTATTTGGTCGAACTGGAAACGGGCGCGATCGTCGCCAAAGCGGGCGCCATGAATCCGCAGATCGCGTATGGAGAGGATGTCATCGCGCGCATCAGCTATTTGAACGGCCACCCGCACAACCTGCACTTACTGCAAACGCGCCTCATTGAAGCGCTCAATGCGCTCATCGATCGGCTGTGTGCCGAGATAGGCGCTTCGCGGGCTGCGCTGGTCGATTTTGTACTGGCGGGCAATACGGCCATGCATCACCTGTGCGTAGGCCTACCAGTTACACAGCTCGGCGAGGCGCCCTATCTGCCCGTGGTCTCCGGCTCGCTCACTTACCCCGCCGCGCAGATCGGCTTGCAAGGGAGCGCAGACGCGCAGGTCTACATGCCGCCCAACATCGCCGGCTATGTGGGCGCCGATCATGTGGCGATGTTGACCGCCATCGGCGCGGCTGATGGCGCGCTCGCCGGCCGGTCGAATGGCGAGGTTGTGCTGGCCATTGACGTTGGGACGAATACGGAGGTGTCGCTGATCACGCCCGCGGCACACTGGTGCTGCTCGTGCGCATCTGGCCCAGCGTTTGAGGGCGCGCACATTCGCGATGGCATGCGCGCCGCGCCAGGGGCGATCGAGCGCGTGCAGCTGGTCGAGGGGAAACTGCGCATCAAAACGATCGAAGATGCGCCGCCGGTTGGCATTTGCGGCTCCGGCATCCTCGATGCGGTCGCGGTAATGCGCGAGGCCGGTGTCGTGGAGGCGCGCGGATCGCTGCGCGCTGGTCACGTGCTGGCGGCGCCGGGCGATGACGGCCGGCCGGTCTTCGTGTTGGCTGCGGCAGCGGACAGCGGTCATGGCCGTGCGATCGCTGTCTCGCGCAAAGATGTCGCCGAGATTCAACTGGCGAAGGCAGCCATCCGCACCGGCATCCAAATTCTGCTCGACCATGCCCGGATTGGCATCGACGCGATCGATCGATTTATTATCGCAGGCGCATTTGGGAGTTATATTCATGTGCCGTCGGCGATCGCGATCGGCATGTTCCCGCCGCTGCCGCTTGACCGGTTCGAACAAGTGGGCAATGCGGCCGGTATGGGCGCGCGCCAGCTCTTGCTGTCGGCCCGCGCACGAGCGGCTGCTGCCGATTTGGTCCGGCGGGCGCGCTATGTCGAGCTGACGACGGAACCGAACTTCCAAAACCTATTTGTCCATTTCATGGCATTGGAGGCGGCGTGACGGGCGAGCCAGCCACGAGCGCAAGAAGGGGAGACTCAATGACGGAACGACTGACAGGGCTTAGTTATATTGCTGGCAACCCGGCGGCCGAGCGTGGGGCGCCTTTTTACAGCATGAACCCGCGCACCGGCGCGCGCGGGTCAACCGTGTTCTACAATGCCACGCCCGCCGTTATCGACGGCGCAGCGGCGGCCGCGGCTGCTGCCTTCGCCGAGACGCGCACCTATCCGGCGGCGCGGCTGGCCGATTTCTTGGATGCCGCTGCGGCTGAGATCGAAGCTTTGGGCGATGCCCTGCTGGAGACGGCTGATGAGGAGACTGCGCTGGGCCTGACGCGGCTGACGAGCGAGCGCGCTCGCACGACCATGCAGCTCCGCAAGTTCGGCGCGCTGCTGCGCGAAGGGTCATACGTCGGCGCGATCATCGACACTGCCCAGCCCGATCGCCAGCCTGCGCCGCGCCCCGATATTCGCCGCATGCTGTTCCCGATCGGGCCGGTCGCCGTGTTCGGGGCGAGCAATTTCCCGTTCGCCTTCTCGGTCGCTGGCGGTGATACTGCCTCGGCATTTGCGGCGGGCTGCCCGGTGATCGTCAAAGCGCACCCGGGCCACCCGGCCACCTCGGAGCTGACGGCGCGCGCGCTCAACCGCGCGGTGAGCGCCTGTGGTTTTCCGGCTGGTTTCTTCTCGTTGGTGCAGGGCGATCAGATCGAGGTGGGGCAGCAGCTCGTCGTGCATCCGCTCATCGAGGCCGTTGGCTTCACGGGGTCGCTGCGCGCTGGCCGCGCCATCTTCGATGCTGCCGCTGCGCGCCCGCGGCCGATCCCGGTCTATGCGGAGATGGGGAGTATCAACCCGGTTGTGCTGCTCCCCAGCGCGATCGCAGCGCGCGGCGAGACTTTAGCCACAGCCTTAGTCGACTCAGTCACGTTGGGGACGGGGCAGTTTTGCACCAATCCCGGCATTGTGTTCGTCATTGATGGCGCTGAAACGCGAACGTTCATCGAGCAGACGGCCGCAGCGATGGCAGCGCGTCAGCCCGGCACGCTGCTTAATCCGCAGATCGAGCAGGGGTTAGTCAAGGCGGTTGAGGCTACCCTTAGCCGTCCGCATGTCGAAACGCTGATCGGAGGTGAGAAGCTTGAGGGGCCAGCCTGTGGCTATGCTCATACGATCTTGCAGACGACCGGCGCGGCGCTGCGGGCCGATGAAGCGCTGCAGGCCGAACATTTTGGGCCGGTAACCTTGTTTGTAATCTGCGAGTCGTTCGCTGATCTGCTCGAGTCGCTGCGCGCGCTGCATGGCAACTTGACCGCAACCGTCCACGCTGAGCCTTCCGAAATGGAGGCGGCCAGCGCGGTTTACGCTGTGCTGCGCGAAAAAGCCGGCCGGCTGATCTGGAATGGCTTTCCGACTGGGGTCGAAGTCGTCTACGCCATGCAGCATGGCGGCCCCTATCCTGCGACCACGGCCCCAGCCACCACGTCGGTCGGCATGATGGCCATCCAGCGCTTCCTGCGGCCAGTCGCGTTCCAAAACATGCCGGAGGCGCTACTGCCTGATGCTCTCAAAGATGCCAATCCGCTTGGCATTTGGCGCATCGTCGATGAACAGTGGACGCAGGGGCCGGTCGGCTAGCCGGTGCCCGAAATATCATGAAATCAATATCTGAAAAGGGGAAGCGACAGCTCATCTAAGGAGAGGCACTGATGGGACGGTTGGAAGGAAAGGTTGCGCTGGTAACTGGCGCTGGCGGCGGCATTGGCCGCGGGATCGCGCTGCGTTTTGCGGCCGAAGGAGCGGCCGTTGGCATTATTGATGTGCAGGCGGAAGCCTGCGCTGCCGTCGCGGATGAGATCGCCGCAAATGGCGGGCGCGCGCTGGCCCTGCCGGCCGATATTACGCGCGAGCAAGAGGTCAGCGATGCGGTGGCGCGCATGGCGGCGGCGTTCGGCCCAGTCACAGTTCTAGTCAATAACGCAGCGATCATGCCGGCGGGACGGCTGCACGAGACCAGTCCGGAAGATGTCGATCGCTGTTTGGCCGTTAACCTCAAGGGAACATACTTAATGTGCCGGGCGGTCATTCCGGGTATGCTGCAAGCCGGCAAGGGCAGCATCATCCACATGGCCAGCGTGACCGGCATCCTTGGCCTGCCGGGGCTGGCGATCTACTCGGCGACCAAAGGCGCGCTGATTGCGCTGGCGCGCGCAATGTCGACTGACTACGCGCGCTATGGCATTCGCGTCAATGCGGTATCGCCGGGCACGATCGACTCGCCAATGCTGCACCACTTTGTCGCCTCGCAGTCGAATCCAGAGCTAATCCGCCGCGCTTTCGATGAGATGCATCCCATCGGCCGGGTGGGCACCATTGATGAGGTGGCCAGCGTTTTTGTCTTTCTGGCCTCCGATGAGGCAAGCTTCGTGACCGGGGCAAATTATCAGGTCGATGGCGGTCTCGGCGTGAAAGGCGAACAGCCGCAGGATGGCCCAGCCGCCGAACCTCCCGGAACTAAACACTCTGTGCTGGAGATATAACATGACACAGCCGATGCAGTCTCTGTTGCTCGTCCGTTATTTTGAGCCTTCGCGCGGCAAATGTCTCGGTGTGATCGTCGACAGCGTGGTTGCTGATGTGACCGATTATGCGGGCAGCATCGCTGCATGGCTGCGCGCTTCGGCTGGCCGTGTCGAAGCCGCTATCGCTGACATCACCTCCGCAGCGGGGGCGGCGGCGCAGCGATACCCACTGGAACATTTTGACCATGCTCCCGGCCCTGACCACGCTTACTTGCTCGCTCCGGTCGATCTACAAGACGTCTGGGCAGCGGGTGTCACCTATGAGCGCAGCCGCGTCGCCCGTCAAGAGGAGTCGGTAGATGGTGGCGATATCTATGCCCGCGTTTACGAGGCCGAGCGCCCGGAACTGTTTTTCAAAGCGCGTGGGCCGTGGGTGGTAGGCCAGCGCGCCGCGGTCGGCATTCGCCGCGATGCATCGTGGAATGTTCCAGAGCCAGAGCTGACGATCGTCCTCAACCCGGCGCTCGAAGTCGTTGGCCTAACGATCGGCAACGATATGAGCAGTCGCGATATCGAGGGAGCCAACCCGCTTTACTTGCCGCAGGCCAAAGTCTACACCGCATCTTGCGCGATCGGTCCCGGCATCGCGCTGGGCGCCCACCGAAGCTGGCCATCCGCCGCTATTCATATCGCTGTTGAGCGGGCAGGCCAGGTCGTCTTTGAGGACAGCGTCCACACCGATCGCATTCGCCGGCGCATGGACGAGCTGATCGACTACCTCGGCCGCAGCAATACCTATCCCGACGGAGTGCTGCTGATGACGGGCACCGGCATCGTCCCGTCAGCCGATTTCACGCTGCGCGCCGATGATGTGATTCGCATCACCATCGATGGCATCGGCATGCTGATGAACACGGTAAAGGTCGTCTAATGAAGATCGTCGCTATCGAAACGCTGCAATGGCCGGAGTATCCGCGCCTGCTGCTGGTGCGAGTGCATACCGATGCGGGCATCATCGGGTTGGGCGAGACGGTCGATAAAGTGCCTGGGGCTAAGGGGGCGCTACACGGCACGATTGCGCCGCTTGTGCTCGGGCAAGACCCGCTTGATATCGAAGGGTTGTGGCGTTTCGTCATGGATAATATTATGTACCACGGCTTCGCTGGCGCCGAGACGCGCGCGCTCTCGGCGTTGGAGGTGGCTTTGTGGGACATCCTCGGCAAGACCTATAACGCCCCGCTTTATCACCTGCTTGGCGGTAAAACCCGCGAACAGGTGCCCACTTACAATACCTGCATTGGCACGTCTGAAGTGCCGGATTACGCCGCTTGGCAAGGCCCAGAGGCTGACGCCGGCGCGTTGGCGCGCAGCCTGCTGAACGATGGCATCAAGGCGATGAAGATCTGGCCGTTTGACCCGTTTAGCGAAGCCACATTTGGCCAGTACATCAGCCCGGCTGATATCCAACGCGGGCTGCGGCCGGTGCGTCAGATCCGCGATGCTGTCGGAGATGCCATCGAGATCGGCATCGAGTGTCACTTCCGCTGGAACCGCGCCAGCATTGAACGGATCGCGCGGGCGTTAGAACCCTACAATATCTTGTTTCTTGAGGATGTGCTGCCGGCAGTGCACGCCGATGAAATCAAACTGATCGCCGAGCGCACATCGATCCCGATCGTCGGCTCAGAGCTGCTCATGACGCGCTGGCAGCTGCGCGAATGGATGGAAAAACACGTCGCGCCGATCTTGATGACCGACCCCGTGTGGAATGGCGGCATCGCCGAAACGCGCAAGATCGCCGCCATGGCCGAAGCCTATGGCCTGCCGCTGGTACTGCACAACGTCGCCGGGCCGATTTGTCATGCGGCTTGCATGCATCTGGGCGCGCATATTCCCAATTTATATTTTGTCGAGTCGGTGCGCGCGTTTTACCGCACCTATTTTCCGGTTTTGAGCGATCTGGTCGTCACCATCAACGAGGGTTGCCTCAATGTGCCGACAGGGCCGGGGTTGGGGGTTCAGCTTCGTGACGACGCGCTGAACCGTCCTGATTTGATCCGCATGGTTTCCGAAGGCGAGGGATTGGCGCAGGGCCGCCGTGCAATGGGCGATCACTGGGCGGTTCCAGAAATCCGCTGATAAAGGACGGCTGATGCCTCATTTCATTGCCTTGACTTGCGAGGCGCTGGCGCGGCCTATCTACGCGCTGGCGGCGGAAAGTGCGAATACCATCTCGGTGCGCCTGTTCAAACAGGGCTTGCACAACCGGCCGAAGGGCCTGCGCGCTACCTTGCAAGAGGCGATTGACGCGATCGGGCCGGGAGAATGTGATGCGATCCTGCTGGTGTATGGCCTATGCGGCATGGCGACGGCCGGCTTAGCGGCGCGGCACACGCCGCTGGTCATCCCACGCGCTCATGACTGCATCACCTTGTTTTTGGGTTCGCGCGAGCGCTATCAGGAAGAATTTGAAAAAGCCCCCGGGACGTATTGGTATACCGTCGATTACATTGAGCGGATGCAAGGCGAGGGGGCGGTCACGTTGGGGGCAGCCGGCATCGAGGCGACCGAAGAGCAGTACGAAAAGTACGTTGCCAAATACGGCCAAGAAACCGCCGATAAACTGATCGAAGAGATCCGCAAGTGGATGCAGCATTACACCCGCGCGGCTGTCATCGATACGGGCTTCGGCGATGTCGATCGCATCGCGCAGATTGCACGTGAGAAGGCCGAACATGAAGGTTGGCAGTTCGAACGGCTGGAGGGCAATCGCCGCCTGCTGCATAAGCTCATCAATCACCAATGGGATAGCGATGAGTTCTTGGTTGTCCCGCCGGGCCACGTCGTTAGGCCCAGCTATGGCGATGAGGTCATCCGCGCTGAGCCGGCCGAAGAGACGCTGTGATAGGGATATGCCACGGCTCTAAGGCGCTTACTGAACGCTTTCCCCACGACCGATTGAAGTGCGCGCACCCGTGTGCTACGCTTTTGGCAGAAAAAAGACGCTAGCCGCCCCAAGTGCGGCTGCGCCTTGAACGCGCACTACAGGAGGTCATCCATCATGTTCAGCCGTCGCTTTGTGCTTGCTGCGGCGTTCCCTATGATCGCGGCGTTTGCATTCGCCCAAGCTGCCGCCGCACAGCCGGCTAGCCCATCGCCCTCGGCGGTGGTTGCGTCATTTTTTGAGGCTTACTTAGAACGGGTGGAGAACATCGGTTCCGAAGGGAACCCACTCGCTAACCGCGCTTATGCCGATTTTGACGAGCTAAGCCCTGCTTTTATCGATGATATTGATACGTTCATCGGAGAGCAGGGTTTTGCCCGCTTTGATCCGTTCTTGCTGGCGCAGGATGTGCCAGCCCGCATTGAGATCGGCGCTGAAGTCATCGCTGGAGACAGCGCCAGCGTCGCCCTCATCCAATACTGGCCTAGCGGCTCTGATGAGGAGACTGCGCGCCTGCTCACCGTAGAACTTGTTCGCGCCAACGGAAACGGCCGCTGGCTGATCGAGTCGATTAATGAAGGCGATGAGGCGCTGGCTGCGCGCACGGTCGAGGCATTCTATCTAGAATATGCCGATTTTGCGCTCAACATCGGCAACCCGCTGGTGCGCGGCGCCCATCGCACGATGGGCATGCTGAGCGATCGGTTCATTGCTGCGCTTGACGGGCTGGTCGAACAACCGCTGCTTGCCGACCCGGTATTGTGCGCGCAGGATATTCCGCTGTCGTATGCGATCAGCGTCGTTGAAGTCAATACTGAGCGCGCCTTTGTCGAACTGGTGCCTTACTGGCCCACCGGCCCAGACGCAATGACGGCCAGCAGCCCGGTCACGTATACGCTGGTGCGCGCCAGTACGCCGCCGGCTGCCCCCGGCACATGGCTGATCGATGCCGTTACCTGCCCGCGGAATTGACCGCGCGTCAGTCGTAGCGGGTGCCGGTCATCTTCGTAGCTTTCACGCGCACGATGACGGTGGTCTCCGGGTCTCCGTCATCGTTGTAGCTTTCGCCATAGCGCGTGTAGATCGCGCGCAGTAAACGATGAAATTCTGCCGGTTCTTCCACGTACTCGACCGTTCCCTCCACCCGCGCAAAGGTGATCGGCGCTTCGGGCTTATCGACCAGAACGGCGATGTGAGGATTGGCGCGCAGGTTTGCAGCCTTCACGCTCGTCCGGCCGGTCGAAAACACGACCTCTCCGCGATCGAGCACAAACCAGACGGGCACGCAGTGCGGGCGGCCCTCTGGAGTTACCGTTGCGATCACAGCGTTGCGCTGGCCTTCGCTCATGAAAGCCTCAAGCGGCGCGCCATGCAAACTGCCCATAAATACTCTCCTTGATCATCACGCTCCTCGATTGATCATAGATGTCAGAAGCCAGCTCAATCGCACCTGACCGGTGCGACACGTGTTAAAGTCGATGAGAATAGCGCGGTATGCGGAGCGTGACTTCATGGTGGAGATTAACCCGGCCGGCAAAAAAATGATCCTCTCGATCGACGGCGGCGGCATGCGCGGCATCATCCCGATCGCCATGTTGGCCGAATTGGAGGCTGCCACCGGCCGCCAAGTGCAAGAGCTGTTCGACATGGTCGCGGGCACCAGCACCGGCGCAGTCATCACCGCGGCGATCGCGCTCGGCATGTCTGCCCAAGAGATCCTCGATCGCATTTATCGGGAGACGCTGCCGAAGGCGTTTCCGCCGCGCAATGCTGCGCTGTTCTTGCGCTATCTTTCCGGGGGGCTGCGCTCGCTCTATCGCATCGAGCCGTTTCTCGAAGCGCTGGGGCCGCTGGCGCGCGGCGTCACGATCGGCGCGATCGAGAAACCGATCATCTTGATGACGACCAAAGACCTGCGCAGCGGCAGCACTTACTATATCGTCAACCGTGGGCCGGGGCGCGCAGTCTTCGCCGATTGGCCGCTGGTCGGGGCGGTCGCTGCCAGCAGCGCGGCGCCGATCTTGTTCCCGCCGGTCGCCGGCAACCTGATCGATGGCGGCGTGGGCGGCGACACCAACCCCTGCCTTGCGGCGGCCGTCGAGGCGATGGAATACATGGGGGCTGAAGAAGGCTTCCTCGATGAGCAGGTCATCCTGATCTCGCTCGGCACTGGCTATGCCTTCAACCGTTATGCCGACGGCGCTGCCGATCTGTTCACGCTGCGCGACTGGGTGTTCTACCTGCTGCTATCCTCATTGGATGACAGTGCGCTGAGCCAAGCGGTGAGTACGCGCGCCATCTACGGTAAACGGATCGATTTTCGCCGCTTGAACCCCTTGCTCAACCGCGAGAGCATCGCCGAACACTTCAACATCGATGTCGATCGCTATCCAGACCCAGCGCAACTTATGCTCGACTCCTGCGCGCCGGCCGAGATCGAATTGATGGAAGCGATTGGTCGAGCTTATGCGCGTCGTATCGACTGGACTCAACCCGGTTTGATGCCGTGGAACACGCCGGGCGGCCATGCCAAACCGGGGCTGTTACAGCCACAGCCAGTCGTTCAGCCGATCGACTGGTCGAAGACGCCGTTTGCGCCTTATTGTTAAGCCGGCCGCCACACTCCATTTGCTGTGCAAAATAATCAGGGCATAATTTCATCGCGAGCGGATTACAACGCACAACGGAAGGGAAACACGATGATCACGCTGCGGGGCATTACATGGGATCATGCGCGCGGTTACGACCCGCTGGCGGCGAGCGTTCAGCCTTACGCTGAGCAGTTCGGTGTGCAGATAACGTGGGAAAAACGTTCGCTGAAAGACTTTGGCGACCTGCCGATCGATCAATTGGCTGAACGCTACGATGTCTTGATCATCGATCACCCGCATGTGGGCTTGGCCGCTGCGACTGGCGCGCTGCTGCCGCTCGACGAATGCCTGCCCGAAGCGACGCTGGCGACGCTGGCTGCCCAAAGCGCAGGGGCGAGCCACGCCAGTTACACCTATGCAGGCCATCAATGGGGGTTGGCGATCGATGCTGCCATGCAGACCGCCGTTTACCGACCCGATCTGCTCGAAAATGCGCCGCCGGCGTCTTGGGATGCTGTGCTGGCTCTAGCCCGCCGTCTGCGCGAAAAAGATCTCTACATCGCTATTCCCCTCGCGCCGACCGACTGCATCTGCTGTTTAAGCACACTGTGCGCCAATCAAGGCCAGCCGCCGGGCGCCAACGGGCACTTCATCGATGAGACCACCGGCGCGCAGATGCTCGATCTGCTGGCGGAGCTGCACGCGCTTTGTCATCCCCTGTCGTTGAGCTGGAACCCGATCGGGATGCTGGACTACATGAGCAGCGCCGATGATGTTGTCTACTGCCCGCTCACGTTCTGTTACACCAACTATTCGCGCTCAAATTATGCGCCAAGACTACTCCAGTTTACCGATATTCCCGGTGTGCGCGGTTCGATCCTCGGCGGCACCGGCTATGCCGTCTCGGCGCGCTGCCCGCACCCAGCCGAAGCTTGCGCTTATGGCGCATGGTTGTGCAGCGCCGAAATTCAACGCACGCTCTACGTCGATCATGGCGGCCAGCCGGGCAATCGGGAGGCGTGGCTCGATGATCACGCAAACGCGATCACTTCGAATTTCTTCCGCAGCACACTGGCGACGCTGGAGGCTGCCTTCGTGCGGCCTCGGCACAATGGCTATATTGAATTTCAAGAAGAGGCCGGCAATCGCATTCACGCTGTGCTGCGTGACGGCACTGCGTCGCTCGACTGCATTCGAGGTCTGAACCGGCTTTATGACGAGACAAGGCGCGTTTAAGCGCGGATGGCACTTACACATCATGAAGGATGGGAGATCATGGCAGGACGAGTGGATGGCAAAGTCGCGGTCGTCACGGGTGGCGCTCAGGGGATCGGACGGGCGACCGTTCAGGCCCTTGCGCGCGAGGGAGCGCGAGTCGTCATCGGCGATATTGACGATGCTGCCGGTGATGCGGCGCAGCGCGTGGTCGTAGCTGCCGGGGGGACAGCGCTTTACCAACGGGCCGATGTCGGCAGCACTGGAGACATGGCGCGGTTGATCGAAACCGCCGTCTCGACCTTTGGCAGGCTCGATGTGCTCGTCAACAATGCGGCTGTTGCCTTGCCCGGCTCAGTCACCGAGATTGATGAGGAAACGTGGCAGCGCGTGCTCAACATTAACCTGACGGGCGTCTGGCGTGGCATGAAGTTCGCCATCCCCCATATGATCGAAGCCGGAGGCGGCTCGATCATCAACGTCAGTTCGGTGCAAAGCTTGCTCGGCTTCGCCGGCTGGTCGGCCTACGCTGCCGCCAAAGGCGGCATTAACGCGCTGACGCAGCAGGCGGCGATCGATTATGCGCCGCACAACATTCGCGTTAACGCGATCGCGCCGGGGACGATCATGACACCGATGAACGAGCGCATCTTCCGTGAGTCGGACGATCCCGATGCGCTCATTCACAGTTGGAACGAGCTGCACGCGCTTGGCCGCTTCGGCCAGCCGCACGAAGTGAGCGCCTTGATCGTCTTCCTCGCTTCTGACGAGTCGTCGTTTATGACGGGCGATGTCATCCGCGTCGATGGCGGCGCGGTCATCAAGGGAGGGTGAGGGATTATGTATGGTCTGCTCAGCCGCGGGTGAGCGGCGCTGATAGCTGGCCAGCGATTAGAACCTTGATGCCGAGCTTATTGAACTCCAGCCGCTGTTGAGCCGAAGCGCCGGCATCGGTGATTAAGGTGTGCATCTGTTCCAAACCGGCAATGCGCGCGTTGCTATCAACGCCGAGTACGGTGTGGTCAGCCAGCACGATCACCTCGCGCGCGGCGTTGATCATGGCGCGGCGCACGTCGGCTTCATCGGCCTGTTTGCACGAGAGGCCGAATAACTGCGATACGCCGCTGACGACGAGAAAAGCCTTGTCGACGCGCAGCTCGCGCAGCAAGAGGTTGGCGCCATGTCCCACCAGCGTGCCGGTATCGCGTTGAAGTTCGCCGCCTGTCATTTGCAGGCGGATCTGCTCGCTGCGCGCCAGCCGCTGGAGGACAGCGATCGAATTCGTGACGACGGTCACGCCGCGCACAGCGTCTAGATGCTGGGCCATCGTCGTTGTGGCCGTTCCGCTGTCCAGCAGAATCGTCTCGCCGTCGTGCACGTAGGTTGCGGCCAGCTTACCGATCAGGCGGCGCAGCTCGATGATCTCCGCTTGCACATCGTCGTTGACGTCTTCGATCGACAGCGAAACCCCGACTTCATCAGCGCGCTGCTGCATCGCCGCAGCCACGTTGCGATACCATTCGTGAGTGCGAAAATGAATCGCGAACGCAATGCGCCGTCTTGTGAACTGTGGCAGGGGGGTCTTCCAGCGTGTTTGTGGCAGCGCGGCCACCGCCGAATGGTCAAGCAGCCAGCTCCCTGCGACCGGTTGGTAAAAGTGGTACAGCGTTTCGCGGGTGAGGATGGCGCTTGGCGTGATGATCGCATCGCCGATCGATTCGCCGGCCCACAGGCGCAGCACGCCATCGACCGCCTGCCGCCCAACGATCTCCGGAAATAAGGCTAGACACGCTTTGAGTGGGCTGCCCTGCGCGAGGGTGTCGAATAGCGTATCGCCCTCACCGCCCACGTTGACGGCCAGCAGCGTCTCCGGGTCGCGATCGAGATCGAGGTAGGCTTGTAAACCGCCCAGCACCGAGTCATCGTTGATGCCGAAGATAATGTTGATCTCAGGATGAACGCGTAGAGCATCGAGCGCGGCTTGATAAGCCTCGTTGTACAGCCCTTGTCCATCGACGGTGACGATCTGCACCCCGGCGCCAAGCACGGCGCGCAGGCCGTCGTTGAACCCGGCACTGCGTTCCATGGTGTTGGGCAGCCGCAAGATGATGTGCAGCACGTGCGCTGCCCCGCCCATCCGCTTGAGCGCATAAACGCCGGTCCACTGGCCGAGGCTGTATGCGCCCTCATAATTCTGCGGCCCGAGGTAGACCGCCCCTTCGATGCGCGCTGACTCCGCGATCAGTGGGATCTGCGCCCGCAGGGCGTGTTCACGCATGAGATGCGCGGCATGCGACTGAACCGGCGCGAGGATCAGCGCATCGGCGGGTGGGCGTTCGACCAGCGGCGGCTCGATGCTGCGAGCGGCTGGCTTCAGCAAACCCTCCGGTCGAGAAGCGCCGCCGTGCGTGCGCTCGAGTAGGTTGAGCGCTTCGAGTTTTTTTAGATCGCGCCGGATCGTGACCTCGGTCACGTCGCAAATCTGAGCCAGTTCTCGCACTGAG
The DNA here is from genome assembly GCA_046719065.1 of Aggregatilineales bacterium. Taxonomy (GTDB): domain Bacteria; phylum Chloroflexota; class Anaerolineae; order Aggregatilineales; family Phototrophicaceae; genus Flexifilum. Next base: position 20,203 of record JBDNDP010000014.1, on the reverse strand, counting down.
ATGGCACCGCGGCGGTTCACAAGGTCGACGATTTGCTTTTCCCGCTCAATGAGCAGCATGTTTGTTTGTGTTTGAAAAAGATTGCTTTTTTTCGAATTACCTCGTACTATAAAGGGTGTAATTGTTATTTGTCAACACAGCGGGTATTTTTCGTCTTTTTTAGGATTACATAATGACATTTCCTCAAGCTGCCGAGCGTGTTCGGTTGCCCCTTTATTATACTTTTGGAAATCATATGCACTGGGTCGATATGCAGTGGCTGTGGGGCTACAGCGTGCTGCCCGATTCGGTGCGCGACATGATCCATTTCTGCGAGGAAACCGGCGCCAAAGGCAACATTAACTTTGAAGGCATCGGCTATGAGAAGATGGCGGCCGAAGCGCCAGAGGCGCTGGCGGAACTGCGTGCGGCCATCGCCCGCGGGCAGATCGAGGTGGTCGGCGCTTCTTATGGGCAGCCCTATGGCTTGTTTCACGGCGGCGAGTCGAATGTGCGCCAGCGCATCTACGGCGTGCGCGCCGTCATGCGGCTGCTAAAGACGCGTCCGCGCACCTTCTGGGAAGAGGAGTTCGACTTTTTCCCGCAGCTCCCGCAGATGCTGCGTGGGGTTGGCTTTCAGTATGCCTCGCTGTTCTTCCAGTGGACGTGGCACACGCCAGAGCTGCCACGCGAGACCCTGCCAGCCATCGAGTGGGAGGGCATCGACGGGAGCCGTCTGCTGGCCGCGCCGCGCAGCGCGCTTAACCTGCACCAGTGGCCTGAAGATTTTGCTGGCCGGCTCGACAGTCCGCTCCTGCGCGAGATGCCGACCCCCGGCATCTTGCAATGGCTGGAGCTGATGCCCTCGCCGGACTGGATGTGCCGCTCTGAGCTGCTGCTGCCACAGCTCAAGGCGCTGATGGCTGATGAGCGCTTCGAACTGCGCTTCGCCACGCTGTCGGAATATCTCGAGCAGGCGCGCGAGCATGCCCAGCCGCGCCGCTACACACTCGATGATGTCTTCCACGGCATGAGCCTCGGCAAGAATGGCGATCTGTTCCGCCGTTTCAGCCGCCGCGCTGAGGAGAGTCTGCTCGCCGCCGAGGCGATCTCAGCGCTGGCTGGCCTGTTCGGGCGGCCGTACCCGCACTGGGATGTCTATCCGACATGGGAGCTTGAAGAAGCATGGCGCGAGCTGCTCAGCGCGCAGCATCACGACAATGATGAGTGCGAAGGCCTATGCGGTCATATCGGTCGCTTCTCTTACGAGCGCAGTTTATCGTTGAGCGGCCATGTGAACCAGCGCAGCGTCCAATTATTTGCCGATCGCGTCGCCGCGCCGGGACCGCGCGCTCTCGCGTTCAACCCACTGGGCTGGGAGCGTGCCGCCGTCTTGCCGCACCCGCAGACCAACGCTCTAACCCGCTGGATGCTGCCGCCGTTTGGCTATCGCCTGCTTGACGAGAGCGGCGAGGCCGTCCCATCCCCTGCGATCGAGGAAGATGCTGCGGCCGTCACCCTGCGGCGCGGCGCGCTCAGCGTGACAGTGGATAAGGCGCGCGGCGTCATCAGCCAGCTGACAAGCGCTGAGTTCCCGCAGGGCGTGCTGGCCGCAGAGGCGCCGCTGGCCGCTCTCTCCATGACTCGCCACGAGCAGGTCGATCATTTTGAAACGGCTGTCGTGACAGCCCACGCTGACGCCATCCACATCGCTCGAGAGGGACGTGAAGGCGCGCGCGTGACAATCACGGTTGCGCTGGCCCCAGAGTTGGACGCAGTCGATATCACCTATGCCGTTGAGGGGCTGCCGCGGCCAGACCCGTGGCTGCGCGCCGCGCTGGCGACGGAGCTGCGCTTCGCGCTGCCCGGTGCTCGCCTGATTCACGATCATCCCTACGGCGTGAGCGAGATCCGCGCTGAGGGCCGCTACCTCCGCAAATATCCGACCGGCGAATGGATGACTTCACCGCAGGTCTTTGAAGAAGTGATTAATCCTTTCACAGCGCTCAGCCTGCTCGATTTCGATGCTGGCGACCGCGGTGTGCTGCTGCTGCACGACGGCTCGCAGGCGTTCCAACGCTTGGAAGGCGGTGCCCTCGCTGTGCGCAGCATCCTTTCGATGTACGATGCGTGGGATGAGGATTATTTCGTCGATACGCTGGAGGCGCGCTTCCGGCTGGTGCCGCACGGCGCGATCGATCATGCAGCGCGCTGGAAGTTGGCGCAGGAGTTCCGCCGGCCCCCGCTCGTCGCGAGCAGCGCCCGCAAGGGCGGGACGCTGCCGGCGCAGTTTGGCCCCGTCTGGTGCGATGCGCCGAACATCGCGGTCGCCGCGTTCTACCGTGAGCAGGCCGTGGTCGGCGCAGGGTTGGACGATTACGCCGGCGCAGCGATGGAATTTCCGTATATCTTGCGGCTGGTCGAACTGAATGGTCAGCCTACGACCGCGCGGCTGCTGCTGCCGGGAGCGGTCGCCGCGGCTTACCGCACTAACCTGCTTGGCGAAATAGAAAGCGCAGTCGCCTTCGAGGCCGCTGTTCCCGGTGTAGCGGCGGCGCGCCAGCCGCTCGCGACATGGAGCAGCGCCACGATCGCGCTGCGACCGCACGAGATCGCCACCTTCTATATCGATTTGGAGATGGGGCGCAAGCAGCCGCGCAACCTCGACGAGTTTCGTTATGTGTGGGCGACCGTGCACCGCGTTGATGAAAAGGACGACCAACAATCATGACCACGCAAAGTAAAACACAGCTCGGTGTCGGCGTTATTGGCCTTCACGAAGGGCGCACACTGATCGTCGGGCTAAATCACAGCGTTCCGCCCGTCGTCGGCCTCAAGACGGAGGACATTTACCGCGCGCCGCACGCGCGTGCGGTCGCAGGGTGCGATACGAACCCGGATAAGATCGAGGCGGCCCGCCAAGCCTGCCCGGATCTCTTCTACACGACCGACTATGACGCGATGCTCGCCCGCGAGGATGTCGATATTGTCGCTATCTACACGCCCGATCAATTCCACGGCGAACACATCGTGCGGGCGTTCGAGGCGGGCAAGCACGTCATCTGCACCAAACCGCTCGTCAATTCGGTTGAGGATGCGCGCCGCATCCGCGAGGCGGCCGCTCGTACTGGCAGCAAGCTGCTGGTCGGCCAGAGCACACGCTTCTTTGAGCCGTTTCGCCGCCAGCGTGCGGCCTACGAGGCGGGCGAAGTGGGCACGCTGGAATTGGTTGACGCGCACTATATTCATCGCATGGACTGGTATTACGAGAAAAGCCCGTGGACGATCGATACGACCGACTGGGTATATCTCGGCCTAAGCCATCCGATCGATCTCGTGCGCTGGTATCTCGGCCGCATCGAAGAAGTGTTCGCTTTCGGCGCCCAATCGGCGCTGGCCAAGCGCTTCGGCGTCGCGTCGTTCGATATTTACACAGTCAACCTGCGAGCGGCCGATGGCCGTATCGGCCGAGCGATGGGAAACTATGGCTTGCATGAGCTGCCCTCGGCCCGCAACGCGATCGAGCTGGTGCTGTATGGCTCTGATGGCACGTCGCTGGCGCAGTACCACGACATGCGCTATTACCACACCCTGCTAGATGGAACGGAAATCAAAGAGGACTATCTGTACAGCCGCCGCGGCTATTATTTCAACAATGAAGTGCACGGCATGCACTATGGCGAGTTTGCTAATTACACCGAGTACTTCGCCGCTGCGCTGATCGAGGGCCGGCCCTACTCGCCCAATCTGGATGAAGGGCTGGAGACGTTTTGCGTCATGGAGGCGGTGCGCCGCTCTGCCCAGACGCGCCAGCCAGTGGCGCTCGCGCCGCTGCTGGAGGAAATCGGGCTGCCTGTTTAGCGGGCAGCGTTGCCGGCGTCGTCAAGATGCGTTCAAGCGAATGGTTAAGAGTTTAGAGCATGTTCAAAAACTAAAACGAAGAGGAGCATCATGAGCAAAGACATTATCACAAAAAATGGTATTTCGCGGCGAACTTTTTTGAAGGGGTCGGCAGCGGCGGTCGCGGCGGCGCTCGCTTCGACCGGCGGCAGCAAGTTCCTGACGCAGGGTATTTTTAAGCCGAACGTCATCCGCGCACAGAGCAATACCGTGGTCTTCGCCATTCAGCAGTTCGCCCACGATGCGATCCGTAGCGTGCTGCCGGAGTTTGAGGAGGCCACTGGCCTGACGGTTCAGCTTGAAGGTGGCCCAGTGAGCGGCAACGACATGCTCACCCGCTACAGCGCGGCTTTCGCCTCGGGCAACAGCCCGGTTGACCTGTTCAGCGATGCTGACGACAGCTCGCCGACTTTCATGCGCGCCGGCTGGGTGATGCCGCTCAACGACATCATCCCGGAAGAAACATGGGCAGATTTCCCGCCGAGCATGCAGCCGCACATCGATGGCTTCCTGAGCATCGACGGCGTGCGCTATCGCATCCCGCACGAGTTCGCTGTTGGCTATTTCTTCACCCGCCGAGATCTGCTTGAGGCGCGCGGCTTGAGCGCGCCGACGACGTGGGAAGAGATGGTCGAGATCGGCCTCGAAATCTCTGACCCGGATAACGGGTTCTTCGCAACGACCGACGCGCTGATCAAGCCGGCGCTGATGTATGTGTACGTCGCTTACTTGACGGCGCAGGCGGGCGGCGATGTCTTCGCTTTTGATGATGGGACGGCCGAGGCGCTGCAGTTCCTGTACGATATGATCTACACGCATCGCATCTTCCCGGAGACCGCGCTCAACCAAGATTACACAGCTCAGAATGAACTGTACATGGGCGACCGCATCGCGTTCATGCGTCAATGGCCGTTCTTCCAAGCAGTGGCCGAAGCCAATGAAGAATGGTTCGCACCCGAGAAGATGGTGATCGAACTGCCGCCCGCTGGCCCCGCTGGCAGCAAAAGCTGGATCGGCGGCTGGGGCTTCTCGATCCCGACCAGCGCGCCGAACCCAGAGGGCGCGGCCGAGCTGCTACGTTACATCACCTCGCCAGAGATCGCGCCAGTGCTGGCCCAGCAGCAGGGCTTCCTGCTCACGCCGCGCACCTCGATCCTTGAAGCGCTGGTCGGCGAGGAAAACCCGCTGATTGAAGCGATCAGACGCTACAGCGAGGCCAACGTATTCTCGGCGCGGCCGTTCCACCCGCGCGTGGCCGAGGCACAGACCGTCGTTGATGATATGGCGTCGCTGTTCTTGACCAACCAAGCTTCGCTCTCCGATGTGCTGCGACAAGGCCGCGACTTGATCGCAGCGCTGGATGCCGAACTGTAAACGGACGTTTTTTGCCCGCCCTAGTCAATCCATTCCGGTTGAGAGGTAGCCCTAGCGCCTCTCAACCGGGTGAAAGCCATTCTTATGAGCACCCTGACAACCACCCTTAAGCCCCGCTGGCGCAGCCCGTTGAGCGGATTGTCGCTGCGGCAGCGGCTGTTTTTGCTGGCAATTTTGCTGCTGCTGCCCGCGATCGGGCTGCGTCTGTTCACAACGGTGTACCCGTTCATCCAAACGGCCGTCTTCAGCTTCCAGCGCTATAACCCGGCTTTTCCGCCGCAGCGTTTCATCGGCTTTGGCAACTTCGAACGGCTAGCCAACGACCCTGTTGTGCAGGCCAGCATTGGCTTCACAATCATGTTCGTCGTCATCTCGACGATCTTTCAGGTCATCCTCGGGCTGGCGGTCGCCCATTTGCTTAATGCGCCGTTCCGGCTGCGCGGGGCTGCGCGGACGATGAGCCTGATCCCATGGGCAATGCCGATGGTGGTGGTCGCGCTTGGGTTCCGCTGGATGTTCGATGACCAGTTCGGCATGATCCCTGATTTGCTGCGCCGCATCTTCGGGCTGGAGACGCGCTGGCTCATTGACCCGCACAACGCCCGCCTTGCCGTGATCGCGGTCAACATTTGGAAGAGCACGCCGTTCGTTGCGTTGGTGCTGCTGGCCGGCTTGCAGGGCATCTCGCGCGATCTGTATGAGGCTGCGCGCGTCGATGGGGCCAATCGCTTCCAAATTCTGATCGGCATCACGATTCCGATGCTGATGCCGATCATCGTCACGATCAGCATGTTCATGCTGGTTTGGCAGCTCGCGGTGTTCGACCTGCCGTTCGCCATGACGGGCGGCGGCCCCGGCTTCTCGACCACGGTGCTAGCGCAGAAGATCTATCAGGAGATGAACGCCCTCAACTACGGTTACGCTGCGGCCATCAGCATGGTGCTGTTTTTGATCGTGGCCGTAATCGGGCTGGTTGGCCTCTATTTGTTCCGCCGGTATGAGGTATCGGAGTAGGTCATGTCAACCCAGATCGCTTCTCGACCAGCCCTCATCCAAAGCGAAACCAGACAGGCTTCTTGGTGGAACCGGCATGGGCAAACCGTGCTCATTTACATCAGCTTTGCCCTGTTCGCCTTCACGATCGGGCTGCCATTCTACTTCATCTTCGTCTCATCGATCACGCCCAGCCGCGAGCTGTTTCAGGTTCCCCCGTCTTACTGGCCGAGCACACCAACGTTGGATAACTATGCGCGGATGTTTAATGCTGTGCCGTTCACCATCTATCTGCGCAATTCGGTCATCTTCGCGATCGGCTCAAGCGGGGTATCGGTCATCGCCGCTGGGCTGGCGGCTTATGCGCTGGCGCGCATCCAGTTCCGCGGCAGCAATTTGATCTACATCGGCTTAATTCTGTCGGTCGCGCTGCCCCAAATCGCCGTGCTCGTGCCGATGTTCCAGACGTTTCAGGTGTTCGGGCTGGTTAACACGCATCAAGGGTTAATCATCATGATGAGCAGCTTGATGCTGCCGTTCACGATCATGACGCTCGTCTCCTTCATCAAGCAGATCCCGGGCGAGATTGAAGAAGCCGCCTATATCGATGGCGCGACGACGCCGCAGATCCTGATCCGGATCGTGCTGCCCTTAGTGCGACCCGCACTGTTCACAATGTTCGTCATTAACTTCATCATCAGTTGGAATGAACTGCTTTATCCGCTGGTGTTTGCCCAGCGCGTAGATACGAAGCCGCTCGCCGTTGGCCTGATGGAGCTGACCGCCGATGCTTCGACCTACACACGCCCGTGGGACTTGATGAGCGCGATGAGCGTGATGATGATCATCCCTGGGCTGCTGCTGGTGCTGTTTGGCCAGCGCATGATCATTTCAGGGTTGGCGCGCGGGGCTGTCAAGTAGGCCATTAGCGGCTTGTGATGCTTCTCGCTGAATACAAACGAGGCCGCGCATGTGCGCAGCCTCGTTTGTGGAATTGGGTGCTGCCGAATTACAGCGCGTTGACGATGTTGGAGAAGATATTGCCGATGGCCGGGCCAAGCAGCGCCAGAATGACGATGACGACGACGGCGACCAGCACCAAGATCAGAGCATACTCAACGAGGCCCTGACCTTCTTCACGTGGCAGATACATCATGATGACATCTCCTCAATAAAGACTCTGCGATCAGGCTGAATGCCTATTAGAATGCTATCATAGCTCCACGATGGAACAATAGAGAGTCGTAAAGAATTTGTGAATTTTCCTCTATTCTTTACGATGCAGCTTCCGGCTTTCGCTCATCTGGCACGGCGCTTAGATGTTCGCCGAGCGCAGCGAGCGCGGCGCGCACTGGCTCCGGCAGCTGCTCGAGCTGGCAGAAGCGAGCGACCCAATATTGGTCGTTCATATTGGCCGCATTGATCGCCAGCCGCGCGTGTGGGTCAGCGTTGCGTAGCAGATGCGGATATTCCTGCGCAGCGTGGAAGCGGATCGTTTCGAGCGCAGTGGCCAGCGACAGATCGCGTCCTTCGATGTGTTCAACGAGTGCGGCTGCATCAAGCCCGTGAGCGGCGGCCGCCTCTTCGGTCTGTTTCACTAGCGCGATTGTGATGCGAAACCATGCATAGGTTTGTGGATACTCTGTCTCGGCCCGCAGTGCAGGCGGCTGCTCTCCACGCAAAGTGAGGATGAGCGCTTGAAAGAACGCCCGAATGTAGCGGCGCAGGCTGTTCAATGCCATTTGCGCGGTTCCTTAGCGCGCTGGCGGCGGAAGTATTCTATCGCCGCGAACACAAGCACGACGACCTGCACAGCGACGGCGATGACGATCACCATCTGCCTGTTGGTTCGATCAGCAGGCGCTGGCGGGTTCTCCGCCTGCGGCGCTTCCGCTGGTGCTGCGATCCTCTGCGGGGGAGCATCGCCCGGTTCCATCACCATAGCGACGACCGTGCCAGCCGCTTGCACGGCCGTCGCGGCTGCCTGCTGCGTCAAGTCAGGCGTGGGCGTGGGCAAACCCTGCGTCATCATGGCTGCATGGGTAAGCGCCTCAAGCGGCGTAACTGCGATCGTCACCTGACCAGACTCGACGGGGATGAGCGCCACGAATGGAGTGATCGACGGCGGGATCGGCGTAGCAGTTGGGCGCGGCGTATTGGTTGGCCCGCCGGGCGTCGGTGTAAAAGTGCCGTCGCGGCGCGGCACGAGGAAAATGCTGCCAACTTCAAGATCGCGTACATCCTCGATGTTATTGAGCGCCATCATGGCCGGGATATCGCCCCACGAGTAGCCATAGATCAGGGCAATGTCGCCCAGCGTATCGCCCGGCTGCACTTGGTGCATGATGTTGCCGAACGGATCTTGCCCGACGACGAACGAAGGCTGCGACCGCGCTGCGCCGCCCCCGCTTCCGCCACTTGGCGCGGCGGGGGCGCCGGACGCACTCCCCCCGCTTGATGGCGGGGGCGGCGGCGGCCCGCCCGAGTTGCCAAACACCAGCACATAAGCTGCGCCCCAGTCACCGCGGGCGATGCCGATGCCGATGTCGTTGTAGCTTGGATGGACCAGCCCTGCATAGTGCACCCCAGAGTTGACCCAAAAGCTCCACGCGCTGTTGACGTTGGCATTAGTGCCCCCATAGATGTTTTCGCTCACTTGCGTTGAGGGGTAGCCCGCGTTCAGCGCGCGCGTGCGTGGCCCAGACCCATCGGGCCGCGTGTGGCTGACCGAACCGGTCGCGACGATCCAGTTCGCTTGATCCTGAGCGGCAGCCGAGAGGGCGCCGTTCAGCGAATAGGGACCTCGGCCGACAGAAGCGCGCAGTTGATTGACGCGGGCGAGCAGATCGCCCGCCTCCCCTTGCGCCGCAGCCGGCAGGGCCACCGCGAGCAGCAGTAGCCCAAAGAGGAAAAACAGCGGTCTTTGGTGCATGGCCGGTATTTTAGCATGGGTCTAGGCTCGTCGTCACGGGCGATCCCATGACAATGGTCATGCTGTGGGTCGAAAACCATACGCGCCGCCGGTTGACCAGCGGCGCGTATGCGTAAGGAAGGAGAGGATCTGTCAGTTAAAACGGCGTCTTAGACCGCCGCGGCGACCGCCTGCTCGACGGCCTGCACATCAAGCTCAATCTTGATCTCTTTGCTCACTAGCACGCCGCCTGCCTCGAGCGCGATGTTCCACGTGAGGCCCCAGTCTTCGCGATTGATGGTCGTCCGGCCGGCGAAGCCCGCTTTTGTGCTGCCAGTGAATGGATCTTTACCCTGCCCAAGCAGCTCAGCCTCGATGACGACCTCGCGCGTCACACCGCGGATGGTCAAATCGCCGTAGATGCGTGCTCGGTCGCTGCCTTGCGGTTCCACTCGCGTGCTCTTAAATGTGATCGTTGGGAAAGACGCAGTATCCAGAAAATCGGGGCTGCGCAGGTGATTGTCACGATCGGCCACACCCGTATCGATCGAGGCGGCCTCGATCGTCACATCGACTTGGGCAGCCGCCGGATTGGCCGGGTCGAACTCGATCGTGCCGCTCAAACTTTTGAAGCTGCCGCGCACAGTCGTCACCATCATGTGCCGTGCGCTGAACGAGACTTGTGAGTGCGCTGGGTCAATCAGCCAAGTGGTCATGGGTCAGTTCTCCTCAATAGGTTGGCTTTAAACGGACTACAGTCCGTTTGTATTTTACCAGTATGCATCGTGATGATGAGAAGATGATAAAAAACGGACGGTAGTCCACTTAAAAGATCATGAGTCGTGCGGCGATGACGCTGCGAAGTCCGCGACGCAGTGCGGCAGCATGCGCATCAAGCTGCTTTTGCTCAGATCGACGATCGCCCAGAAGCTGCGTGCGCGAGATCAGCCATCATCGTCCATCGTCAGCGCGCGATGATGAAGTGGCGAGTCGCGCTGCCGCGTCGGACGTCGGAAAGACTGGTGTTCGTGTAACCCGTAGCGGGCCGCAGGGGCAGGCTGCGGCTGTTCAGCTGAGCGGCGTTTTATTGATGACGAACAGGCAGGCCGCTGCGCCGGCCGCGCTGCACTCCGTTTCGCGCACAGCCAGGTCGCGGCCATTGCTAGCCCAGCGACAGGTTTCTTGCAGCAGCCCTACGAAGGGATGGCACACCGGCCGCTCAGCGCGACGCGCCCACGCCATGGCGCTTCGTTCGATGATGAAACGGAACACCTGCGGCGAGTCTTCTAAGCGCACATGCTGATCTGAAAAGTGGGTGAACACGAGCGACAGCGCGCGCAGGCCCAGCCGAACGCGCTCTTCCCACGGCAGTGCCCGGAAAGCTGGGTCGTTGATGCCGGCCATTACCCCAAAATTGTTCAGCCCTTTCACCAGCCATGCCCTTCCGGCGCGCAGCGCCATACCGCGACCGCCGCGTGGGCCGTACATTTCATCGAGGGCGAGGTTAAGTGCCGAGAAAACCGAAAAATCGACGCTGCGCGCCAAATTATCGGGCGGCAAGGCGGTGTAATATTGGGCTAAACCAGCGACTTCGAGCGTCGAGAGCAGACCATGCGTGCCCATCACTTCCTCGAGCCCGAGGAAGAAGTAGCGCGCGATGCGGTTCGCGAAAGCGCTACCGCTGGGGTGTGCGCTGATGATGGCGCTTTGGTCGGCCACGGAAGCGGGGCTTTCTGATGGTTTCGTTAGATGAGCTGCTCGAGATCTTGCACCGTGCGCGCAACATCGAGAAAGATCAGCCCAAGCTTGGCGTCCTTGCGCGTCAGCACGGTCAAAACAGCCTCCTCGCCCACGGCTGTCAAGATGACATAACCATTCTCGCCGCGCACGAACACCTGCTGAAGTTGGCCGCGGCCCAGTTCACTGGCGATGCGTTCGCCTAACGAAAGCATGGCGGCAGACATCGCGCTGACGCGATCTTCCTCCACATCTGCTTGAAGTGCAGAGGCAATGCTTAAGCCATCAACGCTGACGATAGCAGCGGCCTCCACCTCACCTGAACTGGCTTGCAGGTCGCGCAGCCGAGCAACCAGTTGTTCAGCACGAGATTTTGCCACCAACTTCAACTCCTAAGTGAGGGTTTATAGGCGCAGCAAGTCGATGCATCCTGTTGCTCGACTTTAGTCTATATCATAGCGCAAGGTTGCCGCAAACATGGGAAGAGTTTCGACAATTGTTGCCGCAGTTGCTGCGCGCGGCAGCACACTCACGATTGATAACTTTTAGGGTTCTGTTAAAATAACATGCGATGTTTCGTCTATGCCCGCAAGCGCGGGCGTTTGTCATGAAAGGCCTCTGTATCGAAATGAAGATCCCCTTCGGAGGAAATGTTCTTCTGCTGGGCTGCGGCTCCGTATCACAGTGTTTTCAACCCCTTTTGATGCGCCATCTCGAGATGGACTTCTCCAAACTCACGATTATCGATTTCGAAGATCTGCGCCATACCATTCCGAATGTATTGGCGGCGGGCGCGAATTACGTGCGTCATCGCATCAACCCCGACAACTATGCTGAAACTTTCGCGCGGTACTTGCGTCCCGGCGATTTATTGATCGACTTAGCGTGGAACATTGATACGGTTTCAGCAATTCGTTGGTGCCACGACCATGATGTGCTTTACGTCAACACCTCGGTCGAGCTGTGGGATCCCTATGAGCATATGGGCAGCGCCTCGCCAACTGCGAGCACGCTCTATGTGCGGCAGCTCGCGCTGGAGGCGATGGCCAACTCTTGGAGCGAACCCGGCGCGACCAGCGTCGTCGATCACGGCGCGAACCCGGGCTTGGTGAGCCACTGGACGAAGCTAGCGCTGGAAGATATCACCAAGGCGTTGATCAATCAACCGGATTTCGACGCGCAGCGCCGCAGCGCTCTCGAACAGGCCTATACCGAGGGCGCGTATAACCGGCTGGCGATGCTGACCGGGGTCAAGGTCATCCACATTTCAGAGCGCGACACGCAGATCAGTGACAAGCCGAAACGGGTCGATGAGTTCGTCAATACGTGGTCGATCGAGGGCTTTTATGAAGAAGGGGTCGCCCCGGCCGAAATGGGCTGGGGCACGCATGAGCGCACGTTGCCGCGCTACGCATACACGCATGAAAACGGGCGCGGTAATCAAATTTGTCTTGCGCGCATGGGCATGAACACCTTCGTGCGTTCATGGGTGCCGCAGGGCGAGATCCTCGGCATGGTCATTCGCCACGGCGAAGCGTATACCATCAGCGATTATCTGACCGTCTGGGAGGACGGAAAGGTGATTTACCGGCCAACCGTCCACTACGCCTACATGCCGTGCGATGCAGCTATCGCCTCGCTGCACGAGCTGCGAATGAACAACTACAAGCCGCAGTCGCAGGTGCGCATCATGACCAACGAGATCGTCGATGGTCGTGACGAGCTGGGCGTGCTGCTGCTCGGCCACGATCTGAACGGCTGGTGGGTGGGCAGCCAGCTCGATATCCATGAGGCGCGCCTGCTGGTGCCTGGCCAAAACGCGACGACGCTGCAAGTGGCGGCCTCGGTGCTGGCAGCGGTCATTTGGATGCTGCGCAACCCGCGCCGCGGGTTCAACGTGCCCGATAAACTGCCCCATCGCGAAGTGTTGGAGATCGCCAATCCGTATCTTGGCCCGTGTCCATCGATGCAGACCGATTGGACGCCGCTCAAGAACCGCTACGAAGCCTTCCCCGGCTACGGCGCTCCCCGCCCCGCTGATGAAGACGTGTGGCAGTTCAGCACGTTTCTATTTGAGTGAAAGCGAAAGCAGGCGAGGTTGGATGACGACCTCGCCTGTCTAAAATAGGTCGCCGCCGCCGGAACTAGCGCCCTCATCTCCGCCTAGATCGACCCCCTGCGCCTCTAGATCGCGCTCGATCCGTTCTGGATCGTCGCCTTTCATCAGCCGGCTGGCGACCTCACTCATAACTGGGTCGTCGAGGGCTTCATCTTGGCCGAGCTGGTGCATCATCCGGCCGACCTCGCGCATGTCGCCACCTTCCAGCACCGACAGCATCTCGTTCGAGTCCATCTTGCTGTAATCGCGGCTGGGCCGCTGTATGGCCACCCGGCCGATCACGCGCGTCAAGTCCATCGACCCGCAGTGGGGGCATTGATGCCCACGCTGGCTGGCGGCGTCGTAGTCATTATAGGTTTTATAGAAAAGCTGCACCCTGCGCTGGCACGCATTGCAGCGGAAATCGTAAGCTGGCATAATGCACCTCATGCAACTCGCACTCTCATTATAAGAAAGCCATTCCATATGCTCAATGATCCGCCGCCAGAAAAGCGCCGCGTTCACCCGCTTGAGCAGCCCTCCGGCTTAGCTGAACCGGCCAAGCGGCGCGTTGTTGAAGAAGACGAAGAGGACGCAGCGCCGGGCGCGATGGGCGGGCTGCGTCAAGGCCAGATGCTGCTGGTCATCCCCTCAGTGCGGCCCTTCGTCACCTATACGATTCTGACCATCAACATCGCGATCTTCGTCCTGCGCGCGCTGTCTCCCGCTGTCGATCAAGCGCTGTTCTTGTGGGGGGCCAATCACCAGCCGGATGTGCTGTTGGGCGGCGAGTTCCACCGCCTGTTCGCCTCGATGTTCCTGCATGCCAGTGTCTATAATCGAATGGGTGGCTTCGCGCTCGAAAACAGCTTGCATCTGATCTTCAATGCTTACATCCTGTGGGCGATGGGATCGTCGCTAGAACGGATGGTAGGCCATGTGCGGTTCGCCATCATCTATTTGCTGGGGGGGCTGTGCGGCTCAGTGATGAGCGCCGTGTTGGGTGCGCCTAACATTTATTCGGTTGGGGCTTCTGGCGCGGTCTTTGCAGTCTTGGGGGCGCAGTTCGTCTTTCTGTACCGGCATCGCAAACTGTTCGGCGCGCGCGGCCGCGCGCAAATGCAAAGCGTGATCACGCTGGTCATCTTCAACCTGCTGTTGGGCGCCCTGACTGGGATCAGCACCGGCCCGATCCGGGTCGATAATTGGGCGCACCTCGGCGGCGCCATTGGCGGGATGGTGCTGGCGTGGTTCATCGGGCCGATCTACATCGTTGGGAGGCATCCTGAACGGCCAAACACGCTACTGGCTGAAGATATTAACCCGCTGCGCGGGCGCTGGTGGGCCGTTTCAGCCGTGGCGAGCGTGCTGATCGTCAGCCTGATCGTGGCGCGCAGCTTCATCTACGGTTGAAGCCACCTGCTGCCGCTCCAACTCGCGCAGTTCCCAGCGCAGCAGCGCCATCTCCTGCGCAATCTGTTTGTTCTCGCGCGCCAACCGAGTGAGAGCGACGGAAAACTGCAACAGGATAAAAAGCATAAAAGTGATCGCCACTAGAAACAGAGCCGCCGGCGGGTAGGTGATCACGCCGAGCAAGGCAGCCAGTTGATCGAGCAGTGGCCGCGATAGTGTGAGCACGATCAATACCAGCGCCGTGGCCAGCCACAGCAGCGAGTAGTCCTCGCGCAGGCGGCGCTGGCGCACCAGCTCAAGCACCAGCACCAGCGCCCCGAACGATGCGACCAATCCAAAGATCATCACGCGGTCGATCATGAGTTTCCCTAATGCATCTAAGCGCGCTATACAGCGGCCAGCTGTGTAGCAACTTTTAGAGAGAATAGACAGACAACTGCCTAGAGAGTATAGTTGCGCCGGTCGAAATGCAAGTGTGAGCCGTGCATGCGTCGTCATCTGCCCGATTTAGCCATTGTCGTCCTGCTGTTCGTGCTGCCGCTGCTGCTGTTCTGGCCGCAGACGCTGGGCGGGCGCACCCTGCTGCCAGCGGAGAATCTGTATCAATTTGAGCCATACGCCAGCTATCGGGCGCAGGCCGGCGCGCCTGAGGTTCCTCATAACGCGCTGCTCTCCGATCTCGTCCTGCAGAACTTTCAATGGAAAAGCTTCATTCGCGCCAGCTTCGCTGCCGGTGAAATGCCGCTCTGGAATCCGCATCAATTTAGCGGGATCCCGTTTTTTGCCGCGGGCCAGCAGTCGACACTGTACCCATTTAGCCTGATCTATTATGCCCTCCCGCTTCCGGCGGCTTATGGCTGGTTCACTGTCGTCCAGCTGTGGCTGGCCGGCTTGTTCATGATGGCCTTCGTGCGTGGCGTCGGCTTGGGGCGGGCGGCGGGGGCAGGCGCCGGTATCATCTACCAGTTGAGCGCCTTCTTCGTCATCAGCGCGGTCTTCCCGATGATCATTGCGGCGGCGGCGTGGCTGCCGCTGCTGCTTCTGATGGTTGAGAATATCATCGTCAGCCGGCCGCTGCTCAACCGGCCGGCGCGCGCACCGTGGGCAGCCCTTGGCGCGGCTGGGCTGGGAGTCTCGATCTTAGCTGGCCATGTCGAGATCACTTACTACACCCTGATCATTCTCGCTTATTACGCTGGAGCGCGCCTGCTGGTGACGGTGTGGCGCGCGCGCGCCGATCGCCGCGACGCGCTGCGCACTGTCCTTGGACAAATTATCTGGCTGGGGGCGATGGTCGCGCTCGGCTTGGGGCTGGGCGCGGTGCAGTTCATCCCGCTGTTCGAGGCAGCCAGCGCTAATTTCCGCTCCGGCTCAGCCTCGTTCGAGCAGGTGTTAGGTTGGGCGCATCCCCCGCGCGACTTGATCCAGTTCATCCTGCCAAACTTCTATGGCAGCCCGGCCCAGCACGGGTATTACGATATCTTTGGCGGGGGGTACGTCTCGCTGATCGAGCAGGTGATTACGAATGCGGCAGGGGTGCGCCTGCTGCACACCGAGTGGGGCATCAAAAACTACGTTGAGGGTGCGCTTTACGTAGGGATCTTGCCGCTGGCGCTGGCTGTCTTTGGGCTGCTGCGCCAGCGCATGGGCCTTTCGCTGCGCGCCCCTTACGGCGCAATCTTCGCCATCCTCGGCCTCTTCGCCCTGACTTTTATGTTCGGCCTGCCGACCTACGCCATTTTGTTCTACACGCTGCCCGGCATCGACCAGCTTCACTCTCCGTTCCGCTGGGTCTTTGCGTTGACGTTGAGTGTCGCTGTGCTGGCCGGTTTGGGCATCGATGCGCTGCTCACCGGTGGCGAAGCTATCCGGCGCTGGGCACGGCGCTTCGGGCTGGGGCTGGCGCTGGCCGGAGGGTTGACGCTGGGCGGCCTGCTGATCTCGCGGCTGCTGTTCGCGCAGATTGAACCCGTTATCGACTGGTTGTTGGCGCGCATGGTCACCGCCAGCGGCGAGCCGGCGTCGCTGCGTTTCAGCGATGCGCGCATGTTCTACAGCGTGCAGTTCGCCAACGTTCTCGTCTTCGCGGTTGTGGCGCTGGCCTCTGGCGGGTTGCTGATGTTGCTCAGCGCGCCGGCGGAGAAAAGGGCGCATGGCGCAAGGCGCAGCCTCTGGCTGCGCGCTGGCCTGCTCGGCCTGATCGCTGCCGACTTGATGATCGCGTCGTGGAACTTTAACCCCGCCAGCGACCCCGCATGGTTGGAGTACACACCGCCGGCGGTCAACTGGCTGCGCGATCAGCCGGGCGACTGGCGCTACATCACGTTGGACGACCCGACCCAGCCGCCGCTTTTTCAAGCCAACATGACGCTGCGCTATGGCCTCGACGATGTGCGCGGCTACGAGAGTATCATCCCGGCTCAGTATGTCGACTTCATGCGCGGGCTGGCTCCGCAGGTGCAGCTCGACTTCAACCGTATCGCGCCGCTTTATACCGTCTACCCGCCCGGCGTTCCGTTCGATGCGCGGGAGGCGCTCGTCTCTCCACAGCTCAACCTGCTCAATGTACGCTACGTGATCACGCATACGACGACCTCGCTCGACGATGTGCCGGGCTACGCGCTGGCTTATGAGGACGCCGCTGTGCGCATTTGGGAAAACAGCGGTTATTTCCCAAGGGCGAGCCTGATTTCCCAAAATGAGGCTGCAGCCAGCACTGACCCGCTCGCGATGCTGGCCACTGCCGCAGCCATACCCATCGATCGCACCAGCAACCGTGAGCTACGGATGGTCGTCACGAATGTTGAACCGGCGTGGCTGCTCGTGCTCGAGACGCATCAGCCGGGCTGGCGGGCGTTCGCTCGCCCGCTTGCCGATACCGAAGCTGATGAGACCCCGCTGGCAGTACAGCTCGTGCTCGGTAACTTCATGGCTGTCGATCTGCCAGAGGCAGGGGCGTGGGCAGTGCGGCTGATCTACAGCCCGCAGTCGTTCCAGATCGGCGCGTTCCTGTCGTTCATCAGCGGGCTGCTTGTGCTGCTGCTGGCCGGGGGCTGGCTGTGGCGGACGCTGCTCATCCCGCCGGAAGAAGGCGACCATGCGACGAGCGTCAGCCGTGTGGCGCGCAACAGCGTCGCGCCGATCGTGCTCAATCTGTTCAATCGCGGCATCGACTTCGCGTTTTCGATCGTTATGCTGCGCATTTTGGGACCGGCGGATGCCGGCGCTTATTTCTACGCCGGCGTTATCTTCGTCTGGTTTGAGATCTTCACTAACTTCGGCCTCAACCTCTACTTGACTCGTGAAGTCGCCCGCGACCGGAGCCGAGCGCGGCAGCTTTTCGCCAACACAAGCGCCATGCGGCTGGGGCTGGCGCTGGTCGGCGTGCCGCTGATGCTCGGCTTTCTTGGGCTGCGCCAGTCGGTCGTCAGCCCGCCGCTGACGCTGGAGACGGTGATCGCCATCGGGCTGCTATACATTGGCTTGGTGCCAACGAGCCTGAGCACCGGCCTGACGGCGCTCTTCTACGCATTTGAACGCGCCGAGACGCCGGCCGCCATCACCACCGTTTCCACCATCTGCAAGGCTGTCTTCGGGCTGGCGGCGCTGCTGCTTGGGTGGGGGATCATCGGGCTGGCCGCCGTCAGCATCCTGACCAATCTGATCACGCTGGCCATCCTCGGCTGGTATGGGGGACCGCTACTGCGCGGCGCTCGTGAAAGGGAGCGGGCAGCCATCGATGTCACCCTGATCCGGCGCATGGCCGGCCAAAGCTGGCCGCTGATGCTCAACCATTTTTTGGCGACGATCTTCTTTCAGATCGATGTCGTCATTATCGAGGCTTTTCATAGTGCGCGCATGGTAGGTCAATACTCAGTCGCCTATAAGTGGGTGGCGGCGCTGAATATCATCCCGGCGTTTTTCACGCAGGCACTGTTGCCCGTGATGTCGCGGCAGGCTCAGGAAGATCGGGCAGCGCTCAAACGCACCTACGCGCTGGCGATCAAGCTGCTGGTCAGCGTGGCCCTGCCAGTCGCTGTGGTCTTCACCTTCATGGCCGAACCATTGGTCGGGCTGCTGGGCGGCGCGCAGTTCTTGCCAGAAGGCGCCATCGCCACCCAGTTGATGATCTGGAGCATCCCGATTGGCTGGATGAACAGCCTAACCCAGTACGTCTTGATTGCGCTCGATTTGCAGCGCCGCATCACGACGGCCTTCATCATCGGCGTGAGCTTCAACATCGTCGCTAACCTGATCTTCGTGCCCC
The DNA here is from genome assembly GCA_046719065.1 of Aggregatilineales bacterium. Taxonomy (GTDB): domain Bacteria; phylum Chloroflexota; class Anaerolineae; order Aggregatilineales; family Phototrophicaceae; genus Flexifilum. The sequence goes on along the minus strand of JBDNDP010000014.1, from coordinate 1,531 downwards.
AGTTCGGCTTTCAAGCAGCGGCGATCACGACGATCGCTTCGGAAGCGGTCTTGCTCGTCCCGTTCGCGCTGCTGCTGCATAGGGCGCTCGGCCGCATCAACTGGCTCGATCTTGTCTGGCGGCCGGTCTGCGCGACCGTGGCCATGATCGGCGCGCTTGTCCTCCTGTGGCCGGCACAGCCCCTGCTGGCTCTATCAGCAGGGGGGGCAGTCTATTTGGGGTTATGGGTTGGGCTGCGTGCTTTGACTCACGAAGAATGGCTGCGGTTATTTCCGCTGCTGCCCGGGCCATTGCAGCGAATGACCGAGCGGTTTAGCATCCCGTAGCGCTGCGTCCTTTCAGCAGCGCAGCACTAGGCGCGCTGCTGGTCTTTCCGTTTCTTTTCAAACTCGCTGTATGGTTTGGGCACGATCTTGTTGGTATAAAGGAGACGCTGGGCGTAAGGGTTGCTGATCAGCGGCATGACCATGCGTTCATCACCGCGCACGAGCGGCACATAGAAGACGACCACCTGCCGCGTGCCAGCATGCCAGAAGTCCCGCTGGTAAATATCGCCCTCCAACTTCCAGCCGCGGCGCAGCGCTGTGATCAGGCAGTCGACACCAGCATATTTTTCTGACTTTGGCGACCAATGCCGCACGATATCAGGATAATCGACGTGAAAGTTACCGCTGATATTATTCATTTTGATCCTCTTTTCACAATACACTCAATTATTATGATGGCGATCATTTAAAATCGTGTCAACAGAGTTTAAAATTTGCGTAAAATCGCGCACATCTCAGCCAATTCTTCTGTTCAGTTTAACTAATTAAGATGAATGAAATCCCCCTATTTTTGGGTGTATCGGCCAAATGTTGCACAGTCCTTGTGTTTTAGGACGCTCGCAGCAGGCTGTAGATCGAGCTCTATCGATCATAGTAAGAGGTTTTCCGCATGCCGACTATAGGCAATATAGCCAAATTGCGATGCGTATTACTTGCCATCTCTGCTAGAATGCGCCGGCGCGATCGTGCGGCCTTTCCAGCGCGGGCCGCCGTAGCGCTGCTGCCAGAAGATCGCCTGCGCGGCGATGCGCGTCATCAAGATGACCGAGAGCGGCATTAGGACAGCATCGAGCGGCCGCTGGCGAGTGACGGCGGCGGTCAGCGCGCGTGTGGCGATTCCTAGCGTCGTCAGCAGCAGCGGCGCGAGCGGCCAATCTGCTAGCGGGACGAACGAGCCAACTGCCAACCACACTGGCGGCAGCAGGAAGATCAGCCAATGGAAGACGGTCGCTAGCAGCAGGAACGAGACGCGGCCGCCGTAGCCAGCGAGGATGTTCTTGGCATAGCCATCGCGTACCGACGGCCAGTCCGTGTACATACGGCAGCCGATCAGCCCTGCGCCGTCTACCATGCGCAAGCGTAGACCATGAGCTTTGGCGCGCCGCGCCAGCGCGATATCTTCGATGATAGAGCCGCGCACTGCCGCGTGCCCGCCCACAGCCGTGTAGGCCGATCGACGAAAGGCTAAACACTGGCCATTGGCG
>JBDNDP010000013.1:0-78818 GCA_046719065.1 Aggregatilineales bacterium | reverse complement strand
ACCCCATGAATAGTGCGAATGTAACGCCGGTCGCTGCTCGTCTCAATCTTAGCGCGCAAATTCCGAACATGCGCGCGCACCAAGTCGGGGTCGCCCGTATTAGGCGGGTATTCCCACACCGCTTGCAGCAAGTGAGATGGCGAAAGCGCCTGATTAGGATGCTCCATCATATAGCGCAGCAGCCGGTGTTCAGTTGAAGTAAGCTGGATCGGCTCATCATCAGTGATGACTTGATACTTATCGGAATCTAGCCGCAGCGTGCCGAGCTGCACCACGCTGGCCGATTTTTCACGTGTTCCACGGCGCAGCAGCGCAGCGACACGCGCACGCAGCTCGGCCAATTCAAACGGCTTGACTACATAATCATCAGCGCCAGCATCAAGCCCAGTAACGATATCTTCTGTGCTGCCTTTAGCTGTCAAAAACAAGATAGGCAGTGTGATGAAACGCGCGTCTTGCCGAAGCATACGACAGATCGTGACGCCGTCGATCTCTGGCATGATGATATCGAGGATGAGCAAGTCTGGACTCTGGCGAGCAAGCGCCTCCATCGCTTCGGTGCCGCTGGCGAAAAGCGTCACTCTGTAAGCATCATGCGCTAAGACACGCCCCAAAGTTTCGAGCACATCCTTATCATCATCTACCGCGACAATCATAGCAGTCATGTCAGTCCCTCCTCGTTATCGGTAGACGGATCAAAAAGCGAGCGCCTTGACCATCTTTAATCTCAAGGCTTATCTTCCCCCCGATCTTCTCGACAACTTGCCGGCAGATATGCAAGCCTAGCCCAGTTCCCTCTCCGACGGGTTTGGTGGTAAAAAAGGGTTTGAAGATCTCTTCGCGCAGTTCCTGCGGGATACCGGGACCGTTATCCCATACGATGACATCAAGATACGACCATCCGGGTTCATACCGAACATCAATGCCCATTTGCGCGTCTTTACGCCCAATAACCGCATCGTAGGAGTTCAAAAGCAGGTTTAACCACACATCATCAAGTTCTCCCGGCACTGCTGTTACCGCCGGCAGCGGATGGCTGGGATAATTGGCGATCAGCTCGATGCTGCCGCGCTCGATATGCGCTCGGATGAGCGCCATCGTCTCTTCGATAGTGAGTTTTACGTCAATCGGTTCCGGCGGCCCAGAGGCCGCACCGGTCCGAACCGTCGCCAGCAGCCGCCGAACGACGCTGGCAGCGCGCTTGCCCGCTCTCTCGATAGCTTGCAGCGATTGATAGGCTGGGGTTTCAGGTGGGGTACTCAGCAGCAGCAATTCGGTATCGAGTACGATAGTCGTCAGGGGGTTATTAATTTGATGAGCAACTGCGGCCGCCAGCTCACCCATTGCCGAAAGACGTTCGGTCAGAATAAGGCGCGTCTGCGCCTCTTTCAGCTGCTTTAAGCTTACTTCAAGATCGGTGTAGAGACGTGCATTTTCGAGCGCCGTAACCGCTTGGCCCACCACTGTACGACCAAGATCGATCTCACGCGAGTTAAACAAATAATGGTGCTCAGTATCGGCAAAGGCGACCAATCCCCAGACGCTCCCACGTGAGATCATCGGCAAGACGAGCAGCGAGCGCGCACCAGTGTCACCAAACAGCAAGCGCGACCCTGAGGGAAGTGCTTCATCGTCAGCCCGCCGGTTGAGAATCCCCTGTTTCGCAATCAATGCGAGAATATCATCGTGCCCGGCCATCTCCAGCGAAGGCTGTGCGCTGGCGAGCCAGAGGCCGCCTCCGGCTGAGATCAAAATGTCAAGGGCTGTTTCATCGTGAGTCACAAGGCCAAGATCGCACCAATCAGCATTCAGCATAGCGACTAAGTCCAGAAGGCGTTTAGGCGCGCTGCTGCCAGCTTGGCGCGGGTTATCCGCAAAGTCGTTCAAAAGCTCGAGCGCTAGATGGCCGACGCCCTGAAGCAGTTCTTTAGTCGGTTCCATTTCAGGCGTATTGACATAATTGACCTGCATTAGCCCGACCGCATGTTCTCCGCCGATTGGCACGATCAAACGCCGCGATAAAGCTTCGCGCTCAAGCAGGCGCTCCTCATCAGCAAAATCACCTGCTTCAGCGCGAACTATAACCGGCTTACCGCTCTCAAACGCCCGGCGCAGCGCCGGGCGTTCAAAGAATGCCCAGACCGGGTTAGCACCCGGCCGCCAGATCGATTGGCAGGCCATGGCTACTTTCACCAACCGCTGATGCTCAGCCTGCCATGCATAAATGCGCGTTTGGCTCACATTCAGCACGCGCATAAATTGTTCGCAGATACTTGGCAGCGTGTGCTCTAGTGACAGGGATGCGTTGAAAGCCTCACTCGCATCGACAAGCGCTTTCAACTCGCGCGCGCGCTTGATGCTTTGCTCGTGCACCCGTGCATTTTCAATCGCGATCGCGGCATAGGAACCAAGATTGAGCAGCAGCTCGCGATGACGCCGATCAAACACATCTTCTTTGCTGCGGTTGTTGACGCCAAGCACACCGATGGGTTTGCCCTTGAGCAAAATTGGCACATAGAGCAGCGAATTCGCAAAGTATTCTGTCTTTATTTTTTGTGGGCCGTGCGCGCCAATTAAAATCGGTTCGCCAGTATTAAAGACATGGCCCGCCAGCGTGTCTTTAGTTTTAATGCGGAAATTGCGGGCAACTTCATTCTCAATGCCCACTTTTGCTCGAAGGTACAACTGCCCACCCTCATCATCAGGCAGCAGGATCATTCCCTCCTCAGCATTGGTCAAACGACGCGCAGCCTCGACGACGCGGTTGAGGACCTCACCTTGATCGAGGACTTCCGTCAATGAGCGACTAAGATCGAACAGGGTTTGGATCTCATCGGGCCACCAAAGCGCTTCTTTCTTTGAATCATCATCTAGCAGGATCAGCTCATGGGTAGCATCGCGCCGCGAAGCGAAAGGCAGTCGCATCGCTTGGGTCACCGCACGGCGGATGCTTTTCTCATCGAGGGCAGTCAAGTAGATTTCCGTGCCCAAATTTCCATTGACCGAGTTCGACTCCTTCGACAAATACGCCACCATCGGCGGGCAATGATCGTGCTTCATGAGCACTTCAGTGGTCATCACGCCGGTCTGGCGGTCGGTCATCGCCGCGTCGACTAATACAGCGTCGAAGGGATTGGTACGGATCAGATAGAGCGCATCAAGATGGGAATAGGCCGCCTGAACGGCGACCCCATCGCTGCTGACAACCTGACGCACACGCTGGATAATGTCGTAGTTTCCACTGATGACAAGTAAGCTGCGCGCGCTCATGATTGCCTCATTTTTTGCTTAGCCGCTGGCGTCGCTGCTCCAGATCATCCTCAACAGCTTTGGGATTGTCCATTGACCGTTCTACAGATGGCGCAGCCGCAGTCAGATCTGGGCTGCCGGCTAATTTTTCGCGTGCCGACCGCAGAAGGTCGGCGACGCGCGCAGCGGGCGCGGCATCCTTGGCGGTGTCTTCGTCCGGCTCAGCCTGCTGCGCTCGCTTAGCTTCAGCCACATACGCCTCAAGCGCATTGACGCGCGTCAGCAGTTCTTGGGCGACCAGCTGATGCTCGCGCAGATCGGCCTGCGCAAAAGCTAAGCGCTGATGCGTTCGCTGCATCGTTTCGATCAACCGGCGTGCGGCATCATCGCGACCCTGCGCGACCGCCTCGTCGGCCTGCCTGTCGAGCTGGGCAGCTTCAGCCTCAAGCGCCTGCACTTTTGCGCGCAGTCGATCTTCATAATCATAAGCTTCATTAATGCGCGCGCGCAGCGCAGCGATCTCTTGATCGATCGCCGTCCCCAATCGTTCCGGCGGCACCCGGCGCGGCGAACCGTCTTCGTTGAGCAGATCGCCCAGACTGGCTTTCAGCAAAACGTTCAGCTTCTTCAGCAAATCGTTCATAGCTTCATTGTAAGGTTAAGACATTCGTTATGCAACAGACTCACGATGGACAAGCGCCGTCCCACGCCAACCGGTAGATGGTGGTTTTCTCGCCGCCGGCGCGCAAGGCAGCATCTCCATGAGAGCTGTACAGAGGGCAAAGACGAGGATCAGATGGGTCTCTACCCGGAACTTGATCGGGCATCGCCATCAGAAACTCTGCGCCGCGTTCCTCAAGCAACGCCCACATGGCATCGGGATCGAGGAGGGTCGGGATAAACTCAGGGCTGACGAGACCGGCAATGTCAAGGATCGGCCTTGAGGCAAAATATCCCACTGCGCCAATGTCGTGAACCGCAAATATGGCCGAGATCGGTATATTCGCCTCTACCCAAAGCGCTGGGTCGACCATCTCCTGATCGATCACCGCGACATCCAAGCGGTACGCGTCAAGGCCTAGCGTCAGCGCAAAAATGACGAGCAAAAAAGCAGCCGTGAGCGCCACAGTCCTCGCCAGCACTCGCCCGAATAAATAGGCGCTGGCCCCACGCAGCAGCCAACCAGTCCCGATTACCCCGGCAACGATCAAGGCCGGCAGCGCAGGGATGACATAGCGCCCATGCTGGAATGGCAGCGGGAGCTGCGCCGCGTACAAAGCGATCAACCCCACCCCCCAAGCAGGCAGCAACAGCATAAGTATCCCGGTTCGATCACCGCCTAGCCTTCGCAATGCATGCACCACGAATACAACCATGCCCGGTATCAGCGCGAATTGTGCCCCGGCTAATAACGGAAGCGTCACATTGTAAAGCCGCCAAGGATAGCTCAGTTCGAGAAGCGGTCGTGCCCACATTTGTTTAGCGGCAGCAGTATTAGGCAGCAGCCCGCCAGTCAATTGAACATTGAAGAGAAGGTATGGTCCTAAAACGATCAAAAACGCTGTGAAAGCAGTTGCGCCATAAAGCAGCACCGAGCGGAATATCATCTTTGGACGAGCGACCAATAAAGCGAGGCCGGACAACCCAACCAGCAAGACGCCTTCAGGGCGCGCAAGCGTTGTTAAGCCGGCCACAACGCCAAAGATCAACCCACGCCCAATCAACGGGAGCCGTCGCTGTGTGGTCTCTAACCAAACGAGCCAGATCAAGAGCAAAGTTAGCAAGCTGAACAGCATGGTTTCCATGCCCGAAGCGGCAGCCCAAATGAGGTGCCAAGCCAGCACTAAAGCGAAGCCAGTCAGCGGGCCGATCCAGCGCAGATTAGGGGCAATAAGCGATGCTAACCGGTGGCCGACTATGCCGGTCAAACCGAGGACGACAGCCCCCACGCCATGTGTCCACAGCGTATACGGAACGCCAACCACGTATCCGAACGCTAACACGACAGTGTAAAGCGGGGAAGTGGAGGCCGCACTGGGCACGCCAGGCACAAATGACCAAATGCCGGTCGTGGCTAAGTTGCGGGCATAGGTTTGGTGGATCCAGCTATCGTCGAGCGGGAAACCTCCGCCCGCACTAAATACATAGAGTGCGGTGAGCGTAGCAGCCAGCGCCATCAATCCAATATCCACCCACCATCGACGAAGCTGGACAGGACGCAGCTTAGCGTTGGATCGCATATAACCTCACTTGAGGATGACCAAACGGCAGCTCGATGAGAAATTCCGGTGGATCATCGAGCAGTGGCAACAGCCGATGCGGAATTCCTCCGGCTTCGAGGACAACGTAATCAATGGCATACCGGGCAGCAATTTCGCGGATGACCTCTGGCTCGCTGTTGGGCAGCGCCGCGCCGCCCATGCCGGTATAGTGATAAAGCGCAGCCGGATCATTGATCAACAGACGCGCATTGCCGGGCACCGTCTCGAGCAAGCGGACGTAGAGTTCAGGCATAGTAGGAACCACCGCGCCGCGCATGCCAAGCGAAACGCTGAGAAAAATGACGATGACCACCAGCCCGCCGGTGAATACCCTTCGCGCCACGATGAGATTCCAGTGTCGCCGGCGGCGGACTGCCCAGCTCACCGCATCATCAATGCCGCAGATGCCTAAAGCGGTCCACCATGGAACGAGCGCAGCGGCGGAGTGCAGCAGTCCACCGCGATACCCGGGAAAAGGAAAAACCAGAGTCATAGCGAGATGAAGACCCAACGCATACAGCCAAAATGGGCGCAGAAACTCACTGCGGCGCCGGTTCCATAGGCCGAGCAACATGAAGGGAGTCATTACGATCATGCCCTCAACGGCGATGAACGTCCCCAGATTGCCAGAGAGCAAACCGGACGGCCCCGCGAACGCTTCCCAGCGGGTTGCCAACATCTCCCCGATACCAAGTTCAGCAAAAGTCTCGAAAGAATTGTCTGGCGGGTAGCGAAAGAGGTCATCATACTCGGTGAGCCAGATCGTCTGCATGCCACCGACAGGCAGCGGCGCCCCGCTAACCTGTACGCTGCGCACGAACCACGGCAGCATGACGATGAAATAGGCAGCCAACACAACGCCGAGTTCGATCAGCCGCCGTCTCAGCGGCGATGCGCGCCATGGCCACAGCAGCGCAAAGGCACCTGCGATCGGCAGCAGAAGACCATCGGCCCGCGTTAAATGGCCGAACGCGCCAAAAGCCCCAGCCAGCGCCCAGTAAATTAACCGACGCGCAGACCCCGCTTCCAACGCCAGCCCCATGGCAAATAAGCCGAGTGATCCGAAAAAAGCATAAGGCGCAAACGTATCGATTGTGCCCCAGAAGCGCGCAAAAAACCCGCCAAAAAGCGTGATTAACCCGGCTGACCAAGCGTGCCGGCGCGTCCCTCCCAGCCGCCACCCTAAGCTATAGCCAACGACTGCCGTCCCGGCAAGCAGGAAAATGAAGGGCGTTTGAGCGGCAGCATAACTACCCGGCTGCCCCCCAATGAGCATTCCGAGCGCTGCAAGCAGAGAAGTGAGCGGCATCCAGTAGAGATGGGATGGAAAAACACCCGTCTCAGGCAAAGCTTCGGGTGCGCCGATGTACATCCAGAGATAGGTATCTGTCAACCCCAAGCTTGATGCCAATCGCACCGCTGCATTGAAATGATAGTAGGCATCGGTATAAGCGGGTGCGGGCGCTAGGATGCGTACCAGCAGCGCAGCCACGATCAGCGCCATCCCACTGAAGATCAGCCCGCTGCGGATGAGGCGCCTCACCGCGCGAACTCCACCCATTTGACCGGTTCGCAGCAAAGCTGCCGATACAGCGCAGCGCAGTACGCGAGTAGAAGCAGCGTTCGCGACAGCACCAACGCGATGAAAGGCGTCATCAATGCGCCTTCGATTACGCCGCCCGTATCGCCGGTGCGGATGAAGAGAAACGGATACTCAGCAAACGTCAGCAGCGTAAGCAAGATGAGCGTCGTGATGGATTGGCGCGTCGGGAAACAGAGCAGCAGCAGCGGCAAAATTTGAGACAGCCACTGCGGACTCCAGCCCTGCGCCTGCAGAAAAAAGATCAACAGCGTAATGGCAACAAAAGCCACCAATCCTCTTTCGTCATGGCGACGGGTTCGCATGAAGACGAATGCTCCAATCGCTACGGCGACCGTTAGACGAACGATACCGGGAACGACAGCAGGGGGGCCACCACCGATAGCAGCAGTAGCTGGGTCGAGGCGGTCTTCAGGCGGGCCAAAATTACCCGTGCGATAACTGCCGTCGATCAACGCCCAAACAGTTTGATAAGACGGCTTGTTAAACTGCGCCGTCAGGGACGGCAAGGTCATCTCAGTATTCTGCAAAAACAGCAGCAGGTAAACCCCTCCAAAAATGCTCAGCGCTAGCGCCGAACTGCGCACGGCAGCCCGCCTCGGCAAAAAGCGCCACACCGCACCTAAGATCAACGCCGGCGTGAACTTCACCAATGCCCCCGCACCCGCGGCTGCCCCCGCGCGATAGGGGCGACCATCAATGAGAAGCGACACACCAAGCAGCAGGAAGAAGGCGACCAATGGTTCAAAATTCCACCACATGAACACTAGCGGGGCCAACAGCAGCCCGTAAACCCATGCCAGCCCCATCCCCGTGATAGCGCCATGCAGCCGCGTTCCGATCCGCCGGACCAGAAACAAATTGCCGATCTCACAGATCAGCATGAGTAGCCCGAACATGAGCGCGAAAGCCGGATAATTCTCATCGCGCCCAACCAGTTGGTAGATCACTGTGTTTAGCAGCGAGGGAACAGGTGGGAACTCGCTCCACCAATCACGGAAGGGCAAGTAACCCTCTTCCGAGAGCGCGCCAAGCTGGTAATAGTACAAAAAATCTCCCCCAGCACTGACGCCGCGCTCGACGCCATTCACCAGCAGCGGCTGATAGACGAGCGCCATCATCATTCGAAACGCAATGAAGAGCGTAAGCAGCAGGCGGAAATCGCCCAGCAGGCCGGTCGTGATCGTTGGCACAGCGTTACGAGCCGTCACCGCCCCCTCCAACGCGTTCAAAAATCACAGCCTGCTCATCTTCGTAGACCAGCGTCCACTCCGGCGCATCACGCAAACGGCCAGCCAAACCACTGCCCGCCTCAACAAAAACGCTGTTGATGTTTCGCCCTCGCAGTCGATCCTCCCAACCCGGCGCGCCAACAGCCGTGGCGAAATAATCCTGTGCGAGGAAAACATCCCCATATAAATCTGTTCGTCCATCGACGAACACAGGCACATTCGGAGCAGCGAACATCAAATAGCCGCCCCAGTTATAGCTGTTGAAGATCGGCTGCTGAACGCCCTGGGCGTTGATGAAAGCGACGGCCTCCACAGGTAAGTGCTCGGCCATTGTCGTTTGGACGGTTGTTTCATCGAGCATCAGCAGCACCTTGGCCAGCGCGCCAGAAACGACCACAAATACCAGCAGTAAATTGACCCACGCCATTCGAGTGGTCACGATCTGCCGCGGCTTCACGACCCAGCCAATTTCGGCCAGCAACGCATCAAGGTGACGCGTAAGCACTGGCGTCGCCGCAACTGCAAAGACGGCGATATTGCGCCCGGCCGTCAGCGCCATGAAGGCAGTGCCGCCGGTGAGGATGAAGTCCGTCCAATTCAAGCGGCGCCTGCTCGCGCCGGCTGCGCCCAACACGCCCAACAACAGCGCGACGAATGGCCACGTTTGCCGCTCGTGAAAATTGGGCGAATTCCACTCTTGGATGAAGTTTTGCAGGGCACCGATGCTGACCGTCTCAAACGGCACTAACAGCATACGCAGCCCATAAGGATTAATAGTCAGTGCCGCGGCGGCGATCAGGCTAATCGCGATCAGTTTGAGTATGCCACGCGGCGGCACGACCGTATCGCCGCTCGCACGCGCGATGTTTGCAAGAAGCTCTCCAGCAATGTAGGCGCCGATGAAAATGAAGCCGATCGAAAACCCAGCATGCAGATTGCCCCAAATCATCATCAAGATCGGGATCAACCAGAGGCGATCGCGCCGCTCATATTTGTAAAGGTGCAACAGATACAGCACCACTGCGCTGAGCAAAAACGAGATCATCTGTGGGCGAGGCGACCAAAAGATGGCAGCCGTCGCCGCGCCGATTACGATGGCAAAAGCGCGCAGATAGGTGCCTCCGCTACACATGCGGTAGACGAAGAACATGCCAGCGGTCGCCAGGGTCGCTACGTAGATCGCCAAGCCAAAAACCCCACTAACCGACCAGATCGCGTAGAGGATGAGCTGCGCTCCCCAACTATGATTAACCCACGGCTCGCCGTAGAAGGTATGCGAAAACGGATCGGCGTAAATGGTACCATGTCTCAAAATATGCTCGCCGCTGCGCAGATGCCACCATGTATCCGTATCAACAGGGATGCGGGCGGCCAGCGCGAAGATCAGCGCAAACAAAATAATTTGCATTGCCCGTTCGATGGTCAGCCGGCGCAGCATTGTTATACCCCGCTCAAACTGACGACTTTGCCGATCGTCCGCAAGATGATGCTTAGATCGAGCAGCAGCGAATGATGGCGAATGTAATAGAGATCATATTGCAGCTTTACTAACGCGTCCTCATCCGTCGAGCCATAGTCATAGCGCACCTGCGCCCAGCCAGTTAAACCGGGGCGGACGATCAGCCGGGTGCGATAAAAAGGGATTTTTTGCGTCAAACGCTGCACGTGTTCCGGGCGCTCTGGACGTGGCCCAACCAAGCTCATTTCGCCGCGGAGCACGTTGATCAACTGCGGCAGCTCATCAAGCCGCGTCTTGCGCAGCCACCGCCCAACCCGAGTAACGCGAGGGTCACCATCATGGCTGAAGACGGCGCCAGTGGAAGCCTCTGCATCATGTACCATCGAGCGCAGTTTGAGCACGCGGAACGGGCAGCCGTTGCGCCCGAGGCGCTCTTGTGAGTAAAAGATACTGCCGCGCGAGTCAACCTTGATCAGCAGCGCAAGGATGGGCAGCAGGATGAGGAAGACGGCCAAGCCGATAAGCGATAACACGATATCGAAGGTGCGCTTTAGAAAGGGATAGGGATCGAAAACTGAGTCGCTGTTCTTGATCGGCACGAAAATGACGGCCCAGTCATTATTCACATGCTCGACCGGCACGCGCCCGCTGATCCGTTCATAAAGCAGAGTCATCGGAATGATCGTGACGCCGCGTTCGTAGGCGTCCATCACTGCTTGAAACGTCACCCCGCTTAGCGTATTTGTAGCAGTGATGATCAACTCGCTGACTTGATCGCGCAGCACGAAATTCATCAAATCGCCACCGGTTCCTAACACGGGAACGCCTGCGATCACGCGGCCCACCTCATCGGGCTGGCCAATGATACCGAGTACTTCATACTCATCACGAGCAAATTCTTGAATCCCCTCGATCATGACTTCGGCCGACCAGCCAGTTCCAACGATCAATGTCCGCCGCGGTTGGCTCGCCCAGCCGACCAGCGCCGGGCGCGCGAAGCGCCACAGCGCGATCAAGATAAAGGCAGCTACGCCAAAGTACAAGATGAATAGCCGCGGCAGCGCATCACGCGGAGAGACGAAAAAGACGATCATGTAGATGACGATCAACTGCGCCGTGATGATGAGCAGTCGCTGCAAAGTTTGGCTGCGGTCGGCCGCGATGCGCAGATCGTAAAAGTCATTCGCACTCGCCAGCAGCAGCCATAAGCCGGTCAAGACGACAAACCACGGGCTTTGTCTAATCAGAAATTCCGCATCAAAGGCGACGCGTCCATCAACCCATACCCAAATACGGAGCGCAATAAGCACGGCGAGGCAGACCGCGGCAACATCGCCCAGCGCGATCAGCAGTTTGCGTTCTGAAATTTGCAGTTGAGGCCGGCGGCCGCGTCTCGGCGATGGCGAAAAGAACATGTACGCTCAGGCCTTACCCTTGACGATCAATTTCATTGTATGACCAACTGCGACCTTCGAAACGAAAGAGAACGCTTAAACCCACCAATCCCAATAAGCCGATCAGCGGCGCTGGAACGAGCCAATTCGGCTCATAACGCAGCTCAACGCGATGTTCACCAGCAGGAAGGTGCAGCGCCACAAACGCTAAATTTGCTCGTTCTAAGGCCGCTGGTTCACCATTAAGCGAAGCGCGCCAGCCCGGGTATGCAGTGAGCGCAATGACCAACCAAGCGTCGGCAGCGTTGGCCACCTCAACAAAGAACTTCGGCAGCAGTCCTTGCCCGGGCACGAGGGGCCCCACGACGCCCGTTATCGGGGAGACAGTAGGCGAGCATTCCCCCTCGCCCACCAGAAAGACCTGCTCGCGCGGGTCCCAGTTCGGGTTTAGCAGCGCAGCACGAACCTCTTGATCTTGCGCGAACCAGCAGGCGCTGGGGACAAGCCATGCCACCGTTGCTCGCTCTGGCAGGACGATGCGCGCTCCATCTGGCGCGAAGTAAGCGCCAACCCCAGCAGCCGCCAGAAGGAGAGGCGCCGCCGCTGGCTCTTGATCTATCAGGTCAAGATAACGGCTGAAACTTCCGACCAAAAGCGGATCGAAATTGTTGAACAGTGGCTGGCGGTCGAGCAGATTCAGGTTAGGCAGACCACTAGCTCGCAGCGCTTCCAACCGCTCACGGGCAATGCGATAATCCTCAAAGCGAAAAAAAGTCTCGAATTTGAGCGAGCGCTCGGCTTCTTGCGGCCAGTACAGGCGAGGCGAATTCATGTCCACCGACGAGGGATTTGGCGCGAAGAAAGATGAAGGTGCCGTTGGGTTAAGATCCCAAGCTGCGCAGCCTAGATCCAAGGCGACGACAAGCATCACCAGCGCTGCCCAACGCACAAAGTGTTTGTCAGCAGGAGCGGGTTGAGTTAGCGTCAGGGCACAGGCAGCAGCGGCGATCAAGGCTGCGATGATCAGCGCCCGCGCGACTGTGGCCATATTTGCATCTGCGCCAGAAACGAGCATCAGCCCTGCTGCAATCGCCAATCCAACCGATGCCACTAATCCGCGGCGCGTCCAGCGGCGCAAGCGCGGTGCCCTACTCCACCATGTCGTGCCAATAGCAGCAAGAATACATAGGCCCATAACTGTCCATAGGTGCCAGCGCACAGGCGCTTGGAACAGAGAAAAAGTGGGGATGCGATCATAGAGAAACGGGAAGAACGGCGTGTGATCGCCCAACGCTAGCAACATGCCAATGGCGACGATCGCCAGCCAAAATGGCACGAAGGCGGCCAGCGCATCGCCACTGCGATGTCGACGGCGCCAACCGAACAGGGCCGCCACCGCAGCAAACAACGGAAGTAAGCCGATGTAAACAGCATCCTCGAAAAAGGCGCCGTTAGTGAAATAGCTGCCATTGGCGGGAGTACCGAATACATTTGGCGCGAATAAGTTGAGCAGTCGCGCCGGCGCATAGCTAAAGTTCATCGCAAATTCAGCCGATACACCAGAACCTCGCTGAGATGCGCGCAGCAGTTCGAACGTTGGCAGCAGCTGCGGCGCAGCGATCGCTGTGGCGACGAGCGCTGCCAGCGCAGCAGTAAGCAGAAAACGAGGCCGCCGCGTACTTGCAGCCAGCCATAACGCGAATAGTCCGGTCAGCAGTAAGCTATACCAAGTGGTCTGGGCATGACCAGCGAGGAGCTGCATTGCCATAAACGACGCAAGCCAAAAGCCACTGAGGCGCACGCCGCGCGATAGGCCAAGCACTGACCACAACAGCCATGGCAGCCACGCCGCAGCGCTGATCGTTGGATAAGTCCCCAAGCGCGCTATCAGATAACCACTTAAGCCGAACGCGAGAGCGCTCACCGCGGCGCCCAGCTCAGAAGCGCCCAACCGCTGCGCCAAACGCGCCATCCCCCAGCCGCCAATGAACAAATGCAGCAGCGCCATGACGCTCATTGACCATGCGAGCGGCAGGAACAGCCCCGTCCAGTTCAGAGGATAGAACAGGGCAGATTGATAATTGGCCAGAAGCGGCGCACCCGCGCCGTTGTAAAAGTTCCACAATGGAAGTGTGCCCGATCGAAGCAGCTCAAAGGCATGGGCACGCCACGGCACAAATTGAAGTGACGGCAGCCCCCAGAAGAATGCTTCGCCCAGCAGCAGGCGGTGATGAACCACGATCAAGACCAACAGCAGGGTGATTAGCCCTAAATGCCTCAGGGTGAACCGACGTTTAACCACGCCGCCTCGCTTGAACCATGATCAAAGCGCTGGCGGTCAGAAGTAACATCGCCCAGCCCCAGGCAGCAGCATATAGGGTGCCCTCATTCAGGGCTTGAATCGTCTGTGCAGATGGCAGACCGGTCGCGGCTGGCCAGCGCGGCACGGCAGAGGGGAGCACATCAGGGCGATACGCTAAATTGCGATAGACGAGAATCCCACCTACGTCAGCGACGAGCAAAAAGCTCGGAAGAGGCACAGGATAAGGGACAACGACATGGCTGACAGCCCACTCAGCCAGCAGGTTTGGATCAGGCACAGCGTCTCGATTAGCGACAGCGAGATCGGCCTCATTGACGATATCAAGAGCGGGAACGATCACGCTGTAGCCAGAGCTTTCAATGCCGCCCGCTTGATGAACAGCATCGACGACACCGGCAATTTGGAAGGGATCGACGCCGCCAAACAAACGTAGATGAAAGGCCTCAGCGCCAGTTTGGGTTAGGCTGTAAGCCGGACTGTAGACGCGGTCGGCATCCTCGGCGAGCAAAAGTTGGGCGATGGCCGCATCACGTTCCAGCCAGTCGGCTGGAGGACGCCATTCAAGCCATGCGCGCCCCGCTAGCGTCAGCTCGATCGTGAGCGCGAGCAGCAAAATGCATCCTCCCCAGCGCTCTAGCCCCCTATCGCGTGCAAGCAAAATCGCAAGACACACCCCGCCGCCGCCAGCAATTAGAGCAAGGCCAGCGCTTGCGGGCAGAGGCAGGCCCACAATCATGAGCACACCGCCGGTAACGCAGGCGATCAATCCAGCAAAAGCAAGGCGACGATTGCCCCATCTCGCTTTGGCCAGTGTCTCTGCTCCCCAGCCAGCCAACACAGAGATGCTCAAGACAGCTAGAAACCAAGCGCGTGCGGGAACTCGAAACCACAACAGCGGTGGCGCTAGACTGACTAAGGATGGCCATAAGAACCCGTTCGGCCCTAAGGCGTAGAGTGCGCCGAAGCCGATCAACACAGCGAAGACCCACAGCTTGCGCGGCATCGCTCGCAGACCGACCAGCGCCAGCAGCAAGGCGGAAACGCCGCTGTAAGCGAGCAGCTCAACCGCTCCGCCGTGCTGCGGCAGGATGAGGCCAACGAACATCAGCGGCTCAAAAGAGAAGATGCCCGCTTCCTGCGGCGTGAGCGCAGCACGAGTGAGATAAGGCGACCATCCGAGCAAAGGCATGGTCACTGACGCGGTCAGCAGGATAAGACCAACAATAGACGCAACGCTAGCCGCGAAAGCGCGCATAACGAGACCCCGCTCTGGGCGTGAACGAAGCAAAACGTCAAGGCCATAGACAGCGGCAGCAAACAACGCGAATAGGCTCAGGCGAATATCGGCCAAAACCATGAGCGCGGCAAATAGAGCGGTCATTAGCACAGCGTGAAGGCCGGGTTCTAACATGCTGCGGCGCACAGCGAGCATTACCCACGGCCACCACGCCAGCGCGTAAACGAGATCGACATGGCCCGCTCCAGTATGGGCCAATAGCCGCGGCGAGAAGGCATAGAGAGCCGCAGCAACAGCCGCGGCCACGGGCAGTAGACCGATCTGTCGCATCCAGTACCCCATGCCGGCAGCTGCCAAACTTACATGAATGAAGATCATGATGCTCAAGTGGCTTTCAGCATCCACAAACGCGGCTAGCCATTGGAGCGGGTAGGCGGTCTTGTTTAGAGGATTGGCGGCAAAAGGCGCACCAGCGAAGGTCGTTTCACGCCAAAGTGGAAACTCGCCCTCTGAAAGCGATCGCCGGATGAAGTGGGCAGCCGGCCAGTGCGACGTCGCTGCGTCCGAGAAAAGAGCTCCTGGATTAAACGGCAGCGCCCCCGGTGTATACCCCGTCGCCATGAGCAAAAGCAGGACTGTGCCGCCCAGCCACGACTTAGGGCGCATACACCGTCACAGTGCCAGCACGGGCAAACTCGCGCAGGCCTTCTAAGCAGCCGGGGCCAATCCCCGCTTCTTGCGGCCCGTAGAGGATGAAGCGAATGTCGTAGCTTTCGATCAGCTCTGCACAAAATGCGGGATCAGCGCCTTCATACCACCGGATGACCTCTTGTTCTCGAAGTTCAGCGTTCAAAGTTTCGTATGGATGACCGTAAACGACTCGCGCCGAGGCCCAACCCGGAACCCAAGCGCCAACGACTGGCGCGGCCAAGACGACATCCTCGTGTTGGGTCGCAGCACGAAGAGCATTCAAAATGACGGCATAGTCTCGCTGTAAAAAGATGCCGACTGCACGCTCTGGCGATCCACCGACAGCAGGAATGATCGGCAAAAACAACATTAACAGTTGGCTCACGCTGATCAGCGGAAGGAAAACCGCCAGCAAGAGCATACGCCAGCGCCGGTTGATATACCTTAACCACACATCTTCAATCGCGCGGGTCGCAAAATACGCGATTGGGATCATTATGCCCACGGCAAAACGCCGCTGAATATTGGTCGGCAGATAAATGAGCAGCAGCATGCTCAGCAGCCATAACAGCATTAAGCGGTCGCCATCCATTTCAAAACGGCGCAATGCCCGATAGATAGCGGGCAAACTGACCAACAGCGGCAGGCCAAAGCCGAGCAGCAGAATATGCAGCGGCGGGGCCTCTGTGACATTCTGGGCGTTCCAGATCGTCATGGCTGGGTTCATCGAAACCACACCTAAGTAATACAGCGCCAGTGGAACGGCTGGCAGGATCAAGGCCAGCATCCAGCGCCATGACGAGCTAGGAATAGGATGGCGTCGAATCAACAGGCTCACCATATACAGAATCACCGCTGCGCTGAAAGGGACGAGCGACTGCGGATAAAGCAGCCCTAAGGCCACGCTAATCAGCCCCGCAAGCGGCCACAGCCGTCCGATCGAGGGATCGGCATCTGCGCCGGGCCTGAAAGCATTGATGAATAGGCTTGCTAACCACGCCAGCAGTCCCAACGTCAACGGAAAATGGACGTTCATAAACGTGCTGAAAAACAGGAATGCTTCGGGGATGAGAGGGAAATCAGGGAACAGCGCTTGTCCCGTCATGGGGCCAAGCAGCCAGCCAAAGCCAGCCCCTAACACGGCGACGGCAAAAAAAACGCGCCGCGTGCGCACTCGCATCCAAATCGTCGCGGCCAGTTGATAAAGGGCAAAATACATGAACAGCGCAGCCCCCACCCGGCCAACATGAAACAAAATGATGGGAGGCACGTCAACCGTTCGGCTTACATGGCCTAGAAGAGGATAGAGGATTTGAATATAAGCCCCATTGTGGGGTTCCGGGGTATGCATGAAGAAGACTTGCCACTCCCCCTCAATTCCCAGCGCCATCTTGCTCAGATACGTTGCACCATCGAGGTAGTTATGCAGAACCCCCATGAACTGCCAATCCCCGGTGCCAGCGAGCGCTACCCAGAGCAGAGGCAGAAAGGCTAGCAAGACTAGGCCACAACCCACCGCGACGACCCAGCGCCATTCTGATGGCATGATATGAATGGTGTAGCGTGTCTGCATCTCTCTTGCCTTATAAGCTGTGGCTTCTCTGTGAGCTGTAACCATTGCTTCGTCTAACCCAACTATACCCTTTCGACGAGTTCATCAGCACACCGTCATTGTAATCACAAATCTAAAACCAGAAGCCTTAGCATGTCTCAATGGAACGACCGTCCTAGTGCCCAGAGACGCCCTTACAATAGTTAATGTCGCCGCAATGTACGATAAGGAGAGCAGCGATGGGGTTCGATCTCGAGAACTTTGGCTTGGGCTTATTAGCAGGCTGGGCGAGCGCGTATGGCGTTTATCGCGCAAGGGGGGCTATCGCTTCCGCTGCTGCTTCAGTCAGCAAAAGTGCAAGCAGCGCGCAGAACTCGGCCACGCGCAGCGCTGACAGCCGCTATATTAACGATCTCACTGATCTCGCAGACCGCGCCCATATTGGTGGGGACACTGTACGCCTGTCAGATCTCGTCATCGAGCCGCGCTTTATCGCGCCTCAGCCTCTTGCGACTCCTCCAGACGATGAGGTCATACATGATATCTTTCGAGTCGTCCCGCTGATCCATGACCATCCACATCTACATGCTGTCTATAACATTGATACGCTCTCGATTGACGACATCGCTAGGGGGAGCCGCGCGCTAGCGCTGCTTGGGCTGCCGGGCAGCGGCCGCACCACAGCTCTAATGGCGATCGCGCTGTACAGTTTGGGCAAAGTCAATTTCAAAGCGCCGGTCGATAAGATCCAAGCCCGTCTTGACAGCGAGGAAGCTGCCTTGAGCGAAAAAGAACGGGCAGTGCGCGTTAAAGAACGCATCTTAATCGAACAGCGCGCAAAAGAAAGGCTTGCCAATGAGCACGGCGGTAAGTTCGATGAAGCTGACGAAGAGTTAAAAGCTGCCCTGCCCCTTTTTAGAACGCTGATGCCCGTCTATGTCCATCTGGCTAATGTCGTCGCACCTATGCAAGAATACGGCGCCGAGGTTGATCCCGCTGAGCCACTCGTGCGCGCTGTGCAATATTCCGTCAAGCGGGTGACGGCCAGCGCCATTCCACGCAACTTGTATAACCGGCTGAATCGTGGGCAAATGCTCGTGCTCATCGATGGTTACGATGATCTGCCCGAATTTGATCGCGTCCGTGCCGCGGCATGGTTAGAGGCGTTCATCAACCGCTACGGCCAGAACTTTATCATCGCTGCTGGCCCAGTTGAGGGGTATGGTCTGCTTTCGAGGATCGGCCTCACGCCAATCTACCTGCGCCCCTGGAACGACCTCGATACGCAAAAAGCGGTGCAGCGCTGGGCCGACGCGTGGCCCTTGATGAGCAGCAAACGGCGGCGAGCTGTCAGCCGGCCAGACGAGGCAGCCATTGACCGCGCACGAGCTAATGTTCGCGCCCTTTTGCCGCTAGAAGTGATGGTCAAAGCCTTGGCCAGCTTTGCGGGCGAAGTGGAAGTCGCGGGCTACGAAGGCTGGATCAGGACGGCCATCGCGCGGCTGCTGCCCCCTGAACAGTCGTTTAGCGCGCTGGCACCGCAGCTTGCGCAAATTGCCGCTTTGCAGCTTGAGGAGGGATACATCACCAGCGAACGCCTACAGGCACTCAAGATTGGTGGTGAAGACGTGCCTAATGTGCAAGAGCAACCTTCCGCCAACGATGGGAGCAAGGACGGTGATGTTGAGACGAAAACTGCGCAGGGACGGCTGCTCGGCATGCTGCGGGGCAGCGGCTTGATGGTACGGTTTCGCGGCGACCGCTACCAGTTTCGCCACCATTTGTTCGCTGCCTATCTGGGTAGCTTATCCATTCGCGGTTCGCGCCTTGAGGAGCAAAGCGCTAAGCTGCATCACCCACTCTGGCGACAAGCAGTGGCTTATCTCGCACTGCATACACCCATCGATAATTTGGTACGACGCAGGCTCAGCGCGCCGCCAGATGTTTTGCATAATCACGTGCTTGGCCTCGCACGTTGGCTTGCCTATGCCCCAAGCGACGCGGCTTGGCGCGGTGAAGTTTTGCGCCAGCTCGGCAACTTGCTGATCGCCCCAAATCAGTATCCGCTGATTCGCGCGCGCGCAGCGGCGGCGCTGATCGACACACGCGATCAGAACAGTTTGCTCATCTTTCGCCGGGCTGTGCGCAACATTAACCCAGCTGTGCGAGGCCTTGCTTGCTTAGGCTTAGGCGCAATCGGCAGCGACGAAGGCGTGCGCGATTTGAGGCCGCTTCTTCAAGATCTCGATCCTGATGTTCAGCTCGCAGCCGGCATGGCGCTCGGTGCAATCGGCAGTGAACCCGCGCTTGAGTCGATGGTAATCGCGTTCACTGAAGGCTCCGAGCAACTTCGACAAGCCATGGCTGAAGCCTTCGCCGCGCTGCCAGAGGAAGGCTATCCAATTCTATACGATGCGATCAGCGACGAAGATATGATGCTGCGCCGAGCGGCAATTTTTGGACTGCGCCGGATCCGGACAACATGGGCGCTCATCGCCATTTACCGCGCCTTCCTCGAAGATGATCAGTGGTATGTGCGCTCGGCCGCTCAGCAAGCATTTCAAGAGCTGCAGTACGGCCGTGCTATCACCCCGACAGTGAGCTATCCTAAACCTGATTCGATCCCATGGCTAATCGAGTGGGCTGCCAGCCGGGGGGAAACAGTGCCGAGTGGAGAGGCCGCGCAACAAGTGCTGCTCAAAGCGCTGCAAGAAGGCGAACCCAATGTGCGCGTGCTGGCCGCTCTCAATCTTGGACAGCTTGGCCTCGCTAACACAGCGCGGGCGCTGTACAACGCGCTGCGCGATCGGCAAGAAGAAGTACGCGCCGCCGCGCACGAAGGCTTAAGCGAAATTCAGCTTAAAGTGGGGCGTCCGCTGCCCATTCCAGCGTAGAGATTGGCAAGCGTCTCTCAGGATTCTGCGTTTAAACTGGGGGTTGTTTCACTTGTCACTTCAAGCGCCATTTCCTCTGGGAGACGTTCATCCTCGAAAGCGCATGGGAACACCCGATCAAAATCGGTGTGGTATAGATAATCTGTCTCTGCGGCGCGCAGCACGATGCGGTAGCCCGGCGTGTTCACTTCCACGGGCACGATGCCGGGCCGCGCGCAGCCAAGAGCGCTGTCTTGCCAAACGACAACTTGCACATCAACGACTTGAATGCGCCGCGATGGCAGATCGAGCTGTTCAGATAACAGACGCCGCGCAATACCGACCAATTCAGCTGCGATAGGGTCAACGGCTAGTAGATCTACAGGGTCAGGCAGCACAACGGCAGGAGTAGGCGGCGGCTGAGGCGTGCCCATGCCGAGGCTGATCGGATCGGTCAGCGTTTGCGGGGTAGCGGACGGCGGGACCGGCGTGGGAGACGGCGTCTCGGTCGCCGGAATAAGCGGTACGGTTGGCGGCATCGTCGGATTGCCAGCTGTCGAACACGCGGCGAGCAGAAGAAAAACAGCGCAGAGATGGATAGCCATCAAGCGCATTTTCGCATCAACCAAGGAGGGCGCTCAAGCGCGCTTCGAGTTCTTGCGTCGTTAGCCCTTCCACACTGACGATCTTTTCCCGCCCATGAGCGCCGACTACGATTTCAAGCTGAGACTCAGAAACCCCCAAAGATGAAGCCAAGAAAGTAAGCAGCTCGGCGTTAGCAGCGGGAGATCCGGCTGGCGAAGCGACGAGCCGTACTTTGAGCGAGCCGTCCTCTTGAACACCGCCCCATTCTGTCTGCTGCGCTTGGGTTACCACGCGTAACGTCAGCGCTGAACCCCCACGAGCATCGGTTATCTCAAACTTGCGATCGGCCGTCATCGGTTTCATCCTTCGACTTCACGACCACGACGCACGAGCTATAAGATGTGCCGCCGGCACACCCAAGATAGTAGCACGCCGGCGCGCACGTCACAAACACTGCTGGCCAGTGGTTTGAAACTGACGGCTAGAACAGCAGACGCATCAACACACTGATGATCAAAAAGACGATCAGTGGGCTGAAATCGATCATCGTCCCTTGCGGCAAGGCACTGCGAATAGGACGCAGCACCGGCTCGGTCATATCGTACACAAACTGAACCAGCGGGTTGTTGCGATCGATATTCGGGAACCAGCTCAGCAGCACGCGTGCCAACAGGATCAATTGAAAAAATACCAACAGGTAGTAGACAAGGGTAAAGAGGATGTTCACGTTAGTCGTCCTTCATTGCTTTTCAATATGACTTCATGACCCGTTCGCCGAAGATCGCCCGGCCGATGCGCACCATGGTCGCTCCTTCTTCGATGGCGACGGTATAGTCATCGGTCATTCCCATGCTCAAATGCGGCAAATGCAGCCCAAGCCGTTCGCTCAGTGCATCGCGCAGACCGCGCAAAGATGCAAACACCAGCCGAGTTTGTTCAGCGTCCTCAACCAACGGCGCCATCGTCATAAGCCCGCACAGATTCAAACCCTGACAACCCGCAATCGTCTCGATCGTTAACGCGATTCTATCGAAAAGGGCACGATCTGTTCGCCAAGCAGCGGCTTGGAGACCCTGCTTACTTGCTTCTCCTGAGACGTTGATTTCGACCAGCACTTGAAGCGCTTTACCGACCGGCAGCGCCGACGCAAGCTTTTGCGCTAACTTAACGCTATCAACGGAATGGACGACCCCAAACAACGGAACCACCAATTTGGCTTTCCGGCTTTGAACATGCCCAACCATGTGCCAAGTTAGCGGCACTTTCACCATCTCCTGAACGGCGGGAATCTTCTGCTGAGACTCTTCTACGCGATTCTCGCCAAAATGTTGCAAGCCGGCATTGACTGCTTCGAGGATAACGGTTGGCGAATGCGTTTTGCTGATTGCAACCAAAGTAACCGCCTCTACCGGCCGGTTAGAACGCAGACATGCCTCGGCAATCTGTTCGCGCACGCGCTCGATGTTTGCTGCAATTGTCATTGTGCTTTCCATTACTACAGTGAAATCACCGCGCCAAAGCGTCCAGTACTTCCCCGCTCGCGCCGATGTGAATAAAAGTCGTGGGTATTCTCCGCCGTGCATAAACCGGCAACCTCGATCTGTTCCACACCCGCGCGTTGTAAATCAAGCCGATTGGCTGCCCACAAGTCAAAGTACGCGCTGCCATCTGTTGGGCTGCGCTGAATGAGACCGTCCGTCGTTCCAAAATACGCCTGCACCGCGGCAACCACTTCCTCACCGACTTGATACTGCGCCGGCCCAATGCTTGGCCCGATCGCTGCCTGAATATCCTCCGGCCGTGAGCCAAATGCTTGGGTCATCGCCTTGACGGTTTGGGCACCTACCCCTTGCACTGTGCCGCGCCAGCCCGCATGCGCAATTCCGATCGCGCCCTGAACTGGATCAAAAAACAGCAGCGGAGCACAGTCGGCAAAGCGCATCGAAAGCGGCGTATCCAGCCGATCGGTGATGATCGCGTCGGCCGCGGCCAGCCAGCGGCGCGAACGCACCGGCCCGAGTGCATAAACGACATCAGAACTGTGCACCTGCCAGACGGTGCAAGCTCGATCGCGCGGTAGGGCGAGTGCTGCGTACATGCGTTCGTGGTTAGCGCGAACCGCCGCCGGGTCATCGCCCACATTTCCACCCAGATTTAGTGAGGCCCACGGAGCACGGCTTACGCCTCCGTGGCGCGTGAAGATACCATGCTTTAGGGCAGGCCACTGCTCGAACTGATAGTATATCAACTCGTTGTGGGCGATCCGCTTCACACCAACGTCCTTGCTGCACAGTGAGACTTGAATTATAGCGAACCGTGGCGTGCTTTATCATGCTTTGGCTTATAAATCGCATTCCGGGCTATACTCAAAACAGTTTACAGCATAGATATTAACGCGCCTTTGTGTAAAGCTAGCTTATAATGTGAGCGCACAAACAAAAAATAGAAATGCAAAAACCTAACGATGAGAGCATCTTGCTAAGGTTCACCTAGCTCGTGATTTCAAAATTTATGACAGCTAACGAGCAGCAAATGACAGCACGTCCGATACGAGTTCTCATTGTGGACGATCATCCTCTATTCCGCGATGGCCTGCAAAGCGCACTCGGCTGCGAAGAGGATATTGTTGTCGTCGGGCAGTGTTCGGATGGCGAAAACGCAATGCAAATTGTGGCCAAAGATCGGCCAGATGTGATTCTGCTCGATATTAACCTCCCATCTATCAACGGCCTGCAAGTCACGAAGTTGCTGCGCACACAAAGCGTTGATACTGCCGTCGTTTTGCTCACCGCCTATCACGACAGCGCGCAGGTCATTCACGCCATGCGCGCTGGCGCTGCCGCTTACTGCCCCAAAGATATCACACCCGAAGCTTTGATCGATGTCATTCGCGCCGCGGCTAGCGGTGATTTCGTGATCGGCAGCCAGCGAATGAGCTATACAGCATTAACCACGTGGCTCCAAGCTAGCGTGGAAGCGCTGTCTGGCCCTTATGCGAATGACCCAAACAGCGTCTTCACACCGCTTAGCCCGCGAGAAATGGAAATCTTGCAGTACGTCACCAATGGCCTAAGCAATAAAGAGATCGCTAGCCAGCTGCAAATCAGCCAGCAGACGGTCAAGAACCATATGACATCGATCCTGAAAAAACTGAACGTGCAAGACCGTACCCAAGCCGCCGTCACAGCGCTGCGCCACGGATGGGTGCGCATCCATGACAGCCGAGAAACCTAACTGTCGAAACGAGTGAATCTAATGGACAGAGAATACCGCCCCGATGCACGCTTTCGCGATGAACTTATCGAGATGATCGTGCAGGAGATGAAACGCATTCGTGACAAGCTTTATGAGCTAAAAACGCAGATCGATCAAACGCAGCTCGTCCTCGACCGCGAACAGCAGCGCAATGCTGATATCGCATCGGAACTGCGTTTTGTTCAAGATAACATCGAGACGATCCCTCGCCAAGATATCCGTCAAAAATATGACGAAGCGCTCGACGTGCGTTTTCGCGTGACTTCGATGCGCAGCCAGCTTGAGAAATTTATTTCGATACGCGACAACCTCGAAGCTACGCAGACGCTGCTCGGCCAGCTGCTGAACCGTCTACAAGGCATCGACATGCTGTCCTCGCCAGCGGCTTCGGCTGACGACGGCGCTTCGCTGAGCCGCGGCGGGGTTAACATCATCCGCATCATTCAAGCTCAAGAAGAGGAACGCCTGCGTCTTTCCCGTCAAATGCATGACGGGCCTGCTCAATCCCTAACTAACTTCATTTTGCAAACCGAAATTTGCCAGCGCCTCTTCGACCGCGATCCTCAACGGGCAGCAGAGGAACTGGATGCGCTGCGCAATGCCGCTAATGTGACGTTTCAAAAAGTGCGAGACTTCATCTTCGACCTGCGCCCGATGATGCTCGATGACTTAGGGATTGTGCCGACTATGCGACGCTACGTCGACTCATTTCGAGAGAAGCACGATATCAACATCAAGCTTGATATCATCGGCGATGAGCGGCGGCTGCAATCGCATCGCGAGGTTATGATCTTTCGCGCCTTGCAAGAACTGATGATCAACGCTCGCGATTATGCGAACGCCAGTGAAATTACTATCCGCCTCGATATCTCAAGCGATCCCATCAAAGCAGTCATCGAAGATAATGGCCGCGGCTTCGACGCGAATGTCGTTCTCTCAAATGAGGAGAGTTATACCGACCCGCGTGCGCAGAACCTCGCAACGATTCGTGAAAAATTTGAGCTGATTGGTGGCAGCGTGCAGGTATTCAGTGGCGAGACGGAAGGCACACAAGTAAAGTTCGAGCTGCCTTCCGGCGAGTAAACTGCGCTGGAGATGGAAAAAGCATAAAGAAATTCAAGGTGTTCTCGTGTTTGACAATCACCAGCCCTGTACTACACTAAAATTAGCGCATTAAGCGTCTCGGTAAGCCGTATAATTCAGATTGCGCGGCGCTCTTAACACCATTCAGCAACAGCAAGGGAGGCTTTCATGGGTCGTACACGGTTGGTGCTCATCCTTTTAATCTTGATCGCGCTAGCCGCTGTCGTCGTTGTGGTGCTGCTGCCGCAGCTTCAGCCAGCGCCCGCACCAGCAACCGCTCCTGATGCAGAAACAACACCTCAAGCTGTAGTACAGGTGAACGCGACACCTCTGCCAACCGCTACGCCAATGGTATTCGTCGATATCGTCATCGCTGTGCAAGAACTCTCACGCGGGCAAGTCATCCCTCCGAATGCTGTGGCGCTGCGGCCGTGGCCGCAGCAATCGGCGCCGTTCAACGGCATCAGCAATCTCGAAGATGTGGTCGGCCGCATCGCACGCACCGATATCTTTCGCGAGCAACCGATTCTGACCAACATGGTCGTTGATAATTTGACAGGCTTGGCGCGCGTCGGCTCAGATGCTGCGGCGGTGCTGCCGAATGGGCTGGTGGCAGTGTCGCTGCCGATCGATCGTTTGACCAGCGTGGGCTACGCTGTGCAAGACGGCGATCGTGTCGATTTGATCATTTCGATGCTCTTTGTCGACGTTGATGAAGCTTTTCAAAGCCTCGTCCCCAACAATTTAACCCTGTTCCGCATCACTGAGGATGGCCAGATCAACTTCCTACAGGGCATTCAAGGCCGGCCAGACTCGACCGCGCTTGGTTCGGTGATCGTCGGGCCTTCGGAACGGCAGCGTCCCCGTCTGGTCACCCAGCGGACGATCCAAGATGCTCTCGTAGTCCATGTAGGCACATTCCCGCCCGATGGTCGTTTCATCGGAGTTCCGCCAACGCCGACACCGGTGCCGGCGGAAAATGAGCAAGTTGGGCAAGGCACACCTACGCCACCAACCCCTACCCCATCGCGACCGGATATCATCACGCTTGGCGTGACGCCGCAGGATGCGGTCGTCCTAGTTTGGCTCATCGAGTCGCGCACTCCGGTAACACTAGCGCTGCGCTCCGCCCAAGATACTTCGCGCGTGCCCACAGAAGATGTTACGCTCGATTACATTATGACGACGTTCGGCATCGGTCTTCCCGGCAAAGTTCCTTATACGATCGAACCGGCGATCCGCAGCATTCGCCAGTTAATCGCGGGCGAAGAGATCTCATTGTCTCCGGGACCACAGTAATCAAGTAAGATGGTGATACCGAACGAAGGGCAGGATTTCTGAGTATGATCAATCGGTCACAAAGTGAACGTGGCGTCATCAGCATTTTGTTAGTCGATGACTCGCCAGAGGCACGCGAGAACATCAAAAAGCTGCTTGCCTTCGAAGAACAAGAATTTCGAGTCGTTGGCTCGGTAGGCACAGGCACCGAGGCCCTGCGCGCCGCGCTTGAATTGCGCCCTGATATTGTGATTATGGACGTCAACATGCCAGATATGAATGGCATCGAGGCGACGAGCGAGATCACTAAGATGCTGCCTGCCACCGGCGTCATTATGATGTCGGTGCAGGCCGATGCTGATTATCTGCGTCGAGCGATGCAGGCCGGCGCGCGCCAGTACCTTTCTAAACCGGTTGATACCGATGAACTTTACAGCACTATTCGCTCTGTTTACCGAAGCCTTGAACCGATGCGCGCACAACCGGCCGTCGCCGCTGGCATTCCGCTCGATGGCCAGCGGCCGCGCACAGTGTATGCCGGTGAAGATCCTATCATTCGAGCGGGGCATGTGATCGTAGTTTACAGCCCTCAAGGTGGCGTGGGCTGCACGACCATCGCGACCAATCTTGCTTCCGGGTTGATGAAACGCGGGATCCGCGTCTTGCTGATCGACGCAGACGTGCAGTTCGGGGATGTCGGGGTCTTTCTCAAACTCCAATCCCAATCTACCCTGCGCGATCTGATCGAAAAAGTTGAAGACCTCGATACCGATTTCTTCGACAGCATCGTCTCTACCCACGAAAGCGGCCTGAAAGTATTGCTTGGCCCACAGCGATTGGAGGATGCGCTCGAGATCGAAGTGGAGGGCGCCAAAGCGATCGCCCAAATCATCGAGAAGGTCGCTCACAGCTACGATTTTATCGTCGTCGATACCGCGAGCCGTTTTGATGAAACGCTCTTGTCGTTAACTGATATCGCAGCCAAAATCATCTTGGTTGCTACACCAACACTGGCTAGCGTCAAGAATACCCGTTTTGTGCTTGAAATCTTCGACAAAATGAACTACCCGCCCGAGCGGACCTCTCTTATCTTGAATCGCGTCGAAGATGAGCGCAACCGCAACCGTGTCACGATTCCCAGTGAAGCGATCGAGAAGCACCTCAAACGCAAAATTGAGGCCAAGATCCCCTACAACGAGGCGGTGATCCTCGCCGCGATCAATAAAGGTGTGCCCGTCGTTGCTTCGCAGCGTGATCGCAGCCGTTCTCCTGTCAAAGAGTTGATCGATCTCTCC
Organism: Aggregatilineales bacterium; assembly: GCA_046719065.1. GTDB lineage: Bacteria > Chloroflexota > Anaerolineae > Aggregatilineales > Phototrophicaceae > Flexifilum. The sequence goes on along the minus strand of JBDNDP010000013.1, from coordinate 51,452 downwards.
GAGCACATCTATGCAGGGCTGATGAATGAGGCGACCGCGGCCGAAACCAGTGAAGATGGCAAAAACCGGCCAAAAGCGGGAGTAGGCGTGCTGCGCTTCGGTAGAAGTTAAGACGGCAGTAAACATGAGATTTCGCTAGTGACCGGTTATTCGCGTTAAGACGGGAGCACAGGAATGTCGTTACTAAATCGGATTCAAAAAAGTGGAAGCGGCGCTGGTGGAGGCCCCGAAGACTTCACCCCAGAAACCAGCGTTGAAGAGTCGCGCTTAGCTGCCATGCGCTCGCGGCCGGCAGCGGTAGCTGGACGAGCGGGGACGCGTCCTCAGGATTCCAGCTACATTGATCTCAAAACGCGGGTCCAAAATCGACTGCTCTCCGAAATTGATCAGTCGATGGATTTGAACCGCAAAACAGAGGTGCGCGCGCACATTGAAGAGCTGTTCAACGCAATTCTCGCCGAAGAGAGCATGGTCTTAGCCCGCGCTGAACGCCAACGTTTGTTTGAGCAAATCGTTGCTGAAATCCTCGGCTTTGGCCCTCTGGAGCCGCTGCTGGCCGATGAAAGCATCACTGAGATCATGGTCAACGGCCCAAAGAACATCTTCATTGAACGTAAAGGCACCATCACCCGCGCTAACGTCGCTTTTGAAGACGATCAACACGTGATGCGCATTCTTGACCGAATCGTCGCGCCACTCGGGCGGCGCATCGACGAAGCCTCTCCTCTTGTCGATGCTCGTCTCCCGGATGGTTCACGTGTGAACGCGGTCATCCGCCCGATCTCGCTCGTTGGGCCAACGATCACTATCCGCAAATTCTTCAAGAAACCGCTCACCGTTGAAGATCTCATTCGCTTCGGCTCCATTACAAAAGAGATCGTTGAATTCCTGCGCGCCTGCATTATCTCGCGATTGAACATGATCGTCTCGGGCGGTACTGGTTCCGGCAAGACGACGCTGCTCAACGTGCTTTCAAGCTTTATCCCCAATGATGAGCGCATCGTGACGATCGAGAACGCGGCCGAGCTTCAGCTTCGACAAGAGCATGTGGTCACGCTGGAAAGCCGCCCCCCCAACATTGAAGGTCGCGGGCAGGTGACGATCCAAGATTTGGTCGTCAATAGCTTGCGTATGCGCCCCGATCGCATTGTGGTCGGTGAGTGCCGCGCTGGCGAAGCGCTTGACATGCTGCAGGCGATGAACACTGGCCACGATGGCTCGCTGACGACACTGCACTCCAACAGCCCGCGCGATACGATCGCCCGCCTTGAAGTGATGTGCCTGATGGCCGGCATGGATTTACCAGTGCGTGCCATTCGCGAACAAATTGCCAGTGCGGTAGACTGCATTTGCCATCAAGAACGCCTGCGCGATGGTTCGCGCAAAGTCGTCAAGATCACTGAGGTGCAGGGCATGGAAGGCGATATGATCACCATGTCGGACATCTTTGAGTTCGAGCAGACTGGTGTAGAGGGTGGAAAAATTGTCGGCCGCATTCGTCCGACCGGGATCCGTCCAAAGTTTACCGACCGCATGGAAGCGGCTGGTATCTACTTGCCGCCCTCGGTGTTCGGCGTCGGCCGCACGTACTAACGAGTTTTTGGAGGACCAGCCGCATGAGCACGCTACAGCTCGCCGTGATCGGCGGCGCGGCAATCGCCGCTGTCATCGTCATTATTTGGGGCATCGTTAGCGTTCGGACAGAAAAAGACATCATTGAGGAACGTCTCGGTCGCTACAACGAGGGTATGCAGTCGTTTCTTGATTTGACGATTGAAGAGGAAGACGCCCCGAAAGAGAAACGACCAAGCGCGCTGCAGCAGCGGGTCGAAGTGATCATTTCGGATAAGCCGTTTGCCAAAAAATGGAGGACCCAGCTCGCTCGCGCCGATATCAAGCTAACAGTTGCGGAATATGCGGCTGTGCACATCATCAGCATGTTCGCGTTTTTTGGCATCGGTTATTTCGTGCTTTTCAGCCAAAATATCGTGTTGGGCATCCTCGCCGGCTTCGTTGGTTTCTTCGCCCCGCGGATTTATGTCTCGCGCACCATTCAATCCCGATTGGTCAAATTTGAGAACCAACTGCCTGACACCCTCGGCCTGTGGGTAAATGCGCTGCGTTCCGGCTACAGTGTATTACAGTCGATGGAAGCGATCGCCCGCGATGCGCCAGAACCCACTTCGACCGAATTCAAACGTGTGGTTCAGGAAGTTCAACTGGGCATCGATATGGAGGACGCGCTGGAACACCTGCTGAACCGCGTGGAAAGCGATGACTTGGATCTGGTCATCACGGCGGTCAATATTCAGCGGGAGGTAGGCGGCAATCTTGCCGAGATCCTCGACGTGATTAGCCACACCATTCGCGAACGTATTAAGCTCAAGGGCGAGATCCGCGTACTCACTGCACAGGGTCGTATCACCGGTTATTTGATCAGCGGCTTACCGATCGTGTTAGCGCTGTTCCTCTACACGATCAACCGCGACTATATGTCGCATCTTTTCGAAAACCGCATGTGTGGCTGGCCCATGTTAGGTCTTGGTCTTGCCTTGATCGGCATTGGCATGGCTATTATCCAGAAGATCGTCGACATCGATATTTAGAGGGCGCCCATGGACTCCCTGCTCATCCTCATCCTTGTCATTGTTGGCGGCGCGGTTGTTACTGGGTTAGTCTACATCGGCCTGCGCGATGACCGCGGACGCGACCCATTGCAAGAGCGCCTCGCGCAATACGAAGACAAAGAACTCCCCCAGTCACTGGAAGATATTGAGCTGTCGCTTTCTTTCAAGGATCGCGTGATCATCCCGCTGATCCGCCAGATCGCGACCCTCACTGCCAAGTTCACGCCACAGAAACAACTGGAAGATGCGCGCCACAAGCTTGATATGGCCGGCATGAACATGGACCCCGGCACCTATTTTGCACTGCGCATCTTCTCCACGATTGGATTTGCGCTAGCGGCCTTCTTCGTCTTCTTCATTAGTTCACCCTCTACACCGCGCCCCACGGCGCTGCTCTATACGCTGGCGGGCGCAGGATTGGGATACGTCATCCCATCCATGCTGCTAAGCAGCAAAATCAGACGCCGCCAACAAGAGATTATTAAAGCCCTGCCCGATGCCTTAGACCTGCTTGTCATCTGCGTGGAAGCTGGTTTAGGCTTCGACATGGCCATGGGCAAGGTTTATGAGAAGTGGGACAACGATCTCGCCGTGGCTTTCGGCCGTGTGCTGCGCGAAATCCAGCTCGGCAAGGTGCGGCGTGAAGCCTTGCGCGATATGGCGCGGCGCATGGATGTGCCTGACGTGACGGCGTTCGTTGCCGCGATCATCCAAGCCGACCAGCTTGGCGTCAGCATGTCTAAGATTCTGCGCGTGCAGTCCGATCAAATGCGCACCAAGCGCCGCCAGAGAGCGCAGGAAAAGGCTCATCAGGCGCCTGTGAAAATGATGATCCCGATGGTGTTCCTGATCTTCCCGTCGCTATGGATCGTGCTGCTCGGCCCATCTCTGATCATCCTGCTGAATAATGCGACGGTTGCGGCTGTGTTTTGATATGCGAGATAAGCCCGATCGAATACCGCTCGCCAGCCGAGAAGCCCAGTTGACGACTGGGCTTCTCTTGTCTTCCGCGCGGCGAACCGCAGCGCTGCTGATGGAAACAGCCCTCGATCTGGTGTTTCCCCCTGTTTGCATTGGCTGCGGACGAATCGATGTGGCTTGGTGCGAGCGATGCGATGCCGAGCTCAGTGCGCTGCCATTGCTAGGAGAACGCCCTGCCCCAGCACCGATTCTTGCGCTTGCTGCAACGCACAACCACGATGGACTCATCATGGAAGCTGTTCAAGCGCTTAAGTATGAGCGGGCACATTCGCTCGCGCGTCCGCTAGCTCACCGGCTCTACAACTGCTTGCAGCAGCAAAAGTGGACGATCGACATGATCGCTCCCATACCTTTGCATATTTCCCGGCTGAAAGTGCGCGGGTATAATCAAGCGCAATTACTGGCGGAAGAGCTGGCGCAGATGAGCGATCTTCCTCTAGCAGCAACCGGACTGAAACGCCAGCGCAGCACGACCTCGCAGGTTGGCCTCACTCGTGAGCAGCGACAAGCGAATGTGCGCGGCGCGTTTAGCGCCGACCCAAGCATTGTCTCTGGACTGAGGCTCCTTTTGATCGACGACGTGCTTACGACGGGAGCAACGCTGCAGGCTTGTGCCGAAGCTGTCCTAACCGCTGGGGCAGCGGCGGTTTACGGCCTGACGGTGACGGCAGCGCGTGCTTAATGGCTACTAAAATCATAGGAGTCAGCTTATGGACGTTACGATTCACGGCCTCAATTTAAAAGTCACTGAAGGACTGGAGGCGTATGCGCGAAAGAAACTCGATCGTTTAGACCGCTACCTGCCCAATATCACCGATATCCGCGTCGAATTATCGGAAGAACATACCCGGCGCGGAGAAAACCTCGCCCGTGCTCAGATCACCGTGCGGCACAAACGCGGCGCTATCTTGCGCGCTGAGGAGCGCGTTAATGGAGACATCGAGGCCGCGTTAGCGCTCGCCGTTGACAATATGTATCGACGCATCGAACGCTTTAAGGGAAAACGCAGCCGCAAAGGTCGCGAGCGTTTCACGGCCACAGTAGAAGAATTAAGCATTGCCGAAGCGCTGCCTGAAACCTCTCCAGCAGCGGAAGAGCCGATCGAAGAGCCAGAGCTGCCTGTCAAACGGCGCAAACAGGTGATTGTGACCCCGATGACGGAAGAGGAAGCAGTCGAACAGATGGAGCTGCTAGGCCACACGTTCTTCATGTTTTTGAACGGGGCCACCGGAACCATCAACGTCATTTATAAGCGGCGCGCAGGAGATTACGGCATCCTTATCCCACAGCCCGAATAGCCCTCAATGCAATGCGGGGAGGCAGCACATTGGAAACACCTCCCCGCATCATCGCATCACGCTCGGTCGTTTGCTCTCCATAATGCCGCCAGCGCCCGATATTTATACAGCTCGTACCATGCCATCAGTGCGCTTAGGCGCAGCCCGTGCCAGCCATCGCGATACCCGTTGAGCGTGACGAAACGCCAGCGAAACTGACGCAGCGGTTGAAGCACAAAATTGTGCGGCTTTGGACGTATGCCGTGCTCAAATAAGACGCGCGCATCATAAGCTGCGTAGCGACGCTGTTTCTCGTGAAATTGCGCTAAATTGTCGTAATTATAATGTATGAACGGCGCGGTTAGAGTACTTTCTGGCCCATCCAACAGCGCGACTTCGTGCACGCCTCGCGCCGGGTCATAGCGACCAGCCCCAACGCGCAGAAGCCGCGTTTGGTAATCGGGAAACCAACCAGCCCCCCGGGTGAGCTTGCCAAAGATATAATTGTGACGTGGAATACGAAAACCTGCACAAGTCGGCGTAGCGATTGCAGCGCGCACCTCAGCAGCCAGCTCCGGCGTAACGCGTTCATCGGCATCGACGAAGAGCACCCAATCAGCGCAGCCGATCAGCGCTGCAAGGGCTGCGTTACGCTGGTTAGCGTAGTCTTGAAAGGGATGCTGGATGACCTCGGCCCCAGCCGCCCGCGCAAGCTCTACGGTCGAGTCGATGCTGAAAGAGTCAAAGACGACAATCCGATCGGCAAAGCGCAAACTTTCGATGCACTCCACAATGTGACGCTGTTCATTGTAAGTCAGCACGACTGCCGCTAGCGTCGTCATCGGGCTGCCATTTGTTGAATGTGCGCGCAGGCTTGATCGAGCGCGGCGCGTTCGCTTTCGGCCAGCGGCTCTTTTGCAAACTGCCGCCGCTTTCGCGTCATCCCGATACGAATTATCAAGCGCGCGAACATGGCTTTCCACGCCGGATAGTGTTTTTGGATTAAGTAAAGCCGGCTGCGCCACAGCATCTCAAGGCTGAACGGCCGCACTTGTCCGGCGCTTTGCCCGCCAAGATGAACGACATGTGCCGAGGGCACACAACAAACCGACCAACCCGCCGCCCAAATCCGGCGCGCCCAGTCTAATTCTTCGCAGTACATAAAAAACGTTTCATCGAACAAGCCGGTCGATAAGACGGTTTCGCGACGCAGCATCATCGTCGCGCCAAGCACAGCGTCCACTTCAAACGGCACCCCCGTCTCGTAGCGCCACTTCGGGTAGCGACCATTAAATCGCCCTTCGATCCAGCGGCCGGGCGTCGGGAAAAACTCCGCCCATAGCTGGCGCAGGCCCGGAAAGCTGAACGCACTGTGTTGAAAGCTGCCATCCCCATAAGTCAGGCGCGCACCCACCAACCCACGACGAGGATCTTCAAATAGGGCATCAAACAGTGCGCGCGTCGCGCCCGGCTGGGTGATCGTATCGGGGTTAAGCAAGTAAACAGCGCGCGGCAACTTTTCTAAAGGACAGTTTTGTCTTTCAAAGCCTAACGCGCGCAGGGCGACGTTATTCCCGCGCACAAAACCGAGATTCTCCGAGTTAGCGATCAGATCGACTGTCGGGAATGTCTCCGCGATCGCCTGCGGCGTCCCATCGCTTGAGGCATTATCGACAACGATCACCGAAGCTGCAAGGCCGCTCCCAGCGAGATCGTCCAACAGACTCGATAAGGCAGCCAGCACCAGATCGCGGACATTCCATGTGACGATAATAACCGCCAGATCGAGCATCAAACCCCAAACTGCGCGAGATCGAGCCCAGTGCGTCGCAGAAAAGCCGTGAAGGTTTCGAGGGGTGCCATTTCAACACGCGCGACCGAATCAATGCCAAGCAGCGCCCGCAGCGGCGCTGCCTCGGCGGCCATCACCGCTACAACACCGGCCTCTAACGCCTGCTGCACGTTGAGAGGCAAACCGGTTGGATACATCAGCAAAGGCAACGGTAGCATGGCGGTCTGGCTCAAGGCGCGGATCGAGCGGCGCGCATCGGCGCTGGCAAACTGCTCAAAATCTGATGCGCTTATCCCAGCTGCATCGCACTCGCCTTGAATGACCGCTTCGATGAGCGCATCAATATCGGGTTGATCGACGAGCGCGCCGAGGTCGGCAGCATTGAAGCCATTGGCCTGCATGATCAACGCAGGCATCATCCAAGTTTGAACATCGCGGGAATTGAGGCGGCAGAACGTCACATTTTCCAGATCAGCGATCGCGACAATATCACTGTCTCGCTGAACGATAATCTGGATCTCCTCGCCAGACCGAGCGCTCGTCCCACGGCCGCGCCTACCTTGCAAGACGGGTGAGCCACAGTTTTGGGCTGCGGCAACCGCATATCCCAACCCACCGATCCAGACCACAGTCGGCGCGCCCACCGGCGCACTGCATAAAGCGGCGATCAGGTCTGCGCTTACATCGACGAGCTGTATCTCAACGATGAGGTCTGTCGCCTCAAACAGGGCATCTTGGAGCTGGCTCACAGCTCGGTTAAGCGCTGTCTGCGTCAAGGCGCTTTGTGGCCGCTGGATCAACATTCGCAGCGGGTTCTCAGGGCTTCCTGGGGCGATCGTCGGCGCGATCGCCGGCAGCGGCGTCGAGCGCGGGGTCGGCGTCAAAGTTGGCTGAAGTGTCGGGCCGATATTCCCCTGCGCGCGCCGGCATCCTGCCAGCACCAGCACCATGCACAAAACCAGCAAGACACCCAACCGAGAAGAACTGTGTCGTGGCTTCACGCGAACCGCCCTACCTCCATTAGAAACGGCCTTAAGCCGGGGAGTATGCCGCCCTGCCTCAACTTCATGGTACAAGCGTTTAGACGACGAAACAATGAAGGATGCGCATCAGCGATCCTCATCAGCCGATAAGACGGGCGGCTGAATTTCCGCCGAGTCTAAGTCGACCAGTAAGATGCGGCGCGGTCCGACATTGCGGTTGCGCAGCGCGATTTCAACATCTTCATGAATGAGCCCTGCCCAACAATTTTGTGGATTGCGCGCTTCGACAGCCGTCATGCGCACTGCACCCCACACCACGCTACGCGCGCCTGCGGGCAGGTAATAGTGCACGTCGCCGGTATTGGGATCGATCTGCTCTACCAGTGTGCTAGCATCGCCGATCGCCCAGCGCCACGGGTAATCGCTGGCCGCGGTGTCACAGTCAATGCCCACTCGCCACGCGCCAGACTGGTCGAACTCGCCGAGTGTAGCAGCGCGCTGTTCCCAGTGAAAAACCGTACCCGGCGGCGAACCTGCCGTTCGGATCGGCACTTCGCTGTAGTTCTCAACCGTCAATTTGAAGACGAGCATATCGCCCACGGGCATCGTGATCATATTGAGATTGAGCGAGTCGGGATCAACAGGGGGGTCGATCAAGTCGCCGCGCCGATCGCGCGTGGTCGTGAAGCGGTCTTCAAATGGCCGAGCTTCAAAGACGACGGTCGCGCCAGTTGGCTGGGGGATGATCTGCGCCAGCGGTTTGCCTCCATCTCGAATGGTCAATGTCGCAGTGCGCTGCACGCGCTGACCAACAGCATCCTGCGCTACCGCGACAACGGTATATTCACCATCTGGCGGAGGGTCTGCGCCGAGATCGACCCCGCCCTCGTAATCATAGGTATAGCGCCCGGCTCTGCCCGGCTCGACATCTTCCATCCGTTGAGGAATGAAGATCGGCTCCATGCCTTCGCGCTGCAAATAAACCTGTAAATCAGCATCCTTAGTCAGAAAGACATTGATCGCCGTGCGGTCGGCGATGCCATCTTGATTAGGCGTGAAGAGGTCTGGATAAACGGTGAACTCGACCAGCTCTGGCAGCAGAGGATCGCCATCTTCGATAATCAGCGTGCCGCTGCGTTCATCTTGCTCGCCGGTTTCGCGATTGACGGCCAAGAGCCGCCAAGTGTAAGCGCCATCCGGCATCAAGCGCCGCAGCACATCTCCAACGATCTGCTCTCCGGGGAGCACAAAGCCATCGACCACACCGCTAAACTCAACGCGATACGAGCCAGCGGCTCGCTCTTCCTCCTCGCGATAGACGAAGATGCGGCCATCCTCAGATTCAAACGTGACAGTGATGAAAGCGCCGCGAGACAAAGCATACGAAAATACAGTGATATCATCGCTGCCATCGGCGTTGGGGGTGATCCGCGTCGGGCTGAAACTCGCATCGACGATCAGCGGCTGCGGCGGCGCGATCACCAAGCTGCCGACGAACAGCACCAGCGCCAACGCAACTGCGGCAGCGATCACCGTTAACCAAACAGGAATGCGCATGTAACCTCGTTTAAGTGCGAACGCTTAATTGGAGTCTAATCGAAGGGACGCCGAACGACTAGACTGAACCACATGTACGAAGTGAACAAGCATAGAACATGTACACGCTGAGACGTATGCAGCATCGATTCGCGCTATACTAAGCCACAAGAGTGGCTCAACGACTTTTTTCAATCTGTCGTTTGCGGAGGAATGCGATGGAATACCGGCGTGTAGGAACTTCTGGCCTTAAAGTGAGCGCAATTTCGTTAGGCGCTTGGTTGACCTATGGCAGCAGCCGCGTCGACGAAGAGAATGCTATCAACTGTATTCGGCGAGCTATCGAACTCGGCGTGAATTTCATCGATGTCGCCGACATTTATGCCTACGGGAAAGCCGAAGAAATCGTCGGGCGGGCGATCAAAGGCTACCGGCGCAGCGACCTTGTCATTAGCACAAAGGCATACTGGCCGATGAGTGACGACCCGAACGATCGTGGTCTGTCAAGAAAACACATTTTCGAGTCAGTTCACCGCTCGCTCAAGCGCTTCGACCTTGACTACATCGACATCTTTTTCTGCCATCGCTACGACGATGAGACGCCGGTCGAAGAAACCGCGCGCGCTATCGACGACCTGATTAGACAGGGCAAAATTCTTTACTGGGGCACCAGTATGTGGAGCGCGGAAAATATTGACGAGGCCATTGAAGTCATGAAGTCGATCAACGGCAACCGCCCGATCGTCGAGCAGCCGCTCTACAACATGCTTGACCGGTCAATTGTCGAAGGGCCGCTTGAGGAAGCAGTGTCCCGTCACGGGATGGGTTTAGTCGTTTGGAGTCCTCTGGCTCAGGGAGTGCTGACGGGCAAGTACAACGATGGCATTCCTGAAGAAAGTCGCGCAAAAAACGTCGATCCAGCATGGTTTGCACAGCAGATCAGCGAAGAACGTTTGAGCAAAGCCCGAGCGATCACTGCACTGGCGGAAGAACTCGGCACTACGCCAGCCGCGCTCGCGCTTGCATGGACGCTAAAAAACCCGCACGTCTCCAGCGCGATCACGGGCGCAACGCGCCCGGCGCATATCGAAGCCAACTTGAAAGCGCTTGAAGTGACCATCACAGACGAGATTAATGAACGGATCGAGGCGATTTTGCAGCCAACCCCACAGCCTTAGAAACAGCAAACAACGAGAGCGCAAGCAGTGATCGCGCTCTCGTTGTTTGCCCTAACTGCTCACATATAACGGCGCATCAATTCCTCAAGCGTTTCCTTTGGCGGCCGCAGTTTTTCGTCTGGCAGGTGGGCGAGCGGGTGTTCGGTTAAGTGCAGCGTCTCAGAGAGAATGGGGCGCGGCTCCTCATAATAAAGCAACCCTGTGATGAAAAGCTGCTCGCGCTGAGCCTGCTCTAAGACTTGAATGGCCTCACGACGATTGCGCGGGTCATGCCCATGATCGAGTTTCTTGAGGCGAATATACGATCCATCGTGCATCTGAACTTCGATTAAGGAGCCTTCGTCGTAGTCGGCTGTGATCTCGTCGCGCGGCTGTACGTACCCCTTTGGAATGAAGTCATATTCGTGCAGCGGCGTTTCATGTTCTTTGCCATACGCGTAGCTTTTATTGGCATCTGGCGCGTTGTTGAATGTTACGCAGGGGCTGATGATATCGAGCACGGCCGTGCCACGATGACTAACGGCCGCCTTCAGCAGAGTTTGCACCTGCTTTGCATCTCCAGAAAAACTGCGCGCAACAAACGTGCAGCCGCCAATGATCGCTTCTAGGCACAAATCGATAGCGGGCAGCTCGTTCAGGCCATAATACTTCAATTTTTGACCTTCATCAGCAGTCGCGGAGAACTGGCCCTTGGTCAATCCATAAACACCGTTGTTCTCGATGATGTAGACAAGCGGAACGTTGCGACGGATGAGATGCTTGAACTGCCCCAGACCGATCGACCCCGTATCGCCATCGCCACTGACTGCGATACCGATCAAATCGCTGTTGGCCAGTGTCGCGCCGGTCGCCACAGATGGCATACGGCCGTGGACTGCATTGAAGGCATGAGAACGCCCAAGGAAATAGGCCGGCGTTTTGCTCGAACAGCCAATGCCGCTCAGTTTAATGACGCGATGCATCGGCAGGTTCATGTCGTAGGCCATGCTGATGATCTGATTCGAAATCGAGTCATGCCCACAGCCGGGGCACAAGGTGCTTGGGCCACCCTTATAATCTGTCCTCTCAAGGCCAAGCGCGTTAGGCATGTTCCTTACTCTCCTGTTCCACTTTGCGCTCATGGCGGGTTATCTGCGCATAAATCCATTGCGCAGTCATCGGCAGCGTATCGCCAAGCGCCAGCGAAATCATATGCGTAGTGTCTTGGGCGATCTCCATTCGTAAAATCTGGTGCATTTGACCATCGAAATTATTCTCAGCCACGTAAACGGCGCGATGCTTCAAAACGAAGTCGTACACATCTTGCGCCAGCGGCAGCGCACGAATGCGAAGATAATTCGTGCGAATGTTATCCGCGGCCAGCAGGTCGCGCGCTTCCTCAACTGCTGGGTCATTAGACCCGTAAGAGATAATCCCGATATCCACCGTCTCGTCATAATCGATGGCTGGCTGCGGCACGAGTTTGCGCGCCGTCTCATATTTCTGGTTAAGCCGGGCCAAGTTATGAATCCAATCATCGCTTCGTTCGCTGTAGGTAGCTGCCTCATTGTGGCCCGTGCCGCGCGTGAAATAGGCCGCGCGCGGGTGATCGGTGCCGGGAAGCGTGCGGTAGGGAATGCCGTCTCCATCGTAGTCACGGTAGCGCAACCATTCACCGCGCTCGGCAAAGAACGCCTCCAGCGCTTCTTTATCCAACACTTTCCCTCGGTCGATCGGCTCCTGTGGGTATTCGAATGGCTCGGTCAGCCACAAGTTCATACCGAGGTCGAGATCGCTCATCACAAAAACGGGCGCTTGCAGTCTATCAGCCAAATTGAATGCGATGTGACCGAAGTCGAAGCACTCAGCAACGCTGCCGGGCAGCAGGACGACATGGCGGGTATCACCGTGGCTTAACACGTACAAGAACAGCAAATCGCCTTGGCTAGTTCGTGTTGGCAAGCCCGTGCTGGGCCCAGTGCGGGTGATATCCCACACCACACACGGTATCTCGGCGAAATAGGCCAAGCCCGCAAATTCGGCCATTAGGCTGATGCCGGGGCCGCTGGTCGCTGTGAGGGCCCGCGCACCCGCCCAACCTGCGCCGATGATCATGCCGATTGCGGCAAGCTCATCTTCAGCTTGTACTACGGCAACAGTAGCTTTGCCTGTTTCGGCATCATCGCGGATGTGTTTGTGGTCAAGCACAGCGTCGATTAAGCTGGTTGAAGGGGTGATTGGGTACCATGCCGCTACCGTCATGCCTCCAAACAGCGCCCCTAGCGCAGCCGCCTCATTGCCGGTAATCAACATCTTGCCTTCGGTCAAATTGAGCGGCTCAAAACGGAAGGGATCGAGTTTGACCAAATTGTCCGCCGCCCAGTTAAAAGCCAGCTCCACGACGTCATAGTTCATCTTAGCTGGCTTCGCTCGCCCGCCAAAGGTATCAAGCAGGGCTTGATGGATAATTTCTAGCGGGATGCTGAACAACTGCGCGCACACACCCACATAGACCATGTTGCCAATGCGATCGCGAAATTCCTGGGGCACGCTGGCAGCGGCAACCGTCTCTTTTACGGGTATCTCGTAATAAACAATGTCATCGCGAGAATGTCCCCACTTCCATTCGCGCGGGATGATACAGACACCGCCCGGCGGCAGGTTCTGGATATCCTCGGCTGCCGTAGCCTCGTTCATCGTCACCATGATCTCGGTGCTAGCGCGACGCGCGATGTAACCATCTTTGCTTGCGCGGATGGTGTACCACGTTGGCAGGCCTTTGATATTCGAAGGGAACAGGTTTTTGCCGCTGACAGGTATCCCCATTCGGAACAAAGAACGGATCAAGACTTCGTTCGAGGTTTGGCTGCCAGAGCCATTCTTGGTTGCAACCATCAATGCAAAATCATTGATGACTGGCTGTTTATCGCCAAACCGGGTTTGCGGGTTGATTTGCGCTTCTAAAGCCATGACTGCTCCTAAACGCTCAGCGCGGGGCGCTGTTTATGTCGATAATTGATACAATCACGCTAAAAAAAGACCATGTATTTCGTTCGCTAGACAGCTCCTTCGATTAACTCATCTTCAGCGGGGTACTGCGATGGACTGCCCCCATCGTTTGCATGCGGGGCTGGTGGCGAAGAAGCCGCGTATGCTCGATGAAAATTTCACGCGCCAAGTCGTATTCGCCAGCGCAAATCGCATCGAGAATGCGCTCATGATAAGTCCAAACCTCTTGCAGATACGCATAGTCGGAATAACGGTTTAGCTCAAAAGCGTTGTAGGCCTCCCAATAGGCTTCCAAAATCCCCATCACAAATGGGTTGGCAAGGCGTTTGAACACCGTCAAATGAAAGGTGCGGTGCTCCTCGTTGGGAATACGGATATGGCCAGTGTGATGATCGCCGTTAAGCTTAGCGCGCGCCGATTCAACACAGGCGCGCATAACTGCCTTATCCTCTTCTTCAAGTACCTTGCACGCCTCATTCCAGAAGGCAGCCTCGACATGGTTGCGCAGCTCACTGAAAAGCTCAAAATTATGCGGGTCCAATGCCAGCGCGAGGAACAAGCTTAGGCGCACTGCCGGAGTGAAGCTGTACGCCTTCATGCGCATTCCAGTCTTCGAGCGCACCTCAACGATGCCGAGCATGCGCGCGACTTCAAGCTGCTCACGCACTTTGCTAATGCTGATACCAAGATGTTCGGGAGACTGCAGTTCGTTTATCGTGGGCAGGCGATCGCCGGGCGAGAACTGGTGCCTGATAATATATTCTAGGAGATTGGACTGTAACTGAATCTCAGGCATCATTATTCATCAGATGAATCAGATTAAACTTATCTTTTACTGTACCATATTGTCTTTGCCCTGTCCATTGGTGGATCTAAGAGTCAGTTCAGATTGGGATAGTTTGCCCGTGATCGAACGGGCAATGGCATCGAAGTCAGCGCGATTATCGACAAAATCGATATCGTCAATTGGGATGGTCAACATTGGTGAAGCTTGCCAATCTCCAATCCATTGTTCGTACAAATTATTTAGGCGCTCAAGATAGTCACGGGTGATAGTGCGCTCGTAATCTCGACCGCGCTTATGAATATGCGCCAGCAGGGTATCAACCGTCGCTTGCAGGTAAATTAGCAAATTGGGCGGAGGCAGAAAGCTGCTCACTGCGCGATAGAGACGGCCGTAAGCATCGTAATCGCGCCCGTTCATCGATCCTTGCAAGTACAGATTGCGCGCGAAGATCTCGGCGTCCTCATAGACGGTTCGATCTTGAATAACCGTGCCCGGATGGTCGACGAGCTGGCGATGATGTTCCAGCCGTTTGCCGAGATAGAAAACCTGAGAGTGAAAGCTCCAGCGCTGCATATCGGCATAAAAATCGGCCAAATAAGGATTTTCGGCATCGGCTTCAAAGAATGGCTGCCAGCCGAATTCCTCGGCAAGCAGCCGTGTGAGCGTGCTCTTGCCAGCGCCAATGTTGCCAGCCACGGCGATGAAATACTTAGGTTGTTGGAGCGTCATGCGACCTCGCGATGGATGGAGCGCTGTTCGACACCACTGTCGTCCAGCGTGTTATACTCCCTGACATACATTTTGCCAAGCCCAATTGACAGGGAGTGAACCCGTGCCACGCGATTATCGCTTTGAAACGCTCGCCATTCATGCAGGCCAAGAACCCGATCCAACAACCGGCGCAATTATGACGCCAATCTACCAAACCTCGACCTTCGTGCAGCGCGCGCCGGGAGAACACAGCGGCTACGAGTACAGCCGCAGCGGCAACCCAACGCGGACGGCACTGGAGGGATTAATCGCGGCGCTAGAAGGCGGTCGTTATGGCCTTGCCTTTGCCAGCGGTTTGGCGGCTATCGATACCTTGCTGCGGGTGTTTAACCCGGGCGATCATATCATCGTGGGAAACGATGTTTACGGCGGCACCTACCGCCTGTTCGAGCAGGTTTGCACGCGGTTTGGTCTTTCCTTCAGTTGGGTCGATTTAGGTGATGAGGCAGCTGTGCGGGCAGCGGTCACCGATCGCACAAAGTTGGTATGGCTGGAAACGCCGACTAACCCGCTGATGTCGCTGGTCGATATTGCGGCCATTCGCAAACTGCTTCCCAAGGATATTTTGATCGGCATCGATAACACCTTCGCCAGCCCAGCCCTTCAGCAGCCGCTGCTGTTGGGCGCAGATATCGTCATGCACAGCAGCACCAAGTATCTCGGTGGGCACAGCGATGTCGTTGGCGGGCTGCTCGCGCTACAAGATGAAAGGCTTTATGAGCAGCTTAAGTTCCTACAAAATGCTGTGGGTGCAGTGCCGGGGCCGTTCGATTGCTTTCTTGTGCTGCGTGGCATCAAAACGCTGAGCGTGCGCATGGAACGCCATTGCGACAATGCCCAAAAAATTGCCGAGTTTTTGGCTAGCCATGCTCGCGTGAAGCGGGTCCTCTACCCCGGCCTGCCCGATCATCCCCAGCATGCGCTGGCGAAACGACAGATGCGTGGCTTCGGCGGCATGATCAGCATCTTGCTGGAAGATGAGAAAACGGCGCGCACCATGGTGACTCAAACTCGATTATTTGCCCTGGCCGAAAGCCTCGGCGGTGTCGAGAGCCTGATCGAGCATCCACACAGCATGACGCACGCCAGCACAGCCACCAGCCCAATTGCTGTGCCGGCGGAGCTGGTGCGGCTTAGCGTTGGCATTGAGCACAGCGATGATCTGCTGGACGACCTGCGCACAGCTTTAAAGTGAAAATAAAAAGGCGTGAGCACAAGCTCACACCTTTTTACAGAGATTGAAACTTTAGAACTTATTCGCAGCCGGGGATGCGCGGCTGACCGCCCGGAAGACCATAATCTTCAGCCACCTGGGCGCTCGGGCCAAGGTTGACCCAGCCGCCGATGGTGAGACGGCCGAAGTTCTGGTGGATGCGGTCGATGCGCCAAGTCTGGCACTGACGAACAGTGTTACCCGTCGGCTCTCCGGCGACGCGCGATAGCACCGGAGTGTCATCGAAGAACACGCGCAGCTGGTTGGTCGGAGCCGGAGGCAGCAACACCGCATCAATCACGTGAATGATGCCATTCGAAGCGCGAATATCGGTGATAGTGACATTGACCGACCCGTTGAGCACCACACCGCCATCGACAACGTTGATAAAGATCGGCGCTCCCTGCACCGTCGGCGCGCTCGCAAGCGTGACGACCTCGGCAGCCGGCACTTCACCGGCCACAACATGATAGGTTAGAATGTCGGTCAGTGCGGGGATATCGGCCAGTAGAGCTTCAACAGTGCCCGCGGGCAGCGCAGCAAAAGCCGCATTGGTCGGGGCAAAAACCGTGAAGGGTCCCTCACCCGCCAGCACATCGACAAGATCCGCCGCCGTAACAGCGGCGACCAGCGTGCTGAAGCGGCTGTCGCGCGCGGCGATGTCGACAATTGTGCGGCTTCCTTGGCTGAAGGCCGGCACAACGGCGACCGCTAGCAGGGCGATCAAGACGAGAACGAGAAGTACTTTACGCATGTTCAATTTCTCCACCTGTGATTCATTACCGCAAAGTGCGGTGCCTCTCAACAATCGAAAAATTAACGCTATTATCTAAGAAAATTACTATGAAAACATGAGAGCGCCGTGAGAGCGACTTAGCTCGTCGCTCTCACAGCACAAACAAAACTGCCTTACAAAACTCGTATCAAGCGCCCTGACTGGCTAAAAAGTCGAGCAAGTCGATTTTGGTGATGATGCCGACGACATGACGTTCGTTTACACCTGAGCCATCGTCGGTGACCAGCACGACCTCGTTCGTCGTGAAAGCGTTCAGCACCGCCTCAATTGGGGTATCGCGTGTTAGGGTGGGAACGTCCTTATCAATCACATTCGCATCTTCGATCGCGATCTCAGCCGCGCTGGCTGCTGGCTGCTGAAGCAGGAAGCTGAGCAAGCTCACCTCACTGACCAAGCCGAGCAAGCCACCGCGTTCGCTGGTGACCGGCAGTTGAGACACGCCATGCGCTTTCATCTTCGCAATGACTGCGCTCACCGGCTCGTTACAGTGTGCGGTGATGATCTCAGAATGCGGCTTCCGTCCTAACACGTTGGAGACGCGTGCCTCTTGGCGTTCATCATCCAAAAAGCGATTCTCACGCATCCAGTTGTCATCAAAAATTTTACTGAGATAGCGCGTACCGCTATCCGGCAGCAGCACAACGACGAGCTTGTCTGGCCCCAGCTTCTGCTCAACAGCATATTGCAAGGCACCCACCACGGCAAACCCGCACGATCCTCCGACGAAAAGCCCCTCTTCGCGTACCAACCGGCGAGTCATGAGGAAAGAGTCTTTATCAGAAACTTTGACCACTGCGTCGATTACGCTGAAATCATAGATCGAGGGAATAAAGTCCTCGCCTACCCCTTCGACTTTATAGCTGTGCGCCTCAGTCATTTTACCGGTATAGAAATAGTCGTACAGAACCGATCCGATTGGGTCAACACCTACGATTTGTATATTCGGGTTTTGTTCCTTGAGATAGCGGCCAACCCCCGTGATCGTGCCGCCAGTGCCCATCCCCGCGACGAAAACATCGACTTTGCCGGCCGTCTGCCGCCAAATTTCAGGCCCAGTGGTATCGTAATGTGTCTGCGGGTTGACGGGATTATGATACTGGTTAGCGAGAATGCTGTTCGGCGTCTCCTCAACGACCTGCCGGGCAACGCTGTAGTAGCTCTGTGGATCGTCTGGCTCCACATTGGTTGGCGTAACGATGACACGCGCGCCGTAGGCACGTAAAACGCGGATCTTCTCCTCAGACATTTTATCCGGCATCACAAAGACCGTCTTGTAGCCTTTGATAGCAGCGGCGATCGCCAAACCTACTCCAGTATTGCCGGAAGTCGCTTCGACGACCGTGCCGCCCGGCTTGAGCAGTCCCTTCCGCTCAGCATCTTCGATAATCGTGATTCCGATACGATCTTTGACCGAATTGCCCGGATTAAAATATTCAACCTTAGCGACGATCTGACACGGCAAATCCCGCGCGACTCGGTTCAGGCGCACTAGCGGCGTGTTGCCTAGCGTGCCAAGAATATTCTCGTGAATTTGCAGCTCTCCAACAGATGATGAACCGTTCACGGGGCTTTTATCCTATCATTCACCCAAGCTCACTTACAGTGTAGCGGGTTCAAGTATTGCGGACAAGTTCAATCGTGTTCATAAAAATAGCCTATAATCAGAGTAGATCGATAAGAAGCTAAGGGGAAAATGGGAATGACCAGCGAAGTTCTTGAGCAGGGGATTAACGCTTTTCAAACTGGTGACCGAGAACGCGCGCGCGAGCTGCTGCTACAAGCGGTTGAACTTGAACCGGGCAACGAGAACGCATGGTACTACCTTGCAGCAGCAGAGACCGACCCTGAACGGCGCGAGGTCTATTTGCGGCGCGTCCTCGAAATTAACCCAGCCAACGAACGCGCAGCCGATGTACTGAGCCGGCTGCAAGCCCGCCACCAAGAAGCCAATACCGAGTCGTGGGTGCAAAGCCCACGTGAAACCCCTATTCGCCCGCTTGATGCCGCCGCCAGCGATATCCCTGGTGGCGCTGATGAGGGCGGGTTTGTGCTGCCGGGCAATATTCCCGGCGCGCCGCCACGCGCGACCTTTCAGAGCCTGATCAACGGCGGCATCGCGCTGCTGCGCGCCAGTTTCGATGTGCTGCTGCGCAAGCCAGGCGCCTTTGAAAGCGAGATCGTGCGCGCAACGTGGTGGCGCTTCTGGCTGTTGGTGGGTTTCGTCGTAGCCGTAACTGCTTTCCTATCGCTGATCTCCGGCACAATTACACAGGCGAGGCTGGCCTCCCTTTTCCCACGCATCTTCTCCTTCAACATCTTTACGGTGATCCTGTCCGCCATCATCTCGATCCCAGTGGGGATGGCGACGGCCTACGTCGCAAGCTGGACCTCACACCTGTGGGCGCAGAGGCAGGGCGGGCGGATCCCCTTGTACCAGCATGCATATTCTGTCGCTTTGGTATGGATGCCGGCCAGTCTAATTAGCGCTGCGATCGCGCTGCTTTTTTCCCTGCTCGGCGGCGGCGGCATCGTCGGCATCATCGTGACGATCTATGCCCTTTACGTCATGGGGGTTAATTTCGGCACGATGTATCGCTTTGCCGATCCCAACCAGCGCTGGTTCACTGCCGCAATCGCTCTTGTCGGCGTCTTGGTTTTCAGCTTAATTCTCGGTTTAATCCTCGCTCCGCTCGCGCTGGGCGGTGCGCTGATGTTTGGGCTGTAACAAAGCGTGAGCAAGAAGTGGGATGGGCCATGTCCTCTGCGAGCCAATAGTCCATCCCACGCTCTCTCGCAAGTTTTCAGCTAGCGAGAGAGGTGTGCCAGCCGCTCGCCAGCTAAACGAAGCTGCTCATCCGACTTACAAAAAGCAAAGCGCGCTTGTGTGCTGGCCATATGCGCATGGTCTGTGCTGTAGAAAAATGTCGGAGGGATGCAGGCTACACCGACCTCCGAGATGAGATGGCGCGCAAATTCGATGTCGTCTCCATCAAAAACATCCGAGAAATCGGCCATGACGAAATAAGTGCCTTCTGGCATTTTGACTTTGAGACCAGCCGCTCTCAGACCCATGATGAGCAGGTCGCGCTTGGCGCTGTACATGGCCTGAAACTCTTCAAAATAGGTCCCGGGCAGGCCAAGGGCATAAGCCGCGGCGATCTGTGCCGGATGGTTGGCGGCGAAGGTCACATACTGATGCGCCTGACCAACACCCTTCATCAGCGAGGGCGCCCCATACACCCATCCCAGCTTCCACCCTGTGACACTGAACGTCTTGCCGAGGCTGCTTACAGTGACGGTCCGCTCGAACATTCCAGGCAGCGACGCGATCGGGATATGCTGCGCGCCGTCAAACGTCAGATGTTCGTACACTTCGTCTGAAATGACCATAACGTCGTGCTCTAGGCACAGTTCAGCGATCAGCGCTAGTTCCGCGCGCGTGAACACACGGCCTGTTGGGTTGTGCGGGGTGTTCAGCAGGAGTGCCTTGGTCTTTGGAGTGAACGCCTTCTTCAATTCATCAGGATCGAGCGTCCAATCAGGAGGATGCAGCGGCACGAAGATCGGCAGCGCGCCAGCCATCGTGATATTGGGTACATAGCTATCGAAGAAGGGTTCAATCACAATCACTTCATCGCCTCGGTCGATGAGACCGAAAATCGACGAAAAAATCCCCTCCGTCGCTCCAGCAGTAACCACCACGCCATGAACCGGGTCGACATCCAAGCCGTAGAAGCGCTGGGCATGTGTCGCGATCGCCTGCCGTAAGATGAGCGCTCCCTGCCCCGGCGCGTATTGATTGTATTGGCCCGATTGCAGGGCTTCTACCGCTGCGCTAATGATATCAACCGGCCCATCGAAATCGGGTCGCCCCTGCCCCAAGTTGAGCGCGCCATGTTGCTGGGCCAGTTCATTGATTTCGGTGAAGATCGTCGTGCCAAAAGCGGAGATGCGAGCCGAGATCGAAGGCATGACCTTTCACTCCAGAAACACATGAAAATGAATGGTTTAATCTATGTGGCGCGCGAGTTGACGCGCTTGATTGGCAATTCGATCGACGCGTTCATTGTGCGTATCCACGCCGGTATGAGCGCGCGTCCAGCGCCATTGAATATCGCGATTGCGCGTTAGCTCGCGCAGGCGCATCCACAACTCTCGATTAAGCACGGGCTTGCCAGCGGCAGTCTTCCAATTTCGCTTCTCCCAATTGGGAAGCCACTCGGTGATTCCCTTTTTGAGATACTCGGAGTCGGTCACAATTTCAACTGGGAGGGCTGGGTCAAGTCGTTCCAGCGCGCTGATCGCTGCGGTCAACTCCATGATGTTATTCGTGGTGTATCGCTGGCTGCCCGAAAGCACCTCTTCTTGGCCATCTGGAAACAGCAGCAGCGCCGCGTACCCTCCCGGCCCGGGATTGGGCGCGGCGCTGCCATCAGTGTAGATGATAATTCGGTCTGTCAACAACACGGCCTCAATCGCATCAACCGAGAAGGCAGCCCGAATGAGCAGTGAAACTTAGACATGCTGGGGGCTTTCAGCAGTCAAAAACTTGCGCAGCACGGTCTGCAAAATGCCACCGTTACGATAATACTCCACCTCGACGGGCGTATCGATCCGGGCAGTCACGGTGAATGTTTTTTCCTTGCCATCCTCGCTGACAGCGATCACGGTCAGGTCTTGTTTGGGCTGGAGGGAATCGTCAATGCCGAGGATATCATAAACTTCACGTCCAGTGAGGCCGAGTTCGGACCATCCTTCTCCGGGCTTAAATTGAAGCGGAAGCACGCCCATCATCACCAGATTGCTGCGGTGGATGCGCTCAAAGCTCTTGGCAATCACCGCTCGAACGCCCAGCAGCGCTGTGCCTTTAGCTGCCCAGTCGCGGCTGGAGCCTGTCCCATACTCAGCCCCGGCCAAGATAAGGAGCGGCGTGTTCGTTTCGCCATAGAGACGGGCAGCTTTGTAAATGCTCATCACCTCATTTTGTGGGTGATACAGCGTGATGCCCCCTTCGCTGCCCGGGACTAGATAATTACGCAGGCGGATATTCGCGAACGTGCCACGGATCATCACTTCATGATTGCCACGGCGCGCGCCGTAACTGTTGAAGTCTCGCTTTTCGATACCCTGCTTACGCAGGTAAATGCCGGCCGGGCTGTCTTCCGCGATATCGCCAGCAGGCGAAATATGATCAGTCGTGATCGAGTCGCCAAGCACAGCCAGCACGCGTGCGCCAGCGATAGGTTTGACCGGGGCCGGTTCTGGCGTGAAATCATTAAAGAACGGCGGCTCTTGAATGTAGGTGCTGTTCTTGTTCCAGCGATAGACAGCGCCATCCGAACCTTCGATGGCATTCCACATCTCGTTGGCGGTGAACACTGCGCTGTATTGTTTTTCAAACATCTCTGGCGTGATCGCGGTGCGGATCGTCTCGTCAATTTCCTGCTGCGAAGGCCAGATATCGCGCAGATAGACGGGATTTCCATCGCCATCTTTCCCAATTGGCTCGTGCATCAAGTCGATGTCGACGGTGCCCGCTAACGCATAAGCGACGACCAGCGGGGGTGAGGCTAAGTAGTTCGCTTTCACCAGCGGGTTGATCCGCCCCTCAAAGTTGCGATTGCCGCTCAAGACCGCCGCGGCCACCAGCTCACCTTCGGCGATAGCATCCGCCACACGCTGCGGAAGGGGGCCGCTGTTGCCGATGCAGGTCGTACAGCCATAACCAACTGTGTGGAAGCCAAGCGCCTGCAAATAGGGCGTCAGGCCAGCGCGATCGAGGTAGTCGGTCACCACGCGCGAGCCGGGGGCAAGACTGGTTTTCACGAACGGCTTGGTTCTCAGGCCGCGCTCGACTGCCTTCTTCGCCAGCAGGCCAGCACCGATCATTACCTGCGGATTGCTGGTATTCGTGCAGCTTGTGATCGCTGCAATGACGACCGTCCCATGCCCAATCGTCGATTTAGTGCCATTATCGGCAACAATGCTGGTATGCTGGATGCGATTTTCATCGAGGGCAAAACCCCGCTCATCCAGCGGTGCACGCAGCGCCTTTTCAAAGGCCTGCTTCATCTCGCGCAGCGGCACTCGATCTTGCGGTCGCTTAGGGCCAGCTACGCTCGGCTCAACATCGGCCAAATTCAGTTCGAGTACATCGGTGAACTGTGGATCGGGCGTATCATCGGTGCGGAAAAGCCCTTGTTCTTTGCAGTAACGCTCGACCAACGACGCCAACGCCTCGCTGCGCCCTGTGCGGCGCAGATAGTTGATGGTTTCAGCATCGACCGGGAAGAAGCCCATCGTGGCCCCGTACTCGGGCGCCATGTTAGCGATCGTCGCTCGATTAGGCAGGCTTAGCCCGCTGAGACCTTCACCGAAGAACTCAACGAACTTATCGACTACGCCATGCCGGCGCAACATCTGGGTAACGGTGAGCACGAGGTCGGTCGCGGTAGCGCCTTCGGGCAAGCGCCCAGTAAGCTTAAAGCCGACGACCTGCGGCATCAACATATAGATCGGCTGTCCCAGCATCGCCGCTTCAGCTTCAATGCCGCCAACCCCCCAGCCTAACACACCAAGGCCGTTGATCATCGTGGTATGGCTGTCAGTGCCGACCAACGTATCGGGCAGAGCGATAGTCTCACCATCTTCCTCAACGAGCTGGACCACTTTCGCCAAATACTCTAGATTGACTTGGTGGACGATGCCGGTCGCCGGTGGAACAACTCGAAAGTTGCTAAACGCTTTTTGCCCCCAATGCAAAAACTCGTACCGTTCGCGATTGCGCTCAAATTCAATCTGAGCGTTGATGTTAATGGCATCAATCGTGCCGAAGCGATCGACCTGAACCGAATGGTCAATGACCAAATCAACCGGCACAACGGGATTGATCTTGCGGGGATCGTCGTTCAAGCGCTGGATAGCGCTGCGCAGCGCGGCCAGATCGACCGTCGAGGGTACCCCGGTAAAATCTTGCAGGACGACCCGCGCCGGCTTGAAAGGAATCTCCACGTCTTGCGGATTTTCGGCGCTCCAATTGGCCAACGCCCGCACATTCTCTTCCGTCACTTCAAAGTTATCGAGATTGCGCAGGGCATTTTCCAACAGAATTTTAATGCTGAAAGGAAGCCGGTCAAGAGAACCGAAACCGCTCTCTTCCAACTTATACAGACGATAGATGACCGCGGTGCCAGTACCGGTATCGAAAGTTCCCCGTACGCCAAATGTATCGACTTTTTTTCCCATGAGTCGTTGTCCTGTCGGTATAGCGTCGCCGTTGCAGCGGCGAACGCAATATTGAGTTTATGAGCAGCGTGACGATACTTATAAATGCCATTTTACAAGATCATCGCGATTTTAACAGATTTGGCTGCGCCGAATCTTCTACCTCGGCTCGTATCGACAAGCGATCCTGCTTCGCTGCCTAAGCGCGCTAAGCTGAACAGTAAACGTTTCGTGATCGATGCCAAAATGCAGTAGAGTCTTATCATTGTGATGTAGCGTGTTGAGGAAAAACATGACGAAAGTAAGAGAAAAACGAAATCCAGCTGCACAACCTGCAAATACACAGGCGCGCACCGAACAGCGGCGTAAAGAGCGCGAGAAGCAAAAACAGCGCCAGCGCGTCCTCACGATCGTCATTATGGTGGGCGCGGTGGTGCTGCTGATCGTGCTGGGCATTTTTCTCGCAAACCAGCCCTCAGATGCGCCAATCCCCGAAGAAACTTTGACCCGCTATAACGATATCCCTGTCAGCCGCACTGGTGAAGGTTACCCTCGCCTTGGCGATCCGGATGCTCGCGTCCAAATCAGCCTTTATTCTAGTTTTGACTGCCCCGCATGCAAGCGCTTCAAAGACGAGGCGATCGATCCTCTGCTCGAACGAGTGCGCGCCGGCGGAGCCAGCCTCATCTTCGTCCCGCTCCACGGCACCGGCCCGATCACGAACGGGCAAGGCGCTGCTCGCGCAGCTTTATGCGCGGCTGAGCAGGGGCAGTTTTGGAAGATGCATGATGCGCTTTTCTTGTGGCAGGAGTTATTTGGCAATCAAGCGTTCACCAACAGCCGGATCAACTCTGGAGTTGCAGCTTTGGAGTTGGATCGAGGGCTGTACGATGCCTGCATCGGCAGCAACCGTCCGGGCGATGTGCTCACACGCGCGCGCAATCAAGCCAACGCGCTGATCGATTTCGCCGGCACTCCAACGATCGCGATCAACGGCGTCGTGCCGCTCAGCCCTGAAGGAGTGCCGTTGACAGCGACGGAAGACCTTCTAGCCGCGATTGATCGCGCCCTAGAGCAGTTTGGGTTAAGCAGCGCACCTGCGCCCGCCGAAGAAACGCCTGTCGAAGCCGCAGAAGAGACCGCTATTCCCGAAGCAACTGCGGAGTCAGCTTCGGAGACCGAAGCAGTCGAGACGCCGACGCCGACGGCTGAGCCGACCGAAGCGCCGACGCCCGAAGCTGAAGTCACAGCCGAGGCCAGCGCAACCTGATTTCACGCAGCGCGCGAGGGAGATGCTTTCATTCCCTCGCGCGAATTTTAATCAACGGGCTTCAGCAGCATCGGCCCAAGCCGACGCCCGCCGAGAAGGTGTAGATGCAAGTGATAAACTTCTTGCCCGGCATCATCTCGACAGTTGATAATGAGACGATATCCGCTGTTTGCGATGCCTTGCTCGCGTGCGATGTGCTTGGCCACGAGCAGCATGTGCCCTAGCAGCGCTTCGTCCTCAGGCTCAATGTCGTCGACAGTAGGAATTTCTTTGTTGGGCACAATCAGAATATGCACGGGGGCCGCTGGTTTGATATCTTTAAAAGCAGTGACGCGCTCGTCTTTATAGACAATATCAGCGGGAATTTCGCCAGCAATGATTTTACTGAAGATCGTGCTCATGGCCTGCTCCTCACGTACCACAGTCATACTGTTACATGGCCAAACCGCCATCCACCGTCAACACATGGCCAGTGATATAAGCTGCTTCATCTGAGGCCAGAAACGCGACGGCTTGGGCCACATCTTCAACCGTCCCCCACCGACCCAGCGGAATATTGTCCTTTAATCTCTGCGTCAGTTCCTCTGGCAAATCGGCAGTAAGGTCGGTCAGCACGAAACCGGGCGCCACTGCGTTGACCGTGATGTTACGAGCCGCTACTTCGCGGGCCAGCGCCTTCGTCAGGCCAATGATGCCGGCTTTGCTGGCGCTGTAGTTCGTTTGGCCGGCATTGCCCATAATGCCGCTGATGCTGCTGATATTAACAATACGACCGTACCGTTTGCGCATCATAGTGCGAACGGCCGCTTTCGAGCACAGCCAAGTGCTGCGCAAATTATTCCGCACCACTGCATCGAAATCGTCAGCGCTCATCATCATGATCACATTGTCGCGAGTGATGCCTGCATTGTTGACCAAAATATCAATACGGCCATAAGCATCAATCGCTGCTTTGACCAGCGCATTGGCCCCTTCTTCCTGACTGACATCGGCCTGCACAGCCGCCGCAGCGCCGCCTTCGCCCACGATCTGATCAACAACCGCCTGAGCGGCTTCTAGATTGCGGAGATAGTTGATCATTACCGTCGCGCCGCGCCGCGCAAACTCAAAGGCAATTTCCCGACCAATTCCTCGGCTAGCGCCGGTGATGACCGCGATCTTATCCGTAAGCTGACCCATCATTTATCTCCCATGCATGATCTCCGCGCAACCCTATCGCCAGCACGCCTGTATCATACTGGCAAGCTCAGTCATGCGCCAGCGCCCTTATTGCCCACCGATCCACCCCAGCAGTTCGATCTGCCCGCGCAGATTAGCCGTCACGTTGCGCCCGCCAAACCCGTTCGAATTCGCAATCCACACATCAACGCGGCCGTCAACGTTCGGCGTCACACCCGTGAAAGCAAGGAAGCGTCCATCGGGCGAGAAACGCGGCTCGCACATGCTCGGCGGCGGACTGCCGCGAACGCGAAACGTCAGCGTATCATCGGTCAGAACAATGCCGTAAGGACATTGGCCGTTAACCCCACCGATCGCGATGCTAGCTCCGTCGGGCGACCATGCAGCGGTCATTCCATAGCGAGTAAAAATTAGGTCGCTCGTTCGCGCAACTTCAGTGCCGTCGATGCGCGCTAGGACGATCTCCGTCGTAGTTCCAGCGGCTTGATACAGTACCAGTTGGCCAGTTGGCGACCATGCTTCAGAAAGTTTGATCGGATCCCTTCCGCCGGCAAGCACAAGCTGGCGGTTTTCACGGGTGAAAATGTCAGCGATCCAAATCGTTCGCTCCGGGTCACCAAACAGCGGGTCACCACTAGCATAAACGATTTGACGTGGAGTGAGCCAACGCGGCGGCTCTGTCACCCACTGATCGGAAACGCGAGCCACTTGATTGGAAGCCACATCGATAATATAGGCATGGCCTCCCGTCGGCGGCTGCACATCATCGGAGTCGCACGTTCCTGGCTCTCCCGGTTCCCAGCTCGGGCACACCTCTCGATCGGAGACAAACAGGATATACCGCCCATCGGGCGACCACACTGGCCAAAAATCATATGAACCACTTTGAGTGATATTCATCGGGTTAAGACCATCGCGGCCGACAGTGAAGATATCCATGGCGTAACTGGTCGCAAGCGCGATAGCAAGTCGCGTCCCGTCGGGCGACCACGATGGAGGGCTGTAAAATCCACGCTGGATCACGGAATTGATCGGCAGAATGCGGCCGCTGATCTGTAGATCGAGATCGACGACATACAGGCCGGTGATATCAGGATTGCTATCGACACGGATGTAGGCGAATGCGGTGCCCGTCGGCGAGACCCACACTTGATTTCCCGTCGCAGCCGACATCTGCATGATCTGAACCGGCGTTCCCCCACTGCCCGCCACGTAGTAGAGCGCTTGCACGTTGGTCGCAGGCTGCGGCGTGCGGCTGTCGCCGACGGTATTGCGATTATTGGTATTAAGGAAAGCTAGGGCTGGGCCGCCCAATACTTGGGTTAAATTATTCGGCCGCGAAACGGTCTCCCAATTCTGATAGCCCACAAAGCCCACGGTCGGCATGGGCGTATTGCTCGGGGTCGGCACTGGCGTATTCGTCGGCGTGATCGTCGGCGTGAAAGTAGGCGTTGGTGTCGGCGTCACGCTCGGTGTGAAAGTGGGCGTCGGTGTGATCGACGGAGTCATCGTATGAGTCGGTGAAGGCGTCCATGTTGGGGTGGCCGTCGGCGTCGGCGTTGGCGGGTTTAGGGCGCTGCACGCCGTAGTTAGCAGAAAGACCAGCACTAGCAGTTTCAACATTACCAATGTTCCTGCACACTAACTTTAAGACTGCTAGCATACCATGAACTGATCGCGAGTTCTACGCCGAGACGGAGACTTCTGCACGAGGAAATAAGGCTATTTTGTATTTAAAACATAGTAAGACCCGCGTTTTTCGCCCAGCTTACGGAGGATGTCTTTCTCAACTAGCGCGGCCAAGTCGCGGCGAATTGTCTCAGGATGAACCTCGGGGCAAAGAGCCTGTAAATCGCTGTTTGTGATACGAGGGTTGCCAGAGTTCAAAAAGATGAGCGCAGCTTCTTGGCGCGGATTGATGGCGATGCCGAGATATTCGCCATGATAGGCCAACGGCACTGTTTCGACAGCCGGCGGTGCTTCAGGCTCATTGCGAAGTAAGACCCGAAAACCACCCGCGGTTTCTTCAAACGCGGGCGCTGGCAGATTGCGTTCGCGCATCAACTGCACGACACGGTCAACTCCGTAACCCAATCGTTCTATGAAACCGAGATCGGAAAGCACCTGAACGATGATCGGATTACGAGAGAAACGCTCGTCCAGAATATTATCGATCGTGACGGGACCGGGCAGCCCGCCCGGACTGATGACCTCCATTCGGTCTCGGAAGATGAACAAGCGAATGCCATCGCCCGCAACGCTGTAATCGCGATGCGCCACTGCATTGACGACTAGCTCGCGCGCTGCTTCGAGCGGATACTCGAAGTCTTCGGCGCGCGCCATTGCCTTCCCGATTGAAACCTCTTTGCGCAAGTGATCGCGCAGAAACGTCTCTGCTCGCCGCAGTTGATCGGGCAGGGTGCCGACGATATCTTCTCGCGAAAAGGTATCGCCCATCGTCTCCCCGGCGAAGCGCACGGCTGTGATCTCGGCAGCGCGCACGAAGGACTGAGGTTCTTTGCCGAATAAAAGGATGCCCGCATGGGTAGGCCGTAGCCGCCCTTCTTGCAACGCCAGACAGCCGCGCTTGAGCAGCACAGTTTCCACATCAGCATCATTCGGCCCGCCCAAGCCGCTCACATAAGCTTTGGCTTTATCCCAGTTCAGATCATCGAGGCTGGCTCCGCGCACGATCTCAGTTTCAAAACTCAACTCGCCGCGTTCAATGATCAAACGGCGCAAATCGCGCGGCTTAAGCGCGGTGTTCTCGACGCCGTCGCGAACGCAATAGCGGCCGTCCAGCGAATACACATGAGGCATTCCGCGTGGGATGTTAGCGACCACGATGGAGCGTTCCCCAACCCGCACAATGCGCGGGATGGGAATGATCAACTGTGGTTCAATGGAGAGCGCGGCCTGTATGACGCGGTCGACAACTGCATCAGCATCGCGCAAACCGATGATGGTCGCTGTCGGCCCGATCACGCCCAGCACTAAGGTGCCCCCCTGCGCATTCGCCATCGCAGTGAGAATCGTCGCGATGGTCTCAATAGAGGCGTTCTCGCCCAGCCAGTCTAAGCGCATTCCGCGCCCCTGTTTGAGCAAACTAAGAAGATCATCAGCGGAGACGGTCATAATCAATCAGCCTCCTGCGGATCTTTTCCTTCTTTTTCGCGCCGAATCCGATCAACTTTACGCTCGCCAGTGGGCGGTTCCATCAAAACACGATCCAGCACTTGCTGCATGTGATCGACGAAGATCAACTTCAGGTCGTTCAGTGCATCCTGTGGGATATCAACAATATCTTTGCGATTCTGCGCCGGCAAGATGATTTTGTACACCTTCGCTCGCCGCGCAGCCAACACTTTCTCCTTGATACCACCTACCGGCAGCACTTTGCCGCGCAGCGTGATCTCACCGGTCATCGCATATTCGCTGCGGACTTTGCGCTCGGTAAACGCGGAGACGATAGCCACCGCCAGCGTGATGCCCGCCGAAGGTCCTTCCTTAGGCACTGCTCCTTCAGGAAGATGCACGTGAACATCAAAGTTCTCAAAATCATCGTAGTGGATGTTGAACTGCTCAGCGATCGAGCGCATGAAACTAAGCGCCGTTTGGGCCGATTCCTGCATCACATCACCAAGCGAGCCAGTCAGCAGCAAAGTCCCTTTGCCGGGCATGATGGAGACTTCGATCGTCAAAATATCGCCGCCAAACGGCGTCCAAGCCAGCCCATTCGCCACGCCGATCGAGTCAACATCGTTAGCGCGCGGCTCGTCGAATGGCGCTGGACCAAGCATTTGCTCGACCTGCTTTGGCGTTATCCTGCGCGGATAGCGTCTTCCTTCGGCGACGAGCCGGGCTATCTTGCGGCAGATATTGGCAATTTCTCGGTTCAAATTCCGAACCCCTGCCTCATAGGTGTATTCTCGTATAAGGGTTTGGAGAGCCGCCCGCTCGAACTGAGGCTTTGCGCTGGCTAAACCATTCAAGGTAATTTGCTTCGGGATGAGGAATTGGCGTGCGATCGCGATCTTTTCTTCTTCGGTGTAACCAAGAAATTCGATCACTTCCAATCGATCGAGGAGCGCGGGCGGCAGTGGGTCGAGATCGTTGGCTGTCGTGATGAACAGCACTTTGGATAGATCGTAAGGCACATCGAGATAATGATCGAAAAAAGCATGATTTTGCTCAGGGTCGAGAATTTCAAGCAGCGCAGAAGCGGGATCGCCGCGAAAGTCCATCCCAAGCTTATCGATCTCATCTAGCATAAAGACCGGATTGACCGTGCCTGCACGGCGCATGGTCTGCAAAATACGCCCGGGCAGCGCACCAATGTAAGTGCGCCGATGACCTCGGATTTCAGCCTCGTCGCGCACCCCACCTAAACTGACACGGACAAACTGACGTCCTAACGCCGACGCAATGCTCTTACCCAGCGACGTTTTGCCAACGCCGGGAGGCCCAACAAAACATAAGATTGGGCTGTTTTGCTCGTCTGGAGCCAGTTTGCGCACGGCCATATATTCGAGGATACGATCTTTAACCTTTGGCAGCCCGTAATGCTCGCGATCAAGGATCAACTGTGCTTTGGCGAGGTCGAGCTGATCTTCGCTTTGCTGATGCCACGGCAAGTTGGTCAGCCAGTCGATGTATGTGCGAACGATCCCCACTTCCGGAGCCATTGGCGCCATTTGCGCAAGCCGACTCCATTCCTTAAGCGCCTTTTCATGAACCTCGCTAGGCAGTTTGGCCTCAATGATCTGCTGGCGCACCTCGTTCAACTCTTGCTGAAACGCATCTTCTTCCCCTAACTCGGTTTGAATGATGCGCATTTGTTCGCGCAGGTAAATCTCACGCTGGTTGCGATCAAGCTCCTGATGAAGCTGGCCAGTGATTTCGTCCTTGAGTTCGAGGACGTTTAATTCCTCTCCCAGCAGCTTACCAACGTGTTCGAGCCGCGCGCCGACATCAAGCATTTCGAGAACCTGCTGGCGCTCTTGAGCGGGCAAGGTGAGCGTCGAAGCGATCAAATCGGCGAGCCATCCCGGACTATCGGCGTTGAGGGCATGCAGCAGCACTTCTTCAGGAATGCTTTCGTTGAGTTCAATGGCGCGCTTGAACAGATTTAGCACCGCCTGCATGGTAGCGCTGACCTGCCGTTTGGGCGGCATCGTCTCAGCCAGAGCGCGCGCACGCGCACGAAAATAGCCGTTTTCGTACTTGATATCCGCAATCTCAACGCGGCGGCGCCCTTGGCCAAGCGCGCTGTGCTGTTCATCTGGCAGCCGCAGCACGCGCCCTAGAGCGATCTCGACGCCAATACGGCGGACAGTCTCAAGGGAAGGCGACCTATCCGCTCCGCTGGAGACCATCACACCGATGACCGTCTGCCGAGCAGCGGCAGCCACCTCGGCAGCTGTCACCGTCTCTGGTGTCAGCAAAGCGATCGGAGAAACGATATTGGGAAAGATCACCACATTTTCGAGCAGGATTAGCGGTCGCTCGATGCAGCCCTCTTCGTCGGGCTCGGCGCTGTTGATGTGGTGAAAATCACTGATGCCTATCGGATCGGTCACGGAAGGCGGCCTCGAGTTCATGACGTGAATGGGGAATCAATCTCCATTCTAATCCAGTCATAAAGGTAGGTAAAGCGCGCGAACGAACTGCCGAAAGCGCTATCTCACAGCGATCTCATCACAGGCATAACTTTTGCTCATGCTTATTGTTAATACTGGTATCATATTTAGAAATTCACCTTCGCTATTCCTATGGCTTTCCTTTACAATAGGGACAGATTTTTGAGTGATGAGGCGCTGTTCATTGAGGCAGGCTGTTCGCATCGCGCCGTCTATCTTGTCTGCCGATTTCACCCGCCTCGGTGAGCAAATCGCCGAAGCTGAGTCAGCAGGCGCAGATCTCATCCATGTCGATGTCATGGATGGGCGCTTCGTTCCCAATATCACGATGGGACCGCTGGTCGTCGAGGCTGCGCGTCGCTCAACTTCACTTCCCCTAGACGTTCATTTGATGATCGTAGAGCCGGACCATTTAATCCCGGCTTTTGCAAAGGCTGGAGCGACACGGATCAGCGTTCATTGGGAAGCCTGCCCAAACCTGCACCGCACGCTGCAATTGATACGCGCCTCTGGATGCACTGCTGGACTAGCCATTAACCCCCATACACCGGCCATCCTGCTTCATGATGTCCTGCATCTGCTTGAAGCCGTTCTCGTGATGACGGTTAACCCGGGGTTCGGCGGCCAAGAATTTCTGCCTGAAACGCTCCCGAAGATCCGCGCATTGCGCGATATGGCCAGCGCTTTAGGGCGCGCGTTTGATATTGAGGTAGATGGCGGCATCAATAAAGACACGGCATTTCCTGTTGTCTCGGCAGGGGCAAATGTCTTGGTGGTTGGCAGTGCTGTGTTTAGCGCATCGTTCTCGGTTGCCAGCGGCATGAATATGCTGCGCAGCGCGCTTGAAATGAGAGACCAAGTTTAGAACAGCAACCTTCGAAGTAGCATAAAATACAAAGAATTTTTTGATTATTTCAGGCTCAATTTCGGGGTAGTCACTATGATCACAAGACAAGCATTCCGCGACAATGCCAACAGCATCGCTGATGGATACCTGATCAAGCAGTTGTTCGGCGCTGGCCTCACGTGGCTTGAACAAAACAAAGAAACGGTGAACCGGCTCAATGTGTTCCCCGTTCCCGACGGCGATACTGGCACAAATATGTACCTGACAATGCGTAACGCCTACAAAGAAATTGCCGCGCTTGAGGAAGCGCATGTCGGCAGGTTAAGCAGCGCGATCGCTGAGGGCGCGCTAAAAGGAGCGCGTGGCAATTCAGGCGTAATCCTATCGCAGATTTTTGCCGGGACAGCCAGCGTCCTCGAAAAGCACGACAAGCTAACTGCACCGCTGCTGGCGAAAGCGTCGCAAGCCGCTGTCGATGCCGCCTACAGCGCCGTTGAGAAACCCGTTGAGGGCACCATCTTGACCGTCTCGCGCAAGATGGCGGAAGCAGTCAACGCTCGCTACAAAGCGAGTCCTGATCTCGTCGCTCTGCTCAAGCGCATGGTCTTCGCTGGGCGGGCGGCACTGCGCAGCACGCCAGAACTGCTGCCAATCCTAAAAAAGGCTGGTGTAGTCGATTCGGGCGGTCAAGGGTTGGTGTTTATCTTCGAGGGAATGCTGCGCGCTTTATGTGGCAAGTCTCTTGTCGCCGAGATTGCGCCAACCGCCCCTGTGGTCGAGACGTGGCAAGACGCGCTCGTGCCTGAAGATCAACTCGGCTATGGCTATGACGTGCAGTTTCTAATGCGCGGTCACGGCATGGATATTGCGGCTGTACGCAGCGCGATCAGCGCGATGGGATGGTCTACTCTCGTCGTTGGCGATGCCGACCTCATCAAAGTCCACGTTCATGTTCACGATCCCGGCCAACCGTTAAGCTATGCTATCGGCCAAGGCGCCGATCTCGATGACATCGTTGTCGAGAATATGCAGCGCCAGTATGAAGATTATGTCCTTGCCCGCGAAGCCAAAACGCAAACCCTGCGCACTGATCTCACTGGCGTCGTGGTGATCGCGGTAGCCAATGGCGACGGGCTTAAACGCCTGTTCACAGAGCAGCTCGGCGCAGCTTATGTCATCAGCGGCGGCCAAACGATGAACCCAAGCACCGGCGAATTCATCGATGTGATCAACGCGCTGCCCAACGATGAGATCATCCTGCTGCCCAACAATAAAAATGTCTTGCTGGCTGCCCGGCAGGCAGCAGCGGCCAGCGAGAACAAGCGAGTTCGCGTTGTGCCAAGCTTTACCGTTCCGCAAGGAATCAGCGCGATGTTCGAATACGCTAACCTGTGCGCGAACGGCGTATGCGATCTTGATACCATTGAAGAGGCGATGCGCGAGAGTCTAAAGCTAGTGCGCACTGGCGAGATCACCTATGCCACCCGCGATGCGGAAATCGATGGCATTTTCGTCAAAGCTGGCCAGCATCTCGGCTTGCTCGATGATAATCTTGTCGCAGCAGCGGATGATTTGTTCGAGGCACTAGCGACCGTGCTGTACGAAGCGCAAGCGCAAGCTTTCGAGCGCATCACCTTCTACTACGGCGCTGATGCCAGCCATGCTGAAGCGCAAGCGCTGGCCGAGCGGCTTCACACCACGTATCCAAATCTTGAATTTGAAATCGTCGAAGGCGGACAGGCCCTTTATCCTTACATCATCAGCATCGAGTGATGCTAGACGTTCAGTTCGTCACCGATAGCTGGGCGCACTTCCCGAAAGACGTTCAGCTCTCTTCATCCGTCACTATCCTTCCAAACACCCTCACGATTGGGGGTCGGATCTATCATGAAGGTGTTGACCTGCATGCAGATGAGATCATCAGTCTGCTCAACCGTGAAAAAAGTGTCCCTTCGATCCAAGCGCCTTCACCAACTGAGTTCGCGCAGGCCTATCTTCGAGCATCGCGGGCCGCTTCGGCAATCGTTTCAATCCATCCTTCCCGCGAAATCAGCCCAAGCTTTGATCATGGACGCGCAGCGGCGCAGCAGCTTGCCGGGCGCTGCCCGGTCATCCTGATCGACTCGCGATCGCTCAGCGCCGGACAAGGGCTGTTGGTGCAAATCGGGATACAAACCGTCTTCAATGGAGCTTCGTTAGAAGACGTCGAACGGACGCTGCGCGGCGCGATCGACCGCTTGTATTTCGTTTTTTGCGTCGAGACGACCGACCACCTGCTGCATCACCAGCTCATTGAACCCGGCCATGCGCTTATGTGCGCGATGCTCGGCCTAAGACCAGTCCTGACAATCGAGAATGGGCGTATTGCGGTAATGGAGAAAGTGCGTACCCGTGCGCAAGCGATTGAACGCTTGGCTGAATTTGCAGTAGAATTTGACCAAATTGAGAGCGCTATTTTGCTGCAACCACGCAGCGCTTTTTCGGATCTCACGCGCATGCTGCAAGAAAGACTAGCGCTTGAATTTGGAGGAAGCCAATTCCCATATATGGCTTACGGGCCTTCTTTGGCAGCGCTGGTCGGTGCCGATGCGATCGGTTTAGTTGTGCTCGAACGAGAAACCGCTAGGATAGATAATGTCTTATAAAAAGATTCGCTTTGTTACCGACAGCACCAGTGACATCCCGCAAGAATACATCGAACGCTTCCAGATCGCCGTTGTCCCCTGCTTTATTAATTATGGTGGCAGCAGCTATGCCGACGACGGCATCGAACTCGTGCGAGAAGATTACTACGACAAACTTCCATCTTTGCGCCCGTTTCCCACTACATCAGCGATGCCGCCGGCACTAGTCGAACAGGCTGTGGGCGAAGCGCTTTCGCAAGCCGATCACGTGATCGCCGTCACCGCATCATCTAAATTAAGCGGGGTGAACAACGCCTTCCGGCTCGGCATGCAGAAGTTTCCCCAAGACCGCGTTACGCTTATCGACAGTTTGTCGACGACTTTAGGGCTTGGCTGGCAAGTGATCATTGGCGCTGAGACGGCGGCGGAAACCGGTGATGTCGAGCAGGTTGTGAAGACGATTGCGCGGGTGCGAGAAGCGCAGCGCGTCTATGCCGCTCTTGGAACACTCGAATTTCTTCATCGTGGCGGCCGAGTGAGTTGGGCTACCGCGGGTATCGCGACTCTGCTGCAAATCAAACCGATTATTGAAGTTCGTGACGGCGAAGTTCACTCACTGGCGCGGGTGCGCACCTTCCGGCGCGCCCTTGACGAGATGATCGGGCGGCTGCGCGCGCTTGGCCCGCTAGACCGTCTCGGCATCCTTTACGCCGCCGATCATGACGCAGCGCATAAACTGCTTGACCGCATCGGCGACATCGCTCCAGCCGACACGATCTATGTTCGTATTAACCCCGCAGTAGGAACTCACATCGGGCCAGAAGGTTTAGGATTCTCGCCTGTCCTAAAATCATGGAGAACATAGGGGCATTATGCCGTCCGCACTCGAAACACTGGTTAAGATTCTCAAGCTAGAACGCGAACAAGGCTTCAAAAATAATGCTGTGATCGGCGGCTTGGGAGAATACAGCGCCATGTGGGCCGATCAAGCTCGCACGCAAGCGCGCCGGCCGGAACATCTCATGCTCATCGACGAACTTGTCGATTTGATGATCCGTTATGAAACGATCAGTGAAAAAGGAGGACGCGGCGACTCGATTGAGTACATGCTGGCGCGCATCACTGGACGAATTCCCCCGCCAGAGCCATACCGCAGCCGCCATTACGATGCACCACTTCCGTCTCGTTCTGAGCGTGCACCAGCGGATAAGGCGCCGGCCGATTCGCAGGCTCAGCGCGATCGGCGCAAACAGCGCGCCGACCAACCTGCGCAAGATGCCAGTAAGCCACAGCGAAATGCCCAAAAAAAGAAAAAATCGCGCGAGGCTGTCCACGCTTCGCAAAAGGCTAAGATCAGCGACGACGGCGGTCGAATGACGCCAGATGATGATTTTAGCCGCATGGATATGGAATTTCGCGGCGGCCGCGGTAGCGCCTCAGTTTCTGACATCCCGGCATCTGTTAAGCTGGCCCGCCCACCTCGAAAGCCTCGCGTGAGCATCGGCCCTGAAGAAGCGGCTGATATTCTCCGCGGGCTGCGCGCCAGCGTGGAGACGATCAAAGACGTTGGACCAAAACGCGCCGAGCAGTTGAAGCGGCTCGATATCTTCACAATCAACGACCTGCTTTTCTTTCTGCCGCGCCGTTACGACGATTACACCCAGCTCAAGTACATCAGCAGACTGACTGCGAACGAGCAAACAACTGTAATTGGCACGGTACGCCATACAGAAGTTAGGATTGGGCAGAGCGGTCGGCGTGATTTCTACATCCGCATCGATGATGGTTCCGCCCAGATTGGGGTCATGTTTTTTGGGCAGTGGTATCTGCAAAATAAGATCCGCCTTGGCCAGCAGATCGTCGTTTACGGCAAAACCAGCACTTATCGCGGGCGCATTCACATGGCAAACCCGGAGTGGGAGCCACTTGATGTGGATGATCTCAAGCGGGTCGGCATCGTCCCGGTCTACCCGCTCACAGAAGGTTTGAATGGACGCGAGCTGCGCCGTTTGATCAAACGTACCGTCGATTACTGGGCAGAGCGCCTTCCCGATTACGTGCCCGAAGCGACCTTGGAGCGAACGGATTTGGCTGACCTTGGTTGGACGATCCGCAATCTGCACTTCCCAGAGAGTTGGGATCATCTGCACCATGCGCGCCGGCGTTTCGTCTTCGACCAACTGCTGCTGCTCCAGCTTGCGATTCTCGGCAACCGCCGCGCATGGCAGGCTTTGCCAACCGATGCGCTGCACGTTGGCGACGATACGCTGGCAGAACTGCTGCGCGCATTATTTCCCTATGAATTGACGAATGCACAACGAAGGGCGATCGAAGACATCCGGCGCGACATCAGCCAAACCGTGCCGATGAACCGGCTTCTGCAAGGCGACGTGGGATCTGGCAAGACTGCGGTCGCTATTGTGGCGCTGGCGATCGCCTTCATCAACGGCAAACAAGCGGCGCTGATGGCACCAACCGGGATTCTGGCTGAGCAGCATTATCGAAGCATCAGTCGAACACTCGAAGCGCTGCCTGTTGAACACAAGCCTGTCATCGCACTGCTGACCAGCGCCCTCTCAAGCGGTGAGCGCGAGTCCGTTCGCAGCGGGCTAGCTGAGGGGAGCATCGACATCGTGATCGGCACACACGCGCTGATTCAAGAAGGTGTCGATTTCAAAGAGCTGGCCTTAGCGATTATTGACGAGCAGCATCGCTTCGGCGTGGAGCAGCGTGGAAACCTGCGCGGCAAGGGCAAGAATCCTCACTTGCTGGTCATGACGGCGACTCCTATCCCGCGCACGCTGGCGCTGACAATTTACGCCGATCTCGATCTCTCGATCATCGATGAGATGCCGCCCGGGCGCGAGCCCGTGCGCACACGTGTGATCCAGCCACATCATCGCGAAAAAGCGTATGGACTGATCGAGGAGCAGATCAACGCAGGGCATCAGGCTTTCATTGTTTACCCGCTGGTTGAGGCTTCCGATACGATCGAGGCCGAAGCGGCGGTCGAAGCATTTGAGCGCTTGAAACGCGTTTTTTACCATCACCGCGTCGGACTGCTGCACGGACGCATGAAACCGGCTGAAAAAGATGCCGTAATGGCAGCATTCCGCGACCATGCGTTTGACGTCTTGGTGACGACCTCGGTCGCGGAAGTAGGGGTAGATATCCCAAATGCCACGGTCATCTTGATCGAAGGCGCCAACCGCTTCGGCTTGGCACAACTTCACCAGTTCCGGGGACGAGTTGGCCGAGGCGGTCATCCTTCGATCTGTCTACTGGTCAATGACACCGGCGAGGACATTCCAGACCGCCTGCGCGCCCTTGAAGCCACGAATGACGGCTTTAAGCTGGCCGAAATCGACTGGCAGCTTCGCGGGCCGGGCGATCTCATCGGCACCCGGCAGAGCGGCCAACAACCTGTGCTGCGATTGCTCGAGGCTGTCTCACCAGAGCTGGTCGAGATGGCGCAGCGAGAGGCACAAACTATCTTCTATGACGACCCACTGCTGGAGCGAGAAGATCATGCGCTGCTAAAACAGCGCGTCGCACTTTTGCGCGACGAGCGCAGCGATTTGAGCTGAGCCGCCTACCCTTACGGAGCTACCTATGCCCGTCATTGCGTTATATCCCGGTTCGTTCGATCCCATTCACTACGGCCATATTGATATCGCGATGCGCGCATCGCGAATCTTTGACGAGGTGATCGTCGGAGTCTATGACTTGCCTAAAAAGAAACTGCTGTTCACGGTTGACGAACGCTTAGAAATGGTTCGGCAAACCATTAACGATGCCAAAAATATCCGGGTTGCCAAATTTTCGGGTTTCACTGTAGACTATGCTAGACAGGTAGGTGCAACGGTGCTCGTGCGCGGCTTGCGGGTTTTCTCGGATTTTGAATTTGAGTTTCGTATGGGTCTGGCAAATAAAAAGTTAGCGCCAGAGATCGAAACCGTCTCAATTATGACAGATGACCGGCATGTCTATATTAGCTCAAGTACTATCCGAGAAATCGCCGAACTTGGGGGGGATGTCTCCAGCATGGTTCCTCCGCTAATCGCGGAGGCGTTAGCACGACGATTTGCGGAACTGCGCGCTAACCACAGTAGTCCAGGATACACTGAAAGTATTCGGGATTAGGGGGAAAAATCTTATGGACATTCAACACCTTGTCGACCGCCTCGAAGATCTCATCGATGAAGGGCGCCACTTGCCTTTCAGCAAGTTCACTCTGATCGACGAGGAACGCGCACTGGAAATCATCGACCAGATGAGGATCTCAATCCCCGAAGAGATCGAAAAAGCAGCTCGCGTTCTCGCTCAGCGCGATCGTATCCTTGCACAGGCAAATGAAGAGGCGGCTCGTTTGGTGCAGCTTGCCCGCGAGCGCGGCGAGCAGATGGTCGATCGAGAGGCGATGGTGCAAGCAGCGCAGAATCGCGCGGCGAACATCATCGAGGCAGCGCGCCAAGAGGCAGAGAGCATCACTGAGGATGCCGACCAGTATGTGCTGGAGACGCTGTCGAATTTAGAGCAGCAGCTCGCCAAGATGCTCAGTGTCGTGCGCAACGGCATTATGCAGGTGCATTCACAATCAGAGGCAGTTTCAGTAAAACCTGCTACACCCACCGTACAGAATGATTTCGCGCCTGCCGTCCGGCAGCCGGTTGAAGTCACGCCGCGGACGTCCGAACGCGATTAACTCTCACACGAGGAGGAGAGGCTGGCGTCTCCTCGTAGTGGAACGCGACCGGTAACCTAACCGCCGGGCGAGGCTTTTATGCGTCTTGTCTATCTTGCGCTCGGCTGGTGCGCGGGCATTGTTTTAGCGGCCAGCATTCCTAATCGTCTCCTCGCTTTGTGGATTGTGGCCGCCCTAAGTGCCGGCGCCGCGCTCATCCTTTTGTGGCGAACGCACCGGCTGCCCGCAGCTGTTCTGCTGGCTCTTGCTCTCGGCGGCCTGCGCTTCTCGATCGTTCCGCAATCATCACCCCTCGCAACCTTCAATAACAGCGGCGGCCTCACGATTGAAGGCATTGTCATCGCCGCGCCAGAACGACGTGAGACGTTCACACAGATTCGGCTGGAGGCCGATACGCTAGAACGGACGGGGCAGCGATATGCCGTATCGGGCACGGTGCTTGTGCGCGCCCCGCGCCAAACAAATGTCTCGTATGGTGACCGTCTACGCGTAACTGGAGAATTGATCACTCCGGAAGCGTTTGACACGTTTTCATATGCCGACCTTCTCGCTCGAAGCGGCGTTTTCAGCATCATGATTAACAGCGCCGTCGAACGACTTAGCAGCGGGCACGGCAATGCCGTTCTTGACACCCTTTTAATGATGCGCAGTGATGCGCGAACCGCAGTTGAACGCGCGCTGCCAGAACCTGCGGCCAGCTTACTGACCGGCATTTTGATCGGCGATGAAACCGGCATTGCGCTCTCCCTCAAAGACGATTTCGCCATCACTGGCGCAGCGCACATCATCGCGATCAGTGGGTTCAATATGGTGATACTGAGTGCGATGGTGCAGGCCCTGCTGCGACGCATGAGCGCAGGGCCTCGCTTTAGCGCGTTTGCCGCTTTGGCCGCCATCGCGCTGTACACAGCGATCGCAGGGGCGAATGCGGCCGTCGTGCGGGCTGCCCTTATGAGCAGCTTGTTAGTCATCGCGGGAGCGCTGGGTCGGCGAACCTTTGTCGGCGCTTCACTCGCTTTTGCCACGATCGTTCTTTCCGCGGTCAACCCGACCGTCTTGTGGGATATTAGCTTTCAGCTCAGCTTTTTCGCGGTGGTCGGCTTAGCGTTGTTCACAAGGCCGCTCGGGCGAGGGCTTGAGGCGGCGCTCGCTCGTTTACTGCCGGCGCGGCAGGCACGCGCCGCGGGCGGTTTTTTGATGGAACCATTGGTCGTCTCGCTGGCAGCGCAGATCATGACACTGCCCTTGATTGCGCTCTACTTTGGGCGGGTGTCATTGGTCAGCGTGCCTGTCAACCTCCTGATCGTCCCTGTACAGCCGCTGATCCTTATTATGGGTGGGCTGGCTACCCTTAGTGCCGCACTCTCGGAAACACTAAGCCAAATCTTGTATTGGTTTACGCTCAACCCACTCGCTTGGTCAATTGCGGTCGTGCGCGCTTTTGCAGCCCTTCCAAATGCTGAACTTGCCTTTTCAGTTGACAGCCGGTTGGTCGCCTTGTTCTACACAGTGGTAATCGCTTGGGGAGTCGCGTCGATGACACAACCCGTCTGGTTAACGCGTCTGGTTCACGCCATTCAGGCGCGCGCACTGCGATCAGCGACGCTTTTCGCTGGGACCAGCACGCTGCTGCTGCTGAGCGGCGTTTTGTTCAGCCGGCCCGATGGACTGCTACATGTTTGGATCTTAGATGTTGGCCACCACCACGCCGTGCTGGCACAAACCCCAAACGGCGCGCATCTATTGATCGATGGCGGGCGTTTCCCGGCTCGGCTGCTCACTGCCATTGGCGATCGGCTACCGTTTAATGATCAGACGCTGGAGATCATCGCTATCACCCAGCCTGATGAAGCGAACTTCGGCGCGCTAACTGCCGTTCTCTCGCGTTATGAAGCTGGCGCCATCTTGACAAATGGGCAGCCCAATTTCAGTGAAGCTTGGTCGGAACTCCTCGCGGCAGCCGGCGACGCGCTATTGACCGTTTCGACAGGATGGCGTGTCGAGATCGACGATGGCGTGTTGCTCGAAGTGCTGCACCCGCCCGCACCGCCTGCGCTGACGGAAGGGCTAAATGACGGCGCTCTAACACTGCGCTTGAGCTATGGAGACGTTTCATTCTTATTTCCGGGCGACCTAAGTCCGTCTGGACAGTCAGCACTTCTCGCGCGCGGGGTTTGGCCGCTGGCGGCCGTGCTTCAGCTTCCGCAGCACGGCACCGCACGTTCGCTTGATGCCGCATTTTTGGCTGCAGTTCAGCCGCAGGTGATCATCGTACAAGCCGACCGCGCTAACCGCCGCGGCGATCCTGATCCGGATGTGCTGTCAAGAGTTGCTGGGATACCCACTTTCCGGACAGATCAAATGGGAACGATCCACCTGTGGACAGACGGCCGCAAGCTGTGGTCAATTTCTGAGCGCCGATGAAATGCTCATGCTTACCCGCGCTGGACGATAAACCAAAACAAGAAGAAATACACAGCACCGATCAAACCCGTCAAAATCGCCGGCGCGCGCGCTTTGGTTTTCTTGGCACGAATGACGCCAGCAGTCAACAACGGAAAAATGAACGGGATGATATTGATGAGCAGCATGCCGAACTCTCGCTCATCCAAGAGCGGGCGCGTTCGGCTCGACAAACTGAGCTTGGCGATCAAGGTCGCCAGCAAAACGGCGGACATGAGTAGCGTCGGGACTAGGTTCTTATCCGGCATCATCAACAATGTGACTAAAGCCAGAAAGAACAAAATATACAAGAATATATTCCAGACTAACTCTCCAGAATTGGGGCCCAGCAAGAAAAGAATCTCTTGCAGCGAGACGCCTTCCACGGCATTGGCTCCTATAATGAGGACGAAGTACGATTATTGAATTTATAGTAGCACAACCTGTGATAAACTAGGCGGCAAGGTTGTTAATACTTATGAGGCAAAGCAACACGTTGCGCCAACTGCCCCTTCGTTTCAACCGCTGGTGGTTGCGCCAGCGACCCGCCACGCGCGCACTGCCCGATTATCTACAACGGGCAGTCGGCAATTATTTTAAGTACGGCAACCGGCAAGCTGCCGCGATGGCATATTACGCCATCTTCTCAATCTTCCCGCTGTCGCTCCTCTTCACGATCGTCGTTAGCCGTGTGCTTGGGCCCGTGTTCGCGCAGGAACAAATTTCGTTC
The DNA here is from genome assembly GCA_046719065.1 of Aggregatilineales bacterium. GTDB lineage: Bacteria > Chloroflexota > Anaerolineae > Aggregatilineales > Phototrophicaceae > Flexifilum. The sequence goes on along the minus strand of JBDNDP010000013.1, from coordinate 7,863 downwards.
ATCCTTGAGCCGTTCCTGCCTCCGGCCAGCGCCGATACGATGCAGCTCTTCATGACGAACATCGCTCAGGCTATGGAACAAAGCGGTTCGTTTACGCTGATCGCCGTCGTTGGCTTGACATGGTCTGGGCTCGGGTTGTTTTCAAACATCACAGCAGCGCTCGATATGATCTTCATGGCCCCGTCAAGACGCAGCATGTGGCGCCAGCGACTGACCGCGCTCGGCATGGCTTTCGTTTTGCTGACGCTGCTCGTGACTTCATTCGTGACTACCGCAGTGCTGGGGTTGCTTTCAGCCCTACTCGTCACCGCGCCCAGCATCTGGATCAGGATTGGCATCTTTTTCTTGCCGGTGGGCCTGAATATGGTGATCTTTGCGCTGCTGTTCCGATTTGTCCCTGCTCGTAAGGTCTACTGGGATGCCGTATGGCCAACTGCGATCCTCGGCGCGCTTGGCTGGGAGATCGCTAAGATCGCATTCGGTTGGTTCTTGACTAATTTTGCCAATTACCAATTCGTTTACGGGGCGATCGCAACAGCGATCATCCTGCTGTTCTGGGCTTATGTGATCGCGTCAATCTTTCTGTTCTGTGCGGAATTGTGCGCTCAGCTCAACGAGTGGCTGAGCGAAGAGGTATGGCAAAGCGAGGCGGAACTATTTCTTGAAGGGACGGCTGCGCCCCGCCTGCCTGCGCAGCCCGCAGGTGAGGGCTGAACACAAACAGCCGCGGCAGTATCATGTGAAATCAAAACAAAGCCCAGCAAATGATCCTTGCGCGCACGACACGCTCTATTAACATAATAGAATCATGGAGGTCAACCGCCTCGTCAATTCATGTGGGCTTTAGAGAAGATTCTTCAAGTGTTGTGCCACTTTAAATTAAATAATGAAAGCCCTGCTATCCGCAAAACGACTATCGTAGGCAAACCCGTATTTGTGCAGTAAACTTGAATTTGTTTGGAATCAGTTGAGGGCAAGCGTTGACTGATTTATACGATCTCGACCCGGAAGAAGGCGTCACCGCCTACCCTGTCACCGACGAGCGTAGCCTCGCGCGGCGCATTGCGTTACAGGCCTTGTATGAGATTGACAGCGCGCACCATCCAACTGCGGAAGTAATCGCGCGTCAACTTCAAGCTCAGCGGGCGAGCGCTCGCGTCGGCCAATACATGCAAAAGCTGGTCTACGGCACCGCCGCCCATATTGACCTGCTTGATGATGTCATCCGCCGCTATGCGCCTGAGTGGCCGCTCGAGCAAATCGCCATTATTGACCGTAATATCTTGCGAATGGCGATCTTTGAGTTTGCGCTTCAGCAGCGCACCCCAGTGAGCGTCGCAATTGACGAAGCTGTTGAGCTAGCGAAACTGTTCGGCGCTGAAGGCGCCTCTGCTTTTGTCAACGGCGTTCTGGGCGCGCTGGCCGATGACGAAGCAGTGCTGCAGGCGCTGCGCCAGCAGGCAGATAAAACGACTGAGCCATGAGCCAGCGACTGCGCCCCCCACGGCTTCGACTGCGCCGACCGCGTATCCGCCCTCCGCAGCTTCCTGCTGAAACCCAGCCCGCCGAAGCGCAAGAACTGCGCATGTCGCTGCTGGAACACCTTGAGGAACTGCGAAACCGGTTGTTTAAAGCGGCGATCGCGCTGGTCATCGGCACGGCAGTCGGATTCATCTTCGCTGGGGATGTCCTCGAATTCCTGAAACGACCCTACGGCGCAGAGCCTTTTATCGCGCTTGGCCCGACCGACTCGGTCGTCGCGTATTTCCGCGTCGCTTTGATGATCGGCGGCATCCTTGCCATCCCTGTGATCACTTACCAAGTGCTGATGTTTGTGCTTCCCGGATTGACCAGCAAAGAACGGCGCGTCTTGCTGATGGCGCTGCCGGCGATCACGCTGCTCTTTATCGTCGGTGTCCTCTTCACATGGTTCATCTTGATCCCTCCAGCCATCGGTTTTTTTGAAGGTTTCCAACCCACCCTCTTTCGCCCACAGTGGACGGCCGATCGCTATCTCGGCTTTGTAACAGCCCTGCTGTTCTGGATGGGCGTGGCTTTTGAAACCCCGTTGATCTTCTTCGTCCTTGCGCTGCTCGGTTTTGTGAAGCCGCGCTCGCTGCTAAAAAACTGGCGCATCGCCGTTGTCGGCGCCTCGATCGCCGCGGCCTTGATCACGCCAACCGTGGATCCGGTCAATATGTTCCTCGTCATGGGGCCGCTGCTGGCTCTTTATGCGCTCAGCATAGCCCTCGTCGCTCTAGCGCGCCGAATCGCTGGGCTGCGCAGCGATACAGAAAGCGCCTGAGATGACTCCTGAACGCATTCGCATCTTCGGTGTGCTGCTCGATTTAGGCCAAAAGCGCCGCGGGGTTGATATGGGGCCTTCGGCAATACGCTATGCCGGTTTGCAGCGACGGCTGGAACGCCTCGGCTTTGAGGTAGAGGACAGCGGCAATATCGAGGTCCCGATCGCCGAGCAGATCCGTGAGCAAGACAATCAGCAAACAAACGTCAGAGCATACAACGCGGCGACCATCGGCCGTGTGTGCGGCGAGATCCGCGAACATATGGCGGCCGCGCTGACGGCCGGCGAGAAAGTTATCTTCCTCGGCGGCGATCACAGCCTTTCGATCGGCACAGTGGCCGCGGCCCTGCTGCACGATGAACGCATTGGCGTCTTGTGGATTGATGCGCACGGCGATTTCAACACGCCGCTGACGACGCCTTCTGGAAACGTTCACGGCATGGTTGTGGCTGCGCTCATGGGCCAGGTGCCAGCCGTGATCAACATGGGTAGCCGCCCATTGAGCCCGCAGCAAATTGCGATGATCGGCGTGCGCGATCTCGATGCAGAAGAACGCGTCGCTCTGCTCGAAAGCGGCATCTGCATTCAAACGATGCGCCAAGTGGACGAGAATGGCATTGCCGGAGCGCTCCGCGAGGCGCTGCAATCATTGGGCGATGTCTCCGCCCTACACGTTAGCCTCGATATGGATGCGCTCGACCCACAGTTCGCGCAGGGGGTCGGCACACCAGTTCAGGGTGGTCTTACCTATCGTGAAGCCCATTTGTTGATGGAACTCTTGGCAGACGACGGCCGTGTCCGCTCGCTCGATATCGTTGAGATCAACCCAATTCTGGACAGCTCAAACCGAACCGCAGAACTCGCTGTTGAGCTGGTCGCTAGTCTGTTCGGCCAGCGCATCCTCTAGTTCCCCTCACGATCTGCTTCAGGGCGTGCACTGCGCTTGCGCAGCACTTTCGCTTTAAGCTGGCCGCAGCCCGCATTGATATCAATTCCACGCCGCACGCGCACCGTCGCGCTGATGCCATAGTCTGCGAGCGTGGCGACAAACGCATCAACGCGCCCCGCCGCTGATGGGCCACCATGATAGCCCCCCGTCGGATTGAGCGGAATTACATTCACATGGCATTTCAACCCGCGCAGCAGCCTGCCGAGCGCATGGGCCTGTTCGGGCGTGTCGTTTTCGCCGTGAATGAGCGTCCATTCAAAGGTGATGCGCCTACCGGTCTTTTCAACATAAGCGCGGCATGCGTTCATCAACTCCGCCAAGGGCCAACGTCGGTTGACGGGGAGAAGTGCTTCGCGCTCCGCGTCAGTCGCAGCATGCAAGCTGACCGCAAGTTTGACTTGAAGCCCTTCATCGGCAAATCGGCGGATCATCGGCACCAGCCCCACCGTGCTCACGGTGATGTGGCGGGCGCCGATACCTAGATCGCGCATGATCCGCCGGACTGCCGCGATTGAAGCCTCATAATTATGGAACGGCTCTCCCATCCCCATCAGGACGACGTTGCTCAGCCTTTCCCCTAACGCCTCGAGGTCGCGCGCGAAGAAGAATGCCTGTTCAAAGATCTCGTCGGCAGTGAGGTGACGCGCAAAACCCATTTGCCCAGTCGCGCAAAAAATGCAGCCCATTGCACAGCCGGCCTGCGTCGAGATACATGCCGTGCGCCGCGCGTCGTCATATTCCATCAAAACAGTCTCGATGAGCTGGCCATCATCCAGCCGGTAGAGTCGTTTGAGGGTGCCATCAATGCTTTCTTCCTCCGCTTCTAATGCTAGAACGCCGAGTCGAAACTCGCTTGCCAACCGTTCGCGCAAAGCCTGCGGCAAATTGGTCATCGCTTCAAAGGTATCAACGCGGCGTTCGTACAGCCAATCCCAAATCTGCCGCGCTCGAAAACGCGGTTCACCCCATCTTTGCAGGTGAGCTTCCAAGGCAGGCAGCGAGAGTCCATAAATATCGTTCATCGTCTTCCCATCCGGATAAATGCGTAAACCAGCAGACCGATTACAATCACTAATGCCCCTACAATGAGCGCCCGCGCCTGCGGCTGCAGGCCAACTACAGCCGGCCGCGAAGCTGCTGCTTCTGACGCCTCTAAACTGCCCGGGGGCCGCGGAGTCACCGTTGGCGGCGCCAGCGTGAACGTAGGTGAAGCGGTGACTGTCACCACGGTCTCAACCATCAACCCGGCAAGAGGTGTTGGCGTTTCAGTCGGCGTGGCAGTTGGCACGGGCGTCTGCGTAGGGGTTATGCTTGCTGTCTCCGTTGCGCTAGGCGTGCGAGTCGGCGGGCCGTACAGATCAAGGGCGTACACAGCTTCAGCACGCTCTGAAAACAGCCACTGCTGCCAAGCGGGTACCAATGCCTCGAGTGCGAAGCCCGTCATTTCTCGATAGGCAGTGGCGAAATCGGCCTCGGCACAAGCGAGCGCGATAAGGCGCTCAAGACCGGTATGCTCGAGTGTATACAACACCATGCCGATGCTTTGCGCCTCCCACAGCGAGTCGATTTCAGCCGTCAAAGGAACAGCTTGCATGGCAGAAAGCGGCAGCAAACGACCAGAACGTGCAGCAGTCTTTGCAAGCGCGTAGCTTCGTGACGCCGCCCCCGGTGTAAACAAGCGGCTTAACCCGATAGCAAACCATTCTGGGGGCGGCATGGCCCGCTCGTCAAACCGCAGAGCCAAACGCACCATCGATTCGATCACATGCTGCGCTAGATCAAAGCCGTGCCCGACTTGGATAACCTCCAGACCGCGCATACCGAAGGTCACATCCCAATCACTTGGGCTGCACGGAAGCGCTATCATCGAAACCGGCCCTATGACAACTCGCTCGATTTCACCAGCAGCCGTCTCGCGCACAACACAGTCTGGTGTGAGCTCAGGGCCATAGACGACATAATTGAGCGCAAGGGAGGTTCCAGTCAGCGCGCTGACGAAGCGGTATGCCGCGATCAATTCGCGGATGGTTGCGTTCGAGATAATGCCCGTTTGAACGGCCATCATCAATCCATCTTCCTGAACGATCTGCCATCTAGCACGCTGGTCCTCAAAGCGCACCACTCCACTGGCTTGGGCAAACTGGCCGTCGATACCTTCCACCACCCAATGCCACTCAATATCTGTGAACGCAAGCGGCCGATCTGCGGCGGGAAGACTCCAGATATAGGCCAGCACCGCCTGCGGACTTTCATAGAAAACAATTTCTTCAAGAGGCAATTCGAATTCAGCCGTGTGGCCGCCAACCCAAGCAAGCGAGAGCGCAGCCGACTGCAGATCATCAGCTGGCCGGTCTAGCACAATCACAAAACGAACTGCCAGCGGGAAGATCACTTCTGCTGATGCCCGATTCGCGAAGCCCATTAGCGCTGGGGTCGGCGTGGCGGTCAAGCTCGGCTGCTGCCTTGGCGCTGGCGAGAGGAATGGTGGCGGACTTGGGGTGATTTCCACTTCAGGCGTGGGAAACTCTGGAAACGGAAATGCAGGCGTTTCCAAAGCGGGCTGTGCGCGCGTAGTTCCCAAAATTGCGATAGCCGCCCACAAAGCGGCGACCAAGCGATTCAACTTAACCCCCGATCAACGAGCCCAGTACGATCGCAAGCGCAAGTTGAACGAAATTGTAACAGGCATGCGCGATAATTGTGGTCGTCGTATTGCGCCGCTGGCGCAGCCACCCTAATAGCAGCGCAACGACAAAGATCGAAATTGAAGCGGGCGTCAACGTATACTGCGTATGGAGCAAGGCAAAATAAATGCTGGTCAGCCATAGGCCAAAGACGGTTTGCAGCGCACCGCGAAAAAAGACCTCTTCGCCGATGCCAACTGCAATAGAGACGACCAGCGCGATCGGCAGCGTATTGAATGCAAGCACGATTTGCTCGGAGATTGCGGCCTGCTGCTCAAGCTGTTCTGGGGCGATGACCAGCGTCCAAAACAGCGTGATCGGCACGATGACCACGTAGGCAAGCAGACCGACACCAATACCCCATCCAATATCGCCACCAGTCGGCCAACTCAAACCCAAGCGAACAGCAGCCTGTGCGGGTGAGCGCCGCAGGAATAGGCCAACGCCAAGCAACCCCATGATCACCCAGAGTGCTTGATTAAACAGCGTATCGGCCACCGAGATACCGCTGCTGGCAAAATTTTCTGCCAGTCCGCTCACCCCTCCACTAAGGACAAGCTGGCCGATCGTGAAAGACAATAACGCCAGTCCAAGCACGATGGCTGTTGTATGCACAGGTGAGGTGGGATCGTAGCGAGTTGCGGCTAACAGCCGCGTCTTCAGCGCCATTCGAAGCGAATGCGACTGCACAATGCGCAGCGAAACGACGGAGACGATGAGCGTAAAAACGAAATTTGTCCCAGCAGCGAACGCATCTACGGCAGGGAAATTTTGAAGTTCAGCCTCGGCCACCGCGGCCCCAAGAAAACCAATTTGCAGTGTCATTAACCCATAGAGGAAGACGAGTGCAATAATGCCGTAAAGCATTCCATGCACCAATCCCCTATGCATGCTGGTCACTTGGTCGAGATTAGCGAAATAGATCGTGGCTCCCACATAGATTAGCACTAGCAAAGTGAGCGCTAAATTGAAAATATCCATCCATAAGCCCGGCATGTAAAACGAATAACCGCCATTATACACAGCGGCGAACTAGATCGCTTTTGCCACCGAAGGATTGACCCTCACTGCGCCACGTGATACAATGCATCTAAATCTTCTCATGCAGTGAGATGGCAATGAGGAGGGATGGCCGAGTGGTTTAAGGCGGTGGTCTTGAAAACCTCTGTGCCGTTTTGCGGCACCGTGGGTTCGAATCCCACTCCCTCCGCTAGGTCAAACAATTTTATAAGGGGAGATGCCAGAGTGGACGATTGGGGCCGCCTGCTAAGCGGTTATCGGTGTGTAAGCACCGATCGCAGGTTCGAATCCTGTTCTCCCCGCACGATTGGAGCTGACTCGAACATGCTCCGAAAGAACTGGCAGACGGTGATCTGCCGGTTTTCTTTTCCGTGCTTCCCCGCCTGCTCCGCTTGCTGACGGTACGGACTTCATCCGTCAAGTCATGCAGATAGGCAAACGGCGTTCTCAATTCCAGTGATACCTTTCCCGCTTCATTCACAACGACCCGCCGGACGACATGACGCAAGAGTTCTTTCTGATCCTTGCGTTGTAGGTCATTATGGCCCCCCCCATTCAGTGGAGGAAAAAGGTGAGAATTTCGTACACTGACACTGAATGAAGGAAGCAAGGCCATGGGCAAGAAGCAAGGCATCCACAACGAAGCGTTCCGCCGCGAGGCTGTACAACTTCTCGAAACCAGCGGCAAATCAGGATCTAAACTGGCACGCAAACTGGGCATCAACGAGAAATCGCTCTATCGCTGGTGCGGGGAATACGGGACATCGGTCAACACGCCCGCTCCTCCGCCGCAACCCGATGAGCGTGATGCTGAAATCAAGCGTCTGCGCCGCGAGTTGGAAATCATACGGCACGAGCGTGACATCTTAAAAAGCTATAAGCATCTTCAGCCGCGGGATGCTGAA
>JBDNDP010000012.1:0-85537 GCA_046719065.1 Aggregatilineales bacterium | reverse complement strand
TACCAGCTCCCACCCCGCTAGTCAATCCCTTTTACCCCTTCGCCCTTAATCTCGTTTGCGATATTTGGGTTATTTGACCGAAGCGGGCTTAGCACTATGTTGTGAGAAGTTTATCAATCCCGATAACTTCCCGTCAAGCCTATTTTTTTGCAGCTCGGTCATTCTAATAAAACTCCGACAAAGATAGACTAAGCGCGGTCGGGGACGAGCACTTTCTCTTTAAATGGCGTGGTTTTTTCTTGCATGTTCAGCGGCTGTCGGTCACCCAACACATCTTTGATATAGACCTCCTGAACCAGCACGATCAAGATAGCCGTGATAGGCACGGCGAGAACCAAGCCGAGGAAACCACCAAAAACACCCGCGATGATCTGCCCAAGTAAAACGAGCACTGGCGGTATCTTGATGCTTCCTGCCACAAGCAGCGGGGTCACGATCTGGCTTTGAATGAAGGAGACGCCATAGATAATGACCACAATCCAGCCAAGACTTCCCGGCGTCTGCGTTACGCCGACCGCGATCGAAGGGATTAGAGCTAAAATCGGCCCAAAGTTCGGGATAAAGGCCAACATGCCAGCCAGCACGCCAAGCGCAGCCGCCTGCTGCAAACCTAGAATGGCCAGTCCTCCCCAAGTTGCCACGCCGACGAAAATCATCGAAAACAGCGTAGCGCGCAGCCAGCCACGTAGCGTTTCGTCAAGTCGAGAGATGATCTCACGGACGCGATAACGGTACGAAATCGGGAAAAGCCGAACAAGTCCCTCCTGATGCATTTGGGGATCGACCAGCAGATACAAACTTAGGAAGACAACGATCAAGATGCTGAGAACTGTATCTGCCACACCGCCAAGCACCGGTAAGACAGACACGCCAAGCTGGCCGAGGGCTGAGGCAATCTGGCCGGATAACTGGTTGAGCAGAGACGTAATGTCTTCGGTCGATACAGACTGCAAAAAAGGAAACTGCTGCTGGATATCCCCGCTGTTCCACCGCTCAACAAGCGCTTGCACGCCTTGGGGGATATTGACCGTCGCCAGCGTCGTGAACTGGCGAACAAGCTCTGGAAGCGCGAGCGCCATCAACGTGATAACTAATAGGGTGAAAAAGATGAGCGACAGAACGATCGCGGGCGCGCGCGGCACACCTCTTCGCCCTAGATACCGAACCGGCATCGAGAACGTGACAACCAGAATGATCGATGATAAGAGCAGCAACAAAATGCCGCGGATGGCCCAAGCGGCCAGAAGCAGAATTACAACCAGAATGGCGACTAAAACCCAGCGCGTCACCGAACTGTAGGACGAGTTCATCGGCTGCTGACGCATAAAATCCCTATCTCAAGCAACTCGGACACAGCAATATGGCTTACATCAATCCTATACAACAAGCCTGTTTAACGTTTCAACGCAAACAACTGCTGCCTGTCGTTATAACGATCAACACGGAATCGATGTTTGCGGTACGCTTACTAAGTATAAAACATTCTTGCCTTAACAGAGAACTCTCGTCGCAAGGAGAAGCAGTGTATAATCTGAGGTTGTATAGAGCGTTTAGAATACACTTTACAAAAAGGCAGACTAATGCAGTTTGACGTGACGATCTTCCCCAACGACCTCAACGCAGCCGCCAGCATTGCGCGGCAGGTCGAAGATTACGGTTTTTCAGGCCTATGGACTTCAGAGACAGCACACAATCCCTTTTTGCCCCTAACTCATGCCGCTGCTGCCACCGAACGCATTACGCTTGGCACTGCGGTCGCCATCGCGTTCCCTCGCAGCCCAATGGTGCTGGCCCAAATAGCATGGGATTTGGCCGCGCAGTCGAACGGGCGTTTTATCCTTGGGCTGGGCACGCAAGTCAAACAACACATCATAAGGCGTTTCAGCACAGAATGGACAGCGCCTGTGCCGCGCCTGCGCGAATATATCGAAGCGCTGCGCGCCATCTGGGAGACCTTCCAAACGAACGCGCCGCTGCGCTACACGGGAGAACACTACCGCTTCAGCTTGATGACGCCTTTTTTCAACCCGGGGCCAATCGCCCATCCCCGTATCCCGATTTATATCGCTGGGGTTAACGAGGGGCTGTGCCGGCTGGCAGGCGAGATGTGCGAAGGCTTTCATGTGCACCCGTTTCATACGCTCCGCTACCTGCGCGAGCTCATCATCCCTGCTATCACAGCAGGTGCTCAAGATGCGGGGCGAGCGCGAAGCGACTGCCAGTTAAGCTGCGCGATCTTCGTCGTCACCGGGCGCAATGCAGAAGAAATACGCAACAATTCGGTTTATGTGCGTTCGCAGATCGCTTTCTATGCCAGCACACCCAGTTACAGCCCAGTGATGGAGATGCATGGCTGGCGCGACTTGCATGAGCAGTTAAACATGATGACGCGCGAAGGCCGCTGGTTCGAAATGGGCGATTTAATCAGCGAAGACATGCTGCGTGAATTCGCGGTGGTCGCACCGATTGATGAACTGGCGCATGCCGTCCACGAGCGCTATCAGGGCCTGCTCGACCGAGTTGGCTATTATTTCCCCTTCGAACCAAACGACGCAGAAAAAGAAATCGTCTGGCGCAGCGCCGCTCAGGCTTTTACGTCGTAAAGGAGGAGCTGTTCGGGCTTAGCGGCGGCCGAGCCAATCTCGCCTGAAAGCGGCCCATTCGTCATCGTCGGTTGTCCAATCAGCATAGATGGCAACCCCGCTGACGTATGCCGCCGCATCGCCCGCCGCCGCCAACCCGGCGCGGATCCCTTCGGCAGCCGAGGTCACGTTCTCAACAAGCGGATCGTGCGCCGGCGGTTCCGCGTCGTAGGTTGGAATGCCAATCACAATAGCCGTGCCGCCGCCAAGAGCGGCAATCGGCTGCGCAAATGCCTGCACTTGATAGGCAACCCATGCGCTGTAATCTTCTGGCCGGCTTAGCCCGCTATTGTAGGCCATGACCGCCATTTCATCGACCAGCAGCGCGACGCTCTGTTTGTATTGAGTCGCCCATTCTGTACCGGGGGAAATCAACGGTGGGACGGGGATATCTACGCCGAGTGGACTCCAGTCCGGAGGAATGGCGGCGCTGATGGGCGTCGCAGTTCCGAGCACCGCCCGCACACGGCGCAGCAGCGAGAGGAAGTTCTGATCGCCATCCCACACTGGTTCGATATTCAAGAACACGCCGTCAAACCCGAATTCGTTGATTACGCGGCTGCTGAAATCGGCCACCATCTGTTGAATCGTCTCGTCATCCATTCGGTACGTGCCCGGGCCAAAATCAACCGGGAAACTGACCCATCCGAACAAACGACTTTCCGGATAAAACTGTTTGAACTGGCGCACGAACGCCTTCACATTCTCGAAATTATCGACGCCGCGCCAAGTCTGGTCGGCCTGAAGCCAACTCACCCAAGCGTAAACTGTTCCGATTTCATGCTCTCGCAAGTGCTCGACCAAGCGCTGAATGTCCGCATCGCTGTGAGTTTGGTAAGTCCAGTTGGTTCCCACCCAAAGCGCGTTCGGCGGCAAAGGGCGTTCACTATCGCGCAGACGCCCAAGGATGACAACCACGACGATCACGAGCAAAACTGACCCGACACCGTATAAGATAGGCCGTCCAAACGGCAGCTTGATCTGCGGCAACTTGAACCGATCCGAAGGCGCGATCTGGCGGCGCTTTCCCCGCGCCGCGGGCGAATAATCGGTGGATAGCTTCTGCTGGCGCCGTTCGATCCGTTCGCGCGCGCGACCGCGCCGTGGCGCCTCGCCTTCGCGAGGCGATTCGCCGGCTGGCGGCTCATCAGGGCGAGGTTCTCCTCCATCCCATGGCGTCAAGTCATCTGGAGGGTGAAAAGTCATAATGCTTACGCTGCGCCCCCGCTTAATGCCTGCAGTACCGGCGGCACCAGCACCAGCAAGGCGATCAAAACGAAGACGATCGTACTAAGCAGCGCAGCGGCCGAAGCCACATCCTTTCCAATTTTTGCTAATGGGTGCACCTCATCAGTCGCCAAGTTGATCGCCGCTTCGATCGCCGTATTTAGACATTCCGTCACCCAAACGGCGCCCAACGCCAGCAGCAGCAGCGCCCATGTGATCGTGTTTAAGCCCACCCATAAACCAAGGACAAGCACTACAATTGAGATGATCGAAGCGATCTGAATGCTCTGTTCACGTTTGAGGACGTACAGCAGACCAGCGATAGCAAACTTCATGCTTTGCAAACGATCGGGATTGGTTTTCGGGCTAGACGCGCCAGCATCGAGGTTCATCGTCCCGGTGATAGACATATCGAGCTTCTCACCTTGTGGCGTGACGAGCGCATCTGCATCGCTCCCTTCATCAGCGACGGGCTGCTCCGCGCGGTCGTTCGCTTCTGGCATCGCAAAACCTCCCTTTGAAATATAGACAGCCGCCCTAACCCCCAAGCCCGAGGCGGGCTGCCAGCGGCGGCCCCAATACCAGCAAGCCAATGATCACCGACGCGACAACGCCCAGCAGCACAGCAGCAGCGGCTACATCTTTTCCAACTTTTGCCATTGGATGCAGATCTGCCGTCGCAAGATTGACGGCCGCTTCAACCGCAGCATTTAGAAATTCTGCCATCCATACCATTGTGATCGCCAGCACGATCACGGCGAGCTGCCCGTAATCGATCTGAAGCCAAAGCGACAGCGCGATCACTGACACGCTGGCAACCGCTTGAATACGTGTATTTTTTTGTCGGCGCAGCATGTAGAGCCAACCGGCCAGCGCATAGCCAAAGCTTGACCGCCGGTTGGTGCTTGTGATCGGGCTGTATTGGTCTGGATCAATCTTCATCGTGCTCGTGACTGAGTCGAGCCAGTCATTCTTCGTCATCGTCTTGACCTTCCAGCGCTGGAACGAGCGCCGGCGAAATGTTTAACTGGCGCAGAATCCGTTCTTGCGCCACCCACATGGATTTACGATTCGCCATCGTGTCGTGATCGAAACCGAGAAGGTGCAAAGTGCCGTGTACGACCAGTAGCATCAAATTCTCGCGCAGCGAAAATCCCTCGCGTTCGGCTTGAGCAGCTGTATAAGGGAAAGCGATCAGGATATCGCCAAGGTAGCGAGGCTCACTCGCTGGCATGAAAGGCTGTTCATCGGCCGGAAAAGACAGCACATCCGTCGGCGCATCAACCCGGCGAAACTGGTGATTGAGCGTACGGACTTCGCTATCATTGCTCAGCACGATCGTTAACCCAAAGGCTTCATTCGGACGCAACGCTTCCAACGTGACAGCGGCAGCCTGTCGCAGCGCTTCAACCGGCACATCGAAGCCGTGATCATTCAGAACGTCGATCGACAGCATTGGTTGCATCATCCATTTCGCGGCCTAGTTCATTTGCGCTGCCGTTCGGACTAGCGGCAAAGTTTTCCTGCGGGTTCGAGCTGCTTGCGGGGCGTGAACGGCGCAGCGGCGGCACTTCTGGCAGCGGCAGGTCATCTTCTGAATCCAACGTGATAGCAGCCATCTCGTGCGTTGCTCGTCGTGTAGCAGGCTGCTCGGTCTTCTCCGGCTTTGGTTTTGCGACCAGATTAGCACCACGTTCCCCTTCGTGCTCGGCTTTAGTCGCAATGTGCGCCGCCTGTCCCTCAACGGTAGGTAGAAGGGCCTCGGTCGTTATCGTTTTGCCAGTCGAAGACAATACCGGATAGTTAATGCGTGGATGGAAGACCGCTTGCAGCATCTCGATGAAAACACCTCGAATGCGTTCGATCTCTTTTAAGGTCAGGTTACAGTCGTCGAGCTGCCCGTCGCGGATACGATTGTCGATGATTTGTGTGACGATATCCGAAATTTCCTGCCGGGTGCTCGGTTTGCGAGCGCGCACCGTGCTTTCGCAGCTATCGGCCAGCATCATGATCGCTGTCTCTCTCGACCGTGGACGCGGCCCGGGATAACGGAACTGCTCAATATCAACCGCCTCTTCATCTTGCACCTGCTGCAGCGCCTGGTTGTAGAAATAAACAACCAGCGTAGTGCCGTGGTGCTCTAAGATGAAATCGCGAATGCGCGCTGGCAGCCGGTGCTGGCGCGCCAGCCGGTCACCATCAGTGACGTGGCTGATGATGATATCGGCGCTGCGGTATGGATCATTTAATTCGTCGTGCGGGTTCACGCCGTCGGCTTGATTTTCGACAAAAAAGCTGGGATTCAGCATTTTACCTACATCATGATAAAGCGATGCGACGCGCACTAACTCAGCGTTCGCGCCAATGGCGCTGGCAGCCTGCTCGCATAGATTAGCCACTTGCAGCGAATGCTGGTACGTCCCCGGCGCTTCGCGCAGCAAGCGCTGCACTAAGGGCTGGCTGGGCTGGCTCAGCTCTACCAACTTCAAACTGGTCGTGAGGTTGAACAAGATCGTGATGGCATAGATGGCCGCAAGCGCGGCCGTCGCCGAGAAGACCCCGTTCAGCAGCGCAAAAACAACAATGAGGCTGATCGTTGTGCCATCGCGGCTGGCGAACAATTCAAGGTTGAACAGCGTCACCACGATCATATTGACCAGCGCGATCATCAAACCTGCGAAGAAATAGCTGTTGAGCCGTTCAGGCCGCCGCATCATTAAAGCGCCGACCATGCCGCCAAGGCCAACGAAAGCCATTACCTCAAGCGAGCCACGCAGCATCACCCCGATCAACATCGCTAACAAAAGAACCGCGACCACGGCCAAGTCTGTCGTCGTCAATGCGATCAGGATGAGCGCGAGCGCGGCTGCTGGATACAAATAGATCTGATCGCTGCCGCTGAACAGGCGTGCGCCGACCAGTATGAACAAAAAAAGTGCAGCAAGAATGCCGATCAAATGAGGTTGGGCGGCGATCGTTGGGTGGACGCGAACGATGTACAGCCCCATGGCGATGGTCACGATCAGACTGGCGAGGCTGGCTTGGAGGATCGCCTGTGAGCGCCGGTCAGCGGTTTCCAGCAAGCCGAGCTGTTCAAGCGCCTCGAAATCGACCGCATCAATGCGCGTGCCTCCGCGGATGACTACCTGTCCTCGTTCAAAACTTCGGCTTTCTGTCGGCGTTGCGGCGGCCGCTGTGCGGCGTGCGTTTTCAGTCGCCTGTGGGTTCAAAAAGCGGTTAGGGCGAACCAAGTCCTCGACAAGCGCCACCACAACGGCCGCGGTTTGTGCGTTGAAGCGTACTCCAACTTGTGTCGGCAAGTTATCCAAGATCAGCGGCATATCCGCTTCACGGATCGATTCGCGCATGACCCGCTCGAGCACATTGAATGATTCCCCAGTCACAGCGCGCCATGTCTCTTCATCGAGCGTTAAAATCGTCGTGATGATCTCCGGCTCGAGCGTCAGCGCATTGATCTGATTGATATCAGCGGCTTTTTGCTCAAGCGACGCGAAACGATCGCCGCGCACGTTATCGATGAACTCAACGATCTGCTGCAAAAGCTGGGTCTGCTGGCGTGAGACGTTCGGATCGGGCGGATCGTAGATCGGCGCGACGGCTTCAAATGCCTCTTGACGACGACGCTCAGTCAGCACCTCGCTGATGTAGGTTATGCTAAAAGGCGCACGGATGTCATCGGGAGCAACATCGCCAATGCGCAAAGCGGTGGTCGTACTTTGACCGGGGAAAACGCTATCGAACGCTACGACTACAGTGAGCGCAAGCACAAAGATCGCCCCTAACAGCACGATGAGGAGAAGCTGTGTGCGCTGCCGCTCTGCGCGTTCTAGGGGCAGCAAGCGTTCGATGAAACCGGGCAGCCGAAACATTAGCGCAACAGTTCGCGGACCACTTCATTCACGAGTTTGCCGTCCGCTTGTCCTTTAACTCGCGGCATCAATACAGACATTACTTTACCCATATCTTTAGCCGACTGCGCCCCGCTTTGGACGATTGCATCGCGAGCGAGAGCCACAATCTCATCGCGAGTGAGCTGCTGCGGAAGGAACTCCTCAAGGATCGCCAAACGAGATTCTTCAAGGGCGGCCGTCTCTACTCGGCCAGCGGCACGTGCCTCTTCAATGCTTTCGCGCCGCTTCTTGACTTCGGCCTGCAGGATCGCGGCGATCTCCGCGGGTTCAAGCGTGCGGCGCTCATCCACTTCCACCTGAGTGATCGCATTGAGTGTCATTCGCAGCACATCGCGTCGCTCAGCGTCTTTGTTGACTATCGCCTGCTTAAGGGCAGTTTGCAGGTTCACTTTAGGATTTTCCATTTTCGCTCTCGACTCACTCCGTCACGACGATCATCTGCTGAAGCTGGGCATCAAAATCGAGCAAAGTCGCGGCGGTGATTTGATTGGTCAGTGGGCGCCGATGCGTACAGCGCACCCGTATGTAATTGGAAGTATATCCAACATTATGAAATCCAGCCTCGCTAACGCCGGCGATCTGCTCCCACAGCACAGGCAGGCGCGCGCCGCGATGCCGTTCCATGTAACGCCGTTCCCCTGCTGTCCCCAGCGCGATCATCCGTTCACTGCGCGCCTTCTTACACGTCTCGGATACATGACCGCGCAGGCGAGCTGCTGCTGTTCCCGGGCGTTTGCTGTAGCGAAAGACATGCAGCCCGGCAAAGTCGATAGACTCGACAAAAGCCATACTTTCGGCAAATTCCTCATCGGTTTCGCCTGGAAACCCTACGATGATATCGGAAGTGATACATGGATCGTGAATTCTGGCGCGCGCAGCATCAACCAGTGCTCTGAAACTGGTCTGCGAGATGCGCCGGGCCATCCGGCGCAGCGTCGCATCACAACCACTTTGCAGTGGTAAGTGGAGATGAGGACACAGGCGTGCATCCTCCCACAGCGAGAAAAAATCGGGCGTCAAATCCCATGGCTCTAAGGATGATAGGCGCAGGCGCGGCATATCCGTATCGGCCAGCAGTGCGCGAACAAGACCGCTGAGGCCGTCCTGCTCACCGCGATCATGCCCATAGCTGCCGAGGTGAACCCCTGTGAGCACGGCTTCGCGATAGCCCAACTGGTAGAGCATTTGCACTTCGCGAACCACCGACTCGATTGACCGACTGCGGCCAACACCGCGCGCGATCGTCGTCACGCAGAAGGTACAAGCATTATCACAGCCATCTTGCACCTTAACAAAAGCGCGCGTTCGCCCTCCCCACAAAGCTGCAGGATGCCGCGCCAGCGGTTCATCATCGAAAGCTTCCGGCTCAACACCGATTAGATCACGGACGAGCGTATCCTTACCGAGGTTATCGACCACCGATGAAACGCCGGGCATCACTGCGATCTCATCGGGAGCGATCTGCGCGTAGCAGCCGGTGACGATCACCTCTGCATTCGGGTTAGCGCGGTTCAGCGACCGCACCAGTTTGCGACTGCCACGCACAGCATCTTCGGTGACTGCGCACGTATTCACAATGATGCGGTCGGCAGCTTCGGGCGCATCGACGACATCGTGTCCGGCGCGGCCGAACTGGCGAGCCATCATTTCAATCTCACTTTGGTTGAGGCGACACCCGAGTGTGCGCAAATGAACGCGCATCTGCTACCCGCCTGCGCCTATGACTCGAACGGCCCGCGAACGAGAAGATAATCAAAGATGACGATCACCCCCGGCCCACCCGTCACGGTGCTGTACGCGGCGACCCCAATTTGCCCATGCGCGATGCTTGCATCCTGCCAAAGATCGACCATCGTCCCCTGAATGCAGGTATCGAGAGCGTAAGTGCTGATCCCCTCCGGATCATCGGGCAGACACAACGGTAAAAGCGTATCGTTGACAAAAAACTGAAACGTATCGCCGCGGGCGATGACCCGCAGGATGTTTGTCTCGCCCAAACCCTGCCGGATCGCAGATGAGTCGATCCAGTCGCTGATGACCCGTTCTCGGCCGTCGAGCACGCGCAAGACGCGATAATAGCCATCGCTGCTGATCAGAAAGACATAGTAGTCATCATCAGTAGGATCGGCGTTATTGTGATGCTGAAGACGAAACACGAGGCCGAAACCATTATCAACCGGCCCCTCGACGGCGCGCACACTCGCCGTCAGGTCAAAATCGGCAAAATGAGGCGCAGCGTAAGAGAAAGCCAGCGTGGCATGATCGTCGATGCGAAGGCGCAGTGCTCCTTCTTCAATAGAAGCTTCCAGCCGGCCGCGATACTGCTGCCACTCGTCGGTAAAAGCCTCAAAGGTCGTCACATAGAGCAGCGCCCCTGGCTCTGCAGGGACGATATAGTGCAGACCGGCAGCAGCGCGTTGAATGATGACCAGAATGATGAGCAGCAGCGCAGGGATGAGCAGGATAAGCAATCGTCGCAACAAAAAAGGCCCCGTTTCTTCCGTGTATGTTATTTTAGCATGACGTGCTGTGAGCGTAAACGTTGAGCCTATCGCGCCGCCAGCCTACCTTGCGTTCAGTAAAAATCTGTGCAAACGGCACATCACTCGGCGAAGTGCCCATGCCTGTGCCACGACAAAATAGCCCCAAATCCCCAACGTACTGAAGCTGAAGCCGAGCAGCGGCCACAATATGATGGCGAGGAATACTAACGGCATGAACAGGAACGTGCTGACCAGCAGAAGCGCAATGATCACCAGACCTTGGGTGATCCAGAAAGCAAATAACGCGGCAATGGCGAGCAAGCTCACCGATATCCCATCGACGCTCATCGCCGAGACCCACATCCCGACCGCCGTCGTGGCACGAACGCGCCAGAAAGGCTCCAGCAGCGCCAGCGCGGCTAATAGTCCACCGCTTACGAGGGCTGCGGATATGAAAACCAGCGACCACAGCTCGTCCATGAATGGCCCGGCGGCTACCAGCCAAGCGACAACAGCCAGCCCCGTGCAGATGAGCGCACCAGCGCGAAACCCGACGAGCAGCAGAACCGCCGGCCATACTCGCATCTGCGCAGCAGCGTGATGCGCCCGCACGAAGGCCGCCTGCGGCTGTCCAGTCAAGCGCAGCAGGTCTTGGCGTCCTTCGAGCAAAGCGCGCACATGGCCGTGTAAACCCGCATTGACCGCCGCAATATCGAGCAGCAGGCTACCACAAGCTGCGAACAACATATTGAGGCTGCCCCCTGCGGGGATAGCTCGCTCAAAATCGGAGAGCGAACCGCTAAACCCATTTGCAGCGATCATCACGCCGAGCCACAAAACCATTCCTAGCAGCACGCCGGCGGCAAACTGAACCCTCATACGCTTTCTAAAGCGCTGGCTCGGTCGGCCGCGTTCGCACAGCTTGCGCTCTAGCATCAGCAGCGGGTGCTGCGGCGAGATTTCAGCGAAGGGGGTGAGACGGATCAGCAGGTTCATCGCGCGTTGTAAGCGCAGGCAGGGTCAGCAGTTCCAAGCCAAGTGACTGCAAAAGCGCATCTTCAGCTCCAGCCAGAGCATCGAGCAGATCGACGAAACGCGGATCGCCGTCAGAGATAGCGGCTGCGCGCTCCAACCAATAGCTGGCAGTTGAGAGGTCCCCGAGGAGATAGTGAGCCGCCCCAAGTTCGGCATACCAAGTTGGATTGCTCGGATCGAGCGCAGCAGCCATCGCCAGCGCATCAACGCTGGCGAGATAATCTCCTATCTGGCGCAAGTAAAGCCCATGCAAGGCACGCACACGCGGGTTGGCTGGCTCGAGCGCAAGCGCACGCTCAATCCAGACAGCGCCATTTTTTCCCTGCTGGGCACGCGCCCAACCCACGCAAGCAAAGGCTTCCGGAGCGATGGTCAAAGCTGCCACTTGTACGAAAGCCAGCTCGGCATACTGCCACAGCGAATGCTCGGCCAGCACTGCGCCGACTGCGAGCGCGGAGGCTGAATCGACATCGTCGAGAGCGGCGATGAGCTGATGGCTAAGCGTCGTGTAGGCTGCATCGAGCGCCGCTGCTTGCAAATGTGCAGCCGCATCGTGCGACCGCAGCGAGGCCAGCAGCAGCCCAATTTCAAACCGCGCCCGCCGGTTATTTGGGTCAAGCATCACCAAGCGCGAGAGCGCGTCGCGGGCGACGGGCCAGCGTTGCAGCTCCAACGCGGCATCAGCAAGCGAGCGGAACAGGGCGGGATCGTCCCCACCATGGATCGCTGCCGCCTGCCAATAGGCAAGCGCCCGATCTAGATCGCCGGCCTCGCGCCATAAATCTCCGGCCAAGCGCAGCCGCTCGCTTGACCACCCTAATGCAGATGCCTGAACTTCAACATGATATAGGGCCTGCATGGGGCGACCGCTGAAGCGCGAAGTAAGAGGCTCGACAGGTGAAAGCGGCCTAAAGCCGAGCAAACAGACTAATATCAGAAACAGGGGAACTGGGTCGCGAAGAAAACGTCTAACTCGCGAGCGCCACAAAAGGCAGGCCAGCGGTATAAGTATAAGGTCATCGCCCTTCGGAGCTGAGCGCCTCACAAATCACCTGTTCGATTTCATCGGGGGTGAACGGCTTCACCAGATAGCTGTGCACCCCTTGCAGTTTGCCGACCAGACGATTGGTCGCGTCGCCATAGGCTGTGATAACGATCACAACCGGCAGCGGCAGGCCATTTATGCGGTGGCTGTCCTTGATGTTATCGAGCACCTTCCAGCCGGTCATATCAGGCAGGCCGATGTCTAAAAGCACAATATCGGGCTGAAGCTGCTCAAAGCGCGCTGAAGCGCGCGCACCGCTGCGCTCGCATACGGTATTGATGTTCATGCGTTGAAGCGTGGCCGAGAGTACCTCGGCCAGTTCGATGGTATCCTCGACGATCAAACACTTGGGTGCCTGTGCCGCCCGGCCGCTAGAGCGAGTGTCGGTGACTGCGGCTGTCTCTGCCGTCGTGCGCATAGCATCTTGCCGTTCGATATCGTCGCGTCCTTCGGGAGAAAAACGAACAGGGGTGAACAAACCAGTTTCAGCACGCGGCGCGTGAACGTGCGTCTCCGTATCAATTGAAATCGTCTCGCTGAGATACGAGGCAACCGCCCGATCATCTTCACGAGAGTCAGCCGGTTCCGACACGCCTTCCGGCCGCAAATCGACTTGAGTATTCGTTTGGCGCTGCCGGGTGAGCATGGTATCCCTCAACTTGACAGTTAGGCGCAACTCTACACTTAAATATACCATTTTCGAGACGAGATGTCGCGCTAGCCTTATAGTATCCTTGGGTGCGCCAAAACGGACATGAATTTTGTGAATTTATCATGAATATATGACTTACCGAAAATCACTTTTTAAGACTATGTTTCCTATCACCAGGTTGCAGGCACGCGCACGGTTGATTACACTTTGCACATGGTTGCACCCACACTCAATCACCTGATCACGATACCCCTTTTCCACGGCGGGGATTGCGCGTTGCTGGGCGTCGATCGTGACTTAACGATCTATGTTGAGGAGATCTATGGGGATGATGGCTGGCTGGCACAGCAGGCAGTCCGTTTTGACGGCACATGCGTCGCGTCGATCGATGAAAACTATGGCGCTGTGCTGCAAATCGCGCCGCTGCCGCTGCCCGATGATTTGGTGACAGCGCGGCGCGGCTGGCATGCCATGAGCTTAAATTACAGTGGGCCTCGTCACCGCGGGCTGCGGGGCCCGGAACGCTTGAACGACCTTGTGCGCCCATTTTCGATTCCAGAAAAACTGCTGCTCGCTGAAAGACTGGCGCTTGATATCGCCCCATCGATGCTGCTCGGGCTGGCTGAGAGCTTTGTGCTCGCCGAGGCGCAGTTTGAGTTCAGCGACCTTTTCGTAGTGTGCCGGCGTGTGCGCATCGCGTATGCGCTCGCAGAAGAGCGCCTCGACGCAAACAAAATGCCCTACGACTATGACACGATCGTGCGCTATTCAGCCCATTTTTTCGATCCAACGGATGACGGCGACATCTCACTTGCTGATGCGTTGTCTCCCTTCAACGGTGTCGAACTGTACCGTCCTATGGACTGCCTGATCCATGCCGGGCATCTAATCATTGCCGATGGCGGCGGTACTGAACGACGGAGTGCCATTCATATCTGGCGGATTGACGAGGAGCCCTCCTCTCAAACAGAGGTTGATCGCATAAATATAAATAGGAAAATTTACGGCACATGAATGAGCGCTTGAAAATTTGGCGTCTCGTGCTGGGATGCGCGGCTGTCTTCCTGATCACATCGCAATACGCGGCTGCTGGCGGCGAAATTCGCTCGATTTGCCCGACCACCAGCGTAGCTCAAGCAGGGGCAGGTTTCGGGCCAGGCGGCATTATCCTCACTGCTTTCGATGGCACTGCGCTGTGGGTCTACAATGTTGATAATGGACGCCGTTATCCGCTGCCCGATACGCGGCCGTGCAGCAGCAGCTGCCGCTTGTCGCCAGATTTCCGCTGGCTTTCGTACTTCAATAACAGCACGAACGCTTTCAACCGAATGCGTCTTGATGGCACCCAGCGCCGCTTGATCATCGAATATGCCGCTGATATTGAGTGGTGGAGCGACGACACTTTTCTGATTTGGACGCCCGGCCACCAAGCTTACATCTTGACGGACGGCAGCGCCGAGCGCCAGTATCTTGACGTCAGCGGCGTTATCTCGGTGCAACCCAATGGACGCTGGGGATTGTTGGTCGAACAACACGAAGATCATTTCTTACGCGCGCTGATCAATCTTGAACTGCGCGGCATGACGGGCATCAGCAATGGGCGCACGGAACTCGGCGAAGATCGCGCCTACTTTAACGCTCAAGCTTGGTCTCCCAATGGAGAGTATTTGGCCTACGTCGCGCCGCTCTTTGGCAGCGATGGCATGATCCGCGGCAGCGAAATTTTCGGCGTCGCCCCGGGCAGCGCACCGGAACAATGGACGCAGCTTTCACAAGCCTACGGCCCGGCGCGCATAAACGGCCTTGCCGTTGGCGAATTGAGCTGGTCTCCTGACAGCACGCGCATTGCTTTTTGGGTGATCCCACTGCTCAACGGCGATCCGGAAGGAATGACCGGGGAGGCGACGATCCACATTCTCGATCGCACCGATGGCAGTGTGCGGCACTACTGTGCTTTCGCTACTCATGAACACACACCCAACCCACCGCGGTTAGTTTGGTCGCCAGATGGAACCCATCTGGCCTTTAGCGGGAATATCCCGAACGACGATCAGGGCTACCTGCTGCTAGCGCTTAACGTCGAGACAGGGCAGCTTAGCGCATTAAGCAGCGGCGTCTTTCCGGCGCTCGGTTCACCGAATGTGATCGCTTGGGGCATGCTGCCGGGATGATCTCTCGTCGGCTGTGGCAAGCCTTGATCGCGCCGCCCGCTGCGCATCCGCTCATGCATGTTCATGTCGCCCCAACCTCTGCGGCGACTTCCCAACGCCGGCGCTGGCGCGGGCTGCTGCTCATCGGGCTGGGTGTCGTCGTCATCGCTGCTTTCCAATTAGCTGTCGGGATCAACTTTGATCTGCTAACCATCGCGCTTGTCGTAGCGTTGAGCGCCGGCACGCTATTCAGCCTTAATTTCGTGGGGACGATCGCCGACTCGCTTGCGCGGGCACGTGCCGGGCGCGCTTTCGACGTCTACAGCACCCTGCCACCCGGGCCATTTGGCGCCGCGTGGTTGATGGCACTGGGACAGCTCCACATTGACCAAGTGCTCTTGCGCATCTATCGCAGCATTCAGACGCTCACAAAGACGACGATCGCGTTAGTGATTCTCTTGGCGCCGGCGTACATCGTCATCATGAGCAGCTTTGCGCAGATCGCCATCACTAGGCCTTCGGATGTCGAATTAATTGGAGAAATTCTTCTCAACGCCGTCACACTGCTTGTGCTGGCGCGCCTCGTCCTGTTTGATTTCACGCGCTCGGTTGTAACTGCCGTACTCTTGGCTCTGATCGTGCCGGCGCGCGCGCGTGGGCCGGCGGACGCACAGGCCTTGGCCGTCGGCAGCTTTGTGAGTACACAGTTTGGCATTTACGTGATCAGCGCAGCAGCGCTGTTCCT
Organism: Aggregatilineales bacterium; assembly: GCA_046719065.1. Classification (GTDB taxonomy): domain Bacteria; phylum Chloroflexota; class Anaerolineae; order Aggregatilineales; family Phototrophicaceae; genus Flexifilum. Next base: position 69,626 of record JBDNDP010000012.1, on the reverse strand, counting down.
AATTTTGCCCACGGCGCTCGCACCGCTCGGGCTTAGCCCGCTCCTCACCGAACTACTGCTGCTCGCGCCGCGGGTGTTGATTTTCGTCCTCATCCGCGAGGCATTGGTCGTCGTGCTGTGGCGATCCTTGTTAAACCTTTATGAGATTCCATACGCGGCCATACCAAGTCCGGGTGGGCTGCAAACGACGGAACTAGACGCGGATTCTCTGCGCACGTTATAATTGAGATCAAGATAAACGGGAGTTTATAGTGACTGATCTAATCAATCCGAATGCTATCCCTACTACGGATGATATGGGGGGATGGCAGCCCGATCCCAATCACCCGCGGCGGCGCCCGCCGTGGATCAAGGTGCGCGCACCCAGCGGAGAGAATTACGAACGCGTCTACGGTTTGATGCGCGGGCAAAGCCTGCACACCGTATGCGAGGAGGCGCAGTGTCCTAATCTTGGCGAGTGCTGGGGGCGCGGAACTGCTACATTCTTGATGATGGGCGACACCTGCACGCGCTCGTGCGGTTTCTGCGATATCAAAACCGGTCGTCCCAGTCCGCTCGACTGGGCAGAGCCTAATCGCGTCGCTGAGTCAGTGCGCGCGCTGGGGCTGCGGCATGTCGTCATCACCAGCGTCAACCGCGACGAGCGTGCCGACGGAGGCGCGCCGATCTTTGCGATGGTCATCAAACGGATCAGGCAGCTCCAACCCGGTTGCAGCATCGAAGTGCTGATCCCAGACTTCAAAGGCAGCGAAGCAGCTTTACAGATCGTCGTCGATGCGCAGCCCGAGATTTTGAATCACAATGTCGAAACCGTGCCGCGGTTGTTCCGCAAAGTTCAACCCCAGGACAAGTATGAATGGGCGATGAAGACGCTCGGCAACGCCAAACGGATGGATCCCCTCGTGCTGACCAAGAGCGGCATTATGGTCGGGCTGGGCGAGACATTTGAAGAAGTGGTTGAGGTGATGCGCGATCTGGCGAGTCTTCAAGTCGATATTCTGACGATCGGCCAGTATTTGCAGCCCAGCAAGAAACATCTGCCGGTCGAGCGATACTACCTGCCAGAAGAATTCGATCAGCTCAAGGCAATTGGTCTTGAGCTGGGATTCAAGTGGGTCGAAAGCGGGCCATTGGTGCGCAGCAGCTACCGCGCCGACCAACAGGTACGCGAGCTTTCGAAGCTCAATCACTTTCGCCTGCGCGATACTGCTTCAGCAAGCTGATGAGTTGAACCCAAAAACAGGACGCCCGGCGGGCGTCCTGTTTTTGCCGCGAACATTGAGGCTGTGTTGGCGCTAAATCTCGATCACCTTTTCGTCGATCAACTGCTGCTGCACTTTTTGGCCGCGCGGGTCGAACGCGAAATGCGGCCCATGAAGCTGGAATTCCATATCTTGCATGGCGCGGCCTGCGCGGTTTTTCTCGATCGTCCAGACCACCCAGTCCCTAAACTGCTTGGCCGTATACGGGTTAAATGAAACATGGTCTTTGGACAGGATTTGGTACTTATTGTTCATGATGATTGCGATATCGGACTCATAATCGAGCGCACTGCTGCCGCGCAGGTGGAACAGATGAATACGCTTGCTTTTAAGACCTTCACGATCGGCTGCAACGATCGACCAGACGGGCACATCAAGGCTCATGGCGATGTCCTTTAGGCCCTCAACGATCATGGTCACTTTATCGTTTTCGTCGCGCGGTCGTTCGGGATGGACGGCGACTTTTTGCAGATAATCGATGAACACAACAACTTGACCGCCTGTAGCATCGCATAAACGGGCGGTCATCTCTTTAATGGCACGCAGCGTCGTCACAGCCGGGCTGGCTTTTACGAGTATCATTCGATCTGAGTAGCGAGTAAGACGGGCCAGGCTGGGCGCAGTGCGCGGGTTTTCGCGCAGAATTGCCTGAAGCGAACCAGCGCCACCATCTTTGCCCATGAATTCTTTAGCCCGCTGAGCGACGATGATCTGATATAGATCGCGCAGCTTCAGGCCGCGGCTCAGGTCGATCTCCGGCGGGTTGACGCTCTCAAGACACAGCAGGCGATGCATCAAATGCGTTTCGGTGTGCTCATAGCTGAGATAGAAGACATATTGATCGGGGCGCATGGCAATATTGCGCGCAATTTGCAGCGTGGCGATGGTTTTGCCAATGCCCTGCGCCCCCCCAAGCAGCACCAGCTCGGTCTTGCGCAGCCCACCGCCAATGAAGCCATCCAGCGGGTCAAAGCCCGTCGGCAGGGGGACGTAATCAACGAGATCACCGCTGACGACGCGCTCGTTTGCTTCGTTGAGCACCTGCGTGAGCGTGCGCGGCAGGTGCGCGCCAGCGCGCAACGGTCTTGCAGCAGGAGGCGATCCCTGTACAGGCGCTGGACGCTGCGCAGCGGCGCTCTGCTGCGGCGGTTCGTCATCAGGATCTGGTAAATTATCGGTGAATCGTCTCGTTTCCATAATCCCTGCTCGGTCGATGTTCACTGTCTCGTATCATATACAGAATACTAATTTACTGCAAACAATTTAGACTTTAGAGCGATAAGCGGCTGTTGAGCAACATTGATTCTGCAAAGATCGTAAAATTAACAGCGCGTGTTAAGTTCGATATGCAACGTAATTCACAAAGACACGATTAGTGTGTTAAAATCAGTTAGTTCGCATCCCTTCAGCGGGTCTGTGCGCCAGCACAGGCATGGCAGACAATGCCAATCCTATTCATGGAGGAGGCAGAGATAGGTCGTGTTACAGGAACTGATGAACCGGGCCGACCAGCGCGGCTATGTGACCTTCGAGGATGTCCTTGAGGTGCTTGAAGACGATGGCGATGATGTGAATGCCATCGAAACGCTTTTATATGAGCTGGATGAGCTAGGCATCGAGTTACGACAAGAAAGCGAGGCGAACGACCGATATCTGCTGGTTGAGGAAGGCGAGCAAGAGTATGAACCGGAAGAACTGCTGCACGACCCTGGCGTAGGGGATATTAATGCTGTCTCGGCAGATGACCCCGTCGGCCTGTATTTCCGGCAAATGGCACAAGAACCTCTGCTGACTGCGCAAGAAGAAATTGAGCTGGCGAAACGCATCGAGATGGGCAAGCAAGCGCGCGAAACTCTCTCTCGAATCAGCGTGCACGATGGCTACAGCGAAGCTTGGATCGCCCACCTTGAGCGCTTGTGTCGCGACGGGCAGGCCGCACGCGAGCACCTCGGCCGTGCCAATACCCGGCTGGTCGTCAGCATCGCCAAGCGGTATATGGGTCAAGGCCTGCCTTTTCCTGATCTGATTCAAGAAGGCAACGTCGGCTTGATGCGCGCAGTCGACAAATATGACTACAAACGCGGCAACCGCTTCAGCACTTATGCTACTTGGTGGATCCGTCAGGCCATCACGCGCGCGCTCGCCCAAAAGACGCGTACCATCCGTATTCCGCTTCATATGACTGAACGCATTCGCCAGATGTATCGTGCGGCCCAAACGCTTGAGCAAACGCTCGGCCGCCGGCCCTCGCCCGAAGAAATCGCCCTTGAGATGGACATCCCGGCCGAGAGCATCCGCAGCATGATGGACGCAAGCCAGCATGCGATCGCGCTTGAGCGACCGGTTGGCGACGACGGAGACAGCGAATTCGGCGACTTTATCGAGGATCAAGACTCGCCCAGCCCGGTCGAGGCAGCCACCCAACATCTCCTTCAAGAGACGATCGAGGAAGTGCTGAGCGAGCTGACGCCGCGCCAGAGCCATATCTTGCGTTTGCGCTTCGGTTTAGGGGGCGGCGAGCCACACACGCTCGAAGAAATCGCAAATAAATTTGGCCTCAGCCGCGAGCGCATTCGCCAACTTGAAAAAGAAGCGCTGCGCCGGCTGCGCCATCCTCGTCTCGCCCACAACCTGCGTGACTATTTGGGCTAATGGAGACAGACACTTCACAGCATGGCAGTAACTTAGAAAACAGCCGGGCGAACAGCCCGGCCTTGTTTTCGAATGCTGAGCGCGCTGCTCTGCGCGCAGGACTGTCGATTGGCCTGATCGCGCTCGTGCTCTCTCTCCTCATCGTATTTAACGATCTACGTCAAACGAATTTCGACCCGATCGGTTTTGCCAATATCGGCACCCGCTTCTCGCTAAGAGACCCGGAGGGCACGACGGGTTACGATGGCCAATTTGCCTATTTCATCGCTCGTTACGGCGCAAATGCAGAACCGTTTATGGACGGCCCCAGCTTGCGTTTTCAGCGCATCCTGTACCCAACGGTTGCCCGCGCGCTTGCCTTCGGCAGCCCATCCTGGATCCCGTGGACGTTGATCGCGATTAATGTTTTGGCGCACAGCCTTGGGGCTGGCCTGATCGCGTACTTACTACGTAAAGATGGAGGCTTGCCTTGGATCGCCCTTGCCTATGGGTTGTGGATGGGACAGCTGCTCGCTGTGCGGCTCGACCTACATGAGCCGTTGTGCATGGCATTGGGCTTGGCAGCCACTGCTGCTTATCGAGCCGAACGGCTACGCCTAGCGACTATGCTGCTTGTGCTGGCAACTTTCACAAAAGAACTCGGATTGATTTTTGCCGGCGGGCTGGCCCTGCATGCCGCACTGACAGGACGCATACGCTGGGCCGTTCTGCTGGCCGGGGCATCGGGGTTTGGTTTTTTGATTTGGTGGAGCATCATGAGACTGTGGTTTGGCACCCTGCCGACGATTTACCCGGCAGCCAAACTGCATTGGATCCCGCTGCAAGGCATGTTTGCAGAGCTTGAGGAAAGTCTGCTCGAGTTCGCGATGTTGGTAGTTTGGCTCGGCCTGCCGGCTGTGATCGTCTTCGCGCTGTCAGCCATGAACCTGCTGCGCGGCTTGCGGCTGCGCCAGCCGCCGCACTACTCTGCCCCTCTAGCCGTGGCTGGCGCTGGCTTCGTCGTGTTGATGCCGGATGTCAGTTGGGTTGATCCCGTAGCCGCCTATCGCGTCGCAGTCCCGCTAGTTGCAACCGGTCTGCTGTTCCTTGGCCTCCATTATCGGCGCGGCGCTAATTGGATGGCCACCCTGTGGGGGGCACCTTTTTTGTTGTGCTCATCATCTCGCCCATCTGGTCGATTGGTCTATGAGGGCGCTTGCGCCGAGTCCACAGCGTCTCTATAGTGAGTAAAAGTCATTTTTGATCCATAATCAAGTTCAAGGAGCAGTTTGCATGGTGCAGGGCAGACCCACCTACGCCTTTTTTAATGGAAAAATCGTGCCAATGGCCGAGGCGCAAGTCAGCGTGATGACCCATGCCTTCAATTATGGAACTGGGGTATTTGGTGGACTGCGCGGCTACTGGAATGCGGATGAAGCGCAGTTATTTATCTTCCGCCCCTTGGATCATTTCGAACGTTTCATTCAATCGGCCAACCTCCTCCGCATTCAAGTGCCCTATTCGTCGGAGGAGCTGATCGATATTTTGACCGACCTGCTGCGTAAAGAGAATTTCCGTGAAAACTGCTATATTCGCCCAATTGCCTACAAGTCGACTGAGATGATCGGCGTGCGCCTGCACGACGTCGAAGATGCTTTGACGATGTTTGCGTTGCCATTCGGGGCTTACATCCCTAAAGAAGACGGCGCACACGTATGCTTCTCGGCATGGCGACGCGTGGATGACAACGCGATCCCGGCACGCGGCAAGATCATTGGGGCATATGCAAACTCTGCGCTAGCTAAATCTGATGCGATCCTTGCTGGCTATGATGAAGCGCTGGTGCTGAATCAAGAGGGCCACGTCACCGAAGCCAGCGCTGCCAATATTTTTATCGTGCGGCGCGGGGTTGTCTATACGCCGCCGGCGCAGTCCGACGTACTCGAGGGGATCGTCCGGCGCACAGCGATTCAGCTCATGCGCGATGATCTAGGGCTGGAAGTGGTCGAGCGGGACATCGATCGCACTGAGGTTTACGTCGCCGATGAGGTGTTCTTATGCGGCACGGGTGTGCAGATAGCCGCAGTGACGCGTGTCGAACACCGCCCCATTGGGACTGGGCGCATGGGCAGCCTCACCCGGCAGCTCCGCGATCTCTTTTTCGATGTCGTGGCAGGGCGAGTCGCCAAATACCATGAGTGGCTGACGCCCGTTTACATGCCTGAAACCGTAGGCTAACCTCCATCGATAGCGCTAAGCGGCGCTTTTTCGCGCCATCCCTTTGGTGCATACAGCTTTTCGAAGGTGTTAGATTGCAGCAAGAATTGCGGTGTTTTGACACTACCGCAACTGGGCAAACTCACTCAAGATTCAGAATAGAGCTTGGCTGAAAACTGAGGAGGACAGCCTTATGTTAAAGCATGTTTTGGTTCCTCTCGATGGTTCGACGCTGTCTCAAACCGCGCTTGAGCACGCCGTTCGTATCCTCGACCCAAACGGCAAAATGACTCTACTGACGGTCGTTGAGGCGCCTTCCGTCCCCATCTACGATTTTTACCCCACCCCTACGACCGTCGTCACGGAATACAGCAACGCTGTTCACGATGCCACGCCCTATGCGACGGAATATCTTGAACGGCTAGCTAAGAAGCTGCAAGAGCAGCACCAGCTGCAGGTGGAGATTGAAGTCGATATGGGTGAGCCAGCGGCCTTAATTATCGAGGCGGCGACGCGGCTTAACGTCGATGCGATCGTAATGTCAACCCATGGCCGGTCTGGGCTAGGCCGCTGGCTGTTCGGCAGTGTGACGCAGAAGGTGCTTTCGGGCAGCACGCGCCCTGTGATGGTCATTCCGGGCCAGCGCAGCGCCGAACGAGAAAAGCTTTCTAAAGATGCGAACACCGAGAAAGTTTAACCGAGCATGAGGCCGCCTAAGACGTGCTGTCGCGCTTGTTCTCGCTTGAAGGCGGCACCAGCTCGCTGATCTTGTTTTTGACCGCGTAAGCGGCGGCCTCGGCACGGTTGGAGACGCCGATCTTGGCCAGCACGCTGCTGACGTAATTGCGCACTGTGCCTTCACCCAAGTAAAGGCGCACGGCGATCTGACGATTCGTCAATCCTTCCGCAACCAGCGCCAGCACCGCAAGTTCCTGTGGCGTTAAGTCAGCGAATGCGGCCGCATGTTGGGCTTGGTTCGCCTTGCGCATTTCTGAGAAGATCGTGGCCGTCATTGCCGGGTCAAGCATGCCTTCGCCGCGGCTGACGCGTTCCACAGCCTGCACCAGCTCATTGTCGCCAATTCTTTTCAACACATAACCAGAAGCGCCGGCTTGGATCGCGGCGAACAACAGCTCATCCTCGGCATAGGAGGTGAGCATAATCACGCGGCATCCTTCGACCGACTCGACGATGCGCCGGCACGCCTCGATGCCAGATAGGCCGGGCATGCGAATATCGAGTACCGCTACATCAGGCCGAAACTCTTGCGCTTTGGCAACGGCTTCTTCTCCGGTTGCCGCTTCGGCAACCACGCGAAAATAGCCTTGATGCTCCAGCAGCGCACGCATGCCCGCTCTAACTACTGCATGATCATCAGCCACTAAAATTCGCACGATCTTGGACATAAGCACGTACTCGCTGGAACCTTATGGAGGCGTTAAACTTGATCGTACAAGCAAATGTTTAGATAAAGTGATCTGAATTATGTCAGCAAGTGACGAATTGCGCCAGAATGACATGACAGATATCCTGCGCCAGCTCAAAGACATCGCCACAGCAGTGATAGCAGCGGCCGAAGCCGATACGCTTGGCGAGGTGCTCGAACGCATTGCTGAAACAGCGCGCCAGATGGTCAGAGCGCGTTATGCAGCGCTCGGCGTTCCAGACAACCGCGGGGGTCTAGAGTTTTTCATGTTTTCTGGCTTGGACGATATTACAGCGCACAAGATCGGCGCACTGCCTCAGGGGCGTGGCCTCCTCGGCGCTATCATGGCAGAGCGCGAACCGATCCGCATCCCGCACATCAGCCAAGATCCACGCTCTGTCGGTTTTCCGCCGCATCACCCATTGATGGATCGTTTCTTAGGTGTCCCCATCCTCGTCGGCGACCAGCTGTTCGGCATGCTGTATCTGACCGACCCAGAACATGGCCGCGAGTTCGATGAGCGCGATCAATGGTTGATCGAAATGCTGGCTGGCTATGCCGCGCTTGCCATCGCTGGGGCACGGCTGCGCGATCAGCGCGCCCGCCTAACGCTGTTCGAAGAACGAGAGCGCATCAGTATGGAACTGCACGATGGTGTCATCCAGTCGCTCTACGCGATCGGGATGCAGATCGAATTGATGCGCGTAAGCGGAAGCATCGAAGCGGACGATTTGCGCCCCGTCATGCAGAGCCTTAACAAAGTCATTGAAGACATCCGCGAATACATCCTTAATCTGAAGGCCGCTGGCCGCCAGCAGAAGACGATCAGCCAGTGCATCCACGAAACGCTCAAGCGGCTGCACATTCCCGCCGATCTCACCGTCACCATTCAAGTGGACGAGCCCGATGTTCCCCTTTCGCCACTGATCGCAGAGGCCGTAAGCCAAATGGCTAACGAAGCCATCAGTAATGTTGTGCGCCACGCAAGCGCTCACAAAGTGATCATCAAAGCACAGCGGCATGATCGCTTATTCGAACTGGAAATCATCGACGACGGCGCAGGCTTTGATATGCGCTCCATCGCCAACCACGCTGGGCTGGGGTTATTCAACATTCAGCAGCGCGCCCGGCTGCACGGTGGTACTGTCAACATCCATTCTAAGCCTGGCGCCGGCACCAATGTCACGTTGCTGATGCCTCTGCATAATTAGCTCAGGTATCACATTGATCATCCTTAAGGTATGACCTTCATCTAGCAATTTTCCTCTATCGTAAGATCAAACCTCTGTGAGCGAAGGAGGAAGCTCATGCTGGAGAATATTCGCGTTTCTGAGTGGATGACCAGTCCTGTCGTCTCGGTCAACCCCGATACGCCGGTCAAAGAAGCGCACCAGTTGATGAAAGAGCGCCGCATTCGTCGCTTGCCGGTGGTTGACCAAGATCGTCTTGTCGGCATCATCACGATTGGTGATATCCGCGAAGCCAGTCCATCGGATGCGACGAGCCTGAGCATCTGGGAACTCAACTATCTATGGGATCAGCTCACCGTCAAAAAGGTGATGACGACCGGCGTCATCTCGGTACGCCCCGACGACACAATCCTCAGCGTCGCCTACTTGATGCTTGAAAATAAGATCAGCGGCATGCCTGTTGTGGACGAAAAAGGCAAACTAGTCGGCATTATTACCGAGTCCGATATTTTCAAGATGCTCGTTCAAGCGCGGTCGGACGAACCGCGCAAACTCGCTCCACTGCCGTCAGAGTCAGAGTAGTTTTACGAACGCTAGATGACAGGACGGAGAGCAGCGATGCGCCGTCCTGTCCCATCACCTGCTAATGAACAAGCGAGCATGCCCTTATGATCGTTTCTGAAATCATGACCGCGAAGCCGGTGACGCTGCACCAGAACCAACCTCTGCGGACAGCACTCGAGATCTTGAGCGAGAACAGCTTCCATCACCTACCTATCCTCAATTCTGAAGGGCAGCTCGTAGGTATTTTGACTGAGCGTGACTGCCGCGCTGCGCTAAAATCACCCTTTATCCTGCGCGAGACGTGGCAGAATGAAGATCTCGTCACACGGCTGCCTGTGCGAGCCATCATGACGCCGGCTCCGATCGTTGTGGAGCCGGACGCCGATGCCGATGATGCCGTTCGTCTTATGCTCGATTATCACATCAGTTGTTTGCCTGTCGTGCGGTCTGAAACGCTGGTTGGCATCATCACGACTTCCGACGTGCTGGCTGCATTCCGGCAAATGTACCGTCGTGTACGCATGAACGGGTGAGTAGTCTCAGCGCAGTCCGAATCGACTCGCCCAATCGCTATCCACGCAGTTTATCTTTCCAAAGCTTTCGCATACAATCATCCTGTCCAGCAACTTGCGCAGTCATGCTGCGTATACAATGGCATGAAAATTCAAACGCAGGATGACCGTTTCATGATTCGAGAAAATAGGGTTGTGATCCGCACCCGCGGTGTCACGCGCGAGCTTCCGCTAGGCAAAACAGTTGTACATGCGCTGCGCGGCGTCGATATGGATATTTGTGCGGGCGAGATCGTCAGTATTGTTGGGCCATCTGGCAGCGGCAAAAGCACGCTGCTCGGTCTAATCGGCGGCCTAGATAGCCCAACCCGCGGTTCAATTGAGATCGATGGCATCGAAATCAGCCGGATGAGCGAGGATCGGCTGACAGAAATCCGCAACGAGAAGATCGGCTTCATCTTTCAATTTTTCAATCTCATCCCAACCCTAACGGCACTTGAAAACGTCAGCCTGCCCATTCAGTTCGCGCGCAATCGAAAGTTTGCGCCGGAGAAACGCGCGCGCGAACTCTTGTCGATGTTGGGATTAAGCGACCGGCTTCACCACCGCCCAACTGAACTATCGGGCGGCCAGCAGCAGCGCGTTGCCATTGCGCGCGCACTGGCAAACGACCCACCTTTACTGCTCGCAGACGAACCTACCGGCAATCTTGATAGCCAGGCCGGCGCGATCGTCCTGCAAGCCCTGCGTGATATCCGTGAACGTGCGGGTACGACCGTGGTGATCGTCACTCACGATGCCGAACTCGCCAAAATTGCAGACCGCGTGTTGACGTTGGTCGATGGACATTTGGTGTAAAGCTTCCGTGCTCGAGACGGACTGGCTGTGCTAAAATTAAGGCGCTTCCGCATGTAAGGAGTATGCCTACGTGAGCGCCTCACACGAGACTTACCCCGTCGAAGTCGCCGGCATTAAACGCGACCTGCGCCTGTTCGAAATTAAGCCGGGAGTGCGTATTGCCATCCTCAACATTCTTGGCGATACAGAGCTTGTTCAGGCCGCCGCCAAGCAGCTTGCCGATAAACTGCGCCCGTTCCCAATCGAAATACTCGTGACTGCTGAAGCGAAGGCCATCCCACTGGCACACGCGGTTTCCGCCGAGCTGAACATTCCTTACGTCGTCCTGCGCAAATCGCTTAAGCCTTACATGGGGGACGCGCTGCAATCGGAAACTTTGAGCATCACCACAGGTGAGCCGCAGCGCCTGTTCTTGGATGAGAAAGACCGCGCTTTGCTGGCAGGAAAACGCGTTGCGCTGCTGGATGATGTCATTTCGACTGGCAGCACGTTGCAAGGTATGCGGTTAATCGTCAATAAGGCCGGGGCCGAAGTCATTGCGCATGCTGCGATCTTCACCGAAGGAGACCGTGCAGCTTGGTCGGACATCATCGCGCTCGGTCACTTGCCGGTTTTCGTTGATGATCGCGGCAGCGTTTAACGCCCAACTTTTTCCATCACAATGAAATGTGATAGACCAAAAACATCGAATGGCGTGCCTTCGCTGCGCTGCAATGCAGCGCGCAAAGCGCGGCCAATAGCGCCTAATTTAACGATGAGGTTGTCGTAACCGCCGAAGATACGCTGCTGAGCGATCTTCTGCACGGGGCAGCCTTCAAAAAGCTGGAGCAGTCCTCGCTGCGTGTAGGCGCGGACATGAGGCGCGAGCTGGTTACGCAGCCCATCGGGCAGATAATTAATTAGCGGGGTATTGCCGAAATGATAGCGGCCACGCCAATAGTGACCGTGCGTCTCGAACGGATACCATCGATTCGGTACGAAAATGACGACCCGGCCGCCAACCTTGAGCACGCGCACCATCTCCTGTACAGCCATGCGGTCATCGCGAACATGCTCAAGGACTTCGTGAGAGAGCACAGTATCAAAACAATTCGCGGGGTAAGGAAGTGCCTCAGCAGCCGCAATGACTGCGCGCGGCGTTTTCAAGCGCGCCTCAGCCACGCGCTCCGTTTCAATGTCGAAGGCGTCAACAACTGCGCCAAATCGTTCACCGATCTGAGCGGCATACATCCCCACGCCGCAGCCATCAACCAGCACATGTGCGCCCTCAAGGCGCGTCCAGCGCGCGATCAAAGCGAGGCGGCGCTCCTGCCCGGCCCGCCACACATAACTCGGCTCTCCGCGCAGGGCTGCCAAATCAGAATGAGTCATGCCAAGCTGCCCATATCTTGAGCAACCGCCAGCCGCGAGGTAGCGGCCAACGCTAACTTGGTGACGGGCCGCTGGGGAAGCTGGCTGTCTGAAATGACGCCAGCCGGCGCTTGCAGCGGCACGATCACGGTCACGACTGTCCCACGCCCTTCTACGCTGTCGATGCTCAGCGTGCCATCGAGCAGCTCAGCGCGTTCACGCATGTTCGTCATGCCCAAGCTGCCGCGTTTGTCGTAATCATGCTCAACCTCATTCAGATTAAAGCCGCGGCCATTATCGGAGATTTGCGCGACGACGACATCGTTCTGCAGGCGAACGACGACGCTCACCAAACTGGCACGGGCATGTTTGCGTGCATTATTGATGGCCTCTTCGATGATGTAGAAAAGCACCCCTTGCTGATTATAGTCAAGGGCTTTTTCCGCGTCGGCAGCTACTCTCACGGCAACCGACTGCCCGTGCGTTTCTTCGGTTTTCTGGGCCAGTTGGTGCAGCGCCGCTGCCAACCCTTGAGTCTCTAACACTAACGGCCGCAGCGTAAACAACATGTGGCGGATCTCTTTAGTCGTCTTGCGTGCTAACTCTTCGACCTTGCGCAGCTCCTCAACCGCTTGGGATGGCGCTCGCTCTACCATCCGCGCGATCGCATTAATGCGCATCGCGATCGCGGCCACGCTTTGCGTCGGGCCATCATGCAGATCGCGCGCCAGTTTTTTGCGGGCGTCTTCCTGAACTTCGACGATGCGTTCCTTCTCTCGCATCAAACTTTCATAAAGCACGGCATTCTGCAGCGCGATCGTCGCCTGAATGCCGATCGCAGTCAGCAGTTCGCTTTGCTCTTCGCTAAACGCCTGTGGTTTCTCGCTGGCATACAAGAGCACACCGAAGTTGTCATAGCCTGCGCGCAGCGGAATGCACAAGATCGACCGACAGTACTGCAAAGCTGCGAAGTACTGAAGCTCAGGGTCTTTCTTGGCATCGGTGCCGAAGACCGGCACGGCCTCTTTGAGCGCATCTCCGATAATGCCAGACCGGCCCGGGATCACGCAGGATGCATCGGCACGGGTGAGCCGGCGCGAGGAAACGACATGCAGCGCATTATCATCGGCATGAAACAAGAGGACGGCCGAGATCAAGGTAGTCCCGAGGCTGTCAGGCAGGCGCATACCCAAACGTCCTGCCTCAAGCGCAGCATCGAGGATTTTCTCATACTTGAGCGTCGAGCCCATGGTAAAAGAGAGGTCATAAATGCCGCGCATCCGGTCGCGCATTTGCTGTGTAACGAGCGAGCGGCTCTCATGCGTTGCCTCCAGTTCGATTCTTTGCGTGCCAACCAACCGCTCTAGGCCGTAGGCGACCGCGACCACTGCGACCGCCCCAAAGACGGCGATGCCGAGCGGCAGCGTGACCCCGATCTGAGCCAGATCAAAACGCATGCCCGCTATCATTGCCGTGGCGACAATAAGGATGCCGACGCTGCTGACTACGGAGTAGGGAAACGAATAGCGCACCAAGCTACTGACCAACAACAGCAGCAAGACGCCTGTCAACGTCCATGCTTGTGTCGCGGCCGCGATCGTGAAGACACCTGCCATCACGAGGTCGCCCCCCAGCGCGACCAGCGGTAGAGCTGGATGCAGTTTTCGAAAGAAGAGAAACGGCAGCAGCGCCACATTGGCCGCAGCAGCGATGACAGCCGTACGAATAAGCGTTTCTGCTTCAACCGGAGTGCTGAATTGGCCGTTAACGAAAAAGAATATCCCAACAGAGATAAGCAGCAGCACCCAACGAACCCAGAATAACACCCATTCACGGCCGCCAGAGACTGTTGATAAATTCAGCATGAACGCCCACCTCGAAAACGTGCACCACGGCGCGCATCGCTTCGCACACCGATCATCCCTCAAGTATACGCCATCCAGCCGGGTTGTTGATGCCAAACTTTTACGCAATAAAAAAGCGAGCCCGTCAACTAACAGGTGCTACTCACGACAAATCCAAAAGCTTCCATCCCAGTGAGGCTGCGCACGCTATTTCGCGATGCGAACCCTTCGATTTCGTTCGTCCTGAAGCCCACCCGACTGATGAGACATCTCCCGAAGATGACTCGACTGGTTAGGTGCGGCTTCTTTTCATTCATTAAGGAGTATCACAGTGGCAAAGCGCAGGAACAATCAGCAGGCAGCAGTATCCACCTCAGACCGGAGCGGCATCCTTACTGTCGGGCTGGACATCGGTTACGGTGTCGCCAAAGTCGTGACGGAGGCTGGCGCGGTCGCCTTTCCATCGGTCGCGGGTCACGCCCGTGAGATCAAGTTCAACCGCGAGGCGCTGGCGGCGAAGTACCCCGGCGATCAACTGACCGACGAGGACGGCGCGACCTGGTTCGTCGGCGATCTGGCGCTGGCACAGCTCCCACCGGGCGAACTGCTCCGGTTACGTGGCCGCACCGCCAATGAGCGCACGATGGGCAATGCCTTCCGTCTGCGGCTGGCAAAAGCGGCGATTGGCAAGCTGGTGCAGTGGGTGTGGGGACGCGATGTCGTCCACCTCAGAATCTCATCGGGGCTTCTGGTAGATCACATGCGGTATGCTCAGGAGTTGAAGGAAGCCCTGCTCGGTCAGCACCTGATCCAGACGGATAGCTGCGAGGTCTGACCTTGCCCGTGTTGTGGAATGGACACCAAGAACAGGTAGAATTCCAGCAAGGGGAGCAAGGTCATGGCGAGCCAAAGAACGTATCCATGAGCATTCAAGCTACAAGCCGTCGAGCTGGTGAACACCAGCGGCAAAAGCACCAGCGAAATCGAGCGCGAATTAGGCATCACGCCGGGCTTACTGGCGAAGTGGAAACAGCGCCTGAAAGTCGACGGGCAGCAGGCATTCCCGGGAAAAGGACGCCTGAAAGAGGATGAGGAACTCATCCGGCGTTTGCAGCGAGACAACGAGCTGCTGCGCCAGGAACGTGAAGTGCTAAAAAAGGCACTGAGCATTTTCTCACAGGAACAACCATAACGTATCGCTTCATCCGGCAGCATGAGACGGAGTTTGACGTGCAGGTGATGTGTCGAGCCTTAAGTGTGTCGCGCAGTGGCTACTACGCTTGGCGTCAGCGAGGCGAGACGACCCAACCTGAACAACGAAAGACCACCTTGCTGGGTCACATCCAGCAGGTGTTTGCCGCCAGCCAGCAGACGTATGGCAGTCCACGGGCCTATGCCGAACTGAAAGCCCAAGGGGTGCGCTGCAGTCGGCAGCACATCGTTCGGCTGATGCGGCAGTTCGGCTTAAGTGCCGTCCTGCCGCGCCGTCGCGTGCAAACCACCCGCCGCGATGGACGCCCACCCAGCGCCTGCAATCTCTTGAAGCGCGAATTCAGCGCGGAGCAGCCTAACCGGAAATGGCTGGTGGACATCACGGCCATTGCGACCGATGAAGGTTGGTTGTACCTCTCCGGGGTGCTCGACCTGTTCTCACGACGCATCGTCGGCTGGGCGATGGATGAACACATGCCGGATGAACTGACGCAAGCGGGGCTGGAAATGGCGATCTTGCAACGCCAGCCACCGGCTGACGTGTTACATCACTCCGACCAAGGCAGTCAGTACACCAGCGACGACTATCAAGCGTTGCTGGCAAAATATCAGATGCGCTCCAGCTTGAGCGGCGTTGGCTGCTGTTATGATAATGCCCCGATGGAAAGCTTCTGGGGACGTTCAAAACCGAACTGATCTATCGTCAGCATTATCGGACAAGTGCGGAGGCGAAAACCGCCATTTTCGTTTACATTGAAGGCTGGTATAACCGCCAGCATCGTCACTCAGCGCTGGGCTATCTCAGTCCTGAGCACTTCGAACAACAGTTTGTGTCTTAACTTTGTGTCCGTTTTCAGTGGGCAAGGTCAGTGCTTCATGATGAAAGCGCATGGGTGCGAATTCCAGCAGCACAAGCGCTGGGCGAAATAGGCAATCAGGAAGCAATAGACGCACTCGATCAGGCATTGAGCGATTCTCATCCTGATGTTGTTCAAGCCGCGCGCAGCGCTCTTGAGCGCATAGGTAGCCGCGAAGCCCAACTGCTCCTTGAAACACAAAGAAAGCGTGAGAACTGAGCAGCCACTCTGTGTTCTGATGTCCTAACGGAAAAATATGCTTGACAAATAACATCAACAGGCGTAAAGTATCGCTGGTAAAAGACATGCTGTCTCACAGACACGAACAAATTCTGATGAATCTGTGAGCGCGAAGAGAAAGAAAAGATGGACGGTTACCCTAGTAAGCAGCACACTGCTGCCAACATCACTCATAAGACTAATCTGATCTAGGGTTCTGCTGACTTCCTCGTTTTTCCTGCCCCGATCAGATTGAAACTGGTTGGGGCTTTTGATTCCCCCCATTTGAGCGATTCCCAGCAGTGTGCCTCACAACCAATTTGAGGAGGTTCTATGCTGCTGCGGCATCCTTTCGCACCCCGCGATGCTGTGCGCACTGGTGCGCCGCGTCAAATCCCGGCACTGCTGGCTGATGTCGCTGTGCTGCTGGGCGTTCTGGCGCTGCTGTATCTGGCTGCACAAATCAGCTCTGGCGCGCTGGATGTGCTGACGGCTGAGAACCTGCGCGGTGAGATCAGGATGCTGTGGGAGCAGGGCAGTTTTCCAGCAAAAAGCGTTCTGATCGTGACACACAACATTGACGAGGCGGTGCTGCTGGCGGATCGAGTCATCATCCTCGGCGCGAACCCCGGTCATGTGCGCGGCGAAGTAGAAATTGACCTGCCGCGTCCACGTGAACGTAACGCAGCGCGATTCAAGACTCTGGTCGATTACATCTATACCGTAATGACCGACCCGACTGCCGAGGTAGTTTCACCAGTTTCCAGCATTCATGCGGGCGAAGCGCATCGCTTTCTGCCGCTGCCTCATGCGCGAGTGGGTGGGATGAGCGGTCTGCTCGAAATGGTCGTTGAGCGCGGCGGCAAGGAGGATATTCCGCAGTTGGCGCAGCGCCTCAATCTGGGTGCAAATGACCTTCTGCCAATCATGGATGCGGCGGTACTGCTCGGTTTCGCGCAGGTCGAAGCCAGTGACATCACGGTCACTGACATCGATCATACCTTTGCGGATGCGGACATTCTTTCTAGTAAGGAGATTTTCCGGCAGCAGGCTCTGGTTAACGCGCCGCTGGTGGCAACTATCTACCAGACGCTTCAGGAAAAAGGCAATCATGAAATGCGTGCCGACTTCTTTCTCGACATTTTGGATGAATATTATCCGGAAGAAGAAGCCCAACGACAGTTTGAAACGGCGGTTGATTGGGGACGTTACGCCGAACTCTTTGAGTACGATGTGACCGAGCGCTGGCTTTCGCTTTCGACCAATGGTCAAAGCACATAGCCCATTGTGATATAAGGTGAGCCTGAAGAAAGGAGGTGAGGCCGTATGGAACAGGACAATCAGAGTTATACCCAACCCGAACGATCAATGATGAGTTTGTGCGGAGGTAAGGCACATGATCCTGATGAACTGGATCCGCAGCGACGATGGCGGCTTCACCGCCTTTCAGGTACAGGTGAGCCACGAAAAACTGGCACGCTTCATCCACGGGCAATTTCTCGCCCACATGCAGACGATCTACTGCCATGAACAGATTGCACTGGCGATCTATAAGACGTTGGCGACAAACGCAAGCGATCCCGTGCGGCGGGATGTTTTCCTGCGTCTGGCGGACACTGAGACCCGCCAGCTTGCCCGCCGCGCTGAGATGCTCAAGCGGCTGAATGCTTGCATTCCCAGCAGTTGCGATACCCTTCGCGGGCGCATCTGGCGGCAACTGCTGACCCGACTGGGGCATCGTTATGCGCTGGCGTGGATCAAGCATATCAAAAAAGGCGATATCCGCCGTCAAATGGAACTGGCACGCCTGCTCAAAACGCTGAGCGAATAAGGGATGTTATAAATCGGTTAAGTGATTGGTGGGCATGATTACCATTAGGCTACGCTTAACCGGGTTCGTCATAAACATGCGAGGCAAGTCGATGGAATTTGAGGTTTTCATCCAGCAAGTCATCCAGATAATCACGCCGATCATCGAGCAGATTGGGCAGGCGCTTGCCCCGGTGATCGGCACAGTTGATCCGGTGCTGATCGGTCGGCTGGTGCTGGTGCTGATCCTGTGCGGCATGATCGGGCTGGAACGATCTGAACATGAACGCGCCAGCGGTTTTCGCCCACATATCCTGGTCGGTCTGGGGGCGTGCCTGATGACGATGGCAGGGGCGTATGCCCTGACGGATGTTGAAATGCGCGACCCGATGCGCGTGGCAAGTTATGTCGTCTCCGGCATCGGCTTTCTGGGCGCAGGGGCGATCCTGCGGCATGGCACAACGGTGCGCGGGCTGACGACAGCCGCCAGCATCTGGGGGTCAGCAGGCATCGGCATCGCGACTGGCGTAGGTCTGGGCGGGCTGGCGGCTGTGACCACGTTGTTCATCCTGTTCACGCTAACAACCCTGGAACGCCTCGAAGCGCGGCTGGGACGTGGCGAAGCCGCGAATGACCTGAAGATTCATCTCAAGGATGACCATCGCGCCGTCGGCAAGGCATTAACGGCGCTGGATCGACTGGGTGTGCCGGTCAAACGGGCGACCATGCTGCCGACCACGGGCGATACGGCGATCCTGCGGGTGGAGCTAAATCACCCATTGAAAGCCGATCAGGTGCCGCGATTGGTCAGGCAACTGCTGGTGGTGAAGTCCATCGCTCGTGTGGATGTTGCTGCGCTGGAAGTGGAAGATGTGGAAGAACTGGCACAGGAAGTGAGCGCGCTGACCAGTGACACCCAGCAGCAGATGGAACAGTTGAACCTGGATGACGAACAACTACTCAAAGACCTCAACGAATCTGAGGCACAGGGCGAGAACGCCCCACCCAAAGAGCGAGTCTCCCGCCAGTACCGGCGGTTACTCTACCGTAGAAGATCAAAGGATGAGAGGAGCGAGTGACTTTAACCGATGGACGATGACAATAGTAGTGGTCGATTAACGGGTCGCTTCTGCGTCCGGCATAAGCTGCATATGGGGTTACAGGAGGTCTCGCGCACCTGACGATGCGTGTCACATAGGTGGTGTGTACGTCTGCACAGCGACGCTTCTGCTCCGGCGGCTATCTGTGTCTGATGCTGCAAGCGATATCACCCGGTCGGGGTTCCCCGGCACACACACGTTATGTGACATGACATCGAAAGCCATTGAGGAGCGTTTTTACCATGACCAACATCACCAACTACGACCTGCGCGAACTGATCGACAAGCAGGACTGGAACACCATCAAAACCCACCAGGCCACCTGGTCTACCCCAAAGATCGTCGGCATGATGCAGGAACTGCCGCAGGCGCAGAAGGTTATCCTGTTCCGCCTGCTGGAGAAAGATCGCGCGATTGAGGTCTTTGAACGGCTGGACATCGCCGAACAAACCGATCTGGTGCGTGCTATGGCTGATCCCGATGCTGTGCGCCTGCTGGAAGGGCTGGATGCCGACCTGCGTACCCACATCTTCGACGAACTGCCCGCCAAAGTGACCAAGCGTCTGCTGACAGCGCTCAGCCCGGAGGCGCGGCAGGCGGTTAATATCCTGTTGGGGTATCCTGAAGAAAGCGCCGGGCGCATCATGAACCCGCGTTATCTGGCGGTGCGTACCAGCGCCACCGCCAATGAGGCGCTGGCGGCGGTTAAAGCAAGCGACCTGGGCAGTGAGGAACTGCGCGCTGTGTTCGTGATTGACGAAGGTCGCTTCTATCAGGGGTTTGTCGCGCTGGCTTCGCTCGTCAAAGCTGAACCCGGCACACCGATCCGCGATCTGATCGAAAGCCCGGATGTGTTCGTCGGCGCGACCGAAAAGCGATTGGTCGCGGCGCGCCTGCTCAAGCAGTATGATCTGGTCGCCCTGCCGGTGGTGGACGGCGAGAACCGTCTGGTGGGCGCAGTGGCATTTGATGATGTGATCGATGTGCTGGAAGAAGAAGCGTCTGAGCTGATTTACCAGAAGGCGGGTATCGTGGACATCCGCCGCGAGCGCGATGTCATCCACAGCCAGAAGCTCACACAGGGGCCGATCTGGTATGCCGTTGGGCTGCGGATTATGTTCCTGATGGTCACGGTAGCCGGAGGTTTTGCCGTTGGTGGCCTGATTGATACGTTTGAGGACACACTGGCGGCCGTCCTGACGGCGGCAATCTTCATCCCGATTGTGATGGACATGGGCGGCAACGTCGGCACCCAGTCCACCACGACCTTTGCGCGTGGCCTGGCGCTGGGGCATATTGACCTGAACCGCTTCTGGAAGCATGTGCGCCGCGAGGTCAGCATTGGACTGGTGATGGGCGCGATCCTGGGCGTTGTGACCGGGGTCATTGCCTGGCAGTGGCAGGGCATCCCCAACGACATCCCGCAAATCGGTATCGCGCTGGGTGTGTCGATCTTCACGGTGGTAACGCTGGCGACCTTCCTGGGCTTCTTCCTGCCCTGGCTGCTGATGAAGCTGGGCTTTGACCATGCGCCGGGAGCCGATCCGTTCATCACCACCATCAAGGACTTCACCGGGCTGGCGCTGTACTTCACGCTGGTCAGCGTGCTGATCGGGATTTGATCTCGGCATTCGATGTGTTAGGTGGGCGGATATATACTGGTTGTCCGCCCACTTGATGCAAACCGACCGGGATCACCGGAGTCACCGCTGTCTCCGGTCATCGAATCACTCTTGAAACGACGTTCGCACCCCCACCCTGTTTTTTACAGAATTTTGCGGCTCAAACACACATAGAGATATGCTAGCGGTGACAGCGGAGACAGATGCTCGCAAGAACGGGAGTGTGTCACCGGAGTCACCGCTGTCTCCGTACAGATTTACTCACTCCCTGCGGTTGTTTCGTCGTCTCCATCGGCTGCGTCACCGGAGTCACCATTGTCACCGCGAAAGAGTTCGGCTTTCAAGCGCCATACTCTCACCCGCCGCCCCCGGATGCGAATCTGCATCGTCAGATGGCTGTCGCTGCTGCCGGGTATCAGCCAGCCATCTTCCTTCAGCTGACTGCCAATTGCGGCGGTCGAGAACTTCAGCAGGTGGATGCGTAGCACCTCGCGGTAGGCAATCTCCGGCAAAAGATTGGTCCTCCCCCGATAAAATGGAGTAACGGTTTCGAGACGAGATAGAATAATGGAGACCGAGGAGACCGAAGATGAGCCATCCGAAACAGTACAGCGAAGCGTTCAAGCGGGAAGCGGTACGCAAGGCGGAAAGCAGCCCCAACGTCGCGCAGACCGCGCGCGATCTGGAGGTGTCGAGCAAGACGCTGTATCACTGGATGAAGCAGTACGGGCAGCCAGGGGCATTCGACGCCAGCACAGCGACGGTGAGCGAACTGAACGCGCGCATCCGGCAGCTTGAAGCGGCGCTGGCGGAGAAAGAGGTGCATGTGGAAGTGCTAAAAAAGGCTATCGGGCTGGTGAGCGAGACAAAGGGGAGCGGTTCGCGGTGATCCAGCAGACGAGCGACCAGGCGAGCGTAACTGAGTTGTGCGGGCTGCTGGAGGTGTCGATGAGCGGCTACTACGCCTGGCAGCAGGAACAGACCTACCGACGCGGCGAGGCGGATGCCCGACTGTGCGAGCAGATACGAGCGGTCTTTGCCGAGAGCCGGAGTACCTACGGCAGCGACCGGGTGACGGCAGCGCTGCGCAGCCGTGGCATCCCCACCTCGCGCAAATGGGTCGCCCGGCTGATGCGGTAGATGGGGTCACGCTCGGTGCGCTGCGGCGTGCGGTGCGTCAGCCTGACGCGGGCAGCGAAAAATCCGTTCATCGTCACCAACCGGCTCGACCAGCACTTTCACGCCCAGCAATCCAACACACTCTGGCTGACCGACACCACCTACATCCCGACCCGCGACGGCTGGCTGTACATCGTCACTGTGCTGGATGTCTGTACCCGCCAGATTGTTGGCTGGGCGATGGGCGACCACCACGACGCCGCGCTTGCCAACGCTGCGCTCGACATGGCGCTGGCACACCAGCGTCCGGCACCGGGGCTGCTGCTGCACTTTGACCGCGGCAGTGAGTTTGCCAACCTGCTCTACTACGATACCTGCCAGGCTGCCGGCATTGTTCGCAGCATGAGCCGGTCGGGCAACCCGTTCGATATCGCCATGGCGGAAAGCTTTTTTGCCACGCTCAAACTTGAAGCCGTGCAGGGGCGCGTATTCGTCAGCAAAGCTGAGGCGCGCATGGTGCTGTTCGACTACATCGAAGTGTTTTACAACCGCACGCGGCTACATTCCGGGCTGGTCTACGCCACACCACTCAGCAGCGCTGCATGACCACCCGTTACTCCACTAAAATCGGGGTAGACCACTACATGACTGCTCGCTTTAGTGGGCGCCAAGGGACTTGAACCCCTGACCTCACGGATGTGAACCGTGCGCTCTAACCAGCTGAGCTAGGCGCCCATTCCGAATCCTTTTAATGTAAGTTAAAGTATAGCAGAACAACATCTTGCTGACAAGATTCAAGAAGGACCCTTCGTGCCTCAGAACCACCCAAGGCTCAAGCAACTCTCTACTTCTCGCCTTTGTGCGCTGCTGCAGCGTCTGCGTTTGTCTTCGCTCGTGACGGCGGCATCGCTCCTCGGCGGCTGCGTCACCCCGACGATAGTGGCCACACTTGAACCTGCGGTCGTGCCCGCTCCTCTCGATGTGCAGCTCGAAATCAATACGGGCTGGCGCACCCTCGCCCCGGGTTTAGAACAGCGCATTTACCGCCCGCAAGGAGCGAATGCGCTAACGCAGTTCACAGCAGTCCGCATCGACCCAGCTTATTATACTTTCCGCGTCCATTACCAACCCGGGCAGCGACGAACCGTGCAGGAATGGCGCAGCGCGCTGCCGGGCGCAGCCGTTTTCGTCAATGCCAATTTTTTCGATCCCCAAGGTTCACCGCTTGGTCTGGTCGTCTCTGATGGAGTCACCTATGGTCGATCATTTCAAGGTTTCGGCGGCTTCATTCAGGTGAAGCATGGTCAGGTGCGCGTCCGGTCGAACATCCTTGAGCCTTTCGCTGGAGAACCGCTTGAGCAGGCAGTGCAAGCCTTT
Source organism: Aggregatilineales bacterium (assembly GCA_046719065.1). Taxonomy (GTDB): domain Bacteria; phylum Chloroflexota; class Anaerolineae; order Aggregatilineales; family Phototrophicaceae; genus Flexifilum. The sequence continues at coordinate 46,457 of JBDNDP010000012.1, read as the reverse complement.
CCTATGCTGGTGACCGATGGCAGAGCCTCCTATTTCAACACCAGCGGCGACCGAGTCTCCCGACGCACTGTTGTTGGACAAGACAGCGCCGGCCGCATCATCTTGTTGGTCTCCAGCTCGCTCGTTGGGATGCGCTTAGTCGATCTGAGCGAATATTTGCCCACCAGCGATCTCGATTTGGTCAATGCCCTCAACCTCGATGGGGGTGGTTCGTCGCTGCTTGCCCTTAACGTGCCAGAACCAGCGCAAATCCCTTCATTCGACCCGGTGCCCGTTGTCCTTGCGGCCTACCCTCGTTAGAGGGTTTTGCTCATTAATCGATCTGTCATGATCTATCGCGCCATTCGGCTCGCGCTCGCCAGCATATTGCTGTGGGCGCTGTTAGCATCTAGCGTGATCGCTGTGCGCCGAAGCACCTCTGCTCTCCCACGGGCACTGATCGACACCGGCTGCGAACTTCCCTGCATGTTCACGATCACGCCCGGAAATACGACCCGCGCCGAAGCTTTAGCGGCACTTTCTGACATCACCGGCTTTTCACGACCGGCTCCATCGGGCGAACAGCTTGCAGCGTTGTACAGTTTCGCGCTGCTTAGCCCTTCAGGAGAGCCAATTTCAGGGACGGTCATCATCGGCTCAGGAGAGGTCGCCCAACTTGTACGTCTGGCGACTTGGCGCCCCCGCGGACAGATCGACCAGCTGGGAAATTTGCTCAGCCTAGGGCTGCGGCCAGCGCGCGTTTATCTCGCATGCCCCGGCGTTCAACCCTACTATGCGCTGATCATGTTCGAAACACAGCCTACACTCGCTGCTGGGCTGCTACCGCTTGAAGCTTTGGACGTCCACACACCGGTCATGCTGCTCGACAGCAGTGCCGATGGTGACCACCTGCCAGCGGCGCTAACCATTTTATTTCCTGACGGCTGCTACATTCCCAGCCCATGGCGCGGCTTTGTCCCATTATGGCTCTACCTATCGCCGTGATCATGCTTCGAGCGCTACCGCCTCTAAAGCCAGATCGTGCAGCGCAACGACCGCCTGCTGCAAATTAATCTCATCGACTACGAATGAGATGCTGCATTCAGAAGCGCCCTGTGCGATCGCAATAACGTTGATGCCGCTCTCTCCCATCACCGTGAAGACGCGGCCAGCGACGCCGGGCGTGCCGCGCATCCCGGCACCCACGACCGTCACCACCGCGACTTCGGCCAACACTTCCACGCCATCAACATCTTGTCGCCCGATCTCGACCGCCAGCTCATGCTCGATGGCCGCTTTGGCCTGCGCTGCCTTGTCATTAGTGACGACGAAGCAGAAATTTTGCTCCGAAGATGCTTGCGAGATCATGAGGATGTTCGCCCCGGCATGCGCTGTGGCGAGGAACGTGCGCCCAGCGATTCCCGGAACACCGATCATGCCCTTGCCGCTGACCGTAAGCAGCGAGACGTTGCGCACACTGGTAACCGCCTTAATGATGGTCGCGCTTGGTTCGCTCTGCGGGCCGATTAGTGTGCCGGGATGCGCCGGATTAAATGTATTGCGCACCCGCATTGGGATATTCTTGTTCAAGATTGGCTGAACGGTTTTGGGGTGCAGCACCTTAGCGCCATAAAACGCCAGTTCGCCCACCTCTTGATAAGAAATGTAGGGCAGCACACGAGCGCGTTTATCGATGCGCGGATCGGTCGTCATCACGCCATCGACATCCGTCCAGATAACGAGCTCATCGCTTTCAATACAAGCTGCGAAGATGGCACCGCTGTAATCGCTGCCACCGCGACCGAGGGTTGTCACATGGCCATCTCGCGTCATGCCAATGTAACCGGTGAGCACGGGGACAACCCCGCGCTCTAGAGCCGGAAGCAACCGGCCGCGAATGCGCGATTCCGTCTCTTCCCAAAGGACGGCAGCCGAACCATAGCGATCATCGGTCACGATGAACTCGGTCGCATCATAAGCCGCGGCATTCACCCCAAGATGTCGCAGCGCTGCCGCGACCACGCGTGCGCTCATCCGCTCCCCAAAAGAGACGACGGAGTCGCTGATGCGCGGGGTCGCTTCACCCAAGATATTGACCGCATGGCATAGCTCTGCATGCTGGTTGATCAGCAGTTCGACTTCGTGGAGCACAGCATCGCGCCCCGGGCCAGGCGCGGTCAACAGGTTGATGGCCTCGTCGTGCCGGTCTCGCAGTTTCTGTCCACACGAGAGATATCCCCAACGGTTGCCGGCCGCAGCTTCGCGCACAGAGTTGTACAAAGCGTCGGTCACGCCGGCCATTGCCGAGACGACGACTGCCACGCGATCACCTGCGTGGACGGCATCCTGCACAATGCTGGCAACGTTTGCGATCGCCTCTGGACTGCCGACCGATGTCCCCCCAAACTTGAATAAGAGCGTTTTCATGGGCTATCCTCGCTTTGAGATCCACGCCAATCGACAAAAAAAGCGTGTGGGGGTTCCACACGCTTTGTTGAACAAGCTTCGTTCCGGTACGCGCAGCTACCCCCGCATAAGCCTATGTGGAGTCATGGTACCCATACCGGTCGAGAAACAGAACATGCGCACAGCGCCGCTCCTAAATCTTCACTGATTTGATGGTAGCGAGTTCAGCGCTCGCTGTCAAGCAAAACACCGTTAAATTTGGGCTAAAACTGAGGACATGCATTTAGAGAATACTCACCTGCTGGCGCTGGCCGCGTTCATAAAAGCGCGCTAGAGTGCAGCATCTATGCAGATCAAGGAGAGAAGGCATGTCTTCCTGCTTCATTCGCATCCTAACGCCCAAGGGACTGGAGCCGGTCGCCTATACTGCCGCGTCACTTTCAGATGCAGAGTGCTTCGAGCCGCATAACGGGGTCTATACCGTCACCAATACATTTTCAGGTGGGTTAGTGCTCAAGTTTGATGCCCATCTTGATCGGCTTGAAGACTCAGCCGCCCGCGCGGGCATCCCACTTCAGCTTGATCGCGGTCGCCTGCGTGCCGCGCTGCGCGAGATGGTCGCCGCATCTGGATTTGGTGATGTGCGCTTTCGCATCACCGTTCCGGCCGAGCAGCCAGATCATCTGATCCTCACGCTAGAACCGTTTCACCCTTTGCCTCAAGAAATTTATGAACGCGGGGTATGCTGTATCACGGTCGCTGGCAGCGCGCGCCATAACCCTACTGTCAAAGCGAGCAGCTGGCTGCATGAACGTCAGCAAATCGAAGCAGCCCTGCCGAAAGGCATTTTCACTGCGCTGCTGCTAGGAGAAAACGGCGAGATCCTTGAGGGAACGAGCAGCAACTTCTATGCGGTTCTGGACGGCGAACTACGCACGGCTGGAAGCGGCGTGCTGCCTGGCATCGCACAGCAGATCGTCTTCGCCGTGGCCGAGCCGATCATCGCCGTGAAAAGAACCCCGATTACAGTGCGAGACCTACCACAAAGCAGCGAAGCATTTATCACCAGCTCCAGCCGAGGGATCGTGCCCGTTATTGAAATCGATGGCTGCCCGGTCGGCGAGGCCGTTCCCGGCTCGATCACGCGGGCGCTGCGCGCAGCGTATCTAGATTGGGTCGCAGCACATGCCGAGCCGTTATGAACGGCTCATGCGCTGTCAAGAGGGGCCTTGAAATCGTAGATGCCATCGCGTACAGCCCAGCGCCGGGCACACTGCTGACACAGCATAGTGTCGTCCATCCGCACAAGCGTGCCATCGCATTCCGGGCAGATAAATGTGAGTTCGCCCAACGGCTCCGTCTGTGCCGGGCCAACCGCGCGGCATCGTATGAATATGCTAGGCGAGTAAAGCAGCCCTGTGAGCTGCAGCAGGCTGTCAAAGCCAGCCAGCAAGCCAGCCGGCAGCAGCCGCTTTAGCGCCGGTATGCGCAAGTAAGATACGGGCAGCCGCCGCTCAACCACAAAGCCGGCCTGCGCAAGCGCAATGAGGATGTGGTCTGGGTGGAAATCAAAGTTTAGCTCAACAAATTCGACCGGTTCGCGATCGTTCGGATTCCAGGTCTGCCGGCCAGCGGCATAACGCAGGATCGCCTTCAGGTTCCGCTTACTGGCATGTTCAAGGATGAACGCAGCGCCTGGCGCTAAGACACGCCGAACCTGCGCGAGGACCGAATCGACCTGCGCCATATGATGGAGCACCCGGATCATAGTCGCCCCGTCGAATGTCTGCGCCGCAAAGGGCAGATGATAAGCGTCAGCAGCGACATAAACATAACGGCTGGAGCGACCGAGCTTTTCCTGAGCATACTGGAGCTGCGAGAATGAATAGTCGAGCAGCACGATCTGTTCAAACTGGTGATACTCGTTCGTCAGCCGCCCAAACCCTGCGCCGACCTCCAACAGACGCAGCCCTCCAGAAGGGAGCAGCCGGCGCAGCGCGATCCGCTCAACGCGATCTTCGTAATCGCGGCCTTTACCTTCCCAAAACTCAGTTCGATAACTGGAACCCTCATAATCACAGATTTGAGGGCGCGGGTTCGGCTCCGCCATTTCGAGCACTTCACCTATTCAGGAAAAAGCGAGACAATCGCTTGCATTCTAATTCAAACCGGCTAGCATGCCTAGAGAACGCCCTTCACGGAGCAGGAGGCAGCATGATCGCCGTCGGCAGTGGGGGCTGGGCAGCGGGATCGCCGACCGTCAGCCGCAGCGTGCCGGGCTCTACATTCGACTCTGGCGCGGGCAGCTGCTCGGCCGCGAACTGCGCGCGGCGCTGCTCAGCATAACTCCCATCGAAATGAACTGAGGGAATACCAAGCGCCATCATGTTAAGGTTCGCCCACAAATTAATCTCTTGCGGCCGGCCTAAAGCGTAGATCTCTGGACGAATGCGTTCATCAAGCGCGGGAATACCACCGATCGGCACAATGCCGGTTAGCAGGGGTTGGTTACCGATCGGAACGGGTTCATTACCCAGCGTGTAGCCGACGCCCGCCGTACGCGAAAAACCCGGCCATGGCCGTCGGCTGTAATCGTTCTCGGCAAGTAAATCAGGGCCGGCGCCGAACAAAGACGCGGCCATCATCGTTGCGATGACGCCATAATCATCAGGCAAATTGTGCAGCACACGCGCGATCGGCTCAAAGGTTAAGCGCAGGTTCTCAATTGGGTCGTGGAGCTGCGTATCGCCCACCGGAATGACAGCGCGCACATCTAACGCGATATCCAGTGTCTCGCTAACAGGCACATTGAGGTTAAGCGCAACTGGCAGCGCTAAGCCCTCTGGAAGTTCAAGCTGAACGATGACATTATTCAGCTCCCCTACCCCTGGAAGGATGATATTGGAACGCACCGTCAGCGGCACAGCTTCCGTCAATGAGACAACCGTATTGGCGGCCAGCGGAATATTGAGCTGAATAGGGACTGAATCGCGCACTGGAATCGTCCAATCGATGGTCGCTTCGTTGAGGCCGACGAAGCTGCTGTGCAGCCCCGTGACCAACGGCGTGACGATGTTGTTTTTAATGTCGAACAACGTCAAGGCCAGCACCACGACGACGATCAGCAGGATCAAGTTGACCACGAAGGAAAACAAGATCATGAAGGTTTTGATCCCGCTGCTCAAGGTTTTCAGTACGCGCATGATCGTCTCATCCTTCGCATTCCAACCCTTTTCTCACTATACATCACTGCCGAAATCATAAACAAAAAAGACGAGCCTTCCTTGAGGTCGGCCCGCCCAGCAGTTCAAAAAAGACTACGCTATAAGCCCGCTTCTTCGCGCAAGATAGCTGCTTTATCGGTATATTCCCATGGCACGTCGACATCTTCACGCCCAAAGTGACCATAGGCGGCCACCTGTTTGTAAATTGGGCGACGCAGCTTCAAATCGCGGATGATGGCCGCAGGACGTAGGTCGAAGTGTTTGCGAATCAGCGCTTCGATTTGATCATCGGGGATGACGTTGGTGCCAAAAGTCTCGACCGCTAGCGAGGTTGGCTGCGCTACGCCAATCGCATACGAGACTTGCAGCTCAAAGCGGGTCGCCAACCCAGCCGCCACCACATTTTTTGCGACATAACGCGCCATATAAGCGGCGCTGCGATCCACTTTTGTCGGATCTTTGCCGCTAAATGCGCCGCCCCCATGCCGCGCGACACCGCCATAGGTATCGACGATGATTTTACGACCAGTCAGCCCAGCATCCCCGAGCGGCCCGCCAGTGACGAAGCGTCCGGTTGGGTTAACGAAGATGCGCGTATCATCGTCCAGCAGTTCGGCGGGAACTGTTTGTTTAATGATGCGATTGATCACCGTTTCCCGAATTTGCTGGTTGGAGACGTCCGGCGCATGCTGGGTGGAGATGACGATCGTATCGACCCGCTTTGGTTTGCCATAGGCATATTCGACCGTGACTTGACTTTTCGCATCAGGGCGCAGCCAACCGATTTCGCCGCTTTTGCGAGCTACTGCCAAGCGGCGCGTCAGCCGGTGCGCCAGCGAAATCGTTAGCGGCATTAACTCTTTGGTTTCATCGCAAGCGAAACCGATCATCATCCCTTGATCCCCAGCGCCAATTGCTTCGATCTCAGCCTCCGACATTTGGCCTTCACGCGCTTCCAAAGCGCGATTGACACCCTGAGCGATATCGGGCGACTGTTCTTTGATAGAGACAATCACGCCGCACGTCTCAGCATCAAAGCCATATTTACCGCGCGTGTAGCCAATATCGCGAACGGTTTCGCGCACTAGTTTCTCAACATCGACATAGGTGTCGGTCGTAATCTCGCCAAACACTAACACGAGGCCTGTCGTCACCGAAGTTTCGCACGCAACGCGAGCATTGGGGTCGCGGCTGAGAATTGCATCAAGCACCGCATCAGAAATTTGGTCACACATTTTATCCGGGTGTCCTTCCGAAACGGACTCGGATGTGAATAGATAGCGAGGCGATGACATAAATGTCGATGCTGCGGTCTGATGGTTGGTCTGCACCATTGCTTGGCTCCTTGCCACATGTTAAAAAAACGCCTCTCCGGCGATGGAGAGGCATTATGTTGCGAAGCTTCACCGCTCATCTGCCAGAGGATCCTCTGTCGGAATTGGCACCTTCCCGGCGCTCCGGGGGTTGCCGCGGCTTCACAGGGCCTGTTCCCTCCACCGCTCTTGATGAGTCCTACCTATAGAAGATACCAGATGCGACTGTATCGCACCATTTTGTAAACTATACCACTGTAAAAAATGCGTGACAAGAGCGCGCTGACGCGATCATAAGCGCAGCAAGCTCAGACAAAAAACGGGGCTTCCGCCCCGTCTTAAACCGGCCTGCGGATAACTTTAGAAACTGTTTGACTGGCGGCCGAGGTGCGCCAGAAATTCGGAACGGGTCACGCTGTCCTGCTGGAAAGTGCCGAGCATCGCGCTGGTCGTCATGCTCGAATCGCTTTTTTTGACGCCGCGCATCATCGAGCACATATGCACCCCCTCAGCCACTACAGCGACCCCCAGCGGGTTCAGCACTTCGTTGATGAAGTCGGCGATTTGGCGCGTCATGCGTTCTTGCACTTGCAAACGGCGCGCAAACATATCGACAATGCGCGGAATCTTGGATAGACCAACCACTTTCCCATTTGGGATATAGGCAACATGAACATGCCCGAAAAATGGCAGCATGTGATGCTCGCATAGACTGTAAAATTCGATGTTCTTGACGATCACCATATCATGGTAATCGACATCGAAGACCGCTTCGTTGATCAACTTTGCGGGGTCGGTTCGATAACCGCTCAGCAGTTCATCATACATCCGCGCCACGCGGTTCGGCGTCCGCATTAATCCTTCGCGACTCGGGTCCTCACCGACTGCTTGCAAAATGCCGACAGTGGCTGACTCAATCAGGTCATGATCAACAGGCGGCAAACCAAGCTCGAAGGTGCGCTGAAACTCCTCCGAGTAAAGCTTCATGTTCATCGATGTGAGTAGGTCGGTTTCGTTCTCGTGGTGGCCGTTGGTGCCGTTCATGCCGAAGAAGTGTTCCATTTGGGCATTCCCCGATTCAAGTAAACTCGATTTTGAAAGATTACGTCATAAAAATAAACAAAACGTTAAACCGCCTCCAAATCTCATCAGTTGCTCACTCAACAAAGCCAGCAAGCCCGGCAACATATTACAATTTACCTCTCGCCAGCATCTTTTTGATGCTGAAATCTTAGCAATTCTTACTTGGGTCGTTTTCCGCCCTACGCCACAGGCCCTGCTTTCGACTACAATAGGACAGGTTTGCCCGTCGCAAGCGGAGGACTAATGAATCTATTTGAGTATGGGCGGATATTGCTGCGGCGCGGCTGGATCATCATTCTGCTGGCGATCGTCGCGGCGGCAAGCGCTTTCCTGCTTAGCCGCACACAAACGCCGATTTACCGCGCAACGCAGGTGATCATCATCCAGCCCTCGCGCAACGATCTCGGCCTGACGGAAGCCACGACGCGCCTGATGAATTCCTACCAAGTCTATCTCAACAGCTCCTTGCGCGCGCAGCAGGTCATCGATGAGCTGCAGCTCGATATGCTGCCCAACGACCTGCTGAGCAGGGTGACGATCGCTTCTGACCGAACCAATTTGACTGTGCAGATCGACGTTGAGATGACCGACTGCGGCATCGCCAATCGTGTCGCACAAACCTGGGGAAATCTGCTCATTCGGTATCGCAATGTCGAAAACCAAACGGTGCGTCAAGAAGATCGCATTTCTGCCATCCCCGCTGATAACGCTCGCTGCCCCACAGCGCAGCGGCCAAATGTTGCCGTCAATACCATCGCAGGCGGGCTGCTCGGCGCACTGGTTGGCGGCGTGATCGTGTTTGCGTTGGAGTATATTGAGAGCAGCATCGTGAGGCGGCGCGAGGATATCGAGCGATCGCTTGAGCTGCCAGTGCTGGCGAGCATCCCCTACCTAGATTGAGGGACCTGTTCTGATGGCGATACCTAAACTTGTTACGCTTACCGATCCCCGCTCTGCGGCTGCAGAGGCATTTCGTGAACTGCGCACTAATCTCATGTTCATCAGCGTGGAACGGCCGCTGAGCACCATCGGCGTAACCGCGGCAGCGCACAGCGAGGACAAAAGTTTGGCATTGGCCAACCTCGCCGTGACGTTCGCCCAAGCGGGTAACAAAACAATTGTCGTTGATGCCGACTTACGCCGTCCCTCGCAGCATGAGATTTGGGGTATCGACAATGCGCGTGGTTTGACCACCATGATGCTGGAAGATGCAGCGCTGGCTACGCCGCCGCTGGCGGCCACGGAAGTTGAAGGGCTGCACGTCCTGCCAAGCGGCCCGCTGCCGCCGATTCCGGCCGATGTACTCAGCAGCCAGCGCATGCTAGAGGTGATCGGTCTGCTCAAAGCGCGCGCTAACTACATCTTATTTGACAGCCCGCCGGTGCTCGCCGCAACCGATGCTGCTCTGTTAGGCGCGAAGCTGGATGGTATGCTGATCGTCGTTCGCGCCGGCAGCACACGTCGCGATCACGCAGAACGGGCACGGCAGGCCTTGGAGCGCGTCAACGTGCGCGTGCTCGGAGCAGTGCTCACCAATGCCGCGCGCGAGCGCATGGACAGCTATTGATCAAGCGTCATACGCATGATGTTCACTAGAGGGTGTCAGATGCCTCACGAACCTCTCCCGCCTGATCCAGACTCGGTTGAAAAATGGGAACGACTACCGCAAAATAAACCGTCGAAACAGGCTCTCCCTCCCATGACCAGCGGCGGACGCATGTGGGGGATGCTTATCCTGTTCGCTTTTATTCTGCTCGCCCTCAGCCTGCTGCTGAGCCGCGGCGCTTGAAGCGGAGCACCTATGAAAGGCCTTATCCTGAGCGGTGGTAAAGGCACCCGCCTTTATCCGCTCACTTACACGCGCGCTAAACAGCTCATTCCTGTTGCCAACAAACCGATCCTGATCCGTGTGATCGAATCGATTCACGATGCTGGGATTGATGAGATTGGTATCGTGATTGGGCAAACTGGGCCAGAGATACGCGAAGCGGTCGGCGATGGCAGCCGCTGGGGCGTGCACGTGACGTACATTCCACAGGAAAGTCCAGACGGCTTGGCGCACGCGGTCAAGATCGCACAGCCGTTCCTGCGTGACGAGTCGTTCGTTATGTTCTTGGGCGATAACGTCATTCAGGGGGGGATTAGCAGTCTGATCAGCGATTTCACCAATCACGCGTGGAACAGCCAAATCGTGCTCAAAGAAGTGCCAAACCCCTCTGCTTTTGGCGTGGCCAAGCTAAGGCCAGATGGTACCATTGAGCGGTTGATCGAGAAGCCAAAAGACCCGCCGAGCAATCTTGCTTTGGTGGGCATCTACATGTTCGATGCGCACATCTTCGAGGCGGTGCACGCCATTCAACCTTCATGGCGCGGTGAACTCGAAATCACCGATGCGATTCAGTGGTTGATCGACCACGGCTATACCGTGACGCCGCATATTCACACCGGTTGGTGGATCGATACCGGCAAGCCGACCGACATGCTCGAAGCAAACTGCGCCGTCCTCGATGAGATTGTGCCCTCGCTCGCGGCCGATGCGCATATTGAGAATTCACAGATCGATCGGCGTGTTACGGTCGAAGCGGGCGCAAAGATCATCAATAGCGTCATCCAAGGCCCAACGATCATTGGCGAGCAAGCGCAGATTATCAACAGCTATGTTGGTCCCTACACCAGTCTATACCACCACGTCACTATCGAGAACTGCGAGATCGATCGCAGCATCGTACTCGAACACAGTACCATTCGCGACTTAAGGACGCGGCTGCATGGCAGCTTGATTGGCCGCAACGTCACCATTCAAGACAAAGTGGAACGCCCCCATACGTTGACGATGAACTTGGGCGACTACAGCAGCGTCTGGATCGTTTGATAACAAAGGATAATCATGACCCAACAACCTGCGATCAAAGCCGTCGTCGTCGACCTTGATGGCACCCTGCTCAACAGCACCCATGCATTGACGCCACGCACTGAAGCAGCGCTGCGCCGCGCGATCGATGCGGGGATCATCGTGATGCTGGCGACCGGAAAAACGCGCAATGCTGGCCTGCCGTTCATTGAGCGGCTGGGTTTGCAAACGCCGGGCATCTTTTTGCAAGGATTGGCCGTTTATGCCGGCGATGGGACGCCGCTGCGCCAGCAGTATCTCGACGATCAGCTTGCGCGGCAGGTCATCACGTTCGCTGAAGATCGCGGCTTTCATGTGGTCGCCTACCACGGCACTAACATTTACATGAAAACCGCGCAGCCAGAAGTTCGCAAATGGGTGACCAATTATCATGAACCTGAACCAGAGATCGCCGGCCCCTTACAGAATCTGCTCAACCGGTTCTCATTCAATAAGCTCATGATCGTCGGCGAGCCACGCGCAGTAACGGCGTTGCGCTGGCAGTTGAATTTGCAGATCGATGGCACGGGCCGCATCACACAGGCGGGCATCCCGCAAATGCTCGAAGTGCTGCCTGCCGGCGCTTCTAAAGGGGCCGCGCTGCGTTGGCTGCTCAAGGATATGAAGATCGCGCCAGAAACGCTCGTCGCAATCGGCGATGCTGAGAACGATATTGAGATGCTGCGGCTAGCTGGCATCGGTGTCGCCATGGGCAACGCCGCGCAAACGGTCAAAGATGCGGCCGACGCTGTTGTTGCTAGTAACGACGAAGATGGCGTCGCCGAAGCGATCGAGCGTTTTGTGCTGCCCCCTGCAGCCCAAGCCCCAGCGAATGGCCCAGCCCCAGCAGCAGAGCGGACAGCGCAGGAGCAATCGGCCTCATGAAGAACATCCTTGTCACCGGCGGAGCAGGATTCATCGGCAGCGCATTTGCGCGCTACATGATCGAGCGTTATCCCGATTACCATATCGTCGTGTTTGACAAATTGACGTATGCCGGCAACCTCGACAATTTGCTGCCGATTTCGGATGAACCGCGCTACCATTTTGAGCGTGGCGATATTGCCGACCGCGCAGCCGTTCGCCGTGTTTTAGAGGCATACAAGATCGATACGATCGTCAATTTCGCCGCCGAAAGCCATGTCGATCGCAGCATTCTTTCCGCAGATGCATTCATTCACACAGATGTAGTCGGTGTCTACATCCTGTTAGATGAAGCCCGTGCGCATGGCCTTGAGCGTTTTTTGCACGTTTCGACCGATGAAGTTTACGGCGATGTCGAAGAAGGCTTTTCGGTAGAGACAGATGCTTTCGCTCCAAACAGCCCCTACGCGGCAAGCAAGGCCGGCGGCGAGCTAATGGTGCGCTCCTATTTCGTGACGCATGGCTTGAATGCCGTGGTCACGCGAGGGAGCAATACCTTCGGCCCTTACCAGTACCCGGAAAAACTGCTGCCATTCTTCATTACAGAAGCGATCGACGACCGGCCGCTGCCGGTCTACGGAGATGGAATGCAAATCCGCGATTGGCTGTATGTCGAAGACCACGTCGCGGGGATCGATGTTGTGCTGCATCGGGGAGAGGCGGGGGAGGCGTACAATATCGCCGGTGAAGATCTGCGCCACAACATCGATGTCACGCATCAGCTCCTTGAGCTGCTTGGCAAACCGAGAGCGCTCATCAAACACGTACCTGACCGAGAAGGGCACGACCGCCGCTACGCGATGAACTGCGACAAACTTCGTGCACTGGGCTGGCAGCAAGCCCACCGTTTCGATCAGGCTTTGGCTGCAACTGTAGACTGGTATCGCGACAATGAATGGTGGTGGCGCAAAATCAAGACGGGCGAGTATCTTGAATACTACAAACGGCAGTACGCGGCCCGCCTCGCAGCAGCAGAAGGAACAACTTCCTGATGGCATACGTTCGTCAGCCACAGCCTCGGCATCGTTCATCATTCTCTATCGCAGCTTGCGGCTGCTTAACCCTGCTCATCTCGACATTGGTCGTTGTCTTTATCTCCGCTTTCTTCCTGCTGCCACGCTTGCCTAATCTCGCGGCTGAGGCGATCGGTTTTCGTCCGCTCGGTGATGCCGGCCAAGCCCTGCCTGCCGTCACGCCGCTGCCGACGCTGCCGCTCCAAAATCCTGCCGCGCCGCCAACGTTCCGTATCGATGCCGGCGATTTTGGCGGCCAAACCTTCAATGCGCAGCCCGGCCAATTCATGGTGCAGACTGGAAGCGACCCTGCTGGTGCGCCAGCAGCGGTCGTCACCTTAACCGAGTCGGCGATTATGGATCTGTGCCGCCAGCGCACGGATTTCTGCGGGACGGGTGATCCACGCATCCGCAATGCCAGCATCGACCTGAGACCGGGCGGCGCCGTCGTCTCGGCCGATGTGACGCTGCCTGAATTAGGTGGAATCAGTCAGCGCGTTTCGGCGGTGCTGCGCCTCGATACGAGCGGACAGCGCTTTTCTCTGGCCGGCATCGATATTGGTGGAACGTTGTACGCTGCGCCACCGAACGAACTAGGCGCTTCTCTCGCCGAAGTTGAACGGACGGGCAATGAAATTCTGCGGCAGCTCGCGCTTGAAGCGGGTGGCGGACGCTATCAGCTCTCCTACATCAGCATTGACCACGGCCAGTTATCTGTCGTCTTACGCTGAATGAGAGCGATATCGATGAGCGCACGCCCAGTTTATCGCTTGACGGCAGCCGAACGCGCCGAGGTCAAAGAGACGATTCGGTCGGTCCTGATCGATCTCGCTCGCGCACGCCAGACGATCACCTATACTGAGCTGTGCCTGCTCATTCCGATGGTGCGCCTGCACCCCCATTCGTTCGTCTTCACAGCCCTGCTGCGCGAGGTGTGCAGCGAGGAAGAAGCTGCCGGTCATGGGATGCTGTGCGCGCTCGTCGTCAGCAAATTGACCGGAATGCCCGGCGCAGGTTATTTCCGCAGCACGGCCTTTGGCGACCGCGACATCTCAGACCCTGAGGCGCGCTGGCGCGCTGACCTTGAAGCGGTCTTCGCCTATTGGGCGAACCGGTGAGTGAAGAAAACGTCATGTCTGGTTTCGACATCGACGCACTGCTGCGCTTCTCGCCCGCCGAATACCTATGCGAGCGCTGCTATGCGCTTCTCCCTGCGACAACCGGCATTACCTTGCAGTGTCCGTGCTGCGGCGCCCGCTATCTGCCGAGCGAGGCCTATCCCGACCCACGCCTGTATCTCGCCGAGCGCGGCTTCGCCATTCATTCACCAGATTTGATCGAGCACAGCCGTCAGCTGGCTCGCATCGCGCGGGATCTGCGTACTTCTTTGAGCGGTGGGATTAACGCAGGCTACCCCCCCCTGCGGGCGCTGCTCGAAGCGCTCAATACCGCCCAGCACTTCGTCCACTTCACGACCTACGGTATAAGCGCGCTGCTGCTCGGCGCGCTCAAGCTGACGTCACTGCGCATCGACGTGCGCGGGGTGGTCTCGGGCTTAAAACAGGAGATCATGATGCGCGAGCTGATCGATTTTGCGGCCGAAACGCCGCGGCTGCAGCTTCAAGTCTTTCAGACGGAAACGGCAGTTTTTCCGCACCAGAAGATCGTCATCGTCGATGGCTTACTGGCTTTCAAAGGCTCGGCCAACATGACTGATTTTGGCTGGCGTAAGGCGGCTCGCGGCCGCGAAGTGATCGAACCTGTCACGAACATTACTGAGGTGATCGAGCTGAACAACCGCTTCTTCAGCCCTTTGTGTGCGGCGCTGGCTCACGACCGCAGTAATGGGGCGAGAGGCGCTGTGGGGTTATAGGCAAATGCGCGTTCTGGTCACGGGAGGCGCTGGACGGCTGGGCCGGCGGCTGGTCGAAATGCTGACGGCGCACGGCTATGAGGTTGATGCCGTCGATACTGCCGATTTCGACATCACCAACTACGAAGCCACGCGCGAAAGGATCGGCGCCTCTGGCCCGCAGATTGTGCTGCACACAGCCGCTTGGACAGATGTTGACGGCTGCGCGCGCGACCCCGAACGCGCAGTTCGCTTGAATGGACTGGGCGCGGGCAATGTCGCGCTGGCTGCGGCGGCCGTGGGCGCTGCGCTGCTTTACGTCAGCAGTAACGAGGTGTTTGATGGGCGCGCCAATCGCCCCTACGGTGAGTATGACCGACCGGCACCGATCAACCCCTACGGCTATAGTAAGTGGATTGGTGAACAAGCGGTCATGCAGGCACTGTCGCGCTGCTACATCGTAAGAACAGCATGGCTGTTCGCCCACGGCGGCAAGAATTTCATCCACAGCATTTTACGAACTGCCCAAGCGGGTCAGCCGCTGCGGGTCGTCATCGATGAGATCGCCAATCCCACCTACAACGATGATCTGGCCGAGGCGATTATTGCCTTGATCGGTAGTGGGCGTTTCGGCATTTATCATCTTGTCAATGAAGGCGCATGCTCGCGCTATACGTTCGCGCGCTATGCGCTGGATCGTGCCGGTTTAGGACATGTCCCCATCGAGCCGATCGCGCTCAGCCAGTGGGCGCGCCCTTCTACGCCGCCACGCTTCGCCCCGCTGCAAAATCTCGCCGCTGCTTCGATCGGTATTGCGCTGCGGCCATGGCAGCAAGCGGTTGATGCATTCCTACAGCGTGAGGGCCTGCTCAACGGGAAAGATGCCCCTGATCATGAGCGATAAGACGTTGCGCCTGTCAGTCGTTATCCCTCATTGGAACGGCGCCCATTTTCTCCCTACATGCCTCGACGCGCTCGCACGCCAAACCGTAGCCCCGTTGGAAGTCATTGTCGTCGATAACGCCTCGACCGACGACTCAATCCCGCTGCTGCGCCGCCAGTATCCGTGGGTGCGGCGGGTCGAACTGCCGCAAAACCGCGGGTTTACTGGGGCGTGTAATGCCGGCATCTGGCGTGCTCGCGGCGATTTGATCGCGCTGCTCAATAACGATACAGAAGTGGACGCCAACTGGGCATCTGCGATAATCGACGCTTTCGAGCGCTATCCAGAGGTAGGCAGCGTTGCGAGTAAAATGCTGCTGTTCGACCGTCGCGATCATTTCCACACTGCCGGCGATTACTTCACGACCAATGGTCGGGCGGGTAACCGCGGCGTATGGCAGCGCGACTGCGGCCAATTCGATCACGAAGCTTTCGTCTTTAGCGCCTGCGGAGGTTCTGCCGTTTACCGCCGCGCTATGCTGGATGAAATTGGCCTGCTAGATGACGATTTCTTCTTCTCTGGCGAAGACGTTGACCTAGGCTGGCGCGCCCAGCTTGCGGGGTGGCGCTGTCTTTACACGCCCAGCGCGATCGTGTACCATCATCTATCGGCGACGGGCGGCGGCGTGACCGCGAGCTTTTATGACGGCCGCAACGCGATCTACATCCTCGTCAAAAACTGGCCGTCCGAGCTTTGGGGGCGCTATGGGCTGTCGATCATGCAGGCGCAAATCTCCCGTGCTGTGGAAGCTGCGCGGGCTTGGCGAGGTGCCGCAGCGTGTGCGCAACTGCGTGGAATGCTTGCCGGCGTTGTTGGCGCGCCCCGTTTCTGGCGCAAGCGCCGGCAGGTTCAGGCAGCGCGCCGCATCGCAATTACGGAATTGGAAGCCATTCTCGTGCCACCGCAATCTTTATGATCGAGCGGCACAACCTCACCGCCTGACGGAGTATGTCGTTTGACCATTCCCAAACCGCTGCTCTCGATTATCGTCCCTGCGCTCAACGAAGAACATCGCCTCCCCCCCACATTGGCGAAGATCGACGCTTTTTTGGCGACACAACCGTTCACAGCGGAAGTGATCGTTGTCGATAACGGCAGTACCGATCGCACGGCAGAGGTGACGTTGGCTTACGCGGCCGATCATCCCTATGTTCGTTTCTTGCAGTTGGATCAGCGCGGCAAGGGGCGCGCGGTTAAGGCAGGTATGCTGGCGGCGCACGGCAGCTACCGCTTTATTTGTGACGCGGATCTTTCAATGCCGATAGAAGAAATTGTGAACTTTCTGCCGCCACATTCCGACGGCTACGACATCAGCATTGGCACGCGCGAAGGGCCGGGCGCAAAGCGAATTGGTGAGCCAGAGTACCGCCACTTGATGGGCCGCATCAACAATTTGATCATCAAATTGTCCGCCATTTCCGATTTTGAGGATACCCAGTGCGGCTTTAAGATGTTCAACCAGCATGCGGCTGAGGACCTGTTCAGCGTCCAGCGCATGCATGGCATCGGCTTCGATGTCGAGATCCTGTTCATCGCCAAGCGACGCGGCTATCGCATCCGTGAAGTTCCGATCACGTGGTACTTCGATGCGGACAGCCGCATGCGGCTGGTTCAAGACTCGCTCAATATCTTGCGTGAAATCTGGGAGATCCGCCGAAATTGGCGTCGAGGGGTCTATGCACAGCAGCGCGTTGAAAACCGCCAGCTTGACGCTTGAGCGCGACCTGCGCGCCCGCGGGATTAGCACGATCATCGGCTTAGATGAGGCCGGCCGTGGGGCATGGGCTGGGCCAGTTGTCGCTGGCGCCGCCTGCTTGCCCCTAGAACGCGATGACCTGCTCGCCTTGTTGAGCGGCGTTTACGACAGCAAACAGCTTACCCCACAAAGGCGAGCGCATCTGGCAAATCGGATCATTCGCGTCGCTGCTGCGTGGGGGATGGGCATCGCCAGCAACGTCGAGATCGATGCGCTTGGTATCGTTCCAGCAACGCGACTCGCCATGGAGCGGGCGCTCGCGTCAGCGATGGTCGCGGCACCGTCGATGCAGCCAAGTTATTTGCTGCTCGACGCGATCCACTGGCCACAGCTCGCGCTGCCGCATCGCGCACTTATTCGCGGCGATCAGCAGTCTCTCAGTATTGCCGCTGCCAGCGTCTTGGCCAAAGTGTACCGCGATCAGATGATGGTAGATTTAGACCGCCACTATCCAAACTATGGCTTCGCTGCCCACAAGGGCTACGGCACAGCCGCGCATCGTGCTGCGCTCGCCGCTTACGGTATGACGCCAGCACATCGCGCTTCGTTTGCGCCGCTGCGCGCCTTTAGCGCCAAAGCTGAATAAACGAGTATTCGCTCATTCCCATGAAACTTGCTCTTGTTCACGATTGGCTTAATCAGCGAGGCGGCGCGGAAGATGTTTTGGAAGTGCTGGTCGCGCAGTTCCCCAATAGCCCAGTTTACACCAGCATTTACGCGCCTGAGCTGATGCCCCCAGCCTACCGATCATGGGATATTCGCACGCTGTGGCTCAACCATGCGCCAGCCATCCACAAACGACACCAGCCTTACTTGCCGCTGTATCCGCTTGCGTGGGGCAGCCTCAACCTCTCTGATTATGACATCATCGTGAGCAATAAGAGCGGCTTCTGCCACGGGGTGCATCATGGTGAGCGGACGCTGCACATTTGTTACTGCCTCGCTCCGACTCGCTACGTTTGGTCGCTCGACGCCTATCTTGAGCGAGAAGGCTTGGGGGCGGGCACGCGCCTCGCCCTAAGACCGCTAGCCGCGCTGCTGCGGCGCTGGGATTTCAACGCCGCGCAGCGCGTCGATCGATTCATCGCCATCTCAACTGAGATTCGCCAGCGCATTCAACAATTCTATCGACGTGAAGCGCCGGTCATCTTCCCGCCGGTAATGACCGAGCGTTTTCAGCCCGCAAATCGTATCGACGACTATTTCCTCGTCGTCTCACGGTTGGTCCCTTACAAGCGCATCGACCTCGCTGTGCAAGCTGCAACGCGCCTCGGCGTACGCCTGCTCGTGGGCGGCAAAGGCCGCGATCTCGACCGGCTGCGTGCCATGGCCGGGCCGACTGTAGAATTTCTCGGCTATGTGCCTGATGACGACCTGCCGGAACTGATGGCCCGCTGCAAAGCCTTCATTTTCCCCGGACTGGAAGATTTCGGCATCACGCCAGTGCAAGCGCAGGCAGCCGGCCGCCCAGTGATCGCGTTTGCCGGGGGCGGTGCGCTTGACACCGTCATCCCCGGGCAAACCGGGGAGCTTTTTCCCGAAATGACCGTCGAGAGCTTGATGGCAGTGATGACCGATTTCGACGACAAGCGATACAACACCGCTCTGCTGCGTGCGCACGCGCAACGGTTCGATGCTGCCGTCTTTAAGCGCGCACTTGCCGATTTTATCGATGCGGCGTGGGATGACTTTCGCGC
Source organism: Aggregatilineales bacterium (assembly GCA_046719065.1). Lineage (GTDB taxonomy): Bacteria > Chloroflexota > Anaerolineae > Aggregatilineales > Phototrophicaceae > Flexifilum. Next base: position 27,377 of record JBDNDP010000012.1, on the reverse strand, counting down.
AAGCCAAAAGAGGCCGGGGCGCCGGCCAGCCAATGGCAGAGCTAATACACCGCCGGGCGATCAGGTCGATTGACGGATATCGTCATCCTCGTCATGGTGTTCGTGCTCAACCTCAACGCGCGACTGTCCTTCCGTCCACTCCCCGGCAGCTGGAAGCGTCTCGCCCTCTGAGATATTCTTAACGACGGCATGCTCAGGATCATCGCCGCCGCCTTCGTGGAACATCTCCTCAGCATGATCTTCCATTGCGCCCATGCCCACAACGGCTAGGTCCTCGATGACGCGCTCTTCAAGGCGGGTTTCAGCGATGCTTTTTTCTTCCGCACGCCACTCATCTTCAGACGCACCAGCTTCAGCTTGCATCGTTTCGGGAGGTGCATTCTCACTCACCATCGTGATCTTTCCATCGATGAAAGCGCCTTCCTCCATCGTCAGTGCCTGAGCGCGGATGTCGCCCCAGATGCGTCCCGTGCGCAAGAGCTGTACTTTTTTGCCGCTCACGTTGCCGCGAACCGCGCCGGCGATCGAAATGTTGCGCGCGTGGATATCAGCGGTGATCTTAGCCGTCTCGCCGACTAAAACATTGCCCGTGATTTCAAGCGTGCCGGTGAAGGTGCCGTCCAACCGCACGTTTGCTGCACTGACCAGCGTTCCCTCAAGGGTGCTATTGGCGCCGAGTACGGTTTCAAAGCCAACTAGCTGGCCAGAAGTCACCGGCGGTGAGGGCAGTTCGGCGCGCTGCGGAGCCGGTGTAGATGATTCGGCCTGACGGCGGCTGCCAAAAAAAGACATAGGCCAATCCTCTCTGGTTAGACAGCAGGTCGCTGTCCTGATCACAATTTTGTAGAGGGCGCCAGCTTCGTGGCGCCCTTTCCCAATATTGTACTACGAGATGTAAGGAAAATCTGCATTCAGCTCGTCAGAATAGCCCAACGACGTTGCCTTCTTCGTCAATATCAACGCCTTCAGCAGCGGGATGACCCGGCAAACCGGGCATCGTCATCATTTCACCGCAGATAGGATAGATGAAACCTGCCCCAACACTCGCGCGCACTTCGCGAACCGGCAGGGTGAAACCGCTTGGCGCGCCGCGTAGGGTGGGATCATGGCTGAGGCTGAGATGGGTTTTGGCCATACAAATTGGCAACGAGCCGAAACCGTTCGCTTCATAATCGCGGATTTGGCGTTCGGCGAGAGGCTCGTAGCTGACCCCGGCCGCGCCATAAATTTTCGTCGCGATCGCCTCAATTTTGGCCTTGATTGGCTGTTCAAGGTCATACAAGAAGCGAAAGCCGCTGGGCTGGCTCGCCGCTTCGATCACCATTTCGCCTAACTCGACGGCCCCCTTACCTCCCTCAGTGAAGTGGCGCGCAGATGCTGCGCCGAGCGCGCCGGCCTCGACGGCGATCCGTTTGATCGCGTCGATCTCGGCTGCGTGGTCAGTATCGAACACATTGATAGCGACGACCGGAGTGACACCATGGCATTTGACATTCTCAATTTGTTTGACGAGATTAGCAGCTCCGGCTTCAACATCAGCGACGCTGCACTTGAGCATTTCGGGCGGCAGCTTTTGCCCTGCTACCACTTTGTAACGGCCGCTGTGGGCTTTGAGCGCGCGGACTGTGACCACCAATACAGCGGCATTGGGCTGCAAACCGCTGTAACGGCACTTGATGTTGAAGAATTTTTCCGCGCCAATATCGGCGCCAAAACCCGCCTCAGTGAGCAGGTACTCGCCGCATTTGATGCCGAACTGATCGGCCAAGATGCTGCTGTTACCATGAGCGATGTTGGCAAATGGCCCAGCATGCACCAGCGCCGGCGTATTCTCCAGTGTTTGCAGCAAGTTCGGACGCAGCGCCTCGCGCATTAGCACGGTCATCGCGCCTGCTGCACCAATTTGCTCCGCTGTTACGGGCTGTTTGTCATAAGTCAATCCGATGACGACGCGCCCGAAGCGCTGGCGAATGTCGCGCAGCGACGTTGCCAGCGCTAAGATGGCCATTACTTCACTGGCTACCGAAATATCGAAGCCGGTTTCACGCAAAACGCCACCCTGTGACCGGCCGCCTAAACCAGTGATGATCCGCCGCAAGCCGCGGTCGTTTACGTCAAGCACGCGGCGCCATGTGATCGTGTCCGGATCGATGTTCAGGCTGTTGCCGCGCATAAGCCGGTTGTCGATCATCGCGGCCAGCAGATTATTGGCCGCCGTCACCGCGTGAATATCGCCCGTTAGATGCAGGTTGAACAACTCCATTGGAACAACCTGCGCGTAACCGCCTCCAGCTGCCCCACCTTTAATGCCAAACGTTGGCCCTTGCGAGGGCTGGCGCAGTGCGATGATCGCGCGTTTACCCATGTGATTGAGCGCCTGCCCGAGCCCGACGCAGGTCGTCGTCTTGCCTTCACCTAGCGGCGTTGGTGTGATGGCTGTGACGACGATGTACTTCGCGTCGGGTCGGTCGCGCAGTTTTTCCAGGGCCTCAAGACGCAGTTTGGCGATGTAAGGACTGCCATACAAATCTAGATCATCGGCGCTAAGGCCCATCATCTCAGCTATTTCATGGATCGGTTTGAGCGCAGCACGTTGAGCAATTGCAAGGTCGGAGAGCATAAGGCGTCCTTTTTCATAATGGAATATTTAAAACGGCTCGCAGTATACCCGACAAGCTAAGGCTGAGAAAATCCTGAACGGATCGATCCAGCATGACAATGATCATGCATCACATCAACCTCTTAACTCAAATTTACGCTTTTTAAGAGAAATTCATGTCGTTCTTCAGCTTACTTCTGCATAGTTAGGTCAATTTCAAGCGTGGGCTGGGCGATTGCCAATCACAGGTTTAACAGCCTCGAACGCGCGCTCAAATGTTGCTCACGTGAACGTTTCGACATCTGCTCGACTTTTACTGAGCAGACTCAGAATGTAGGTTGAGCGTTTTAGCAGCTTCAGGAGTTTGATAGACCATGGAACTTAATATCGATCCCAACTTTTCGGTTTGGGGCCTCACGCAGCGCGTCCGCACCGGCAGCACTCTACTTAATCATCGCAAAACGATGAACTTGATGAGCTATGCCATTGAAGATGTCACCCTCATCGAAAAAGAGCCGACGCGAGTTTTCGCCGGCTTCCAGCGCTTCAGTCGGTTTCGGCCGCAAGCCAAACGTTACGCACAAATTGCGAAGCTGGCGCAAATGACTTACGTTTTTGGCATTCCAGACGTCGCCCCACCATCGATCCCCGGAATCACCTTTGTTCCGCTCACATCGCGAGATCAGCTAGCGCGCGAATGGTTTCTCGTCTCAAGCAATGACGCTTTTGCTTGCGCGTTGGTGACGCAAGAGATCACTTCAGAAGTTACGCGCGACTCGGAACGAATGTTCGAGGGAATCCTCAGCTTTGACGTTCGCTTGGTAGAAATCCTCGATGAATGGCTTGTTCGCACGGTGAACGCCCAAGTCCCCCTCATTACAGTTTCTAGACCATTTAATACCAAACGGCACTTGCAGCTGAAAAATCGTGTGATAAGCTGGATTGAAACTGGCATGGACCAGTCTCAACTTCCTCAACATCTGCATTATGAAGTGCAAAGCGTTGTAACGACGGTGGCGTAACGCACCACTCCTTTTCGAAACGGATGTGACCTTACATGGCGAATAAGCGGGTGATGACGGTGGAAGAAGCCAACTTCCGCCATCTCGTAATGGATATTGCATGGTTCGGCATTGCGCTAGCAGCGACGTCCCGCTTTCTTTCTGTTTATGCCATTCACTTAGGTGCGGACCCAGCACAACTTGGCTGGCTAAACGCTATGCCAGCGCTCGTCTTGCTCATTTCGTCTTCGTTTGGAAGCTGGTGGCGCCGCCACTTCAGCGACTCGGTTCACGCACATCTTTGGCCGGGCTTAGGTTTCCGGCTAATGTTCTTGCTGCCAGCTTTCGCGCCGTTCTTTCCGCAAGAATGGCAGGTCTTCTGGTTGATCGCGGCGATCTCAATTCCCACTATTCCACAGGGCATTGCTTCGGTGACGTTCATCGGCATGATGCGAGAAGCGATCCTTGAAACTCGGATGGGCCAGCTCATCAGCCGTCGGTCAGCAGCGCTCAACCTCACACTGGCGCTCGGCGCGCTGGGATTCGGTTTGGCTTTGGAATGGCTGCCCTTCCCGCTCAACTATCAAATCATGTTCTTCACAGCGTTCATCGCTGCGCTGCTAAGCTGGCGGCACTGCGCCGTGCTGCGCGTCGTCGTCCCACCAGCGCCAGCGCAAGCCAGAGGATCGGTTATTTTGGCATGGCGCTCGCCGGTGTTTCGCCAAATCGCCCTCATCACAGTGACCATCCATATCACTTTCATGGCGCTCATGCCGATCGTACCGCTGCATTTGGTGCAAAACCTGCGCGCTACAGAAGGCTTCATGGCCCTGTTTGGGCTGCTAGAGCTGGCGGCCGGAGCGACTATCGCTCTCTACACACCGCGCCTCATGCGCTGGTTGGGAAGTCGTGGGATGATCGCAGCGGCAATGATCGGCACGAGCGCATCTGCGCTTATTCTGGCGCTCGCGCCGAGCCTGCCATTTACCCTAGTCTCGGCGCTACTGGCAGGCGCTTGCTGGACCGCTGCCGCCACGATCGGACTGTTCGCTTTCTTCAATGAAAACACGCCGCACGAGCAAACCGTCGCTTTCTCAACGGCCTACCTTCAGGTGATCGGCCTATCTGCCTTTATCGGACCCTTGATCGGCAGTACGCTGGCCAGCCAAGGGATACCGCTCGTCCATGTATTGTTGATCGGCGCGGCACTGCGCTTGGCAGCCGCTCCCATCATAGAGGCTAGCTGGCTGCGCCATATTTTCCATTCACGCAAGTTGTTCACCGGGCTAGCCGCACGTCCTTGATCATGCAGCGGCGTTACCCGTTAAGACATCACAGCTTAACACCGTCAGTTCAAGTGCCTGATGCGTGAAATCGCTCGCCCACGCAAACCATCAAACGCGCGGCAGCGCGATATAAAACACGGCGACGGCGAGCGGTTCTCCATAAAGGCTGATTAGACGGAACATCACTCGCCTTTCCACACCGGCGGCCGTTTTTCCACAAAAGCCAGAAATCCCTCCGCGCCATCTGGCCCTGAAAGGAGTTCACGTTGAAGCTCGGCTTCGCGCGCCAGTGCGGCTTCATAGCTGCTGTCCAAAGCCGTGAGCAGCGCACGCTTGCCCCGCTTGAGCGCGCCTGGGGATTGCTGGCTGATGCGCGTCGCGAAACGCAAGACAGACTCGCTGAACGTATCGACGGGATAGACGTGGTTAGCGAGACCAATGCGATAAGCCTCATCAGCATCAACGTCGTCACCGGTGAAGATCATCTCAAGGGCACGGCCAGTGCCAACCAAACGCGGCAGCAAGTAGGTGCCACCGCCATCTGGGATCAAGCCGATGCGAATGAACAGCTCGGCAAATTTTGCGCGCTCACTGGCCAAACGCAGATCGCACGCCAGCGCCATATCGCAACCGATGCCAGCTGCATAACCATCGACGGCGGCGATGACCGGCCATGAAGCCGACCGAATCGCTTTGAGTGTAGGGCCGTAAACTTCAGTCAGCAAGTGAAATGTCCGATCGGGGGATACCCCTTGCGCGACAGCGCTCTTGAGATCGGCTCCAGACGAGAATGCGCCACCCGCTCCGGTCAGCACAATGCAGCGTGTGCCGTCAGTCTCGCAAGCCGCCAGCGCTGCGCGGATGGCGAGCATCGTCGCCTCATCAACGGCATTGCGAACTTCAGGCCGGTTGATCGTGATGATCGTCACCCTGTCGCGCCGCTCGACAATAATGCTGCTTGTCATGTGTCTTCATCCTCTGGCTTATCTTCTGGTAAGTCGTCATCTTCTACCCCTGAACTTGCAACTGGCGAAGGACGTGCTACGAATGCAGGAGAAGCGCCGGCAGCCGCGCGGGCCGTGGAGGCGTTGCGGCGAGCGGGCGCTTTCGTTTTCGGAGGTGTTGACCGCGCCTTCAGAATGCGCTTGACCTCTGCCAGCAGAATCTCGCGGTTTACACGATCACCTCGCAGGGGAATATACAGCAGCGCCGCGACAGGAAAGACGATCACCCCCAACAGTGGACTCTCGCTGCCAAGTAGCAAAAGCGCAACCAGCAAAAGGCCAGCGAAAACGAACAGCATTTCTCGAGGCGATGCGCCATCGGCGACCGTGCCCTTGATGGTCGTTACGCCGGACTGGCGTTCCGCTTTCGCGACCAAGTAGGTGCGCCGGTTGAAACGTCCCAAAACCTTCGTTTGCACGCCAATCGAGAAACTGCCATTTTTATCCATCCAGCCGTCCATACGCGGGCGGGCGCTGGTCGCCCGCGCATGCAAGCGCTCATTGATCGCTGCCATGCACTGCGCTACAGTTTTTTCGGTATACAGCACGAACCGCAATTCATCACTCCATCACAGACCCGATTTAATTTGGCCGCAGCCTTCACAACAACGGAATACTCAAACCACCGTCGACGACGAACACCTGCCCAGTCGTGAAGCTGGAAGCCGGAGCGGCAAGATACAACGCGATGCCTGCGATTTCATCTGGCTCGCCGATACGCCGCTGCGGCGTTCGCGCAATAATTGCCTTGTGAACGGCTTCATTTTCCCAAATCGCTCGCGCGAAGTGCGTCTTGATCAGCCCCGGCGCAATCGCGTTGACGGCGATCCTATCCCCGGCAAGCTCTACCGCTAGAGTCTGGGTCACGTTGATGACCGCAGCTTTGGTCGCGCTGTAAACGCCTTGCATCGCCCCCGGGCGCAAGCCGTTGACCGAAGCCACATTGATGATCTTGCCGCCGCCGGCAGCGCGCATTGGTTCGACAACCGCCTGTATCAACCACACCATGCCGAACAGATTGACCTCAAATGTCTTTTGCCACATGCTGTCTTCTGCCGTCAGCAGTGGGCCGAAATGGGGATTAGTCGCTGCGTTGTTGACCAAAATATCAATCTTACCATAAGCGTCGAGCGCTGAACGAGCCAGCGCTTGCAGCGCCGCTTTATCGCCGTTATGCGCTGCCACGGGCAATGCTTCACCCCCCTGCTCTCGAATTGAAGCAGCGACACTTTCCAAACTCTCTTGCTTACGACTGCTAATCACAACCCTCGCGCCGGCACTCGCATAGGCTCGTGCGATTGCCTCTCCGATGCCACGCGAGGCTCCAGTGACGATCGCCACCCGACCTGAAAGATCAAACTGATCTCTTATCATGCAATTTTCTCCACAAGAGGGTATTCTTTAGTTAGGAACTATTATACTTCGCTCAATATCGTTCGAGCGAAACCACGTAGCTGATGAGGAATTGGATGCGCATTTGGACTGTTATTTTTGTCATGCTGCTGTTGGCCGCATGCCGGTCGGCCGGCGGCGAGGAGACACAAACAATCAGCGTTGATTTTCCAGAAAATGGAAGGGTCAACCTTGCGCTTGAGATGACAGCGGGAAACCTCTCACTGCAGCCCACGGCTGAGGGCGGCTTGACGGGCACCATCAACACAAACGTCCGCGACTGGCGCCCATCAGTCGAGACGACGGGCGATACAATCCGAATCCGTCAAGGGAGGGCTGCCGTCAGCGTGATCCCGGATGCCCGCAACACATGGTCGCTCGGCATTGGGCCGCTTGAGCAGCTGAACCTGACAATTGAAGCAGGCGCGGCGGAGGTGACAGCGCAACTAGGCGGCTTGCCGCTTAATGAGCTATCGCTGCAAGGGACCACCAGACCAGCAACGCTCAACTTCGACCAGCTGGCAGATTATCAAGGCGGTCGAGGCATGGTCACATTGACCACTGGCGCTTTTACGGCTAACAGCCTGTTCAATACGACGCTGCGCGAACTCAACGTGACCACGACTGGCGGCCGGATCGAACTGAATTTCGATGGCAGCCCGCGAACGACTCCTCTATTGGTGCGGCTCGAGACGCGCTCCGGCATCACGCTGATCGGAATCCCGGCCAATGTCAATGCCAGCGTGACCTACAACACCAGCAGCGGCAATGTGCGTGAAGTTGATCCGCAGTACGAGCAGATCAACCGCACAACGTGGATTGTAGGCGATCCCGATGAAGAACCTATATTGATCATCGAGCTGCGTTCGGTCGTCGGTGATCTGCGATTGGTACGGATCCGATGACGCTCCTATACGACATCACGCGCTCAGTCTCGCCCAGAACCGCGGTCTGGCCCGGGGATACCCCCTATCATCTGTCGAGCGTAATGTCGCGGGCTGCCGGCAGCTCCGTCAACTTGCTGACTCTGACAATGAGTCCACATACAGGGACCCATGCTGATGCCTACTACCACATCACGGATGAGGGGGCTGCCGCGATCGAGATGCCGCTTTCCGCCTATCTTGGCCCAGCGCGGGTTGTCACTATCCACAAAGAGCACGGCCCCCTGCTGCCTGAGGATTTTCCAAGCGCAGCCCTGCGGGGGGCTGCGCGGCTTCTCATTCATACGCCAGCTAGCGCTCGCCCTGATGAAATGTGGTCGAACCACTTCGCTTATTTGAGCGTGCCCTTGATCGAGCAACTTGCGGACGATGACTGCGTTTTGATCGGTATCGATTCGCCGTCGGTAGATGCGTTCGACAGCGAAGATCTACCGTGCCACCATGCGTTGCGGCAGCACGGCCTAGTCAATTTAGAGAATCTACAGCTTAGCGGCGTGCCAGATGGCGACTACGAGCTCATCGCACTGCCGCTGAAATTGGATGGAGCCTGCGCGTCGCCCGTGCGCGCGGTGCTGCGCGCGCTTTGAATTATGACAGGGGTGAGAAAATGGCCAATGCAGGGTCGGTGCTGCTATTTTTGATCTTTGCCGCTGCTCAAATTGTCATGTACTTAGGCATTCGCCGCCAATGGTCTTCTCCATCGGGGCTGGCTGCGGTCGGCGTCGCAACTAGCTTCGCGGCGCTGCTCCTGTTCGCGCTGGCACAGGGCAACAGCATCTACCAAGCAATCTTTACCGGGCTGTTCGCCGGCATCGGCATCAGCGCGATCACGCTGGCAATGGCCCTTTTCTTCCAACGCAGCAGCGAACGTCGGGGCGGTCTTCACGAAGAGCAGCGTCCTACCTCGCCGCCGATTGTCCCTGATACAGAAACCACTTTGTCCGAAATCGGCGATGAACGGCAGCCAAATTAGTTATTGAGCACCACGACCAAGCGGTAGCGCCCGATGCCTTCATAACGCGATGGTTCAATCACGTAGCGGCCATCTTCGGGCAGCTCGATCCGGACGAGCTGGGCATTTATCCCGAGCTGTGGATCGAGCGCGTCATCATTATAGGCCAATGTGCGGCCGTCAGGGCGCAGCAGCTCAAGCGCCGGGTCAAGCGTGCCGCTTTCGGCAAACATGGTGAAGGTAATGAGCTGCCCTGCCCGCCCTTCAAAAGCCCAACGCTGGTATGGGAAAACATCCTGTATTGCGCCTTCAAGAACGGCTGGCGCATCAGCCGTCAGCGTAAACACGCGGTCGACCATCACGCCAAGCGTATATGTGCCCTCACCCCGAACCCGCTCGACGACGATCGTATGTTCACCCACATCGCGAACGACATAATCCCGGATCTGAGCGTCGTACCAGCCTGGCAGATCTGGCCCAAGCTGATCGTCATTGTAGGCGCGTTCGCCACCGTCAGGCGCCAGCAGCCGCAGCGCAACGTCGAGTTGATTCGTGCGGGCTGTATCGATGGCTGCGATGGTGATGATCTCGCCCGGTTGCGTGCTGAACGTCCATAGCTGCCGCTCTATCTGCGCATTGAGCATCCCCTGAACGGGCACACCATCGATCAACGTTGGGCTGCCGATGCGTTCCGGCGGTTGATTTGGGTCGTAGGCGGCGATATGCCCCTCATCATCAGCGAGATATAAGATGCCATCATCATCGAAAACCAGCGCACGCAGCGGCGCCTCGCTTTGCAGCAGCAGTTCGAGCGCGCCGTCCTCGCGCGCCAGCCATACTGAGCCGGTGGAGGTAGCCAACACCAGCTGTCCATCGGGATCGAGGGCAGCATCGCGAACGCGCTCGGGCGGCAGGTCGAGCCAGAAGTAGAGGGCGAGGTCGTCATCTCCCAACAGCGAAACTGCGCCATGGGTTTCGCCGTCAAGCAAAGAGCGTAACCATTCGATGATTTCAACCTGCCCCGAGCGAGCCACGACCAGCGGTGGGGCGACAGCATTGAAATTGAGCATCGTCATCCGGTCACGAGTAAAACCGCGTCCGGGATCGAAAGCGCGCAGCACGAAGCGGCCAGCAGCGCTGTCAATTGCGTAGAGGATGCCGTCGGCAGCAGCTAAATGAAAGGGCGCTCCGCCGCCGAAGCTGGCAGCTGCATCAAGCCACGTTCCATCAGCCCTGAGCAAGCGCAAGCAGCGGCATAGTGCATCAGCTATGTAGAGCGTCCCCTGTTCATCGATAGCAATACCGCTGGGCTGAGCCGGGTCATCGAAGGGAAAGACGGCGGCGACCACGCCGTTAGTGGGGTTCAAGCGAACGACGCCGCGCAGCGCTTCAACAGCATAAAGCCAAGCGCGTCCATCGTGGAGCAGGCCGCTCACACGCGGCGCGATCGCCAGCGCCGCATCCGTCAGGGTTAGCAGGTTTTCAGGAGCAGGGGGCAGTTCAACACGCCAAAGCTGGGCATAGGTCGGCATCGTCGGCGGCGAGATTGCGCTAAAAGCGATGCTGTCAGCAACGCGATTGAATGCGCGGGCTAAGGTATTGTCGCGCGGCCCCACACCTGCGATCAAGAGCGCCCGTAGGTCTGGCAGGCGGCCAGCGCGCGCCATCCCTTCGAGAGCGCCATCGCGGCTGGCGCCCTCAAGCATCAGTGCCGGTTGGCCAAACCAGCGCGTTTCGCGGTAAAAGTAGGTGACTTGACCTTGTTCCAGCAAAAGTGCCTCTAACCCGGGGCGCAGCTCCGATAGTGTCCGCACATTTGGCAGCACGCGCAGGCCAATGCTTGTTCGGCCATCAGGAGCACTAAGGACGAGGAACGGCGCATCTTCATCGAGACGCTCCTCGGCTCGCCAACCGAAAGGAACCAGCAGCGCAAGGTCGGCCGCTTCCCAAGCATACGGCGTGTAGCCACCTGTCTGCGCGTGGACCAAGCCTGCGCTGATCAAGCTCAGCAACACAGAGAACAGCAAGCAAAAGCGCATCATCGACGTGGAATGGCGGCGAGGACGGGCAGGCCAAGCGCTTCGACATCGTCCCGCTGACGCACGACGGGATCGAGATAATGGGCTAGCGCGGCCAGCGCCAAGCCGATAAACAGCCCAATTGCGATGCGAATGAACGGCCCGAGGCGGTCGGGCAGCGCTGGCGGTGCCGGGTTAACTGGCGATCGATCGAGGATTGTCACCTGCGCGGGAACTCCGCCCAACTGCGGGAACACTTCGTGGCTCTGTTCGCGCAGCGTATCCACTGCCCCATCGATCAGGGCTGCTAACTGCTCAGCGTCGGGCCAATTGAAATAGATACGGCCGACGCTGCGTGCGTTATCGGCGGCGAAGCGTAAACCGGCAAAAGCCGCGGTGTCGATCCCCAATTGCTCAGCCGCACGAGCCGCCGCAGCCGCAGCGAACTCGCTTCCACGCACCCAGTCAGTGAAGGCATTGATCATTAATTCGGAAGAAAGCCAAATATCCTGAAAATCTCCCTCAACACTTGGAAACGCTTCCGGCGATTGAGCAGCGCTGTAATCCACGACGGCGCTGTATCCGCCAGTTACCCCAGCAGGGCCAAGCAGAGCAGGCAGCGCAAACACAGCGGCAATGATAGTGGGCAGGACGATTAGCCACCAGCGCCGCAGCAGCGCGCGCATGATCAGCTTAAGTTCCACTGTCACTCCTCTCGCGCCAAAAACCCATGTCATTATAGCGCCAGCCAGCCGACTGGCCTATGTTTACCCTGCATAATCCGTATAATGAATGCATATTGAGGCCATAGACCCGAGAGAAGCTATGATCAAAGTCCTATTCGTATGCGCCGGCAATATTTGCCGTTCACCCATGGCAGAAGCCGTCTTCCAGCACATGGTCGATCAGGCAGGTCTTAGCCGTCATTTTGTAATTGACTCAGCCGGGACAGGATCTTGGCACATCGGCGAACCACCTCACCCGGGCACGCAGCGCATCCTCAAGCAGAACAACATCCCCTATCATGGGCGCTCGCGCCAGATCGACCACCGCGATTTGGATGAATTTGATTACATCTTGGCGATGGATCGCGAGAACCTATCCTCGCTCTTGCGGCGCGGCCCGAACGCGCGAGCGCATATTCAATTGTTTCTCGCCGATGCGAAGGCCCAGGGTCTCACTCCATATGATGAGGTGCCAGACCCGTATTATGATGGCAGTTTCGACCTTACTTATCAGCTCTCGCAGTTAGGCAGCAAAACCCTGCTCGAAAAACTACGCCGAGAACACGGTCTGTAGATCTCCTGCGCCGTTCAAGCATCCTGCATGGGCACCATTGTTGGCAGGTTCGGAGTCGGCGAAGGCGTCGGTGTCATCGTTGGCGCATCAGAAGGCGCTGCCGGGTCTTCGGTGGCTGTCGGTCGCGGGTCGGGCGTATCGGTCGGCAGCGGCGTCGGCGTGATGGTCGGCGTCTCAGTGGGGACCTCAGTGATGGTCGGGAGTGGACTGGGCGTGCGGCTAGGGGTCGGCGTCGGGTTGACCGCTTCAATCACCGTTTCGTGCATATACGCGGCATCGATGCGTCGCGTTTGGGGGTTGCGGTCGATCAGGTACCACTCGCTGCCCGGCTCGCGCGCGATCACGCAAACGAGCGTCCCCTGCGGCAGTCCAGTGACGATCGCCCCGCCGGTGTGCGGGGCATTGCGCACCACCGCATTCGGCACGCTCACTCGAAAATCTTGACATTCTGGGATCGGCGTGAATGTTGGAACCGGCGTGCGCGGCTGCGTCGCCATGCGGGTCACTCGGTCTTGCGTTGCTGTGCTGATGATTAAAGCACGCTGCGTCGCTTCCTGCACGCCGAGCCCGCCGGTACGGATAAAGGTCTGCGCGCCTTGCAGAAGATAAAAGCCGCCAAACACCAGCGTCACTGCGATCATGAATATCAACAAGGGTGAAGGGCCGCGACCACCACCACGTCGTGGCGAGGGCCTGCGAAGAGACATCGCGTCAGCAACTCCTGAACGAACTGATGAGGGTTGTACACAAAAGCACGCGCCGCTGCCAGCGATCGACGGACAGGCGTGGGGATGTCGTCAGATGGAAAGCAGCGCGCGCATTTGCTCTAATAATGCTGGCCAGCCTTTCATCTTGGGATAGAAAACATCAGCGCCGGCCGCCTTGGCCTTGCTGCGCTCGATATCATTATCATATGCGGTCAGGATGATAAACGGGATCGCTGCCGTTCGTGGGTCTGCTTTCATGCGCATGCACACTTCGTAGCCAGATAAGCCAACCATGCGCACATCGCACAAGACCAGCATCGGCTGCTGCTCGGACACGATCTCCAAGGCCTGCGCCCCATTGGTCGCATAGATCACCCGGTAGCCCCAGCGCTCCAACACCGTTTGCATCAATTCACGGCTCATCGGATCGTCATCCACGAGCAGGATAGTTGCATGTTCAGTCTGTGCCATCACTCCCACCTGCAAGATCGCTGCTCGCCCCGACTTCGATGCTTGCGCCAAAGTTTTGGTCAACTTTGCGCGCTTTAGCGGCTAAGAATCCTTTACGATGCAAAAACGAGCCGACTTGGCATCTTCAAAGAACAGCAGCTTTGTCGGCGGGCCCACGCGGGCATCATGGAATCGCTCCTGTACTGGACGGCGACGCTGGCCGTTAGTGAGGGGATTATACCACCCTACCTTCGGTTTCATGCTACACTGATCGTGGCTACTGCGCACAGGGAAAAGCATTATGCTTAACTCACCCATTATCGAAGTTATCATCGGCCTTATTTTCGTCTACAGTTTGCTCAGCATCCTCGTCACGCAAATCAACACAGTGATCGGGCATCTTGTCAACGCGCGCGCGCGCCACCTGCAAAGCGCGATCGCTGATATGTTAACGGACTCGGTCGTGCGCGCGAAATTCATGGCGCACCCGCTGGTACGGCTCATTCATCCCGAAATACAGCCTGATGATGAAATGTCTGCACAGGCGGCCAGCGAAATTGCCGAGACCGAGCCTCGTGAGGTCGATTGGATTCCACCGGAGCTGTTCTCGCAGGCCCTGCTCGATATCTTATCCGCCAACGCTGGGCGAAGCATGTTCGATCCGCTCTTCATCACCGCTGAGCAGGTGCTAAACGGGGCAGAAAAAGCGCAAATGCGCGAGCTGATCCGCCGCTTGCAAAACTCCGGCATCGGGGTAGGTGAGCTGCGCAATGCCATCAACAACTTGGCCGATCCCAACGACCGCACAGCCATGCTCAATGCGCTGGGGCGGGTCGAAGCGATGCGCCTGGAACTGCATGCCAACAACGAAGGCAGCAAGCTAATCCCACTGTTAGAAGGAGTTCGTCACATCGAGGATCCCTTCTTGCGCAAGGCTTTAGAGACGCTACTCGCTTCTGCACGCTCGATTGAAGAGGCACAGGCAAAAATTGAATTTTGGTTCAATGCGCGCATGGATCAGCTCACTGCCATCTACCGGCGCAACATGCAGTTCCTTTCGCTGGCCATCGGTATCTTGCTGACGCTGTCGCTCAACGTCGACTCGCTGGTGCTGGCGCGGACTTTCTGGGATGACCCCGCGGTGCGGCAAACAGTCGTCTTGTCCGCCGAGCAGCTTCTGACCAGCGGAACACTTGAGCAGGAGATCGAGCGTTCAGGCGCTGCGCTTGACTCGGTGACCAGCCCCACGCCGATGCCCGACCTGTCAGAAGGCGCTCCCCCGCCTCCACAAACGCTGCCAGAGGAGTTCTCTCCCCTCGAACTCGCAACCGACGAGCAAGCGCGAGCGCGCGCAAATCTGGAGCTGCTGCTAAGCCTGCGCCTGCCGATCAGTTGGGAATTTACGCCCGTGCCGGGAGGATGCCCACAGGAAACGACAGTCGCATCAATTGTTGACCCGTGCGACAATCTGCGCAATTTGTGGAACCTCATCCCCGGCAATAACCCAAACTGGCCATCATTGTGGATCCGCAAACTGGCCGGCTGGTTCCTGACGGTGATCGCAATTGCGCAGGGCGCTCCCTTCTGGTTCGACCTGCTCAACCGAATCGCACGCGGTCGCTCAGGATCGTAAATCGCGCTAAACGCTGTGAAGAACGCTACTTTATTGGACGATCAGGGCCGCCATGGCTTGCCCCCCTTCGAGCAACGCCTTGACCGCCTCTTGGCTGCGCGCCTCGGCATAGATGCGTAGAATCGGCTCGGTTCCGCTCGGGCGAATGAGCAGCCAACTGCGATCGCTCAGGTAGAACTTGACCCCATCAAGCGTATCAACCTTGACAACCGTCTCTCCAGCAAGGGTGGGCGGCGCTTGATCAGTCAGCATGGTGACGACTTGTTTCTTTGAGCGCTGTATGCGCAGTTTGGCATCAACGCGGCCATAATGCGCCGGCCCAAATTTCGCCTGTAATTGGGCGATGATCTCATGGAGCGGTGCGCCGGCGTGCGCTATAATTTCGAGCAGCAGCAGCCCCATCAAGATGCCATCTCCCTCCGGAATGTGCCCGCGGATACTGATGCCCCCGCTCTCTTCGCCGCCGATCAGCACATCTTCGCGCATCATCAAGTCGCCAATATAGTTGAAGCCGACCGGAGTCTCACGCACCTGAAGATCGTGCTGCGCGGCGATGTTGTCAATCATAAAGGTCGTTGAGACCGTCTTCACAATCAAGCCACGCTGGCCGCGCACTTCAAGCAGGTGTTTGAGCACCAGCGCCATGATGTGATGCGGATCGACAAAATTTCCTAAAGCATCAATAGCGCCGATGCGGTCGGCATCGCCATCGGTCGCTAAACCGACATCCGCCTGTTGGCGCTGCACTGCCGCGACAAGCTCATTGAGATACTTGAGGATCGGTTCTGGATGAATGCCGCCAAATCCGGGGTTGAGCGTGCTGCGAATTTCGGTCATGCGCGTGCGCGTGCGCGAGAGAATACCTGCGAACGCACCACGACCTGCGCCCCACATCGCATCGACAACGACATTGAGTTCACCCTCAGAAATGCGATCGAGATCGACCAATGTGCCGAGATGCTCGTAATACGTCCACGATGGGTCAAATCGAACGATCAAACCCTGATCGAGCGCTTGTTGATAATCCATCAAATTTGGGCCGCGAGCGTCGCGCTCCATCAACTTCAATTGATCCTCGATCAATGCACAGGCTTCGCTGGTTGCGCTGCCACCATAGCTCGCTTTGAGCTTGAAACCGTTGTAACGCGGCGGGTTATGGCTGGCTGTGATCACAATGCCAGCCGCAGCGCCTTTCTCTTTGACGTTGTAAGAAATAGCGGGCGTTGGCGCATCGGTGCGCGTCAACCATGTCACGATATTGTTTGCTGCCAGAACGCGCGCCGTCTCGGCGGCAAAACGGTCTGACAAGAAACGTGTGTCATAGCCAACGACCACCTGCGGTCTGTCAGGGCCGAGGTGCTGACGGTTTATCGAATCGGCCACCGCTTGCGAAATCAAGCGCAAATTTTCGAACGTAAACGTATCCGCGATGACCGCCCGCCAGCCATCCGTCCCAAACCTGATCATGCGTTTTCGTCCCTCGGTTGTGCTTTACAGCGGCCGCACACCCGTTGCATCAAGCCCGGTCGTCGCCAGCAGTTCCAGAACTCGCTCGGAGGTAAGATCGAGATCATTCAGAATCGTATAAGGCAGGTCATGTTTACGCACATATTCGGGCAGCGTCTTGATCGTATCGATGATGTCATCAGGCCGCAGTTGCCCCAGCCGGATGCCGGCTGCTCTGAGCGTAGCGCGGATTGGCGCGATATCTTGCCCATGCAGCGCTGCCGAGATCAAGATGCCCGGCCCGACCAAGTCAGCATAGGGGATCGGCTGCCCACGGCTGGCGCGTGGCTCAATCGCATAGGCAAAAAACTGCTCGCTGCCCTCTTGCGGGCGGTTATGGCCGAGTTGATTGGTGAGCTGAACCTCGAGGCACATCAAATCGAGCAAGTTGCGCAGCGACTCCACATTGCCACGGCCCACCCCAGCCGAGATTTTGAACGCCTGCTGAGCGATGCCGGCCATGATGCCTGCTGCCCACGGCACGAAGCGCGTTTCTGGCGTGTTCTTATTGCGCTCGGCAGCGTAGCGCCAGTCGAGCAGACCGGTGACGATCGTCAGCAGTTCGGTGATGCCGGCGCCGCGAATGTAAGCGGGTGCGCTGCGAATCACGTCCCAATCAATGATGATCTTCTGAACCGGCCCAGTGGTGACATAACGCACTGTACCACCTGTGCGCGCAGCGACTAGCGCGGTGAAAAAACCGTCCTGGCTTAAGCAGGTCGGAACGGTAATGGTTGGCAGGCCTTTAGCCCAGCCTAAATATTTGGCGACATCGGAGACAAGGCCGCCGCCAACGCCATAGATCACCTCCACCTGCGGGGGCAGGTTTTCCGCCAGCATATCGAGGAAATCCTGCTCCACGCTCTGGGGTTCAGCCTGCACCACTATCGGCAGCTCCAGCAGCGAACTGACTGCGCCCCAAGACCTGTGCCCAGTTACCAGCGCAGTCGGGCGGCTTTCTTTGACCTGCGCGAGTTCGAGAAACTCTACCTGCGGCAGATGCCAGATCGTAGTCATCAGACGGGCGCTCCATGAGGCGAATGAGGCAAATCTTTTGAAACTATGATAGTAGCAAAACGTCATTTTTCCAATTTTGAGGTCTTGGGCGATTTTGTCTTGTCGGAACGTGCGGCTTAGGCCACAATTACGCGCGCATCATCCAGTTTCAACACTGCGCCGCCCAGCATGGCGAGAGACACATGTATTCGCTTCCGTCTAACGACACCTTAATCGCCTTCAGCGAGAATATTCCGTGGCAGGAGATCGAGCGCAAAAAACGGCTGTTTAACCGCGCGCTGGCCGCCCTCGCGCAGGAGACGCGGGAACCCAGCGCTTTGCTGGAGTATTTTTCGGACGCGATCGACGCCCCGGTGACACTGTTCGACCCCGAAAGCGCCCCCTCTCAGGGCAACGTGCTGCTAGCAGAGCATAACGGGCACCATTTCGTGCTTGGCAGCTTCGTTAGCGAACGCTACCGCAGCGGACACTCTTATATCGAGAGCATTATCCCCTATAACCTCAATCCCAGCGTCAACCATACCAATATTCACGAGACCGAAGACTCGACAACGCGCATGCGTGTGCTCGGCGCAGAGATCGAATTGGGCCTCGTCCACCGAGACGGCCGGTCGCCCAGTGAAGAGGAAATGCAGGAATACATGCGTCGTTACTACGACCATGCGCTCCGCATTGGCATCTATCCCAAGCTCGATCGCGAAGCCTGCCAATATCAGGTCGAGGCGCATATCGCGCCCAGCATTGGCTACCACAAGACGCGCGCTGCCCTCAACGGCATCTTGACGGCGCTGGCCGCAGCCAGCGACGATACCGGCATGGTCACCGCCATCATGTCATGTTATCCCACCCTGTCCGATTTCAAAATGACCAACCACCCGAAGGTCGAAACGGCGGTCGACCTGATGCTAGAGACCAACGGCTTGTTTCCCCAGTATGCGCTGCGTCTCGCCGAGACGCAGGCACGCTATCATGTCGACCCGATGAACAGCCACTTCGTCAACATGTTTCGCATTCAGGGCTGCCACATCCACATCGATCTGGCCGGGCGTTCTGAAAGCTTAGGGCTGCTCACTTTTCACACCATCCTCAAAAGCGCCAGTGCGCTAGCCAATGCAGCCGTACTTAAGGGCGGCCCATTCGTCAACGGCACGTGCGATGCTGAGCTGCTGTGCGCGCGCGAATATGTCCGTGGCTGCACGGTGACAGGGCGCTACCTGCACCTGCCGACCAGTCCCCACCTGTCGCCAGACGGGTTAAGCAAATATGCTTCGCTGCTGTCTAAAGAACGCGCCAATGCTGTGGGTCGGGCGATGCTGTACGACGACTCTCTCGGCGAGCCGGTCTCGGTCATGCACAATCCGGTCGGTCGCATCCGCTCAGATCTAATGACGGTCAAGCGGGTCTGCACCGTCGAAAGCACAGGGATGCCGGCCAACGTTAGCGCCTCGCGCATGGCAGCCGTCCTGACCGACTTTGAGTTCAGCCACACGGTGATCGAGTCATATTTCCGCAAATACGGCTGCGACCTCGAGCCGATGTACAACGATCGCACCTTGTGGGAAATCCTTGGGCCGCTCGATCAAGAAACCTTTATGCAGATGCACGACCGGTCTGATCGAGAGGGGACGGACATGACGATCGTGACCGCTGCGGGCACCGAGATGTCGCTCGCGGAATTCTACGAGCGAAAACGCCGTTATATGCATCGCGCGCTGGTCGATATCAACGAGATCATGCCGCGCGATATCGACGAGGTGTATACCAGCTTGTGCCGAATGCTGGAGCCGCCCAGCGGCCAGCAGGCGCAGACGATCCGGCAGTACATTAACGACCCGAAACTGCGCAGCACCGGCAATTGGGGGCGTATCCTACGCGACGCTTTTGTTGAGGCGGGCGGCGTGCCCGGCCAGCATAATCCTGAAGCCGTCCAGCAGGTCGTCAATGCCGTTCACCAAGCAGTCCGCGATCGCTATCTTGAGCCATAAATCGCACAAAAGCATCCATAATGGATTGAGGTGAACACTCTGCCGATGGATGCTTACACTGAAGCGTTATATGAGCGATTCGAATTACCCGCCCAGTCTGAGCGTGATCATCCCTGTCTATCGCAGCGCCGAAAGCCTGACGGAACTGACCGAGGCGCTCGGCCAAACGCTGCCAGCGCTCACTTCGCAGTATGAAGTCTTGTTTATCAATGATGGCAGCCCAGATAACAGTTGGGACATCATCACGACGCTGACAGAGCGTTTCCCGTGGGTGCGGGGCATCTCATTGATGCGCAATTACGGCCAGCACAACGCGCTGCTCTGCGGCATTCGGCAGGCGCGCTACGATGTGATCGTCACTATGGATGATGACCTTCAGCACCCGCCTGCTGAGATTGAGCGGCTGCTCAATAAACTGGCTGAGGGCTACGATGTCGTTTACGGCTCGCCCGAGCAAGAACAGCATGGGCTGTGGCGCAACTTGGCTTCTCAGATCACCAAGATCGCATTGCAAAGCAGTATGGGCGTCGATATCGCCCGCCGGGTTAGCGCATTTCGAGTTTTTCGCACCGAGCTGCGCCGCGCCTTCGCGGACTATCACAGCCCATATGTGTCGATCGACGTGCTGCTGACATGGGGCACCACGCGTTTCGCCGCGCTTCACGTTCCTCACCAGCCTCGAAAGTATGGCCAGTCAAACTACACCTTTCGCAAGCTGGTAACCCACGCCCTAAACATGATCACGGGTTTCAGCATATTGCCCTTGCAGTTTGCCAGTTTGATCGGCTTTGCTTTCACTTTGTTCGGGTTAATCGTATTCGTCTATGTCATCGGCCGGTATCTGCTCGAAGGCGGAGTCGTGCCAGGCTTCGCATTCCTCGCCTCGATCATCGCCATTTTCTCGGGTGCTCAGCTCTTTGCGCTCGGCATTATCGGAGAATATTTGGCGCGCATCCATTTCCGCAGCATGGAGCGGCCGGTTTATACCGTGCGGACGACTACCTTCGGCGCAATCGATGACTGACCCGGCCATCTTGCTCGACTGGGATACAGCGTTCTTCAGTAAACGCATCGGCCGGCTACTCGGCGATCGCCTTGACGATGCTCGTGCGGAAGCCGCGCTAGCATGGTGCGAGCGAGAGCAGATCGACTGCCTGTACTTCCTCGCAGCGGCCGATGACGCGCCAACCGTGCGCAGCGCCGAACGCCATGGATTCTCACTCGTCGATCTTCGCGTCACCCTTGATATCAAGCTGCAGCCCGGCATGCTAGTAGAACAACATGCCGTTCGCGAACATAAAGAGCGTGATCGCGCCGCACTCCGTGCAATTGCGCGCGCCAGCTACCGCGACTCGCGGTTTTACTTCGACCCAAACTTTCCCGACGATGACTGCGACCGCCTTTATGAAACATGGATCGAGCGCAGTTGCGACGGTTGGGCCGATGCCGTGTTGGTCAGCGAACGCAATGGAGAGGTGGCAGGATATATCACCTGCCATCTCGACCCTCCAGAGGAGGGCCATATCGGGCTGCTGGGCGTTGACGCGCGCGCACAGGGTCATGGTGTGGGCAGCCATCTGATCGCCGGCGCGCTTAGCTGGTTTAGCGCGCGCGCTGTACAGCGCGTGACAGTAGCGACGCAAGGCCGCAATGTGCGCGCCCAACGCTCTTATCAGCATCAGGGGTTCCGCACGGAAAGCGTACAGCTCTGGTACCATCGCTGGTTTCAAAGATGAGTCTGATCAATCGAGTCGCTTTGGTAGTGAACAGACGAAGCCGCTGCCACCAGTTGGGGCCTGCGCTATGACGATCACAATCCCTTTCAACAAGCCGAGCATCCTTGGCCGCGAGCTAGAGTACATTGCCGACGCTGTGCGCTCTGGCCACATCTCAGGAGACGGCAGCTACACCCGCCGCTGTCATGCGCTGTTCGAGGAGACTTTAGGCGTGGCGAAAGCGCTGCTCACGCCGTCATGCACCCATGCGCTTGAAATGACCGCCCTTCTGCTCGATATTCAGCCGGGCGATGAAGTGATCATCCCGTCTTTCACTTTTGTCTCTACAGTGAATGCCTTTGTCTTGCGCGGCGCAAAGCCCATCTTCATCGACGTGCGCCCAGACACTCTCAATTTGGACGAGCGGCTGCTGCCCGAACTGATCAGTGACCGCACCAAGGCGATCGTGCCGGTGCACTATGCCGGCGTTGGCTGCGAGATGGATGATATTATGGCGGCTGCCCTTCCGCGCGGCATTGCTGTGATCGAAGATAACGCGCACGGCCTATTTGCTGCGTACCGCGGCCGGCCACTCGGCACGTTTGGCGTGATGGCTACTCAAAGCTTTCACGAGACGAAGAACTTCACCTGCGGCGAAGGCGGAGCGCTGCTGATCAACGATCCGGCCTTCATCGAACGCGCCGAGATCATCCGTGAAAAAGGGACAAACCGCAGCCGCTTTTTCCGCGGCATGGTCGATAAGTACACTTGGGTCGATCTTGGCTCTAGTTATCTCCCGTCCGATGTGCTGGCGGCCTATCTGTATGCCCAACTCGAAATGCGTGCCGAGGTTCAAACGCGGCGGCGGCGCATTTGGCTGACCTATTTCGAGGCGCTGCGCGCATGGGCAGCTGCGCACGAAGTTCGCCTGCCGATCGTACCCGCGCATTGTGATCAGTCCTATCACATGTTCTATTTGCTGCTGCCATCGCAGGAGATACGCGCACGCGTGATCGCCCACCTAAAAGCACAGGGGATCCTGGCAGTCTTCCACTACCTGCCGCTTCACCTTTCAGACATGGGACGACGGTTCGGCGGGCTGCCTGGCGACTGCCCGGTGACCGAAGACATCAGCGATCGCCTGCTGCGCCTGCCGTTTTTCAACGATTTGACAGCGGAAGAGCAAACCCGCGTTATTGATGCGCTCTTGACATTTACAGGCTGGTAATTACATTATTTTTGGCAATTCAACAAATTTCCTGTTTGTGCTATAATGCGTCTAGCAAATAAATGAGCGAAAATTGTTCTTTAAGACCGTTATTGCGTTGACTTAATGTAAGTGAATACAGAAAGGAAAACAAGCGGGCATTCCTCGTCTTGTGGTTTGAATTGAGCTAAGTTCATTCAACCTCAAGTGCGGTAGGTTTGTCGTGCTACCACACCTATGTCAAAACAAAAACTGAAAATCATCCCACTCGGCGGCTGCGGGGAAATTGGCAAGAACATGACCGTGCTCGAGTTGGGCGATGATGCAATTATCATCGATACGGGCGTCATGTTCCCCGCCAATGACATGCTCGGTGTCGATCTCATCATCCCCGATTTCCGTCATCTCCTCGAAAACAAAACGCTGAACATCCACGGAATTTTTTACACGCACGGACACGAGGATCACACCGGCGCAGTCGCCTATGTGATCGACCAGCTTCGCGGCATACCGCTCTATGCGACTCCGCTCACTGCTGCGCTGCTTGAAGTGAAACTACGCGATGCAAGGCTGCTCAGCGAAACCAAGATCAATGTCATCAAGCCCGGAGATGTGATCAAAGCAGGGCCGTTCAAACTTGAGCCGTTCCACATGACGCACAGTATTCCCGACTGTGTTGGCTACGGCATCACCACGCCGATGGGCATGGTGATCCACAGCGGCGATTACAAATTTGACAACACACCGATCGATGGCCGTAAGCCCGATTACGCCCGGCTGGCCGATTTCGGGAAACGCGGCGTCTTGATGCTGATGGGCGACAGCACTAATGCCGAGCGCCCCGGATGGACGCAGTCGGAAAGCATCGTCTCGGCAGAGTTTGATCGAATCTTTCATCACGCAAAAGGGCGTATCATCGTCGCCACGTTTGCGTCGCATATCTCGCGCATCCAGCAGGTCGCCGACCTTGCAGAACAATATAACCGCAAGCTGGCGATCGCGGGTTACAGCATGACCGAAAACATTAAGGTAGCGCGGCGCATGGGACTGCTCAACATCCCCGATAATCGGCTGGTTGAACTCAGCCAGATCAAGAGCATCCCGCCGCATGAACTCGTCATCATGGCGACCGGCTCCCAAGGAGAACCAACGGCTGTCCTTGGACGTTTAGCGACAGGCCAGCACCGAACCCTTGATGTCATCGAAGGCGATACGATCGTGCTGTCGGCGCACACCATCCCCGGCAACGAGGAATTGGTGAATCGAACCATCAACAAACTGCTCCAACGCGGGGCCGAAGTGCTCTATGATGCGCTGGCGCCGGTACATGTCAGCGGGCATGGGTCGCAGGAAGAGATGCGCATGCTCATCAACCTGCTCAATCCCAAATTTTTCATGCCAGTGCACGGCGAGCTGCGCCATCTGAAAGCACACGCGCGGCTGGCGGAAAGCGCAGGCATCCCACGAGAAAATATCGTCGTAGTGGAAAACGGCACTGTGATCGAAGTTAATCGGCACAGCATTAAAGTGGGCGAACGCATTCCGGGTGGCTACGTCTTTGTTGATGGCAGCGGCGTCGGTGATGTGGGCAAGGCTGTGATCCGTGACCGGGAGGCTCTCGCGCGCGACGGTTTTATGCTAGTCGTCGTTAACGTCGATGAACAGACCAATCAAGTGATTGGCGATCCGGAGATCATCTCGCGCGGTTTCATCTATCTACGCGAGGCTGATACGCTGATGGAGCAGGTGCGGCGCACCGTCAATGATGTGATCTCTAGCACCCGGCCATCGCAGAATGGCAAGCGCCGTGAGCGCGTGCAGGAAGCCATCAGCCGTTTGCTTTACAATGAAACGAAGCGGCGACCTATGGTTTTCAGCATCGTCAATGAGAAATAGCGTCAAGCTGGGGCAATAAATGAAGGCGGCCACCTCGTAGTGAGGTGGCCGCTTTTGATCTGTCCTGTCTATGAGGGCTAGGCTACTCGCGCTTCCACGGCATCAAGATGCGCCGCCAGAAGCGACCTAAGACACGACGGCGCGCCGCCAGCCATGCGCGGTCGGCCGTCTTGCTAGCCGTGGATGGCGTTTTGGCTTCAGCAGGCCCATAGCGCTCGGCGGTGTACATACGCGTGATCGCCGTGACCGGCGGTTCAGCGGCTGGCAAAGTATTCACGATGACGCTGCGCCGTTCTTCTGGCGTTTGTTCAGGGCGCGGGTGGATGCCGATCAAGGCGATATAACGCTGCAGGCGCGCGTAAGCTCGCGAAATCGGGCTAAGACCGCGCATTCCGCGCCATTCCCAGTACCAGTAAATGAACGTACCCATGACGACAATCAGCAGCACGATCATCAAAATCAACAGTCCAAGACCGAGAGCGGGCATTAAAAACGAGAAGGGATCGCGCGGCTGCGGTCGCACCGGCGGCGGCTCAGTCGGCACAATGACCGGTGTCGGCGTCGGCGACGGCGTAAATGTTGGCGTCACAGTGGGTGGCAGCATTTGGCCTTCCGCTTCAAGTTCATCCGGCGGTGCTTCTTCCGGCGGAGTTGGCGTTGGGGTCGGCTCGACTGTCGGCGTTGGGGTTGGTGTCGGGGTCGGGACGGTCGGCGTTGGGACCTGCGGCAAAATCAACTGGTCGCCCCGACTGATCGGTGCCTGCGCAGAAGTTGGTTCAAACTCGATCCAGCCATAGCCCGGAAAATAGACTTCAACCCAAGTATGAGCATCGCGCTCACGCACGATGAAGGCTTGCTCGGCAGGCACCCATTCTCCCTGCGCAAACCCGGCTGCCATGCGCGCAGGAATATTTAAGCTGCGCAGCATCACAACCATTGCTGAGGCATAGTAATTGCAATAGCCTTCCCTATAGTCGAACAACACCCAATCAACGGGATCTTGACCCGGGGGAGGCTGAGGAATGCTCTCATTATACGTGATGTTTGCCCGCAGCCAACTTTCGATCGCCCGGGCTTTATCGTAGGGTGTGACTGCCCCTGCATCGGCGACGATTTGCGCAGCGAGCTGCACAGTGCGGCCCGTCATTGAAGGAATATAGGAAGAATAGGTATCGACGATCCACTGCGGGTAGTTGGTGCCAGCTGCGCGAAGCTGCTCGCTGGTGGCATTGCTCATCAAGCTGGTGGCGCTGTACGAAGCCCCTTGATATAACACCCGCAGCGGCCGTACCACCGAGATCACCATTGCGCCTTCTGGCGTGTAGCGCAAGTCGCTGCGCGTCGGCAGATCGATGCGGGCAGCTTGCGGCGCAGCATAGACTAAGCGCGAGGCGTTAACGCCGATCGTAAAACGCTGCTGCACCAGCACACGCTCTCGCAGGCTGCCCGGCTCTTCGATAATTTCCAGCGGCGCTTCAGGGTCGGTTAGCCGGGTATCGGCTGCCGACGTCCAACGGCCCATATCATAAAAATCGAATACGCGCGAGCGCCAATAGTAGCGGCGGTTATTGGGTGCGGCGGCCACCAGCACAATCTGATCGCCAAGCCGGATCGCGCCGCCTAATTCCAACGAGTCGCTTCCGTAGTAATCGGAAGTCGTTGGCCCCGTCGTTTCAATGCTGGTAAACAACCGGTTCCAAACTTCAGCCAGTTGATCAAAGGGTTCAGTTTGTAAAAACTCTTGAAACCGGTTTAAGCGTTCCTGAATGTCGCTCGACGGGATCATCCATGCGCCGATCAGAAGCAGCAGCGCCAGCAGCACGCCAGCGCGAAACACTTGTTGACGCAGATTGCGCGGCACACGCACCCCGTTTGAGTACCAATCCCACTCTCGCGCTTCGAGATGAGAACGCACAACAAGCAGCAGTGTAAGGAATACGAAGACGAGCAGGTAGATTTCAAGATTGGCGCTGCCAGTGTAATAAACCGCATTGGAAATGAGGATCACTAACGACGGCAGCACTGCGCGCCAGACGCGGTCAATGCGAAAGACATGCCAAGTGAGGTTGTAGCCAAGAAACCAGAACAATGCGGAAGCTAACAGCGTTAGCACCAAGTCGTCGGTATTGATGCCGCTGCCGAAAGCATCGAGCAGCCACTGAACGAACCGCGAAAATACAGCTACCATGCCATCTGCCAAGCTGCCCGGCTGGTTGTACGCGCTGATCAAAAGGACGATGCAAGCCCCGTACACCATACTCAGCATAAAGCCGAGGATTTCGACATACTGGCTGCGCGCCAGCACAAAACCAAAGATGACACTAATGACCGCCACAGGCACCAGCGTGCCCATCTCGATCGGCCAGCCAGAAGCTTGCAAGGCCAGCGCGGGCATCAACTGCAGCGCCAACACGATGAACAGGGTGACGAAATCTCCGGGCAAGAAGAAGGAGCGCCAAGCGTTGATCAGCCGTCTCTTCGCACGTTCCAGCGAAGACGACTGGGATTGAGTGGTCGTAGCCATGCAGTCCAAACAACAAACCAACGGGGGAATAGCAGCACAAGCTACGCATTCCCCCGACGAACATCCTCATTGTAACCGCATCGCCCGGCACTAACAACCCACGGTCATGTTACGAAGGGTGTATTCGGAAATGGGGGTAGAAAGGATAAACTCGCAGACAAGGGAAAAAGGGGAGATCCATGTCCAGAGAACGGGAACGGTTGAAGTCGGAAATCATGGCTCAGGTTGAGGGGTTAGTGGAG
>JBDNDP010000011.1:0-86357 GCA_046719065.1 Aggregatilineales bacterium | reverse complement strand
TCGAGCACGGCGACCGGATCGTACTGCGCTCCGTCACCGCTACGCAGGAACAGATTATCGGTATTGACGATGGCATAGCCAAGCTGCGCCTCAGCCAGCCCGGGCGGGTTCACCGGTCGCGGTGGCGCAGTGTTCAAAGGGACGGGAAGCGCAGTGCGTCCATCGGCCGGCGCAAGGGGTTCAAGGCGATAAGGCGGCAGAACCGACAGGGTATCGCCGATGATGAAAGCGCTGTCGATGATGGTCGGCAGCCCCGGGCAGGTTCCAGTGACGAGATGGACGAGCTGGCGCGGCTGATTGTTCCCCGATTGACTGATGACCTGAATCACGATCGGGTTATATTCGGGCGCGCTGGTGAATGCGTAACGTGTTCCATCTTCGAAATTGATGCGTTGGTTGATTGGGAAGATAGTGACGTTCTCATAGAGCACACGGCCGGTGGCATCCGTCGCCATGATGACGATCGCCTCACGAGCGCGCCCGGTGTTGTCGCGAGCGGTGATCAACGCGCCGCCGCGGGCTGTGAAACCGGTGCAGTCAGCAGTGAACGTTAACCCTTCAGCGGTTGCCGCCGAGAGGACACCGACGGCCAGCGCAAGCGCCAAAAGCATATTGATCGAGATGAACAAACCAAAACGACCCCATTTTGCACACATCGCCCGCCCTCCTAGATCAATCCGCCCGCATACTTTCTATTGTCGACGAATTTCAGCGCTTTTGGCACGAAGATTTCCTCAAGGATCATCCCAACGAAAATAGCGCGAGGAAGCGCAAGGCGAGCAGGGCGTAGCTCATCCGTCAGGCGAGCGTCGGGTTTAGGCTGCGGCCATCTGTTATGCTAGAAATGCTTGCGGGAGGAAACCCCCACTTCCCGGCGAGCGGCTTCCCCGAAATCCAAACGCCCCCCACCCCGGGGGCGTTTGGGATCAGCCTCTCCAAAAACGACACAACGGCGGGAATATGCTATGATCGCCTCATGTTTGCTACGGTTGCTGTCGATCTACCGATCGACAAAACATACGATTACCACATACCGCCTGACCTGACCAGCAGCATTCGGCCGGGCCATTTGGTGCTCGTGCCGTTCGGAACGGGCTACCAACATGCCATCGTGATTGACGTGCACGAGCGCCGGGCAGAGTTCAAAACCAAACCGGTGCTTTCCCTGCTTGACCCGGCACCGGTGATCTCCGAGCAGCAGATCGCGGTCGCTCACTGGCTTAGCCAAGCCTATTTGGCGCCGATCGGCGCTTGTTTGTGGTTGTGGCTGCCTCCGGGCCTGACCAGCCAAAGCGATATCTTGGTGATGCTCGGCGAGGTCGAGCCGAAGCCGGCCGACGCGCTCGAAGCGGCTATCGCAGCGCTGCTGATACGGCGCGGCCCGCTGACGGGCCACCAACTCAACCTTGCCCTGCCGGGAAAACCGTGGCGCGCTGCCGTCGATGCGATGGCGCGCGATGGGCAGGTGCGCAAACAGCCCATCCTCAAGCCGCCGCGCGCGCGCCCGCGACGGGTGCAAGTTGCGATGCTCGCCATTCCTCCTGATCAAATTGACAGCCGCATTGCAGACATCGAACGCCCTTCCCGCGCTGCCGATCTGCTGGAGCGAATCGCCGCCGAGCCGAACGGCCTACCTGCCCAAACTGCGCTGAGGACCACCAGAGCGACACGCGCGCACCTCGACGCGCTGATCGCGGAAAAGCTGGTCAAGCTGGACGAAGGCGCGATCGTGCGCGCCACAGCGAGCCAACCAGTGATCGCAGCGACGCTGGCGGCACTGCGCAAGGTCGAGAAGCCGCTTCGCATCCTGCACCTGCTCGCTCGCGAAGGCGAGGCGATCGATGTGAGCTGGATCTACGCTCAGACCGGGGCAACGCTCGCCGATCTCAAGCGACTGGAGGACGCCGGACTGATCTTGCTGGGCGAGAAAACACAGTGGCGCGACTCGCTGGCAGGCCAGACCTTCGAGCCAATGCCGACGCTGGCACTCTCCAGCGAACAGGCGGCGGCTTGGAGCCGCATCAAAGACGCGATCGACCGCGCTGAACACAAGGTGTTCCTGCTGCACGGCGTGACGGGCAGCGGCAAGACCGAGCTTTACCTGCGGGCGGTCGAGCACACGCTAGCGCAGGGGCGCAGCGCGATCTTCCTCGTGCCCGAGATCGCGCTGACGCCGCAGACGGTGCGCCGCGTCGCCGGCCGTTTCCCCAGCAAAGTCGCCGTCGTGCACAGCGAGCTGAGCATTGGCGAGCGCTATGATACGTGGCGGCGCGCGCGCGAGGGACGGGTGCACGTGATCGTCGGCGCGCGCTCCGCCCTGTTCACGCCGCTGCCGAACCTCGGCCTGATCGTGCTGGATGAAGAACACGACGCGAGCTACAAACAGTCTCCCCCTGTTGCGCCGCCGTATTATCACAGCCGCGCCGCCGCCGAGGCGATCGCGCGCGAATCCCGGGCTATCGTCATCCTCGGCAGCGCGACGCCCGATCTGGAAACCGTTTACCGCGCCGAACAAAGCTTGATCGAGCGCATCGAACTGCCGCGCCGCGTGCTCGGCCATCGCATAAGCGCCCAGCAGCCCGCCGAGGCGGAGCAAGAAGCCGCTGTGCACATCGAGCTGCCGCCGGTTCAGATCGTTGATATGCGAGAGGAACTGAAGCGCGGCAATACGAGCATCTTCAGCCATGCCTTACAGCTTGCCATCGAAGCAGTGCTCGCTCGCGGCGAGCAGGCGATCCTCTTTCTGAACCGGCGCGGCCAATCGACTTTTGTCTTCTGCCGAGACTGCGGCTACGTGGTGCGCTGTCCGCACTGCGATAGTCCGCTTACCTATCACCGGCAGGGACAGGCGCTGCGCTGCCACCGCTGCAATCATCAGCAGCGCGAGCCGACGGTTTGCCCACAGTGCGCGTCGCGGCGCATCAAATTTTTCGGGGCAGGCACGCAGCAGGTCGAGGCAACGCTGGCCGAAATGTTCCCCCACGCACGGGTGGCGCGCTGGGACGCTGATACCAGCAGTTCCGCCGAGCAGCACGACGCGATCTTACGGCGCTTCATGATGGGCCGCGCTGACATCATGGTCGGCACACAGATGATCGCCAAAGGCCTTGACCTGCCATTGGTGACGCTTGTCGGCGTCGTCAGCGCTGATGTTGGCCTCGGACTGCCGGATTTCCGCGCGGGAGAGCGGACGTTCCAATTGCTGACGCAAGTCGCCGGGCGTGCGGGACGCAGCGCGCGCGGCGGCAAAGTCATTTTTCAGACTTACCAGCCGGAACACTACGCGATCGCAGCCGCGGCAGCGCACGACTATGCCACGTTCTATGCGCGGGAGCTTGACTATCGCCGGCAGATCGCCTACCCGCCCGTCCGTCGTCTCGTGCGGATTCTCTTCCGCTTCCCCAGCGAGACGAGAGCGCAAGCAGAAGCGCAGCGCGCCGCTGAACTGCTGCGTCGCCGCCTCGCTGCGCTGGAGATGACGGGCACCGATTTGATCGGGCCAGCGCCCTGTTTCTTCACGCGAGAGAAAGATGCTTTCCGCTGGCACTTATTGCTGCGCGGCCCAGACCCGCTCCCTGCGCTGCGCAGTCTCGATATTACCAAAGGATGGTTTGTTGATGTCGATCCGGTCGAGCTGTTGTGAAGCCGTTAGGGGATAACGCGCTGGTTTAGCATCTCATTGACCGCTTTAACCAGCCGGCGCAGCTCCATATCAAGATCGGCGCTGATGCCATCGAGAATGGCCGCATCGAGGAAGATATCGCGAGCTTCACGCAGCTGCTCTTCTCCGCGGCGCATACGCGTAAGGCCGGCGCGCATCTGGGTGCGCGCTTCGCGGCTGATCGGGCTGGTATAATGCCCGGGGAAATCCCACCCATGCGCGGCCGCCACGCGCTGAAGCTCATCGATGAAATCCTCGATCGTCTCGATTTGCATGGCCGCCCCTCGCTGAAGCAGCGCTTGTAGCATTGGGCTTAGCGTCGGCTCTACGCCAAAATCGAGCGCGGTAATATCGCGATAGCGCGCTTCGACTTCAGCCATCGAACCCGGCTGCGGCCGCAGCATTGATTTCTGCGGCGACAGGCCGGTGAACAGCGAGTAGAGGATGCCGACGCACAGATTATGGATGTCCATGCGTAGATGCTGTTCATTCTCACGGCTGCGGCCTTCAAGCTGACGCGAGCTGTTCAGGTCGATAATGCGCAGATGGATGCCATCCCAGTAAACATGTTCGAGTTTGTGATCGAGGTAGACAATCTGCTTGCGATGCGCCAGCCGCAGCGTTTCGGCAAACTGCAGCGCCAGCGCCAGCCCCTCTTCGGTTGGCAGGCGAAAGCGCATGTCTGGCCGGTCTGGGCGCATCAGATAAAACATGTTGCGCGTCCGTGGCAAGTTTTCCAATGCTAAATAAGGACGCCAGCCGCGCGCCGCAAAGTCATTCAGCTCGCGGCCAAAACCGAGCACATCGCGGCCGAACGAGATGATCTCTCCGCTGGCTGGCGCTTCGCTGGGCGACTCAAGGTAACCGCAGTCGTACAGCTTCACCACATGCGGGCTGTCGCTCAGCTTCATGAGCAGATCGGCCTCGTTGGCGAACGCCCGGTACTCCCAACGCGGCTCAGCGCCCGGAACAAGGTGCTCGGTACGCATCACCTTGAACGCGGTCATCTGGCCGGTGCGCCGGTCGAGGGCGTCGAGCACGCGAGCATAATGCCCAAGAGCGAATGTATCGATAAATTGGTCTATCCGGTAAAGATCAACCAGCTTAGCCATGACATCCTCGATCAATATATCCCAAGCCCGAAGGAGTCTTGGGATATACGCTTGACTCTATCATATCGCAAGCGGGCCAGAACAGGGTATTTTCGTCCACTTATTCAGATCAGCTGTGCTGTCGGCATCAGGTTTGGGTTGCGTATGAACAGAGCTTCAATAGAATAAAACTATCGGGCTTTCTCAGGAGCGCCCCCTCATGGGTGGTTCAAAGCATGACGTATGCCTGCGCAGCAGCGCGCGCACTAGCATCGGACGGGTGAGAGAAAACAACGAAGATACGGTTCATTTATGGGCCAACGACCACTTCGCGCTCGCTGTGGTTGCCGATGGCATGGGCGGCGCAGCGGCGGGTGAAGAAGCAAGCCGGCTAGCAGTCGAAGCGGTCGCCGCAGGGCTGCATATGACTGATGCAAACGCTGGCGCTAGCTTTAACCTCATGTCCGATGAGACGATCATTGAGCAGCTGCGCGCTGCTATCCATGCCGGCAACAATTCAATCGTCGAGCGGGCGGCTAGCAATCCGCAGCTGCGCGGCATGGGCACAACCGTGACGCTGGCGCTGGTGCGCGGTTTGCAGGCGCTGATCGCCCACGTCGGCGACAGCCGGGCGTATCTGGTCGAGAGCCGCACCCGTCACATCACGCAGATCACGGCCGACCATAGCTTTGTCGAGGCGCTCGTCTCTGCCGGCCACCTGACAGAGGAGCAGGCGGAAGAACACCCAATGCGCAACGTGCTTTACCGCGCACTTGGGCAGGCAGGCGAGATCGATGTCGATGTTTTCGAGGTACGGCTTAGCGTGAATGACCGCATCATTTTGTGCACCGACGGCTTAACGCGCCATGTCAAGCCCCAAGAGATCGCTCAGATCACGCTGAATCATGACGATCCTGACGTCGCCGTCGATGCGTTGGTCGAGCTGGCTAACGCCCGCGGGGGCGAAGATAACATCAGCGTGATCTTGATTCAGGCAGCAGGGACACAAAACGATCCTGATGATGCCTCGACAGTTGAACTGAAACAGATCCCGCTCGATAAAGAAATAATCGATGTGCGGCAGCCGCCGCAGAACGAGCAAGACGCGCGCGAGGGAGAGGGCAGGGATACGCTCACCCCAGAGCAGTGACGCTCTGCTTAGAAAATCTCAACGTTTGATGGGTTCGGCGCATGACGGTATAGTGCGCTATACTTAAGGTTGTGATCGCGTTTGAGGAAAAGAGGTTGACGGCATGGCCGAACGCCCTGTGACCACGGATGAGCAGCCTGATGGCAGCCCGCGCGAGGGCGGTTGGCGCGTTCCTGATGCCAAAGGGTTGTGGCGCACGCCAGAACCGGGAACTGCTCGCGGCGCTTGGCGCAGTCCTGAAACCGCCAAACCGCGCGTTGGATGGCGCGTTCCTACGCTTCCGCAAAACCTAACGGAAACTCCAACACAAAGTGGGACGTGGCACCTCCCTAAGCCAGAGCACACCTCAATCAGCGCTGCCGACGAGAGTGTGATCACGGAGCCGCCGCCGGCCGAGATGGAGGCTCAAATTGTCGACATTATCCCGCTTGACGATGTCGCTGATGAAGAGGTAGAGGCGCCGCTGCCGTTCGACGACTCGATCGTCGCTGTTCCCCCCCCCGAAGATCTCGGCGGTCCAATTGAAGCGGCCGTCGAAGCAGCGGCGGATCAGGAAGCGGTTTTGCCGCACGACGATGTCGATAAGGCGGCAGCTGAACCTTTGACGCTGATCGACGAAGAAGACGACGAAGACACCTTCAGCATGAGCGAGCTGGTCGCCCTCGCTAGCCTCGTCGAGGGCACAGGGGCGAGCGATGCGGTTGCTGAAGCCGAGATTGAAGATGAAGTAGAAGCGGAGGGCGATGCGGCAGCCTATGCTCGCGAGCAACTCGCCCGCTTGCAGGGAAAGGCAGAAGCCGAAGCCGCCCTCGAAGCAGCCATCGCAGAACCGGAAGTGCCCGCCGCCCCACCCCTCACCGAACAGGAACGCGCTTTAGCCAGCAAGTTTCAACAGGCAGAGCAGAACATCCGCGCGCTGCGCGAACGGTACCGGGCTGGCGAACTGACCCGCGACCAGCTCCAAGCAGAACTGCGCGGCCAAATGGTGCTCGATGACAACCAATCATGGTGGATGATGGGCGTCGAGAGCGACAATTGGTATCACTTCGAGAACGGACAGTGGGTGCTCAAAACGCCGCCGGTGCTCGAAAAACTGCGCGCGGCCGAGATGGGTGCCGCTGCCGGCGATCTCACCCAGCCAACTGCGGCGATCGGCGATGGTTACGAGATGCCGCTGCCCCGTGCTGTGCCTGTTTACGATCCAGATCACACGATTCCCGGAACTGAAGCGCTGTATCTCGAAGACGACTCCGGCCGCACCATCGCCCGCGACCCAGACCTGACGATGGTCTCTCCGGCTATCAGCGAGAAGACGATCGCTAACTACGTGGAAGCGCCGGCAGCGCCTGATGTCGTTTCGCCGCCAAGTTACGAAGAGCCCGTCGAGATCTCGCCGGACTACGAACAAGTCGTCAAAGAACAACGCAAACGCACCCTGCGAACGCTGGGCGTGGTGGCCGCGGTCGCAGTCGGCCTGTTCTTCATCACCGCAGCCTGCGGCATCATTGGCATCGTCCTCTACTACCAAAGCCTGGCTGCGCCTTTCCAAGACCAAATCGCTGCGCTGGCCAACTACCAGCCGCGCTTTCAGACGGCGCGCATTTATGCGGCCGACGACAGCGTGATCGCGGAGCTGATCGAAGGCGGGGCTGGCGACCGCCGGCGCGTCTCGCTGAGCGATATCTCGCCTTTCATGATCCATGCGACGGTTTCGATCGAGAACGAACGTTTCTTCGACGACCCGGGCTGGGACCCGTTGGCCATCATTCGAGCTTTCTTGCAGAACTTCCTCGCCGGCGAAGTGCAGTCCGGCGCTAGCACGATCACCCAGCAGATCGCTCGCAATCTGGTGCTGCAAGATGCCACAGTCACCCCGCAGCGCAAGCTGCAGGAGATCGTGATCGCCGCCGAAATCGCGCGCCGGTACGATAAAAACTTCATCCTTGAGCTGTATTTGAATGAGTTCTTCTTCGGCAACCAGTCCTACGGAGTCGAAGCAGCCGCCCAGTTCTATTTCAATGTCAGCGCGGCCGATCTTAACCTGCCACAAGCCGCGCTGCTGGCTGGCCTGCTGCAAGCGCCAGCCCGCTATGACCCGGTCGTCAACCGAGAAGCTTCGTTTGCCCGCATGGCAACGGTATTAAACCAGCAGGCGCGCGTCGGCTGCTTACGTTTCCAGCACCCGCCCTACGTCGGGCAAAATTTCTGCGTCACGCAGCAAGACCTGCAATCCGGCCAAGTCATCCTTGAGCGCGCGCAGGTCGAAACGCGTAATTTCGCGCCGCGCGATTTCTCAGTGCGCTACCCGCATTTCGTCAACTACATCCAAGCGCAGATCGAGCAAAACTTCGGCACCGCTGAAATGTTCCGCCGCGGCTTTCAGATTTACACGACTCTTAACCCGCGCTTGCAAGATATCGCGCAAAACGCGCTCACACAAACGGTGGCGAACACGCGCACGCGCGGCGCGAACACCGGCGCGGTTTTCGTGGTGGAGCCGGGCACTGGCGCCATTCGCGTCATGGTCGGCAGTCCCGATTTTTACGATAACGAGATCGACGGGCAGGTTAACAACGTCTTCACGTGGCAGCAGCCCGGGTCTTCGATCAAACCCGTGGTCTACACGGCTGCGCTTGAGGGCGTCAACCGCGGCGGCGGGCTAGAATGGATGACGCCGGCGACCATCTTGTGGGATGTCGATACAGTCTTCCCAACCAATCCACCATTCAGGCCGGTCAATTTTGATCGACAGTTCCGCGGGCCGGTCGCGCTGCGTTTTGCGCTCGGCAACAGTTATAACGTGCCGGCCGTCAAGGCCTTCGAATTCATCGGCGTTGACCGCTTCCGCGAGACGGCTGATCGCATGGGGCTGCGCTTCCTCGATGATGCCCTGTTCGGCTTAGCTTCCGCGCTCGGCGCGAATGAGGTGCGCCTGTACGACCATGCGCAGGTGTATACAGTGATCGCCAATGGCGGCCAGCGCGTACCCTTCTTCGCCATCCGCGGCATCACCGATGCGCAAGGCAACCCGATCGAGCTGCCGGCACGGCCGGGCCCCTCGCAGGTCGTACAGCCTCAAATCGCTTTCCTGATGCAAAACATCCTCAGCGATAACAATGCGCGCAGCGCGGCCTTCGGCCCTAACAGCTTGATGAACATCCCTGAATTTCCGGGATTAGTCGGCGCGAAGACCGGCACCAGCAATGATAACCGCGACTTGTGGACGATGGGCTTCAGCAGCAATTTTGTCGTCGGCGTATGGATAGGCAGCTTGAACAATCAGCCGACGACCGTCGGCACCGATGTAACTGCCTTGCCCGTCTGGAATACGGTGATGCGCGCGGCGCTGCAAGGCACCCAGCCGCGGCCATTTAACCCGCCATCAGGCATCGTACAGCAGCAGGTTTGCTCAGCGACCGGCGCCGTGTTCGATCCTAGCTTGAACCAGCCATGCGGCCCGGTGCGCACCGAATTGTTCCTCGCCAGCCAGCCGCCGCCGAGCGCGAACAATTCGTTTGTGCAGACGGTTCAGATCGACGCATGGACAGGCATGCGCGCTAACATGAACTGTCCAGACAATGTAACGACGCGCACGTTCGTCAATATTAACGATCCGTTCGCAATCCAGTGGATTAACGGGCCGGGCGCCGGCTGGGCGGCTTCGATCGGCTTGAGCACGCCGGTTCAACCGATTCCGTCAGCCGAATGCACGCCGGGCATGGAGATCCCACAAGTGCGTATTTCTAGCCCGATTAACGGCCAAGAAGTGCAGAACATCGTTCAAGTGCAGGGCATCGTCAGCGCGTCCAATTTCAACCGGTACGAGCTGGCTTATGCCGCGCCCACCGCCTCGGATAATTTCATCACATTCGCCGGCCCGATCACGACGCAGGCGAACGGCCTGCTGGGCGAATGGAACACGACGACCCTTCCAAACGGCCCCTACCGCATCCGGCTGCGAGCCTTCTCAAACGCGGGCGGCGTGATCGAGAGTATCGTGCAGGTGAACGTGAACAACCCCCTGCCGACCCCAACGCCAACCCTGATCCCGCCGACGCCGACTTTCCCCCTCCCGCCGACGTTCGACCCAATCGCGACGCCGATCCCGTTCGATACGCCGATCCCATTCGGCGAGCTGTCAAACATCGGCGGGCCAACGCCGACGATCGACTTCGGCGGTTAGGGGGAGAAAAATAAGAAAAATAAAGGGAGAGTTCCAGCGCAGAACTCTCCCTTTTGAATTGAATTGGATTGAACGCCGCCGCTCGTCCGAAAACGTTAGGCGATCGTCACTTCTTCGCACAGGTAAACATCTTGGATGGCGTTGAGCAGCGCTACGCCTTCGGCCATTGGCCGTTGGAACGCCTTGCGCCCACTGATCAGCCCCATGCCCCCCGCGCGCTTGTTGATGACCGCCGTCATCACAGCTTCGGCGAAGTCGTTGGCGCCGCTGGCGCCCCCAGAGCTGATCAAGCCGGCGCGTCCCATGTAGCCATTCGCCACTTGGTAACGCGTCAAATCGATCGGATGATCGCTGGTCAGTTCGGTGTAGATGCGCTCATCAAGTTTGCCATACGACGAACCGCCGGTGTTCAACGCCTTGAAGCCGCCGTTCAACGTGGGTAGTTTCTGCTTGATGATATCTGCCTGAATAGTCACGCCCAAGTGGTTCGCCTGTCCGGTCAAGTCGGCCGCGGTCTCATAATTCTTGCCATTGACCTTGAATCCCGCGTTGCGGGTATAGCACCACAGCACCGTCGCCATGCCCAAGTCGTGAGCACGATAGAATGCTTCTGCTACCTCGACGAGCTGGCGCGTGCTCTCTTCGGAACCGAAATAGACCGTCGCCCCTACGGCGACTGCGCCCATATCCCACGCCTGCTCAACTTGGCCGAACATGACTTGATCAAACTTATTGGGATACGTCAGCAGTTCGTTATGGTTAATCTTGACCATGAACGGGATCTTGTGAGCGTATTTGCGCGCCACAGCGCCGAGCACACCAAAGGTAGAGGCTACAGCGTTGCAGCCGCCTTCAATGGCCAGCTCGACGATTTTCTCCGGGTCGAAGTAAGCGGGATTAGGCGCAAACGAAGCCCCAGCCGAGTGTTCGATGCCTTGATCGACCGGGAGGATCGACAAGTAGCCGGTGCCGGCCAACCGCCCATGATTGAACATTTGCTGCAAGCTGCGCAGCACCTGCGGCGGGCGATCGGACTGCACCCATGTCCGGTCGATAAAATCTGGCCCGGGCAAATAGAGCCGATCTTTGCTGATCGTGGACGAAACGTGATTAAGTAGATAATCGGCCTGATCGCCAAGCAGTTCGACGATCTTGTCAATGGTCAATGAACGTTGTGTCGCGTAGGCAAGTGCCATCGCTGTTTCCCCTCATAGTGTGTTGACAGAACGACACCAGTATAGCACGAGGGCGCGCAAACATCGCGGGCCGTTCCGCGCTCTCCATTCTGGTTATCGATGCCCGCGCTATAATCAAGAATAATGTCACCGATTCCTTATGGATATTGGCAACAAAACGGCCGCATCACAGGTGAACGCCAGAGATTTGTTTCAACAGTTACAGCGCCAATGGTTCGCCCTGATCGCGGCGGCTCCTCACTTGCCGGAAGATCAGCAACGGCGTTCGCGCATACTGACCTCGCTGCTGCTGCCTTTCATCCCCTCAATGATCGCTATCTCGCAGTGGGAATGGACGGGGGACATCTATCGCAGTTTTGTGATCCTATCGATACCCTATTTGCTCATCGTTTACTGGATCAACCGGCGCGGCTATCATCTGCTTGCAGCATGTCTATCGATCTTGTTCCTCATCGCAAGCCCGTTCGTACTTTTCATCTCTCGTGGCGACGGCTCGCCAGCGGGT
The DNA here is from genome assembly GCA_046719065.1 of Aggregatilineales bacterium. GTDB lineage: Bacteria > Chloroflexota > Anaerolineae > Aggregatilineales > Phototrophicaceae > Flexifilum. The sequence continues at coordinate 74,571 of JBDNDP010000011.1, read as the reverse complement.
GCCTTCACCTCGCTGATCTGGCTTGCGCTGCCGATCATCGTTAGCTATTTGCTCTTTCGCCCGCGTGGGATCGCTACCACCACGCTCAGCAGCATAGGATTGATGCCGACGGTCCCGCTACTCATCCCACAGGTGGCGCTGGAAAGCGTTTTGTTTCCGTTGTTCTTCTGCGCCGTGACCGCGGTTTTGATCTTGATCGCCGCTGTTGTTCGCGATCACGACATGCGCACCCTCGAAGCGCGCACACAAGCGCTGCGCGAAAGCGAAGCGCGTTATCGCGATCTATTTGAAGCGTCTTTTGACGGGGTGCTCGTCCATCATCAAGGATACATCCTCGATGCTAACCCCGCGTTCGAGACGCTGTCTGGCTATTCGCTGGATGAATTGGTCGGTTCTCAAGTGTTCAATCTCTTTATGCCCGAGCACTATGAGCTGGTACAGCAGCATCAAACCGACACGGATGGTTATGAGGCGCGTTTTCGCCGCAAGGATGGCGGCGAGATTTGGGTGGAGGTGCGCGGCAAACAGTACTCGTATCGAGGCAAGATAGTAGTCAATGTGGCCACAGTACGCGATGTCACCGAGCGCAGGCTGGCGCTGGCTCAACAAATTGACTTGGCCATTGAACGAGAAAAGGTGCAGGTGCTTCAGCGTTTCATTGGTGATATGTCGCACGATTTGCGCACACCGCTTTCAGTCATGAAAACCAGCCTCTATTTGATCCAGCGACTGACCGGCCAACCCCAGCGGCAGCTAAAACAACTTGAGGTGCTTCAGCAGCAAACCGAACACTTTCAGCGCTTGATCGATGATCTACTGAGCATGTCGCGGCTCGATAAGGCCGATACCAGCGACTATCGCTTCCGTTGGTGCGATCTGGATTTCGTGCTTGGCCAAATTATTGTGGAGCAGCAGCATTTGTTTGCACGGAAACGCCTGAATTTAGTCTATGACCCGATCCTGCCGTTATCGCCCATGCTGGTTGATGAGCAGGAATTTCGCAGGATGATCAAGCACCTGCTGCTCAATGCCATCACGCATACGCCCGAAGGCGGCCGCGTTGAGGTGAGGATCCACCAGCAAAACCCGTGGCTGCTTATCGAAGTCCTCGATACCGGGGCTGGCATCGGCGCGCTCGATTTGCCGCACATCTTCGAGCGTTTTTACCGAGCAGACTCGGCCCGCAGCAGCGACCACGGCGGAACTGGTCTTGGGCTGTCGATCGCCAAGAAGATCGCAGAGGCTCATGGCGGCAGCATCGAGGCGGAAAGCGAACTTGGCCGCGGAAGTTTGTTCCGCATTCGGCTGCCCGTGCCACCGCCTGAGCCAAGGACGGAGCAGTCCTCGGCGGAGATTTAACCCTACACAGCCGCTATTGCTTCGATCTCAACCAGCGCTGCGCGCGGAAGCTTCGCTACTTCAACCGTCGTTCGCGCCGGCGGCGTCTGCAAGAAGTAAGAGGCGTATACCTCGTTCATGGCGGCGAAATCGCTCATGTTTTGCAGGTAAACCGTCGTTTTGATGACCTTGTTCATATTTGAGCCAGCCGCTTCGATGATCGCGCGCAGGTTATCGAGCACCTGCCGCGTTTGCGCTTCAACGCCGCCCTCGGCGAGCGTATCGGTGCCCGGCACGAGCGCGATCTGTCCGGCGGTAAAGATGAACCCGTTGTGAATGATCGCCTGCGAATAAGGGCCAACCGGCGCCGGCGCAGCGCTTGTCGTCACTGCTTGCATGGTCTATCCCCATTAATCGTGATAACCGAACAACAGCAGCGATTATGAAAAACTAAGAGCGATCGTGCAACTTCACGATCTAGCGATCGCGTCGCGCTGTGTTATAATGCGCGCCGTTATTTTGGTAGCGATCGGAGCCGCTCGTGAATAAGGTACTCAGCTTGGCGGCGGGGTTTGCCCTCGGCGCGTTGATCGGCGCGACGCTGGTTGTTCTGTTCGCGCCGGTTAGCGGCAGCGAGATGGTGCGCCGCGTTCAAGCCGGTTTCGAGGAAACGCGCGAAGAGGCGCGCCGCGCCAGCGAACAGCGCCGGGCCGAGCTGGAAGCCCAATTCACACAGATGCGCCGGCGTCGTTCCACAAACACACGCTGACCCTCTGTGGCTAGTCGCGGGCGCAGCGTCCTTCTTCTCGACGCTTACCCTGCGCTTCCCTTGCTGTCAATATTTCCTATCATTTCGTGTAGGAATCCTATGCTACATTAAGTAACAGCTTGGTCCACTAACTTCATGGATAACGATCCTGAAACCCCATCATCTACTGCGTTTGACCGTGCTGTTTATCATCCTGACGTTCGTCGGGGGGCTGATCACGCTCAGCCTGCTGCCGGCCGAACGACAGATCGTAGTGCCCACGCTAATGGTACTGCCAACAGCGGATGACGAAAGCGTGAATGCAGCTGGCGCGCTGCAAGCTGCGGCGGCTGCGACTGACACCCCGCCGCCAAGCGAGACGCCAGCCCCGACGACCCTACCGACCGCCAGCGCAACGACCAGCCCCACCAGCACCGCGGCGGCATCTGCAACCTTCACTCAGATACCAATGCCGATCGCGGCTGGCCCGCTGGCCGGTGCCTCGCCTACAGTTGCGGCCCTGCCGGCTCTAGAACAGCCAATCGAGGTCGTACTGCCACCGCCGCCACCGCCCGATCAGGCCATCATCAGCTTTGCGCCGGGAACAGACGAGGCTGAGCGCGCCGCTTATCTCGACGCGATAGGCGCCACGGTGACACAAACGATCGATGCGGTCAACGCCGTCGTCGTCTCGCTGCCGGAAGCGCTGGAAGAACTGCCACCAGATCCGGCAGTGCTGGCTGCCGAGCCGGACTATTTCGTCACAGTGCAGCTCGCTGTGCCACCTTCCGATCCGTTTTACGACCAGCAGTGGGCGTTAGGCGCGATCGGCGCGCCGGCAGCATGGAGCGCTATTGACGGCCCGCTCATGCCGGTCACCGTCGCCGTGATCGACACTGGCATCTGCGCTGATCTGCCCGATCTAACCGGGCGCGTGCTGCCTGGCTGGGATTACGTCGATGACGATGATGACCCGCGAGACGAGTTCGGCCATGGCTGCGGCGTGGCGAGCATCATCGCCGCCAACATCGATGACGGGATCGGCATGGCCGGCATTGCGCCGAACGCGCGCATCCTGCCGCTGCGGGTGCTCAACGCCGCCGGCATCGGCAGCTATTCCGATGTCGCCGCAGCCATCGTGCGCGCGGCCGATGAGGGCGCGCAGGTGATCAATCTCTCGCTCGGCGGCAGCCAGCCCTCGCTGGTGCTGGAGCTGGCCGTCAATTATGCGGCTGGGCAGGGGGCGATCGTGATCGCAGCGGCCGGCAACACCGGGCAGCCCGGCGTGCTCTACCCAGCGGCCTATGCCAACGCGATCGCCGTTGCCTCCGTCAATGCCGCCTTGCAGCCGAGCGCGTTCAACGCCACTGGCCCTGAGGTCGCCGCGTTCGCGCCCGGCCAGTCGGTGCTGGCGCTGCGCCCTGATGGCACTTACGCCAGCATGAGCGGCACGTCGTTTGCGGCCCCGCATGCCTCCGGCGCGGCTGCGCTGCTGCTGGGTCGCGGCGACTCGTTCACCGTGGACGGCAGTTTAATCTCCGTCGCGACCGGGCTGCCGGCCACGCCGACACCGGTCGTGACCGCCACGCCCTCGCCGACGACCGAGTTCATCAACATGGGCGGCGGTGAAGATTTCGAGGTGGAGAAGCCCGGCATCGCCACCCTCAGCAGCCGCCTGTGGGATCTCTACAGCACCTATGACGAAAACGCCGCGCAGGCGCTGCAGCGAGGCGAGCAGTTCGGGCTGGAAATCGACGGCGCGCGCGTGCAGGTGATGATCTTCGCCGCCGATGCGGCCGCCGCCGAGCGTATCATCGCCGCGCTGCCCAGCTTGGGCGCCGAGGTAACTGCCCATTACGACTCTTGGATTGATGCGTGGGTCGCGATTCGCGCGCTCGACGCGCTGGCTGCCCTGCCCGGCGTGCTGCTCGTCGATGGTGTGATCCCAGTGCTGCCGGTTCAGCCCCATGAGGACGGCGAGCGCCCAGCCGGCCTTGATGTCGAACCCGACCCAATGGCCACGGCCGCTGCCGTGACCAACGCGCTCAATGAGGGGGCCGCCATCCAAACTGGCGCTTTCGTCACGCAGGGCGTCGCCGCATCCAATGCGAACGTTTGGCACGCTAACGGATGGACTGGCGCGGGCGTCCGCGTCGCGGTGCTCGATCTATTTGCTGATTATGAGAGCGCGCAGGCTGCCGGCGAACTGCCGCAGGGAAGCAACCTCAACATCTACGGGACGCTGGATCTCAGCTCGCGCCATGGCACCGCGGTCGCCGAGATCATCTACGATATGGCGCCGGGTGTGCAGATGTGGTTGGCCTCGCCAAAAACTTATACGGAGATGGCCCAAACGATCGTGGCACTGGCCCAGCCGCCTTATAACGTGCGCATCATCGCCTCGTCGATCGGCTTCAGCGGCTTTGAGCCGGGCGACGGCACTGGCCCGATCTCCAACGCCATCAATACGGCCTACCACACCTACGGCGCGCTCTACGTGCAGGCTGCCGGCAACGCGCGCACCCTTCACTGGGACGGGGTTTTCAGAGATACGGAAAGCACGCCCGACGGCCGCCACGAATGGACGGCCGGCGTCGTGACGCCCGGCCTCGATGCGATCGAGGTGAACGAGATCGGGACTTTAAACGCCGGCGCACAGATCAGCCTGACGCTGCGCTGGAACGAGTGGCCGACCACCAATAAAGACTACGACCTGTACTTGGTGCGTTGGAACGGTTCGTCGTGGGAGAACGTCGCTGGATCGACCAACGATCAGACGGTCGGCGGCGCGCTGCCAGTGGAAAACATCCGATATACAGTTTCCACCACTGGACTGTACGGCGTCCGGGTCAATCGATTTCCGCCCAACGCGCCGCATGCCATGCACCTGACCCTAATGGGATATGCCATCCCAAACAATTTTCAATACCGCGTAGCCGATCGCAGCTTGATCGACCAAGCGACGGCCAGCGGTTCCTTCGCGGTGGCCGCGCTCAACGTCAACAACCCGTTTAACCTTGAGTGGTACAGCTCGCGCGGCCCAGCGCGGGCGACTGGCAACCAATGGACAATGCCGGGCAACGCCCAGCCGCGCATCGCCGGGTTTGCGCGCGTCAACACATGGTCATATGGCAACAACATCTTCAACGGCACGTCGGCCGCGCAGCCGCACGTCTCTGGGGCGGCCGCGCTGGTCATGCAGCGCTTCCCGCATTTCAGCGCTGCCGATGTGCGCAGTTTTCTTGAAAGCCGCGCTATCGATATGGGGCCGGCCGGCTACGATTATGACTTCGGCGCCGGGCGGCTCTGGCTGGGATCTCCCGTCGTCACGACCCCCACACCGACCTTCACCCCAACGCCGCCTACAGCGCCGCCCAACACCAACTTGATCGCCAACGGGACGTTCGGCGCTGGGTTGGCCAACTGGGGGACGTGGAACGCCACGGCCACTGCCTCCAGCGGCGTGCTGGCCATCACGCGCAACGCCGGCACGGCTGATGGCGGGTTCTGGCAGCAGATGGGCTTTGCGCTGCCTGCCGATGCCCCGGTCGAGCTACGCCTACAGCTTGGCAACGGCGCCAGCGTCCCCAAGTCGATCGATCTGGTCGTGCGCAGCTCGACATGGTCGGGCTTCGCCGTCTGCTCGTTCACGCTGCCGCCGAATACACCGCTGCAAAACGTGACCATGCGCCTGCGCACCAATAGCGCATGGCCGATGATCGTGCTGCAAGGCTACCTCGCCCCAGCCGACGGGCTGATGGGGATACTGGTCGACAACGTTGATCTGCGCTACCAGCCCGGCATGTCCGTGACCAATACCGAGTGCAGCCTGTCCGCGCCGGTTGGCCCAAATCTGATTAGCAATGGTGATTTCAGCAACGGCCTGAACAACTGGGGCACCTGGAATTCGACGGCCACCGGGGCCGGCGGGCTGATGACGATTGCGCGCGGCCCGGGCACGGCCGATGGCGGCTTCTGGCAACAGGTAGGCAACAGCTTCCCGGCGAATACCCCCCTCGAACTGACGGTGCAGCTCGGCAATTCGAGCAGCGTCTCGAAGAGCGTCACGCTGGTGCTGCGGCGGCCGGATTGGGGCGAGTTCTACACTTGCGACATCAACCTGCCGCCGAACTGGCCTCTGCAACAGGTGACGATGCGCATCCGCACTGGCAGCCCATGGCCTGCGCTGGTCTATCAGGGCTATCTCGCGCCAGCCGACGGGCTAATGGGTGTACGCATGGATAATGTCGAACTGCGCATCCGCCCCGGCATGATTGTTAACCCCAATCCGGAATGCGCGATCGCGCCGCCGCCCAACGTCAACTTGATCAGCAACGGCAGCTTCAACGCCGGGCTGACCAATTGGGGCACTTGGAACGCGACCGCAACTGCGACGGGCGGCATCCTGACGATTGCGCGCAACCCCGGCACGCCCGGCGGCGGCTTTTGGCAGCAGATGGCGGCGCAGCTTCCGCCCAATTCGCCCATCGAGCTAAATATGCAGATCGGCAATTCCAGCGCCGTCAACAAGCAGATCAGCATCGTCTTCCGCAACACCGCTTTCACTGATTACTATATCTGCTCGCTGCTGCTGCCGCCGAACCTGCCGCTGCAAAACTTCCGCATGCGCTTCCGCAACGCGGTACAGTGGCCGACGATTATCTTCCAGCCCTACATCTCGCCCGATGACGGCCTACTCGGCATCACGGTCGATAATGTCGATGTGCGCTACCGACCCGATCTAACGGTGACCAACGTTGAGTGCGCCATCAACGCGACCGGCGTGATCGTGACTTCCGGCGACCAACCGCTGCCAACGCTCACACCGACGCCAACCGCGACCGAAACGGCGACTGCGACCGCGACCGCAACTGCAACCGCAACGACGACGGCAACCGATACCCTCACCGCGACGGCCACTCCATCGCTGACACTAACGCCGACCGAGACCGCGACCATGTCGCCAACGCCGACCGAGACCGCGACCGAGCCAGCCACGGCCACCGGCACGCCTGAGCCTACGCAGACGCTGGCGCCCATGCCTACGCTCACGCCCGTGCCGACGTTTACGCCCGTGCCGACCGAACTACCAACCGAGATCCCAACCGCTCCGCCGCCGCCGACCCTCGAGCCAACGGCAGATCAAGCGCCTGCCGGTGAGAACGACAGCGTCTAGGCTTCCGACCATGACCGTTAACGAGACCACTGGTGCAGGTCATCTCGTTAATACATATCCCAACTTTTGGGAAAAGTTGGGATATATTGATCCGATCGATTGGATTAATCTCATGAGGCGCGGGCTGATAGCGATCATTGCAGGTCAACCGCGGCATGAGCGAGCACCGGGTCGGCGCGCTCAGCGGTCAAGGTGCGCAGCAGCACGCGCTCACCCTCGTGCCACATCTCGGTCACCAGCGTTTCGCCCGGAAATACGTGGCTGGCAAAGCGAGCGGTCATCCGCAAAAATCGCGCCGGGTCGTTCTTGCAGAAGGCGCGCAGAACAGCCCGCGCCGCATAGCCGAACGTGCACAGCCCGTGCAGGATCGGTCGTTCGAAGCCGGCCAGCCCTGCCATCAGTGGATCGGCATGGAGCGGGTTAATGTCACCGGAAAGGCGGTAGAGCAGCGCCTGCTGGGGCAGCGTCCGCTCGCTGATCACGGCATCTGGCGGGCGGTCGGGGGGCGTATTGGCCGCGCCGGAGGGGCCGCGCTCTCCACCAAAGCCGCCGATGCCGCGGATGAACATGCTTGAACGGTTGAATGCGACCAACGCCCCATCCTCGTCGTAACACGGCACGTCGATGACGACCAGCGCCCCGCTGCCTTTGTCATAAACCGCGGCGACCTTCGGCCGCGCAGTGACGACGGCTGTCGCTGGCAGCGGGCGCGGCACTTCGACCGTCTGTTCGCCGTGCAGCACCAACATCGGGTTATAGCGCAGGCCGGGCAGCGAACCGCTCAGCAGCGTATCGATCATGCGGGTGGGGAAAGTAACCGCGAAGGTGGGCAGCACCCGGAAACCAGCCCCGCTCAGTTCATAGACGAAGCGCAGCTCATCTTGATCGAGCGGGTCCGCCGGCGCGCCGACCCCGAGGGCATAGAGGCTGGCATCACGCTCAGTATAGCGAATGACTAACGGTTCGAACGCATACCCGACGATCTGGTCAAGATCGACCCCATAATCGCCCGCCATAACTTACCTCCATTCGGTTGCGCCTCATCCAATTTCTATCGCTGCGAGCAGTCTACCAGATTTTTCAATGCGCGAACCACGGCCTTCGACTATAATAAAACCGTGCCTTAACTTTTGTGTGCTAGGAGCCAATGTGCGACTTCATCCATTTTTTCGGCTTGTGCCGCTGCTGATAGCGACGCTGGGACTGTTCGTCTCTGGGAAGGCGCAGGCACAAGACTCGCGGTTGATCGCGCTGCCTACGAATGCCGAAGGCATTCCAATCGTCGCGCGCGTCAACGATGCCGAGATCACCCTGCCCGAATTGGAACGCGCAGCCCTGCGCTATGAACTGCAGCAGGCGCAGTTGGCAGATCCAACGCTGCTGCAGTCGATCGTCCTGAACACCTTGATCGAGCAAGAATTGATCGCGCAGGCAGCGGCTGAGCGAGGGATCACCATCTCAGAAGATGAGCTGAACAGCGAGCTGCTCATGAACGAGCAGCTTGCAGGCGGCCGCGAGGGTTGGCTGGCTTGGCTGGCCGCCAATGGTTACACCGAGGAGGAATTTCGAGAGACGCTGCGTCAAACGTTAGTCACAGCGCGTATGCGCGACTTGGTCACGGCTGAGCTGCTCGGCCAAGTGCCGCACGTGCGTTCACGCCACATTCTGGTGCTGTCGCAGGCGCAAGCGGAAGCGTTGCTGGCGCGCCTGAATAATGGCGAGGATTTCGCTGCGCTGGCAGCGCAGTATTCGATCGATGAGACGACCAGCCGTCAAGGCGGCGATCTGGGGTGGTTCACGCAGGATGAATTGATCGAACCGACGCTGGCGCGCGTGGCCTTCGCCCTTGAGCCGAATATGATCGCCGGGCCGATCGAGACGATGCTCGGCTACCACATCATCCAGACATTAGAACGCGCCAACCGTTCGATCGAGCTCGAACGACTGCCCGATCTAGCGCAGCTTCGCTTCGAAAACTGGCTGGGGTCGGTCATCGCAGAAGCGGTGATCGTGCGCTATCTATAACAGAGACAGAGGGAGCACGGCATGGGGCAAGGACGCGCGGTAGTCTATAACCTGATCAGCCTTCTGTTTTTGCTGCTGTCGATCGCTGTGATCGCACTGGTAATCCTACAACTCCTGCGTCCAGCGCCGCAGCGCCCGCGGGCTGCAGTGGTCGTGCCGACGGCTGCCGAACTGCCGACCGAAACTCCGACCTTCACGCCAACGGCGACGCCGATCCCAACCGAGACGTTGACACCTACGCCAACCTTGACGCCAACTGAAACCCCCGTCCCGACAGAGACGCCGCCGCCGCCGACCTTCCCGCCGACCAATACGCCGATCCCAACGGACACGCCACCGCCGACGGTGACGCCAATCCCGCCTACAATCACGCCATCGCTGACCATCACCAATACGCTCGTCCCCACGGTGACGCCGGTGCCGACCGATACACCGGCGCTGGAACCTACTCTTGATTTCACGCCGCAGCCAACAGTGCCGCCGCCTTCGCCCTTCCCGTTCGATGTGCGTGAGAACCAGGTCATCTTCACCAGCAATTTTGCCAATGCCGCCGGCTGTGCGTGGCAGGGCATTGGCGGGCAGGTCTTCGACATCAACGGCCAGCCGCTCTCCCAAATTCGCGTGCACGTGTTCGGCAGCGGCGTCGATGCGTTCGCTGTCAGCGGCTCGAACACCCTGTACGGGCCTTCGGGATGGGAGATACCGGTCAGCAACTTCATCAATACCAATACGTACATCGTTGAGCTGCAAAGCGCGACCGGCACGATCATTTCGCCACAGGTGCAGGTAACGTTCACCTCGGACTGCACGCGCAACCTCGCGCTGGTCAATTTCCAGCAGAATCGGCCGTTCTAGGACGAAACCAGCACGATGACGGACGAACATAATGAGCGCAACAGCGGCATTCGCCGCATTGGTGCAAAGGATCGCAAACAGAAACTGAGCCGGACCGGGCCGCTCATCCCGCCGCCGGGCGCTCCACCGCCCGAGCTGCCGCTCGGCGACCCGCCAGCGCTGATGCCAGACGTGGCGCTTCCGCTACCACCAGCCGAACTGCCTGAGGAACTCACACCTTCTACAGCGAATGTGCCCGAGACAGACACCGCAACAGCGCCGACGCCAACAGACTCGCATCGCAATGATCTGCCTGATCGAGCGCTGCTAAACGAAGAAGACAACCAAGCTGCGGAGGCGCTGAACGACGCGATCGGCGGCAGTTCCACGCGCACTACCGACGATAACGATCTGGCCCCGATGGAAGATGCCGAAGCGCTCATTGAGGAGCTGGACAGCGGACTCGTGCAGACGCTGTCCCCGGCCGATGATGACCATGCCCGCTTCCGCCGGCCAGCGGCCCAACCGCTGCCCCAACCGTCCTCACAGCGCGATAAGGCGTTTGGCCCGTCGCACCAGCCGCAGACCAGCACCCGTGTGCCGACTAGAACACGTCCTCGCCCTGCGCGCAGTCGCGGCCGTAACCGCACCTATAATCTGCTCACCCTCTTGTTCACGGCAGGGGGATGCGGGCTGCTGGCCTATTTTGCCGCCCTATGGCAAAACCCCTACAGCGAGATCAACCCGTTTGCTCCCTTCACGCCGCCGCCGATCGTCATCACCGCGACCTATACGCCATCGCACACTTTTACGCCTTCGATCACGCCGACGCCGAGCCGCACGCCAACGCCATCGCCGACGGCGACACCGACCGACCCGCCGACGCCAACCCCGTCAGAACCGGAAGCGCCTGTCGAAGCTGCGCCCGGCGAGGGATTTTCCTTCTCGTTGCTGCAAGGCCGCGCCATCTACCTCACCAACCCCGAAGCGCGCGGCGGCTGCAATTGGGCCAGCATCGCCGGCACGGTCACCGATGCCAATAATCAGGCGCTAAATGGCTACCAGATCCGTATTTTGGGCAATGGGGTTGATGAGACAATCATCAGTGGCAGCGCACCGGGCTATGGGCCGGGCGGCTTCGAACTGCCGTTGGGACGGCAGGCCATCGATGCGCAGTTTGCGGTTCAACTCGCGAACGCAGATGGTATTCCGGTCTCGACGGTTTACACGATCACAACCAGCTCGATCTGCGAGTGGAATATCGCCGTGCTGCGCTTCATCGAGCAGGCGATTGTAGAAGATAGTTAAGCCGCAGCGCTTAGACGCTTGGCCGAATTACAGACAGCACGCGCCCCTGTATTTGACACTGCGCGGCCTCGACGTAGATCGGTTCCATCATCGGGTGGGCGGGCTGCAAGCGAATGCGCTTTCCCTCGCGATGGAAGTACTTTAGCGTCGTCTCACCGCGCTCGGCCAGCCATACAGCGACCATATCGCCGTTGTTGGCTGTCTCTTGCTTGTGGAAGATGACGATATCGCCGTTACGAATCATCGCATCGATCATCGAGTCGCCTTTCACGCGCAGCGCGAACACCCGCGACGGGTCGACGCCGCCCAGCATTGACGGCGGCAGCTCCACCATGCTGTCTTCGTCGTAATAGCTGCCCATCTCTTCTGGGATCGGCACTGGCTCGCTGGCGACGATCTGTCCGACCAGTGGCACGCGCAAAAACTGGTCGCTCACGCGGGTGCGCACCGGCATGGTCGCTTTGCCTTTAGTCGCCGGTTTGACGAGCCGAAGCCCGCGCGACGCACGCGCTGAACGCTCGAGGTGCCCCAGCGAGACGAGCTTAGCCAAGTTATAGTTGACGACCGAGGTTGAGGCAATGCCGGTCGCATTGCCGATCTCACGGATGGTGGGTGGAAAACCGTGCTGCGTTTGATATGAATCGATAAAAGCGAGGATGTTTTGCTGGCGCTCCGAAAGTTTTGTTCGATCGCGCATAGCATTCTCCGTTCAATAACAGAACAAACAATCTGTTTCGCATTGTAGACGAACAAGAGTTCTAAGTCAAATAACTGCTGGCATAACTGCGGTATAATGCAAATGATGCGGCTAATGGAGAAAGATGATATACCCTGCTATGCCCGGCATCCTGCGCACCCTTCGCGAAGCTGATCGCTTTTTGCTGCCTGTTTTGGCGCGTGCATGGGGCGTCCCTATTGATGGAGAAGCGGGGAGCGCGCTGATCGAACCCCTCTCCCGTGCCATGCGAGACCCGGCGCTGGCCGAACTGATGTGGGATAGCCTCGATGATCAAGCGCACGGCGCTCTGCAAACGCTCGTCAGCATTGGCGGCAAAATGCCCCAGAACAAGTTCGAACGCTTATTCGGCCCGATCCGCCAGATGGGCGCGGCGCAGGTGGAGCGCGAAGATCCGCTCGCACACCCGGCCAGCCCGGCCGAAGCGCTGTACTATCGCGGCCTCATTGGCCGTGGGTTTGAGAATGCGCAAACAGGCCAACAGGCCATCGTCTATGTCCCCGATGAGCTGCGCGATGTGCTTCCGCTGCATAAGACGGCTTATCACCGGCTCGAGGCCGGCGATGATGAACCAATGGAAGCAGCTTTCGAGATCGAACCGCTGAGTGAAGTCGCGAACATTCAACCGGCCGACACCTCTATCGTCGATGATATGACGACGCTGTTGGCCTACTTGCAGCTTCATACCCCACTGCTTGAGGGCGATCACCTCGGCAAGCGCGATCTGGATCGCCTGCTGCCCTTCTTCCTGAAAAGTGAGCCGGAACGCGCATTCTTCCTTTTCGGTCTCGGCATCAGCGCCGACTTGATCGATGTACAGAGCGGCCGCGCGGCCCCTAAACGTGGCAGCGCGCGCCGCTGGCTTTCGGCTACGCGTCCCGAGCAGGTGCAGCATCTGGCGCTGGCATGGCGAGACAGCCCCTACATCATCGATTTAGCGCAGGTGCCCGGCCTTTACCCAGAGATGGAAGCTGGAACGCTGCACCAGTACAACCCCGTCGCGGCCCGCGGTATCGTGCTGACTATGATGCGCGCTACGCTGCCCCAAGAGGGCTGGTGGCCTCTCAGCGAGTTTATTGAGCTGGTGCGAGAGGATAACGCCGATTTTCAGCGACCAAACGGTGATTTCGACTCTTGGTACATCCGCAATGAGGCAGGCGAATACCTAAGCGGTTTAGAAAGCTGGGACGCCGTTGAGGGGGCGCTGCTTGAACACCTGATCGCAAGGCCGCTGCACTGGCTGGGGCTGGTCGATCTGGCTGATGAAGCGGCTCGCTTCACCGCCTATGGCCGATCTTTCCTCAATGCAGGCCCGTGGCCTTCCCCGCCAGAGCCGACCGATACGATCAGCGTCAACCCTGATGGCCTGATCGCCGTGTCGCGCAAGGTCAGCCGCATTGACCGTTTTCAGATCGCCCGCTTTTCAGATTGGATCGCGGCGGGGCAGGTCTTCACCTACCGGTTGACAGCCGCGGGACTTGAACGCGCCTACAGCCAAGGCATCACCACCGCCCAGATCGCGGCTTTCCTCGAGCGCGCGCTTGGCGATACGCCGGTTCCGCCAGCAGTGCTGCGGCTGCTGGAGACGTGGCAAAGCGGCCCGTCTGCGGTTGTCTCGCTGGAGCGGATGCTCGTGTTAAGGACGACCGCGCCGGAGATCCTCGACCGGCTCGCTGATGCGCCGGCCACGCGTCGTTTTCTAGGCGCGCGTTTGGGGCCCATGGCGATCGCGGTACGCGCTGAGCATTGGGAGGGGCTGCGCGCAGCGCTTAACGAGCAAGGCATTCAGATCGAGTTTCATGGAGAGTAACCTGATGGTTCGACTCGCGCGCGCGCTGCTGCCGTTAATGGCAGCAGCGCTCACCCTGCCAGTCTTCGCTGCTGACACCCCACCCACCTCGATTGAGTTCCCCACTTTGCAAGCGCTGGCCGAAACCACACTACCAGCGCGCGATCGTATTGAGCTGGCGCAGCGGCTCAATGGGGTTGAGGTCATTCCCGATCCGCCGGTCAATCCTCCCAGCAGACAAGTGGGCGAACGGCAGGTGTTCAACGTCACTAATGTAACCAACAACGAGTCGTTTCAAGTCATGGCGGAGCTGCGCGTCGTCGGCGAGCATATCTATCTGTGGGTTGATCAAACCGCCAACATTGACGATGCCGATCTACGCGCGCTGGCCGATGGCTTCGACCAACGCGTGTACCCAAACGTGCGCGCGCTGTGGGGTGAGGAGGCTTCGCCAGGTGTGGACGGCGATCCTCGCATTTACGGGCTGTTCGCGCGCGGCCTCGGGCCGACGGCGGCAGCTTACTTCAGCAGCGATAATACTTATCCACGCGAAGCCGTGCCGACCAGCAATGCCCACGAGATGTTCCTGTTCAACGCTGACGTCATCAGCAGCAGCTTCCCCCTGTCGATGGTGGAAAGCATCGTCGCCCATGAATTCCAACACATGATTCGCGCGAACCTGCACCCCAATCAAGACCTGTGGTTGAACGAGGCTTTCTCTGAGTTTACACAGCTTTATCTGTATGGCGACTTCGGCACGATGGCCTATGCCTTTCTGGCGCGGCCGGGCACACAGCTAAACACATGGGCGGAGGAGAGTTTAGACCGCATTTATCATTATGGCGCTTCATTGATGTTTATCAATTATTTCTACGAGCGCTACGGTATCGATGCAGTGCGCGCCGTAAGCGATGAAACGGGTGTTCGCGGGCTTGAAGCGTTCGACCTCACCCTGCGCGATCTCGGGGAACCAGGCGTTAACGAGTTTTTCGCGGACTGGGTGATCGCTAATGGCTTGATGCGCCCTGATATCGGCGATGGGCGCTATGGCTATCCAAAGCTTGGCTTCGCGCTGCCGCCTGCCCTTTCAACGACGCTTGGGCCGTATTATCCGCTGGAGTACAGCGATCGACTGGCCCAGTACAGCGCCGCATATTTCCTGCTTACGGGACGTGAAGACTTCGATGCGCTAACTATCACCGTCGAAGCGCCGGCGGAGGTCAGCTTAATCGATGCTGGGCCGCTCACCGGCGGCTGGATGTGGTACAGCAACCGCGGCGATATGAGCGATACGACGCTGACGCGAGCGTTCGACCTGACTGACGTCAATGAAGCAACGCTGGAATACCGGCTCTGGTATCACACCGAGCGCTATTGGGATTATGGCTATGTGATGATCAGTGACGACGATGGCGCCAGTTGGACGATCCTCGAGACGCCCAACACGACCACGGAAAACCCGCACAACACCGCCTATGGCCCGGGCTATAACGGCATCAGCGGCGGCGGCGACCGGCCGGTTTGGGTTGAGGAGTCGATCTCGCTCGATGCTTATGTCGGCGGCCCTGTCCTCGTCCGTTTCGAGATGATCACCGATGATGGCGTGAACCAGCCTGGCATGGCGCTGGACTGGGTGCGCATCGAAGCGATTGGATACGAAAGCGACTTCTCGACCGATGGCGGCGGCTGGCTGGCGGATGGCTGGCTGCGGACGGACAATCGCCTGCCGCAAGACGGGTGGGTTCAGCTCACTCAGCAAACGCTTAACGAAGTCTTCGTCGAACGCTGGAACTTGAACGAGACGCGCAAAGTCGGGCTGGTTGATGGTGTGCAGCGCATCGTGCTGTCGATCGCGCCGTTTGCGCCGGTGACAACTGAGCCGATGCCTTACACCCTGCTCATCCAGACGTCGTAATCTGGCGCAACTGCCTCATCCTTGATTTCGTACAGGGATATGTCGGCGGAAATCAGTATTTAGGGAGAGGCATGTCTTACGATCCCGATCTGTTTGCTGAGAGCGTTCACCAGCGGGGTGAAGGCTGGCGCAGCCGCTGCTACGCCGCGATCATCACAGGCTTGATCTTTTTATGCTCAACCGGTTTCGCGTTCACGATGATGACCGAATACAGTTTCGGCAGTTTCGCTGGCTGTGGGCTGCCGCTGGTGTTCGTGGTTGGCGCGATCTTGAGCATGCAGCTCCTCGATCTCTATCTTTACTCGCCGGGATCGCTGCGCCGCATCGAGCGCAGGGCGCGGCGGCGCATGGATCTCCTCTACGGCAGCGATTGGGAGCTGACCACCACGAGCGCACAATTTCGGCGCGAACGCCAGCGCGGTATCTCGCGCTTGATGCGGCGGGCGCAGTTCGCCACTCATCTGTTTGGTTTTCTTGCTTTTTACGGCTTCATCCTAATGGTCATGTACGTCAATTGGGACGGTCAAATCCCCTCTGAGGCGCTGCGCGTTCTGGGGAACATCGCTGGACTGTGGGCGATCGCATTAGGGCTGCACGGCCTGTTCGCCCTGCCCGAGCTGCCCAACCGCGATCGCGCGGTTTTGCGCGAGACGAAGCGCAAGCTCGATCGCCCGCAGCATGAACGCGAGCCGGAAAAACCTAAGCGCGCCTACTTGCTCTCCGACGATGGCGAACTGATCCCGCTCGAGAACGACGGGGCCGCCGATGAAACTGTACCCAAACGACAGCGCCGTTGAAAATTAACGGCGCTGTCGCAGGGAGTCGATGTCTTGTGGAATGCGCGCTTGAGCGTGTCTCGCTCTGCACGAACGTCTCGTCAGGCAGAATGCATTCCGGCAACGGGCTGGAGCGCGTGGTTAACGCCTTCAGGATGCTTCACGAGATAATTTCCGATCGCCAGATAATCTAGATTGCCGCTGATGAACGCGCGCACGCAGTCTTCAGCCGAGCAAACGATCGGCTCTTCATGCATATTAAAGCTGGTGTTGATGATCGCCGGCAAGCCGGTGCGCTCATAAAAAGCTTCGATGATGCGATAAAAACTGGGGTTCCGGTCTTTACGAACCAGATGCGGGCGCGCCGTCCCATCGACATGGACGACTCCCTCCATGCTTTCGCGCATCCACGGCGTGCAGTCAAACGTGATCGTCATAAATTCTGCTGCATGGTCCGCGCCAGCCACATTTTCGAAGCAGCGTTCGCGCTCCTCGTAAAGCGTCGAAGGGGCGAACGGCATGAATTCCGTGCGCCGCAGGTTGTGGTTTAGCCAGTCATTGACCGAACGATCGGTCGGCTGGTACAAAATAGAACGGTTGCCCAATGCCCGCGGGCCGTACTCCATACGTCCATTCGCCCGGGCGACGACATGCCCCTGCACCAGCAGATCGGCCACCATTTCCTCGATCGGCCCGTCGAACGCCTCCGGCTCGAGGCCGAATTTGCGGAAAGCGGCCAAGATTGCTTCGTCCGTCAGCTCGGTACCCAGATAAACATCAGCGATCGGCTCGCGCACTGCGGGCATCGTCCGTTCGAGCGTGCCGGGCACGCAGGCGGCTAACCCCGCGCCCACTGCGAGGCCGCCATCGCCCATGTGCGGATGAATATGAATCTCGTCCACCTCTGCCAGTTCATGCACGACCTGATTGACGCGCACGTTAGCGAACACGCCGCCAGCGACGGCAACCTTGCGCAGGCCGGTCTTGCGCGCCCAATACTGCACGAAGCTGGCTGTCAGCTCCTCAAAATGCACCTGAATGCTGGCGGCCATGTCCTCGCGCGTCCAACCTTTCGGCAGGCGTCGCCCAAGCTCATCGATCGCGCTCTGGAACACGACACGGCCTTTGTTGACCAACCGGCCTTCCTCAACAACAATGAACTCGCGCAGCAGGTCTAAATACTTCGGTTCGCCATGGGCGGCCAGCCCGGTGATCTTGCCTTCGTGCTTCATGGCCTTGAAGCCGCACATGTGGGTAACGTAAGCATAATAATTGCCGAGCGAGTTGTAGGTAGCAGTTTCATCAAGGCTTTCAAAAACGCCATCGCGAACGGTGTAGACGCGGCCGCTCTTGGCATCGCCGCCACCGTCGAGCGAGATAACAAGCGCATCATCGAACCCGCTGGTGTAATAGGCTGACGTAATATGACAGAAATGATGATCGACGAATTCGATCGGACACGTGATGCCAAACTCTGCCTCTAAAATCTGGCGCAGACCAGCACGGCGGCGTTGGAAAGTCGGCTCCAGCAGAGTGTAGTAAGCGGTTTCGAGGAAGGGCAGTTCGTTGCGGTAGCGCGCAAACAAATGGGTTGACCGTTTGATGATACCGCCAATTCCTGATGGTTTATACTGGAACCAGCCGTCAAACGGTTCCAGCTCGTCAACGAGCAAGTCATCCTTGCCGCCAATGAGCACAGCGCTCAACTCGTCGACGCTGGTATTGGAAAGGCGCAGCACTTCTAGGATCGAAGCACGAGGAAAACCCGTGACCAGCTTCAAGCGGGCGAGCCGTTCTTCATTGATAGCAGCGATGATGCGTCCATCCTCGATAATGGCCGCGCCGCTGTCCCCTTCTGTGCCTAAACCGAGTACCTTCATAGTCTTGCCCCTTCTCAGTCAACTTCATCAATCAATGCCGTCGAAACTCAATCGAAGATGGCTCCTTGCACAATACATGCAGCCCATCGAGAAATGTCTAGCTCGCTAGGGTTTCGACATGTGCCTTTAGTATGCCGCGAAGCAACTTACCAAGACCTTACACGGGCCAACTTTATCGGCGAAGAGCGTAAAGCACGCCCCCAACAACACCTTGCAAGGCGATGATGCCATAGACGATCCACGCGAAGGCGACTGCCTCTGCGCGCAGCACGCCGAAGGGCGCGAAGAAGAATGCGAAAACGCCCTCGCGCACGCCAATTGCGTTGATGGAGATGGGCAGCATCATGATGAAAGAGGCCAACGGGATGATCAGGAAGAAGTTAAGGAAAGGGACGCCTAAATTCAACGCTTCGGCCACCAGAAAATAATGCAGCACGACATTAGCTTGCAGCAGCACCGAGAGAGCAAGCGCTTTGAGAAGGACGCTTGTTTTGCCTTGAAAGGCTAAAAAAGCGCTGACGATCTTTAGGATCGTCGTTTTGAAAGGAAGCGGCAGCCGTTCTATGAAGTTGGGCAGCGCCTGTGACGGCACAAACATGATGCCCATAGCCGTGATCGCGCCGACCGCGCCCAGCCCCACCCATAGATGCAGATTGTGCGCTTCGTCCACAATCTGCGGTGTGACGAGCGCCGCCACCAGCGCAAACGCCATCAAAACCAGAAGCCCTAAAAATCGATCGACGAAAACGACAGCCACTGCGCCCGATTTCGTTTGCCCCAACCGCCACGAGTCGTAAGCGCGCACTGCGTCCCCTCCCATCGTGGAAGGCAGGAAGTTGTTGAAAAACCCGCTCACAAGATATGACTTGAGCAAGAAGGGGATCGTCGCTTCGACGCTCTGCGCCCGCATCAGAATTTGCCAGCGAAAGGCGCTGATGAGCAAGCCAACGACATTTGACAGCACAGCCAGTCCGACCAAGAGCAGATTAGCCGAAGTGATCGCGTTAAATACCTCTTCAAGATTGGTATCGCGCAGGATTAGGTAGATCAACCCAGCCGAGATCAATACTTTGACTAAGTTTAGGAGCGCTTTAAGCAGACATCACCTCCCAACCACAAACCCGCAAACGATACAGAGCTATCGGAATTACAACAGGTTATGGCTTCGATACCAGTCGGCCGTCCGCTGGATGCCGGTACGCATATCGACCTGTGGCTGGTAGCCCAGTATGCGGCGGGCCTTCGAAATATCGAAGGCCCGATGCTTGCGGAAAAAATCAAGACGGCGCGGATAGAGCGGCGGTTTGATCGAGAGCGGTTCGCAGATCGCTTGGCATGCCTGCGCGGCAAACATAACAGGCGCGATCGGAAAATGCAGCGCCGGCGCTGGCCGGCCAAGCGCCTCGGCGATCATCTCGGTCAGCCGTTTGATCGTGACGAACTCGTCACCGGCGATAATGAAAACTTCGCCAACGGCGGCGTCGCTGGCAGCGGCCAGCATGAAGCCCGTCACCAAGTCATCAATGTAGACATAATGATAGTATACCTCGCCGCTGCCCAGCATCACGAACATGCGCCGGTTGATGGCCCGGAACAGCTTGACGAAGCGCAGATCGCCCGGCCCATAAATGGCTGAGGGTCGCACGACTGTCACAGGAAGGCCATACTCGCGCATAAAGCTGAGCGCGCGCAGTTCGCCCTCAAGCTTCGATTTCTGGTAGCGGTCGCCCGGCGCATAGGGTGTCGCTTCGTTCGCCGGCGGGTTTTCGATATTGCCCAACACCCCCACCGTGCTGCAATGGACAAAACGTCGCACTCCAGCGTCGAGCGCTGCGTAGAGCAGACGATCGGTGCCGCTGGCGTTCACCTGCTGAAAAGCGTTTTCTGTGCCGTGCTCGCGATACATGGCCGCGATGTGATAGACAGTATCGACGTTCTTGCACAAATCAGCCGGCAGCGCCTCTCCAGCTAAGTCGCCGGTGACGATCTCAAGATCAAGACCGGCCAGCGCTTCTCGTTTACTAGTGGGCCGCACGAGCGCCCGCACCTCACAGCCAGCCTCGACTAACCGCCGGCATAAATTGCTGCCGGTAAAACCGCTGGCTCCCGTCACTAATACTGGCATAACAGCCCTTTCATGTTTCCGCTACAGCATCTATCAGGGAGCCGTTTCCCCGATAACCAGAGGCAGGCTCGCCAGCTCCTCGGCCGCTTGTTGGGCTACCGACCAAAAATACGGGCTATCCGATGACGAGGCATCATAGGCCCACGCGCACGAAAATTCATTGACGATTTCCGAGAACGCTTCGTAAGCGAGTTGGAATTGCCCAGCGCGCCGCAGTGAACGCCCCAAGTTAAGATAGGCGATGGCGATGTTATCGAGCGCCCAGATGTTCTGGAAGCGCTGCTGCACGGCCGCCTGCTCTGCGATTGGCTGAATCTCGCACACGGCCGAGGCGATTAAGTTGTTCTGCTGGCGCAGCGCATCGGGCAGCCACACTTGAATATTGCGCACGCAGGCGGCTGTGCTGACCACATCGGCCGCCGACCACGTCGCATTGGCGAGCTGCCCCGGGGTTGTGCCTTCGCACAGCGATGAATCGGCCAAATCAATAAAGCGCGCTAGCGTCGTCGCGCGGTAATCCAACGTCTGCGACGCGACCGGCACTGGCCGGCCATCGACCATCAGCAGGCTGTGATGCACCCAGCAGGTCGTCTCGCCGGTGCGCACACGCACCCATTCTTCTTCCGATGTTCGATCGAGAATCTCGACAGTGACCCCATTATCGATCAGCAAAGTCACCGTGTGTTCAAGACCGGGTTGCTCGCGGCAGTTCACTGATCCGCGATTATCAGACTCAACTTGCGCAAGGATGGGAACAAGCTCGCCGGCGCGCAGCGCAACTGGCACTTCAGCCCACGCCGGTTTCAGAGTGCGGTTAGCGGTCACCAATCCCCAGTGGCAGCGATAGCGCAGGGTGACATCGGTCGCGCACAACCACGGCGCATCGGCAAAAGAATAGATAAACAGGTCGATGTGCGCGGCGCGCGCGTCGTTGACCAAAGCCGCGATGAAACGCGCCTGAGCGTCTTGATTGGTCATCAAATTTGGACAAGCGGTCAGCGTGCCATCCGACGGCCAGCCCGTCTCGGTAATCACGATAGGCACGTTCTGAAAGGCCGGATTGCTTAACAACAGCGCCCATTGGTTCACCGAGTAGCGAACAGCCGCCTCGGGTTCTTCACAGTTCAGGAAGCCATAGGTGTTCAAGCCAACCCAATCGACGGTTTCTGTCAAAGCTGCATTCTGAATCCACTGCAAAAAGACATCACTGTAGCCGACTCGAACTTGCGGTGGGACGGCAGCCCGTACCTGCGTGATATAGGCGCGGAGTTCATCGGCAGTCAAATCGCCGCGCCGCAAAACCTCGCTGCCCACGATCACGGCCGTGACGTTGGGATGCTGGTTCGCCAGCGCAATGGCGGCTGCAATCTCAGCTTCATTGGCAGTTACATCGTCGCTTAGCCAAGCTTGCACCACAACATTAACTTCATGGGCGCGTGCCGCGTTGATGATCTGTTCGCTCAAAGTTTGTGCGTCTGGAATGCGGATGGTTGTAAATTTTTCAGCGATCAGCTCGAGATCGCGATCGATCTCGCTCTCTGAGGGGAAAGTAGCGGTATTGCCACGTTGGAAGGCATCGTAGTTCACACCGATGATCGGGGGCGCATCTTGAGCTTGCGCAATGCCCACGCAGCACAGCCCAATCAACATGGCGACCACCATCAGTCTTCTGGTCATAACACCTCATTCTTATCACGCTGGGCGCACACAGCGACTATCGGTCTAGAAAAATGTTACCACGCCCACCTAAACGTAAACATACGACAGGCGTCTATCTTCACCACACATCATAAAATGCTGGAGCCGTGTCGACTTCGGCAGGCCGAGAGAGCTTCTGGCGCAGGTAAAATATCCCGCCCAGTAGAACCAGCAGCCATGTTACAGCGCGCAGCAGCAACATCGTTGCGACACCGACCGACGCAGATAGCCCACTCGTTGGATACAACAGCGCATAGCTCCACTCTTGCCAGCCAATCCCATTGATCGACAGCGGGACTGCTGCAAAGATGAGCGTGATCGGCACGACAAAAGCAATATCGATCAGCGCGGCCTCAGGCTCGATCGAGAAAGTGAGCAGCCAGATGAAAATCGATACCTGCGCGTAGAACAGCACAGATAAAAAAAATGCGCCGGCCAACACGCGCGGCCGGTCGCGATAACCCAGAAGCGCGGTTTGAAAGCGGGAGAATTTCGCGGCAAGCTGCTGCACCAGCCCAAGCTGGATGTGCTTTTGGACGATCCGCAGCGGCCGGGCATCCAGCGCCAGCCACATGATCAAGGCTACTCCGCTGGCCGCCAGCAGCAAAATGAGCGGCAGCGGCAGACTGGTAAGCGCGGTAAAACGCGCAAAGAAAGCGATACCGGCCAAGATCAGCAAGACGATAAAGCCGGTCAGCCGATCGGTGAAGACGGATGCCGCTGCCGTCGCGCGGCTGCCGATAACCAGCCCCAGCTCGTGGATGCGCACGACATCGCCGCCGATGTTGGACGGCATGAAGTTATTGACGAACATGCCAACTAAGTAAAGCCGAAACGCTGCCACCAGCGAAATTGGATAGCCCTGCGAACGAATCAGCAGCCGCCACTTGACCGCACTTAACAACGGGGCAATTGGAGACAACAGCAAACACAACGCCAGCAGCTCTAGGTTAACCCCCTTCAAGGCTTCTTTGACTGAGCCAAGCCCCACTTCATAGAGCACCAACCCCAGCAAGACTACAGCCATACCGATATTGACATAGCGCCACTGCTTTCCGCGCTGGCGACCGTTCTCAGCCGTCTCATCTAACCCCAATGGATTTCGCTCCTACCTCAGTGTTCACGGTCGTCGTGTTGCGGATACGAGCTTTCGCTAACAATTTATAACTGATATTTTTTAACAACAGGTGATCGATCAAAGCCGCGATTCGAAAAATCGGGTAAACGAGCGAATAGGCTCGAAAAGCCGACCGATACTTGGCCATATCTTGACCCGTGACGACCAGCCCCTTCTGCGACTTGCTTTCCCCTTTCAGCAGCGACATCGCAAAGACGATCATCGTATCGACCAATTCGGTGCAGAAGCCCGAGTAGCGATGGGCAGCCAAGATCTCGAAGTCATCGCCAAGCGCCCGCTCCAGCGAGACTAGCGAGTAGCCGGGGCGCAGGTGCCCGTGCTTCTCATCCGTTTGCCCCAGCATTTTTTGGATACGCCGCAGCAAGCCATCCCTCTCCCAATACGGCACGTTAATCAGAAGGACGCCATCGGGCTTCAAAACGCGCCTCAGCTCCTCGATCAGACGGCGCTCATCGGTCACATGTTCCAGATAATCGACGACAACAACCCGGTCGAACGTTGCATCTGCAAACGGAAGTTCTGCGCCATCAATGGCGTAAGCCTCAGTCCCGACCAGTTCGCGAATCGACTCGACATCGACATCAACGCTCGACCAACGGCCGCCACGCTGGCGCAGCAGGTAGCTGATCACGCCGTTATCGCCCCCGATATCGAGACAGCGCATCTCGCCGCTGACGTCGAGCATCATGGTGATGGCTTCGTATTTTTGCTGCTTCATTAGCGATTTATTGAAAAGGCGAACAGACCAGTGTTCCATCAGCGGCTCACTTCTTCTGTCGGAATTATGAAGACTTCAACTGAAACCGATCGATGTCAAACACTGGCAAGCGAACTGAGCATGAAGAAGCTGTTCACTTCATCGATCTCTCGGTCAATGCGATGATCTCTCCAACCAAGAAGCCTGCCCATTTCCCGCGCGCATAGGGCGAGCACATCATCGTTTGGCCGCTGTGCCGAGCCAAGCTCAGTTCGCCTCAACACCACATCAGAAAGTTTAAGCGCTGCTTCCTTATACACGGCATAGTGAATTTGGGCTATCAAAACGGCCCGCAGCTCTTTATGGGCAGGCAGGCCGCGTACATCTTCGCTGAGATAGTCAAGGACTTTGACGTAATCACTGCCGTAATTGTAGAGCAGCGGCTTGAGCGTTTCTGTGCTGAGCCCCCAGCGGTTAACTGCCACAGCGCGTTCAAAGAACTCACTGAAGTTCTGAATTGCCCCGCGCAGGGGAACCTTATCGGAGATCGATTTAGGCGGGGGCTGCCCCCAGATCATGGCAACACGGTCAAGCGCCTGAACGGCAACGTGACGGGCGGTGGTATATTTCACACCCTCGACGCTCACAATGCCATACACACCATCACGGCGGTGATCGATGATGCGCGGGTGCTTACGAAGCTGAAGCGCGCCCGCTTCTGCCTCAGGTTCGCTGATGGGCAGCAGCCCGCGATGGACGAGCGTCACATCTTCGAGTGAAAGCCGCGCTGGAGGGTAAGCCCGATTAATGCTCTCGAGCAAGCTGCGCACTTCTTCGGGCTTCACACACAGGTCATCGGGGTGGCCCCTGTAGAGTGAATAATCCGTGCCAATGAGGGCGTGGCCGCGCCACGGCGCGACAAAGTAAAGACGACCATCGCCATTCAAGCCAACGGCATAATCCTCAAACAGCGGGCGCGCGATCACGTTGATCGCTTTAGCCAATGGAGGCGGCTTGCGCTCGCCCAGCCCGGGCAGCAGCGTTTGCAGCGCGCCGCTCCACGGGCTGGTGCAGTTGATGATCATGCGGCTGCGAATCTCAAATTCGTTCCCGCTCAGCCGGTCGCGCACGCGCGCGCCGATGACGCGATCGCCCTCACAGAGAAAGCCGATCACTTTGGCATAATTGGCGATATCGGCGCCAATTTGCGCGGCCGACTCGATAAAGGCCAACACCAACCGCTCTGAGTTATACACCTGCGCATCATAGAACAGCGCCGCGCCGGTCAAGCCATGCGCCGGCAGCTCGGGCAGCAGGTCTAGACACTCGCTTTTCGAGAGAGTACGTCCATCAGGAATATGCTTATGGACGTCTATCATACGGTTGCGGTCGTAATTGATTGTGTCATTAATGCGAAGCGCCAACCCGAGCAGCTCTTTGCCACGCAAGCCATGCCCGTAAGTTGGCACAATGACGGGAAGCGGATGCACCAAATGAGGCGCGATGTACATCAGCGTGCTGCGCTCATTGGTCGAGATGCGCATCCGCTTAAAATCGGCCGACTGCAAATAGCGCAACCCACCATGGATGATCTTCAAACTGTGCGCCGAAGTCGCCGAGGCGAAGTCGTTCTGCTCGACCAGCGCGGCGGAATAACCGCGCAAGACGGCCTCCCACAGTGCGCAGGCTCCATAGATGCCGCCACCGATCACAAGGACATCGTAATGCGTTTTCGAAAGAAGGGCGAGATCTCGTAAGATTAGGTTCTCTCCTTAATGCGCGGCGTGAGTGCATCGCGCTGCAACGACGCGATGAGATCGCTCAGCACACGGTGAAAAGAGGCATAGCTGTAGCACTCGGTCACGTGCCGCTTACCCGCTGAACCTAAGGCCGCGCGCAGGGCGGGATCTGCGGCGAGCAGCGCCAGCCCTTCGGCAAATGCTGCTGCCGTCGGCTCGGTCAAGCATGCGATGTCACGGGTAAGCACTTGTGTATGCGTTTTCAGGTTGGTCGCTACAATCGGTTTGCCACTCTGCAAATACGAATAGATTTTCATCGGCGTATTGTTGCCGCTGATGCGCGGCGACACAAGCACATCGGCCTGCGCCAGATAGCGGCCTAGTTGGGCGACGGGCCGCGGGCCCAAAAAGAAGGTCTGTTCGCTGATGCCGAGGGCTGCGCATTGATCTTTGTAGTGGGCGATATCATCGGCACGGCCGCCGATGATGACGAGCCGAAGTTGCGGCTGGTAGCGCTGCGCCAATGCGAAGCTTTCCAGCAGCAGATCGATGCCCTGATAGGGCTCCAGGTTGCCCACATACATCGCGAGACAACCGGAGATCTGCCCGCGCAAATCGTCGATGTCCCCATCCTCAACTTCATCATGTGCCAATGGAACGTCATGCAGCACGACGACTCGTTTGGGATGGTGTTGGCGGGCGGTCTCAGCCAGCGCCTCGCACACCGGCACCACCGCTTCTGCATGGCGCACCGCCAAGCCCTCCAGCGTTCGCATGAACGGCAGCAAAAACCTCAAGCGTTTGTTCTTTTCAATGAGCTGTTCCGGAAGCGACGAATCCATGTCATAAACATAAGGAATGCCGAACAGCGCTTTGAGCAGCAAGGCGATGAACACGCTTTCTTCGACCGCCTGCACCATATCATAACGCTGGCGCAGGCACTGCTGCAGCGCTTGTACTGTCATGAAGCCATCGCAAACCAGCTTTTTCCAAGAAAATCCCGGCCGAATGCCATGCACGAGGCCGGGGGTACGTCGCAGAGCAACGCCATCGAAAAACACGTCCTCACCTTCATGATAGGTGAGCACATCCACCTTTACGCCGCGCTGCGATAAAACCTCTAGCACCAGCTTAATCGCTATCGGAGAGCCGCGCTCCTGATAAAAAGGCTGCGGCGCGAGAAAAAGCATGCGCATCATCACACGTCAACCAAGATCGCTTTGCTGGCGCAGCAGTTTCATGATCACCGGGGAGCCGAAGTGTTTTGTCAACCGTAAGCGCCTTGAAACATCTTCAAGGGCGGCAGAAATTTGTGGGAGTTTCAATTTACGATGCAGCACCATCGGCAGAAAAAATTCGGGGTAGCACTCTGAAAGGGCAAAATTATGCTGCTGAAACACGCTAAGCAGCTCTGCCTGCGTGAACACGCGATAGGGCCGCGTATTGCCTTCAAGCTGCTTTTTGAGACGAAACAGATTGGGAGTGAAGTAATTCACGCTGTGCTTTTCGGGATAATCGATGAGGATGCCCTTCTCAGCAACGCGCGCCATCTCGGCGATGAACCGTTCCCATTGTGTGACGTGCGGCAGCAGGCGATAGCTGATGACGATTCCGAACGATCGATCGGCGTAGGGCAGGTTCAAAAAATCAACCACTTCGAAGTTGCACAACTTCCGGTCGACGAACGACGCAATGCGCGCCTTGCAAATTTCGGCGCTGCCTCCCACTGTGACATCGTATCGGCGCCAGATCAGCGCTTCGGTGAGCTGCCCGTGGCCACCACCTAAATCGAGGATCGTCGCGCCTGGATAAGGCGCGAGCATGTCCAGCGTTGCCGACCGCTGCACTTCAAGGAACCACGCCCCGACCTTGCCGGCGAATCGCGCAGCATAGCCGTCTGAACTGGTTTCGATGTCGGCCGTTTCCATAAACTCAGTCATTGTTTCCAGCGTCATCACAGCCTCAGCGCAGCACGCTGTTTTAGCGGCCTCCGACTCGTTCCTTACAATCTACGGCGTCAACCTTTCTAGAAACTTTCAGAATTCTTCTAACATGACAGTGCTAGCGCTGGTTTGAGCGAAAACTTGTCATGTTATTCGTATTCAAGGTGTAAGGTGCATCCTAAGGAAATAATGGTCAAAACCGCTCTGCTGCTGCGCCATAGTGCTGAAAAGGAAAACAATATGGCGATCACTGAACAGCTCGAGACGATCGAGCAGTCCGCCTACCCTCAGCCGCCCAGTGAGGTTGCCGAGCCAGCCGCCCAATCAGTCGTCGAACAGGCTCGCAGTCATCCCGAAATTTCAGTTGTGATTCCGCTCTATAACGAAGAGGAGAGCATTGCTTTCCTTTATGAAGAGCTGAGCGCGGCGCTCGAAGATATGGGGAGAACTTACGAGGTGATCGTCATCGATGACGGCAGTCAAGACCTGAGCTTTCAGCGGCTTAAGGAAATTCACGAGCGTGATCCGCGCTGGCGCGTCGTGCGTTTTCGCCGCAATTTCGGCCAGACGGCCGGAATCATGGCCGGCTTCGACGCAGCCCGCGGCGACATCATCGTTACGATGGATGCCGATCTACAAAACGATCCTCGTGATATCGAGACGGTGCTGGCAAAGATGGACGAGGGTTACGACATCGTCAGCGGCTGGCGCGTCAACCGTAAGGAGCCGTTCCTCACCCGCCGCCTGCCCTCGATGACAGCCAATCGCCTCATCTCCAAGGCGACAGGAGTTCATTTGCATGATTATGGGTGCACCCTGAAGGCATATCGTTATGAGGTCGCCAAAGATATCAAGCTCTATGGCGAACTGCACCGCTTCATCCCCGCCATCGCCAGCAGCATGGGCGTGACGATCGCGGAAGTCCCTGTCAACGACCGAGCACGCCGGTTTGGCCGCAGCAAATATACGATTAACCGCACGATCAAGGTCATGATTGACCTGATTACCGTGGTGTTTTTCCTGAGCTTTTCAACGCGGCCGCTGCACATGTTCGGCATCCTCGGCCTCTCGATGGCGGGACTTGGCTCGATCCTTGCGCTCTATCTCGCTTACGTTCGCCTCGTCCTCAGCCAGCCGATCGGTGATCGGCCGCTGTTAATGCTGGCGATGCTGCTGATCATCGTCGGCGTTCAGATCATCGGAACTGGCCTGCTGGCGGAATTCGTCATGCGCAGCTATCACGAGCCGCACGGGCGCAAGATCTATACCGTGCGCGAGCAGCTCGATAATGGCGAGCGTCGGTCGTTTTGACGACCGGCCGCCCTATTGTTCGGAGGTGGTTTCGTGATCGCGCACATCGCCGATAACTCGCGCTGGGACGCCGGCCACGATCGCATAATCGGGCACATCGCGAGTGACTACCGCCCCTGCGCCGATCAGGGCAAATTTGCCCACCGTTACCCCGCCAAGGATGGTGGCGTTGCTGCCAATGCCGACGCCTGTGCCGATCGTCGTCGTAACGAGCGACCAGTCCTCGCGCCCTTTCAGGTCGCCGGTCGCAGTGACCGCGCGCGGATACAAGTCATTGACAAACATCACCCCATGGCCGACGAACACGCCATCCTCCAGCGTCACCCCTTCACAGATGAACGAATGGGATTGGATTTTGCACCGGCGGCCAATGGTGACGCCACTTTGTATTTCGACGAACGGGCCGATCTGCGTTTCATCGCCGATGATGCAGCCGTACAAATTGACCAAATTGGGATGCAGGATGCGCACAGCATCTCCCAGTTGAACATTGTCACTAATCGGCACCGGAGGCTCCTTCATGTGCAGGGCAACTTGGCGGCTCATCGCTTCACTTTCTGTGAGTGTATGGTGAGACGACATTTGAAGCAAGGGCGAACACTCGCGAGCAAGTTGAACGAGCACGATTCCGGCGAAGTTGAAATTTGCAAGGTCGCCTGTTCAGAAGCTGATCGCCTTCGTTAAGGGGTTTAGTTTACTGAAAGGCGTAGTGCATACGATGATGCACAGATTGCCCGCTGTTGCTGTGGAAAGCGCTTGACGATGCAAAAAACACGCCTGTTGAAATGGGGAGCCACGGCACTTAGCCTTTTTGTTCTGCTGCACTTGGTGAAAAGGATGGCGACCATTACCACAATCAATTTGAAAAACAGTTCGGCCATGCCTTATCAACTGCGTTTCTTCGCCGGGCGTGTGAACGGCCGGCTCAGGAATTTACGTCTGTCCTCATATCTTTTCATCAAACGAGCGCTCGATATCGCTGTTGCAGCTTCGCTACTGCTGTTCCTTGCTCCGCTCATCCTCGTGATCAGCGTCTTGATCCGCCTCGACTCGCCGGGCAGCGCGATCTTCGCCCAAGAGCGGGTGGGCACACGCGTTCGCGTGCGCAATGGCAGCAAAGTGTGGGAACTGCGGCCGTTCACCGTCTATAAATTCCGCACCATGCGGCAAGACGCCAAGAACGACATCCATAAGGAATTTGTGCAGGCCTTCATCCGCAACGACAGCGCGAAGATGGAGCTGCTGCAGAACGGCAAAGGCAAAAAGGGCGTCTACAAACTTGTTAACGACACCCGAGTGACGCGCGTTGGCAAAGTGCTGCGCAAAACCAGCCTCGATGAGCTGCCCCAACTCTGGAATGTCTTGATCGGCGATATGTCGCTGGTCGGGCCGCGGCCTGCCCTTGCCTATGAAGTTGATGTATATACCGCTCAACACTTACGCCGCCTTGAAGCGCAGCCGGGGCTGACCGGTTTGTGGCAGGTCTCGGCGCGCAGTTCGGTCGATTTTGACAAGATGGTTGATCTGGACACTTGGTATATCGAAAACCAGTCCCTGTGGTTAGACCTGAAGATCCTGTTTATGACGCCGTTGGCCGTCCTGCGCGGCAAAGGCGCAGCCTAGCCTATTCGAAGTTGAGTGGAATTGAGGTTGAGAAGACACAATGAGCACTAACGTGGTAAATGTCGCCGTCATCGGCGCCGGTTATTGGGGGCCAAACCTGATCCGCAATCTGGTCGAACTGCCCCAGACCAATTTGGTGGCCGTCGTTGATATGCGCGAGGAACGCTTGAACCACATCGCCACGCTTTACCCAAGCGTGAAGACACTCAAAGACTACAACGAGCTGTTCGCGCTTGATTTGGATGCGGTCGTCATCGCCACGCCGCCAGCGACCCACTTTTCTATCGCACGCGACTGCCTTGAGCATAACCTGCACACGCTGGTCGAGAAACCGATCACGCTGCGCAGCGAAGATGCACAGGAACTGATCGCACTGGCCGAACAACGCGGCCTAACTTTAATGGTCGGCAACACGTTCGAATACAATGCAGCCGTCCGTAAGCTGCGCGACCTAATCACTTCGGGCGAACTGGGCGACATTTATTACTTAAACGCCGTCCGCACCAATCTCGGGCTGTTCCAGTCCAACGTCAACGCGATGTGGGATCTGGCGCCGCACGACCTTTCGATCCTGCTCTACATCCTCGGTCAAGAGCCAGATACCGTGAGCGCGCAAGGTGGCGCCTCAATTTTCGAGCACATCTACGATGTCGTCTACATGCACCTGAAGTTTAAGAGTTCTTTGCTGGCACACATCCACGTGAGCTGGCTGGATCCGTGCAAGGTGCGTCGCATTACGGTCGTTGGCAGCAAGAAGATGGCCGTCTATGACGATGTTGAGACGCTTGAAAAGATCAAGATCTATGACCGCGGCGTCGACCGACCGCCGTACACCGACAGCTACGCTGACTTTCACTGCAGCTATCGCTACGGCGATATCGTGACGCCGCACATTCAACTGGTAGAGCCGCTGCGCGCTGAGTGCATCCATTTCGCCGAGAGCATCATCAATAAAACGCCGCCGCGCAGCGACGGCACCGTCGGTTTACGCATCGTCAAGATCCTCGAGGCAGCCTCGCGCTCTCTCGATGAAAACGGCGCGGTCGTCGGCATTGAACCCACGCCCAACCGACTTTCGGTAGCTGCAGCACAATCATAACTTCGACCTTACCTATACCAGCAAAGTGGAGACCATGAAGGTACCATTTCTCGATCTCAAGGCGCAGCACCAGCCGCTTCAGGCTGAAATTGATACAGCCTTTCACAGCATTTTCGCCCGCACCGCGTTCATCTTGGGCGATGAAGTCGCCCAGTTCGAGCGGGAATTTGCCGAGTACTGCAACGTCGAATTTGCCGTCGGGGTCGATAGCGGCCTATCAGCGCTCAAGCTGGCGCTGAAAGCCTATGACATCGGCCCCGGCGATGAAGTGATCGTCCCCGCCAACACTTTCGTCGCCACGGCGGCTGCGGTGACGTTCGTGGGCGCGCAGCCCATGTTGGTTGATATTGAGCCGGGAACGTATAACATCGATCCTGAACAGATTGAAGCGGCGCTGACGCCGCGCACCAAAGCGATCATCCCCGTCCATCTATATGGCATCCCGGCTGACATGGCGCGCATTTGGGAGATTGCGCAGCGCCACGGCCTCATCGTGATCGAAGATGCCTGCCAAGCCCACGGCGCCTATTATCATGGCAAGCGCGCAGGTTCGCTTAGCCATGCCGCAGCCTTCAGCTTTTACCCGGGCAAGAACCTAGGCGCGGCTGGCGATGCTGGCGCACTCGTCACCTCTGACCCTGAGGTGGCCGAACGTGTGCGCTCAATGCGAAACTGCGGCCAGCGCGCAAAGTATCATCACGTCACGGCTCCATATAACCATCGAATGGACACGCTTCATGCCGCTGTCCTCAGTATCAAGCTGCGCCATCTCGATGATTGGAACGCAGCTCGGCGCACCCATGCTGGGTTATACAACGAACTCTTGAGCGATCGCGGCATCATCACGCCAGTTGTGCCTGCCGAGACAGTTCCGGTCTGGCATTTGTACGTCATTCGCGTCGAAGAGCGCGATGCGCTCAAGGCTTATCTCGAAGCAAAAGGCATCGGCACCGGCTTGCACTACCCCATCCCGATCCATCTGCAAGAGTTCTATCAGAATTTGGGCTATGGCGCGGGCGCGTTCCCAGTCACCGAGGAATATGCGCAGCGCATCCTATCGCTGCCGATGTATCCAGAGATGAGCCGCGAAGCGGTGGAATACGTATGCGAAGCGATCCGAGAATTCGTCACGGCCAATGAGGTTCATGCTGCGCTTTGAGCGAATGACTGCGCCTGTCGAACCTACGTAGAAGTGAGGGGTAACTTTGGACCTGTCAGTCTATTATCAAATCATCATCAGGCGCAAATGGGTCATCGTGCTCACTGCCGCAGTCGCTGGCCTTGTCGCATTGATCGGCAGTCTGCAAACGCCTCCTACATATGAGGCGCGCGTGCGACTGCAGATTATTCCCTATGCGCTATCTGCGCCAGACTATGGCAGTTACATTTACTTCGATCGGTTGGCCAACACCTATTCCGAGATCGTGAGCAGCGACCAATTCACCACCCATGCTAAAAACGTGCTCAATCTTGAAGAGCTGCCCGATTTTACCATTCAGGTGATCCCGCAGACGGAGCTGATGCGCCTTTCTGTCATTGATACCAGCCCCGAAGAGGCGCAGCGCGTCGCCAATGTGCTGGCTCAACTGCTTGTTGAGGAAAACCAAACGACCTATAACGTTGGCTCAGGCGTGCAAACCGCGCTGCGCGAGCAAATCAATACGCTCGAACAACGGATTGACGAACTGATCGTCGAATACAGCATCCTCGATAACCAGACGCCCCGCAACGCTGAACGCATTGCTGAAGTGCAGCGGTCGCTTAATGCGCTCGAACGTAACTATGACCTGCTGCTCAATAATTACAATCAGGCAGCTGTGGCGCAGGTTGTGCGCGCTAACGCCCTCTCGATCGTCCAGCCCGCCAGTTTGCCCGACGAGCCGGTTGGCCCGCTGACCACCCGTAACGTCGCGATCGCCATCGTCGTTGGGCTGGTCGCCGGGTTTGGGTTGGCCTTTCTGCTAGAAAACGTCAACCCGCTGCTGCACAACGATAAGCAGATCGAGACGATTCTGCATGCGCCGATCATCACCCGCGTTCCTGTCATGAAGAAGCCCTATCGCAACGATGCGTTTGCAGGAGATTGGGTCGCAGCCGAAGCGTTTCGCCGGCTGCGCACTTACTTGTTCAGCGATGACGACGATATCTCGCTGCGCTTCCTGCTCGTTACCAGCGCGATACCCGAAGAAGGCAAAACGACGACGGCAGCTAACTTGGCGCTGGCAGTTGCGCATACTGGGCGCAGTGTGCTGCTCATCGATGGGGATATGCTTCGCCCCAGCCTGCACAAACGCTACGGGCTTTCCAATTTGGCCGGGCTAAGCACAGTGCTGCGTGGCCGCAGTAAACTGACCGAGTCGGTTCAGTCATATGGCAAGTCTGGTCTGCACATCTTGACGGCCGGGCCAGCTGACATCGGCGCGCAGGAAATGATGAGTTCCGATCGTTTCTTCCGTTTGCTCGATGAGGTGCTGCAAACTTATGAACTGGTCATTTTCGATGCGCCGGCGGTGCTCGCGGCCGCAAATGCGCTGCTGATCGCCAAGCAGATGTCTGGCGTGCTTTGGGTTGTCGACCGGCAGAAGGTCGATCGCAACACACTCGCGTTCGCCTACAGCCAGTTCGAAAACATGGGGGCGCGTCTGCTCGGCGTGGTCGTCAATCGCGCTCGACGCGATCGAACCAGCCGCTGGAGCAAGAGTTATAAGCCTTTACTGAACGGCAAGCAGCCTTCGCCAAAGTCTACCGCGCAGCAGCCGCCAGCCAGGCAGGGAGCGAAGCAGTGAATGTTTGCTTCGTAAGCCAGCGCCACTATCCCGGCGATGCACGGCTGGGCAACGAGATCCGCGCTGCGCAGGATATCGGGCTGTCAGTCTCGATCATCTGCATGCGCGGCAAGGGCCAACCCTTAACGAGCATGGAGGACGGCGTTCGTATCTACCGAGTGCCCTCGCTGCCGCGCCAGCGCGCCGGCAAGCTGCGCTACATCCTCGAATACGCGACGTTCTTTGTGCCTACCTTTTTTTTGCTGGCAACCTTGCATCTAATCAAGGGCTACCGACTGGTGCACGTCACCAATCTACCCGATGCCCTGTTGTTCGCGGCGCTGGTGCCCAAACTGCTGGGCGCTAAGACGCTCTTCGACCTGCGCGAGTGCACGCCAGAGATGTTCATCGACCGGTTCGGCGCTCACCCAGAAGGCCGCATCATTCGCTTGATGGTCGCGATCGAACAGGCAGCGCTGCGGTTTGCCGATCTGAATATCACCTGCACTGAGCAGATGCGGCAAGCCTTGATCGCGCGCGGCGGCGCGCAGGACAAGATCGCTGTGATCATGAATGGCGGCGCGCCGCATATGTTGTTAGAACCGCGCCTGCCAGACCCACATGATCGCGCCGAGGACGAATTCCGCATCGTCACCCATGGCACGGTTATCCGGCGTTACGGACACGAACTGCTGCTTGAAGCGATGGCGGAAGTCGTGCGCGAAGTGCCGCAGGCGCGCCTTACGATCTTTGGGCGCGGCGAACTGCTTCCCGCGCTGGAAGCCCAGCGGAAGCGGCTCGGCTTGGCTGAACAGGTCACACTGGCCGGCTTCGTCCCCGATGAGGAGTTAATTCGCCACCTGCGCCGTGTGCACTGCGGCGTCGTCCCTCTCATGCGCAACCCAGAGAGCGATCTCGTCCACACCTACAAGATGTTCGAGTATATCCATCTCGGCATTCCAACGGTGATCAGCCGCACGACGGCCGTCGCCGCCTATTTCGATGAAGACAGCCTGCGCTTTTTCGAGCCGAACGATGCGCACTCGTTAGCAACTGCGCTCATCGATCTGGCGCGCGACCCGCACAAACGTTATACCCTCGCGGCGAATGCCCTTAAGGCTTATGAACGTTACGCTCCACCAGTGCAGCGCCAAGCTTACGCCGATCTCGTCGCTGAACTGCTGCGCCTGCGCCACAGCACACTGGCCATCGGCCGAGAGCAGTGACGAGGGCAAAGATGACTCTAACGGGCCTTCAACAGTGGCAGGATTACGGCTGGGCGATCCTGATCGGTTTGGCCATCGGCGTGGTCTCGCTGCTGTCGCCGTTGCTTGCGCTGGGGCTAATGCTGGCGGCGATCTTCGCGCTCAGCGCCTTGCGGCGGCCGATGCTGATCCCATACACCGCGGTCGCCAATGCCAGCTTTCTGGTTGGCATGCAGCGCGGCCAGCTCATACCGCTGTTTATCCCTAACGAGCCGCTCCTGTTGGGGCTTTTAGGTCTGGCTTTTATGGTTGTGATGGCGTGGAGCAGCACCGTGCGCTATCGCGGCGAAATCCTGTTCGCTTTGGGCGTGTTCGTCATCGGCACTTCGTTTCTGCCGCTGATGGCGTACTTTGGGCGTAGGTTTCCACTCGGCACGGCAGATCTCTTCAGCCTGCTGGCGCCCGCGCAGTACTTGATCACATTTTGGATCTTCAGCCAGATCCCGCGAAACGACGCCGAGCGCCATCGCATCGTGCAGTTCATGCTGCTGTGCGCATCGATCGTGGCGGTCATCGGGCTGATGCAGGCGGCTAATATCCCCTTTGTGACTAGCCTGCTGCGCCAATGGTATCCATCTCCCCATGAAAGCGCTGCGCTTTCCCTCGGCCGGGTCACCTCCGTGTTGGGGGCTTGGAACTCGCTCGGCAATTATTTGATGATCGTGCTGCTGCTGATCGTTGCGACGCAGAGCTACCCTCGCTCAAGGTTAGCGACCGCCAACACACTAGCCGCGCTCATCTTGTGCACGATGTGCCTGCTGGCCAGCGGGTCCTATGCCAGCCTGTTCGGTCTCGGTTTCGGCGTCATGGTGATCAAGATATTCTTCGACCGGCGCGGGCTGAAAGCGTTGCTAATCCTCGGCTTCTTGCTCACCATCATCTCGGCGTTTCTACTTCAAGATCAGATCGCGGAGCGGCTGAACTACCAGTTCCGCGACTCTGGCATCATCCCACAAACACTGGCCTACCGTTTCACTGTCTGGCAGAACATCTTCTTCCCAATTTTGGAGCGTAACTTAGTCTGGGGCGTCAGCCCAACGCTGACCGGCCGTGTGACGTGGGAATGGGCGGAGAACCACTATCTCTACCTGCTGTTCCGTTCCGGCCTGATCTCGCTGCTGGCGCACCTCGCTTTCGTCGCGCTGATGCTGCGCTGGGCGTACCGCTATATCCGTGAGGGATCTGACTTGGCGCGCATGCTGGCAATTGCGCTGCTGACGATCATGATCTCGCTGACGATCATGGGTTTCACCAACGAGGTTTTCACCAGTTCTGGCGCCATCGACTTCATGTGGATGATTATCGGGCTGATCGCAGGCAGCCAGTTACGAGAAAAGGAGTCCCCAGTCTATGCTGTCCACCCCTTGCGAGCGTAAGCAGGATATGTCAAGGCCGCGCATCGTCGCCATCGTCTGGGCGCCAGAGGAGAGCCGTACGGCCATGTATGGGCGCTACCTCAACGCGCCTGTATTCTACATCCATTACCTACTCTATAAACGCCCGTTCGTCGCGCCGTTTAAGTACATTGCACAGGCCATCAAGACGCTAATCGTGCTGTTTCAACAGCGGCCGCGCTCCATCTTTGTGACCAATCCTCCGGCCTTTGCGCCGTTTTTCGTCTTCCTTTACGCCAAGCTGACCGGCACGCCTTATATCATGGATACCCATTCGCCAGCGCTCTACTCGCGCAAATGGGGCTGGACGGTGCCGCTGCAGCGTTTTCTAGCGCGCCATGCGCTGGTCAATCTTGTCGATCAAGAACGTTTTCACGAACTGTTTGAGGCGTGGGGTGCTAAAGCAATCGTGCTCGAAAAGCCGCCGCGCAATTTCCACAACCGCACTTTCGAATACATTGGCGACCCAAGCCGGTTCGAGATCACGGTGATCAATACCTTCGCCGTCGATGAGCCGGTCAATATCATCCTTGAAGCGGCACGCGAACTGCCGGAGGTCCATTTTTACATTCTCGGCGATACAGCGCTGGCTAACCCGGCCGATTTGCAGAATGCCCCAGACAATGTGACGTTCACTGGCTATCTGCTCGGCAGCAATTATTGGAACCGCCTCTACAGCTCGCGCGCAGTGATGGCGCTGACGACGTACCCGCACTCGCTGCTGGCCGGGGCGCAGGATGGCGGCGAGTTGGACAAGCCGCTGCTGCTTTCGCGCCAGCCCGCGCTTGAAGAATACTTCACCAAGGGCGCCGTCTTCATTGAAAACTCAACAGTCGGCATTATCGAAGGCGTGCGAACGCTAATGGCGCGGGAAACGCAGCTTGCGACCGAGATCGCCGATCTCGTCAATGAATGCTATGAGCATTGGCAGTCCCAATTTCAGCAGCTTGACCGAATGATCGATGCGGGGACGCGGTGAGCACCTTGACCAAACAACTTAGGCAGCAAATCGCTGGGTTCGATCTGCGCTTCGTCACCGAGTCTGGCATGCTCGCGATCGGCATCGCCATCGCGCGTGTTCTAGGGTTTGGTTTCTCGTTCATCCTCGCGCGGCGGCTGGAACCGGAGAGTTTTGGCTATATCCAGTACACGATCACGCTGGCAGGCATCGTCGCGATCGGGACGCAGCCGTTCGTTCAGCATGTGCTGGCGCGCTTCGTCGGCAAAGAGTTAGCCGATCAAGAACGGCTAGAGCAAACCTTGCATGCTATCTGGTACCTGCTGCTGGGCATCACCGCGCTGACAGTGATCGTCGTCGTGCCGCTGCTGCTGCTGGGCGATCGCTTCTCGGTCGGCGTGATGGTGATTTTCTTCGGCCTCACCTTGTTCTACGGTTACTACGGGCTAGCGCGCGGCTTCATGGCTTCACGGCGGCTGCTGTTCGCTTATTTGGGCAGCAACGTCGTCCAGATCATCGCGATCGTGATCGTTTACCAATTCGGCCGGTCACAGTTGTCAACGCCAGCGCTGCTTATTTATGGTCTATCCTATCTGCTGCCGATTGTGATCTTGCAGATATGGAAACCCCTGCCGCTGCATTTTCACTTTCGGCTGCCGGACAAAGCGATCAGCCTTGAACTCCTGCGCTTCAGCATCCCGATCTGGATCTCACACGCCGCCTATATCTTCTATGCCGGCGTCGATATTCTACTGATCGAACGCCACCTCTCCACCGCAGCGGTCGGCACCTACACGCTGACCAAAACTATCTCGGCGGTATTTGGCTTCGTGCCGCTCGGCCTGATCACGCTGCTGCTGCCGAAGGTCGCTTCGCTGCCTAAAGAGCAGCACGCTGGCTTGCTCAAACGAACGCTGCTGCTCGCCCTCATCGTCAACAGCGCGGTGTTCACTGTTTATGTACTTGCTTATGGCTGGTTCATCGAGACATTTTTCGGCACGGCCTATCTGCTGCCGCTGAGCGTCATGCTCATGATCGCGCTCTCCGATATTCTGTTCGGCTTCCACGGCATCATCACGGCCGTCGTGGTTGGAGCAAATCACCCTCAGCTTGAGACGATCAGCCGAGTAGTGATCGTCGTTTTCGCCATCAGCGCCGGCAGCTGGCTGATCCCGCGCTTCGGGTTGGTCGGCGCAGGCATGATGATGTTTGGCAGCGGCATCGTCTCGATCCTGACCTACGTTGTCGCAGCCGCGCTGCGCAAGTCAAGCAACCGAACACTAGAGAAGGTGACGACATGAAAGATCAGGTCAAACTCGTCGTCGTGATCCCGGTTGGGGGTCTCAGTTCAAAGAACCGCTTTGAGCACATCGTCGATACAGTCGAGAGCGTGATTCATTATGCAACGCCCAGCCGGCGCATCGTGATTCAAGATAATTCAAGTCCGCTTCATCTGGGCCAGCGGCTGCTCGATCTGTTTCCGGAACTGACAGTCGTCCGCGCACCGATCAACTACGGCATGTACGGGGGACTTTACAAGTCCATCTCACTAGCGCTCATCCATATCCATGCCGCCTACGATTTTGAAGTGCTGTACAAGATGGACACCGATGCGCTGCTGACCGGGTACGGTTTGGAAGATGATGCGCTCGCTTATTTCCGCCAGAATCCGAATGTCGGCCAGTTAGGCACTTATCTGCATACTGGCGATGGGATTGCGTGGCCGCGCAGTCGTCTGCGTCACGAAACGAGCGCGATTGGCTGGCTGCGCGATCGCAAGCGCTGCGCTACGCTGCGCTATTATCTACAGATGGCGCACAGCAGCGGTTATGTAGACGGCGAGCACATCCTCGGTGGGGTTGCCATCTACAGCGCCAAACTGATCACGCGCTTAGCACAGGGAGATTTTCTCCTGCGCGAGGAGCTGCGGCGCACGCGCTTGCAGGAAGACCATCTGTTTAGCCTGCTGTGCAAGAGCGTTGGCCTCGATTTAGCGTCGTTCGAGCTGCCTGAACACCCTTTCGCCATCGCCTACCAAGGCCTACCCGCCGCGCCAGAAGCGCTGGCCGAAGCGGGCGCAAAGGCGATCCACTCCACCCGCTTCTGGCAGAATCTCTCTGAGGACAGCATTCGCGCTTTCTTCAAAGCGCGGCGTGACGAGCAGGTTCCAGCGCAGCAGTGAGCTACGCCCAAACTGCCCGCTTGGCTCACGTTGAGACTCCGAGGCGGTGACCTGCCGGCTCGTTGCCCGGCGCGTTTTTATCTTCATCGCGCTGCTGTATGCCGCCGCCCTTATCGCCCTGTTGGTAAGTTGGGCAGCCGGGGTCGATTGGTGGTGGCTGGCGTTGCTCCGCAACTTGATGCCGTTCTGGTTCCTGCCGCTCGCGCTGTTGATCCCGCTGCTGGCTGCGCTGCGATCAAAAGCCTTGCTTCCCCTAGTCGCGCTCGCTCTATTCGGCATAGTGAGTTTTGGGCGTCACTACTTGCCGCGCCCGGTGGTCGAAACTTCTGCCGAGACGCTGTCGGTTGTGACCTTTAACCTGTCGAGCGGGAACCGCCAACCCGCTATGCTAATCGATTGGCTGCTGCGGCACCAACCTGATTTGGTGTTTCTTCAGGAGATTCCGCCTTCGTGGCATGCGGAAATCGGACATCGATTGGATGAACTATACCCTTTTCAGCTCACGCATACGGTCGTGCCGGAGTTTCAGAGGGCGGCGCTGCTCGCCCGCCATCCATTGGTCGCCCAACAGAATGATTACAGCTTCTTCCGGGCGCTGATGATCTATCAAGGCCAGCCGATCGCCGTCTACAACATCAGCCTGCCCGCTCCGATCAGCCTTGAGCCGCGCCAGCGACTTCATTTCGTGCATCCCATCATCAACCCGCTGTGGGATATGGCGCTGAGTTACAATGAAACGCTGCGCGACCTGCATCTTCAGCGTTTGCTCGACCAGATCGATACGGAAGTTTTTCCCATGATCGTCGCCGGAGACTTCAATATGAGCGAATTCACGCCCGGTTACGACCAGCTGGCTGAACGGTTACTTGATTCATATCGTGAAGCAGGCGTAGGTTTGGGGGCAACATGGCCGAATGTGAGGCGATTTGACCTGCCGGCGATCATCCCTGTCGCCGTGCGCATCGATTACATTTGGCACAGCCGCGATCTGCGTGCGCTGGCAGCACAGCGTGGAGACTATTGGGGGTCAGATCATTTGGCGGTTTTAGCGGAACTGAGCCCGCCAGCGGCCCGTTAGGCTACCTCAGTCTGGTCCCAGATCTTAGCTGAGTGGACGAGCTTACGACCGGTGATGACTTCGCCCTGTGCTCGCCTCAACATCTGGCCGACAAGGATGCCAACTGGGATTGAAGTGACGAACCAAACCACAAAAATTTTGACTAGAGTTTCCATTGAGATCAGCCCAATGCCTGAACAAAACTCACGATTATGTATAGCATATGGGCTAAACCTTCGTACAAACATAAAGGTTTTGCGCAGCCGCCCGCTTCCGGCCAGCACTGTGTGCGCATGGCTGCTGACGCCCGCTGACTCAGATGCGTTCATCATCTACTCATGTCAGTGCTGTAAGGTGTTCTCAAGCTAAATCGATTACACTATAACCGTTACTGCTTTTTCGGAGGTTAGCTGTAAGGAGAGAGAACAATAACTCTAATTTTTAGCCATGCCTTGCGTTGGATGATCATCATCCTAGCGCTGAGCAGTGGGCTACTGCTCGCTGCACAAAACGATGAACCGGCTACACACTTCGTCTCAGCATCGATTAACATCAATGTCCGCAGCCAGCCCGATCACACGTCAACGATCGTTAGCACACTGCCGCCGGGCTCACAGATTCGCGTGATCGAAACCGTGACTGGGACAGAAGTCTCAGGCAGCATCACGTGGTATAGGGTACGGCTGTCTGAAGAATTGGTCTACATTCACAGCAGCCTGCTCCAGCCGCTGCCGTTCGTCGCGCCGACGCCGCCCCCCAACCGCGATCCCCGCGAGCCAGCTAACCCGAACGCGCTGCCGGCGGCACGAAACATCCTCGCATTTTTATATGCGCTGCCAGAACGGTCGGAAAGCCGGGTCATCTCCGGTCAATTCGGCGCATATGGCACGGGAACTGGCCGCCATACTGCCGAAAACCAGTTGCGGCGCATCTATGATCAATCTGGCTATTGGCCTGCGATGACCGGGATGGATTATGCGCGCTGGGATTTGCTGCGCCAGAACGACTACACAGAGCCAAATGAATTTCTGATCGAACAGTGGGAATTGGGCAGCCTCGTGAACATCAGCTGGCATGCGCCGAACCCGTGGACTGGCGGGCCATCAACCGACTGGCAGAACCCCGAAACCACCAATCCTTACGATACGCGCGATGTCATGGCGCTGATCACCCCGGGCACCCGTGCGCACACACAGTGGATGCGTTTGCTTGACGATGTCGCTTTCGGCTTGCAGCAGCTTCAAGATGCAGGTGTGATCGTCATCTGGCGGCCGCTGCACGAGATGAATATGGGCTGGGCATGGTGGCATCGCCAACCCCAAGACTCGTTCATCGCATTATGGCAGCACATGTTCAACTACTTCACCTATGAAAAAGAGCTGAACAACCTGCTGTGGGCATACACTCCGGGCATGAATGGATCGGAATGGGATGTTAGCACAATCCATTACTATCCGGGCCGCGATTATGTCGATATCGTTGGGCTAGATAAATATATGGGCGTGCGCGAGGAGCGGCTTCAGCTTAACCGCTGGAATGAATATAACGATCTGCTCACGCTCAGCCAGCCGATTGGACTGTTCGAATTCGGCCCGCTGCCTGCCACCGGCCAAGGGTGGAATGAGATTCGCTACGATTACAGCAATCTCATCCGTGATATCCGCGAGCTGTACCCTGAGATTATCGCATTCCAAGCGTGGGAATACGTTTGGCAAATCGGCAACCATTACAACGCCATTGGGCTGTTTAGCGATCCATGGGTCATCTCGCGCGGGGAACTGCCTGACTGGAACAGCCCTGATTTTACGCCGTAAGGTTAGAATCCTCGCATAAAAGCGTAAAAAACCTGTAAAGCTTCTTTAGCAATGGCTCCAATGGAGCCATTGTTCATTATAATGTTAGTTAGATAGTTAACGATCATTCTGCAATCATTAGAAATTGCAGCATCTTTGTTGAGGGCGTTCAACAAATGGACTGCAGGGTTGTGCTACTGGCAGATTTCCCAGTTTCCAAAACCGTGTGTCTTCTGGTCGAAGACGAACATGCTGTTTCGCGCACCTCTCAAACGCACATCACTCAACTTTTTTTGACAGATCCCCTGACAAAACAACAGTCCCTTGTCACTGTCGTCGTTAGGGGCCTTAATCCGCCGCGCCAAACCATTGAACGCGTGGTGGTCGATTATCTGCGCCGCGGCACTCGAAGCAGCCAACGGATTGTCATCAATGGCGAGTAAGGTTGTCGAATACGCGCCTAGTTCAGAGGGTCCAGCACAAACTCGATCTTAAGGTCCAAGCCGCCCAGTCTGATCTGGTCGGCATGATATATTCGCTGTGGCGTGTGGGCAGGCAGCACAACTCCGTTCACGCGCGTGCCATTTAAACTGCCGAGATCTTCGATGAAGACTCCTTCGTTCTCGGGCCATAACCGAATGTGGGTGCGTGATACACCGAGGTTCTCCGCCCCAAAAACGCTCAGATCGAGGGTTGCTCCGAACTCTTGTTCAGAAAAGAGACGACCAATAATGACAGGTTTTACTAACGGAAAAATGATGCTGGCCTGCATTTTTTCGTAGACAAGGGCAAGCTTGCGCGGGATGCCGATTTCCAGCGCAACTGCCGATTTGCGCTCAACGCTCTCGCTTAAGTTACCTTCAGCCAGCTTCCGCGTTTTTAAGGATTGAGAGTTACGCACAAAACGTTCCTAGCCAACTGAGGACTCTGTGGTAGCACAAACTGCACATATTTTACTA
Source organism: Aggregatilineales bacterium (assembly GCA_046719065.1). Taxonomy (GTDB): domain Bacteria; phylum Chloroflexota; class Anaerolineae; order Aggregatilineales; family Phototrophicaceae; genus Flexifilum. Next base: position 30,300 of record JBDNDP010000011.1, on the reverse strand, counting down.
CTGACCAACAAAGGGGACAACTGGGTGCACAGCCAGTTGAAAGATATTCACGAAATTGTCGTGGTTCCAGACTTTCAGCAGGCCGTCAAGATGCTCAACTATGTCGGCTGTGACCTATTCATGGTCGACGCGCAGGCTTTGGATGAAAACGTTGGACCCATTTTGAAAGAGCTGCGCCATTATTTCCCTTACCTCCCAATCATCGTCCTCTCGGAAAGTGACAGCGAAACTCACTACGAAATGCTGATGTCAGTTGGAGCCGATGCTTTACTATCGCCTGACCTGTCGCTCGAACAATTAAAGCATCATATCCGCATGGGTCTCAATCAGAGCATACAGCGGCGCGCCCTGCTGGCGCGCAGCCAGAAGCTTTATATCGTTTCGTCGCTGCCCCTCTTATTGGCCGATTTGACCGATATGCAGGACATCCTCATTCAATCGATCCAATTTATCGTCAACCTTTTCAACCTTGAAGCAGTCGCATTTGTCATCCCTGAAAATGGCGGTTTCCGGCTTTCGTATACGGCGAGCAAGAAGCTGCTGGCTGAAAACCACTTTGATACCTACCGGTCATCACTGGATGATCATCATCCATTCAAATGGTCAATGACCCACCAGATGACGCAGGTCTACAATCAAGTCAGCCTCAACTCCAGCTTTGATTTGCCGGCGGAAATCGATCGCCAATGCAGCGCGGTGATCCTGCCCTTTACGCAGCCTGATGGCCGCCTCGGCAGCATCGCTTTCTTCGCTCGCCATGCGGAAAAACTCGCTAACGAAGAGGTTTTCATCTACGAGCAGTTCGTGGTGCAGCTCCAATCAGTGCTGATGCGAGCCTATCAGCACCGCCGGCAGGGGCGCCAGCTTGATATCAACAAACGATTGGTTGATGCGTGGAGTGAATTCGCAGAGCAGCACGAAACCCTTGGCGTCGTGAACCAGCTTTGCGCGGCGCTCGCCACGCTTGATAGAGTGAGCTATGTGCTGGTGCGGTGCGTTGACCCGCAGACGTTCCATGAATTGATCGCAGACAGTAGCGCCGGCTCTCTAATCGAAGCACTGCGACAGTCAGGCCAGATGGATGCCTTCACTGCTGGCATCCAAACGCAGCTTCCCCTGCAACTGCAGATCATCCGCTTAAATCTGGCACAATTGGCAGAACCGGCTGCGCAAGCGGCTCGTGCCGCGTTTGGTGGCCACCAACTGTACGCGCTGCCCCTACTTCAATCAGGAGAACGCATCGGCGCGGTCGTCGTCGCCGATGCCGACAACCATCGTCTAGACGAGTTTGACCTCTATCTACTGGAAAATCTCGTCCAGATCGCGATGCAAGCGCTCCAACGGATCACGCTGAGCACCATCGTGCTCAACAATAACGCGCAGTTGATGACGATCATTTGCAGCATCAGCGAAGGGGTCTTCTACGTCGATGAAAGCCAGCGTGTCGTCTTTTGCAATCCGCAGCTTCTCGAAATAACCGGCATCTCAGTTACCGATTTCATTAACCAGAATGTCGATGCTTTGCTGCGCTCCATCGCCGCCACTTCGCAAATGCCGCAGCAGATCTACAGCCAACTGCAAACCGCTAAACAGCATCTGCTAAATGGAGAACCGGGAGAATATCCGATCGTGCTGGTGCCGCTGGCCGAGCAGAATGTTGAGCTTCGTGTTGAGTTCGCGCGCACCGATCGAGACTCTGAAAGCGTGAACTGGCTTGGCATTATCCATCCTTTCGAGCGCTCGCGCAGTGCCATCACCTTAAACCGACTGATGGACAGGGTGCGCGTGGGGTATACCCAAATGCGCGGCACCATTCATGTGCTGGCCGAGCAACACGGGCACTTTAGCTATGGCGAACGCGATGAGATCATTAAGCAAATCGAAATCTACGCTGGCACCCTCTCGCAGTGGTGGAACCAGTTCTACCAGTTGTACAGCCTGTATCTGGGCGGTCTGGTCATGCAGCGCAGCACGATCAACCTCGAGGAACTGCTGGGGCGGGCGCTGCAAGATCATCGTCTAAAGCAGAACGGCGGGCAAGTGAAACTATTGCCTCATGCCCGAACGCCGCTCATCAGCGTTGACGAATTCTACTTCTCGCGCGCGCTGACCGACCTATTGGCAGAACTTGCCTCAGTCACGGTGACGCCTCCGGGTTTATCAATCAGCATTGAAAATCGCGCTCATGAAGTGGAGATCGTGATTGCTTGTGAAGTCGCGCCGCGCCGCTTCGAATCGATGGAAGAGGTGCTCGTCCGCATTGATCCGATCAGCAGTACCGACCTTGAGCACCTCAATTTGCACATCGCTGCGGAGTTGATCCGCCGCAACGGAGGGCAGATTGCAGTTCGCTGGACGGCCGATGACGCAGTGCAAGTTCGCTTAACCATCCCTGCCATCGCCCTGAGCGACGATCCGATCAAACCGGTTGAGCCGGTGCCTGCCATTCCTACCGAAATCGTGCACTCCGCCCCCAGCCGCGAGCCCAATTCGATCATGGTGGTTGAAGGCAAATCGACGTTGGTCAAACGCATGCGCAGCCAGCTTCAGGCCGCCGATTTCAGCATTCTGCACTACGACACTGGCGAAGAAGCCCTGCGCGATGTTAATGCGACCTACTTCGATCTCATCGTGCTCGACATGCGTTTAGAGGATGAGGATGGCCTGCGCATCTGTAAGCTGATGCGCGAACGCACCGAAACGCCGATTTTGCTGGTGGGCGATGAAGCGAACGCCAAAGAAAAAGTCGAAGGCTTGAATGCCGGTGCAGATGATGTCGTCACGGGGTCGGTGGTCGACGAGGAGCTGCTCGCGCGCGCGCGCGTGATCATCAACCGCCGCTATATCGCGGCGCGTTCGCGCGAGCCGATGCAGTTCGGCGATCTGTACGTCGATTTTGCGCATCGGGCCGTGTTCTTGAAGAATAATCCGGTCGAACTTACGCGCATCGAATACGATATCCTCTATACCTTGATCGTCAATCAAGGCCAAACAGTAACTCACAAACAGCTGCTCACGCAGGTGTGGGGGCCAGAATATTTAGACGAAACGCAGTACTTGTGGGTCAATATCAGCCGCCTGCGCAAAAAGCTTGAGCCTAACGCAGACAGCCCACGCTATATTCGCACGCAGCCAGGCGTTGGCTACTACTTCGCCGTCCCCTGAACTGAACAGCTCACCATAAAAACGAAGCTGCGCCGCATGGCAGCGCAGTTTTTTTATGCTGGGCGCCCTACGACTTAGCCCCTAACACGATGCTTTTACCTCGCCGGCGAATTCGTAAGCTCGATGAAAGGTTTGCCGCTTACAGTAACAGATGAATTGTGCGATCTCGTTTTGCCCAGTGGCTTGCGCTGCCAAATCGCCGTTATCTCATGGGACGATCGTCTGCGCCGTCGTGCTGCACAGCCGTTCTCGAGCGAACTGTTTTTATCTGAGGAGCTTTTTTGTGAGTTTATCAAACCGTTCTGAACCGCTGGATGCTGTGCCGGCGCAGCAGCGCCGGCTCGACTGGCAGTTTCCACGGCTCGATGCGCAAGATGAAGCCGAGCGCGCGCGCGCAGCGCTGCTTTATGGCGGCCTGCTGGTGCTGGCGGCAGCGCTGCTGCGCCTCATTGGGCTGGCCGACGAGCCGTTCTGGCATGATGAAGTTACCATGCTTAACATTGGCTTGAACGGCTGGGATGCGATGATCCAGCAGTTCGTCGAACGCGGCCGCCCGCCAGTTTTCGTCATGATCGCCGTCGTCTGGTCATCGGCCTTCGGAACGGGCGAGGTCATCTCGCGAATCCCATCCGTGATCGCAGGAGTCATCAGCGTCGGGGCGCTCTTCCATTTTGGGTCGCTGCTGTTCAACCAGCGCGTGGGGTTCGTCGCCGCGCTGATCATGACCGTGACCGAATTCCACATCTACTATTCACAAACATACCGTTATTACGCTGTTTACGTCATGTTCATCATCCTATCGTTCGCGTTCTTCTGGATGATGCTCAAACGCGGGCGCTGGTACAACATCGCTCTCTATGTATTGACCACGGCGCTGGCCGTCTACACGCATGCTCACGGCGTCTTCGCCATCGCCGGGCAGGGCGCTTTTTTCGTGGCGATCGCGCTGCTGCGCCGCGATTGGCGGTCGCGCGGTCTGTTCGGGCGCTGGTTCGCCAGCCAAGTCTTGCTGCTGGCGGTAATCTTCCCGGCCATTTGGATTTACTTCCTGCGCGATACAGTCATGCCGGTCGCCACCGCGGTCGATGGCGCCGGCACTGCTAGCGCCGCTGCTGACGGCGCTATCGGCCCAAACTGGCTGGAAGCCCCGACAGTCGGCTCAATTGTGCGCGCATTAGTGCGTTTCCTGTTCTTCGAGTGGTTCTATTTCACCCCCTTCGGCGTGTTTGCAAGCCTAGGCTTTATCGCTGCCGGCACCGGCTATTATGCGCTGCGCAAGGGAAGCAAAGCATGGAGAAGCGCGCTGCTTCAGCTTCCGCGCGATCTGCTTGCTGGAGCCAAGGATTGGCTGCCGGAATTTTGGCTGGTCGCTTGTTGGTTTCTAGGCATGCTCATGCTACCATGGGCGCTGTCGTTCGTCGTCGGGCCGATGTTCTTCGACCGCTACGTGCTTGGCGCTTCGCCCGCCTACTATCTGCTGCTGGCGCTGCTGCTGTTCGGCATTCGCCGCGTCATCCCCACGCAAGTCATAACGCTAGCCTTCTTGATCGCGCTGCTGCCCGGTTTGATCGCGTTTTATACGCTACCCGATAATGAGCGTTGGGATCGCGTCGCGCTATACCTCGAACGGAATGCAGGCCCGAACGACGCCATCGTCGTATTGACCTCGGAAGTTCATCTCGCTCAGCCGCTTGAGTCGCTTGAGTGGTATTACAGCGACCAAGCGCACTGCGATCTCTATGAAGATCGGCTCAACGACCCGGAGACGATAGACGCGCTGAGCGACTGTATCGCCGATTATGAGCGCATCTGGCTGGTCGGGCTGCGCTGGATCGGCAATTATCAGCGGCTAGCCGTCATCGGTCTTTCGAGCGACCTGCGCGAGTTCTTTGAGACGTTTGAAGACGGTCGCTGGATATTGGCCGAAGCACACGAAGGCGGCGAGTTTCACCTGCTCGGCGTGTATCTATACGAAGATAGGTCGCAAACCGAGATCGATTAAATCGCGCGGCGGCGGCATATTGCGCGCGGCCTTGCAAGCGATGTGGAGCGCTGTGGATCAGCCGCCAGCCGACGTGATCGTGCGGTCCTCGGTGATCCACAGCACTCCATTGATACGCTCGCTGGGACTGGAGCTGCCCGCCCAAATGTAGTAGACGCCCGGCCCCATGCCTTCAATATCCACCATTGGATGCTGCGTAGACGCGCCATCATCGCAGCGCCATAGGCCGTCTGGGCCGAGCACCACCAAGACCGCATCGCCCGCCCCAACGAAGAAAAAGCGCAGGAACGTCCCCGTGCCTGTCCATTCTACGCGGTAGGCAGGCGCCGGTTCGACATAGCCCGCGCAGCCAGCGCCTAACGGCGCAGCGGCCAACGTCCCACTGGCAGTCAGCGCGATGCCATGGGGGATACGCGCTGCACCCAAACCGGTCGAACCGCTGGACGGGTTCGCCAGCGGCAGCAGCCCAGCCGGGTTCGCCGCAGCGAACGCAGCAGCATCGGGAAGGAGGGCCGGCAGCAGCGCCGGGATATCGGCTGATTGGGTTACGACGATCAGAGTTTCCAATGTCGGAAAAGCTTCAAAGAAGGGCGTCGCCGTTGGCGCGGGCGGCGCTAACCGCGGACTCGTGGGATTGGCGCTGCCGCGCGTCAGGTACAGCGTCCCTGTAAACGAGACATCGGGATCATAGGTCGCGACCCAAACTTGAAGCACTCCCGTTGACCGGTTGCCAACGATGTTGACCGTCGGGTTCAAAGTGTCAAAAGAGTCATCGTTGCAGTACCAGCGCCCATCGGGCATCCGCACGATCAATGCGGGGTCATCTCCGGGGCGATCGGGCACAAAAAACAAGCGCAGATAGTTGAGCGGCGCATTCAGCGCGATCGTGAAGTTTGGCTGGTAAGGGCTGTGGCCAATACAGCCTTTCTCCGGCCACTGCGCTGTCCGGTTCATCTCCGCATTGAGTGCCCCAACATTGACCGGCCCGCCAGCGAAAATGCCCGGGATCGGATAAGGATCTGGGCTGAGGATGGTGCCGATGCCATTAGTGCCGACCGAGGCCAACGCCGACAGCGCGTCGAGGCCGGAGACATCCGTATAGGCGCGCGTGGCCGTATCGCGTACTGTCTCCGGCGTTGTCGCGAGTTCAGTGATGTAAAGGATGCCGACGACCTCCGTCCCCGGGGTCACTTCATCAGCGATCCAGACGTGATAATCGCCGGGGAGCGGGTTCAGGAACTCAACCGATGGCTGCGGAAAAAACGGCGCGAAATCGCGGTTGCAGCCCCATCTCCCGTCTGGGGCGCGAATGACCAACGCGGCTTCGGGGATATCTGCACCTTCAGCAGCGGGCACGAAATGGAAGCGCAGCCGCGTCGACTGCCCGCCCCACGTGAGGCGAAAATGCGGAGCCTGCGCGGTGAACCCCCCGCATTCCGGCAGGGCGTTTGCCCCCTTCTGTACCGTCTGGCCTGTCAGATCGGGCACAGCGATCGTCCCACCGCCGCTCAGTACGATCCAGAATGGGTCGGGCAGGAAACCGGCGGAGAGCGCAGCGGTGCCGCCTGCCGGCGTCCGGTTGAAATCAAGGATAGCGGCTGGGTCTGGCGTCGGCGTGACCGGTGATGGTATGGGCGAGGCAGTCGCCAGTGGCACGACGATGCCGGTCGACCCAGGGATGACCTCCGGGTTCGTTGTGAGGTAGAGATCGCCAAAGACCGGAGCGCCCGGCGTAAACCCGCCAACCCAAATGACATAATCGCCCGGTTCAGCGTCAAACGCGCTCACCATCGGGTTGAACAGGCCGAACGCGTTGTTGTTGCAGATGAAACGGCCAGCGGGATCGCGGATGACCAGCGTTGTGTCTGTTAAGATCGTATCGGCGATAAAAATGAAGCGCAGCAGCGGGAAGGTCGTCTCGGCCGTCACCCGAAAATCTGGGCGCACATCGATGAAGCCGACGCAGTCATCGCCTAAATTGCGTAGATTCGCGTCGATCTCGCCGCCGCCGATCACGTTGGCGATGCGCAGTGGGTCTGGGCTGAAATCCACGTCAAGCGCGATCGCACCAAACTGCGGGTCAGCCGTATGGTCGAGCGCCGGCTGCCCAAAAACCGGCACCACGATGGCCGCTGCCATCAGCGCTGTCAGGGCGGCGAGGCGTAAAGGAAGCATGAGTTAACGTCGTCCTGAGATAAGGGTCATTTCGCGGCATGATACCGCTAAAGCGGCGGGGTCGCAATCCAACGCGCGCGCTGGCCACTGGTCAAGCTCGGTTCGGAAAGGCTAAAATAGCCCATACTGACGGTCGAACGCTCAGGAGGCGCAGCGCTGCCGCCATGCTCAAATTCGGTTACATCCCTTACCCCTTGTGGCGGCGGCGCGGGCTGCGCTCACCGTTGATACGGCGCGCGCTCGCCCGCGTGTATCCGATCGAAGCCTGCGAGCAGGCGCCGGCCACCGCGAGCGAAATGGCAGCTTTTCTAGAGCGCTGGGGTCTGCTGCCTGAAGGTATGAGCGCAGCCGCAGCGCGCGCTGCGCTCGCCGCGCGGCCGTTCGTCGATTGCGTCGTTTGTAAGAGCAATACGGTTCCAAGCGCCTTCATCGCGACTGAGCGCATCCGATTGCCGGCTCAGTGGGAGCGACAGGAGGCGGTCATCATGCGCTGGCCGGTCGCTTTTCCGCCGTTGTGGGAAGTCCACGCTCAACTGGCCGAAGCGATCAGCCCCGTCGCGCGCTGCGATATTCTGATCGATGCCCCGGCGTGGGCTGGCCCGATCGGCCTGTTCCTCGAACAGCGCGGCGAAGCGCAGCTGGATAACATCCGTTTTCTTGTCGTGCCGGCCGATGACATCTGGGTGCGCGATTACGGCCCGCTTGTCGGTTTCAGCGGCGGGCAGCGGGTTGCCATGAGCGCCATCTTTGACCCGCTTCCGGCCTATCCGCAGGCGCAGGATGACGCCATGCCGGAGCGCTATGCCGCACTGACCGGGCTGCCGCTGCGCCCGCTCGATCTGCACCTCGAGGGCGGCAACCTGTGGTCGGACGGCGCGGGCACACTACTGATGAGCGAAGGGCTGTTTGCGCGCAATCCGCACCTTAGCCGCGAGGAAACGCTGCGGCGCTTACGCTGCACCTTTGACTACGAAAAACTGATCCTCGTGCCGCCGCTGCGCTCCGAAGAAACCGGCCACATTGACCTCGTCCTCAAACTAGCCGATGCCGAGACGATCTTGATCAGCGCGCCGTCGGCGCTCCTTAACAGCCGAACGCTGCGAAAGGTGGCCGAGGTGCTGCGCAGTGAGACCAATGCAGCAGGCCGTCCCTATCGATTGATCTCTCTGCCGATGCCGCAGCCTTACCTCAATTGGGGCATCTACCCGATCTGGCGCAGCTACGCGAATGCGCTCACCATTAACGGGCGACTGCTGGTGCCCACTTATGGCTTGCGCAGCGACCATGCCGCCTTGATCGCCTACCGCACCGCGCTGCCCGATTATACGCTGCGCCCGATCTACTGCGTCACGGCCATCAACGGCGGCGGGGCCGTTCACTGCTTGACCAAAGAAATTCCGTCGCATGAGGCTTAAGCGGCACCGGGGTTTGGCGGCGCTGCTCGCGCTCTACCTGATTGGCGGGCTAACGCTCCAGTTCGTCATGCCAGCCTTCGAAGGCAGCGACGAACCCCTGCACTTTAACTACGCCGCACTGCTGCGCGCCGAGGGCCGACTGCCCGATCGCGCTTCATACTTGACCAACCCAACTCGCCAAGCCAGCGGCCAGCCACCGTTGGCTTATGCTGCTGCGGCGTTCGCGCTCGCCCTCGCCGATGCTCCACGCATCGATGGCGATGCGCTGCTGGCGCATCTAAGCGGGCCAGCGGCGAACCGGTGGTACTCCCCTCACCGTCCGTGGGATCGCTGGGATAACCATAACCTTTACTATCACGGCGGGCGTGACGAGCTGGCGTTCGGCTGGCCAGAGGCGGTCGCCGCTAACCGGATAGCGCGCGCCGTCTCGCTCGTCTTCGGCGTGCTCGGCTTGATCGGCGCTTACGGCGCGGCGTGCGAGGTCTTTCGGCGGCCGGGTTGGGCGCTGACGGCGGCGGCTTTCTTCGCCTTCATGCCGACGGCGCTGTTCTTGACGGCCTACGTCACGAACGACGCAGCGGCAACCGCTTTCGCGGCGCTAGCGACATGGGGCGCGCTGCGCATCGTGCGGCGGGGAAGATCGCCAGCGCTGCTGTTTTTAACTGGCGCGTCTCTTGCCCTCGGCGGGCTGGCGAAGGTCAACGTCCTGCTGATCGCCCCGGGGGTTGCGCTGGCGCTGCTGCTGCGCTGGCGCGCCGATGGGGCGAGGCCAAGCATTTGGATCGCGGAAGGGGTTGTGTTCGGCAGCCCGATCGCGATCCTGTTCGGGGCTTGGGCGCTGTGGGGCGCACTGACTTTCAACGATCCTTTCGGATTTGCGACTCATCGTTATGCCGACCCAACCATTTTCACCGAGGAACTGCGCCCGCTCGCCGAGATTTTGGCACGGTTACCCCACCTTTACCTATCCTACTGGGCATGGTTCGCGACCGTACCGCTGCACCCGCTGACGTATACCGCCTTTGGAGGGCTGGCGTTAGCGGCGTTGGGAGGCTGGGCGCTGGGCATCAAGCGGCTGGCCGCAGATCGCGCGCGGCTGGCGCAAGCGGCAGTGCTCGCCCTCATGATCGCCGGCGCGCTGGCCGGGCTGCTGCGCTGGATGGGACAGCTCTCTTTCACGGGCGGACGGTTGCTCTATCCGGCACACGTCGCATTTGCGATCGGTTTGGCAGGCGGTCTCGCGCTGCTGGGCTGGCGCTTTCCACGGCTCGACCTAGCGCTGCGCGCCGCGGCGACGACGACCCTCGTCAGCGCCGCTTTAATCTTCACGCCGCTAGCGCTGATCGAGGCTTATTGGCCGCCCGCGCTCAGCGAACGCGCTGCGCTGCCCGCGCTCACAGGCGGCCCCATCGATTTCTATGCCCACCCCGATGATGAGAAGCCAACCCTGCGTCTGCTCGGCATAGCGCAGCGCGAGCCGCGCTTCACGAGCGATTGGCACACCTTGACCCTTTGCTGGGAAATCGTCACCGAGACGGAGCGGCCAGCGGCTTTCTCGGTCAAACTCGCCGCACATGGCGCGATCGGCGCCGACCGGACATCGGTCTTCGGGATGGGACGCCTTAACAGCGTGTTGTGGCGGGCAGGCGACGTCTTCTGCGACCGCGTGAATGTGCCGCGCGCAGACCCTGATCAGCCAGAGGCCTCGCCGCTGACGGCTGGTCAAGTGTACGACATCATCGTGGTCGTCCTCGACGCGGAGACGCAGGCTGTCGATTGGCCGGCAGCAGCGCTCAATGGGACGAGGCTAGAGGCGCCGAGCGTCGGGCGGGTCATTAGCCCGGCGGCAACCATGATATTTCCCGATGACCTCATGCAGACGCAGATCGTCTTCCCAAATTTTGCCGAACTGGCCGGCTACCGCTTAGTCGGCGTCTTACCCGGCGGCGCAGCGCGGGCGGGAACAGCGTTGACGCTCGATCTGGGCTGGCGCAGCGTTGCTGTGACACCCGACAGCTGGTCGCAGTTCATTCATCTGATCGGCGCAGAGACGGCGCTTGTGTTGGCCGATGGCGATCCACTTGGCGGCAGCTACCCCACTTGGGCTTGGTCGCCGGGCGAGCAGCTTATCGATCGCTGGACGCTGCTGCTGCCGCCCGATCTGCCTCCCGGCCAGTATGCCTTGCGCGTCGGCTGGTATCGGCGCGATACAGGCGAACGGATGCCAGTGATGCAAAGCGGCGTCCTTAGCCCCGATGGCGCCGCTGACTTGCACGAACTGCTGATCGCAGCGCCATAAGCGGAGGCGAGAGTCCACGTTCACCGGAAATGCCTTCCCTAGCACATCTCGAAACAGCCAACTACTATGATGTCATAAATTCGATCTAGCACTTGTACACTTCGTCCAAAAATTGTATAAAAGATTCGGCTTTTATTTCAAACAGCATTTGTTAAATTAGATTTGTGTAGTCCTCACATGAAGAGTTATGGCATCACCATTTGCCGACCCGGAGAAACTGAATGAGCGCCGAAATCAGCGACGCTAGGCTGGTCGAACGTCTGCGCGATGGCGACGTGGAGGCACTAGGTTTTTTGTTCGATCGATACTACTTGCAGGTCTACCGAACGGCGCTTGCCATCACGCGCGACAGCGCCGTGGCTGAAGATATCGCCCAAGATTGCTTTTTGAAGCTGCATCATCACGCTCCCCGCATCGACACTTCGCTCCCCTTGACACCGTGGTTGTACCGCGTGACAGTTAACCTCAGCTACACGTGGATCTCGAGGCGCCAAAAACGGCGCATCTCTCTCGAAGCGCTGGTAGACCAACTGATGAGTCCGGCGTGGTCGGCGCCCGATCAGATGGCCGAGCGCGGCGAGACCCACGATCGGGTCTGGCAAGCGATCAATGCGCTTCACATCAACCAGCGTATCGTCATCGTCCTGCACTACATGAGCGGCCTCAGCCTCGAAGAAATCGCAGACATCACCGAAATCCCGGTTGGAACTGTCAAGAGCCGTCTGTATTACGCGCGCGAGAAACTGCGCCAACAGCTCAGCGAACATGACCATATAGTCGAACCGGCGCACGGATATGCCAGCGCTGCCGGATAACGCCCTCGACGTTTTGCTCGCGCGCGCGCTGCGCCAGACACAGATGCCTTGCCCGAGGCGAACGGCGGCTGTGCGCGCTAGGCTGCTGGAAGCCGCAAGCCAAGCGACTGCGCATCAGCAGATCGCGCCGCCGCCCTCCGCTCGACCGCTAAGCGCCGCCCTTGCGGCTTTGGTCTGCGCCGTTCGCGCTGGGCTAACCGCTTTGATCGTCGACGACTGCTGCTTCTACCGAACCCATACTTGGCTTCTCGACCCGCAGTACGATCTGTGGATGGTGCGCCACGCGTTAACGGTTTAACCGCTAGCGTGAATATGACCAAGGGGGGCAAAGTTCATCACGACCGTTAATGATTCGCGGCAGATTTACACTTCATTTACGGATATACTGTAAGTGTCGTCTACAGTACCAAGTATGATGGATGGAACAATGGCTCCTCTGCCGCGTATTCTCACGGTGGACCCGACTGGTGCAGTGGCCCGTCTCACGCGGGCTGCGCTTGAACTGCTCAACCGGCCAGCGATTCAAATCGACGTACCGGGCGGCGTTGAAGCGCTAGAGGAAGTTGGCCGCGGCACTTGCCACCTGGTCGTCTCAGCACTAAACATCGGCGCGTCGATCAAGGGCTTCGAGCTGGCGCTGCGCATTCATCTGGCACAGCCAGATGCTGCGATCGTCATTCTGGGCGATGAGCGCGACGCAATCGAACTTGACGACGAAACCCGCAGCGAGTCGCCATTCGTTTACCTGCGCCGCCCAGTTGACCCGGCGCAGTTCATACGCGTGATCGGCGCAGGCCTTGACGGGCGCGACCCGCGCACCGCCATTTTCCCGATCGTCGCTGCGCCGCTCGAAACGAACGGCCCTTTAGGAACCATCCCGTCGCTCGATATCAGCGCCGCGCAGCGCATTGTCGATGCGCTGCTGACGGATGTCGGCGCGATGGCGGTTGTCATTTCGAGCCGCAACGGGGAGCTGCTGCTCGAACGCGGAGCAGTCGGTTATATCGACCGTGAGCGGCTGATCAGCACGCTGCTGCCAGCCCTTCACACGACGATCCACATGCGCGAATTAGTCGGCGGGCGGCCCTCAGCTCTTTATGCATTCGACGGCGAAACCTACGATATCTTCGTGCTCTCGGCCGGGTATCACCATACCCTCTCGCTGGTGTTCGATGGACAAGTCGGCAGCCGCCAGCTTGGCGCCGTCAACCGCTATGGGCGCCGCGCTGCCGAAGATTTGATCGCGTTGATCGGCGCGGGCGCGTTCATGGTCGAACCGCCAGCGCCAGCCGAACCTCGTCGAGCGCCGCGCTCACAGCAGAAACCCGCCAAGCCGCGGCCACAGGAAACCGCTCTTGCCGAGCAGTGGGACAAACTGAACCTGCCAGTACCTGCGCAGCCGCTGAAGTTAGACCCGATTGAGAACCTCGATCCGAACTTGTTCGATGAGAAAAAGCTCAGTTCAATCGACATCAAAGCGGCAGACTCCTTGTTCGACCCGGACGAACTGGCCCAGATCGCCAGCGAGATGCGCCGCGGCGGCCCACTGTCCTACGACGAAGCGCGCGAACTGGGGCTTATCCCGTAATGTTTGGCTGAGTACCGGCCAAGCGACGGCCCGCCAGCAGCGTGAACATCGCGACTTCGGGCGGGCAGTTGAAACGCACCGGATGGCTCGTCATGCCTAGACCAGCGCTGACATAGACGATCATCGTCTTGACATAGTACAGCCCGGTGACATAACGACTGCCTTGAAAAGGCAGCGCCATCCGATAGAGCACAGGGATCCGCACCTGCCCTCCATGCGCGTGCCCAGAGAGCTGCAGATCAAAACGGCCGAGCGCCGCGGCGAGGTCAGCGATATCGGGTTCATGCGCAAGCAAGATCGCAGCGCCATCGGCCGGCAGGGCTGCCAGCAAATGGTCGAAGCGCCCCTGTTGGAAATAGACACTGTCAAGGCCGGCAATGTGCAGCGCCGCCGAGCCGCGGCGCAGGGTGTGCACGGCATTTGGCAGATGAACCACGCCGCTCTCGGCGATCACCCGCCGTACCGCCGCTGCATGCGCCCGGTGATCGTGATTGCCCATCACAGCCACGATCCCATCGCGAGCGCAGAGGCTGCGCAGGCGTTCCGACAACACAGCGCCGTCAAAACCGACGCTGGCGGTAACGAAGTCTCCTGTGATGACGATCAGATCAACCGCCGCTTCGTTCACGAGCGCGATCGCGCGGTCAAACCGCTCAAGAGCCGCGCGCCCGCTAACATGCAAATCGCTAAGGTGGGCGATGCGATATCCGTCAAAGGCCGGATCAAGCGAAGGCATGCCAAGCGTATGTTCACGCACGACCAGCCGGTTCGGCTCCACAGCACGGGCGTAGAGATAGGCGGCGCCGCCCACGCTGGCCAGCGCCAGCAGCGCTCGTTTGGCCCACCACGGCATCATGAAAGCAGCCCTGCGCGCCGCAAGTAGTCCAGTCCTAAAAAGATGCCGCTCACAGTCGTGGCGACATCAATGGCGCCGCTGCGGATCAAGTCGAGCGCCACGTCAATCGGTAGGCGGCGCACGATAATGGTTTCGGTGCTGTCGAGCTGCTGGGTTCCGCACGGGGCGGCATCAAGCGCAGCGTAAAGATGCATTCGAATGGTCGTCCGCGCCGGACTGACCGGAAGCGTCCCTACATGAAAGAAGGCCGGTGCGTCATAGCCCGTCTCCTCGTTAAATTCGCGGCGCGCTTCTGTCAGCGGGTCGGCCGCATCGCTGGCGAACACCCCTCCCGGGATCTCAAGGCAGATGCGCCCGAGGCCGTGCTTATACTGCTCTACCAGCAGCAGTTCGCAAGCGGGCGTCAGCGCGACGACACAGGCGACATCGCGCTCGACCAGCACATAATAATCATCGATGATCTGGCCATCGGGCAGGCGGCAGGTATCCCGCCGCAACGTTAAGTACGGGTTTGAGATGAGCGGCTCCGACTGGAGCCGCTCCCACGGCATGAGTTGAGTCAAGAGCGAGATCGTCCTTTTTCGTGCGTGCCACGGGCTAACTGAGCGCCTGTGTGATCAGAGAGGCCGCCACTTGCGCCAGCAGCGCCACGACGACGCTGTTAATAATACCGATGAAGATGCTGCCTATCAGCAAAGCGCCGCAGCCTCGGACAAAGCCGAAATCATAGGCTTCGCCAATTTTAGCAATGGTTTTGAAAGCCACCCAAACATTGAGCAGCATCAGCGGCAAGAAGAGGCACAAAACTATCGGCGAACCGCCGGAGATAAACGTGAACGCCAGCAGCACATAGCTGAGGACGAAGATGAACGGCAGCGTGCGGTTGAAGAATGCCAGCAACGTGCCCAATAGGTGCTGGAACGTGCCGACACCGCCTAAGATCAGCGTCGCGGCGTAATGGACGAAGACCAGTTGGATGACTAGCCCAGCGATGCCGAACAGCGCGCTAACGACCGCTGCGATCCCCATTAGCGGGAGGAGCGCGCTGCGCAGCGCCACAATCTCCGGAGTCGTGGCTTCTAGCCATTCCGCCTCGCCGGAAATGTTGGCCCCGAACGCATTGGCGGTCTCAACAGCAACAAGGATCATCAGCACCGAACCGACCACCACGATCAAGGCGTAGAGGATCAATTCGAATAACACGGACTCCCACGTCGATCGGCGCGCTTCGTCTAGATGGCGCGAGATGCGTTCGTTCTTCTTCTTTTCTTGCTGGGTTTTGACGAAGCTCTGGCGCTGATTGCTATCAAGCACCATCTGTATAGCGCCATCGCCTTCCAGTCCGGTCACGGTCGCGACAATGCTGTTGAAATAAGCATCGTTGATCAAGTTAGGATTGTGTTTGAGCGCCGCTGCCAACGACTTCATGGCGCGCGCATTGTCGCCTTTCATGTTGAGCGTCAGTGCAGACTCAAGGTAACTCTTGGCGCGCTCGCGGTCTTCGCGCGAGACGTCATAGTCCCGGCCGCGCACCGGACCGGTATAGGCGCGCCTATCATCGGTCATCTCCGAAGTTGCTGAAGGGGGAGAAGCCGCTCTAGTCAGCTCTTCGGCGCCAGCAAGAGAGCGGATGCTCGAGCGCTTCTCTACTCCTGTGCCAGCCGAAGCGCCCGGCGCCCCCCCACCCGCTTGATTTCGATCGCGAATGTGAATGCCCGCCCTGCGGGCAAGTTCACGCAGTTGTGGATCGGGATCCGTGCGAAACACCTGCGCCAAGTGCGGCAGCGCTTCCAGATCGCCTGATCGCCCGAGGGCGATGATCGCCCGCCGACGTTGTTCCGGATCAAAACTCTCAAGCTGTACGATCAGCTCATCGAGCATTGGCAGCTCCCATAGGATGCGTTACACCAATGCTATCTTATCACGCGATGAACGGCGCACAGCCTCAACGTTTCACGAGTGGATAACTGCTTTGGATCGCATAAGTTGGCCCCTGCGGCGATAGGGTGCTGGCGATGAGATGAAATGCCTCGGCTGCGGCCGGCCCTGCGCGAAAGCTGCGGTTGTCATCTAAAAACGCGGCGATCTGCGCCTTGCCTCGCGCCGATCTGAGGCGCGCCAGTGTGATATGGGCGTGAAAACGCTGCTTATCGGGCGGCCACCCGCTGGCCACCACTGCTCGCTCGACCATCCGCTGCAACTGTCCCAAGGCCGGCGGCGCCTGCACGCCGGCCCACAGCACGCGCGCCCACGTCTTCGGGTTGATCGGAAAACGGCCAACACCGTTGAGCCAAAACTCGAACGGATCGGCATGCACGGCGCGCAAAGCCATCTGAACTCGGCTTAACCCCTCCTGATCGATACCGTCACCGAGAAAACGCAACGTCAGATGGTAAGCATGCGGCTTCACCCAAGTCGCGTCTGGGATCTCGGCGCGCAGACCCGCCAGCGCATTCTTGACCGCTTCGGGCAGCTCAATGGCGATAAACAAGCGGTAGGTCAGCGGCATATCAGCGAGGCTTACTGTTGGGCCGGGGCGGCCGTCGATAAAGCCACCAATACTTTTCCGAGGGGTAAAGCGGGCGCAGCGCCCCGGCCCAGACGAAATCAGAGGGTTCGGTATACCGGCGCAAGCCGCTGTCCGCCTTGCGCATCAGCTGACGGATCTCCTCGCTCGGCTGGTTAGTCCGCACCAGCGCATCATAGATCGCCTCGACAATCGTGCGGCGCAGCACTTCGGGCAGATAGGCATTGGCGCAAATGCGCGGCTGTTCGTGACATTCTTCAAAAAAAACATCCATCGCCTTCAAGCGCGATTTCGCTTCTTGGAGGAGCTTTTCGTGATAGTGCACGGCCCACTCGCGGCGCGTCTGTTCATGCGCCGCTTCGATCTCGGCGAGCTGCTGACGTTGGGCGTCGTTGAGCTGATCGCGCAGTGCGCGCAGCCGGTCAAGGCGCAGCAGCAGCGCGCCAATCGTCAATGCCGGCATTCTGCGTGCCCCAAACAGCCCAACTTTCCCCACACGGCCATACAACTCTCGTCCCTGCACATAAGCACTAAGGTCTTTGGCCATGGCGGCCGCTTCGCGCAGGTCTTGGTCGACATCGTAGGTCGTCTCAGCCAATGAGCAAAACTCCCTTCGCGGCGTTCATGCCGGTTTAGGCCGGCGGAACCATATAGATAATCGTTACGCCCTCGCCGCCCTCTTTAGGCGGAGCAGTGATCGCTTTCGAGACCAGCGCATGCTCGCGCAGTCGTTCCTGCACCGCTTTGCGCAGCGCGCCGGTCCCTTTGCCGTGGATGATGCGCGCAAACGGCAGCCCAGAGAGATAAGCTGCATCGACATAATCCTCCAATCGGCGCAGCGCATCCTCGACGCGCGCGCCGCGCAGGTCAAGCTCCAGCCCCGGCGATTCGCCGCGCGGCACGGTCACTTCGCGCTGCATTTCATAGCTGCTGCCATACTTGCGTTTGATCGCCTTGCGTTCAGCGCGCGATGGCTTCTTCAGATCGTGCAGGCCGGCGCGAATCTTGAGCGAACCAATCTGCACGACCGCCTCGTTTTTGTCCAGTTCAATGATCGTGCCCTCGGCTTTGAGGGTCTCTAACCAAACCGAGTCGCCCAGCCGCGGCACCCAACCGCCGTTCTCAGGCAGGTCAACGGCATTTTCAACCGGCTGGCGCAGCGAGTCTTGTAAATTATCAGCCGCCTGCTGGACCGCACGCAGCGTCTCCAGCGGCAGGCCAGCTTCGCGCATCTCATTGCGCAGACGACGCAGCTCTTTGCGAAACTGGTCAAGTTCGTTCTGCGTTTCGCGGCGCGCCGCGGCGATGATGTTGCGCCGCTCGTCTTCGGCCGCGCTGAGGCGTTCTTGCAGCTCAGCCCGTTCCTGCTCCACCGCCTCGCGCAGCGCGCTGATGGCTGCCTGCTGGCGGCGAATGTCGTCGCGCGTGCGGTGAATTTCGTCGAGCAGATCGTCGGCGATCAGATCCTCCGTCGCCACCATGGTGCGCGCCTGCGCAATGATCTCTTGGCTGAGGCCGAGGCGAGCAGCGATAGCCAGCGCGTTAGAACGCCCGGGCAAGCCGATGATCAAACGATAGGTGGGCGCCAGCGTCTCTAGATCAAACTCAACGCTTGCATTGCGAACACCGGGCGTCTCCACGCTGTAGACCTTTAACTCGGGGTGGTGGGTGGTGACCATCGTCGTCACGCGCCGTTCGAGCAGGTGCGTGAGGATAGCCCGCGCCAGCGCCGATCCTTCCGCAGGATCGGTGCCGGCACCCAGTTCATCAAGCAGCACCAGCGACCGGCTGTTACACTCGCGCAGAATGTGGATCGTATTCGTCATATGCGACGAAAATGTGCTCAGCGACTGCTCGATGCTCTGTTCATCGCCGATATCGGCGAACACACCCTCAAACACTGTAAGGCGAGCGCGCTCCGCTGGCAGGTGCAGCCCGCATTGGGCCATCAGCGTCAGCAGGCCCACGGTCTTCAGGGCGACGGTCTTGCCGCCGGTATTCGGGCCGGTCACGACCAGCACCCATGTATTCTCGTCAAACTCAACATCGATCGGCACGACATGGCCAGTGAGGAGCGGATGGCGCGCCCCCTGCAAATCGATCAGACTGCCCGGGTGGGCGGGATTGTGTGGGCGCGGCTGGAATGGCAGCAGCACCGGTTCGACGGCCTTCATGCTGTCAGCGAACCGCGCTTTGGCTAGCACCAGATCGAGATAGGCCAGCACTTCGACCGTTCGCACGATCTGTTCGGAGACGCGGCCCACTTCATCAGTCAGCGCCAGCAAAATGCGGCGGATCTCTTTCTCTTCGTCAAGCTGAAGCTCGCGCCAGCGGTTGTTCAGCTCCACCGTCTCCAGCGGTTCAATGAACAGCGTCGCCCCACTCGACGACGAGTCATGAACGACACCCGGAATCTTGCCCTTATGCTCGGCCTTAAGCGGGATGACGTAGCGGCCGTTGCGCATGGTGATCAGCGTTTCTTGCAGCAGCGGTTGGTTGGCCGACGCGCTAATAATGCGTTGAAGTTTGCTTTGCAGCCGGTCGAAAGCCGCCTTGAGATCGCGGCGGATTACGGCGAGCTGCACACTGGCCGTATCTTTGACCGCGCCATTTTCATCAAGCACGCGGGCGATCTCGTCTTGCAGGGCGGTGCACTCTTCTGCCTCACTGACCAGATCGGCCAGCAGCGGATACTGGCCCTTCATACGGCCCAGCGTCCGCTTAAGTGTGGTGGCGCGCCGCAGCGTCGCTCGAATATCAAGCAGCACGTTTGGCTCGATGAGGATGCCGCGCTGCGCGTTGATCGCCGGCTCGCGGACATCGCGCGCCCCACCGACCGAGACGCTCACTTGGTTGGCGAACAGCGCTCGCGCCTCCGCCGTCTCGCGCTGCCACGTCTCGGCTTCATCGAGGTCGGTCGTCGGCCATAGTTCGCGCGCCAGCTCTGCGCCGGCAGAAAAGGTGGTGAAACCGGCCAGCCGTTCGAGGATTTTCGGCAGTTCAAGCACGTGAATGGTTTTTGGGTTCATTCGCGGTAATTTTCATCTCAATGTGCACGGCCATTGTAGCAAACCGCTCCCTGTTCGACAATAGTTGGTTCATAACATTATTTAAGAGGTCATAAAGGTCGTGCTGATCGGCCACTCAAACCTCAACGATGAAATTTGTGTGGCCCAAAGAGATCGTTGTATCATTTTTAAGGTAAGGTTTGCCAACCAGCTAAGGAGCTAGCTGTATGAGAACTGCGCTTGCACGGGTATTTCTGCTCTCGTTGCTGCTCGGGATTGCCGGCGCAGCACAAGCACAGACCAGCCCTTTCATCCCGGCTATCATCAGCTTTGCGGCTGATATCGATGCCGTGACTCTGGCCGAAGTTGAGGCGGGCGATGTGAACGTGACCCTGAGCTGGTATATCGTCAATGTCGTTGAAGGCCAGAGCTTGGCGCTCGATTATTTCCGCCAGTCGGGCTGGGTTAGTGTTCTGAACGAGGGCGAAGCGCTGCCTCCAATCGGTGAGCGCATGGTCACCCTGCTCGCCCCCTTGAATTTTGGGCCGCCAACTTTCCGGCTCACTTTGATCAGCGGTCGCAATGTCGTCGATCAGCGCTTCCTCATCATCCCCTACGAAGAGACGGATGCTGAACCATCGATTGTCGCATTTACAACGACGGCGCAAAGCCTCGATACGGCCGCCCTCAATGCGCGCACAGCCACAGCTGAGGTCTCGTGGCAGGTGGCCAACCGGCTGCCTTTCACCAATTTGATCTTCGAACAGGTGCTAGCGCCCGGGCAGACCGTCAACGTTGAACTGCCGCGGCCTAATCTCTATGTAGCTTCGGAGGGTCGTGGCGCTGTTCAACCGGTCACGCCGACGACGGAGGCCGTTGTGCGGCTGCGCCTGACGGTGATCAGCGCATTAGATGGCACTATTTTTGATACCGCCGAACTGATGATCCCGCTATCGGGCGCACCGCTCAACCTGCCCACCCCTCAGCCGACCCTTGCGGTAACCCCAACCATGACGCTGCTGCCTCCAGAAGCCGCGCCCGATGAAGAAGCGGAAGAAGCACCAGCAGAGCCGGAGACGCCGCCTGCCGTTGAGATCTCGCCGACCGGCCCACAGATCAACACGTTCAACGTCTCGCCGTCCAGTGTGCCGGTAGGAGGCAACGTAACGCTGACATGGAGCGTCGCCGATGCGACGACCGTACAGATCTCCGAAGTCTTGTCGTCTGGCGTGGGCGGGCTGACATATGTACAGCTTCCGCTGTCGGGCTCGGTCTCGGTACCGCTGCCGGCTGGCGCAACGGGCACGGTCACCTATGTGCTGACCGCGCGTAACGCTGCTGGCGAGACTTCTACCAGCCAAGCGACTGTGACCATCACCCCATGAACCAGAAAAAGGCCGGGTGAGGCGATAGGGCCTCACCCGGTTTTCTTATGCGCGCTTTTTCCGCTCACACATGGTCGTTTCACGACCTGACGCTGCTCGAAGCGTTCGGCACGATCGCGCGGCTGGGCTTCCGCTGGGTCGATATCGGTTCTGGCCCCAACTTGAACGCGCTCAAAGCGGCGGCCAACCCCGAACGCGCCGCCGATGAGATCAACGCTGACCTCGCCCTTTACGATCTCGCTGTCAGCGATCTCTATCTGTTGCTGCCGCGCATTTGCAGCGAGGATGAAGAGCGCCGTTCCAAAGAGCGCGAGCTGTTCAGCGCGCTGCTGCCGCTCGCACAGGCGATCCGCGCCCCGGGCATCACCGTCTCACCCGGGTTGGCTACCCCGACGGCAGTTGACGATGCGCCAGCAACGGCAGCGCTAGATCGCGCAGCCGAGTCGCTGCGCGCAATGCTCGCTGAAGCACAGGCGGCTGGCCTGCGTTTGAGCATCGAGCCGCATCTCGACTCGATCGCGCCCACGCCGGAGCAGGCCCTCGCTCTACTCGCGGCCGTTCCAGGATTGGAGCTGACGCTTGATTGGGCCGACCTGACCTATCAGAACTTCACACATGAGCAGATCGCCGCGCTGCTGCCCCATGCGCGCCATCTCCACATTCGGCAGACGGCGCGCCGCCAACTCCAATCGACCTTCGAGCGCGGTCGCATCGACCTGCGCCGTTTCATTGACGAACTGATTGCGGCCAACTACACGGGTACGATTTGTATCGAGACGCTGAACATGCCCGGCCGTCATGGCGCGGTCAAGATCAATCCTCTGATCGAGACTGTTCGCCTGCGCGATGCGCTGCGCGATCTGCGTGATGCGGCGCGGCGCTGAGGGCCATCTACATCGCAGATTCTGCGCGGTATAATCAACGCATTATTATCGGTGTTGGGCTGTAGTTTCATGAAATCAAAACGTCTCTTGTGGATCGCCCTCGGCACTATCGTCACCTTGCTGCTCGTCATCGTTATCACTGCCATGCTCACGCCTGAGCAAACCCCGGCGTTTGCAGCGGCGATCGCCTTCGTCGAAGCGGCAGGGCGCGGCGACGATGCAGCCGCATTCGCCTTGCTCGATGAGCGGCTGCGCGATTATGTCGCCGGCGCATGTCCTGATGGCAGCGTCTCTGCCTGCGTCGCCGCCTACACACCGCCTGAATGGGGCAATTTCGTGAGTGTGGTTTTTCGCCGCGCCGCGCCAGAATTCACGCCAGAGGGCACAATTTGGAACGTCGACTTGATCGCGACCTATGCTGAGGGCATCGGCTTCAGCGGGGTGTGCATCTACACGCGCATGGCAGAAGTTGGTGACGACGACTGGCGTGTGACACGCTGGGCAGGCTTTGTTTCGTGCGGCGATCCTGCGTCGCGCAACATGGCGGCCAACCCGGAAGCCCCTCACAGCGCGCCGTGATCGGTTCAGCCGTTTGGCGCATCCTCTTTGGGTTTGGGCTGGCGCTGACCGGCGGGTGTGTGCCAGCGGCCACGCCCGAGCATTTGGCGCACACGCCCGGCCCCGCCGCGATCATCACCGAGACGATGTTTGCAGGCGATGGTTTTCGCCTGCGCTACCCTGCGGGCTGGCGCGTCGTCACCGGGCCGGCGGCATTTCCGCAGGCGGCAACCTTCATCGCACCGGGCGACTGCACCCTGATCCACGTCGTCCGAGGGGAGACAGCTGTACCACCTCGGTCGCCCACATGCGCAGCAGAAGACTTGCGCACGATCCAGCGCACCATCGTTCTGCCCGGCGTGACGATAGCGATCGCCGGCAGTGCCCCTGCTGAAGCGTGGGAAGCGTTCTTAGCCTATTTTGAGCGGCTAATCACGACAATCTCAAACTAACGCAGTAGATTCATATAGATTTTTGGCGATTCATGCTATCATCATTGGCGAAGTTCAACCTTAGTTAGCTTTAAGTGATAGTGTGGTGGAACATGGATTTTACTCCCGCTAAGATCGGCGTGATCGTGGCAGCGCTCGGCACGCCAGATGCGCCGACTCCATCGGCCCTGCGCCGCTATTTAGCCCAGTTTCTCTCCGATATGCGCGTTATCGATCTCAACCCGCTGCTGTGGCAGCCGCTGCTGCGGCTGGGCGTCTTAAAGCGGCGGCCACGCCGCAGCGCCGCGCTCTACCGCAACATTTGGACGGAAGACGGATCGCCGCTGCTACTCTATTCGCAGCAGCAGGTCGAGGGGCTGCAAGCTCGACTGGGCGATCGCTACCGCGTCGTTTTGGGAATGCGTTATGGCAGCCCAAGCATCGCTGACGCCATGGCAACTTTAGAGCGCGAAGGCATCAACCGCATCCTGATTTTTCCTATGTTCCCGCAGTTTTCATGCAGCACCACGGCATCGATCTACGATGCCGCGAATATGGCGGCCGGCGGCCGGCGCTGCCCGTTGTTCCATGAGCGCAAACGCACTTACCCAACACTGCGCTTTGTGCCCCCGTATTACGCAGAACAAGGGTATATTGCGGCATTGAAAGCTACAATAGAAGAAGCCGTCGTCGACATGGCCGAGCCGCCGGAACGATATCTATTCAGTTTTCACGGGATTCCGCGGCGCTACGTCGATGAGGGCGACCCGTATCGCCGCCAGTGCGAGATCACAGCTGAGCTGCTGGCCCAAGCGCTCAATTTGCCGGATGAGCAATGGACGATCGGGTTTCAGTCGCAGTTCGGGCGCGAGGAGTGGCTGCAGCCTTACACCGAAGATGTGCTGGCTGAGTTCGGCGCAAGAGGCGTCCGCTCGCTGGTGGCCGCCTGCCCGGGCTTCACGGCCGACTGCCTTGAGACGATCGATGAGATCGGCCGCGAGGGTGCTCATCAATTCGCAGAGGCGGGCGGCAAAGCGTTCACGCTGGTGCCCTGCCTTAATGCGCACCCGGCATGGCTCGACGTAATGGCTGATTTAGCGCGGCGCGAGACACAGGGATGGTTGGATGAGCCGCAGCTCAACACGCTGGTTCGGTTTGTTGACGACCGCGCTGATCGCCTTGATCGCGCGAGTGCTGCTGCTAGCGACTGATTCCGTCTCGTTTCATTCCGACGAAGCGATCGTCGGGCTGATGGCGCGCCACATCCTCTTCGGAGAGCGGCCAGTTTTTTTCTACGGACAAGCTTACATGGGCAGCCTCGATGCGTGGTTAATCGCGGGTGGTTTCGCCCTGCTCGGCGAGTCCGTCATGACGATCCGGATCGTCCAGTCCTTCTTGTATTTGATCGTGGTTGCGGCTGGATATTGGCTGGCATGGCGGCTAACGGAGCGGCCGCTGGTCGCCATCAGCGCTGGCCTGCTGCTGGCCGTGCCGCCGACGCTCGGCGCGCTCTATACCACCGCTACGCTCGGCGGTTACAACGAGACGCTGTTGTTCGGCATCCTTATCCTGCTGATGGCCCACAGCGTGACCTATCAGCAGCGAACTTCGCGCTGGCGTTGGGCGTTGCTCGGGCTGGCCGCCGGCCTCGGCTGGTGGACGAACGGCCTGATCATCGCTTTCGGTGCCCCGGCCGGCTTCATCATTCTGCTTGACCTGTGGCGTGGGACCGACCGACTGGCAACGCTAGCTGGCCTCGGCATTGCGCTGGCGGGGTTTCTCATCGGCAGCGCGCCGTGGTGGATTTTCGCATTTGAAAATGATCTTGCGCCGCTGCGCTTTTTACTCGGCGATCAGCGCGGCAGCTTCGCTGGCACAGGCGCGATTCGGTTAAACACCAGCGATCGCTTGGTCGGCCTGCTGCTGTTCGGGCTGCCCGCTGTGATCGGGCTGCGCTATCCATGGTCACCGGAATTCTTTCTGCTGCCGCTCAGCGTGATCGTCGCGTTAGTTTTCATCATCGCGGTGATCGGGGTGGCACGGCGGCGCGATCTGCCCGGATATGCGCGCGCGCTGCTGGTGAGCATGATCGTGATTTTCTGCGCCCTGTTCCTCGCATCGAGCTTCAGCAATGACCCGACCGGACGATATTTCCTGCCGCTGATCATCCCGCTGTCGATCGCGTTCGGTTTGCTGGTCGATACTTTGCACGCGCGCGCAGGCCGGCTGCCGGCCTCAGCGCTGCTTGGGCTGGTGCTCGTGTATTTTGCAGCCGGGCAAGTTTACGCGGCATCGAATAACCCGCCCGGGATCACCACCCAATTCAACCTGATTACGCACATTCCCAATGACGATGACGACGCCTTAATCGCTTTCCTGATCGATCAGGACCTGACCCACGGCTACACTAACTATTGGATCGCCTTTCGGTTGGCCTTCTTGAGCCAAGAACGGGTGCAGTACAGCGCGACGCTGCCCGATAAACCCGATTTGACCTATACCCCATTTTACGAACGCTACCCGCCCTACCGGGCAGCAGCAGACGGCGCCGGGCGCATTGGCTATATCACGGCAAATGTGCCAGAGATTGAACAGGAACTGGAAGGGTTGTTCGTTAGCGCGGGAGTGCGTTTTGAACGCGCTGAGATCGGGCCGTTCGTGATCTTTTACGACTTCAGCCCGGCGGAAGCTGTTCCCCGGCCGCCGCTGCCGTTTATCGTGCAGTCATAAAAAGCATTGAGCAGCTACCAGCGTTTGGAAACGCGAATGTAGGCGTAGGCTTCGTTGATCAGCTTGAAACGCAGCTCAGCTTCATGTTTGGGCAGATTGCTGACATCGGGATGCAGTTCGCGCGCCATCTTGCGAAACGCTGCCTTCACTTCATCGTGGGGCGCATCGGCGGGCAAACCGAGCTGCGCGTAACAGCGCTCAAGCTTCGTCTGTGGGCGGCGCGGCGGGCGCGGCGTCTCGGCAGCCCCCGTATAGGCAAAACTGCTAGCGCCTCCCCAGCCGTTTGCGCTCCATCCAGTTTGGGCAACATACTCGCTGCGCCGCTGCTGGCGAAAAGCATCGCGACTGCGCGCGTAGTCGTTCGATTTCCAAAACGCATCGGAGCCGAAGTTGGCCATCAGCCAGTCGCCCTTGATGACGGTGGGCGATTTCACCCAGACCCGATAGCAAGGCAAGTTGCGGATTGTGATATCCGGCCCGTACCAAGCTTCGACTTCATCGCCGCGGCCGATCGACTTAAAGTGTACTTGCCCAACTTTCGGCCCATCGGGATCAACACGATAGGTATAAAACTTGTCCTTAAACAAAGCGTGCAGTGCCAGCAGGCTGTCGTCGGGCGTGAGCTTTTCGCCATCGGCCGGGACAAGGTGGCTACTAATGAGGAAAAGCGTGCCTATGCCGATGCGAGTCGCCTCTTGAAGCTGCTTTTTGAGCGCACGCGCTTTGACCGGCGCGTCGATCAGATGCACGTGAATCAGCGTTGTGCTCCACGTCTCGACAATGACATCGACCTCGTGGCCAAGCCCACAGCGCTTCACGCTTTGTATATTCGCTAACTGCTGTGCGAACCAGCGCTTAAGTTCTGTCTTCACGTGTCAGAGGCCCCATCGCTAGTGTTAGTTTATAGCAAACGAACGCAAAATCCTAGCGATATTCACCTGCTTTTCATGCCGGCTGCAGGCGAGAAGTCCAATGCGGTCAAATGGTAATTGACAGCGGTAGATGAAAGCAGGATGATGACATGCGTAACGCCTTCATGTTCGAGACCATTTTAATGACACTACCACGCAGCCGTCTCTTCTGGTCGGTATCCTTCGGTCATCTCATCATCGATATGTTCAACGGCATGGGGCCGGTGCTGCTCGCCTTTTTGAGCGGCCACATACTCGCCATGACCAATACGCAGATCGGCTTTGCCATCAGCGCCTACCAGCTCGCCGGCGCTGTGAGCCAGCCATTTTTCGGCTGGCTGGCAGACCGGAACGGCGGTCGGTTGATCGGCGTGGGCGGTGTGACGTGGACGGTCGGCTTTCTTATGCTGTCGATGCTGGGCGCGACGACTGGCAGCTACTTGTTCATGCTGATCCCGTTCGTGCTGGCGGCGTTGGGCAGCGGGGCTTTTCACCCCGTCGGCACCATGCACGCAGCGGAAGCGGAAAGAACGCGCACAGTTAGCAACCTGTCGATCTTCTTCCTGATGGGCCAGTTTGGCGGCGGCCTCGGCCCGGCGGTGATCGGCGTGCTGCTCGACAGCGCAGCCACGCATAACAACGACCTTTTTACGGCTGCACTCGGCCCTGCTTTTTACGGCATCCTCGGTGAACGTGGCAGCATTTCGCCGGTGCTGGCCCTCGGAATAATGGCCATTCCCGCGGTCATCGCCATGTTTTTCACCATGCCGAGCACGCGCGAGTATATCGCCGGCCGCATTGAACGCCTGAGCCATGCTGGCCCGGCTGAACTCTCACGGCGGGCGATCTTGGTGCTGGTCGCCCTCGTCACGCTGCGCAGCTTAGCTAACCCGGGCAGCGTCTCCTTCTTGCCGCGCATGTTTCAACTCCAAGGCTGGTCGGCCACAGAATATGGGCTGGTGACCTCAATGTTCTGGTTCGCTGGCGGCTTCGCCGGCGTCTTCTTCAGCCAAATCGCCGAACGCACGGGCATGCGCATCGTGATCGTGACCACGATGGTCGCCGCTTCAGTGCCGATCTTCCTGCTGCCCATCATCAATGGGTCGATGGTTTTTGTACTGTCGCTGGCAGCAGGGGCGCTCACCGGCGGTTCGCATACCCTGATCGTCGCCATGTCGCAGCGCATGATGCCCAAGCGCAAAGGGCTGGCCTCTGGCGCTTCGCTCGGCTTCATCTTCGGCACGGGGGCGCTGGGCACACTCGTGATCGGCGCAGTCTCCGACCAGATCGGGCTGGAGCTGACGTTTCAACTCGTCGGCGTGATCACGCTGCTGACCGGATTTCTGGCGCTGGCCCTGCCCGATGATCGCCGCCAGCGTCCAGCACAGCCGGCGATCGAGCGCACGCCAGCGGGTTCCGCCGTGCCAGAACCCGCCGAGGTGACAGCTTAACACCGGCAAACAGGCGCGCTCAGTGCCTAAGGATTGCCACAAATTGAAGGCGATGGCAAGCCTTTATTGCCGTTTGCAAAATAATGACGTTACAATGATCGTGTGCCCTCGATAGCCGCAGCGCCGCGCTGCACATGATTTCAGCTTTGGAGGTCAGGCCGTGAGGGAAGGCAAGTACGTCATCGGCCTCACTGGGAACATCGCAGTTGGCAAGAGCGTCGTCCGCCAAATGCTTCAACATCTTGGCGCTTATACTATCGATGCTGATGGCCTTACTCATCAGGCGATGGCGCCCGGCGCGCCAGCCTATCAACCGATCATCGAGATGTTCGGGCGCTTCATCGTGCAAGAGGATGGGACGATCAACCGCGCGATCCTCGGTAATATCGTCTTTTCATATCCCGAAGCCCTGACCAAGCTGGAGCAGATCGTCCATCCAATCGTTAATCAGGCGATCGTCACGCTGGTCAGCCGTGCCAAACAGCGGGTGGTCGTCATTGAAGCGATCAAGCTGTTGGAGAGCAATCTGCTCGATCTGGTCGATTCAGTCTGGGTGGTTGATGCATCGCCGGAGACACAGCTCAAGCGGCTGACAGAGAAGCGCAAAATGTCGGAAGACGAGGCGCGCAAGCGCATCATCGCGCAGCGCCCGCAGGCCGACAAGATCGCCCGCGCCGACGTGATCATTATCAACGAAGGCAATGTCGAAGACACATGGAAACAGGTGCAGTCGGCATGGGCCGATGTGCGCCGGCTGCTGGTCGGCACCGGCATGGGCCAGTCGAGCGTCGTTCCCACCGCCTCAGCGACGGCGGGGGCGAGCGGGCGGCCTGCCACTGCCTCCCTCTCGCCGACCTCGCCAGGCATCGCGATTAGCATCCGCCGCGGCATGCCGGCCAATGCTGAAGCGATCGCCCGCTTCATAACCCGCCTCACCAATCGTCCCACGGAACGCATGGATATCATGCTCGCCTTTGGGCAGAAGAGCTACCTGTTAGCGCTGGATCACAAAGAAAATTTGATTGGCCTTAGCGGCTGGCAGGTGGAGAACCTGATCACCCGAGTCGATGAATTTTTGATCGAGCCGACGCTGCCCAGTGAACCGATCGTGCGCGCGCTAACCGCCGCGATCGAAGACGCCTCGCGCGAGCTGCAAAGTGAGGTCAGTTTCGTCTTCCTGCCGGAAAATGTTCCACCTGAAACGATGCAGGTCTTCATGAGCGTAGGGTATCAACCGCTCAAGCTCGAGGAGATCAAGTTCCCTGCATGGCGCGAGGCGGCGCATGAGCTGCTGCATGACGGCACCGTGGCATTGATGAAACAGCTTCGCGCCGATCGCGTCATGAAGCCGATCTGATCTTACCATGGTGATCGCAGGCTAACCTCGCTATACTTAACCCAGTATCAAGGGGGTTGAGGATAAGCATGCAAACGTTGGGGCAACTGCCGCCAGTTCGTTGGGCGCTGCGCCATCCACGCGTCAGCGCATGGATCGTGCTGTCGCTGGGCATGATCCTGCTGTTAGTTAACGAAGCACGCGGCATCGGCCTGCTGCCCGGCCAGTGGATCGCGCTGATCGTCGCCTGTATCCTCGTCTCCGGCGCTTGTATATGGATCATCAGTTGGGAGGACAGCGGTGACAGCGATACTGCCGATACTCCCGCCGAACCACCGACGCCAGAGCGGGATACGCCCACCTCTAAAAACAACACGGTTTGAGACGTAAACAAACAGCGGTGCGTCATTTGACTGGCGCACCGCTGTCCCGTTCATGTTTATCGGCGTTAGGCGCGGCCGCCGTAACGCACCTTTAGCCCGCCGACCCCGCCACTAAAAACGATCGAAATCGGCCGTTCAGTCGTCGCATAGTTGGGCGATTCCCAAACCCCGCTCTTGTTCCAGTCGCTCTTATCTCCAGAGATACGGCGCATTTCGGAAGGCAGCGAGATATCGCCAAGGCCTGCCTTGAACTCCACGCGCACGCCAGCATCGGCCGGCACCGTGATGTTACACGAACCCACCCCGCCGTCGATGTCTGCTTCGACCGCAGCGCCCTCGCCGATGCGCAGGTTCACTTCGCCAGTGCCAGCGCTCATCCGC
>JBDNDP010000010.1:0-100136 GCA_046719065.1 Aggregatilineales bacterium | reverse complement strand
TCACGGGTTTGGGGAATAGGGTTAGAGGAGTCCTGATGTTCTATGTTCACTAAACATTAGTGCAAACAAGTGAAATGGACTGGTTATGCAACCTTAACGACCGCATAATGCGCTCAGATTTCTCGCTCCAGCGATCTATGTCCGATTGCTCTCGTCCCTCACTCTCATTAGAGTAAGATCAGGCAATATGCAAAGCCGGAAGAACCAAAACCTCCGAAAATGCTGGCGGTCTTGGTTCAGGAAAATGTTCGTTCAATTTCAAATCGTGCGGAGAGGGCGGGATTCGAACCCGCGAAGGCTGTTACACCTTACTCGCTTTCCAAGCGAGCGCACTAGGCCACTATGCGACCTCTCCCGGTGCGCATATTATAACAGCGTGGTCTGGGGTTTGACTACGCTCGTTTGTCCGTGCAGCGCGTCAGCGAGCGGCCGGGGTCAGCAATCCATGCCGCTCCAACCAGCGCACTAACTCGTTCTCGCTCGCTTCCGTGATGATCGATCCCCGATCAATGCCGCGCGGGCTGGCCCCAGCGGGCAGCGGCGCGGGATCGGTATAGGGCAGGTTTTCCCCAGTCTTTGCGATCACCAACGTCGGCACCGAGAGAAAACCAGTTAAAGCCAGCACAGTTTGGCGCGCAGTTTCATCTTGGTCAATGAGTAGCTCTCGGTAAGGGATGCGGCGTGCCTCCAACACACGCTTAGCGATCGTCACCCACGGGCAGGGTGATTTACGCGAATACATCACAAGTTCGTAGTCCATCATCGGCCTCAAGGCGAGAGAAAATAGCTAAATTCCCGGTTCAGGTGCGGGTTGTGGCGCCAGATTGTTCTCGACAGCGGGCGCCGGCGGCGCTTCGAGAGGCGTGCGAATCGGCTCGAGGAAACACAGTAAGCCATCCGTCAACCCCTGCGCGAGCAGATCAGGGTGCTCAGTGAGCAAGACGCGGTCGGCCAGCATGAAACCCAGCTCGATGATCGCCGCGGGGGTGTGGGGGTGAATCTCTCGGAACGTATGGTAGTGGGTCATGTCGACAGTGACCCCCTCGCGCCGCTGCAAGCCGCTGGCCAATCCATAATGGCGCGCGACGCAGTTGACCAGCAGCTCATCATTCCCGCGCGATGACACTCGCGCCGCCGGCCCAGCGATCAGGAAACCGGAGACGGGTTCTCCGAAATCTTGACACGTGTTAGCATGGATTGAAAGCAGGGCGGCTGCCTGATAGTTGTCGAGCCGTGTGTCGAATTCGTCGAGTAGATCGACGGTATAGCCGCGGCCGCGCAAGTTGCGCACAACGAGCTGCGACACATTGAAGTTGATCTCAGCTTCGGTAAGGCCATCAGGGCAGACCGCGCCGGGGTCATTCTGCGGGCCCCGATGCCCGGAGACAATACCGACTCGCTGTGCCCAGTTTGGCGTCGGCAGCCCGGTCGGCTGTACAGTGACGGCGCTCGTCGCCAGCGCAATGCTTAAATCTTGACGCACGCTGGCTGCGATGAACTGATTCGGTGTCCACCATGTAAAGATGGTCGCCATCAAGCCGGCCGCCGTGATCACGATCATGAAAGAGCGCAAAACGCCGCCGAGACAACCGACAGCCCGGCGACCACGCCGCTCTCGACGGCGGCTGCGCCGGCTTGGTGGCGGCGTAGCCTGTTCGTGTTCCGATGATGCGGTCGGTGCGTCTTGGTCAATCGTTTCGTCGTCATCAAGCTCGAAAACAGGCTGCTCGGCGCGCGGTAGGGCGATGCGGCGCACTTCACCAGTCGCGCGCCGAGCGGCCGCAGCGCGCATCATCGCCGCGAACTCGTCAGATGCAGCGGAGTCTTCCGCTGCAAACTGCGCGTTGCTCTGACGCTGATCGCCAGCGCGCGAACGACGGCTCAGCCATTCTTGAAACTCGCGGTCGTCGTCGCTGTCGTAATCTCGACCTGCCATCAGCCCTGCTCTTTTCTCGTGCCTTTTTCGATCCCAAGTTTACCGCACACTGTCTCGATTCAGCACATAAACCTGCGCTCCATCGGCATCGAAGACCAGCTCAAGATAGGGGGCTTGGTCTACCCGTGATGCCATCGGCAGTTCTTCGGTGAAAGGCGGTCGCCAGCGGAACATTGTTTCGATGCTGTCCGGATCGGTGACGATTTGCGGCACGATCACATAATCAATGTTTGCGTTGGCCAGCAGTTCAGCGTGAGCGGGATTGGCCGGATCTTCCCAGAAGGCGCGCATCCGCGCTTGTTCGGCTAGCGCTTGCTCATCGCCGCGGAAGAACGGCTGGGGTCGAAAATAAACGCTGTCGCGCTCGCTGATGACCGGCACCCAGTCTGCCTCGTGCGGGCCGGGATGGTTGAGGACGCGCGCATCTGGCGGGGTATTTTGTTTGATCCATTCCATCGCCTGCACATCGGCCGACGATGAAAAGGCCCCGTAAAAACTGACAAAGTTTCGGCTGAGCGCAAGAAGCTGCTGGTTAAAGACCAAGCCTAACAACGCAAGCAGCGACAAGCCGATCAGCAGGCGCGGCGCATTTCGATGAAGACGCTGCTTGAAGGTGGTTTCGGGCAAGCGTTCCCACAGCCAAAGAAGGGCGATGCCTCCTAGCAGCGTGTAGGGGATGATTGGGCCATGCCAAGCGATGCTGAACGGGTAATCATAGCGGAGCACCGGCGCGAGCGCCCAGCCAAACAAGCGCGGCAAGATGCCAGTGGCCGAGAAGTCGATCACCATCAACAGCCAGCCAGCGCAGAGCAGCGCGATCTGATCGCGCTGGCGCAGGCCAATGACGGCCCCCCAGATGGCGATGGGCACAATCCAAACCCCATGGAACACGACCATCACCAGCAGATGGCTGGCGTCGCGCTCGAAGGGCGAGACGATGTCTGAGCCGAGCAGCTCGCGGATGCCGAACAACCACGGCGAGATCGCGAGCAGCGCGATCAGTGGGATGCCAGCGATCATGACCAGCCAGCGGCGCGGGGTTGGCTTGGGCTCGCCCAGCCACATCACCAACAACCATGGCACATAGCCTAAGCCGAGGATGATCGTGGTATCCGGGTGTGCGAGCACGACGGCGCCCAGCATTAAGCCGGCTGCAATTGCGTCGGCTGGCAGACCATCGCGCAGATAGCGAAAGACGAAGATCAGAAACCCCATCGAGAAGACCAACCCTAGCAGCGACGTATAGTGTGAATCCATGTAGGCGGTGAAGAGGCCAAGGCCGCCCAGCGCCGCGATCGCCATCGCCCGCCCCAGTCGTTTATCGCGCAGCTCAGCGCCAAAGTCGTAAGCCAGCAGCACAAACATGACCCCTAACACCGAGCCAACCGCGATCTGCACGATGTGCAAACCTTGCCCGAGCTGTTGGCTTAAGTAAGCCGCAATCGCGATGAAGCCGGGGGAATACAGGTAGCTGATCTCCGGTCGAAACGGCGCCAAGGATTGAAAACCGCCGCCCATGCGCGCCATAAGCGCGAGATAACCGAACCCCTGCGCGTCGGTATCCAGTGGGACTGGCACCACCAACGCCGGAATGATGAACACCAACGCGACAAAAGCGAAGAAGAGAATATCGGCTGGGCCGGGCCATCCTTGATCGGCATCGGCCAGCTCTTCGCCCCGCGCTTCGGCGCGCTTTTGCCCATAAGATAGGGTGCCGAAGAGAAAAATACTCGTCACTAAGGCGAACAGCAGATAATCGATGACGAGCGTATCCCAGCCGAACAGCATCGCCCAAAAGATCGTTCCGCCCATCACCAGCGCCAGCGCAAACGCTGCAGCCAGCCCGATGCGCGGCTGGCGCGTGGGCCATGCAGGCGACAGCATCACCCCGGCGCCGATGATGACGGACCCGAAGATAAAAATGACGATTAAAGGCATGTGGTACGTCCAGTAGGATAGACATGTAAAACGCAGTATTGGGCAAGTATAGCGGCTTGCCGCCAAAAAAAAGAGCACGAGTGAGAAATCACCCGTGCTCCTGTACTGGCGGTGCGGCGCGTTTTTAGCTTTCCAAGTGCGCACGCAGCATCCACGCCATCTTTTCATGGCTTTGGATCAGGCCGAGCAGAAAATCGCTCGTCCCCAAGTCGCCCAATTCTTCGTCGGTGTAGGTTACATCCTTGCGCAGTTGAGTGATGACCATCTCATGGTCATTAAGTAGATCTTGCACCATGCCTTCGGCATCCGGGTTAACGCCCGGCTCTTCTTTCAATCCCGAGTGCTTCTTGAACTCCTCCAGCGTGCCGATGGCCATGCCGCCAAGCTGGCGAACGCGCTCGGCGATCTCATCGATCGCCTCTTCAATCTGCTTGTACTGGTCTTGGAACAGTTCATGCAGCGACTCAAAGTGCATGCCAGTAACGTTCCAATGATACTTGCGCAGCTTGGTGTAAAGCATCACAGAGTCAGCAAGGCGGCCGTTCAAAATTTCGATCGACGCTTCACGACTTTTATCGCTGAGCCCAATGTTCGGTTTCAGGATATTGCGCGCCTTTGTTTCAACGGACATTTTATCCTCTCCCTTTTCGATTTATGGTAATCCTATTCTTTATAGTTTAGCGTGTTTTACAAAAAGCGGCAAAAAGCCTCATGAAGGGTTTAACTTTGCTCACATCTCAGGTTGCGTGCTGTTTAAAAACTTTCTGCGGCAGACGTATTCGCCAGGGGGCGTTTGCCGCTAGCGCGCGCCACTCCCCATTCCCAAATGAGCACGAGCGCAGCGGCGGAAAAGGCGAACAGCAAAGGATCGGTCGGGGCACGGTAGCGCGTGGCGGGGTGAAAGAGCACATATGCGATCGTCATCGCGATCTGCACCAACCACAGCAGCGACATCGCCCGCCAGTGAGACAGCGTCAAAGCAACGCCGAGCAGCGCAAGGAAAAACAGGCCGCCATAATAGAACCGATGTATCGTCCGGCCTATTTGGTCAAATAGGCTGCTGGAGTAGAGGCCGACGGCATCGCCGGGCGGCAGCCCGCCCAGCAGCAAATCGTCCTCGGCTTGTTCGGCGAGAACTTCATTAAACGGGTCGAAGCGAGCGATTTCGCCCTCTGTTGGGTTGCGCGTTGGGGCGACATCGATGCTCCAATGGACGAGGAATTTGACCCACAGCAGCTCGGGGATGATCTCGGGGTTTTCGCGCAGGAAATCCAGCCCCCATCCGAAGCGAATCGCCGTCGCCTGCGGGCCGAACGGATCCTCAAACTCATATTCGGGCGAGGGCATCCACTGCACGTCGTAGCCGGCGCGCAGGTAAGGGATCGTGTAGATGCTGTTGCCTTGATAGAAGTTCTCGCCGCTGTTGGAGGCGACAGGGACGAACACGCCATGCACGCTGTAATTGCGGATGATCCACGGGGTGAGCACGGCAACTGAAACCAGCGCAACGGGGATGAGACGCCCGATCGCGCTGGCCAGCCGCAGGTTGATCGCAAACCAGAGCGCGGCTACCAGCGCAATAATGCCGGCGTTCGGCCGCGTGAGCAGCAGCAAGCCGAGGATGAGGCCGCTCGCTGCTGCCAGTTTCCAAACTCCTCGATCGAGCGGCTGCCCGCGCAGCAGGACGATCAAGTACAAAAAGAGGTACAGCAGCGCCATGAACAACGGCGTATCGATCAAGGTGAGGTTGTGAAAAAGCAGATAAGGGTAGATCGCATAAAACAGGCTCGCCAGTACGGCGACCGCTTTGCCATTCGTGAAGGCGAATAGGCGCACGCAGATGCCGTACAACGCCGCGATCGCGACCAAATCAAGCGCAACGTTGAGGGCGGCCAGCGCGAGATGGTTTCGACCAAAGAGACCGTAAGCGGCTGCCAACGCATAGCTGTAAAGCGGCGGCAGGTGCGTATCGGGTACGCCGGGTTCGGTCTTGCCGTAGACGCCGGTCGCTAACAGATTTTGCGCATACAGATCATAAGCGATCGAGCCGTGAACTGCGCCGGTGCGCTCGAAGGCGAAGATATCGTTGAAAACGAACAGAACGCCGAGGCGCACCACCAGCGCGATCAGCAGGACTGCCAGCAGGGGGTAAAGCCGTCGAAAACGTTCAGCGCGGGGCAGGTTGGTCATTGATACGATCTTCATCATCATGCATGCTTTCTCATACGCGCCATTATAAGCCGCGGCTCGTGGCGTGTACACAGTGTGGCTTGGCACATCACCTCTGCCCATGCCCAGCGCGATCCTGTACAATCTGCGATTATGCATGTCTTGATGATCAGTTTCGACCCTGCGCTCGTTCACCAGCCCGATGGCGAAGCGCGCGCCCGCCATCGCGAGTATGCGCGCCGCGCTGGGATGCTTACTATCATCGCGCAAACCATCGCTCGCAGAGAAGGGCGCGCCGCGGTCGCCAGCGAGCCGAACGGGCTGACCATCATCCCGACCAACAGCCGGCGGCAGGCGACGTTCCCGTTCGATGCGCTGCGTCTTGGCATGGCATATGCGCGCCGCGCCGGGATACCGGTCGATCTGATCACGACGCAGGATATGTTCCTGACGGGGCTGGCCGGCGCTTGGCTGCGCCGGCGGCTGCGCGTTCCGCTGTTGGTGCAAAATC
This sequence comes from Aggregatilineales bacterium, assembly GCA_046719065.1. Classification (GTDB taxonomy): domain Bacteria; phylum Chloroflexota; class Anaerolineae; order Aggregatilineales; family Phototrophicaceae; genus Flexifilum. The sequence continues at coordinate 93,582 of JBDNDP010000010.1, read as the reverse complement.
ACAGCGTGATCTTCGAGAACCCGGCTTGGCTGGCCGAGAACCCGCGTCGTAACCGGGTGCTGTTGCGGCTGGCGAGGTATGTGCTTGGCCGTGCCGATATGGTGCGCACCGTCAACGAGCGCGAGCGGCGGAGCGCTATTGCGCTCGGCTGCCCGCCAGAGCGCGCCGTCGCGCTGCCGCTGGCAACGGCTGCGCGCAGCTTCGCAGTTCCCCCCGATGCAGAGCGGCTGGCGAGCTTGAGGACGGAACTTGGCCTGCTGCCCGAACAGCCGGTCGTGCTCTGGGTTGGTTATCCCGTTCCCTTCAAGCGCGTTCCGCTGCTGCTCGAGGCCTTCCGCCATGTCGCAGAGCGGCGTCCCGATGCGCGCCTGCTGCTGCTCGGCGATGCGCGTCGCTCGCGCGAGGATCTGCCTGCGTTGGCGGCGGCGCTGGGCATCGCTGAGCAGGTGCTGCTGCGTGGCCCGGTCGCCCACACTGAGCTGCCTCTCTATTATGGGCTGGCCAGCATCTATGCGCACACGTCCGCCTACGAAGGTGGCCCACGCGTTATGTATGAGGCGGCTGCCGCCGGCCTGCCACTGGTCGCTATGGACGTCGTCGGCCCGAACGAGATCATCGAACATGGCGTCAACGGCTATCTCACGCCCGATAACGACCCAGCAGCGCTGGCGCAGCGCATCGTCGAGCTACTGAACGATCCAGCTCGCGCGCGCGCTTTCGGCGCGGCCGCCCAGCGCATGGCGTTTGAACGATACGACGCTGCCGAGTATGCCGAGCGTTGGGTCGGCTTATGGCGACAGGCGATCGATCTGGGGATGCGCCAGTGAACCTGCTGCTGTTCAATCTCGCCGTAGATGCGGATGATCCACTGCTCAGCTTTGGGTTAACGTGGATCGCGCGGCTGGCAGCGCACTTCGAGAGGATCGACGTGCTGACGATGCGCGCTGGGCGGGTCATCGTGCCCAATAATGTGACTGTCTATTCGATCGGCAAGGAACGCGGGCTGAGCGAGCCCGCGCGCGCCGCCGTCTTTTACCGGCGTTTGGCCGCGCTGCTGAATGCCCGCCGCTACAGCGCCTGCTTCGCTCATATGATGCCGCTGTTTGTCGCGATGGGCGCGCCGCTGCTGGCCGCCGCCCGCGTTCCGATCACGCTGTGGTACACACACCGCAGTGTGGGCTGGTCGCTGCGAGCCGCGCTGCCGGCTTGCCAGCGCGTCGTCACGGCTGTGGCTGACAGCTTCCCGATCCCCACGCCTAAGCTGCGCGTGCTCGGCCATGGAGTCGATACGGATTTCTTCGCGCCCAACGAAACCATTTCCCCTATCGAGCGGCGCGTCGTCCACGTTGCCCGGCTGATGCCGATCAAACATCAGGCGACGCTGCTGCGGGCGATCGCGCAGATCGCAGATGCGGAGGCGTGCTTGGTCGGCGCTGTGCCGCCGGAACAAGATCGTGCTTACTGCGATCGATTGGAACAGCTGGCGCAGGAGCTTGGCATCGCGGATCGCGTCCATTTCACCGGCGCGCTTCCGCCAGAAGGCGTGCGCGCCGCCCACTGGGCGGCGGCGGCGGCCGTCAACCTCAGCCCGCCCGGCCTGTTCGATAAAGCGGCCCTAGAAAGCATGGCGGCCGCCGTCCCCACGATCGTCAGCAGCCGCGCGTTTGCACCTTTGCTAGGCGAGCAAGAGTCTCGTCTGCGCATCCCCGCGCCGGACGACGCGAATGCGCTGGCCGAACGGCTGCGCGCGTTGCTCGCTCTCGACCGGTCGGCGCGCGCCGCTATCGGCGCTGACCTGCGAGCGCGCGTTTGCGCTGAGCACAGCCTTGATGCGCTCATCCCGCGATTAGTTCGCGTCCTTATCACTGGCGAGCCTTGAACTCGAAAGCGAGATGCTATGCACTACCTGTTCAAGCCGATCAACCGCTTCTTCAGCCCGGCCCATCGCCTGTGGTATTTCGTCTACCGCCAGCTCGACGCCGCTTTTCGTCCCTTCGATGACCGCCGCCTGTTGATGGTCGAGCATCTACATCTGCTGCCGCCAGCGCGCCAGCGCACGGTCGGCCAGAGCGCTTTGACCGAGTTCGCCTACAGCGCTGGGTCAATGGCCGCTTACCTTGGCGAACATCTGCGGGCGCGCGATCCGCAGGTGCTTGATATCGGCTGTGGCACTGGGAAAATGGTCAGCGCCGTTTGGCCGTTTTTGGGCGAACACGGGCATTACTATGGCCTCGATATCGACGCAGAGATGATCGCCTTTGACCGCCGCTGGTATCCGGCCGAACGCTGCACCTTCATCCATGCGCCGGTTCGCAATGCCGCTTACAGCCCGCACGGCATCCCGCAGGAGGAGTACCGCATCCCGCTGGCGGATCAGTCGCTTGACGCGGCGATCGCCTTCTCGCTGTTCACCCACTTACAGCAGCCCGATGCTGAGCATTATTTTCGCGAGCTGGCGCGGCTGCTCAAACCAGACGGCATCGCGCTGTTCACCTTTTTTCTCATTGACGAGCGTTATGACCCAGATCGTTTCACTGGCACGCGCTGGTGCTTCGACCGCGCGATCGACGCGCAACCAGAATGGCGCTATGCCTCAGCTTACAAACAAGTGCCAGAGGCGCAGATCGGCGTGACGCGCGCCGGCATCGACCTGCTCATGGGCAACGCGTTCACGCTCGAAGACATCCATTATGGATGGTGGCCGGGGACGCCCGGCGCTGCCATGCAGGATACGCTCGCTTTTCGAAGGAGAGACGGGTCGTGAAGACTCTTTCTGAGCGCTGGGAACCAGCTGCGCTAGCTGGACTCCTCCTCTATCAGTCGATCGTTTACGGCGTCGTCATGCGCGGGTATCTGCACGTATCGGTTGTGCTGCTGCCGTGGTTGATCGGGACACAGGGCTACCGCCTCTACGAGACTATTCACATCGGCTATCCGCCGGGCTGGCTGTGGTTTAACGCATGGCTGCTGCGCTCGTTGCCCGACGACGTTGCGCGAGCTCAGCTCGCCACGATCATCATCGCTGGCATAATCACCCTGCTGGTGTGGTGGCTTGCCCGCGGCTGGTGGGGGCGGCCAGCCGGGTTAGTCGCGGCGGGGCTGGTCGCAGCATGGGGGCCGGTGATGCTGGAATATTTCCTGTACTTCGAGCTGGCGCTCGGCCTGCTGGCTTTGATCGCGCTGGCGCTGTGGCACCAGCATGTTCCCGATCAACGACGGCAGTGGCCGGTTGCGGCGGGGTTCGCCATCGGGCTGGCGATCTTGGTCAAGCAGCATGCTCTGGCGATCGTAGGGGTTTACCTGATCTGGCGGCTGGCCGGCCTCGATTGGCGCAGCGCATTGACCGATGCAGCGCGCTTTATCAGCGGCGTCATCCAGCCGCTTGTGCCGATAGCCATTTTGCTGGCGCTGCAGGATGTGCTCGGCCATGGCCTGCATTTGATGACGAGTTTCAATGCTGGCTACTTCGAGATGGCTGCGCAGGCACTCGATGGGCGCGAGCTGCTGCTGCTGGCGGTGTGGCTGCTGTTCGTGCCGCCATTTGTGTTCCATGCCCTGCGCCGGCGTGAAGGGTGGCGCAGTCAAGATGTCTTGCTGCTTGGTCTGCTGGTCGCGCTGTCCGTGCCGGCCTATCCGCGCTACGGTCGGTTTCATCTGGTTGGAGTGCTGCCGTTCGTGGCATTGATCAGCGCTGGCGCTTTCGCGCTGCTGTCCGCCCACCAATCGGTGTGGATGCGCCGTGCCGCAGCTTTGGCGCTGGCGGGCGTGCTGGCCGTCGGCATCGTGCTGCCATTCTATTACCGGCTGCGGCTAGGCTCGGTTGAGGCGCAGTACGCCGCCTTGATCCCGCTGGCTGAGTGGGTGCGCGAGCAGGCCGCGATCGCGCCCGGCGATCGCGTGTGGATCTTGCCCGATATCGATGCGACAGGCAACTTCTACCGGTTGGTTGATGCCCCACCGCCGCGGCATTACGCTCAGACTTATCCATGGATCATCGGCGACCCCGATCTGCGGGCGACTATCTTCGCAGGGCTGGCGGCCGAACCGCCCGCTTACGTCATCCGAATTGACGATTTACGCTTTCAAGTCGATACGGCGCTGTGGCAGTTTGTCGATGCGAACTACGTGTCGATCGCGCAGACCACGCTGCCGAATGCGCTCAATCACGTCACGCTGTTCGCTCGTGCGGACGCAGCCGGCAAGGCCCCGCCATGAAGCTGATCTATATCGCCAACATCCGCCTGCCGACTGAGAAGGCGCATGGCTTGCAGATCGTTCAGAACTGCGAGGCGTTCGCGGCGGCTGGCGCACAAGTGACGTTGTGGGTGGCGCGCCGCTGGAACAGCGCAGCGCTGCGCCGCATCAGCGATCTTTGGTCACATTACGGCGTTGAGCGAAACTTCGCCCTGCGCCGGCTGCCCTGCGTCGATCTGATCCCGCTGGTTCCCGAACGCACCGACCGGCTGGCGCAGGCGGTGTTCCTGTTCCAATTGTTCACATTTACCCTCAGCGCGGCCGTCCGCGCCGTCTTCGTTCAAGCTGATGCCTTCTACAGCCGCGACGCGCTCGTGCTGCTCACCCTCGGCCTGTTCAAGCCGCAGCGCGCGCTGGCCTACGAAGTTCACAGCCTCGCGCCCGGGCGTTTCGGCCGGTGGGTGCAGCAGCGGGTCATCCAGCGCTGCGCAGTCTTTGCGACGACGCGCCGGCTGGCCGATGCGCTGATCGGGCTGGGGGCCGATCCCACGCGGACATGGGTCGTCCATGACGGCATTCGCGCTGGCCGCTTTGTCGATCTCCCCGATCGCGCTTCCGCGCGCCGCGCGCTCGGCTGGCCGGAAGATGCCTTCATCGCCGGCTACGTTGGCCGTTTGCAAACGATGGCGATGGATAAAGGCGTCGGCGCGCTGGTGGAGGCGCTGGCCGGCTGCGAGGGGATGGCCGTCGCGCTTGTCGGTGGGCCGGCTGAGATGGCAGCGGGGCTGCGCGAGCGTTGGCGCGCGCAGGGCGGGCAGGCGGAACACTTCTTCGATATAGGACAAGTGCCGCCCGCACAGGTACCGCTCTATCTGGCAGCGTTCGATGTCTGCGCGATGCCGCTGCCGTGGACGGAACACTTCGCTTTCTACGCCTCGCCGATCAAATTGTTCGAATATATGGCTGCGGGACGGCCGATCGTCGCCACCGATCTGCCGAGCACCGCTGAGGTGGTGGCCGATGGCGAGACTGCGCTGCTCGTGCCGCCGGACGATCCCGCCGCATTGCGCGCTGCGGTTGAGCGGCTGCGCGCTGATCCGGCATTGGGGGCGCGGTTGGCCGCCGCTGCGCGGGCGCGGGTCATGGCTGAATACACTTGGTCGGCACGGGCACGGCGGATCCTCGCGGCGTTAGGCGATGATGTCTTTGCAGGCGAGCCACAGCTTGAGGAAGCGGACGGATGACCCTGCATATCGGCCTGCTGGCTGCCGACCTGACCCAACGGCACGGCTGGGCGCACTACAGCCTCAGCGTCGCGCGCGCGCTGCAGCGCGCCGGCGCGCAGGTGACGATCGTCACGACGACCAACAGTCCCCAGCCCACTGGTCTCGATGCGCTGCCGCTTCTGCCAACAGTCGACCCGTTGGAGGGTGGTCTCTTGCTCAAGCAGTTCGCCCGCCTGCCGCGTGCTCGCCGCGCATTGGCTGACTGCGATATCATTCACGCCGCGATTGAACCATTCGCGCCGCTCGCGGCAGCCCTTGCCGGGCGGCGGCCGCTGTTCGTGACCGGACATGGCAGCTACGTCCGCATCGCGCAGCAGCGGCGCTTTCCCGCGAGCGCCATCTACCAATGGGCGCTGCGCCGGGCGCGGCTGGTGTGTGTGAGCCGCTATACTGCCAGTGAAGCCCAGCGCCTGCTGCCCGGCGTCGAGACGATCGTCATCAATAATGGCATCGATGCAGAGCGGTTCGCAACCCTGCCGCCGTTGACTGAGCCGAAGCGCGGCCCGACCGTGCTCAGCGTTGGTGCCGTGAAGGCGCGCAAAGGGACGCTCGAGTTGGTGCGCGCGCTGGCGGTCGTCCGCCGCCAACTGCCGACGGTGCAGGGGGTCTTCATTGGCGATTTGGAAGCCGATCCGGAGTACGTCACGCAGGTGCGGCAGGAGATCGACGCGCTGGGACTGACCGACTGCGTCCATCTGCTTGGCCGCCGCGCCGATGAGGCACTGCTGGCATGGTATGGCGCAGCCGATGCTTTTGTGCTGCCGGCGCGCAGCAATGACTGGAAGTTTGAGGGGTTCGGTCTGGCGCTGCTGGAGGCGAGCGCTGCCGGCCTGCCCGTCATTGGAGCGACCGGCAGCGGCGTCGAGGATGCGATCGATGATGGCGTGACCGGCCTGCTCGTGCCGCACGATCAACTTGAGACAGCGCTGCCAGAGGCGATCCTGCGCGTGCTGGGCGACCCAGCGCTGGCGCGCGCGTTTGGCGCAGCCGGCCGCGCGAAAGCACACGCTCAAACGTGGGATGCTGTCGCTGTCCAGTTGATCGCGCGTTATGAAGCAGCGCTCAACCTCGGGCAGGCCTCGCCATGCTGATCGAGCACCTGCGCGGTCTGTTCCGGCGAAAATTCGTACAAGATACGATCATCTTGCAGATCGCCAAGATCGGCATCGTCAGCCTTGGCGCACTCTCGACGATCCTCGTCAGCCGGCTGATGGGGCCGGCGCTGTTCGGCGTGTTCGGTTTGGCCGATTCGTTCCTCTCGTTGTGGAAGACGCTCGACTTCACTGGCATCGGCATGAGCACCAACACGCGGTTGGCGCTGGCCGTCGGCGCCCGCGATGAGGATGCCGCGCACCGCCTTATGGCTTTCTATGTTCAAGTGAGCCTCGCGATGACGGTTGGTTTAGCGCTGCTGGTCGCACTGCTCGGCCCGCCGCTGGCCGGTATCGTTCAGGGCGACCCGCACATTGGGCGACTGGCGGCCATCTTGGCGCTGGCCGGGCCAGCCGATGCTTTTTACGGGCTGATCGTCATCGCCTTTCAAGCGCGCCGCTCGATGCGCTCGCTGGCCCTGCTGCAGAATGCTCGCCAATTCATCCTCACCTCCAGCCTGATCATCGCCGTCCTAATCAGCCCAACGCCCGAGAGCTTGGTGCTCGCGCGGTTGATTTATGCCTATGTCGCTATGGTCGCTGCGCTGTTTTATTATGCGCAGCAGCGCTCTGCCGATGGCTTCACTTACCCGACGATGAGCGCAGTCGTCGCGCGCGCGCCGCGCATCTCGCCGCGGCCTTATTGGCGTTTTAGTGTGGCGAACGCCGTCGACAAAAATATCGCCGACCTGTTCATCCATGTGCCGCTCCAGTTCGTCGGCGCGGCTGGCGGCGAGACGGCTGCCGGCTATCTCTCGCTGGCGCTGCGCGGGTTGAATCAGGCAGCCTTCTTCACGTCGGCGGTTTTTGAGAATATGCAGGCGGTCGTGCCGCAGGCGGTTGGGCGCGGCGCCTACGCCGACTTATGGCGTAACTTTCGACAGGTCCTGTTTATCTTACTCAGTGGCGGCGCGCTGTTCTACGGGGCAATCGCGCTGGTCGCGCCGCTGGCCGTGCCGCCGCTGTTCGGTGAGGCGTGGATCCCGGCGGTAGCTGTCGTCGTGCCGCTGACGATCTATGGCGCGATCACGACGGCAGGCGGCATTTTTGGGCCGCTGTACCGGGCTTTTGGCCTGATGCAGCAGGCTATTCTCACCAAGTTCGCCGCTGTGAGCATCGTGGCGCTGCTCGGTCTGCTCATCGTGCCGAGCCTACGCGATGCGAGCGCCGCAGCAATCGCAGGAGCGTGGATGATTAATCTGGTCTTTTTATTCTCGACAGCCGGCACAGCGGCTTTTACACTTCTAGCATTGCGATCGAAAGCACGAGCACAGACCGATGGGTGAAAGCGCCCTCAAACGAACCCTGCGCAGCTCGCCGCTACGGCCGATCTATCTATGGCTGGCGAACCGCTGGCGGGGCCTGCACCGCCTATTCGCTTATCCAAAGACCGCACGCGTCGGCGTCGTCGATTATGATCAGTATTGGCAGCGCAAAGCGCAGAGCGGCATGGGCATCTTGTCGCCATGGCGCCGCCGGCGCGCCGAGGTCTTCGCTCAAATTGTCGCTCCGGGCGACCGTGTGCTCGATCTCGGGGTCGGTGATGGCGCTTTGCTCAAATATCTGATCGAAACGCGCAGCATTGAGGGTTGGGGGCTGGATGTCGCGCCGTCAGCTGTGGAATTTTGCCGTGGGCAGGGGTTGAACGTCGCGCTCAGCGATATCAACCAGCCAGTCGACCAGACAATTCGTGCACTCTTTGGCGAAGATGCTGCTTTCGATTACGTCATCCTCTCGGAGATCATCGAACACCTACCCGATCCGGAAGCGCTGCTGGAGCGACTGCGACCCTTTGCGCGCAAGGGGCTGATCGTGTCGATCCCGAACACAGGGTTTCACCAGCACCGTTTACGCCTGCTGTTTGGTCGTTTTCCGCTTCAATGGGTCGTCACGCCGGGCGAGCATCTGCGCTATTGGACGCGCGCCGATTTTCACTGGTGGGCGCGCCAGCTCGGCTTTCGCATCGCCCGCGAATTCCCTTACGAAGGCACGCCCGGCTTAAAAGACGCTGTCCCCGGCCTGTTCGCCGCTGCTTTCGTCTTCGTGCTGGTTAGCGATGTCGCTGAATGCTGATCCTAGACCGCGCCGTGTGCTCATGGTCGGCGCCTATGATCCGGACTATCCGCGCCATGCCATCCTCAAGGCGGGGCTGCAGGCGGCTGGCATCGAGGTCGTCGAACGACAGCTTCTGCCGCAGGCGACCACGCGCGAGCGCCTTAACCTGCTTGTGCGTTCGCGCCGCGCGCTGAGCCGCTGCGATGCCATGCTGCTTCCTGCGTTCAACCAAACGATCGCGCCGGCGGCGGGGGCGCTGGCGCGGTTCGCGGGAAAACCGCTGCTTGTGGATTACATGGTCGGTCTGGCCGATGTTGATGCCGACCGTGGGACGGTTAGCGAGCGGCGAGCTGCGCTGCACCGCGCCATCGACCGGTACAACCTGAGACACTTCGCTCTCATGACCGATACAGACGCGCACCGCCGGGCGTTTGCGCGGCTGCTCAATGTGCCGGTGGATGGCGTGCACGTCGTGCCAGTGGGCGCACGGCCGGAATGGTTGGATGCAGCGCCCCTTCCAACCCGTGCAGCCGGCGATCCGCTGGTTGTTGGATGGGCCGGCACGTATATCCCTTTTCAGGGAGTGGCCGTGATCCTCAAGGCGGCTGCCTTACTGCGCGAGGACCCGTCGATTCAGTTTGAGCTGATCGGCCGTGGTCAGACTTATGTGGAGAGCATCGAACTAGCGCGTGCATTCAATTTAGCTAATGTGAAGTTTCTGAACGAATTCTACAGCCTTCCTCAACTGCTGCCGCTCATGGCCCGTAGTACGATTTTGCTGGGTGTATTCGGCGCTGTGGAGAAGACCAGTTACGTCGTGCCGAATAAGGTCTATGATGGCCTCGCATTTGGCCGCCCGGTGATCACCGCAGAGGCTGCTGCGCTGAGCGAATTTTTCACGCCCGGCAAGCATCTGATCACCGTGCCGCCCGGCGATGCGGCGGCGCTGGCCGCTGCGATCCGCGCGCTAGCCAACGACCCAGACCGCATGAGGGCGCTGGGTGAAGCAGGAGCAAGGCGCATTCGTGAGGCGTTCCTGCCGGGCCATATTGGTGAACGGGTCGCAGCGATTTTCGCCCGCTTAATCCGCAGCGCTTAGATCGAATTTAGGCGCAATGCCATAGAGGTCGTGGCATAATTTAGTGGGCTTTGTAAAAGGCTTTATAAGCGCTTTGATAGGATAATCATAGAAGCGGATCAATTGCTGAAAGGAGATGCTGCGCGCTTTGCGGGCAATTGGGCGCGCAGGCCGGAAAAGATGAAGATTCTCGTTATCGGCGGCACACGCAATCTAGGACATTTACTCGTTCATAATCTATTAGAACACGGACACCAAGTGACAGTGTTTAACCGCGGGCGCACGCGCAGTGAACTGCCGAATTCGGTCGAGCGCCTCTATGGTGACCGGGCCGACTTTGCGCAGATCAGCGCGGCGCTGCGCGGCCGCGAGTTTGACGCAGTGGTCGATACCGCGCTTTACAAATCAGCCGAAGCGGATGATATCGTTAAACTCCTCAATGGGCGCACCGGCCACTATATTTTTCTCAGCAGCGGGCAGGTTTATCTGGTTCGCGAGGGTGCGCGGCGACCGTTCACAGAAGATCAGTACGCCGGCCCCTTGATGCCACCCCCTAAGTTGAACACCTTCGGCTATGAAGAATGGCTGTATGGCATGGATAAGCGGCAGGTCGAAGATCGATTGTCGGCAGCGTGGGAGGCGCAGGGGTTCCCCTACACATCGCTGCGCCTGCCAATGGTCAACAGCGAGCGCGACCACTTTAACCGGCTCTATGCATACGTGCTGAGGCTGCAAGATGGCGGCCCGATCTTGGCCCCATCGACGCCGAATTATCCGCTGCGCCATGTCTACGGCCGCGATGTTGTACGAGCGATCGTCCACTTGATCGAGAATGGCCTCGGCAAAGGCCGGGCGTATAATCTCTCGCAGGATGAGACCCTCACCTTAGAGCAGTTCCTCGATCTGCTCGGCGGGATCATGGGGGTGCGGCCGATGCTGGTGCGCGTCAAACGCGACCTGCTCGAGGCAAACGGTTTTCTGCCAGATTGTTCGCCCTTCAGCGAGCGCTGGATGTCGGAGCTGGACAACCGTTTGAGCAAAACGGAACTTGGTCTGACGTATACGCCAGTCCAAACCTATCTGGCGCAGATCGTCACTTATTACCGCGATCACCCGCCGGCCCAGCCGGTCGGCTACCGGCGGCGCCGCGCCGAGCTGCGGCTGTATGAGCAGTTGGTTGAAGGGGTAGCGCCCTCGCTCTGAAACCGGCGGGGGCGCTCAGCAGGACGCCCAGCCGCATCCGTTGAACCGACCCCTACGCCTCTGACCGCGCGATGTTCGCGCCTGCTCGATGCGGTATGGCAGGTGCAAATTGTTCGCGAAATCGTTATGCTTGAATGGCACATATAAATGGCGCTCATCGTAGGCGTGCCGAGAGAGGGTTTGGCATGTTTAACAGTTTGCCGCAGGACAGTCGCGACTATATCGATTGGACTTGGGAACAGATCGCGCCCTATTACGCCGAGCTGGTAGAACGCCCACTCAATGAGGCAAACGTTGTCGATTGGTTGGCCGATCGCGCCCGCATTAATTATCTCGTTGAGGATATCTACAACCGGCTGTACGTTGCGATCACGCTCGATACGACCGACGAAACGGCCGAGGCGCGCTACAACCGGTTCAACGAAACGGTGCTGCCGCAGGCGCAGATCGCCGACCAGGCCCTCAAGCAGAAACTGCTGGCCAGCGGCATCGAGCCAGCCAATTACGCCATCGAACTGCGCGCCATCCGCACGGAAGCCGAACTATTTCGCGAGCAGAACGTGCCCCTGTTCGTTGAGGAGAACAAGCTGCGCAATGAGTATGATAAGATCGCCGGCGCGCAGACGGTAATGTGGAACGGTGAAGAGAAAACCGTCGCTCAGATGCGCCCGCTCTATCAGGAAGCAGACCGCGCCGTGCGCGAACAGGCGTGGCGGTTAGTGGCTGAACGTCAGCTCACCGACCGCGCTGCCTTTAATGATTTGTGGGTGCGGATGCTCACTTTGCGCCGGCAGATCGCGCAAAATGCCGACCTGCCGGATTACCGTGCGTTCACATGGCGATCGCTGCAGCGGTTCGATTACGCGCCCGAAGACTGTTTCGCATTCCATCGCGCTATTGAGGAAACGGTCGTCCCGGCGGCGAGCCGCCTTTACGAAAAACGGCGCCAGCGTTTGGGGGTTGAAACGCTGCGGCCGTGGGATCTCGATGTCGAGCCGGCTGGCCGGCCGCCGCTGCGCCCGTTTCAACAGGTCTCGACTTTGATCGAGACGAGCGCGCAAATCTTTCATCAGGTCGATGCGCAGCTCGGCCGCTATTACGACACGATGCGCCAGGAAGCGCTGCTCGACCTCGAAAATCGCAAGGGCAAAGCGCCGGGGGGATACTGTACGTCATTTCCAGTCAGCCAGCGGCCGTTCATCTTCATGAATGCCGTGGGTCTGCATGACGATATCCAGACGCTGCTGCACGAGGGCGGCCATGCCTTCCATGTTTTTGAGGCAGCGAAACTGCCAATCCACCGCCAGCGCGCCGCGCCGATCGAATTTTGCGAAGTGGCTTCGATGTCTATGGAGCTGCTGGCCGCGCCTTACTTGGCGGCTGAAAACGGGGGCTTCTATCAAATGGAAGAAGCCCACCGCGCGCGCGTCGAACATCTTGAAAGGATGATCCAATTTTGGCCCTACATGGCAGTCGTCGATGCATTCCAGCACTGGGTCTATACCCATGTTGATGATGCGCTCAATCCCGATAACTGCGATGCCGTATGGGCCGAGCAGTGGGATCGCTTCATGAAAGGGATCGATTACAGCGGGCTGGAGGAGATCAAAGCGACTGGCTGGCATCGAAAGCTGCATATCTTCCAGATCCCGTTCTATTATGTTGAATATGGGCTGGCGCAGCTCGGCGCTGCGCAAGTCTGGCGCAACGCCCTGAACGATCCAGCGACGGCCACCGCAGCCTACCGTGCTGCTTTAGCGCTGGGCGGCACTGTGCCGCTCCCGGCGCTGTTCTCGGCAGCCGGCGCCAAGTTCGCCTTTGACACGGCGACGCTGGGGGAGGCGGTCAACCTGATCGAGCGAACCATTACGCAGCTCGACCCGGCGTAGCGCAATGACTTCCCCGGGTAAATATCGCCATCTGGCGCAAAGCAGCACGGCAGCCGGTCATTTTGTCATTCTAGCCATCGATCACCGGCGCAACCTGTGGGATGCGCTGCAAGCCGCCCAGCCTGAGCCGCTGACGGCTCACACATTCGCGGCCTTTAAGCGTGCCGTGATCGAGGTGCTCGCTCCGCTTGCCACTGCGGTGCTGGTCGATCCAGAGTTTGGCATCGGCCCGGGCATCCGCGAGGGCTACCTGCCGCCCGACCGCGGCCTGTTGGCGCCGCTTGAAGTGACCGATTACAGCCTGCATCCCTCGGCGCGTGCTTACCGCCCGATCGACGGGTGGTCGGTGCGCAAGATCAAACGGATCGGCGGGGCCGGGGTCAAGTTGCTGCTCTATTACCATCCCGAGGCCGCTAATGCGGCCAGCCAGCGCGACGTTGTCGCCCGTGCGGTTGAGGACTGCGCGCGCGAAGACATCCCGCTGTTCCTCGAACCGATTGCTTATTCCCTTGATCCAGGACGGCCGCTCTCACCAGCCGAGCGCCGCCAAATCGTCATTGAAAACGCGCGGACGTTCAGTGCCATGGGCACTGATGTGCTCAAGATCGAGTTTCCTGTGGATGTGGCGCATGAGCCTGATGAGACTGTTTGGGCGGCTGCATTAGCCGATTTAGACGATGCGTGCAGCGTGCCGTGGGCACTGCTGAGCGGCGGCGTCCCGTATGCGATCTTTCGACGTCAAGTTGAGCTGGCCTGCGCCGCCGGGGCCAGCGGCGTGATCGCCGGACGCGCGCTGTGGTCGGAAGCGATCGCCGCGCAGGGCATGGCGCGCCATGAGTTTTTGGTCAACGTGGGCCGAGAACGGATAGCCGATCTAGCGGCGATCTGCGCGGAGAACGGCCGGCCATGGCGGGCGACGCTCCCGGCGCCGGAGATCCCGGCCCTGTGGTATGAAAAGTATGGCGAATGAAACGCGCTTCTGAGGATACGCAGCGTTTGGAATTGCGATGAACGAACTGGCTAGGCCGGACGCTTCTACCACTGTTGTGCCACCGCCGTGGAAGCTAACCGGGGATGGTTGGGTGCTCTTCTATCGTTTTGATCGCGAATTTGTGCGCCAGCCCAATGCAATTTTGCCTGAGCTGCGCGGCACGTGGCGCGGTGGCTTGGGGGCCATCGCGTGGATGAATTACCTTACCTCTGGTGTGGGGCCTTATGGCGAGCTGTTGTTCATTCCGGGGCGCTTTCAGGCTGGAAAACGTCGCTATCATTCAATCTCGCGCATCTACGTCGGCACCGCAGCCAGTGTGGTCAGCGGGCGCGCAAATTGGGGTATCCCTAAAGAACTGGCTGATTTCTCGATCCAGACGGCTGATGATGGCCTCGATCATCTGAGCGCTTCCGCCAGTGGAACACCGATCGCCCACATGGTAGCACGGCCGGGGCGGGCGCGGCTGCCGGTGAACACGACCTTGTGCCCAGTCACGCTGATGCAGCACTACATGGGGATGGTCTTTTATACACCGCTGCGGATTCGCGCTGGCGTGCGCTGGCTCGAAGTGCTCGAGCTTGAGAGCGATCCTGAACGTTTCATCGACTTGGGGACGGCGCAGCCGCTCGGCGCGGTCAAACTCGATGGTTTTCGCATCACTTTCCCAGTCCCGTGCACGCTGCCCGCACCGGAGTCGGCGCGAACATGAAGCTGCACGGCCAGCGCATCGTAATTACCGGGGCGGGTTCAGGCATCGGCCGGGCGCTGCTCGCTCGACTGTCAACCTATTCGTCCCAGATCGTTGCCGCCGATCAGGACGCTGTATCGCTTCATGAAGCTATCGACGAATGGGCCGGCGGTTCAGCGCGCATCCTCGCGCATGTCGGCGACATTGGATCAGCAGAAGGGGTTGATGCGCTGTTCGCGCGGGCGCTCGCCGAGTTCGGCGGCATCGATATTTTCATTGCCAATGCCGGCTTTGCTTACTATGAGCGGTTTAACCAGACGAATTGGGATCGGATGGCGGCGCTGTTCAATGTGAACGTGATCTCACCGCTGTACGCGCTGGCCAAAATGCGCGCCCTGCACCCAACCGATCCCTATATGGTTGTCATCACCGCTTCGGCGATGAGTAAGATGGGGCTGGCTGGCTATGCGCTGTATAGTGCCAGCAAAGCCGCGCTCGACCGGTTCGCTCAAGCCTATCGCGATGAAGCGCCGCCAAACGGCCATTTGATGCTCGTCTATCCGATCAGCACGCGCACGCGCTTTTTCACAGCCGCTAGCGAGAAATCTCCTGCGCCGGTTCCATGGCCGTCGCAGTCGCCAGAGGCAGTCGCAGCAGCGATTGTGCGCGGCATCGAACGGGATGCGCGCAGCGTCTACCCATCAAGGATGTTTCGCATTGCGCTCATGGTCAATCATCTCGTGCCCGTGCTAACGATCTACCGCACAGCAGCGCGGCGCCAGTTTTTTCAGTGGTCAGCGCGCCAGAAGGTATGATGAACACAGAGCGCTGTTGTTGTAGAGAAAACAGGCATGGAAATAAAACGTAATCGCTCGCTGCTGGCTCGTATTGGCGCGGCCGAGGCGCCACCGCCATGGTCGCTCGCTTCGGTCGTCTTGACCATCGTTGCCGCCTTCCTGCTGTTCGTGGCCGGCACGCTGCTGGCATTTGCATGGCTAGAGGGACAGCCGTATGCCGCCATCGCCGGCTGGCTGATAGGTGGCCTGCTGACGATCCTGTTCATCGCGCAGTCACGCCGGCATCCCGAAGATCGCGCAGCCCTGCGTTTAGGGCCGCCAAAGACGCCGCTGTTGTTCATCATGCTCATTGGGTTTGGTTTTGCCATCGCCATCGATATCCTTAGCTTAGCCGCCACCGGCCAGTTTCTGCCTGCGCCAGAATTGATCGGCATTAATCTCAGCGCGGGCAGCGTCACGACATGGATAGTTGTGCTGGCTTTCATGATCATCGTCAAGCCGATCGCTGAGGAGCTTGTCTTCCGCGGGGTGGCGCTGCCCGCGCTGCGCGCCAGCTTGTCGCCGTGGCCCGGCCTGTTGATCACGGCGGGGCTGCATGCGGGCTTCCACCTGCTGCTTTATCCACCCAATTACGCGATCGTCAATGGCTTCACGCCGATCTGGTATGGCTTCGCCGTCCCGCTGTTGGCTGCGCTGGTGATCGGCGCGATACGAGCGGCGACCGGCTCCACGCGCGCTGCGATCGCAGCGCATGCCGCCTTTGGGCTGTTCGCGGTCGCGAAGCTCGCCACGTTAGGAGGCGCATGACTACGCTGATCGTTGCCTCCAGCAATCCGGTCAAGATCGCGGCGGCGTTGGCTGGTTTTCAGCGCATGTTTCCCGGTGAAGACTGCGCGGCACAAGGAATCCCCGCGCCCTCTGGCGTGAGCGATCAGCCTCATGGTGACGCCGAGACGCGCTTGGGCGCAGCCAACCGCGCGTCTGCGGTACGCCGGCTCGCGCCACATGGCGATTACTGGATCGGCATCGAAGGCGGCGTCAGCGATCAGGCTGGGATCATGCAGGTGTTTGCGTGGGTTGCGATCCTGAATGACCGGCGCACAGGCGCAGCGCGCACAGCGATGTATGTTTTACCGGAGGAGGTGGCGCGGCTGGTGCGGGCGGGCCTTGAACTGGGCGACGCGGATGATGCCGTGTTTGGTCGCTCCAATTCGAAACAAGAAGACGGGTCAGTCGGCATTTTGACAGCCGGAACGTTGGATCGGCGTGAATACTATGCCCATGCCGTCGTACTGGCGTTGATCCCGTTTAAGCAGCCGCATTTGACGTTCCCAAGCTTCCCCTTGTTGCAGGATTGATCTCGCTCGACAGTGCAAGCGGGTTAGAGCCTCGGCGAGCTGGCAGGAGGTTAAGTCGATGGTGTAGTATCTGTTAGGACTGCGGGGTTTCTAGGCTACATCCCCGGCTTGCCGCCAGCCTGATCGACACGTTCATTGCAGCGCGCTATAATTAAAAGATGAACATTGCTCCAAATGACCTTCACTGGCCAAATGCTGGTGAGGCAGATCTGCGGATTAATACCGAACGCCTTGAGCTGTTCGCCTGTCCGGCGCAAGTGGCACGCGCCGTCTCTAACGGCCGTGCGCAGGTACAAACGCTGCTTGGCGCGCGGGTGGCGGCTGACTGGTTTGATGGTGAAGCCCGCAGCCTGCTCAGTTATTATGCGCATTGGATCGCGCAGGATGCAAAATTGCTTGGCTGGGGGCTTTGGCTGATCAAGCTGCGCGAGGCAAACCTCGTGATCGGCTCAGTCGGTTTCAAGGGACGGCCAGATGCCACTGGCGTCATCGAGATCGGCTACGGGATCAGCGCAAGCTACCGACGGCGCGGTTACACATTCGAAGCGGCACAGGCGCTGGTTGCATGGGGGTTTGCTCAGCCGGGGGTTAGGGCTATCACAGCGGAATGTTTGCCGGACAATATCGGGTCGATACGCATTCTGGAGAAGCTTGGTATGCGACGGGTTGGCTTCGTTCATAATTATTTGCGATGGAGATTGGACAAACGAGAATGAACGGCTACTCCAATCACGCCAACGGTTGGCTTCCCTATCAAGATGGAAAGACCATCGGCCGCACTGGCGCGGAGGGCGGCATTATCAAACGCGATGAGGAGCACGCCGATGGCGCCCGCATCACGCTGGAGCAGGAAACGCTGCATCGCGTTCCGTTTGCGATCACCTGCGGCATTTACGGCTGGCTGGTGCACACCCGTTTCTTTGCCGATGAACCCACGGCGGTCGATGCTTATGAACAGATGAAGACAGATCTCGCCTCGATCTTGGCGCTGATGGCTGCGCAGAGCGATCCGGAAGGGGCGGCGGATGCAGTCTCGGCAGCGATCGAGTCTTTCGTCGAACGCTATCCTTAAAAAATTGTCAATTTTGTTTGAGTGATAGGGAAAAAGAAGAAAATGGATTATGAAACAATTTTGATCGAGCGGCCAGCTGATGGTGTCGGCTTAGTGCGTCTGAACCGGCCAGATGCGCTTAACGCGCTCAACGCGCAGGTCATGCGCGAGGTCTTCGATGCCTTGGAGCGCTTCGATCGCGATGATGCTATCGGTTGTATCATCTTGACGGGCAGCGATAAGGTGTTCGCCGCCGGGGCCGACATCAAACAGATGGTGGAGCAGACCGCGATCGACCTGATGAAAGACGATTTTACCGACTGGTCGCGCATGGCACGCATCGGCAAGCCGATCGTCGCTGCGGTGAGCGGCTGGGCGCTCGGTGGCGGCTGTGAGCTGGCCATGCAGTGCGATATGATCGTAGCCGCCGAAACGGCTCAGTTTGGCCAGCCGGAGATCACCCTCGGCATTCTGCCGGGCGCTGGCGGGACGCAGCGGCTGACGCGCGCGGTCGGCAAAGCGCTAGCGATGGAAGTGATGCTGGCCAATCGCAGGCTCACAGCGGCCGAGGCGTTGGCCGCCGGGCTAGTGAATCGAGTCGCTCCCGTTGAAACGTACCTTGATGAGGCAATCGCCCTTGCGAGCAAGATCGCTGCGATGCCGCGAGTCGCTGCCCGCCTGATCAAGGATGCGATTAATAAAGCGGAGGAACTGTCGCTGAGCGCCGGGCTTGACTATGAAAAGCGCAGCTTCTATGTCGTTTTCAATTCTGAGGACAAGACCGAGGGAATGAACGCTTTCATCGAGAAGCGCCAAGCGCAATGGAAACACCGCTGACGATCCTTTACACCAGCCGGCTGCGCGGCGATCTCGCGCTGCTGCCGCGCTTGTATACCTTTCTGCGGGCGCTGCGCGAACAACACGTGGATCGATCGCTGCTGCTCGATCTCGGCGAGAGCTGCGATCCTTCTGTATGGCCTTGCCACTTGACGGGCGGCCGCTCGACGCTGATCGCGCTTGATGCGATGGGCTACGATGCGGCCAATGTTGAGGGTGTGCTGGCCCCGGAACTGCGTGAGGCGCTGCTGCCGTCCGTCCGTTTAGCGCTGGTCGATCGCGATCATCCATGGCCATGCGGCGAGTGGACAGTCTGTGTAGGAGTTATGCCAACGCCCCACATCAATCTGATGCCTGCTGGCTGTGTCAGTATCGAAGGCGAAGGCGTGCGGCTGGCTGCAGTCGAGGCCGGGCAGGTCGGCAGCGTGGCGCTCTGGCGCTCGTCGGGCGGCGTCACCGTGACCGCTGTGCAAGTGCTGGATCTGCCGCCTAAAACCCCACCCGACTCGACCATCGCTGGAGTGGTCGATTTCATCACAGCCGAGGCACGCTACCTGCAAAAACGCCGTGATCGACCGGCTGGCGGGGCGACGCGGCCATAACGCGCTGCGATCTCGCCGCTTGAAAACGAAGCGAAAGCAGTTACAATCATAGCGTCACTATGGCCCCGTAGCTCAGTGGCAGAGCACCCGCCTTTTAAGCGGAGTGTCGCAGGTTCGAATCCTGCCGGGGTCAATATTTGTACTTTCTGCTTTAAAAGACGCTGTACCGATGGCAAGAATGCCCTGTACAGTGATTTTCGTTTAGATACCCAGACTCGAGACAGGATCATACGCGAACGGCACGCGGCTGGCGAACGGATTTCCGACCTGCGCGCGAGTTCAGCATTTCGCCACAGTGGGTGTACTAGATCGTCAACTACAGGCAGAAATGATACGGTACTCTTTTCAGAAGACCGCCCGCGTTTCCATAGCACCGTTCCGTCAAGAGCACTGCGCATCTTGGCAGGGCCAACCGCTTATACTATTAACGCTCACCTTTTGCCCAGTTTGAGCGCCAGCCGCTTCTGCATTGTTACAATGTTACAATCCATCAATTCGGATAGGTCAATAAGCCTAACTCCCTGTAAACATGGAAGGCAAGTAAAATAAAAAATATAAACAATTACTAGTATTTATGTAGTAATCGAATTATGAACAGCTTTTCATGCCTGATTCAAAAAACCTTGATTTCAGGTTGGTCGAAGCTTAATCGCAATCTCTTACTTTCCATCTACCGCAATTTCGCGGCACGTTGGAAGGCTAAGGGGTCCAAGCATGAATAAACTGCGTTTCATTGTCGTTTCTATGCTCTTCGTTTTCGCCATTTCGTCTTTCGGTGTCGTGGCGCAGGAAACCGCTCCCGCGCGCAGCGTGATCCTGCTCATCAGTGACGGGGCCAGTGGCAACCACTTCCATCTCGCTGAGCTGTATGCCGAACAGATCCTTGGCATTCAAACAGCCACCAACACGATGCCATTTGTTGCTTATACGCGCACACTTACGGTCAACGATAACATCACTGACTCGGCACCGGCTGGCTCGTCGATCCATGCTGGCGGCCGCTATCGCAACGGCGTCATCAACATCGATGAAGACTTGATGACGCGCTTTACCATCGCGCACGCTGCTCAGCAGGCGGGCAAATCGGTCGGCATCGTCTCGACGGCGCGCATCACCCATGCGACCCCGGCCAGCGCCTATGCCAGCGTGCCGCAGCGCGACATGGAAGATGAGATCGCCGTTCAACTGCTCGAATTCCTGCCAGAGGTTGCCTTGGGCGGCGGTCGCCGTCACTTCCTGCCCAGCGACGGCGGTGGCCGGCGGGGTGACGGGCGCGATCTGGTGACCGAATTTGTCGATGCGGGCTACACCTATGTGGCTAACGGCATGGAGTTAAACGCGATCGATCTCGCCGAAACAGACCGTCTACTTGGCCTATTCACCGGCTCGCACATGGCTTATGAGATCGACCGCGTGCAGCAGGAACTGAATGAGCCGTCGCTCGCCGAGATGACGCTAACGGCGCTGGAGATCCTGGGCCGCAATGAGAACGGCTTCTTCCTATCGGTTGAAGGTGCACGTATCGACCATGCCAGCCATGGTAACGACCCGATCGGTGTGCTGCACGACCAGCTCGCTTTCGAAGAAGCGGTGCGCGTAGCGCTCGATTATCAGGCGGCCAACCCTGATACGCTCGTCATTGTGACGGCTGACCATGACTGCGGCGGATTGGTGCTAGGCCGCGATAACATTTTCAGCGTCAACATCCCGCACTTGGCGCAGTACACCTGCAGCATCGAGTACACGCTAAGCCGCATCGGCGCCGACCCCGAGAACTACGAGCAGATCTTGGCTGACTGCGGCTGGCAGTTCACCGAGGAAGAACTGGCGATGCTAGAGATGTTCCCGCTCGATACACAGGCGGGTGAAACCGGCTTGGCGGAATTTGACCGCGCTGCCTTCTACGTCACGAACTGGCTGCACTTTGTGATGGCGCACAGCGTAAACCATGGCGCGCAGATTGGCTGGACGAGCTGGACCCACACCGCCAACCCGGTCTTTACGTTCGCGGCCGGCCCGGGTGCCGAACGGCTGACGGGTAACATCCACCTTGAAGATATAGCCTTCGCCATGGCCGACGCGATGGGCGTCACCTTCCCCGACCCCGTGCCGTGCAACTGCGAACTGCCGGTCGTTGACTACTAAAGCCGTGCTAGCACGAGCTGTTGTAACCCAGTGATGCCTCTGCCGCCGCCTCGATTGAAGATCTCGATCGAGACGGCGGCCCCTTTATCGAAGCGCTTCCTTTTTGCAGCTCTGCAAAGCATCCCCACACTGCTAAGCGGCGACGCATCTTTGCGGCAGTCCTCACGTGTGAGTAAGATTGAAGTACTGCATGGGGGGAGCCATGAAGGAAACGAATGCGCTCATCGAGCGCATCAAGCGCGTTAACGCAACGCATCAGCGGCTTCATTTGACTGTCGATCCGGCGCTGGCTCAGCTCAAAGCCGGTCAATCGGTGCTGGCACGCGTTCAAGAGAGCTGGCTGCCCTATTTGCGGCAGCAGTGGTGGCCGGTCGCGACGGAAAAAGATGCCTTGATCATCGAACGGCCGGCTGCTGAAACCTACACCCCGGGACAGATCATCTCGTTAATCGGCGCAGTAGGGCAGCCATTTCGGTTTCGGCGCACACTGCGCAATGTGCTGCTGGTGGCTTGGCGCACCGAACCAACGCCTCTGTTAATGACGATCGGGCCGCTGCTGGGCAATCGCATCGGCGTTACGCTCGTGCTGCTGGGTGAAGCGGCAGCCTATCAAGTTGAGCATCTTCCCCCAGAAGTTGAGATAGTGACGGGCGATGCCGATATGAACTGGCCAAACCGTGTCACCACCATTGGCTGGGCCGATCAAGTATTCGCTGTGGTGCCCGAGCACGACGAAATGGACGGTTTTAGGCGAATCTGGACGCTGTTCAACGAGCTACGCGCTGAAGTGCCGCCCAATTACTTATTCGGCGTCTTTCGGTCCCCGCTGCCGTGCGGCGTGGGCGCTTGCCAAGCTTGCATCGTGCGCACACGCAGTGGGTCGGCGACCGATTGGCCGATGGTCTGCACCAATGGGCCGGCGCTCGATTTAACGGAGGTAGCGACATGGCAGTGAGGATCACGCGGCCGGGCAAGAACAGCCTGATCTTAGAGACGCCAGTCATGCCGGCAGCCGGCACAGTCGGATACGGCGAAGCTTATCGAGACTTGTGTAATCTAGATAAATTGGGCGCATTCGTCACCAACCCGGTCACTTCGGCGCCGTGGAGTCCAGCGAGCGGCACTCGCGTCGTCCCACTTGAGGCGGGGGTCTTGATCCACACTGGCCTGCCTAACCCGGGATTGAGCCGCGTATTGGCACTGCACCGCGACAAGTGGCGGCGCCTGCCGCTGCCGGTTATCCTGCACCTCGTCCTCACGAGCGCCGAGGATACGCGCCGCTGCATGGCGCTGCTGGAAGAGGAAGATGCGGTTGACGGCATTGAGCTTGGTCTGAACGATGATCTGCCCCTTGCAGAAGCTGCACGGCTCGTCCATGTTGCGGTGAACTGCTCAGAAAAACCACTGCTGGTGCGCCTGCCCTTTCATGCTTCGGTTGATATGGCCAAGGCGATCGCCGATGCAGGAGCCGACGGGCTAGTCGCTTGCGCGCCGCCGCGCGGCACGGCGCGCGATGCCGGGGGCAAATTAGTGGCTGGCCGCATCTACGGCCCGCTGATCAAACCGCTAGCGCTGCGCACAGCCGGCCTGATCGCGCGCAGCGCCGGCATCCCGGTCATCGGCGCGGGCGGTATCCATTCGGCTCAAGACGCGCGCGACTACCTCGATGCTGGCGCCGTAGCTGTGCAGATTGACGCAGCGACATGGATCGCGCCGCACCTGCTTGAGCTGATCGCCCGCGACCTCGGCGGCCTTGTGATCACACAGCCAAGCGGCGCTTTGCCCGACGAATGGCATCCTGGTATGGGCGAGACGGAACGCAGGCAGCGCGTCGGCGGCAGCACCACGCAGAAAGACGCCCAAAATCGTTAGCCGCTGCCCGGGGAAAGGACTTCTGCTATGAGCACAAAACCACTGATCCTTGCAAAAATTACATGGACCGACCCAGCAACTGGGCAAACGCACGACTATGTGCTCGCCGAAGGCGCAACGGCCAGCATTGGCCGCCTTGAAAGCAATGATATTTGCATAAAAGAGCAGCATGTTTCGCGCCAGCACGCCGTGATCAGCTACCGCGATGGCATTTTCACGATCACCGATCTAGGCAGCGCAAATGGCGTTTACATCAATGGCGAACGCATCAGCGAGCCGTTTCCGCTCACCTCTGGCGATGAGATCCGCCTCTACAGGCCGATACTGCGTTTCAGCGCCATTGTTGATGAAGATGAACAGCGCCATGCCAGCACACACGGAACGTTGATCACGGCCATCACCAACACTGGCAAAGGCAAGCTCATCATCACGAATGGGCCGCAAGAGGGCAGCCACATCCCGCTGCTGCTGCCGACGGTGACAATCGGCCGTGCCACTAGCCGGGCTGACTGGGACATCTTTCTACAAGACCCATCCGTCTCGCGGCCGCATGCCCGCCTTCAACTGGTAGACCAACATTGGGTTATCACTGATCTCGGCAGCGCTAACGGCACGCTGGTCAACGGCACAGCCGTGACGGAGAAAGGTCGCGTCCTGCGCGATGGCGATGTCATCACGCTTGGATCGACCATGGCGCTATTTCGGGCCGGTTAGCTCAAGTGAACACTAGAAGCAGCCAGCGCAGCCAAGATCGCCTCTACGCGCGCAGCGGCCAGCGTGGGCAGCAACACATGCGCGCCGCTGAGATCAGCGTTTCCAACGCCGACGACCCAACAGCCTGCACTTCGTGCTGCCGCAACGCCTACCTCGGCATCCTCAAAGACGACCGCCTCATTCGGAGACACGCTCAACCGCTCGAGCACCCATAAAAAGATATCGGGCGCGGGTTTGGTGTTGGCAACGCAGAAGGCATCGCCGACCACATCAAACCGGTCGAGGACACCGAGGCGTTCTAACACCCGTTTCGCGTTCTGGCTCGACGAAGCGACCGCGGTCTTGAGACCGTAAGCCCGCGCCTCGTCGATGAGCTGAACGACTCCCGGCAGCAGATCTGTAGAGGTCATCTGCTCCAAATAGGCGGAAAAGTAAGCGTTCTTGCGCGCCATCCATGCTTGCGCCGTCGCTTCGTCGACCGGCTGTTCGCGCAGCAATTGATTCAGGCTCGCCCGCCGCGAAAGCCCGCGCAGCGCCTCATTGTCGGCGCGCGTGAAGGGCAGACCCTCTTCTTCAGCAAGCCGCTTCCAAGAGCGGTAGTGATACTCGGTTGTATCGGCGATGACGCCATCGAGATCGAACAAAAAGGCGCGCACTTGAAGGCTCATTATAGGGTAAATCCTATGCGCCGATCGGCAGTGAAGCTATAATACCATTCTATGGTACGACGATCCCACCGACCAACCCTGCTCGCTCTGCTGTTATGCGCCGCGCTGTCGCTGATCGCCTGCGATCCGCTCGCGCCGGTCATCACCCCGACAGCGCAGATCATCATTGTGACGCCAGAGCCAAGCGACACCCCACCCCCAACTGACACGCCGGCCGCTACCGCTACGCCGACGGAAACGCCAACGCCGGAATTCACCCCAACGCCGACCGCGCCGCCGTGCGACGAGGACAGCGGGCAGATCATCACGTTTGATGATTTTCGCAGCGCTGTCGCCGGTGAAAACCTACGCTATCGCGTTTACATTCCACCTTGCTACCTGTCACAAAGGCGGCGCTATCCTGTCGTCTACCTGCTGCACGGCCTGCGCGAGCGCGAGACGCAATGGACGAACATCGGCGTCGTCGAAGCGCTTGAGCAGGGCATGCGTTTGGGCGTGCTTGGCCCGATGATCCTGGTGATGCCTTATTTTGGCGCGATCGGCGCGGAAAACAGTTTCCCGCCAAATCGCTCTTATGAAACCGTCATCCTTGAAGAACTGCTCCCAGCTATCGAGCGCGATTTCTGCACGTGGAACGACCGCGCGTACCGGGCGATCGGTGGGATTTCGCGCGGCGGCTTTTGGGCCTTCAGCATCGCTATGCGCCACCCCGATATCTTCGGGGCGGCAGGTGGGCACAGCGCGTCGTTCACCGCCGATAACGCCCCAGCGGCCAACAACCCGCTCGAGCTGGCGCTGAATGCCCCGTTTCTTTCGCAGGCGAATTTGCGCATGTATCTTGATAATGCAGCCGCCGACCCGGCTGGCACCAATCTCGAACTGTTTTCCGGCCGCTTAAGCTCGCGCGGCATCCCACATACTTACGTGATCCACCCGACGGGCGCCCACAACGACGACTATTGGGCCGCGCATGTGGCGCAGTACTTGTCGTTCTATGGCGCTGATTGGCCGCGCAGCGTCGCCGATCTGCCCAGCTGTCTTGAACCTAGTCCATGAGGCGCAGGCCAGATGCCGACCCCGTTCACACATCTGGCCTACGCAGGGCGCCTGCTCGCCGATGAAGCGCTGAACCCCACACTGCGCGGCCTGCTGAATGAGCGGCTGGCTGCCTTCGCTTTGGGTAGCATCGCGGCCGATGCCCACACGGCGACGGCGCTACCCCGCGAAACGACGCATTTCTATAGTTATGATGATCACGTGGTCGAAAACTTATGGCGCGTGATGGCGCGCCGCCACCCTGAGCTGGTCGCCAACGGCGACGCAGCGCGTCTAGCCTTCGTCGCCGGATACGTGGGCCACTTGACGATGGATGAAATTTGGCTGGTGCAAATGCTGCGCCCACATTTCGTTGAGCGCGAATGGGGTTCGCGGCTGCGCCGGTTTCACCTGCTGCATGTGCTGCTGATCGTGATGGACGAAAGCGACCGCGCGCGCATCCACCCACAGTTGGCCGCCGCGCTGTCGCAGGCACAGCCTCGTGCTTGGCTGCCCTTCCTGCCAGACGAGATGCTGCTTAAGTGGCGCGATGTAATTTACAGGCAAATCGCGCCCGGTGGCCGCAGCGAGACGCTGGACATCATCAGCGAACGGATCGGGCTTAGCCCAGCAGAAGTACGCGCTTTAATCCGCGATGCCAGCGACGAATTGTGGGCTAATGTGCCGCCAGAGACGCTTGCGCAAGTTGAGCGTTCAATGTATGTGGCAGCGCGAACGCAAATTGAAGCATACGCCCGTTTAGTGGGTTTGTAAGCGCATCAAGCGCCAATACGGGCTGGCTGCCGCTGAGCCAAGATAGCGCGCGCTTCATCGACCGTGTCTGCGAAACGCACGTTACCAAGCGCTTTACGATCGAGATTGTAGAACGTCTGATAAATCGTGCGGATCATCGGATTGGCGCCCACGATCACAACTGGGCCGGTGCCCCCCTCGCCCATCTTGAGCATACGTTTGGCATGCTCCAGCGCCGTCGGCGTGAAGATGGTGCCACCGGGAACGCTGATGCCGCCGCTAACATCAAGGATGGCGCCGATCTCGTAATCTGCTGCATCGGTCACCTTCTTGATCTTCTCCAATGTTTGATACATATCGTCCCACGTCCAACTGCCGGCGATCTCGCACAGCATGACGGTTCGATCGTCGTTATCCCAATACAGTTCAATTCCCATCAGCTTTCCCCCGATCAATGGAATAATTTGAGAATATTCCATCTTTCTAATGAGGAGATCAGCGCTAGATGAGAATCCGCTCAACTGCAGGTCAACCGCCGCGTACGAAGCGACCATTGCCGCCTGTGCTCATATCGTCTACACTTCGCCGCTGTAGATCTTATTAAATTAAAAGCGCGTTCTGCGCCAACTGCGGGGCGCTGCGCGGGAGTTTCTATGGCAGACACTCAAACGTATCTCGTCACCGGCGGGGCCGGTTTTCTAGGTATCAATCTCGTGCGCTATTTGCTCGATCGCGGCCATCGCGTGATCTCGCTCGATATCGCCGAATTTGACTATCCAGAGCGCGATCGTGTGACCATCATCACCGGAGACATCCGCGATCGTGCCGCGGTTGATCGAGCGATGGCAGGCGTCGATATCGTCGTCCACTCCGCTGCTGCTCTGCCACTGTACAGCGAAGCGGATATCTTTTCGACAGATGTTGTCGGCACACAGACCGTGCTTGAGTCAGCCAAGCAGCACGGCGTTGAACGGATGATCATGATTTCATCGACAGCCGTCTACGGGGTGCCTGATCATCATCCGCTTTACGAAACTGACCCGATGGTCGGTGTTGGCCCCTACGGCAAAGCCAAGATCATGGCCGAGGAAGTTTGCATTCGCTTCCGGCAGGCCGGCATGTGCGTTCCGATCATCCGGCCTAAATCGTTCATCGGGCCAGAGCGATTGGGCGTTTTCGCCCTTTTCTACGACTGGGCCAAAGACGGGCGCGGCTTCCCAATGATCGGCAGCGGAGATAACCGCTATCAACTGCTGGATGTCGAAGATCTATGTGACGCGATCTATCTGACAGCCACGCTTGATAGGGACGTTGTTAACCAGACATTCAATATCGGCGCCAAAGAGTTCACCACCATGCGCGAGGACTATCAGGCTGTGCTCGACTATGCCGGCTTCAACAAGCAAATCGTGCCGTTCCCGGCAGAGCCAGTGGTCTTTGGCCTAAAGCTTCTGGAAAAGCTGAAGCTTTCGCCTTTATATGCGTGGGTTTATGAGACAGCGAGCAAGGATTCGTTCGTCTCGATCGAGAAGGCGGAGCGCGAATTGGGTTTCACACCGAAATACTCGAATAAAGACGCGCTAATCCGCAATTACCAGTGGTACCTCGATAACCTCTCGACGTTCGAAGGACAGAGCGGCGTTTCGCACCGCGTACCGTGGAACCAGGGCGCGCTCAAGCTGGCTAAGTTGTTTTTCTGACTCTCTCAGGTAGGTCTCAGACCGGTTCGGGATCGGCAGCCCGTCCCTCCAAGTGACAGCGCCGCCGATCCCTGCGATATGCTTCGAAGTCGGAACGCACAGCCGATGCTACAGCCTAATCGTCACTGCTTTGACCTCGGTGAACGCTTCGACGCCCAAACGCGCCATTTCGCGCCCGATGCCAGACTGTTTATAACCGCCGAACGGCAGGTTTGGGTCGAACACGCCGAAACAGTTGATCCAAACAGCGCCCGCTTTCAGCCGTTTGGCCAGCCGGTGCGCGCGCGAAATATTAGCCGTGAAGATGGTCGCCGCCAGCCCGAAGACTGTCGCATTGGCGACAGGCTCGATCTCGTCCGGGTCGTCGAACGGCTCTGCGACCAGCACTGGCCCGAAGATCTCCTCGCGCACGATCGACATTTCTGGCCGCGTATTCGTGACAATGGCCGGCTGGAAGAAATACCCATTGGCATCAAATTCGCTCGCGCCACCGAAATAGAGGGTCGCGCCGTCATGCAGCCCTTGCTGGACGTATCCCGTCACCCGCTCAAGCTGCGCTTTTGACATCAGCGGGCCGATATCGGTGCGTTCATCTAAGCCATAACCGATGCGCAAATTCGCCGCGTACTGCTTGACGCCTTCAAGCACGCGCTCAAACACGGAACGCTGCACGTAAAGGCGCGAACCAGCATTGCAGACCTGTCCGGTATTGTTGAAGATCGCTGCTGCCGCAACGGGGATCGCCGCTTCAAGATCCGCATCGTCGAAGATGATGGTCGGCGATTTGCCGCCCAGTTCAAGCGTAACGCGCTTCAAGTTCGTCTCGGCAGCGGCTTTTAGGATGAGCTTGCCAACTTCCGTCGAACCTGTGAAAGAAATTTTGTTGATTTCTGGGTGGCGCGCAATCGCCGCGCCCGCCGTTTCTCCAAAACCGGTGACGACATTGACCGCGCCCGGCGGCACGCCGGCCTCCGTCATGATCTCAGCCAAGCGCAGCGCGGTGAGCGGCGTTTGCTCGGCCGGCTTGAGGATGACCGAGCAGCCGGCCGCCAGCGCGGGCGCGATCTTGAACGATGCCTGTGCAAGCGGGTAATTCCAAGGGATAATGCCCGCCGCGACTCCCGCAGGCTCGCGCAGCGTAAAGGTGTGCCATTCCTCGTCGCTCAGGCTGAGGTTGAAGGTTTCGCCGTTCAGCTTGGTGGCCCAGCCAGCGGTGTATTTGAAATTTTCTGCTGTGAAGGGAACATCGATAGCGCGGGCGGCGCTGATCCCTTTGCCAGTATCGAGCGATTCAAGCTGGGCAAACTCTTCGGCATGTTGGTGAATCAACTCGCCAACTCTCCATAAGATGTCAGCGCGGGCGGCCGGTGCAAGCGCCTGCCACGCTTGAAAACCGCGCTGCGCGGCCGAGACGGCCGCATCGACATCGTCGGCATCAGCGCTCGGAACCTCGGCCAGCGTTTGGCCGGTGCCGGGGTCTTCCGTCAGGAACGTCTTTCCGCTTTTGCTCTCGACCCACTCGCCGCCAATGAGCATTCGCTTGGGCTGATCTAGCCATTCGCGCACGCTGGAATGTAGTTGGATCGGTTCGTTCAAGATCGGCATGCCCATCGTCATATTTTCTCCTGAAACAGATTAGGCCCATGGGTCGACAATAATCTTCACTTGATTGGCGCTGTTGTGCATTAACTCGTGATAGCCAACCGATACGAGCTGCTCCAGTGGAATCTTTGCCGTGATCATATCGTCAGCGCGCACCTCGCCGCTGGCGATCAGATCGATTGCCGTGGCGAACTCTCCACAGTAAGCAACTGTGCCGATTAACTCTCGCTCGGCAAAGCCAATATCGTTGACGAACAGCCGGAACGGTTGATTAGTCTGGCTGACGAGGCAAATGCGTGCGCCTTTGCGCGTGGTGTTCACGGCCGTCTGATAAGCCTGATCAACGCCGGCGCATTCGAATGCCATGTCGAAGCCGATGCCGCGCGTCATCTCGGCCGACGCGCCCTGAACATCGTCTTGGGCTGGGTCAAGGACCAGCTTGGCGCCAAACTCCTGCGCCATTTCACGGCGCTTGCGCGACGGCTCGACCACCGCAACCCGTTCGATGCCGGCCGCGCGCAAAACCTGCAAGATGGCTAACCCGATCGGCCCAGCGCCGATGATGATCGCGTTTTCGCCAAGCTTGGGCGCAGTCCGGTTGACCGCGCGCACCGAGACGGCGATCGGCTCGACCAGCGCGCTCGCTTCACGACTGACGCGGGGATCGACCGCGTAGAGTTGATAAGTCGGCGCGCATACATACTCGGCCAGCCCACCTGGGGCCGACATGCCGTGGAAGGCCAGCTCCACACAGCGATTGTATTCATGGCGCTCACAGTAGTAGCAGTCAAAACAAACCCAGTAGCCCTCCAGCGCCACCCGATCGCCGACCTGCCAACCCGTGACTCCTTCGCCCAACTCGACGATCTCACCCGCGTATTCGTGGCCAATGATAACCGGCGCCCCATAGCCCGTTAGGGGATGCGGCTGCTTGGCGATGAACATTGGCCCCTCGATGTATTCATGCAGGTCAGTCCCGCAGATGCCGCAGTAGTGCACCTTGATCTTGACCTGCCCGGGTTTGGGCGAGGGTTCAGGAACTTCTTCCACGCGAACATCATGGCGTCCATGCCAGCGTGCTGCTTTCATGTTCGTTACTCCCTAAAAATCGATCTATTTCACCGTCCCGCTCGATAGACCCTGAACAAGATAGCGCTGGAAGAAGAAGGCAAGCAGATAGATGGGAACCAGCCCGCCCAGCGCTGCCGCCGACATCTCTCCGAACTGCTGGCCATGCTCCCCGATATAGTTTGAGATGCCGATCGGGAAGGTTTGCGCATTGCGCGTGTAAGTGAGGACGAGCGCAAATAAAAATTCATTCCACGAAAGCACCATGCAAATGATGAAGGTGGCGATTAAACCCGGGAGAATAACCGGGACGATGATGCGCACAAGCGTTCCGAAATGGCCAGCGCCATCGATCCAAGCGGCTTCGTCAATATCGCGCGGCACTTTGCGGATGAAACTTTCTAACAGCCACACAGCGACGGGCAGCGCTGCGACGCCGTGCAAGATCGCCAACCCAAGCTTCGAGTCGATCAAGCCGGCTGTGCGAAACATCAAGAAGATCGGGATCGAGATGACGATCGGCGGCGTAATATAGGTGCCGAGGATCCAGTTCTTCAAGAAACCGCCACCGAAATGAAAGCGCGCAATCACATAGCTGATCGGAATGCCGACTGCCACAGCAAAAAGCGCGCTGCCGAGCGCAACCAAGGTCGAATTGCCTAGATAGAGATGCACCGGGACGTTGCGATACGCCCTCACCCAATTGATGTCAGTCACCGTCTCTGGAAAGAAGGCGCCGCTGCGGCGAATCTCGATCGGCTCTTTGAACGAAGTCGTCACCATATAAAGGATGGGCAGCAGGGTGAACAGCAGCAGCGCGACAACGATGAGCGTGAGCACAATTTGAAAGACGTTGACCCGCAAGCCAAGCCTGCTCAACAACGAAGTTTTACGCTCAACCTGAGCGGGGGTGTCAGTCGATGCCAGCGCCACAGGGCCACTCCTCTTCAGTCATAACGACGAACAGTGTAAGCATGTAACAGCGTCAGTGCGGTGATGACGACGATGACGATCACCAGCAGAATGATCGTCATGCTGGAGGCATAGCCGATGTTGAAGCTGTTGAAGGCCGTACGATAGATATAATGTGTTGCAACTTGGCTGGAAATGCCCGGACCTCCACCCGTGAGCATATAGACCTGATCGAAGACTTTGAACGCCCCGATCAGACGGATGATGCCGATCACCAGCAGCGAAGGAATCATCATCGGCAACGTGATGAAGCGGAAAACCTCAAACGGCGTCGCGCCATCAACCGCTGCTGCTTCATAAGGCTCCTCTGGCAGGCTTTGCAGCGCAGCCAGCGCCAGAATAAACACGAAGGGCGTCCACTGCCAGATGTCGATAACCATAATGCTGAGCAGGGAGGTTTCCGGCTGCCCTAAAAACGGGATCGACTGCTGGGTGATATTCCACTGGCGCAGATAGTGATTGATCAGGCCGACGTTCGGCTCGTAGATCAAACGCCAGATCATGGCGACGGCGACCGGCGGGGCGATGAACGGCAGCAGCGCCAGCGTGCGCAGATAACGGCCCGCCTGCACGCTGCGATAGAAGAAGAGCGCCAGCAAGAAACCGATGATCAGTTCGGCGATCGTGACACCGAAACCGAAGATCAGCGTGTTGCCGATCGAGGTCATAAAGATACGATCGACGAGGGCATCTTTATAATTTTGAAGCCCCACCCAAGCGCGAAACGGCTGCCCAAGCGTCGAACGGGTGAAGCTCATGTGTAGCATCGAGAAGAGCGGGTAGAGCGAAAAGAGCAGCAGCAGCGCGATGGTCGGCAGCGCCATCAACCACTTTGATCGATCCTGCGACAGCTTACGTAACATCAGCTTTCCTGAAAGCTATTTTCAGTCGTCCAGCTAGGCTGCTCACGCGGCAAACGCACAAAGCAAGGGAAGGGCAGACGAAGCCACCCTTCCCCGTTCATCTACGTTTAACGCCCCAGAATGCTTTCCCAAGCGGCCTGTGTATCGTCCAAGGCCTGCTGGGCCGTCTTATCACCGCTAAGCGCCGCACCAAGATTCTGCGTCAGCACTTCAGCCATTTCAGGCCACAGCGGGTCGGTCGGCCAAGCCGTGGCGGCCGTCAGAGCTGCTTTGGCGGTATCGGCCAGCTCCGGCGTCACGTGCGCGCGATAGGCTTCGTTATCAAAGGTGGAAATGCGGGTCGGGTCAAGCCCACCGACGATCGTGTTGACCATGACATTCACATCGGGCCGTGCGATGAACTCGATGAACGCCAGCGCCAATTCCGGATCGCGCGACAGCGTCGAAACGCCGACCGAAAAGCCCGCATTCAACGCCGGTGCGCTCTCCATGCCTGGCTCGGCCACCAACATCGGCACGGCGCCCCACTGCCCAATGATCTCTGAACCTTCCGGGTTATCAGCGATCTGGCCCAAGTCCGTCCAGAATTCCATCATCGCTGCGCGGCCGGTCACGAAAGCGCCAACCGCTTCATCAAAGGCCGTCGCGCTGGGCGTGGGCAGGGCATACTGCGCTTGGCTCAACAGTGCTTCGAGAGCCGCAACCGCTTCAGGCGAGTTGATGATCGGGTTGCCGTCTTCATCCAAGAAACCGCCGCCAAAACCGCCAAGCCGGTTGGCAAACGTCCCGATCAAGATCAATGGGATCTGCGCACCCATGATGGCGCAGCCGTAAATGCCCTCTGCAGCGCCCGCCTCCGTGATCGTGCGGCAGACTTCTTCATACTCGGCCCACGTCGTCGGCGGTTCTAGGCCAAAGCGTTCGAACAGAACGCGGTTGTAGAACAAGATGTGGGTATCGCCATCATAGGGAACGGCCCAGCGGCGACCATCCCACAGCGTATATGGGTCGGCGATCGTCGGCGCGAAGTCGTCCGGCTCGATGATATCCGCTTTTTCCTCATACCAGTCGGTCAAGTCGACCAAAACGCCTTCCGAAGCCAGCAAGCCAAGCGACGGGTACCAAATCTCAATGACGTCATATTGCCCAACACCAGACACAACATCGAGCAACGCCTGCGATGCAATCGTGTCGTAGGGCACGTCGACCACTTCCACCGTCGCGCCGGTTTCCGCCTCGAAAAGTTGGGCGACGTAGCGACTGGCGACCGCATGCGGCTGAACGGTGACGAACGTGATCGAGCGGCCAGAAAAATCTTCTTGCGCGACAGCGGCGGGCAGCGCCCCTAGCAGCAGAATAGCGATAAACAATGTGAAAAATAGCGCGCGTTTCATCATCTTCCCTCATCTAGATCAAAGATTATTCTGTGACTTAAGTGAACATCTCGCTTTACTCTCCGATCGAAACACCTCCTTTCACTGTTTTCCTACGCGATTTGGTAAGCCTCAACGGCCTGTGGGTTCAGCTCAATGCCCAACCCCGGCGCATCCGATAAACAGGCAAAGCCATCCTCAATACGGATCGGCGTTTTGAGGATATCCTCGCGCAGTGGAACCTCGGTCACATCGCGCAGCAGATAATCCCCATTTGGCGTAGAGGCCATCAAATGCAGCGCTGCGGCAAAGCCTACATCTGAGCCATAGTGATGCGGCGAGTATGGAATGCTGTAATTCCACGACAAGCTGCAAATGCGCTTCACTTCGCTCAAACCACCGGCGCGCGTTGGATCGGGCATCAGGTAGCTCAGCGCGCCCGTCTCGAGCAGCGTCTGGCTATCCGCGCGGTCAAAGGCATTTTCGCCGGCAGCCAGCGGGATTGAAGTTCGCGCTTTCAGCAGTCGGTAACCATCAAGATCATCGCTGCGCACAGGTTCTTCCAGCCAATAGAGGTCAAAGGCTTCGTAATGCGGGGCCAGCGCCAGCGCCTGCTGGCGCGACCAACCCATGTTGACATCGACAAGCAAGGCGATGTCATCGCCGATGGCTTTTCGCACTGCCTCGACGTTCATCAGGTCCTGCTTCACATCGAAGCCCACTCTCATTTTGAGCGCTCGATAGCCCTGATCCACATAGCGCTGCGGCGTTTTGAGGTCGAACCCCGTGGCATACAGCGGGATGCGCTCTGCCACCCTGCCACCAAGCAGCGCATAGAGCGGCAGGCCATAGGCCTTACCGGCCAAGTCCCACAGGGCGATATCGATCCCGCCAATGGCGGACATGATCGCGCCTTTGCCCCACAACAGCCCAAGGCGTGACAGCGCATCGTACAGCTTCTGCCACAACCGTTCGATCTCCAGCGGGTTTTCGCCGATGAGCAGCGGGCGCAGCCCCTCCTCAATCGTGATCTTGCGCTCTTTGATCGACCACTGCGGAAAGTTGACCGAAGTCTCGCCGATCCCTGTCAAGCCTGCATCCGTCTCGATAAGGACAAGCGCAAAATTGCGATGCGTCATCCATCCCCATGCCAATTTGAGTGGCGTCGTCAAGGGATACTGTAAGGCGAGATAACGCACATCCGTGATCTGCATAGCGCTACTCAAGGATCTCATATGGGCTTGGAGTTGGCCATTCAGGCACCAGCCCAACGAACATGATGCCGCCTACCACCAATAGGCGCAGCGTCTCGGTCGGATGCGTGTTCCAAACGCGATGCGGGATGTTGGGCGGGTTGTACACTCCGTCGCCGGCCTCGAACGGATGGCGCTCCCCTTCGCTCTCGATCTCGCCCGTGCCGTTCAACACGTAGTAAATTTCTTCGCAGTTGTGCCGGTGCAGCGGGCTGTGCTGCCCCGCTTCAATTTCAACGATGCCGACGATGAGCGTCTTTGTATCGACGCCCAATTCGGGATAGATCACCTTCCAATCGCGCACCCCCGCCCGAACTTCCATCGGTGCGCCCCCCACGAATTCACTCTTTTTGACGACTAACTTCCTTGGCTTGTCCACAAGTTTTTCCCTCGATAGTGCGTATCAACCAAGCTCATGACGCAGACATCTCAACGCGCTCATCCAGCGCCAACCCAGTGCTTGCTGTATTCACCTGGGCGGAAATGTAATGCCACGCATCGCGCAGATGCGTTTCCATCGCTGCCGATGCCCATTCCGCCTGCCGGTTCTCAATGGCTGTCACGATCTGCTGGTGGCCGGCCAACGCGCGCGCCATTTGCCCCGGAATATGCAGGCTGATGCGCACACTTTGCTCGAGCGCGTTGGTCATCGCCTCAAGAAGCTGAATTAAATACTGGTTGCCCGTTGCCCGCGTGATGACATAATGCATCCGCTTGTCGCTGGCCTGAAATGCGTCGATCGCCTCATCATCGATAGCGCGCCGCATCTCGTTGAGCGCTTCATGCAGGGTTTGAATTTCCTCGTCAGTCGCGCGGACCGCGGCGAGCGCGGCACAACGCGGCTCAATGAGCATGCGCATTTCGAAAATTTGGCGCACGCTTTCCGCATCAACTTCATCCCAATCAAAACTCAGTGTAGCAGCGGGGCTAAGGCTGCGGATGAATGTTCCGCTGCGCGGTTGTTTCTCGACGATGCCGATAATTTGCAGTTCGCGCAGCGCCTCGCGAATCGCGCCTCGGCTCACGGCAAACTGCTCGGCAAGTTCACGCTCCGAAGGCAGCCGCATACCGGGTTGAATATCGCGCTCGGCAATGTACTGCCGAATACGCTGTGCGAGGTCTTGCGAAAGGAGGCCCATCTTTTATCTATCAAAATGTTTGAAAAGAAAATTGGTCTAACCAGATGCATAAAACTTAGCATGTGTGCTTCAACTTGTCAACAACAACTTTGCGATGCCGATGGAGCAGAGAGGCGTTTCTCCCTCAAATTTCGCTTGAAGTTATCATTTTGGCAGTTTCATCGCAGGAATTTTGTTTGACAAGCGGTCCTCAACACGCTATTGTAATATCAACTGGTCTAACCAACTGGCCTAAAATTGCATTTTCTGAAAGGATGTCCTTATGCCGTTTAATGCGACACCCTCACAAACTGCTTCAACATTTCATGCGTTGGTCAATGTTTTGCTTCCGGGCGACGACCTGTTCCCGCCCGCCGGTGAAGTGGGCGTCCACTTATGGTTGATGGAGAAATTATCGGCGCACTTTGCCGAAGCTGAGGATGTGCTCGCCAGAATTATGCAGGCGCTAAATCACGGACAGCCTCGTCCGTTTGTCGATCTCGAGGCGTCCGCTCAAACCAACGTTCTCACCCAGTTTGAACGCGAAATGCCCGATCTATTCGCGTTTATACGCGCCGCAGTTTATTTCGGCTACTATCAGACCCCCCCCGTAATCGAAGCGGTACGCGCCTTGGGGCGCGACTATAACGCCGCACCTCAACCGCACGGCTACACTCTCGCCCCTTTTGACCCAGCGACGCTTCCGGCACAGCCGCGTGGTCATTACATCAAAACGGACGAAGTGCGCGCTGTAGAGACCAGCGATCTCGAGATGCACGGCCTGCGCCCCATTTGGAAATAGTCCAACAGGAGTTTCATAATGTCTGTCTCCAAGCGATTTGACCCAGTCGATGTTGCGATCATCGGCTCTGGCATGGGTGGCGCCGCCGCCGCCAAGATCCTCGCCGAAGCAGGGCTTAAAGTCGTATGCCTTGAACAAGGGCGTTGGCCTCAGCAGTACGGGCATCCTCATGCCTCGCCAGATTGGGAGTGGCAGCGCGTGATGGGGCGCTGGCGCACCGCCGCTAACTTGCGGCGCTGCCCCGAAGATTATCCGGTCGATACTGAAGACGAAGAACCGTTAATGTGGAACGGCGTGGGCGGCTCGACGGTGCATTACACCGCGACATGGCCGCGCTACCGCCCCTCCGATTTCCGCAAGGGGCGAGAGCACGGCTACGCGCCGGACTGGCCGATCACCTACGAAGATCTCGAGCCGTTCTACGAGATCAATGACCGTGACTGCGGGACGGCGGGTTTCGTCGGCGACCCGGCGATGCCGCCACGCAAAGGATTTAGCACCCCTACGCATCCGCATGGAACCTATGGCCTGATCGTCGCTAAAGCGTTCAACCAACTTGGCTGGCACTGGTGGCCCATGGACATGGCCGTGATCACCGAAGATTACGACGGTCGTAAGGCCTGCAATCACTGCGGCAACTGCCAGTCTGGTTGCCCGCGCGGGTCGCTTGCAGACGTCTCAGTGACGCACTGGCCCAAAGCGCTGCGTGCAGGGGCAGAGCTGCGCACCAACAGCCGCGTCGAAATCATCGAGACCGATGCGAATGGGCGCGCCTCGGGCGTCGTCTATGTCGACCTCATCAGCGGGGTGCGCTACTTTCAGCCGGCAGACATCGTGATTGTCGCGGCGAACGGCATCGGAACTCCGCGATTGCTGCTCAATTCCGCTAACGGCAAATTTCCAAATGGCTTGGCGAACAGCAGCGATCAGGTTGGGCGCAATCTAATGCATCATGGGCTGGCGATCGTCGAAATGTGGATCGATGACTATACCGACATACACAAAGGCATCGTTTCGGCAGCGATGATCTGCT
This sequence comes from Aggregatilineales bacterium, assembly GCA_046719065.1. GTDB lineage: Bacteria > Chloroflexota > Anaerolineae > Aggregatilineales > Phototrophicaceae > Flexifilum. The sequence continues at coordinate 55,431 of JBDNDP010000010.1, read as the reverse complement.
CGGAATTCGCGGAAACGGACGTAAAGCGTGGCTTCATCAACGGCGTCACGCTGCATGTCGTGCGGATGAATGGGGCAGGCTACCAAGCGTTCGGCTCCCATTCAGGGAACACCGCGCCATGGGGCCGCGAACATCATGATTGGTTCCGCAAGCACTGGGGACATGGCGTATGCATCCTCGTCGTCGGCGAGGACCTGCCCCTTCCCGAGAACCGCGTGACGCTCTCGGAGACGGTCAAAGACTCGAGCGGCATGCCTGCTCCCAAAGTCACTTACCAACTGCACCCAAACGATCGCAAAATCGTCGATTTCGGCATCGAGCGCGCAAAAGACCTTGCGCAGGCGCTGGGCGCATGGGAAGTCAAGGTCAACAACTTCACAGCGCCAAGCAAAAAGTACCGACCCGGCGCATGGCATCTTTTAGGCACCTGCCGCATGGGCGATGATCCCGAAACCTCGGTAGTCAATCGCTGGCAGCAGTGCTGGGATATTCCCAACTTGTACATCATGGATGGCAGCCCCATGGTGACGAGCGCCGCCGTCAACCCCACTAGCACCATCGGCGCGATGACCGTTCGAGCGGCGTCTTACCTACGCGATCATTTCCGCGCAGCGCGCGAGGCAAAGCGCACAACCCGCGAAGGCGTTGGCGGATAACGCGGGCCATCGCCACTTCAGGGCCGTGTTTGGAACTCTTAACTAAGGCGTCAGGTTAGCGTTGTTGACAAGGACTTAAACGTGACATAAACTTATAGCATGATACAGTTGGGAAACGCTATGGGTTTAAAGCGGCCAGCAAAGCTGTACTCTAAGGGACTGGAAAGCGCGCGGTCATGATGCATAAGACCGCGTGCTTTTTATTTATCGGCTTTTCAACCAGTACGCATGTTAAATAATTTAAGGAGCGTAGATCATGGACTACGGTATGATCGGCAAGATTGAGAAAGCCAAGCGTTACGCCGAAGAACGCGACCGCATCACCTTCAACAGCCTTACCGTCCAGTTCAAAGGCGATAACAACAGCTATCTCATTACCCTCGGCCCCGATGGTTGGGATTGCAACTGCCCGGGCTTTCGCACTTACGGCATTTGCCCACACATTATGGCGCTTGAAAAAATGCTGCGCCCTATGCTGAAACGCAATCCCTTGCCCTATGCGCCCGGCCAAAATGTTGTCAGCGATGTCGAGAAAGCTGCGCGCTATGCCGAGGAACCCGATCGCATCGAGTTCCTAGCATTTGAAGTATCCTTCCACGGCGAAAACAGCGAACATATCACGAGCTATAACGACGACGCGTGGGAGTGCAACTGCGATTTCTTCCGCAGCCGCGGGGTGTGCTCGCACACGATGGCGATGGAGCGCATCCTCAACGGCATGATCGGCGCGAAAAAGACCGCGTTAGTTTAGCGCCAAATAGCCGAAAAATCATAGTCTGCACGCAGGCGCTGGAAATGGGAGCGCCTGCGTGCATTTTCGCCACGGGCGGTGAACCTTTGCCCAGCAGAACGAGTATTTTTCACATCGACCGCGTGCAGCGTCGCCGAGAGCCTGTACGATGACGGTTTGCTAAACGTTGACATTAAGCCCACTGGCGCGCAATTTAATTTGAATTGTTGCACGGGGTATGTAACAGCTCGTAAAATAGCTGTTATGTTCATTTGAGCGTCATTTAAGGAGGTCAACAGCATTGGGCGTCTTAATGGAGGTGAAAAACCTCGTCACACGATTCTACACGCAGGAAGGCACTGTCTACGCCGTCAACGACATCTCTTATAAGCTAAACGAAGGCGAGACGCTCGGCGTTGTTGGCGAAAGTGGCAGCGGCAAGAGCGTGCATGCGCTCTCTATCATGCGGTTGATCCCTAGTCCTCCCGGAAAGATCGAACGGGGCGAAGTCATCTTTCAGGGTCGCGATCTGCTCAAACTCTCCAACGAGCAGATGCGCCTTGTGCGCGGCGCCGAGATCGCTATGATCTTCCAAGACCCAATGACATCGCTCAACCCCGTGCTGACGATCGGCACGCAGATCACCGAAGCGCTTAAACTGCACATGGGCATGAGCCAGAAAGATGCTAACGCGCGCGCTGTTGAGCTGCTGTCGATGGTCGGCATTCCTGATGCTGACCGGCGGTTGAAAAACTATCCGCACCAATTTTCTGGCGGCATGCGCCAGCGCGTCATGATCGCGATGGCTTTATCGTGCAATCCTAAACTTTTGATCGCTGATGAACCGACGACCGCCCTCGACGTGACGATTCAGGCGCAGATCCTCGATCTCATTAAACGCCTGCGCGACCAGCTTGGCATGGCGATCATCTGGATCAGCCACGACCTTGGGGTTGTGGCGGGCTTGGCCGATACAGTGCAGGTAATGTATGGCGGCATGATCGTCGAGCGCGGGCCAGCGAGCGAGGTGTTCAAAGATACGCGCCACCCCTACACCCTCGGCTTGCTCAAATCGCTGCCGCGCCACGATAAACGGCAAGTAGGCGACAAACTCCTGCAAATCGAAGGATCGCCCCCTGACATGCGCCTAGAGCCGAAGGGCTGCCCGTTCGCTGAACGCTGTATTTACCGGCTGCCGATCTGCGATGAAGTGATGCCGCCGTTGGTGCCAGCACCCGACAGCTCACCCGATCATCTCAAAGCATGCCACGTCGATGTTCGAACTGGCGAGCCGCTCGCGGAACAAGGAGAAGTTCAAAGTGTCTAGCCCTGCCCCTGCGTCGCAAATGGCGCAAACTCAACAGAACGGCCGTGAAGTCGTTTTGCAAGTGAGAAACCTCAAGAAGTATTTCCCGATCCATGCCGGCATCATTTTGCAGCGGCAGGTCGGCGCGGTGAAAGCCGTCGACGATATCAGCTTTGATGTTTTTAAGGGCGAGACGCTGGGTTTGGTCGGCGAGTCGGGCTGCGGCAAAAGCACGACCGGACGCACGGTGCTTCAGCTGTACAAACCAACGGCGGGTTCGGTCGTGTTCGAGGGGCAGGAACTGACGACCATGAGCGCCGGAGAGCTGCGCAAGATGCGCCGGCGCATGCAGATGATCTTCCAAGACCCGTTCGCGTCGCTCAACCCGCGCATGTCGGTCGGCAACATCGTTAGCGAACCGCTGCGCATTCATAAAGTCATTCAAAACCGCGCTGAGCTGCAAGAATACGTTGAACAGCTTTTGCTGCGCGTGGGCCTTAACCCGTATTACGTCAACCGCTATCCGCACGAATTCTCGGGCGGTCAGCGCCAGCGCATCGGCATTGCCCGCGCGCTCGCCCTGCGCCCCAGCTTCATCGTCGCCGATGAACCAATTTCGGCGCTCGATGTCTCGATTCAGGCGCAAGTCGTCAACCTGCTTGAAGAGCTGCAAGACGAGCTGAATCTCACTTACCTGTTCATCGCCCATGACCTGAGCATGGTGCGCCACATCTGCGACCGCGTCGCTGTGATGTACCTCGGCAAGATCGTCGAGCTGGGGCCAACCGATGAGGTCTACGAGAATCCGCTGCACCCATATACGCAGGCGCTGCTCTCGGCGGTGCCAGTGCCGGACCCCATTATCGAGAAGAATCGCCAGCGCATCATCTTGACCGGCGATGTGCCCAGCCCGGCCCGCCCGCCCATCGGCTGCAACTTCAACACGCGCTGCCCGGTCGCGATCGCGGGCGCGTGTTTCGAAGAGCCAGATCCTGAATTGGTCGAGGTGACCCCGGGGCACTGGGCCGCCTGCCATCGCGCTCCAGCGTTCTAAAGCGCAGCGGCGATCAAACACATAAAAGCCATCTCGGATTTCGAGGTGGCTTTTTTAGCTTGATGCTCGTCAGCGGTTACAGCACGCTATACGAATACCCGCATCCATGTAATCCTTAAGCGCAATGTTTTTATTACAAATAACATAACAGCACTCATCTTGCGTTTAATTTCTATTCACCTAAAGCTTAATTACAATTTTTATTATGTCTGCATCGCAACGTAAGGAGGATTGTAATGAAAAAGCCTACTCTCTTTTCGGCACTCACGTTCACACTCATCGGTTTATTAGTCCTCGCAGCCGGCGCCTTTGCCCAAGACCCCGCTCCAGTTGATCCCGCAGCTCCAGCCGATCCCGCTTTTGTCGGAGACCCGGATGTGACCATCAGCGATGTGACCGCCAATTCCGAGGCCTACTATGGCCAGCGGCTGACTTTGGATGGCAACGTTGACGAATTGGTCAATATTCGCATGTTCATTATCGGTGAGGCTGGCCTGCTGGGCGCGAACCAGCTTCTAGTCATTAACAACACCGGTCAAGAATTTCCATTCGGCCTAACGCGCGATGTGACCGTCCGTGTGACGGGTACCATCTTCCCGCACTACACCGATGGCGGCTTCGATCAGGTCTGGTCGATGGTGAACACCGAACCGATGATGCGCCAAGACCCGGCAGTAAGCGAGACCCCGATGGCCGACCCGGCTATGCAGCCGCAGCATGGTGAGATGATGGGCCGCGCTTTCTGGCAGGCTGATGACTATGGCTTCGCCGCTCGCGTCGTGGAAGCGCGCTTTGGCAACTTCACCATCCTGTACCTCGACTCGATGGATGCCATCACTATTCTCGAAGAGAATCTCTAAGCCGCTAGCTTGCTAAGGCAGCATCGCAAAGCGCTCCCACAATCCCTCGAACAGAGCAACCACGATACCCCCGAATCATATTGGGGTATCGTGGTTTTCAGTGAGCTCCTGTCAACGGCTGGCCGCCGCTCCCTATACAGGCATTCAAAACGGGTTAGAATACTGCGTTGAAGGACGTATCGCTGTCTTCCATTTAGCGCGAGGGCCAGCCGAATGGCATACGGTCGGCTTGATGTGTTCTGGCCAGATGGCCTGTTCAAAACTTATCTTTTAGAAGCAGATAACATTTCGGTTGGCCGCTCTGCCACTAGCGCGATCGCGCTCGACAGTGACACAATCTCTCGTTACCATCTCAGCATCACTCGCCGCGGCGAAGAGGTCTTCATTACCGACCTCGAATCGAGCAGCGGCACCTTCGTCGATGGGATGCGTTTGCAGCAGAATACGCCGCACCGCCTATTGGGCGGCGAAGAGATCTTGATCGGCGAGCTGCTGCTGATTTACCACGACGTCGATGAAAGCCCAACCCGCCCCGTGCCAGTGCCAGAGGAAGTGACGCGGCACATCGAATTGAAAGATGGCCGTTTCGCGATCGATATCGAGGGACCAGAGATCGCAATTTCGCCCGGCGCGCACACTTCGGCCCGCGTTAAGATCAGTAACCTGGGAGACCAGTCGGAACGTTTCTCGATCGCAGTTGAGGGCATTCCACGAGAGTGGCTGCGCATCGACCGGCCTGAAATCGATATCGCCGCTGGCCACAGCGGTGAGGCGGTCATCAGCATTAAGCCCCTGCGGCGCAGCGATAGCAAACCCGGCATCTACACGCTGCGCGTGACGGTGCAGCTTAAAAGCGATCCTGCTGCTGCTGCGACGACAAGCGTACCGGTCACGATCCTGCCATTCAGCAGCCTCGGCGCAGACCTTGAAACACCCCGTCTTTACAGGGGGCAGGCTTTCCGTCTCGGCTTGCACAATCGAGGCAGCGCTCCCTTGTCTCTACAAATCATGGGGCACGATCCTGAAGGGGGGGGCCTGCGCTTTGCGATCGCGTCGCCGCAGGTCGCCCTTGCGCCGGGCCAACGCATCGCGATCGCGGGGCGCGTTCAACCGCGGCGACAGCCGCTGTTCGGAGATGCGCGTCTCTATCCTTTCGATCTTCGCATTCGTTCCAGAGACGCGTCCGGCTTTCTGATCGGCCTGCGCGGACAGCTCCTTGAGCAGCCGCCGCTGCCGCGGTGGACGGCCTATGTGCTGCTCGGGCTGTCCTTGATGGCGACTACGATCATCATTTTCGGATTGCTGATCTTGCTGCGGCCGGCCCCGCCGCCGGCTATCGATTCGTTCAGTGTGGGCAGCGCGCGGGTCGCGCAAGGCACGCCAATCGAATTGACGTGGTCGCTGCGCGACGCCAACGATCTACGCCTGCTCGTAGATGGGCGGGAAGTCGCGGTGCTTGACCCAACAACCACTTCAGCGCAGCTCAATACCGGCGATTACACCGGTACAATCGATATACGGCTGCTTGCCAGCAATGGCAGCGGGTGGGCAGAAGCAAGCACTCGCGTCGAGATCTATCAGCCGCTTGCTATCGAGTATTTCACTATCATCCCGCAGCCGCTCATGCGCTATGTCGTGCAGCCCGTAACCATCAGCTGGAGCGCGAGCGGCGCCGCCATCACGCAGTTGAACGGAATTGAAGCGCTAAGCACAACCCCAATCGATCCAGTTTACGGGCCGGCAGCCACTATCATGGTGTTGGGGCATGTGCGCGATGAAGCTGTCACCCTCGAATTGTTCGCTCAAAGCGCAGACGGTTCTTCGATCCAGCAGGCGCAGACGATCGAAACGATTGACCCACTTTGTTTGACGTTGAGTGAAGTGCGGCTTCACGACGGCCCAAACACCGCCAATCAAGTGATCAGCACGGTGCAAGCCAATACCACATTGGTCGCCACCGCCCGCGATCTCGGGGGCGGGTGGCTGCGGCTGCGACTGCCGGCCGGCACTTTCGGCTGGGGAGAACGAGACGCTTTCCTGTGCGCGCCTGAATTCAACCCAGACGATCTGATCATTGACGCATCAGCGCCAACGCCGCCGCCAAGCCCAACCCCGACTGCGACGCCGCTGCCAACCACGACTCCACTGGTGCCGGCGCCTCCAGCGCCGGCAACCCTGCCGCCCCCCACTGCCGCTGCAACGCTCGCCATGCCGACGGCCACGCCGTTTGAGGCTGGTTAAGGAAGCGCATGTACATCGAACACCTCTCGCTGACGAACTTCCGCAACTATGCTCGGCTTGAACTGAGTTTACCTGCCAATGCGCCGGTCGTGCTGCACGGCGCCAACGCACAGGGCAAGACCAGCCTGCTCGAAGCGGTTTACTACGCGGCAACGGCGCGTTCGCCCTACACGACCAGCGACCGACAGCTCATTCATTGGCGCGTTGAGAACGACCCGCTGCCATTCGCGCGGCTGGTGGCCGATATCCGGAGCGGGCAGCGGGCGCTCACCCGTGTTGAGATCACAGTGACGATCGATCGCAGGGCCGAAGCGAACGGCAGCGGACGATTGAAAAAGAACATCAAAATCAACGGCGTAGACCGGCGCGTGATGGACATGGTCGGCCTGCTGAATGTTGTGCTGTTCCTGCCGCAAGACCTGCTGCTAGTGGAAGGGACGCCCGCTGATAGGCGCCGGTTTATTGACAATACGCTTGGCCAGATCGATGCCAACTACCTGCTCGCGCTTGAAAATTATGAACGTGTGCTGCCCCAGCGCAACGCCCTGCTGAAGCGAATTGCTGAGCGTCAGGCTAGTCCTCGTGAGCTTGAATACTGGGACGCTCAACTCGTCGAGGCCGGGGCGATCATCATCGCCGGCCGCCAACGCTTCCTGCGCGAATTGGAGCGAGGGGCACAACGCGCCCATCACGAGCTGACGGGTTGGCGCGAGACGCTCAGCCTGCACTACCAACCGAGCTTCGCGCCGGCGGCCGACAGCAGCGGCCAGCTTTCTTTGACCGCGCTGGGCCTTGATTTGAGCCGCGACCTCGACCCGGCCCTGATTGCGCCACAGTTCGCCCAACGGCTGCGCGACGAGCAGCGCGATTCGATCAGCCGAGGGGCCACTTTAAGCGGCCCACACCGCGATGAGCTTCGCCTGTCGATCAACGACCGCGATGTGGGCCTATATGGCAGCCGGGGACAGGCGCGCACAGCCGTGATGGCCTTCAAGCTGGCCGAGCTGCATTGGATGCGTGAGCGCACAGGCGAATGGCCGATTCTGCTGCTGGACGAGGTGATTGCCGAATTGGATGCGCAGCGGCGGGCGTATCTGCTGGAACAGATCGACGGAGCGACGCAGACGCTGGTGACGACGACCGAGCTTGAAATCTTTACGGAGTCATTTCTGGCGCGCGCGGCGATCTGGCATGTGCAGGACGGACAGATCGTGATCGAGCGCACGCCGAGCGGCGGAGGTTAGTTTTGCACGCTGAGCATCACGATCAACAGAGTCAACGTGGCGCCGACGGCGCCCCCGGCTACCACCTGCGAAATCGTGTGGCGCTGCAGCAGCACGCGCGAAGCGCCGACCACCGGGATCAGAGGGCTAAGCAGCAGCCCCGCCGCCGGCCCGAACAGCGCAGCCGCGAAGACAACTGCGCCAGTGATGCTCATCGCGTGCACGCTGATCTGCCAAACCAGAGTAACCAGCAACATCACGCCGAGCTGCACCAAAGTCGCCAGTGCCAGCATGGGCACCATGGTTGGCGCTTTCATCATGTTGAGCGCAGCCCAAGCCAGCAGAGCGCATGTCAAAGCGAACAGGAACGGCCAGATACGCTGCTGGCGCACCCGCATATGGATATCGGTGATGCGACCGCGCCAGACCAGAAACGCGATGAACAGCGCTGGAAGCAGGCATACCAGCACGCTGTAGGTCAGCGCCCATGTGAGCGCTTGATGCGGCGTCTCAGCGAAATGAAAAGAAACAGGGAAGACCAACACTCCCCAAATGACGGGCGGGCTGAATACATTCGAGATCAGACGAGCGAGATGCTGCGACTGCTCTTTCAAGCGAAATTCCCTCCCTGGATGATTACAGGCGCAGTGTAACACGACGTTTACGATCACCAGATTAAAGCCAGTTGAAATTATGTCGAAGAATGGGCAGCGATGAACGATCTTTTGAACAATCAACTCACCTCCGATTGGTCAATTCCGGGGTATGCACGCAATTCGCTCTGGATCGAGACTGAGAGCGAGACCGTGCAAACCGAAGGCAAACGCGGGTTGTTTACTTTATCGGCGCCGGCAGAACGGCTGGTGCTGCGCTGGAGCGGGCCGGAAGGCCCGGCGTTGGCAGTGCTGCGCTGGCGGCCGGAGTCGCTGGATTGGGGCGGGCAAGTACGGATCGGAGGATACATCGATGCGCTGCACAGCGCCGAGCTGCACGGCTTGCCGGAACCTTTGATCGTGCTCACAGTCGGCGGGCAGCCGCTCAAAACGAGCGCTAGCCCTTTTCCAAAACCGCACGAGCGGGCGCGCGCGCTCGCCAGCCTGCTCAGCTTTGATGAAGGGTTAGAGGCAGATATCGCCGAAAGCGTCACGACGTGGGCAGCTTTTGAGGGCAGCCCCGCCCTGCTGCTGGCGCAAGATGCGCTGGTCAGTAAGCTGCGCGTTTGGTGTTTTGGCCGGCTCGCCGATGCGACGCTGCACGAACTCCTCGCGCTGCCCCTGCTGCTGCAGGAGATGACGTTGTTCGCGCCCTAGCCACCTAGGTGAGCGCGTGCGCGGTCAATAACCGCCGCTAAAGGCTCGCCAGTTGCCTGCGCTGGCGAGCGCAAAATCATCGATAAGGATAAAGGTCTCGGCGCGGGCGGGTAGATAAATCGCTCGGCCGCGCTCGAATAGCTGCAAAGTGGCAAGATCGCCCGCTTCGGCGGCCACTGCCCAGCCCAGTGCCGCGCGCACCGACGGGTTGCTGCGCCACACATTGCCGAAACCGCGCACCGGCTCGACTAATCCGGGGGGCGGAAGCTCGCCTCCGCTTTCCGGATCAACGCCAGACACCCATGTATCAATGAAAAACCGGAACCGGTTATCGTTGGTGAGCACATAAATGCTGCCCGGCGCCCCCTGAAGATAGATCATGAAACCCCGTTCGAACGGCTGCCATGCTGCCGCAACCACAACCGGAACGGGTGGCATGCCGATCGGGCAGCCGATCGACGCGCTGAAGGTCGGGTCGATGCCAAGCAGTGCGCCAAGCCCTCCCGGTGGTGGATACAAGCAGTTTGCCGGTGCGGGCGGCAGAGGCACCGGCATAAACGGCGTCCCCAGTAAAGGCGCACCTAGCGTCGGCAGAATAACTGGGGCGGCGATCGTCACAGCGGTTGGCGTCGCGCCGAGGCGTAAATCGCGCTGCACGGCGATGGCGGTCAGCGTTGCAGTGCCGTAGCGGATCTCGGGCGGCAAGATCGTCACTTGCGCTGCCAGCGCCGCTAAACCCCCGAGCGGTGGCAAGTCCGGCGATGGCGTTGGGGTTAGGGTCAGCGTCGGCGTAATGGTATTGGTGATCGTCAAGCTGGGCGTGAAGGTTGGCGACGGCGTTTCAGTCGGCGCTCCTGTCTCCGTTGGGATGGGCGTGTCTTCAGGCGTATTACTCGGGATGAACGTCGAGGTCGGCGTTGCGGTCTCGGTGGGCACGGCCGTATCGGTGAAAGCGATCGTCGGCGTCTCGGTGGGCGGCGGCGTCTCGCTTGGCGTCAGGGTGGGCAAAACCGCAAGCGTCGGGATCACGACGGTTGGTTCGGCGCCGGCGCAGGCCGCCAGCCCGACAGCCAGCAGCAAGAAAGACGAACGCAGCATTTTTACGACCATCGCGTCATGATAACCTTACGCTTAGCAAAGGCGCGTGCGGGAAAACAAAGTATAATCACAATACAATACAGTATGTTGGGGGAGGCAACAACATGAGCATCGGCAAAACCTGCCCCCAGCCGCTTCATCGAATTCACCACGCTGCCCATCATTCCCGTAGAGAGGCTGGCATGAGCAATCCCCGTTTTAACACACTCTCGATCAAAGACCATCATCTCGAAGCATTTTTGCAACAATACCAAAATGAGATCTTGCTCAACTTCGTCCACATCAGCGACACGCACCTCAGCGCCGATCCTGATTATACGCAAGATGAAGCCGATTACCCGTCGTTGGCCGGTGCCAAAGCGCTTGTGCGCCAGCTCAACGCGCTGCCATTCACGCCCGATTTTGTGCTGCACACGGGCGATGTCGTCTACGACCCGGATCGGCACGCGTATGCCGCCACCCGCGATCTACTGAGCCAAATCCGTCACCATGTCTATTATCTGGTCGGAAATCATGATGACCGAGCTATGCTTCAAGAAATTCTGCTTAGCGCCCCGACGATCCGCAATAAGTTTTATTACGAATTCGAAGCCCGCGGCGTGCAAATCGTCTGCCTTGACAGCTGCGCGCCGCATCCGTATGCGGGTGGGGCGCTCGGCGATGAGCAGCTTGCGTGGCTAAGCGCGATCTGCAGCGCCGTAGATACCCGCCCGCTGGTCGTCGCGGTGCATCACAATGCGCTGCCAATCGGATCCCCATTCTGGGATGAATTCATGCGCATGAGCGATGGCGAAGCCTTTCACCGCGCGCTGCTTCCGGCGCAAAAACGGCTGCGCGGGGTCTTCTTCGGCCATGTTCACCAAGCGACGGAAACCTACCGCGACGGCATCCTGTACGCCAGCGCACCCAGCACGTGGTATCAGCTTCACTGTTGGCCGGGCCATAATGGCATTGAGCAGGATCGCGGCGCAGAACCGGGCTTTAACGTCGTCACGATCACCCGTTCGCAAACCTTCATCCGTCGGCACCGGTTTTCAGTCGAGGCGCAAGATCAAATCTCCGCCTCGCCCATACAACGAGGGATCAGTTCAACTTCCGCAAATTCGCCATGATCTCGCCGACGATCGACTGGAGCGCAGCGAGATTAGCCTCATCGGCCAGCGGCGGCAGCAGGGGAATATTGGGCCGCCGATCGGCGCGATCGTCGGAGAAACGCAGCTCGGCCGGCAGCAGCGCATTGCAGGCGTGCAGCACGCGCAGACGAGCTGCGCGATCGTCGTAGGGCGGAAACTCGGTTAGGTATTGCAGCGGCAGCTCGATGGCGGGCTGCTTTGGGTAGGCTCGCAGCGAGCACACGAGCACGCCGCCCGGCCCGACCCAAACATGCGCATGAAAGGCGGGATTGCTGCGCCCGCTAAAGGTAATCGTGTCAGCATGGGTTTCGGCCCAAGCAAACCACGCCCGCGCGATACGCGCGTTTTCCCCCCCGTTCGGAAGCTGTTCGACATATTTGAAGAAGTTATGCTCATTCGGCTTGGGCGCACGGCGTTTTTCGACGTCGAAACTCGCTGGCGGTTCCGGTTCTGTCAGGGAGACCCCTTGCAGCGCCTTGATCAGTTTTTTCAGCGCGGTTTCGGGCTGCGCGCGAAAATCGCTCGCTTGGCGATCGATCAAATAGATGGGCAGCGGCACGTCATCAAAACGAGCGATAAATACTGGCTTGCGCAGTTGCAGAGCCAGCAGCGTTTCGCGCTCCACCCATTCCGAAGCGCGTGCGCGCTCGGTCATGATGACGATCAGCGCGCCGCACCGCTCCACCGCTTTTTCGATCTCACGCGGCCAGCTCGATCCATCAGGAATGTCACTGACGTCGATCCAGCAGCGATATCCTGCCGCGCCGAGCTGGTTCGCTAGCTCCTCAGCAAGATGGCGATCCTTTGAACTATGGCTGATGAACAAATACGGCTGCTGCATGACCACTGTGCCTCGCGTGCTGCGCATCCACATATTGTACAGCAGAACAACCGCATGCCTCGGCAGGGATCGGCTCTAGGTGCGCGGCGGCCTTTATGGTAGAGTTGGTTGCGTTTGCTTGTGCGCTTTTCCCACTGACCAAACGAGACTTCAATGACCCTGACGACCACTTCTGTTATCGCGCCTTATGGCGGCACCTTGATCGACCTGCTGGTTCCGGCAGAGCAGCGCGAAGACCGCAAAGCCTATGCCAGCATGCTGCCCTCTATCCAATTATCACGGCGCGCCGTCTGCGATCTCGAGCTGCTGGCGACCGGCGCCTTTTCGCCGCTCGATCGATTCATGGGCAGCAGCGACTATGCTCGTGTGCTCGGCGAGATGCGGCTGGCCGATGGCACCCTGTTCCCTATCCCCATCACACTTCCTGTCGAGCCAAGCGATCTGCTTCAGCTCGACCGCGATATTGCGCTGCGCGATTCAAAGAACAATTTACTAGGGATCATGACGATCGAGGAGATCTACGGCTGGAACCGCGACGAGTTCGCGGCGGCGGTTGCCGGCACGCTTGACCTAAAACATCCACTCGTGGCTGAACTTGGGCGCTGGGGGACGCTGAACCTCTCCGGTCGGCTGGAAGTTCTGTCGCTGCCGATCCACTACGACTTTCGCGAACTACGCCTGACGCCTGCGCAAACGCGCGAGCGGCTGGCGGCCTATGGCCGCGCCAACGTCGTCGCTTTCCAAACGCGCAACCCGCTGCACCGCGCTCATGAAGCGCTGACCAAGCGCGCGATCGAAGCGGTTGACGGCGTGCTGCTGCTTCATCCCGTGGTTGGCATGACGAAACCCGGCGATGTCGACCATTACACGCGCGTGCGCACCTATCGCGCGCTCGTCAATCACCACTATCCTTCCGAGCGGGTGCTGCTGGCGCTGCTGCCGCTGGCGATGCGCATGGCCGGCCCGCGTGAAGCGCTCTGGCATGCCATCATTCGCCGCAATCATGGGGCGAACTACCTGATTGTGGGCCGCGACCACGCCAGCCCGGGTCTCGATTCGACCGGCAAACCGTTCTATGGCCCTTACGACGCGCATGAGCTGGTCGAGCGCTACAGCAGCGAGATTGGCGTCTCGCCGTTGGTCTTTCATGAATTCGTCTATCTGCCGGATGAAGACCGCTACGAGCAGTCTTCCGCGATCAGCCCAGACACCCGCACTGCATCGATCTCGGGCACACAGGTGCGCGATGAATATCTCAACAAAGGCCGGCTGCTGCCGAGCTGGTTCACACGGCCAGAAGTAGCCGAAATCTTGGCCGAGGCCTATCCGCCGCGCCACCAGCAGGGCGTCTGCATCTGGTTTACGGGGTTGAGCGGAGCTGGCAAGTCGACAACCGCTGAAGTGCTGGCCCTGCTGCTGCTTGAGCATGGCCGGCGCAGCACCATGCTCGATGGCGACGTGGTGCGCACGCATCTCTCTAAAGGCTTGGGATTCAGCAAAGACGATCGCGATACTAACATCCGCCGCATCGGCTTCGTGGCTGCTGAGATCGTGCGACATGGCGGGCTGGTCATCTGCGCTGCTGTCAGCCCGTATCGCGCCACGCGCGATGATGTGCGCCGTATGGTCGGCGAAGATCAATTCGTTGAAGTATTCGTTGATACGCCGCTGGAAGAGTGCGAGCGCCGCGACACCAAAGGCATGTATGCCAAAGCGCGGCGCGGCGAGATCAAAGATTTCACCGGCATTGACGATCCCTATGAACCGCCGCTTAACCCAGAACTCACGCTCGACACGATCCACTTCACGCCAGAGGAGAATGCGCGCCGTATCGTCGCGTTTCTGGCGCAGGCCGGGTTCATCCGCATCGAAGGCGAGAACGGCGCTTGATCTGCTCGACCGCAAATGCTGCGCGCCCGATCGAACGCGCACTTCTCCGATCGGGCGCGCGGGGCTTCAGTCGAGATGAAAGACTTCTTGCAGCGGCAGCATCATTTGGTCGGCATGTGCGCCTTCTGGGATCTCGAAGAAGTGGGCCATGGCCTCTTGCCAGCGCTTGTTAACTTCTTTTTCCGCCATGCCGGCCAGCGCTGCATCGAAGCTCTCCGGTGTCTCGAAGTAGCCAAACAGCAGCCCGTCATCACGCATGAACAGCGAGTAGTTATGCCAGCCAGCTTCGCGCAGAGCATCGAGCATCTCCGGCCACACCGCTTCGTGCGCGCGCTTGTAATCTTCAATCAGGTCTTGCTTCACTTTGAGCAAAAAGCCAACCCGTTTCATCGGCGCATCCTCCAAGAGTCTGCAAAACGATGTTGATTGTACTGCACAGCAACGTGTGAGAAAAACAACATACACATCGCGTTGGCAGGGCTCTCACCCGCTTAACGCCTTAACGCACCGCGGCTCCCTCATAACTGAGGAAGCCGCCGCCTATTTCTAAGGTTTAATCTGGTCTATTAAGACTGGCGCGCCATACTGGCACGTAGAGCATCAGTGGCCGCTTCATCAACGTTCAGTTCATCGTTAAGGACAACGCCGTAGTGTTCGCGCGCGCCTTGCAAAGAAACATAGCCATCGATCACATCTTCACGCACTCGCCACGGATCGCGTTCTAATGGCGACCCATAGCCACCCCCACCACCAGTGTGTGTCTTGACCACCGTGCCATTCGGGATTGGCTTACGATTGACTTTGAGCAGATGTTCCTGCCGGCCATCTGGCAGCGTGACGACCACATTTGGCCCCACCCCTGTTCCGCCGCCAAGCAGCCCCCAAGCTGGAGTAACTGAGCGATCGAACCAAAGTGACAAGAAACCGTCGGTGCCAAGCGTATACTCGCGATAGATACCGCAACCGCCGCGGAAACGTCCTGCGCCGCCGGTATCGGGCCGGAAGCCGTACTGATGGATCATGACCGGAAATTTGCTCTCGTAAACCTCTACCGGGAGATCTTTGAACGCCCCATTCACGTTATTGATCAATCCGTCTTGACCGTCGCCGCTATGGTAAGCACCCCAGCCGCCCGGCGTGGGTTCCACAGCGAGAAATGGCGCACCATTGCGCGGATCGACACCGGCGAGAAAAATGACCATCGAGTCGCCATAATGAGCGCCAGCCACTTTTTCAGGAAGCGCCGGCGTGAGCGCTTTAGTGAACAAATCAATCAACAGACCAAGTGGCGTAAAATACCACTGGCATGCGGCAGGTTCCTGCGCACGGAAGATCGAGCCTTCTGGCGCGCGGATTTCAAGCGTCTTGAAAGTGCCACCATCGACAGGACGCTGTGGATTAACCAGCAGCTTGAAAGCAACACGACAGGCTGAGATCGTCTGCGCGAAACCGCAGTTCACAGGCCCAACTGTTTGCGGTGACGACCCGTCCAGATCGATCGTCATACGATCGCCCTCTACTGTTACCATCATCTTAACGCGCACTGGCGGACTGCCGAGGCCATCGTTATCAATAAAGCCCTCCGACTCATAGCTGCCATTAGGGATGGCGCTCACTGCTTCTCGCTCAAGCTGTTCCGATTGGCGGAAGATCTCATCGCGCGCCGCCATCACCGTTTCGTACCCGAAGCGGTCGAGAATATCCCGGAAGCGCTGCTCGCCGGTGCGACCGGCAGCGACCTGCGCATTCAGGTCGCCCACGAGCAGGAAACCAAAGCGACCGTTGCGACGCAGAACTTCGATAATGTCCTCGCGCGGCTGACCGTTCTCGTAAATACGCGTCGGTGGCCAGCGCATCCCTTCCTGATAGATATCGGAAGAGTCCATTGGACCGCCCGGGTCTTTCCCCCCAACATCGAGCCAGTGCGCACGCGAAGCCGAGAAACCAACCAGCCTATCGCGCCAGTAGATCGGCGCGAACACCGTGGCGTCGTTAAGGTGGGTGCCAGTCATATAAGAATCATTCATGTAGAAGATGTCGCCCGGACGAAAATAATCCCAGCCATACAATTCGGCCGTGAGCTGCACACAGACTTGTAAGTTGCCCAAAAACAGTGGCAGACCGAGCGATTGTCCCAGCACATTGCCTTCGTTATCGAGCAGCGCGACCGAGCAGTCTTTGCCTTCGTAGATGATTGGTGAATAGGCGCTGCGGATCAGCGTCGCGTTCATGTCCTGCGCGATCGAGATGAACGCGTTGCGCAAAATCTCAGTCGTGATCGGATCGACTCGCGTAATGGTCATTGTTCTAACCTCGTAATGATGATATTTCCGAATGGATCGACCGTGGTGGTATAACCCGTTGGGACAACGGTCGTGGCGCTGTCCTCATCAATGATGAGCGGGCCGTGATACACTGCACCGATCGGCATCGCATCCCGTTTGAGAATAGTCGTTTGCAGCGACTGCCCATCGAAGTACACTTCGCGCGTCCCCTGCACTGGGTCGCCAGCATCTAGCTTCGGTTGGAAGCCCAACACCTCACTGTTGACGCGACCAAAGGCGGTTAGCCGCAAGTTGACAAACTCGATCGGCGCGCCGGGCGTCGAGTGGCCATAGCGCACTTTGTAGGCCTCGTGGAACTCCCGATCGATCGTCGCGATGTCAAACGGCGCTCTCACTGGAATGGTGACGAAATATTCCTGCCCAATGTAGCGCAGATCGGCCGACAGGCTGAAGTACATGTCTACTTCGGAAACTTCCTCTTCTTCCATTAGTGCACGGCCCTCGCGGCCGAGACGCTCAAATACGGCTGCGATCGATTCGGGAGTTGTGCTAGCCGCCGGATGGAAGAAATTGCTGGTCAAGTCGCGGCGAATATCGGTTTGCAGCATCCCCCATGCTGAAAACGTCCCCGGACTCCACGGCACGATAATCTCTGTGATGCCCAACTCACGCGCCAGCCACACCGCATGCATCGATCCTGCCCCACCGAACGCCACCATCGAGATGCGCCGAGGATCGATACCAACCTGAATTGTGATCGTGCGAATCGCATCAGCCATCTTCGCGTTGATAATCGCAAGCATGCCTTCTGCTAGCTCAATATCGCTTAAATTGAGCTGCGATGCGACTGAATGGATTGCTCGTTGAGCAGCCTCATAATTTAACTGCATCCAGCCTCCCAGCCGCGCATCGGTGCCAATTCGCCCGAGAAAAAGGTTAGCATCAGTTACAGTCGGCTGGGTTCCGCCGCGACCGTAACAGGCGGGGCCGGGGTCAGCCCCTGCCGACTGCGGCCCAACACGCAGGGCACCAGCTTCTAACCAAGCTAGCGAACCGCCTCCAGCGCCAATTGTGTGAATCTCGACCAGTGGCAGCAGCAGCGGCAGCCCTTGCTGTTCAGTTTCGTTGGAGACGCTCGGTTTGCCATCGATGATCAGACTCATATCGAACGACGTACCGCCCATATCAACACAGAGCAGGTTAGGACGGCCGGTCGCTTTGGCCAGCGCCACACCACCAATCGTGCCGCCAACCGGTCCTGAAAGCAACGTGTGGATTGGCTGCTCTCGCGCGGTTTTCGCTCGAATGATGCCGCCGTTCGACTGCATCACGTGGACAGCGGCATCGACGCCGAAACCGCTTAACTCGTGTTCTAGGCTGCTCAAATAGCGCTGCACGATCGGCGCAATGTAGGCATTCATGACCGCCGATGATGCACGCTCATACTCACGCCACTCGCGTGCGATCTCATGTGAAAGCGTGATCGAGATAGTCTCGCCAAGTGCCGCGCGCAAGATTTCGCGTGCTCGCAGTTCATGCTCAGGGTTGACATAAGCATGGATAAAACAAATCGCGACCGACTTGATGCTCTCAGCACGAATCTTATCGACGATCGGCGCAAAATCTTCTTCGTGCAGCGGCTCTAGAATCGAACCGTCCCAACGCAGGCGTTCCCGCACTTCAAAAACATCGCGGCGGGGCACTAAGCGCTGCGGCTTGCGGTAGTGCAGCTCATAAAGTGTCTTTCGATCGCCACGCGCGATCGAATAAGCATCACGTAAACCTTGGGTCATAATTAACAGCACACGCTCGCCTTTTCGCTCCAAGAAGGCGTTAAGGCCAACCGTGGTGCCATGCACAAAAAACTCAATCTTAGAAGGATCGTCGACGATCTGGCGCAAGCCGTTCATCACGCCAATGGCGGGATTGGCCGGGGTCGTTAATACCTTGCCGGTGATCGTCGCTTTTTTTTCCCCGTCGGCCATTACCAAATCGGTGAATGTGCCGCCGATATCTACAGCAATGCGGTAGCTCATGAATATATCTCCAAGTCTAGGAAGAGGTAGCTAAGACTTCGCTAATGAGAAACAGCGGGCTATCGATTCTCTTCAGGTCATCAGCTAGCTGAGCTTGCACCTGCGGGTCGAGGAAGCCTCGTTCAAAGCTCGCCTGGTCTGGCCAATCGACGATCGTCATGAAACGATACGGCGCGCTCGTTTGCGGGTCGTCTGGCGTCCAGCGGGCATCAATGCGGGCAAAATCCGTCCGAACGACGCCTTCCATAGAACTGTTGTACTGCTGATGCTCGCCAAGGCGCCAGCGCAAAAAATCCGTTTCGTCAACCCCGGGCGGCAAATTATAAAGCACAGTCAGTCGAATCATTTTTCCCTCACGCATAGCGATCAAGAATGCCGGTGGCGCAGCGCATCAAGCGCAACCGCGAACAGAATGATCAGGCCTTGAAAAACGCTTTGATAAAACGTGTCAACATTCATCAGGTTAAATCCGTTAGAGATCAGGCGTAAAAACAAGACGCCCAACACGGTGCGCCAAATGGCGCCCTCGCCACCGGTAATGCTAGTTCCACCGATGACGACCGCAGCAATTGCGATTAACTCAAGGCCCTGCCCGGCGTCGTTTTGCGCGCGCAGAAAACGCGAAGCCGAGATCACGCCGGCCAAACCAGCCGCAAACCCGCTGATCCCGAAGGTAATCGTCCGCACCAAATTCACATTGATGCCGGATAAACGCGCGGCCTCCGGGTTATCGCCAGCCGCGAAAACATGGCGGCCAAAACGAGTGCGCGTAAGCATAAAACCGAGCACGATCGCAAATCCAAGCCAGATGATGATGGTATTGTTAATATCGCCGATGCTGCCGCGAGCTAAATCTTGAAAAGCGCGATCGCTAACGCGAACCTGCTCAGCTCGTGTGATAATGAGCGCAAGCCCGCGAATGACAAACCCTGAAGCGAGCGTTGCCACAAACGTATTAATGCGCAGCACTGTGACCAACACGCCATTCAGCAGCCCAAATAGAACGCCGACGACGACACCAGCAATCCATCCGAGCTGCGGCGCGATCGAGGCAATCGCTTCGACTTCGCCCAAATCGCGCGCCACAAAGGCTGCGACAACGCCCGACATGGCGAAGATCGCTCCCATCGACAGATCGAAGCCGCCGGCTATGATGACGATAGTGACCGCGCAGGCCATCAGGCCGATCTGGTGTGCCTGATCGAGGATGTTGAGTTGGTTGCGAAGCGTAAAAAATGCCTCAGACTGCACGGTCAGAAAAGCGAATAGGAGGGCAAAAGCGATGACATTGCCGTAGTTAAGAAGCAGCATGAAGAGGCTGCGAGGCTCTCTTAGTCGCTGCGTCATCGTGGAACCGAAGGCGCTCAAGTTCATAACATGTCATCCGTTTGCTATTTCTATGTGTGGGTGCCGAACGCCGCTCGCATAATGTTGTCTTCGGTTAAACTGCCATCGGCAGCATAAAACTCAGCGGCGATCGCGCCGTAGCGCATTACGATTGCGCGGTGTGCCAACCCTAAGATCTCCTCGATCTCGGACGATATCAGCAGAATCGCAATGCCCCGGGCCGCTAAAGCAGCGATTAGTTCGTAGATAGCCTGTTTGGCTCCTACATCAATGCCGCGTGTCGGCTCGTCGATAATGAAGATTTTGGGCTGTCGGTACAACCACTTGGCGAAGAGGGCTTTTTGTTGATTGCCCCCTGAGAAATTAGTGATTCGGCTACGCAGAAACGGCGGCTGCACATTCAGCGTTCGGATCAGTTGCAGAGTCGTATCCCGCTCACGCCCGCCTTTTACTATGCCAAACCGCGTCAACGCCTCAAGATGTGGCAGCGTGATGTTATTTTGTAGCGTCTGCTTTAAAAGCAGCCCCTGCGCCTTACGACTTTCTGGCAGCAGATAAATTCCCGCATTCATAGCATCACGGACGGTGTGGATGGTCACAGGGCGATCATCAACCCGGATTTCTCCGCCGGTGATCTTCTCGGCACCGAAGAGAGTGCGCGCCAGCCGCGAGCGCCCCGCGCCGACCAAGCCAGCGAGACCAAGGATTTCACCAGCGCGGATGTGCAGATCGATGCCGTTGAAGATCGAGCTGCATAATCCTCTTACCTCGAACAGCACAGGAGCGTCTTCAGGCGGCAACCGCTTCGGCGGATACATCTGCGCGACCTGCTTACCGAGCATAGCAGTCACCAGCGACTCGACGGTTTCCGAACCAACCGGGGAGGTGCGCACTACTTGACCGTTGCGCATTACCGTCACTTCATCGGCTAGTTCAAGCACTTCACGGAGAAAATGCGAGATGTAAATGATGGTGATCCCTAAGTCGCGCAGGTGACGCACGATTTTCAGAAAGGCAGCAGTTTCGCTATCGGACAGCATAGCAGTCGGCTCATCCATGACGATCAGCCGAGCGTTGCGCGCGATCGCCTGCATCACTTCAACTTTTTTCTGATCAGCCATACGCAGCGTACGCACGCGTACATGCGGGTCGATTTCAAAGCCAGTAAGCACCCGAATTTTCTCGTAACGGCGCAGCATCGCAGCACGATTAAGGATGCCGGCCGGACCGCTCTCTAGCCCAAGCAGCACGTTGTACAGCACCGTCTGTTTATTAAGCAGAGCAATCTCCTGCGTGATAGCTGTCACACCATCGAGCAGCGCTTCATGAGGAGAAGGGTACTGAACTTGGCGACCATCGATCAATAGCTCGCCGGCATCGGGTCGGATAACCCCACTGATGACTTTGCCCAAAGTCGATTTACCAGCACCGTTTTCACCAACAAGAGCGTGAATGGCGCCCCGCCGCACCGAAACGCTCACGTCGTCCAGCGCCTGCACAGCGAAGAAACGTTTTGTGATCCCTCGCGTTTCGACGAAATAGTCGCTGCTCAAACGTCAATTTCCTTGGTCTATGGAGCGCTGCGCGGCTTCATAACAACAAGTGCATGCTGCTGCAGAGAGGGCACAGCCGCACGACTGTGCCCTTGTTTTTGGTTAGCCCTGTTAGAGTTGGTTGTTTAATAAACAGTCTGGCCTATCCCCAACCGGCGCCCACGCTAGTTAGAGCTACCACTGCGGCTCGAACTCTGCCACCGTCTCTTGCGTGATGATTGGCCCCGTGGGTGGCAGCGGCGGCGACTGATCGTACATATTGACGGAGCGAATAATGAGATCGCCGCTGAGGACCTGCAGCGCCATCTGTGCCGCAATTTGTCCATTGGTGAACGGGATATTTGCAACAGTGGCGAACCAGCGACCCTCCGCAACTGCCTCATAGCCATCGATGCTGGCACCCTGTCCGATCAACTTGACTTGACCAACCAAACCCGCATCCTCAACGGCAAGCTCGGCCCCAAAGATCATCTGATCCCCCACTGAAGCGATCACATCGATACCCGGGTTAGCCTGAAGCAGGTTGGTAGCCACGTCATAACCCGCATCTTCGAGATAGAAGGCTTCTTGCACCGCGACGATCTGGATGTTCGGGTGCGAGGCAATAATGTTCCGAATAACGGCTTCGCGGTCAAGATCGAGCACAAAACCTTGAAAACCGATCAAGAACGCGACTTCGCACGGATCGATGCCTTCACAGGCCATGACGATCGCCCGACCAATATGCTCGCCATCATCAAGCCCGGTACGCGCAATTTGTCCAGAGACATTCCGATAGGGCACCAAGGTCTGCCGGTTCGTATTGATGGGTGCATCGAGAGCGATGACGGGGATGCCCGCCTCTGCCGCGGCATCGACGGCCACCGTCACACTTACGCCATCAACCGGATAGATGATAAAAGCATCAAATATGCCCGCGGTGATGGCATCTTGAATTTGGTTGGCCTGTTCCTCGGCATTGAAGCCAGCGTCAAAGGCCTGCACTGTGCCGCCTGCGGCTTCGATAATGCTGCGCACCCCCGCCTCGGCCGAAGCGACATAGGTGTTATTGCCGAGCGGATTGAACAACGCAATCGACGGGCCATCCTGCGCAACAGCGGGGACGGCCACCGACAAAACGATTATGGTTAGAAAAACGACTCGTCTTAACATGACCTTCCGCCTTTCTTAAACGGCAATTGTGGGCATCTAAATTGTAGATCGTTTTAAAGGGGAAGATTACAAATTGAGACAAATGACTTAATCTTATAAGCCTTTTGACTTAGCTGCGCTTTTTGAAACGGGTGCCAGCCGCCTCATCAAGGCTAACTAATCCCTCGCGCAGCGCGTAAAGCGCAGCTTGCGTTCGGTTGGCCAAATGCAGCTTACCCAGGATGCTGCCGACGTGATTGCGCACCGTCCGCTCGCTGATGACCAACAGTGCGGCGATCTCGTGGTTGGTCAATCCCTGCGCCACATGTCGAAGGATCAAAATTTCCCGCTCAGTAAGTGGCGCAAGCCGGTTTGTTTGCCCGACCGGAGGATGGTCAAATTCATGGATCAGCTTGAGAGCGATTGACGGAGCGAGCGATGGAATACCTTGATATACCTGCTGGATGGCTTGAATCAGCTCTTGAGGAGGGGAGTCTTTGAGCAGATAGCCCAGTGCCCCTGCCTTAATGGCAGGAAAAACGATGTCATCCTCGGCAAAACTGGTCAGCGCGAGGATGCGGGCGCCTGGGTCGTCCGCTTTAATGTGTTTGATCGCTTCGATGCCACTCATCGGTTCCATCATCAAGTCGAGCAAAATCACATCCGGCTTGAGTTCTCGAACTTGTTTTACGGCGTCCATACCGTTGGCGGCCTCACCAACGATCATCATGCTCGCTTCAGTGCCAATCAGTGCGTGCAGTCCTTCGCGCACAATAGGATGGTCATCAGCAATGAAAATACGGATCATGTTGCTCATTCCTTAACCTAAACTATTATGCAGCGGCAACACAACTTTCACGGTTGTACCCGCGGCGGGCACAGAGTCGATCAACAAGGAGCCCCCTAGGGCTTCGGCACGTTCACACATATTCACCAGCCCCATGCCGCCGCACTGTCTAGCCGCTTCAGGATTGAAGCCAGTTCCATTATCGCTAACTTCGAGGGAAATGCTGGTTTCATCACAGCGCAGCGTTACGATCACTGCTGAAGCAAACGCATGGCGCAGCGCATTGTTCAAAGCTTCTAAGGCGATGCGATACAGGCTGTCCTCGATACTCGGCGGCAAAGCGGGCAGCGGCATCGTGATTAGGTGCGCGGTCAGTCCGGAGCGTCGCTCGACTGAGTCAAGCCGATGCTGCAATGTTTCGATTAGCTTGCCCGGCTCAAAAGACCACGGCCGCAGTTCATACAACAGCAGCCGCATCTCCTTAAGAGCGTCCTGCGCCGTTTTGCTCAGACGGTCTAAGTATTTTTCCACTCGCTCAATATCGCCAGCACGCAGCAATCGTTGGCCTGCCTCAGCGAAAAGCGTGAGGCTGTAAAGCGATTGCGTTACCGAGTCATGCAAGTCGCGGGCAAGGCGCCGTCGTTCCTCGGCGACTGCGAGCTGCTGCGATTGACGGTATAGACGCGCATTTTCGACAGCAATGCCGATCTGGTCGGCGATGGAAGTCAGCAGCGCGCGCTCGTCAGCACTTGCCTGCGTTCCATCAGTGCAGATGACGCTGATCACGCCGTAGACATGACCGTTGGCGCGCATCGGCATGCCGATGACTGTGCCAGCGCGATCTGATTGCTGATGGAGCTGCGCGCCGCGCTGATAAACTTCCATCAAGAACATCTCCGATGGAAACTGCTCTGGTATCACACCGCACTGCGCGCCGATGATCAAGCGCTGAAGATCAGCGTCCCACAGATGGATCAAGCCGCCGCGGCTCTGCATCACTGAAAGGATACGTTCCAAGCAGCGCACCAAAGTCCGATCAAGATCGGCAATCGCATTGGTGATCGAGGCAATTTCGTAAAGCACATGCAGTTCATTGTGCGCTTTTTGCAGGGCTAGCTCTGCCCGCCGCCGATCGGTGCCGTCATAGCCAAATGTGACAAACCCCTGCACGACCCCGGCTTCATCGAGCAGCGGCCGCGAGTACCAAGCGATGATCTTTTGTTCGCCATTTTTGCAGGTGATTTCGGT
The DNA here is from genome assembly GCA_046719065.1 of Aggregatilineales bacterium. Classification (GTDB taxonomy): domain Bacteria; phylum Chloroflexota; class Anaerolineae; order Aggregatilineales; family Phototrophicaceae; genus Flexifilum. The sequence goes on along the minus strand of JBDNDP010000010.1, from coordinate 30,702 downwards.
TTCGACATCGCTGATCTGCCCATCGCGAACGAGCACGCGCTGCGTCAAACTGACAACGCTGTTGCGATACTCCACATCAGGATACAACCAATCCCACACGAGCGCGTGGCCGATCACTTCCGCAGCGCTAAACCCACTCAAACGCTCGGCTGTTGGGTTCCAAACGAGGATGTTCAGATGGCGATCGCACACGTTCACCCAAACATTGATGCTCTGGACGAGGCTCTCAGTTAAATGTTCTTGCCAGAGGGCAGTTGAATTGACCTGCATCATGCTGTATCCCAAAACTTGCTAACTTTGGATGCCACGATTGTACCCTTTCTCGTCGGTCATAGGATGATAGAGTCGCCGAAAGGATGCGATTGCGCATAATAACTCCGTCAAAACACAATGGATAAACTCGAGGATTAGCGATGCCGCGCATTCAAAAGATCGAGACGGCCGTCGTTCAGGCCAATTTTCACTGGACATATGTGCGCGTTTACGCCGATGTGGACGGGGGCTTACATGGCACAGGCGAATGTTTCTTCGCGCCGGGCTTGGCTGCGATCGTTCGCGAATTCGCCGACCTGCTCGTTGGCGAAGAAGCGAACGACATCGAGCGCCTCGTCGAACGCATGCGTTGGGCGGCTTCGGGCGCGGGTTCGATGGGCGGCATTGTCTGGAATGCGATCACAGGCATCGAGGCGGCACTGTGGGATCTGAAAGGCAAGTTCTGGAATATGCCCGTCTGGCAGCTTCTGGGCGGCAAGTTTCGCGACCGCGTTCGCCTTTATCTCGACTGTCACGCGGCTGGCGCGCTCGAGTGCCTGTCGCCGCTGCTGCAAGAAACGCGCCCTACGTGGGAGATCGAGCGCGAAGAGGTCGCCCAGACGCCCGATGCGATCATCGAGGCCTCAGCCGCACGCGCCATCGAGATGGCTGCGCTCGGCTATACCGCGCTCAAGTTCGATCTTGACCTACCTGGCAGCCGTTTTGACTCGGCGACAGGTTATCCGCTCAGCGGACGCGATATCGATTGGATGGCGCGGCTGACGCATGCTATCCGTGCCGCCATCGGCTCAGACGTCGATCTAGCGATGGATGCGCACTGGCGCTACCGTCCCAACGACATCTTGCAAGTCGCGCGCGAGATAGAATCGTGCCGACTGCTGTGGCTGGAAGACCCGGTACCCCCTGACGACGCGCAGTCACTGGCTTACCTGCGCCGGCACACCAGCATCCCGATCGGCACGGGCGAGAACTTGCAGCTTCGACAGGGGTTTTGGCGGCTGATCGTCGACGATCTCTGCGACGTGGTCACGCCTGACCTTCAAAAGGCGGGCGGGCTGGCCGAGGGACGCAAGATCGCCGATCTGTGCGCGGCGGCCAACAAGCCGTTCGCCATCCACATGATTGGCAGCCCACTGGCGCTGATGGCGAGCGCACACCTCGCCCTGACGATCCCCAATTTTATGGTTTGCGAGTTCCACGCCTATGATGTACCGTTCTTTCATGACCTTGCCGCCGGGGGCACAGCCGGCTGGTTCGAGCACGGTTGGGTAACGCCGAGCGACGCGCCTGGTTTTGGCGTCGAGCTAGATGATGCGATCGGCAGGCACTACCGGCTGCCGGGCACACGCTGGTTTGATGAGGAGTGAGGCTGATGGGACTGCTGGATGGACGGATCGCACTGGTGACGGGCAGCACGGGCGGCATCGGGCGCGCGATCGCCGAGGGGTTTGCCGCCCAAGGCGCTAAAGTGTGGGTGCACGGACGCCGCGAGGAGGCCGGGCGCGCACTGGCTGAGCAGATCGGCGGCCAGTTCGTACGCGCTGACCTCGCTCACGAGAGCGAAGTTACGCGGCTGGCCAATGCCCTACTCGAAGACGAGCAGCAGCTCGATATCCTCGTCAACAATGCCGGCGTCGAGATCATCATGCCGGTAGAACAGCTCGACTTGACCAAACTCGACCTGATGTGGGCCGTCAACGTGCGCGCGCCAATCCAGATCACCCACGCGCTGCTGCCGCTGCTCAAACGTTCTCAGGATGCTTCGATCATCAATATTACGTCGATCCACGACACAATGCCTTACCCGCACAACGCAGCCTATTCACTCTCGAAGGCAGCGCTGGCGATGTTCACCAAAGCAGCCGCCGTCGAGCTGGCGCCGTTGGGCATCCGTGTCAACAACTTTGCGCCCGGCGCTGTTGAGACGGAGATCAACCGCGAGGTCATTCGCGAAGTGGGAGAGGATAAGTTCCGCGAATGGATCCCTCTCGGCCGAGTCGCGCAGGCCGAAGAGATGATTGGCCCAGCGCTCTTTCTCGCCTCATCGATGTCGAGTTATATGACGGGGGCGACGCTCTACGTAGACGGCGCCTACTTGCAGAATCTCGTCCGCTACCGCCCTGAAGCTTGACCCTGCTCCCTCGGACGAATTCGCCTCACAAGTCTCAAGACTAAAGTGAAACGATGGGAGACCATGAACAGGAACACCGGTACACTATCGCGTTTCACGCGAACGGCTGCGCAGAGTTTGAGCCACGCGCGCGCGGCGGCCGAACGCGAGCAGACAGCGGTCATCGCCCCGATTCATCTGTTGGCCGGCCTAGCCGCTCTGCCAGCAAATACCATGGCCGGGCATGTGTTGAGCGGGCACGGCATCTATCCTGATCGGTTCCAGCCCTCAAGCGATGCCGGTGGTACGGAGAAAAGCCCCCTCGATCTGAGCGTTGATGTAAAACGAATCCTCGAGCGTGCCGCCGCCATCGCTCTTGAACGCAACGAGCCATCGATCAGCTCGGCACACCTGCTCGCCGGATTGCTGTCTAACCCCAACGCCGCAGAAGCGCTGACCGCGCTCGGCAGCGCGCCAGAACAGCTTGGCCAAGCCCTCAACTCGCTTGCCGACTGGACGAGCGAACCCTAACCTTAACTTATCGGCGGGTGGGCGCCCTCCAGCCCCACCCGCCACCTCGCGATCGAGCGTCGATCCATGACAATCGTCCATCAAACAGGTGACATTTACGGGTCACCCCTAATTGGATAATCAAGTATCTTTACTGTAGAGTTAACCGAAGTTAAGTTCGACCTGCTGCAGCAGCAGCGCTAAGTTAATGCCAGTTTTACTTTGTAGTACGTTTTTTTGACCATTACTTGACGTTCTTTCTGTCTGCAATGCGTGCAACGCGCATAACGCCGGCGCTTCCCCTCGCGACGGGCAGCGAATAACCATCTCTCTCAATCCAAAATGTAGATCATGGAGGTGTATATGACACCCCAGCGCAGTCTCTACCAAGAGGTCATGGCTGAGACCCCACACGGCAAGCGGCTGGCGACCTGCTTGCAGTGCGGCACATGCGGCGGGTCGTGCCCCTCGGCCGCCGAGATGGATGCCACACCACGCCGTCTGTTCGCGCTGTTAGCAGCTGGCGAAGACGACGCAGTGCTCACGAGCAACACCCCGTGGTACTGCGTCGCTTGCTATTTGTGCATGGTACGCTGCCCGCAGGAAATCCCGATTACCGATCTACTTTACACGATCAAGCAGAAAGCGGTTGAGCGTGGGCTGTACCACCGCGAGTCGCACGTTGAATGGTCGGAGAGCTTCGTCGGATACGTCGAGCGCTACGGACGCAGCTTCGAGTTCGGTTTGGCCACCCGCTACCATCTGTTCCACCAACCGCTGACGATGGCACGCAAGACCGGCCTTGGCTTCGATTTGCTGCGCAAACGCAGGCTAGCGCCAACCCCTGATCGCATTGAACACTTGCCCCAGCTCAAAGCGATCCTCGACGAAGCGCGACGTATTGCTGCGGAAAAGGAGTTGAGCTGATGGCGAACGCAAACGGGCACTACACCTACTATCCAGGCTGTTCGCTGCAATCAATGGCGCGCGCATACGACATCTCAACCAAACGGGTGGTTGAAGCGCTGGGGATCACTTTCGACACAGTTGAAGATTGGAACTGCTGCGGCGCCACGGAATACTTTGCGCTTAACGCCCTGCCAGCTTACAGCCTCGTCGCACGCAATTTGGCGCTGGCCGCAGCGCAGGGCAACCGGGATCTCATCGCGCCGTGCAGCTTGTGCTATCTCAATCTGTACAAGACCGATCGTCAGATGCGCGAGCACCAGCGTCTGAATCAACAGGTGAACCGGGCGCTGCAAGCCGGCGGTCAGCAGTACCAGCCGGGCACGCTGAGGGTGCGCCACTTGCTCGATATGATCGTCGAGGACATCGAACGTGAACGCATCGCTGAACGGATCACCGTGCCGCTCACCGGGCTGCGGATTGCGCCGTACTACGGATGTTTAGTGACACGTCCTTACAGCGCCTATAACCCAGAGTACCCCACCCATCTCGATGACCTAATGCGGTTGTTGGGCGCCACTCCGATCGATTTCCCGCTCAAGACCCACTGCTGCGGCGGCCATATGACGCAAATCAGCGAAGAGGTCGCCTATGAGCTGATCCGGCGTATCCTAAAGAATGCGGCCGATTACAAAGCGGATTTGATCGTCACGATCTGCCCGATGTGTCAGCTCAACCTCGACGCTTATCAGGGGCTGGTTAACCGCACTTTCGAGACGGAGTTCAACATCCCCGTCTTGTTCTTCACACAGTTGATGGGATTGGCATTTGGTCTGGAGCCAGCCTCGCTCGGCATCGGCACTGAAATCCTTGATGCAGCGCCGGCGCTCGCGCGCATCGGGCAGGTTGAACCTGAAGCGCCGCGTCGCCAGCGCCGCGATAAACAGGCCCTGCCGATGCCGCCGATGGGGAGAGGAGAGTAAAACGATGGTTGAGCATGATTCCCCCACTCCACAGGGTGGTCCCGCACAAGGTGAAGAGCGGATCGGCGTGTATGTGTGTCACTGCGGGCACAACATCGCGGGCACCGTCCGCGTCGAGGATATCGCCGATTGGGCCGCCGACCTGCCGGAGGTCGCTGTCGCCCGGGACTACAAGTTCATGTGCTCCAGCCTCGGCCAAGAACTAGTTGAACAGGATATCCGCGAACAAGGCCTCACTCGCGTTGTGGTCGCCGCCTGCTCGCCGCATATGCACGAGCCGACCTTCCGAGGGGCGTGCAGCCGGGCAGGGCTTAACCCGTACTTGATGGAGATGGCCAACATCCGCGAACATGCAAGCTGGGTGCATCAAGATGACCCCGACGCAGCGACCGACAAAGCGCGCGCCATGATCAACGCCGCGGTGCGCCGCGTCAAAGAGCTGCGCCCGCTTGAGCCGTTCCGCACTCCGATCCTCGACTCGGCGCTAGTAGTCGGCGGGGGCATTGCGGGCATCACAGCAGCGCTCGAGATCGCAGAGGCCGGGCATCACGTCTTTCTGGTTGAGCGCGAACCGAGCATCGGCGGTCACATGGCTCAGTACGACAAAACCTTTCCAACGTTGGACTGTGCAGCCTGTATCTTAACGCCGCGCATGTTCGACGCTGGCAACCACCCCAATATCGAACTCCTCACATACAGCGAGGTTGAACAGGTTGACGGCTCGGTCGGCAACTTCACGGTGCGCATTCGCAAACGCGCCCGCAAGATCAATACAGACCTCTGCACAGGCTGCGGTGACTGTTGGGAGAAGTGCCCGGCTAAAGTCGTCGACTATGTTTATGAAGCGGGATTAGGCTATCGCACCGCCGTCTATCGCCCGTTTCCGCAGGCAGTGCCCAAATATCCAGTGATCGACCCGGAAAGCTGCATTTTCTTTCAGAGAGGCACCTGCCGCGCCTGCGAGAAGGTGTGCCCCACTGGCGCGATCGACTTCGCGCAAGAGGATGAAGTTATCACTGTGCGCGTGGGGACGATCGTGCTGGCGACCGGCTTCGACCAGTTTGACGCACGGCGCATCCCGCAGTACGGCTATGGACGGTTGGCCAACGTCTTCACTAGCCTCGAATTCGAGCGTATGACCAATGCCACTGGCCCTACCGACGGCCGCATCGTGCTGCGCGATGGGGTGACCGTGCCCGAAAGCGTCGCGATCGTTCACTGCGTCGGCAGCCGCGATAAGCGGACGAACCCGTACTGCTCGGCGACCTGCTGCATGGCCGCGCTGAAATTCGGCCACCTCGTCAAAGAGAAGACTAAAGCCGAGGTCTACAGCTTCTATATCGACATACGCACGCCGGCCAAGAACTATGAGGAGTTCTACGACCGGCTGCTGGAAGAGGGTATGCATTTCATTCGCGGGCGTGTGGCCGAGATCACCGATGCGGCGCGCAACCCGGGCGAGGAAGGCAAGCTGATCATTCAAGTCGAGGATACCTTGATCGGCAAGCAACGCCGCATCCCAGTCGATATGGTCATCCTCATGGGGGCGATGGAACCGCGCCACGATGCTAAACAAGTCGCACACCAGTTTGGCATTGGCTGCTCAGAGGCTGGTTTCTTCACCGAAAAACATCCAAAGCTTGACCCCGTAGCTACCATGTCTGAAGGGGTCTATCTGGCCGGCGTCTGTCAGGGCCCAAAGGATATCCCAGTCAGTGTGGAGACGGGCGCAGCCGCGGCCGCCCGCGTGATCAGTCTGATCAGCCAGCGGGAGATCGAAATTGAGCCGGTGCGCGCCCGCATCGATACCGACCGTTGTTCCGGCTGCCGCATCTGCAACAACCTGTGCCCCTATGGCGCGATCGATTTCTTCCCCGATGAGGGCGTCAGCCGCGTGAACCCGGCGCTGTGTCAGGGGTGCGGCACCTGCGTCGCCGCCTGCCCCAGCCAAGTCATTGAAGGGCAGCATTTTACTTTCGCCTCGATCATGGCGCAGATCGAAGGGGCAATGTTCGATGTCATGCCGGCTGAATCAATGGGAGTGAGCTAGGATGAGCATCGATTACAATGCGTTCAACCCCGCTTGGGGCAGCCGTAAACCGATCATCATCGGGTTCTTGTGCAATTGGTGTTCTTACCGCGCGGCCGATCTGGCCGGCACAAGCCGCGTACGTTACCCGGCCGTCCTGCGCGATATCCGCATTATGTGCACAGGCAGGCTTGACCCAACCTTCGTTATTCAAGCGCTGCGTCAGGGCGCCGACGGCGTGCTGGTGATGGGCTGTCACCCAGGCCAGTGCCACTATCTAGAAGGCAACTATAAAGCGATGCGGCGCATGGCGCTCACACGGCGGACGCTGGCTCAGCTCGGCGTGCATCCAGACCGTGTTCAGCTCGCTTGGGCGTCGGCCGCTCAAGGCACCTTGTTTGCCGAAACAGTCACCGCAATGACGGAGACGATCGCCCGGCTAGGCCCGCTCAACTGGCGCGACACGATCGAGCCAGTGGCCGAGATGATGGAGGCAAGTACTCATGGCTGATAAACCCAAACTGGGCATTTACTGGGGCGCTTCGTGTGGAGGCTGCGAGATCGCCATCCTCTCGATCCATGAGATGATCCTCGACGTAGCCGATTTCTTCGATGTCGCCATCTGGCCGTGCGCGATGGATTTCAAACGATCGGATGTGGAGGCGCTGGACGACGGCGCGATCCTCGTCACGCTCTACAATGGTGCGATCCGCACCGACGAGAACGCCGAATGGGCGCACCTGCTGCGCCGCAAAAGTCAGGTGCTTGTCGCCTTCGGGAGCTGCGCGATGGAAGGCTGCATGCCCGGGCTAGCCAACTTCACCGACCGCGAGAAGATGCTGCGCTATATCTATCGCGATGCGCCGGGCGTCGATAACCCAGATGGCACCATGCCGCAGACCGTCACACACGTGCCAGAAGGCGAGTTATACCTGCCAGCTTTCTGGAACACCGTCAAGACGCTCGATCAGGTCGTGCCTGTCGATTATTATCTGCCCGGCTGCCCGCCCGAAGCGCCGTGGATTAAGGCTTTAGTGCAGGCCGCCATGACGGGCGAGCTGCCCCCTCCGGGAACAGTCATCGGCCTCGATGTCACCGTTTGCGACGAGTGCCCGCGCACGCGCTCGGAAAAGAAGATCAAGCGATTTTACCGCCCTTACGAGATCATCCCCGAACCTGATATTTGCCTGCTCGATCAGGGGATCTTCTGCGCCGGCATCGCGACGCGCGCCGGCTGCGGCGCGCTGTGCCCGCAGGTTAACCGCGGCTGCGAGGGGTGCTACGGGCCGAATGCCGGCGTGCTCGACCACGGCGCGCGGCTGATCGGCGGCATCGCTTCAGTGCTTGATGCTGAAACGCCAGAAGACATTGATGCAATCCTCGATACGCTGCCTGACCCAGCCGGTTATTTTTATCGCTTCGGCCTGCCCCACTCGCTTTTGCATCGCGCACATCTGACCCGGCGGGATCACCAGAAAGTCGTAGAACCGGTGACAGCCTCGCCCAAGCTCAATCCCGAACTGGCGAAATAGGAGGATGGCTATGTCGAAACGTATCACGATCGATCCGATCACTCGGCTGGAAGGCCACGGCAAGATCGAGATTTTCCTCGATGCAGAGGGCAATGTCGCCAACACCTACTTTCAGATCCCGGAACTGCGCGGCTTCGAGGTGTTCTGTTTGGGGCGGCCGGCAGAGGAGATGCCGCGCATCACCAACCGCATCTGCGGGGTGTGCCCAGAAGCGCACCACATGGCGGCCAGCAAAGCTCTTGACATGCTCTACAAGGCAGAACCGCCGCCAGCCGCCCATAAACTGCGCGAATTGTTCTACAGCGCCTTCTACGTCACTGACCATACCACCCACTTCTACGCGCTCGGCGGCCCCGATTTTGTCGTCGGCCCTGATGCGCCAGCCGCCGAGCGCAACATCCTCGGCGTGATCGGCAAGGTTGGGCGAGAGGCTGGCCTGAAAGTCATCAATACGCGCAAGAACAACCACGAGGTGATCAAACGGATCGGCGGGCGGGTGATTCATCCAGTCGCCGGCCTGCCCGGCGGCATGAGCAAAGCGCTAACCGAGGACGACCGGCTGTTCGCCGAAGAAGTGGCGCGCGCCAACATCGAGTTTGCTTTGTGGTCGCTTGAGGTCTTCCGCGCCATCGTGTTGGGTAACAGCGCCTACGTCGACCTGATCACGAGCGACGCTTACACCCAGCACACCTATTACATGGGGCTGGTCGATGCGAATAATCACGTCAATTTTTATGATGGCCTGATCCGCGTTGTTGACCCAGAAGGACGCGAGTTCGTCAAATATCATCCGTCTGATTACTTGCAGCACATCGCCGAACATGTCGAGTCGTACAGCTATTTGAAGTACCCCTATTTGCGGGCAGTTGGCTGGAAAGGCTTCGTTGACGGGCCAGACTCTGGCATGTATGCGTGCACGCCGCTGAGCCGGCTCAACGCGGCCGATGGCATGGCGACACCGCTGGCGCAGGAAGCCTACGAAGAAATGTATGCGACGTTAGGCGGTAAGCCCGTGCATCATACTTTGGCCACGCACTGGGCACGGCTCGTCGAGCTGCTTTACGCCGCGGAACGCATGCTTGAGCTGGCGACCGATCCCGAGATCACCAGCCCGAACGTCCGCACGATCCCGACCGAAAAGCCCACCATCGGCATCGGCACGGTTGAGGCGCCGCGCGGCACCCTGACCCACCATTACGAGACCGACGAGAATGGCATTTTGACGCGCGTGAACTTGATCGTGGGCACCACCAACAACAACGCGCCGATCACCTATTCGGTCAAGAAAGCTGCACAGGCCATGATCCGCGGCGGAGTCGTCAACGAGGGCATCCTCAACAAGGTCGAGATGGCCTTTCGCAGCTACGACCCGTGCTTTAGCTGCGCGACTCACTCCCTGCCCGGGCAGATGCCGCTTGAGCTGATTGTGTTCGACCATCAAGGGCGAGTACGCGATCGCCTTGCGCAGTTTACCGAGCGCGCGCCATGAAGACGCTGGTGATCGGCCTCGGCAACCCTATTTTGACGGATGACGGCGTTGGCATTTATGCTGCTCGACAGGTTGCCGCCTGTTTGCCGGCCGAGGTGGCGGTCGATGTGATCGAGCTGTCGGTCGGTGGGCTGGCCCTCATGGAGGCGATGATCGGCTATCAGCGCGTCGTGCTCATTGACGCGCTGTGGACGCCAGACGGGCGGGCCGGCGAAGTGACTGTTTTTTCGGCTGGCGAATTGCCGGAAACACTGAACACCCGCTCTCCGCACGATGCCGACCTGCTCACTGCGCTGCGGGTCGGCCAGCGGCTGGGCGCCCCTCTGCCTGATCGTGCGGACATCCAGATCGTTGCCGTGCAGGCCGATCAAGTGCTGTCATTCGGAGAACGGCCGACGCCGCCTGTTTGGGCGGCAGTGCCGCGGGCGGCGGCGGCGGTGTTGGCGCTGCTCGGCTGTCCCTCTCATCCGATATCCACCTTGGAGGTTGATCGATCATGATTTCACCGGAACTACTGCGGCGTTTTTCGCTCTTTAGCGGACTGGAGCCGGCTGTCTTCAGCGAGCTAGCCATGATGGGAGACACCAGAACGCTGCAAAGCGGCGAATGGCTGTTCGAGGCCCAAGACCCCGCCGATGCGCTCTACTTGATTTTGTCGGGGCAAATTGAGCTGCACGTGCTGCTTAACAAAGAGCAGCAGCTTTATCAACAGATCGTCTCGCTGGTGCAGGGTGAGGCGGTGGGATGGGAAGCGCTGGTGGAGCCTCACCAGCACACGACCGGGGCTGCTGCTACCGAGCCAACGGAGCTGATCGCCCTTGACGCGGCTTCGCTGCGCGCCTTCATGCGGCGCCACCCGGCGGTCGGGCTGGTGATCATGACGCGCACAGCCCAGATGCTCAGCCGGCAGCTTGACCAGTTGCAGGTGCGCTTCGCGAGCCTATTCACAGCCTAAGCGCGGGAATTAGTCTGCCCAGCATTAGGTTAACTGCGGAGAGATTGAGGATTTATTTCGAGTTACCTGCTCGAACACAGTTTGATATGCTTGCTTAACAACAAGCGGAGAAAACGCTTTTTCAGCGAAAGCGCGCCCGGCGGCGCTCATGCGTTCGCGGCGTTCCGGCGAGGTCGCTAGCTCCTTCAGCGCAGCAATATAACCAGCGCGATCTCCTACAGCGACCACAATTCCTGCTTCCGCCTGTTCGATTACGGCTGCGCCTTCACCCCGTATCGCAGCGATGATCGGAGTGCCGGTCGCGAACGCCTCGTAGAGTTTTGCTGGGCGCGTCCCGGCGGCCAGCGCATGGTCGGCCAATGCAATTAGACAAACATCTGCGGCAGACCACACCCGCGGCATCTCCTCATGCGGTAAGACGCCAAGCATTTGCACATTCTCAAGCTGGCGCGTCTCTATTTCGCTCGCCACATAGGCAGCCTGCGATCCATCACCGACAAAGACGAATAGAATTTCTGGCAAATATTCGGCTGCCGAAAGGATGATTTCGAAGTCGTAGGTCAAGCTCATGTTGCCAATGTGGACTGCAATCGGGCGATCGAATGGCAGGCCTAGCACCCGCCGCGCGCGCTCACGCATAGCGGCATCGGCGGGTTGAAAACGCTCCAGATCGACCGCATTCGTGATCAAGGATACCCGCTCTGGACGCGGATGTACTCGCAGAATCCCATCGACAACTCCCTGCGTCATGCCCACGATGTGGGCGGCATCACCATAGGCCCAACGCTCAACCCGCTGCGCCACCTTGACGATCGTGCTGCCCGCCCGAAGCACGCCCGTCGCCACGGCCGATTCCGGCCAGAGATCAGAAACATTCAGCACGACGGGCGCGCGCTTAAGGCGTCGCAGCCAACCGCCCGTCAGCGTGACGAAAAGCGGATGTGACTCGACGAGGATGACATCTGGTCGCGGCAGACTCATCCCCCACAGTGCTGTGGCTCCCATAAAGCTGAGCTGGTTGAGGATGCGCGCCCGCGCACGTTTGCTCGGCGTGGTATACAGCCAAACCCGCCGGACATCTACTCCATCCAATCGTTCTCGATAGATGAGTTTGCCGCGGTACGGTGGCTGGATCTTTCCAGCGGGATAATTCGGCATCCCTGTCAGCACAGTCACCAAGTGTCCATCGGCCGCCAACAGCCGAGCCAGTCGGCTCAATCGAATGGCAGCCGCCCCTATTTCTGGTGAGTAGTATTGAGAAAGAATCAAAAGTTGCATGAAAATACTTGCTGGTAAAGTCTCGCTAGCGAGGTTTTTCAGCCATCACATTCTGAAGCAGACGCCAATTTATCGTAAATAAAACACCATACATGACCGTCATTATGAAACTATATAGACCAATCGCTACAACCGGCTCAGAGTCGAAAACTCCGGCAGCACCAAAACCGATTAGTACGCTGACTAAGCGCAGCGTATCCCAAATGGCTTGAATATTCTGCCGCTCTAGCACGACGATAGTCTGCGACAGGGTCGAAACAATGAATTGCGCGATAAACATCGGCACCAGCACCTGCACAAACTCGCCCGAGGTTCGCCATGCCGGGCCAAGCACCAACTCAAACAGCCAAGGCCCTATCACGCCGACGGCCAGCAAAGGCAGCCCGCCTAAAATCAGCAGGCGGCGCGCCGTGCTCAGATACAACGGCAGCAGCCCAGCCGGGTTCTCGCGCATCATGTGCGAGGCCGCGCCCAGATAAACCTGCGCGACCGAAGTGCCGATCAGCGTCATCGGGATGGCGACCAATCGCTGGCCAAGCAGGAACCAGCCAGCGACGCTTGGCCCGTACAAGATGCCGAGCGTGAGCGCTGGAAGCTGCAGGCTGGCGGCGTTGATCAAACTCGACCAACTCATGAACAAGGGAAACTTGCGATAGCGAACCGCCAGCTCGCGCAAGCGTCGCAGCGTGATCTGCCGGAAGGCTGCCCGGTCGCGCGCCCACATCTGGCGCAGCAGCGCAAAGCTGCCGCTGATTTGCCCCAGCGTGTAACCCGTCAGCAGGCCAAACACACCCAGCGCTAGCGCGCCCGCGCCGATCTGCACCAACGTTTGCACCGCACCCTGCACGACCTTCGTGCGCGCGATCGGCGTGAAGGCCTGCTGGCGGATGGCCCAATAATTCAACGCCTGATAGACGCCAGCTCCAAACAAACAGATCAGCAGCAGGCCGTAATGCGCGGCCAGCGCCGGCACATTTAAAAGCCCCGCGATCGCCTCGCCGCTGAGCCCAAAGATCACCCCTAGCAGCGCGGTGCTGCCAATCAGCAGCAGCACGACCAAGAGAACCAGATGCGCGGCATCTGCGTCGCTTTGCGGCAGGGCGATGGCGAACTCATAGCGCAGCGAGTTGAAGGTTAGCAGCAGCGAGGACACGGCGACGAAGACCGCCAGCACACCGAAGTCTTCCGGCGTGTACAGCCGCGTCAAGATCGGCGATGACAGCGCGACGATCCCCTGCCCGAGGGCCGTAGCGCCAGCTAAGACCGAGACGCTGCGCGCAAACTGCCCTTTCGGAATGAGCGCTTTCAAGCGGAACATGGCAAAATGGCCTGCCTGTGCGTAGTCAATGATGGAGTGCACACACACCTTGAAATTGTAAGCTCCACTTCGTAAATCCGGCAACGGACGCCGCCTTAAGGCTGCGCCGCGACAGCCTCTTTGGCGGCGCTACGGGATTGCATCTCTCGGTGAGATCGACTACGCTTGTGGCGTCATTAGGAAAGGATGACGCTATGCGTCCTCAACGCCCGCCGCAGCGCCGGGCTGCGATGCGCGCCGGTTTGGGGCTATCGCTGCTGCTGCTGGCAGCCGCGGCACTCGCCTGCAACCTCACGACCAACCCGCCCACACCCACAATGCGCCCCTCGACTGAAATTCCGATCTTCATCCCGTCGATTACCCCGCTGCCGGGTTCAGAGGCTGTGCCTTTGCCGGGCCTGCCCATCGAGGGCGCGAACCCAAACTGCCCGCCCCCACCGAATTGGATTCCCTACACCGTTGAGCCGGGTGACAGCATGGGTTTGCTGGCACAGCAGACCAACAGCACTATCAACGAGCTGGCGGCGGCCAACTGCCTCGCCGATCCAAATCAAATCTATGTCGGGCAAGTGCTATATCTACCGCGGCCGCCGGTCATTGGGAATTGACGCACAGTTGAAGGGCAAGCGAATAAAGCGGCGCCGGCCGGCCCACAACGCCGTCAGTAGCACCGCGACCGGCAGCAGCAGGTCTGCGCTCTCGCGGCCTAATGACATTGGCGTTTCAGCCACGCGGAACGTAAAAGGAATCGGCACAAACGTGACGATGAACAAGAACATCGCCAGCAGCGCGATCAACTGCCGCCGCCGGTCAAGGCGGGTGATCATGTCCAAAGGCGTAGCGTAAACGCGGCCGAACAAGAACAGCAAGATGAGCCAGAACAGCCATGCATCGGAAAACAGGAAAACCAGCGCGACCACGCCGGCCATCAGCGGGTAATACAGGCGACGGGCAAAATCGCCGATCAGCGAATAGAGGATGTGGCCGCCATCAAGCTGGCCGATCGGGATCAGGTTGAGCGCGGTGACGAGCAGGCCCGTCCAACCCGCCTGCGCCAGTTGATTTAGATAAACGTCGGAGGTCGCATCGGGCAAAAAGCGGCCAAAGACAATCGTCTTCATAAGCGCATACAGCAGCGAGTTGCCCTCGACGAGGCCGCTGGCCGTCAGCGGGCCGACGGGCGATGTCGCCAGCCCAATGAACAGGATCGGAATGGCGAACACCAATCCCATCAGCGGGCCGGCCGCGCCAACATCAAGCAGGACCTTGCGGTTTTTGATCGGCTCGCGCAGTTGGATGAAAGCCCCAAACGTGCCGATCGGGCTGATGAAAGGGGGCGCAGGGATGAAATATGGCAGCGTGACGCTGATGCGGTGATGCCGCCCGGCGAAATAGTGCCCTAATTCATGCGCCCCTAAAATGAGCAGGATGCTGATGGCATAGGGCAGGCCGCGCCAAAGATTTGGGATGAGGTCGTTGACGATTTGATTGGCGAGGACGGGGTTGTCCATCAACGCTTCTCCCGCAGCGATCAGCGTGCCAACGGTTAATACCGAGAACAGCGTCGCCGCAAACAGGGCGGCATTGGGCCACCATGGGCGGCGCTGAGGCCGCGTCAGCCCGGAGACGAGGTGCACGATATGTTTGCCGTCCACCTCGCGGAACAAGGGCAGATGATCGCGCTCCGCCAACCGGGCGCTCAACCGCTCGTAAGCTTCCTCCGAATCCAGCAGCAGGCGGCCTTCAAATGAGGCAACTAAGCGGCTGTCCGGCCCGATCAACAACAGGTTCTCGCGTGCGGCGATGCGCTTATCGGCGATCAATTCGCGTTCGATGAGCATGAACTCCATGAGAATATGGCGCAGCTCATTGTGCAGCGGGCTGGAGTCTGAAGGCGCGGTGCGTCCAGAGGGTCTCAGCGCCGGCCGATCTTCGATCGACGACGCAGTTTCGTTCAGCATTGAGCTTTCTCCGCGATTACGTTTCAGCCACGATCATAGCCCGGCATTATGAGGGCGGGGTGATAATTTGCCATAAAGCGCCTTCGGGCAGCAGGCGCAGCACTGTCCCATCGGCGCTGCTCACATAGAGTGTTGACTCACCAGTCGGGCTAGTGAACGTCTGGATGAAACCCTGATACGTCAAATCGGGCTGAATGCCCACACCGAGCCGGCCGCGCACTGTATCATTGCCGCGCCAAACAAAGCCGAGCTGGCGCGTGGGCTGGTAAAACCCGGGCGGCAGTGCTGCGGCAAATTCAGGATCGAACTCTGGATCTGTGGCCGGGTTAAAACGGTTCTGGATGACGATCCACGCCGGCGCGAAGCCATCGTTGAACAACGCGTAAACCAGATCGCTGGCCTGCACAAACAACATCCGGCCCCGCTCGAACGACTGCTCGATCAAACGCGTCTCGCGCGCTGGGCCGGCAGGGCAGTCATCGGGCGCGGGCTGGAAAAACCAGACATCTGGACAGGCGACCGGGATCGTTAGCACCTGTTCGACGATTTGCGAGCCATCGCCAACCGTGAGCAGGAATTCGACCACGCCGCGATCGCTGCGCCGGGTGGGCACGGTCAGGCTGCCATCTGGCCCCACTGGCCACAGTTGGTTGCGCACCCCGCGCTCCAAACGATAGATGTTGGCGCTGGTCGTGCCGCGCGTAGACCAGTATAAGTTGACGTTATCGCCCGGCGCGACGGCCAGTACATCGGTCGTGAAGAACTCAATGCGTGGCGCGTTCGGATTGAAAACCCGGACTTCCGTGCCAACAGCAGTTACCTCGCGCGGAGGGCCAAACAGCGGCGTCGGCGACGGCCCCCCCGTCGGGGTAGCCGGCACTGGCGTTGGCAGCGGGGTCGGTGTGACATCTCCAGCCGGCGTGCGCGTTGGCGCCTCGGTCGGCGTCGAAGTAGCAGTGGGCTGGGCGGTCGGCACAACCGGCAGCGCGCCAGCAGCGCATCCAGCCAGCAGCAAACTGGCCGCCGACAGCACAGACCGTGAGACGATCCTGCGGAGCGTTGACAGCATCATCCAACTCAGGGCGCTGCTGGCGTGGCGAAACCGGTGGGCAGCGGCGCGCCCGGGGGCGGCGCATTGACGATCATGCGGCTGAGGTTGAACTCGCCCGTGATCTGCAGAGCGCAGCGCGCCATCCAACCCGGCTGGCCGCGGTAGAGCACCATCACCCACATATCGAGGTCGGCGGCAAAATTGGGCGAACAGGGACGATCAAGATTATAGCCATTGTAGCCGATGATATCGACGCGGCCGTTCAGCGGCACCGCGCCGATGCGCGGAAAGTTGAGGCCCGGGCCGCTGCGAACCGCAACTGGGCCATTGACAGCGCGCCCGTTCACACCGGTCAAGCTGGGCGGCGGAGTCTCGGTGCCGAATGGAGGCCGAGTAGGCTGGATATTGAAATCGAACTCCGAGGTAGGGCGCTGCGTCGGCTCAAGCGTTTCGCCCTGTGCCGCTGCGGGCTGCGTGAAACCCGCGCCCGCCGCCAACCCGATGACGGTGAACAGCAGCACGAGGCATACGCTACTGGCTAGAACAGCTAGCAAGCGCCTTTTCTCTAACTGCGTTTGCATTCGTCCTTCTCCTTCATGCGCCGCTCACTGCTTTAATCATATCCTCAAAGCGCGAGCCAGACGATCATGTACTTTAGCGAACCATGATGCGGCTGCCATCGCTCGTCTTCTCGATCTGAATGTGAACGGGGAAAGAGTCGCGCAGGTCTTCGATGTGCGTGATCACGAGGATGATGTCGAAGTCCTCTTGAATGGCGGTGATCGCCTCGACCAACTTGTTGCGGCCGTCATCATCCTGCGTGCCAAACCCCTCGTCAAGGAAGAGCGTGCGCAGTTGAGCGCCAGCCCGGCGCGCCAGCATCTGCGAGAGCGCGACGCGGATGGCAAAGTTAATGCGGAATGCCTCGCCGCCGCTGAACATTTCGTAGCTGCGCGTCCCCAGCTCGTCGGCGATGTAAATATCGAGCGTCTCGGCCACGCCGCCGGTTACTTTGTCGCGCTGAGTCGGCATGGTGAGGCTCATGCGACCATCGGTCATACGCGCCAGTAAACGGTTAGCCGCGGCCTCCAATTCTGGGATCGCAGTCTCGATGATCATGGCCGGCACGCCTTTTTTGCCAAACGCAGTGCGCAGCTCGCTGTAGATCGATTCCTGCTCGCGCAGCGCTTGCAGCTGGTTTTCTAAATCGATGCGACGTACCCGCTGCGCATCGATCGCATTCAGTTCCTGACGCGCATCGACAACCTTCTGTAAGGCAGCGCGTTCTTCAACGCGCAGCCGGGCAACCTCCACCTCGCGCACTTGCTGCTCTTCAACGAGCGCCTCCAGCTCGGCGATCTGCGCCTCCAGCTTCACCAGCTCGGCAGCAACCTCGGCTTGCGCCTCTTGCAGGCGGGCGCGCCGGGCCTGCGCCTCTGCAAGGGCAGACTGCGCCTCGGGCAGCGCGCTGCGCGCGGTTTCGAGCTGCATTTGTCGCGATTCGTAAGCGCTGTAGGTCTCTAATTTTTCACGAGCAAGGCTGTGACGTTCACTATCATAGTCAAGCGCCGCGCGGCGCGCTTCCAACTCGCTGAGCTGCTGCCGATACTCTAGCGCATAAGCCTCGGCTTCAAGCTGGCCGAGCAACGCCGCTCGCTCAACCTGTTTACGCTCTAACTCAACCGCGGCTTGGCTGGCTTTCCTCAAGCCCTCCTCTAGAACCGCGGCCTGCTGCCTCAGCAGATCGAACCGTCTCAATTCGATGCCCAATTCATCAATGGCTGCGCGCCGCTCCTCGATCGTCGCGCTCAGCTCCTTGAGGCGAGCCTCATTCGAGCGGAACGAATCGCCCAGTTCTTTGCCTTCTCTGTTCAGCTCCGCGATTAATTCCCGCCGCCGCGCTTCCTCAAGAGGCTGGCCGCATAAAGGACACAGCGCGCCTTCGACTGCTTCCAGCCGGTCTAGCCGATCGCGGATCGCGGTCATTGTTTCGCGCAGCGATCGGTTGGCTGCTGTCAGCGCGCCGCGCTCAGCTTCAAGCTGAGTCAGCTCGGTTTGGAACGCCGCGCGCTGGGCGTCGAGATGCTGCAGCGCTATCACCTCCGCCTGTACGCGCTTCGTTTCCTCCGGCTTAGCGGCTGCGATAGTGTTCTGCAGCGCTTCGATCGCCGCTTCGTTGGCGCTGATGGCATTGGTCAAACGGGCGCGTTCCCCCTCGATCGCGCGCTCAAGGGTGCGCCGATCTTCATCCAGTGCCCTTAACGCCCTGAGTTTGTCGGCCAGCGCTTGATGGTCGGCGCGGGCAGCGAGCAGGGCCGCATAGCCGGCTTCGATCTCATCTTGCGCATCGATGACCGCCTGATGCGCAGCGACTCGCTCCGTCTGCGCTGCGATCGACTGCTCCACCTCAGCCAAATCGCGCACCAGCTCACCCTGCCGGCGCTGATGGACAGCGCGCAGTTCATTCGCCCGGCGCAGTTCGACGCCGGCGTGTTCAACCTCGCGCAGCCGCGCTTCGGCTTCTTCACGGGCGGCGCGCGCCTCAGCCTCGGCTTGCTCCGCTTCGGCTAGCAAAGCCTGAAAATAAGGCGCTTTTTTAAGCGCTTGGTCGATCTCAGCGATCAGCGCGCTCTGCAAGCTGATATTCTCGCCCAACTCTTTCAAGGTTTCTTTAGCAAGCTCTTCGTAGTCCTCCCAACGCGACAGCCCGAGGATATCGGAAAGGATCTGCTTGCGCTCGCGCGGCGGCTTGGTCGTGAACGCATCCGCCTTACCCTGCTGCAAAAAAGCCGAGTGGACGAACGTCTCGTAAGTCAAGCGCAGCAGGCGATTGATCTTCGCTTGAGTCGCACGCATGCTCGGCTCGCTCAACGCGGTTGGGGTGCCATCTTCGGCGAGCGAAAACAGGTCGAGCGCACCCATGCTCGATTTGCCGCGAGTGCGCCGGCGGATGACCCGATAGACGATACCCTCCTGTTCAAAATCAAACTGGACGGACATCTCGGCCTGTCCTAGATGGATCAGTTCCTCATCCCGCTTGGCGCGCGCCTGCCCCCACAACGCCCACGTGATGGCATCAAGCAGCGATGATTTGCCGGCGCCGTTTGGCCCGGTCAAGCAAGCGAGGTGAATCCCTTCAAAACGGATGGCATCAGGGACACGGTAAGCGAGAAAGTTCTTGATCTCCAGTCGCAGTGGCAGCATCGATTAGTTCGCTCTGAGTGCAGATCTACGGAAAGTTCAGTCGTCAACACTGCGGTTGGCACGCTCAAAGATCTTCTCTGCCTCTTGCAGCAGCAAGGCGCGCCGGTCGGCACTGATCTCACGGCTGATCAAGTAACGCTCCAGCAGCTCGCGATCGGTCAACCCCTCCGGGCTGGCACCCAAGCGCGCACGTACCGGCTGGTCAACGTCTTTGCGAATCGTGAAAACGCTCGCCCCAGAACTGCGCAGCGCATCGCGCACGATGCCTTCATTGAACTTGGCCTCAGTTTCTGGAGAAAATTCCAGCAGTACGCGCACTACCGCTTCGCGCAGCGCATGGCCTTTGATCAGCGCGACGACTTCGCCCGTCGGGTCAAAAACGCTGCGCAGGTCGGCGCGTAGGGTGATGAAACGGCGGGCGTTGACGGGGACGAACGACCAATCGCAGTGACCCCGACGCAGCTCAGCCCAGCAGAAGCCCTTGGGATCGCCCTCCTCGCCGAAATCGACGCGTTCAAGGCTGCCGCTGTACACGACAGGCGGCGACCCGCTGCGTTCGTCCGTCAGGTTCTGATGCTTGTGGATATGCCCCAGCGCGACGTAATCCCAGCGTGGGTCTGCCAACACAGAGGGCAGCACCTGCACATCGCGACCGAGCATCACACTGCGCTCACTGCCCCAAACCGCCCCACTCACGGTGAAATGGCCAGTGAGCACGCGCGGCATGTCGTGAGCATCGGCCTGTTCGGCCAGCGTCTCGATTAGGATCATCAGTTCACGCTGAAGGCGCTGGTCGATCTCGGCGATGGTCAGCCCGGCTGTATTTTCGCCACCAAGAATGCGCGACCGGATCGGATAGGGAGCAGCGGCCACAGCCACCGGGCCGCGCTTGGTCTCAACCACGCGCAGCTCGTAATCCGCCGCTACCCATACATTTGGCACTGCGAGCGTGTCGTAGATTTCGATGGTTGAGGCCTTCAGTGTCGTCGGCGGCAGGTCGTGATTGCCAACGAGCAGCACGACGGGCGCCAAGGCTGCCAGTTCGCGCACGCGATGGGCAAATTCTCGCTGGTAGGTCGGGTTAGGCGAACGCGTCTTGAACGCATCGCCAGCGAAGATCGTCAAATCGACATCATGATCGCGCGCATAGGCGATCATCTCATCCATGCGCTGAACGAAATCGTGCACTCGCGTGCTCAACCCAGACTCAGGGTGCAGCCTCCCATAGTTTTCCATGCCGATATGGACATCGGCGAAATGCAGCAGGCGGATCGGACTGGTCATCGGCATTTGACGACTTTCAAAAACGGAACATGAGTTCTAGTGTAACATTCCATCCACATACTCCGCCAACACGAACTGCACAGCCTCGACGACCTGCTGGTGCACTGCGCCGTTGCTAGCGATCACGCCGCGGTTATTGGCTAGCAGCGGCCCTGCGGTGAAATCAAGCAGGCCGCCGTCGAGGTCGGTCACAGCGCCGCCAGCAGCCAGCAGCAGCGCTGTCCCGGCCGCGTAGTCCCACGTTTGCAAACGTGGGCTGCTAACGAAGCGCAGGAACAAATCTGCCTCGCCGAAAGCAAGAGTGGCAAATTTATCTTGACTGTCGATCGCGACGATCTGGGCAGGGTCGATGCCGAGCAAGGCATAGACGCGCTCTTTGCCGGGGTGATCGCCGTGACTCTTCTCCACGCTTTCGACCACGCGAAGCGAACGCGGTGCGGTGCGCGTCGAGACTGCGATACGCGCGGCGCGGCCACCAGCTATCGGCTCGACAAATGCCGCCATCCTTTGAGCATAAAAGAGCAAACCATAACCATCAGCCGTGGGATAGCCGGGTGAGCCGAGCACGCCAGCCGTGACGACGCCGTCCTCCAGCGCAGCTACTGCGATCGAATAGCGACGGCCGCCGATATAGCCCTTCGTGCCATCGATTGGGTCGATGATCCATGTGCGCGCAGCCGCGCGCTCGTGGCCGTGATCGAGCCAGCGCACGAGATCGGCCTCGCTCACCGTTTCACCCAGCACGGCCCCAACCGCCGCCGCCACGCGCCCGCGTTCAGCTTCGCTCACCAGCGCCAAGAACTGCGCCGCTCGCTCTTCGGCCATCACAGCATCATCTGGAAAGGCCTGACTGATCGCGCGGCACAGCAGCGCCTGCGAGCCATAATCTGCGATCGTCACGGGCGAGGAGTCGGCCTTCGCGCTGGCGATGTGCTGCCGGCGCACGCGCCGGGTCAAATCGGCAGCTTGCCGTACAGCCGCCAGAATCGGCTCTAGATCGAGCATGGTTGAAAATAGCCTTTCTGCTGCGTTGCGGCGGAGTATAACGCATTTACCCACTCCCTGTGCAGCCAAACGCTGTGATAGACTGTGGGCGACTGGGCAGGGCACACAAGCCATGGACGAACCCATCGACATTCTCTTTGTCACGACCTACGTAGGTCTCGGCGGTGGCGAGACTTCGCTGCTTACACTGGTTGAACATCTCGACGAAAGGCGCTTCCGGCCGCATTTGCTCGTCCCTCGGGATGGACAGCTCGCCGAACGCTGGCGCGCACAGGGATGGCCAGTCCACGTGACGCCGTGGCGCGGGGCATCGGTCTGGTTCATCCCTGCGCTGTATGCCCGCTTTCCAATCGTCACACGCATGACGGCGCTGCTGCGCGCACAGTCGATCCGCGCGGTGCACAGCGATTATCACAGCCTGCCCTTCGTCGTGCCCGCAGCTGAGCGCGCTGGCATCCCCACGCTGTGGACTTGTTGGGGATGGTGGTTTCATCCTAAGCCATGGCAGCGCGCGTTCTTCCAACGGCCAACCGCTGGCTTCGCTGCGTCGTGGGCGATCCGAGATGGCTTCCTCGGCGACCCGCCGTTCATGTCCCCCGAAAAGCTGCCAGTGCTGCCTCCCGGCGTGGATACAGCGCGTTTCCATCCAGAGGTTGATCGGGATGCAGTGCGCGCTGAGGTGGGCCTCGACGCTCAAACGCCACTCGTCGCCCTCATTGCGCGCTTTCAAGATGTGAAGGGCCACGAGGTTTTTCAAGCGATGGCGCGCCTCGTAGCCGCTGAACTGCCAGAGGCGCGCTTTTTCGTGGCTGGTGAGAACGTGCACGGCGCGGCAGCCGATGATGCCTATAAAGCGCGCATCTTGCAAACCGCGCGCCAAGACCCGCTGCTGCGCGAACGCATCCATTACCTCGGCTTTCGTGCCGATGCCGAACGGGTGATCGCTGCCGCCGATGTGGTTGTGTGCAGTTCATGGTTCGAAAGCTACGGCATGGTCAACATCGAAGCGATGGCATGCGGACGCCCGGTCGTCAGCACGCGGCAGGGCGGCCCCAGCGAGACAGTGGTTGATGGGGAGACGGGTTATTTAGTCGATGCGGGCGATGCCGAAGGGCTGGCCCGCTGTGTGCTCGCCCTGCTGCGCGATCCCGCGCTGCGCCGGCGTATGGGCGCGTCCGGGCGGGCACGCGTTGAGGCGCACTTCTCAGCGACAGCGATGGCGCAGCGTTTCACATCAACGCTAGATGCTTGTTTGGTTATGGTATAATTTTGCGCGGCAGATAGATCATGGGAGAGCAATCCATGAGTTTACGCGCGTGGTTGACGATGTTTGTGACCATCTGCGGCCTGCTCGGCGTCGTCGCTTTCGCTTATGGGGTCAGCCATTCCGCTTCCGCTGTTGAATTCGTTGGGTTCATCGCGGTTTCGATCGGTTTCGTCATTATCGGCTATATTTTTGCCCAACACGGCCGCAGCCTGTCCTGAAAATGCAGTTGGCGGTGGGTTCGCCGCGCGCTCCACTATGCACATCCTGCTCATCTCGCGCTGCCCACCTTATCCGCTGCATCTCGGCGACCGGCTGATCGTTTATCACTTGGCGCGGTTGCTAGCGGCGCGCGGCCATACGCTCGATCTGCTGACATTCGACGATCGCCCTGATCTGGCGAGCAACCCGGCCGATTATGCTCATCTATTTCATCACATCGCGCTGTTCGCGCAGCCACAGCGGTCACCATTTGATCTGTTGAAGCGAGCCTCCATCCGCGGCGCGCGCTTTGCTCGCAGCGCCGCGGCAGCGGGGTCGCCGGCCATGTGGCGAGCAATCCAGCGGCAGGTGGCCAGCACATATTACGATCTTGTCCACGTTTTCGGCGGCGTCTCGGTCTATGAGTATCGTGGCGCGTTCGAACACCTGCCCGCGCTTATCACACCCTACGAGAGTTACGCGCTGTATTTGGCGCGCCAGCGCGCAGCAGCGCCCATGTGGAAACGACCGGTGCTGGCAGCACGCCAGCAGATCGCGCGACATTTCGAGCGCTTCATGTTCACCCCGTATGCTGCGACGGTCGTGGTTAGCGAACCGGATCGCGCTGAGCTGCTGAAGGCCAACTCAGCGCTGGAGGTGCGGGTCATCCCGAACGGAGTGGATCTCGCCTATTTTCAACCCGCTTACCCCGAAAAACGCGAACCCGCGACTCTGTTATTTACCGGCAACTTCGAGTACCCGCCTAATATAGATGCTGCGCTGCACTTGGCAACGACCATTTTGCCGGCGGTACAAGCGCGCATACCCTCAGCGCGCCTGTGGCTGGTTGGCAGCAAGCCCCCGCCAGCGCTACAGGCGCTGGCCAGCGATGCGATCACCGTGACGGGCCATGTGCCCGATCTGCGACCCTATCTGGCCCGCGCAGCCCTGTTCGCCTGCCCTCTGCGTTTTGGAGCCGGCATCAAGAACAAAGTGCTCGAGGCGATGGCTATGCAGTGCCCGGTCGTCGCTAGCCCGCTCAGCTTCGACGGCATCGTGGCAAAGCACGGCCGCGATGCGATCATCGCGCCGCCGGAAACGCTGGCAGCGCCGTTGATCGAGCTCCTGCAAAGCCCAGAACGGCGACGCTTGATTGGAGCCAACGGCCGCCGACTGGTCGAGGAAAGGTACAGCTGGCAAAAGGTCGCGGCCGACTATGAAGCGCTGTATCATGAAGTGCTAGCGCAGCGCAACGCCCAACCGCACGCAGGGCGCATGCAGGCAGGTTGATGACAGCATTCACCTATCCAAAAACATTAGTCATTATTCCAGCACTGAATGAAGAAGACAGCCTCGGCCACGTGATCGAGCGGATCCATGAACAAGCGCCGTGGGCCGATATCGCCGTGGTCAATGATGGATCGACCGATCGAACCGCGGCGATAGCGGAAGCATGCGGCGCGATTCTGCTCGCGCTGCCTTACAATCTCGGCATCGGCTCGGCAGTGCAGACCGGTTTTATGTACGCCGCGCGCTGCGGTTATGAGATCGCCGTTCAAAACGACGGCGACGGCCAGCACGACCCGGCGGAGATCCCCGGGCTGGTGCGGGCCTTGATCGAGATGGACGCCGATCTGATCATCGGCTCTCGATATATCGAAGATCGCGGCTATATCACTCCGTGGCAGCGCAAAATCGGCATCGTCATCCTTGCGCGCTTCGTCTCGCTGGTGACGGGGACGCGCTATACCGATCCAACTTCCGGCTTCCGCGCCTCAAACCGCCGCACCATTGAGTTATGCGCTGAGATCTATCCGCATGATTACCCGGAGCCTGAGGCGATCGTGATGCTGCGCCGCGCCGGCTTCAAAGTCGTCGAGATCCCGGTCACGATGAATCCGCGCTATGGTGGCAAATCCTCAATCACGATGGGACGCTCGATCTATTACATGATCAAGGTGATGCTCGCCATTTTGATCGGCCTGCTGCGCAAACCGCCGCGCATCCATGCTGCTGCGCCGCCCGTCGAAAGCGCTCCGCTCCATTAAGACCAGCATGGCCGTGCGCAGTTGCTCTGTGCATGGACTGGGTGTAGACTGAGAAAAATTGCGCCGTTTATGCCGTGGGAGTTATGGCAGTGGCAGATCAGGTCCTACTCAGCGCCGGTCCAAACAACATTGAAGCCTGTGTGCAGCTTGCCACTCAGCATGACCTCGGCATTGAAATGATGGCTTTCGCCCTGCCGGCAGTGCTCGATGGCAGCTGGCAGGCGTTGGTTGACTCATACCGCGTGCTGCTCGCGCCGCTGCGCGGGCCGCGCGCACTGCATGGCCCGTTTTTTGATATGGCGCCGGGCAGCCTCGATGCTCAGATCAATGCGCTGTGCAGCGCTCGCTTTCGCCAAGCCCTTGATATTGCCGCGGCGCTTGATGCCCGCACCGTGGTGCTGCACGCGAATTTCATCGCCAGCATGCGCAACCACGAGTACCGCACCGGCTGGCATCAGCGCAATCTCGCTTTCTGGCCGCCGATCGGCGATTATGCGGCCGAGCGCGGCGTGACGATCGCCGTGGAGAATATGTGGGAATTCAACCCGACAATCCTCAGCGAGCTACTCGCCGGGCTGGATCATCCCAACATTCGCGCCTGCATCGATGTGGGCCACGCCCATTTATTCTCAGACGTGCCGTTTGACGATTGGCTGGGCGCATTAGGGCCATGGATCGTCCACGTGCACATCAACAATAACGACGGCATCTTCGATGTCCACCGCCCGCTCGCGGAGGGCGTCCTCGATTACACGCGCATCTTGCCGCAACTCCGCGCTTTGCCGCACTCCCCCACGCTCACGCTAGAGATGGACTCTCCTGCCGATATGGCGCTCAGCCTGCCATTTTTGGAGTTAGCGCCGCTCTCGACCGACCGATGATGCTTTGGAGCGATGCGGCCGGCATCGTTCTAGAGGCTCGGCGGCTCGGGCTTACCCTTCATAATAGGGATCGAGCAAAGTCAGCACCTCATCAAGGATGGACAGCCCTTCTTGAAGCTGCGCCTCGGTGATCACCAACGGTGGCGTGTTGAAGATGTAGTTCCAACGCACCAAGGTGCTCAAGCCGCGCTCTTTGAGCGATTTAGCCGCCAGCTTCATCGGGTCGGAAGGTGGCTTGTTGAAGGCGCTGAGCGGTTCGCGCGTCTCGCGATTTTTGACCAGCTCGATGACATGATGCAGCCCCGCGCCGCGAATATCGCCGATGACCGGATGTTTCTCAGCCAGATCGGTGAGGCCGCGTCTTAACAGCTTGCCAAGTTCGCGCGAGCGTTCCACCAAGTTTTCCTCGCGGTAGGTCTCGATGGCAGCGACCCCAGCCGCGCAGGCGAGCGCGTGCGCGCTGTAGGTGAGGCCAGCATGCAAAATATGATCGTCGAAGTAGGCAGCGATCTCGTCAGTAACCACGGCTGCGCCGAGCGGCACATAGCCGCTGGTGATGCCTTTTGCCAGCGCCATAATATCAACTTTGACATCTGGATAGTGGTCAATGCCGAACCACTCGCCCGTGCGACCGAAACCGCTCATTACTTCGTCGACGATCAGGAGCATGTCGTATTTATCGCACAGCGCGCGAATGCGCGAGAAGAATACCGGGCTGGGCTGCATCACGCCGCTTGAGCCGCTATAGCCCTCCACAAGGATAGCGGCACAGTGCTCTGGCCCTTCCATCTGGATGATGTCATCGATCATCTCAGCGATGATCTGATCACCTTCCTCTTGCGAGCGCCCACGGTAGATCGGATTGCGATAGGCATAGGGATCGGGCAGGCGCACGATCCACGGCACGCCGGGTTCGTTGGCGAGGCGGCGTGGGTCGCCGCCCGCAGTCATGGCGCCAAACGTCGCGCCGTGATACGACTTGTAGCGTGTGAGGATCTTCTGCCGGCCAGTATACATGCGCGCCATCTTCATCGCATTTTCGACGGCATCGGTCCCGCCGTTGGTGAAAAAGGCTTTGCTCAAAGCGCCGGGGGTAACTTCGGCCAGCAGCTCACCGAGCCGGCCCCGCGGTTCCGTCGCAAACCCAGGGTCGACATAACAGAGTTTGGCGGCTTGCTCTTGTATCGCTTTGACGACGCGGGGATGACTGTGGCCTAGGTTAACATTAACAAGCTGCGACGACCAATCCAGATAACGCTTGCCAGCAGCATCGTAGATGTAAACCCCCTCACCATATTCGATCGGGATCGGGTTCCAACCGCCCTGCGCCATCCAACTGGCGAGCGTGTAGTCTTTATTCTTTTGAATCGTTTCTGCAGGCGTGAGCATCAGCTTACTCCGGTCTCTGAACCAATCACTTCGATGGGCGGTAACGCTTTAATTGAACCTCAAAGACGCACGCCGCGCAAAACCACAGCGTTTCTCTTAGGCGACTCCCTCGCTTGTAACAGCCGTCAGCGCGCCCGCGAAGATCGCCAGCGCTTCATCGATCTGGTCATCCGTCACAACTAACGGAGGAATCCAGCGGATGACATTTTCGTGGGTACCGCAGGTGAGCAGCAGCAGACGCTCCTCAAGGCAAGCGAGCTGTACCGCCCGCGCTGCCATCTTGTCCGGTTGGCCATCGCGCGTGAATTCAACCCCTACCATCAAACCACGCCCGCGCACATCGCCAATCAAGGGGGTTTCAGCTTGCAGCGCGCGCAGCCCGTCGAGCAGGCGCTGGCCCGTGCAAGCCGCATGGGCCGGCAAATTCTCACGCTCAAGTACATCGATCGTGGCGACGGCGGCGGCGGCAGCCAGCACATTGCCACAGTAAGTGCCGCCATGGGTACCAACCGGCCATTTTTCCATTAATGCTCGCGCTGCGCCGATGCCAGAGATCGGCACACCGCTGCCCAGCCCTTTTGCCATGATCAGGATATCAGGTTCGATGCCAGCATGATCCATGCACCAGAACCGGCCGGTGCGGCCAAAGCCCGTCTGCACCTCATCGATCGCCAGCAGGATGCCCTGCTCGCTGCATAGGGCGCGCAACTCACGGAGAAAAGCCTCAGGGGCGGGAACGTAGCCGCCCTCTCCCAACACCGGCTCGATGACCATGACGGCTGTTTCTTCCGGTGGGGTCTGGCTCTTGAGCAGCAAGCGCAGTTGGTCAAGACAAAAGGCAGTCGTCGTCTCATCATCCCAGCCATAGCGATAGCTGTAAGGGAACGGCGCGACGAACACCCCCGCCGGCAGCGGTTGATAACCCGAGCGATAAACGGTCTTCGAGGTTGTCATCGCCATCGCCTGAGCGGTACGGCCGTGAAAGCTGCCTTGAAAGACGATCACATTGGGGCGGCCAGTCGCTTGGCGCGCCAATTTGACGGCCGCCTCGGTCGCTTCAGCGCCGCTGTTGCTGAAGAAAAAACAGTCGATCGACGGCGGCGTGACCGCCGCCAGCTTTTCCGCCAGCTCCAGCGTAATGGGCGGGACGACGACATTGATCTGACCATGCAGCAGCTTAGCCGCCTGTGATTGCACAGCGGCTACCACCTGCGGATGGCAGTGGCCAGTATTGGTCACGCCGATGCCGCTCGTGAAATCGAGATAACGATTGTCTGCCTCGTCGAAGAGATAAACACCCTCGCCGCGCACGATGCGCAGATGCGTTAAGTGTGGCCATACCGGCGATAGGTGATATAACGGATCGTGATGAGCCATAATCCATATCCTTCACTCATCTATTTTCTGAGGATTATACCGCGAGCGGGTCGTCGTGGTCAGGTCAACGGCAGGCTTGTTCGCCGGTGAAACTGGCCGGAGACCATACCGGCGGCGTGTTGCCAAACATCCCCAGCGACCGCACTCGCCCAGTCGCCAGCTCGACGAGGGTCAGATCGTAAGCGCGGCGCAGGGCCAGCCATGCGCCATCTGCGCTGAAACGCGCGTAATCGGCGTAAGGAAGATCGACCTGTTCGGGGTAGAGGACGGCATCGGCATCGGCGCTGCCGATGAGCGGGATGCGCCACAGGCGGTTCTCTGGCACGCCACGCAGTTCGCGAGCTGCGGCGATCATCGCTGTGCTATCCGGCAGCCAAGTGAGATCGAGCGCCAGCGCTGGCGCAAAGCTGAGCTGGGTCGGCAGCGCGCCGGGCGCAGCGCCGATCATCCAGAATTGATCCCTATTCGGGCTGGGCGAAAAGACGAAGCCGATCAAGTCGCCATCGGGCGACCAGCGCGGCATTGTTACTGAGCCAGTCGGGAAATCGGTCAGCCGGTAGCGCGTCGAGCCATCGGCACTTATGACCCATAAGTCCGCTTCACGCAGCAGCGGAGCGCTGTCAGTCGTGCCGGGCGGCGTTGGCGCAGCGGTCGAATAAATGTCTGCCCCCGGCACGCGCTGTTCGTATGCGGTGTAGACCAGCCACGCTCCATCGGGCGACCAACGCGCCGTGTGTTCATCGCCGCCGTTGCTGTAAAACTGCGGCGCGCCGCCATTCGACGGAACCCACGCGATGCGGTGCTGGCCAACCGGCGAACCATCGCGGCGCACAAACGTGAACGCGATGCGATCATTGTGCGCCGCGGGCGACCACTGCGGTTCCCAAACGCCCCACTCAGCCGCCGGCAGATCGTCAACGCGGACAATCTCCCGCAGATCGCGACCATCCAGCCGAGCTGTGAACGCGCGGCTGGGGGCGGTTCCATCGTGCAGCGTGAACAAGATCCGGCAGCCATCGGGCGAAAAGCCCCAAATCCGGTGCAGGCGCGGGCCAAACCTCAAGTCGCGCTGGGCGTCTGCGTTCACATCGTAGAGCACGATGCGATCGTGGGCGGCACTATCAAACGCCAGCAGCGGCCCGCGCAGGGGCGGCGCCAACGGCTGGCCGGGCGCTGCCGCGATCGACGGCAGCAGCGCGGCCAACCCAACGCAGCCGCAGCGAACTGCGACGCGGCGCAGCCATGCGAGCATCAGCGGACGATCGGCAGCACCAGCCCAGCCGGGTTGCGGATCAAGCCGCGATCGCCCGGCAGCCAGCCCAACACCGGCGTCTCGCCACACATGGCTTCGATGTGGAACCAACTCGCCCCTGGCTCGTTGATGCCCACAACCGGATAGGCTAACCCTCCTTGAATCTCGCACAAAATACGCCCGCCATAGGACGGCGTGTTGTAAAGCGGGTTGTTCAGCGGCACGAACAGTGACGGCTGGGTGATCGTCCCCGTGACGGGCACGACCGGCAGGCCACGCAGATCGCCGCGCAGGATGAGGAACTCGCTTTTCACCCAGCCGCGCAGATCGCCAACCTCGACATACCACCACAGTTGATCGGGGTCGCCAAACCGGCCATTGCTACCAAGCACGATCAGGCGT
>JBDNDP010000001.1:0-353581 GCA_046719065.1 Aggregatilineales bacterium | reverse complement strand
GGTCGTCCTTCGTTCTGCTGTCATGGAAGATTCTTTTGACCAGCGTTGGGCGGCGGCTTAACTTCTGCCCCCAAATGCGAATGCACCCGTTTCTCGTCCGGTTGCGAGAGCTTGGCGGCCTTCAAACCCTTGACCCCGCGAGCGGCAGTCAGCGAGATCAAGCTTGTTCGATAGTTGTAGGTGCTGCGGCGTTTCTGGGCATGCGCCTCACGCGCCAAGGCCACCAAGCGCTCGACGACGGCGGCTGCGCTCAGTCCACTCTCTTGCCACAGGTAAAATGCCAGTGAACCCGGCATAGTGTTGATCTCATTGAGATAGACGGTTTCGCGCTCGGGCTGAACGAGGAAATCGATGCGCGCCGTGCCGCGTCCCTCGATCGCTCGGAATGCAGCCACGGCGATCGACTGGATGCGTTCCGTTAGCGCTTTGTTGATCGGCGCGGGCACGACGCGCTGCGCGCTTTTCATGCCTTCGCTTCCGCGTAAATATTTCTCCTCGTAAGTTAAAAATTGTTCCCACGAAACGGGCTGTTCCAATACGGATGGCATGACATGATGCTCGGGCTGGGGTAGGCTGTCATCGCCCATCACCGCGCAGTTAATTTCAATGCAGCCCGTGATCGCCGGTTCGACCAGCACGCTGCGGTCGAGATGAGCGGCGACGTCGATCGACGCGCGCAGCAAGCGATCATCATCGACTAGGCTGATACCGATACTTGATCCCAATGAAACGGGCTTCACGAACATCGGAAAAGTGAGCGTGCTGGTGATGCGTGATAGGATGGCTTCGGGGTCATTTTCCCACTCCGCTCTCGAGAGAGTGACCGAATCGATCACGGGTAGGCCAGCTTGCTTAAGCACCTGCTTGGTCATCTGTTTGTTGTTGGCCACCGCGCTTGCCAGCACACCACAGCCTACATAGGGAATATCTGCCAGCTCGAGCAGCCCTTGCAGCGTGCCATCCTCACCGTGTGATCCATGAATGGCCGGGAAGACGACATCGAGCCGTCTAAGCTGGCTTTTAGCGAAAAAACCGCTCGGGACGGGGTTGATGATCACACCGTGATGCTGCGCACTGGGCGACAAGAGGACTGGCTGCACCCCGGCCAAGCTAACCACTTCATCTTGATAGTTCTTGAGGTCGCGCAGCGGTTCTCCAGTGAACCAGCGTCCTTCACGGTCGATATAGAGCGGCACGACGTCGTAGCGCTCACGCGGGAAGGCGCTCATGACCTGATGCCCGGTCACTACCGAGACATCATGCTCGACGCTGCGACCGCCGAAGATGACGCCGATTGTCTGCCTGCGAGATGCGCTCATAACGAGTCCTGTTCAGTGCCTTTAGCGTGCGCTAAGAATGCTGGTCACGAGTACCAGAAAGATCGCGAAGGTGACGGCTAGTTCGAAAATATAACTGGTGACGAATAACGTTGCAGCAGTTTGTCCCGCTTGTAGTGCCGGTCGTGCGCGGCGGGAAAATGGTAGCTCGACCACAAGAGCGCCGGCGATCGTGCCGGCTAAAGTGCCAAGGATTGGAATAGGCATAGCGAATGTCCCCACCAGCCCACCGACTAAGGCCCCGACAGCCGCCGAACAACTGAGATGACCGCTTTTTATTCCGAGGGCTGGTAGCCCAAAATTGCTGGTTGCGCTCGCAATCATCAGCCCCGTGATGATGAATAACGCGGGTGGTGTAATGTGCGCAAAGCCATCAATGAAACCGGCTGCGACGGCAATCATCCAAATAATGACTGACCCCGGCAAAAATGGCACAAATGCCAAAATGACGCCTAGGATCATCATGATGATTGCGAACGTGAGTAAGGCTAACTGTGCGAAGTCCATCGCATCTCAGTATACCTCATGAAGTGTAAGTATCCGGCAGATCGTTCAAAAATAGGACGGTGTCGCCCGGGTGCAAATGCTGCCGATACCAATCCACTGCTTCACTGAGCGTTTCGACGACGAGCAGCCGTTCCTGCGCGAAGCCCATCGACAGCAGTCCGGCTTTGATTGGTTCGGTCTGCTGCGCCCCGACCAGAATAACATCGGTCGCTTTTTGCGCAGCGAGTTGGCCCAACTTGTGGTTTTCTTGTTCCATCAGTGGCCCGAGTTCGACCATGCCCGGCGTGATCAACAAGCGCCGACCGCCCTGATGTAGTGCCAGCACATTAAGCGCGCTGACGATGCCTGCCGGGTTTGCGCTGTAAGCATCATTGAGGATTGTGATGCCCTCCGCTGTCGTCT
Organism: Aggregatilineales bacterium; assembly: GCA_046719065.1. Taxonomy (GTDB): domain Bacteria; phylum Chloroflexota; class Anaerolineae; order Aggregatilineales; family Phototrophicaceae; genus Flexifilum. Next base: position 351,335 of record JBDNDP010000001.1, on the reverse strand, counting down.
GCCGGACGAGGCGGCTTTCCGCTGGTTCCAGTGAGCGCACACGCTGTGCTACCTCGCGCAGCGGCATACCTTCGTGAACGGCCACTGCCGTTGCCATCAAGATGTTGGTGACGTTGTGAGTGCCGAGCAGGTTAGTGACGAAGATTTCTGTCTGCCCGCTGCGCCGGTCGATGACGCGGAAGCGTAGTCCATCGAGCGATTCCTCGATATCGCTTGCGATCAAATGAGGTTCATCCGCCTGTGCTGCTTCTTGCGCGATCGCTTTGCTGACCGCAATGCGCGTCTTGGGATAGCCACGCTCGTACATGCCGCGCACATAAGGGTTATCCCAATTGAAAATGCCGACGCCATCTGGTGGCAGCGCCTTGATGATCTCATATTTGGCAATGGCAATGTTTTCTAGTGAGCCGAAGCGTTCCAAGTGCTGTGGCCCTACCTCGATCACCATACTAATATGCGGGCGCGTGAGTTTGCAAATGCGAGCGATCTCGCCGGGGATATAGGCCCCCATCTCCGCGATGAAATAATCGATGCTGCGGTCGGCGCTCAGATCGCGGTTGATCGCTAGGCTAACGCCCATCAGGGTGTTGTAGCTTTTCGGCGTTGGGTAGGCTTTGTAGCGTCCATTCAAGATATGCGCAAGGTAGTGCTTGGTGCTGGTTTTGCCATAGCTGCCCGTAATCCCGATGACGATGGGGTTGGTTTGCGCCAGCGTCTGCTGCGCTTGCCTCAGGAAGCGCTGGCGCAGAAGCAGCTCAACAGGCATCATGATGAAGTTGCCTGTAATTAAGAGAATGGGGGCGGCCAGCAGCAGCGCTAACCCGCCAAGCGATGCCCCGATAAGTTGAAGACGACCAGCCTGATCGAATGCAAACGTATCAAGCAGGGTAAAAATGGCGATGCTGCACCCCACAAGTAAGATCCCCCCGGCTGCCAGCATGCGTTTGGCACGGTTCGTAGGGTTAAACTTACGTTTGATCTCTCCGTGCGGCGGCGGAACAGCCCCGACGATGGCGCAGATGATGCCGAGCGCAGAGGGCAGCAGCAGGCCGGGCGCTTCTCCAAAAATGAAGACGATCCCGGAGACAGCGAGTGCAGCCAACAGCGGGCGGGTCGGCAGCCAACGGGCACGGCTGCTGAACAGCCAACGCAGATAACGAAGGGACTGGTATTCTTCAATTTGATAGAACCGCGCCTGCCGGTAAAGCCGATGCGCCGCTCCGGCAGACCAGATCACTACGATGAGCAGGATGATGAAAGAAAGCGCCATATCGGTTGCGACCTGAGCCTTAGGACTGCTTGAAGAAGTGATCCACTATACGGATGAAATCGTCTAAATGTTCCAAGTAAGTATAATGGCCGGCGCTTGGAAAGACGATCAATCCAGCGTCTGGCAATGTCTTTTCCAGCTTATGCGCCTGCCACAGCGGTGTATCGGCGTCTTTCTCCCCCCAGAACAGCAGCGTCGGTTTGGCGACCTGCGCCGCCACGGGAAGGAGGTCTTGTGTGACCACGCGCACAAAGGTCTCTCGCATGACGCCCTGCGCCGTACGGTAATCAGATGATCCGTAGCGGGCTGCGTACCACTCCCTTAATCGATGCGCAGTCGCATGTGCGCCGATCGCTTCAAGTCCGCTGCGAACCAACTTATAGGTGCGCTGGCGTAAGATGATATGGGGTGGCTGTTTTGAGACCACGCCTGCGCTGTTGCTCAAAGCGATTTTGCCGATACGATGAGTGTGCTGTGCGCCCAATACAAGACTAATGCGCCCGCCGAATGAATGGCCGATCAGATGGACGGTCTCCAACCGGTGAGCGTCAAGATATTCGATGATCCAATTCGCATAGTCATAAACAGACCATGCTGTGGGTGGCGCTGCTGTGCCCCCAAAACCAGGCAGATCGGGCACATAAAGGCGATACCCTAACGGCGACAGGCGCTCCAACACGGGCTGCATCAGCTCGCCGCTCACTCCCCAACCGTGCAGTGCGACGACCGGGATCGCACCCAATTGGCCGGCTGTGCGTTCAGTTGTGAGGATGCCCGCGATTCTGCGCTGTGCGATCCGAGTCATTCCACATCAATGCGAGCATTAACGGCGCGCAGCTTATCGAGGATGCCGCCAAAGCTGTGTTCTAAGGCTTGAGCATTGTCAATAACCGACTCGCCTTCCGCGATGAGGGCCGCCCCAAGCATGCCGAGGCCTGTACGGATATCGGGCGAGTCCATATAAATCGCACGCAGCGGAGTGGGGCCAACGACGATCGCCCGGTGCGGATCGCACAACACGATTTGCGCGCCCATCGTTTTCAGCTTATCAACGAACAGCAGGCGGTTATTGAATAGTTTTTCATGGATAAGCGATGTGCCGCGCGCCTGCGTGGCGACGACCGTTGCTACTGCCACGAGATCGGAGGGGAAGCCGGGCCACGGAGCCGTTTCGATCGAGGAGTCAACATCTTCTTCGCGGTTAGACATAGTTAAAGCCTCGTGTTTTGGAATGAACAGCAGATTTTCGTCGAGATCCAGCTGAATGCCTAACCTCCAAAAGATCTTGGCGATCATCCGCATGTCATGAAGCCGGATGCCCTCAAGCTGAAGCCGGCCTCCACTTAGCGCCCCGATCGCGGCGACGCTCGCCGCTTCAATATGATCTGGCCCGACGACCGCTTCCGCGCCATGCAGTTGTGAGCTGCCGAACACCCGCAAAACGTTTGAACCCTGTCCGTCAATGGCAGCGCCCATCTTGACCAACAGCTCGGACAGCTCTTGGATGTGCGGTTCACAGGCTGCATTACGAATGATGGTTTCACGCCCCATTTGCGCGGCTGCAATCAGAATGATGGCCGTCGCAGTGACGCTAGCCTGCGTCAAAATGATATCCTTCCGTTCCCATGGAACTGCTTTCAGCTCGACAGCGTTGTTGCTGGTGACAACATCGATGCCCAAGTCGCGCAGCGCTTCGAGATGCGTGCGGATGCGGTTGAGCGGGAAGTCGATCTCGAAACGGACATGGCCGCGGCGCACCAAAAGGGGAGCCACCAGCATGATCACGCCGACGCTGGCATCAGTCTCGTGCTGCACCAAGGTGCGCCGGATAAGCTGGCTTGCTTCCACCCGCAGTGCCGCTTCGTCGAGCCACTCGATGGTAGCGCCAAGCTGTTGGGCCTGCGCCATCATGCCGAGTGTGCTTTGGGTGCGCGGCATGTTTCTCAAGATCACGGGTTCATCAGTCAACAGGGCTGCCGCCAGCAGCGCCTGCCCAGCATTAGCATTGCCGGAGGGACGGTAGATACCGCTAAGGGCAGACCTACCTTGAACTCGAATACGCATAAGCTGCCTTGAAGTGTATGGGTAAAGTGAAGCTCATAGATAGTCGCGCACAGCGCCGATTGGCTGAAGTGCGCGGGCGATTAAGCCGCCAATACGCGCATTGTTCTCAAGCAGTGCGATATTTGCAGTACGTGAAGCGCCTTCAGTCAGTTCTGCCACTCGAGCCAGCACAAAGGGCGTCACTGCCTTGCCCGTGATACCCTGTGTATTTGCTTCCTCGGTCGCTTGCGCAATTGCTGCTTCTGCAGCATCTTCGGGCATCGATAGGCCTTCAGGCACGGGAACTGCAATGAGAATTCCATGTCCTAAGCCAAGACGGCCTGCTGCTGCGATGATCTGCGCAGCGGCTTCAGGACTATCAACGCGCGCATCAATCGGCAGCCCGCTAGAACGGACGTAAAATGCGGGCAGGGTGTCCGTTTCATAACCGATCACCGGCACGCCTTGTGTCTCTAATACTTCGAGCGTTAGTGGCAAATCAAGGATCGACTTTGCGCCAGAACTGACAACCGCTACCGGCGTGCGCCCCAATTCGATTAAATCTGCCGAAACATCGAATGGATGACCCCGATGCACCCCACCGATGCCGCCTGTGGCGAAGACGCGAATGCCGGCCATATGTGCGACGATCATCGTGCCGGCCACAGTGGTTGCGCCATTCTCGCCAAGCGCCACAGCCACGGCCAGATCGCGGCGACTGCACTTGCGTACGTTCTTCATCTGGCCAAGCCGGTCGATCTCATCCGCCGAAAGCCCGACGCGAATCTTGCCATCGAGAATGGCGATCGTTGCGGGCAGCGCACCGGTTTCTCGAATCGCGCGTTCCATGCCAAGTGCTGTCTCAACGTTATGAGGATAGGGCAGGCCGTGCGTAATTAGGGTCGATTCGAGCGCCACAACAGCGCCATTGGCATGCAAAGCTTCTTCAATTTCGGGCAGATAGTGCAGCATATGGCTCATGATCGCTGGTTCTATCCTCTTTTGTCCGTTTTGGACTGGCGTTCGCAAACCACTACGATTTTAACGACTAATTTCGATGCCGCCTATTGTCCATCTCGCGCAATTTGTTATAATCCGTTTTGTTATAGAGTTGCTTACCAGCAAGGGTCTTCATGACGATAACCCCGGGCCAACGCGCCCAACAGGCGAAAGCCACACACCGGCGGCAGACGCGCCGCGGTATATGGCTGCCCTTCCTTGCAGGCATTCTTCTCTTGTTCATCCTGATGATCATCGCCGTACTATCGCCTCGACCCGGGGTAATGGCCGATTTTCTGCTCACAACCCTGCTTCTTTGTCCAGCTTTGCTGTGTTTGTTTCCAATCTATGTCGGCATGGTAGCGCTGGTGGGTGGCATGGGGCGTTTAAACCAATTGGCGCGGCGCCCGTTGTACACACTGGATGAAAAAAGCGGGGAGTTAGTCGAGCGGGTTTATAGCGCGTCTGACGCGATCGCTCGCCGCACTATTAACATTTCCGCTCGCCTATCTCCATTTGAAAAGTGGGCAATGAGACTGTTCAACACATCTGAGGAGCGCAATCGTGAACAGCCAACAGACCGGTAATCAGGCGAACTGGAAAATGAAATACTATCTCATTGGGGCTGTTGGCGGTTTGCTCTTTGGGCTAGCGGCAGCATACCTATTCGCTCGGGCGGCAGAAGATGAACAGCCCGGCCAAGCGCCCAAGGATGGTATCCGTATTTCGACTGGTGAACTTGTTGGCATTAGTCTGGCGCTCTTGGGTATCATGCGTCAGATCGCAGAATTGGGGCGCCGCTCCACTAGCAAGGATGAAAAGGGACGCCGACGATAGACGGTGTGCGAGGAGGGGCAATGTGCGGTCGTTTTGTCTTAATCGCAGATCCCGCTGAAATCTACGAGCAGTTTGAACTGCCGATGCTGCCCGAAGTTCAACCGCGCTATAATATCGCTCCAACCCAAAGCGTGCCGGTGATCGTCAATCAGGGCGGTCGTGCTCTGCATTATTATCGCTGGGGCCTAATCCCGTCGTGGGCTAAGGATCCCCAGATCGGCAGCCGGATGATCAATGCGCGGGCCGAGACGGTTGCAGAGAAGCCAGCATTTCGCGCTGCATTTAAGCGCCGCCGCTGCATCGTGCCCTGCAGCGGCTTTTATGAGTGGCAGCAGCGAAAAGCGGGAAAAGTGCCGATGTACATTCATCTGCGCGACCAGCCGCTGTTCGGCTTCGCCGGCTTGTGGGAGATTTGGAACGATCCGTCGAGCGAAGAGGTGCGCAGCTTCACTATTATCACGACTGAAGCCAATGCGATGATGCGCGAGATCCACGATAGGATGCCCGTCATCCTCCAGCCCGAACACTACGCAACATGGCTGCAATCCGAAGATGTGCCGCAAAGCACGCTGCAAGAGCTGCTGCGTCCATATGCGGCCGATCGCATGGTCGCTTATGAGGTCTCGAAGCTCGTCAATCGTCCAGCGGTCGATTCGCCGGCATGTATCGCGCCAGTTGGCTAGCGCCTCCGCTAGCTTTGATCTCCGCCGCGCATGCGCTTGTCGATCAAATCCTTAAAGGGATCTTTACCCGGTTTGATCAACACTTCGCGATTTCTGCCGCCCGGCTGCACATCGCCAACCACGCCTAGCTCGTGAAGCAGATCCATGATGCGAGCCGCGCGCGGGTAACCCACGCCGAGGCGGCGCTGGATTAGGGATGCCGACGCTTCCCCTTCGGCGATGACGAGGCTGATCGCCTGCTCGAGCATTGGGTCTGTCTCAGCAAGAAACTCGCGCCGGGTCAAGCCGCGTTCCCATGGTCCGATGCTGCTGGTTGGGTCGTTGTTACTGTGTTCAGCTTGCTGTTTATGCCAGTCACGCCAGTAATTGGTGAGCGCGCGCACTTCATCGTCCGAGACGTAACAGCCCTGCAAGCGGCGCGGAGCCATCGCGTCGGCAGCTTGAAACAGCATATCCCCACGACCCATTAACGTTTCCGCGCCGACAGCGTCGAGGATCGTCCGCGAGTCGGTGCCGGAAGCGACAGCGAACGAAATGCGCGAAGGGAAATTGGCCTTGATCAAGCCAGTAATGACATCGACGCTGGGGCGCTGCGTCGCCACGATCAAATGCATGCCAACCGCGCGCGCCATCTGAGCCAGACGGGTCAGCGTCTTTTCCGTTTCGTCTGGCCGGCTAAGCATTAAATCGCCCACTTCATCGATCATGATGACGATATACGGCAGATATTCGTCGCGCCGGCGGCGGCCTAACCGGGCGTTGTAGGTGTCGATGTTGCGCGCTGCGTGCTCCTCGAGCAACTTATAGCGCCGATCCATCTCGCGCGTGCACCAGCGCAGAACACCGATGATCCGCTCTTGATCGGTCTCGACCGGGCCAAGCAAGTGGGGGATTCCGTTAAACCGGCTTAATTCCACCATTTTCGGATCGAGCATGATGAGCTTGACGAGATCGGGCATATTATCAAGTATGAGCGCGGCTGCTAGTGCAGCGATTGCAACTGACTTGCCCGAACCGGTCGTCCCTGCGATCAACAAATGGGGAAGCTGGCCGATATCAATGCCGACCGGCGCACCGGAAACATCGCGCCCCAGCGGGACGAACAGTGGTGATTTGCGTTTTTGTGCCTCTTCTTGAAATGCTTTGCTCTCATAAACGGAACGCAGCGCGACGATGCTCGGATTTCGGTTAGGCACTTCGATGCCGATATAACTGTGACCGGGCACAGGTGTCTCGAGGCGCAGCCGTTTGGCGCTCAGCGCAAGGGCGAGATCGCTGGCCAGCGACGAGATTTTGCTAATGCGCGTGCGACTGAACGTCACTTCACCTTCACCAGAGGTTTTTTCCCGGAAAGGCTGCACGGCGTACTGCGTCACTGTGGGGCCTACCTTGACATCCACAACATCAACGTCAATATCAAACTCAAGCAGGGTGTTCTCAATCAAAACGACGTTGTTGTTGATTTCCTGTTCGTCTGGCAGGTTTAGCTCGATATCGTGCAGCAGGTCAAGCGGCGGCAGATTAGGATCGCGCTTGCCTGTGAATTTTGGCTCCTTCATACTGGCGACGGTGAAATATCGTTTGATTCGACCGTCAGGCCGCTCGACTAATACTGGACCACCGCCGCGGCCGGGCTTGCTCCTGAGCGTGCCGATCGCATTGAAATTGGGAGGTGAACCCTCGCGACGTTGGAACAGCGGATGGTCGGCGCTTACGTCGCGCTGGGGGTTGGCAGCGGTACTTTGTGCTGTAGCCGGGCGCAGCGAGGGCGGTAGCGACGATGGATTGGGCCGCACGCGGACGATCGAAAACGTGCGCACGCGCTGCACCTGCGCGGCGGTAGGAGGGTGCAGCGAAGGAGCGCCATCGGCCTGCACGGCCGTGAGCGGCTTAACCAGCGCTTCATCGAGCGGGGCAGGGCGAATTGGCCGTGGCGCGGCTGGCGGGTTCAAGCGTTCTCCGAATTGTTTCAGCGCGGTGCTGCCGGCCTTCAACCAGCGTGTGAAGTGCCTGCGCCCAATGCCGATGAAAATGAGAATGCTCACAATTAGGAGGACGATAAACAGGGCGATCGCGACTGGCACGCCGAAAATGGTGACCACAATTGTACTGAGCGCCCAACCGACTTGACCGCCGCCTTGCCCCAACCGTGCTAGAGCACGCAGTTCAGGATCGCCAGTGAGCAGGTGCAGCAATGCCAATAGGGTGAAAAAAGCGAGCTGCACTGCGAGGACGCGCCGAGTTGGAAACTTCACCCTCATACCAATATTGGGCAGGTTCGGCAGGAGCATGAGCACGCCCAGCGCGAAGATGCCAAAGCAGACAATCATGCTGCCGTAGCCGAACAGCGTGCGCAGCGCGTTGGCCCATGCTGCTGAAATCGTCGCGTCGCTTGATGTATCCAATAGTGCGACGAATGAAACGAACGAAAATACGATGAGTAAAATCGCTGCGATTTCGTTGCTCCATGGTGGAATTGCGTCGAGCAGCGATTCCCAGAATTCCGGCTTAACGGTATAACGTTCGCTTGGGTTTGGCGCCGGGGCTGGTGGCGGTGAGGAGGGTTTCGTCTTGCCGCGCGCTGAAGGTTTGGGATTTTGTTTCTCTCGCGCCACGGGTCGAGGTTCTCCCAGCTACAGGCCGACGGTGATGATATACAACAACGGAAGCAGCAGTGAAAGGACAAAGAGTACACCTGCCAGCACCCTTTTCAAGTCTGGCTGATGTCCCCTTGCAACAGGCGCTGGCGAAGGCGTCATAGATTGGTTGAACGCAGTGTAAGGCCGAGGCGCCGCGCTCGCCCATCAATGCTCATGATACGAGCGACGATGCGCTGTCCTTCCGAGACGACATTGCGCGGATGCAAAAAATGGCCTTCGGCAAGTTCCGAAACATGGATCAAGCCTTCTAAACCCTCTTCGATGCGAGCAAACGCGCCAAAATCGACCACATTGGTGATCACGCCCTCGACTAGTTCCCCGATGCGATAGCGCTGGTCAACGGTCGCCCACGGATCTGGGTGCAGCCGTTTCAGGCTGAGCGCGATACGGTTGGCATCAGGATTGACTTCCAGCACATAAGCCTCCACTCGTTGGCCTCGCTTGAGAAGATCGGCCGGATGGCTCACCCGACCCCAACTTAATTCGCTAATGTGGATCAAGCCCTCCAAGCCGCCGATATCGACAAAAGCTCCGAAATCGCACAGATTCGTGATGGTCCCTTGAACCCGGTCACCGCTTCGTAGCTTCGAGAGGATGCCTGCGCGTTCTCCCGGCTGAGCGCTGGCTGCCCGTTCGGAAAAAATCAGTCGATTCTGCCCTTGATTTAACTCAATCACGCGAAGACGCAGCGTCTTCCCGATATATTCATTCAAAGCTTTCCGGCGAATGAAACTGTTCGGCGTTTCCGGAAACTCCAACAACTGGCTGGCAGGCACGAATCCACGAATCCCCTCAAACTCGACCAGCAGACCGCCTCGGTTAAAACCACTGACAGTCAGTTCGATGACGCTGTCATTGTGCAAGATCTGCCGCAGCGTTTCCCAAGTTTGTTCGATTTCAGATAACTTTGCCGGTTGATCGAGCGGTTTTCCATGACCATTTGATGGTATTGAAGTTGGGAAGTCGTGCGAGCGGCCGAGAGAGTCAACCGGAACTGTTTCAGCAAATTCGCCTTCACGCATCAGGGCTGCCCAGTAACTTTCATCAAGATCGGGCGGCGGCGGCGTCTGTTCGCGACGCTGCACACTCGATGTCATTGCTTCATCCCCCAAAACTTACAATAAACAAACATTTGACGGTACACGTCATATTAAAACTTTGTTTAGTATACCACTGCGTTCGCTCAATCAGCAAGCGCGCCGCAGCTGCGCTTATGCCCGTTTTAGCGGATTGAAATGGTGCGCGTTAAGGTTGAGATTGCAACCGGTCGGTATCTTCGATCTGCGCAGCTGTCTGATTTCGCGCTTGCGACAAGCTCGCCTGCTCTAATTCAATCAAGGTTTCTGCCACTGCGTCGATTGCGATTCGCTGTTTGCGATACAGATCGGGTTCGCTCATTGCCAGCCGAGAGACGACTTCTTTAACTTTTGCGCCTTTGAGATAGCGCATTTCAAGAATGTTATAGATTGTCCATTCTGGGCTAAGCAGCTTGCGTTCGCCTTCTGGACGCTGCGCCTCAATGACACGGAGCAAGACAGAACGCAGCGCCCGGGTTGGATTGTTGTCGTTTTCGGCCAGCGCTTGGCGCACGACATTCAGCTCCAATAACCGGCTGTTTGTTAAGCCCGGCCCGCCCCAGTAGTGCCGCAGAGCGGCGCGCACTTGTTCTTTGAACTGTTCTGGATCGCCGATAGTCGTCTCTGTGATGGGAACGCGCGGCTGGCGATACTCAAGCCGGTCGCGGGTCGCGGGTGTGATGTTAATTTGCGGTAGCAGCCCCTCAAGCGCGGCGATAATTTCAGCTTGCAGCGCAAGGTCATCGAGGGTCTGCGCGGCACGATGGGCGAAGCTCTCCAACATCTCAAGATCATCGTCTGTCAAATCGATGACGGCGGAACGCGCTTGAATACCCATGAAGCCAATGAGCTGATTGGGAGAAGCGGCGGCACGCGTCTTGAATAGAGGAAGGATCCAAAAACCCTGCCAAGTGTGAAGATGAAGCTTTTCAGTTCTGGCGGTGAGCAGGCTTCGGAGCGCTGTTTCTTCGCTGCTCAACAAGCTCATAGCGGGGCGAACCGGGCCGATGGCCCCGACTAACTCTGGCTCGCTGCCATTTGTGCTAGCGCCATTGAATGAAACGACAAAAGCAGTGTTAACGCGCAGATAATCGCAAGTGGCAGCCAGCGTCGCTTCAAGGAGCTGGAGCAAATCGCCTCGCGTCAGCAGCCGTTCACTCAAATATTGGAGCTTATCGAGTCGCTCTCGATCCTCGCCTGAGAAGATGAGCCACTTTTCTAGATAGGGGAGTGCCAGCGCCACGAACCACTGCCACAGCAGCACCACGGCCACGACGGCAAACGGCATGAAATCTTGCCCGGGAATGCCGAAAATGCGCGCAGCCGGGGCTGTGTATAAAATGACAACAAGGGCGATCAAACCGGTCGCCGGCCCGCGCAAGAAGAAGCGCAGCAGTTCACTTTTAACGACGCGGTCGGGCACGCGCGAGCCGAAGAATGATAGTGGGTAAGCCAGAAACAGCAGCATCAAAATGACAACAATGTTGGCCAGATTTACTACCAATAGCCCAGCTAGTGTGTATTCTTGGCCTGCCCCTAGGAGGATCGAAAAGGGGAAAATGCCGATCGCCGGGGTAAGAAGGGCAAATTGAAGATAGCCCATGCGACGGCGTGTGCTGCGCGTCAAACAGCGCTGCTTGGCGCGTCCGACGTTGATGAAGGCGACCCCGGTCACGATCAGAAAATAAGCGACATACAGTGGAAACAGCGGCCCTGCTTGCAAGCTGATGAAATCGGTTCCGCTGAAATAAGTTGGAAATATCTGTATAGGGACGATCAACCAGTCGGTAAAGGCTGCTGATAACAAAAAGCCAGCGCTGATGATATAGAGCGCGCGAATGATGCGACGCCGTCGTCCCCGCGATGGGAGGCCGGTGGTTGCGAGGAGCGCGTCCGACAAATGCAGCATGGCGACCGGCATGAATGCGATGCCGATCCACTGAAGCCGCAGGATCGCCGCGTAAGTCCCAGCTCCGGGTCCCAGCGAGATGAACACATCACCGATGTAGACGACCGTCATGCAGCCGAGAACGATGGCAGATGTGCGCGCCACGCGGTCGTTCAAGTTGCGCGTCAGGTTATACAGCAGTATGGATGCGGCGATGATGACGATAGCGGAGGCCAGCGTCTCGTTGACCAGCTCTAGCAACGCTGCGATTGTGTGATCCATGCGGGCTACCTCATCGCAGCGACAGGCCGAAGTAAACCGCAATATCCTGATTAGGAAAGACGCGGTCGTTGAACCCGCAGAATGTAAAGCCGCGCTGCTGGCAGAAGGCAATGCCGGGGAAATTCTTCGTTTGAAGTTCAATCTGCAGGCGGTTGATGCCGCGCTCTTTCGCCCAACTGCTGGCCACACTGAGTAGCCGCGTGCCGATTTGATGGCCTCGAACGGATGCGCCGACCAAGAGGTCGCGAATCAACCCCAAATGATTGACTGGGTCGTTGAGCATCGTTAAATAACCAAGCAAATCTTCTGAGTCACGCCGCGTTGCCACCAAAAAACATTGGTCGGCCGGTAGCGCAGCGCGCAGGCGCGCTTCATTTTGGGGTACGGCCGCTTCGAGACGGCGCGGCAGTCGTTCTTTGCGGAAGCTGATCTGCCAGTGATTTGCTTCTTCCTGCTGGATGTGCATCTGCCAGACGTGGTCAGTTTCGTAACTGTGATCAAGGCGCAGACAGCGTTCGATATCAGTCTCCAGACCGTCGCGAATCACGAATGGAATTGCGGTTGTACTGGTCATCGCTTAAGCGAGGTAGGCATCCCCGAAAGTTCCGCGCACTTGTATTTCGACTTGCGCCGCGTTGGCATCCGCGTCGCGGCTGATGAAGACACCAGGTTCTATTTGATCATAGCGCGCTTCGTCAGCATGAATACGAAAGACGCTCGAGCCAGTACACGAAATTCGAGCGCGCAACCCCGGTGGGGTGAGCACTTGAATGGTGCCGGCCGCAGAGCGCAGCGCGATCGGTTCAAACGCCTCTTGTGGGCAGACGAGGCGAATATCGCCCATTCCGGTTCCGATGACCGCCCGCTGCACAATCAACCCGCTCAAATCAAGGTTGACGTTGCCGAGACTGGTGCTCACGAAGATAGCCCACGGAAGATCGCGCGCTAAAGAGACCTGCCACGGCGCAAACGACAGCCATGGCGTCGCCGAGCGGTCAAAACGAAGGTGGGCATGAGCTTCATGCAGGCTAAGTTGTGGCCGCGCATCGAAAGCGAATTGGCCGGCGATCAAACGCCCTTCGCGGGTGAGCGCCTGAGCCTGCACGTCGATCTCGCCGGCGCTGATTTCGAGCGAGGCCGACTCAACACTGCCGCGCGTGATACCGAATGTGCGCGCTGCCGCTCCAGGCAGCAGGTCGCCGCGCAGCAGCACCAGCGTTCCCGCGATGACCAGCCCAAGCGGCCACAGCGCGCCAACATTGAACTCGCTGATGAGCAAGAAATTGTTAAGGAGCAGGACGACACCTAAACCTAGTGCGGCCAGCCCCCCGATCAGCACGCCGCGCGAGCCTCTTGCGCGCACGGGCCTAACTCCTCTTGTTAATCTTCGTAAAGATAATCACGAAGGATAACGTGGGCCGATGACTGGCGCAACCGGTTAAGCGCTTGCGCTTCAAGTTGGCGGACGCGCTCGCGGGTCACTCCGATGGCGTGGCCGACTTCTTCAAGCGTGTAGACGCGTCCGTCTTCGAGACCATAGCGCAGGCGCAAGATCTGCGCTTCGCGCACTGGCAGCCGGTCGAGCGCTGTTTTGAGCTGCTCATGCAGCAAATTGGTTGCGACTTCCTCAGCCGGGGCGGGGCTGTTCACGTCTTCAACAAAATCGCCGAATGTCGAATCGCCCTCTTCATCGATCGGTGTTTCAAGGCTTACAGGCCGACGAGCAATTTCAAGCAGATGCTCGATCTTATCTGGCGTTGTCTCCATCCCCACCGCCAATTCCTCAATCGACGGATCGCGGCCCAGTTCTTGGGTCAGCCGCATTTGAATGCGGCGCATGCGATTCAACTGGTCGCCCATATGCACTGGCACACGGATCGTCCGGCCTTGATCGGCAACAGCACGGCTGACAGCCTGACGAATCCACCATGTTGCGTAGGTGCTGAACTTATGCCCGCGCCGGTAGTCAAATTTGCGCGTCGCGCGGATCAGCCCGATGTTGCCTTCTTGGATCAGGTCGAGGAAAGGCACGCCGCGGCCGATGTATTTCTTTGCCACGCTAATGACCAGCCGCGCGTTCGCGCGCACGAGGTGTTCCTGCGCCAGCTCGCCGTCGTAGATAATGTCACGCAGCGTATAGACATCGTCGAGCGGCAGGCTGTCGCCAGCTTCACTGAGCTGCCGCCGCGCGATCTCGGCGGCTTCCATACGCCGTGCCAGCATGACTTCTTCTTCGGCAGTCAGCAGCGGGACGCGGCCGGCCTCTTTCAGATACAGCCCAACAACATCATCGCTATCAAGCGCTTGTTGGTAGCCGGCGTCATCAGTCAGATCTTCGTCCAGCCAAGCGGCTAGTTCAGCCTCTTCCGGTTCGAACAGATCGATCTCACCGTCTTGCTCTAAAACTGAGCTTGGGGAATCAAAAACGCTAGCTTCTTGCTCGGCGGCTGCCCCCGGAATCACATCAATGCCGGCATCAAGCAGCTCGTCCATCATCTCGTCAAGCAGGCTGATATCGTGTTCAGCATCGGGCAGCAGCGCAAGGATGTCGTCGTAGCTGATGCTGCCCTGCGCCCGCGCTTTCTCTAAGATCAACGTTCGAAGTTCTTCTTTGCGTGTCATTACCGTGAACATACGCTACACCGCGTTCCAGTCCCGTATAGCATAACAAGGATTAGACGATTTTGTCACAGCAAATCTTACATGTTGCATAAACCTGCTGTGTAATACTGCCCGCATGAGCTTACATGAATAGACGGCGCCAGTGCGCCGTCTGCTAAACTCATGCCTGCATGCAATTTAATACAATAACGTGCATTTTGGCCTTTGTCAAGCAGTTCACTGCGCAGCCAACCTGACGAATTGACGACGCTTACCATACGAGCATGTTTAGCCACAAATTGATTAGTTGTTTGGTAAATATCCTAAAATCTAAGCGTTTGAAAATTGAATAATTCGTTCGTGCAGGCGGCTCATCTAAGCCGCCCGCAGCGTTGATCACCCGCTGCTGACTGGTGGATTGCGCAGAAGGGTGATCAGGTAGTCGATCGCACCGCGAGTGATGAGCACAATATCTGGCTCATCGTCGACCAAAGCATAATAGGCGAGGTTTGACGGTACAAGACCGCCCACGGCAATGGCATGGCTTCCACCATCGCCGCGCAGCACTTCGATACTGAGCCTGCCGTAAGGTCGAAAGCCATAGTCGCGCAGATTGGCGCCTTCTAACAGCGGCAGCCGCCGCTCAACCGGCATCAGCACGATCGTGCGTGCGATGTTGGTGGCGGCCGCGGCATCCAGCTCCCCGCGGTGGTCGGGCGCCGTCCATGTGCCGTCAGCAGCCCGGCTGATGATGAAGCTCGCATCGCCGTTCGGATCGCGCAGCCGCACCGCTGCAATATCGAGCACCGTCAATTCGGGGAACAGCCGGGTCACGGTTCGATCGGGCGTCGGCAGCGGCGCGGGTTGGGCGGACTGGATCATCACCAGCCCCAGCAGGCCGAAAAAGATCAAAGTAAGGATGGCCAGCAGCCGGCGCGAAGGACCGATCATGTGCGCCGTACTCGTCTCGCCCAGATCGCCAGCCCCAGTACCAGCAGCGAGCCCGGCAGCAGGATGACGACGAAGAACGTGATCAGGTCAAGCTGCTGCTGGCTGATGAACAGCAGGGGCAGGCCGGTTGTATAAGCTTGCGGCGCAAAATTAATACGGTCGCCGAAGCCGGAGACCCACGACAACCCATCGGTGAACAGGATGCTGTTACTGCCCATCATGATCATGCCGTTGCTGGCGAAGTCGCTGTCGCCAATCAGCAGGATGCGGGCGTCGTTCGCCAAGTTCCACGACCAGACAGCCATCGTCAACGGGCCGGGAAGATCTTCGCCCGGATCGTAGCGATATGTGTTCGTATCGCCCAGCAAACGCAAATTGGTCTCGCCATAGCTGGCTGGGGATGACATGAGGACACGGCCGTTGGTGACATTGGGCAGCGAGCGCTCTAAGTCGACATCGACCGCCCGAACCACACGGAAGATCGTCGGCAGGCTCTCTTCAGGGATCAAGCGCCGTCCGACGGCGTTATCGGTGAATGCAGCCGTGCTGATGACATCAAGCGCCGTCTGCCCGCTTGAGACGGGATCCACGATCACGGCGTCGAGCGCGCGGATGCCGAAATTCTCCCATAAGAATTGATTGAACGCGCCGTTTTCTTGAAGGAACGCATCATCAGTGAACAGTATATCGGTCATGAGCAGCAGCCCACCGCCGTCTTCTAGGTAACGCGCCAGCACATCGATCTCGGCTGTCGATAGATCGCGCAGCGGGCGCGCGAAGATGACTGCGGCGGCATCTTCCGGGATGTCCATTCCTGCCGCTGCGATCTCGCTCAAATTGAGCGGCGCGGTGATTAAGCCGCTCTCGCGGATGCCGTTGTTGATGCCGGAAATGCCTTCCTGTGATGCGTCAAGCGGACTGCGCGTGCTGTTGCCAACTTCAAAGTAGACCTTGATTGTGCCGGCGATTAATAGGCGTGAGATTGCCTCAGTCACATCACGTTCTTGGTTGGGGCCGCGCGGTACCCGCGCTAGGGTGCTGAAATCGACACTACCATCGGGGTTTAGGAAAGAGATGAAGACCTGCGCATCTTCGTAGACCCCGAAGCGCTGTGCCATCGCTGGCTGCTCTTCCGGGTCGATATACTGCCGCAGAACCAGACCATCGGTGGCGGTTTCGTAGAGGCGAAAGAACTGATCGTCAACTTCGCGCGTGCGTAGGGCGCGAGAAGTGTAAAAACCGGTCAGCATGATCTCGCGGTTGACGCGGCGCAGCACGCCCATCGATTCTGGGCTGAGCGTAAAGCGCCGGTTCTCGGTCATATCCAGCGTGACTGCCCCGCGCGCCAGCAGCGTGTACGTGAGCCCGACGATGCCGATCAAAAGCAGTGTCGAGAAGATCGTGATCGTGCCGTAGCGCACACGCTGGCCCGTGATGAAACCGATGAAATCGGGCGGGGCGAGCAGCGCCCACCCGATAATGCCGGCAATGCCAACGACGAGCGTGCTGATCGCTAGCGGGCTGGGCACGCTGCCTGCAATCAGACCGAGGATGCCAGCGAGGATACCCGCGCCGCCGATCAAACTGGCGAGCTGGGCTAAGCGGCCGCGCGTCAGGGTGATCGAGTCGTCGGTCATCAGCGCCACCTGCTCGCTTCGACGACGCGCGCAGTGAGGAACAGCATTACTGCAATGATGCCGGCGAAAAATGCGACGTCCTCGGCGCGCAGCAGGCCTGCGGCAAACGATGTCGAAAAGTGTCCTTGCAGCGACAAGCTGCGGATGAAACGCGCCACCTCAATATTGCCGATCACCTGCCCGGCGGCGTCGCCAATCCAAAGCAGCATTAGCGTCACCATGCTCAAAAAAGCCGCAACGATCTGGTTTTCCGTGGTGGCAGAGAACAACAAACCCACAGCGAGCATCGCCCCACCATACAGCCAGATGCCAATGTAAGCGCTGATCGTGTGGCCCAAGTCGGGCTGCGTGATGCTAACGAGGATGAATTGATAGGTAAAGGTGAGCAGTAAAATCAAGGTGTAAAAGATCCATGCTCCGAGGAATTTGCCAAAAACGATGCTGTGCTCGTAAACGGGAGCCGTCAGCAGCAGCTCCATGGTCCCTTCGCGTTTTTCTTCGGCCAGCAGCCGCATTGTGAGTAGCGGCGCGAAAAAAACCATCGTGAATGACAGCACCATAGGAATGAATGCAGGGTCAATCGGCACGGCACGCTGGGCTTTATCGAGCAGGTCACGCGCGAACAAGATGCCGGTGAACAACAGCACAGCGGAGGCGATCATATAAGCAAAAGGTGAGGTGAAATACTGCCCGAGTTCGCGCTGGAGGATTGTCAATGTCCTCATAGTGTGCTGCCTGCCGTATCTGCCTCTTCCTTACCGATAATAGCGAGGAAGGTATCCTCCAACGTGCCTGTTTCTTGGCGCATTTCCAGCAGCGTAAAACCGGCTGCCATCACTGTGGTGGATACTTCGGCGCGGCGATCGACTTGTCCCGCGAATTGAACGTGAAACCCCTCGCCTTTGCTTTCTACCGTTTGCACCCCTTCGATTGAAACCAGCAGGTTGCGCGCCTGTTCGTGGGTGGCACCGCCGATGATGATATACAGGGATGCGCCCGTCTTGAGCAGCCTGCGCAGATCGCTCGGCGCGCCTTGCGCCACGATCCGACCTTTATCAATGATTAATACGCGGTCGCATACCTGCTCAGCCTCATTAAGAATGTGAGTGCTGAACAAAACTGTATGATCAGCTCCGAGAGCGCGTACGCTCTGCCTGACCTCGATCACCTGCTGCGGATCGATGCCGATTGTTGGCTCGTCAAGGATGATCACAGGTGGGTTGTGCACCAAGGCCTGCGCCAAGCCCAGCCGCTGGCGCAGGCCTTTAGAGAGGTGACGCACCAGCATACTGCTTCGATCGGAGAGGTGGACTCGCTCAAGCGCTGCATCAACTTGGCGTGCTGCTTGCTGCACACCGCGCAGTTTGGCCCAGAAAAGGACATAGCCACGCACCGTCATATCAGGATAAAGCGGTACGCGCTCAGGAAGATAGCCAACATGCCTGCGTGCTTCTAAGGAGTCGGTCACAATATCGCAGCCATTGATGCTGGCGCGGCCGTCACTGGGTGGTAGGAAACCGGTTAGCATGCGCATCGTCGTCGTTTTTCCGGCGCCGTTTGGCCCCAATAAGCCGACGACTTCGCCCTTTTTTGCTTCAAATGAAACTTGATCGACGGCGAGATGGGCTCCGTATCGCTTCGTGAGTTTGTCTGCGTGAATCATAAGGCTTTCGACATCCTTCGAGTCGATCCTAAACCCCGACCAAAGAGACGTCAAGCGGGTGATCGGCATCAGGCTATCAACTGTTTGACAGCCGGGGCCTCTTGCTCTACAATGTTTGCATTCAATGCTAATAGCAAGCTGCTGAATTCGCTATGCTGATATCAAATCGTCGCCCGCGCCGTCGTCGCAGCCGTCGCCCACAGACCATTGAGGTCATGTTGGGATTTTTGCGTTAGCGGCCGGGATAACACGCCCATCACAATACGCAGACTAATCCCCTGACCTCGAAGTGCTGAGGCGGGGGATTTTCTATTAGTGAGATGATCAAAGAGACCATGCAGCCCCCTCAATTGCGTGTCGGCATCTTCGGAGCCTCTGGCTACGCAGGTCAAGATTGTGTTGAGATCTTGTCCCGTCATCCCCATGTAGAAATTGTTTTTGCAGCTTCAAACAGTCATGTTGGCGAGCCCGTGCCATTCACGCTGCTGCAGTATATCGCGCACGATGACGCCAAATTTGATCAGGTCGATGCCGTCTTCCTCGCGCTGCCGCATGGCGTTTCGGCACATTTCGCCGCTCAAGCCCAGGCAGCCGGCGTCATGGTCATCGATTTGTCCGCCGACCTGCGGCTTGACAGTGCCGAGGCGTACGAACAGTGGTATGGACACCCTCACGCACATCCTGAGCTGCTGCCAGTCCCGTATGGTCTGCCAGAGATCAATCGCGGACGCATTCGCGGCGCGAGGCTTGTTGCCGCGCCCGGCTGCTACCCAACGACTACGCTGCTCGGTCTGTATCCTCTCTTGCGCGTTGGCGCGCTTTTTCCGGGGCGGCCGATCATCGTCGATGCGAAGTCAGGGGTAAGTGGGGCAGGGCGCGAGCCCAAAGCGACGACCCATTTTGTTGAGGTGTTTGGCAATTTTTCTCCTTACAATCCTGGCCGTAAACACCGGCATGTCGGTGAAATTGAGCAAGAGATGTACAAAATCGACCCTGCCGCCGGCCCACTGATTTTCACGCCGCATCTTCTGCCGGTCGATCGCGGATTGATGGCGAGTATCTACGTTGAACTGAATGGAAACATGGCTGCAGCAGAGGCGCAGTCGCTTTATGAGGAAGCCTATTCGAATGAACCGCTTGTTACTGTGCTGCCGGCTGGCACACAGGCGACGCTGAAGCATGCAGTGCGAACGAATCGCTGCGTAATCAGCATCACCCCTGTTTTCGAGCGCTACGTGCACATCACCAGCGTGACGGACAACCTGCGCAAAGGTGCATCGGCGCAGGCAGTGCAGTGTTTTAACCTGATGGTCGGCCTGCCAGAAACGACGGGACTGCTTTGACGATGTCTCAGGAAACGCAGAGGCCAGTGGTCATCAAAATTAGCGGGCACGAGCTAGATGATCTGGATGCTCTGCGCACTTTTGCCGAAGCCGTTCGCCAGCTTGCGACGCCGGTCGTTATCGTGCATGGAGGGGGCAAAGAGATCTCGGCTCTGCAAACCGCTATGGGGATCGAGCCTCGTTACGCTGATGGCATTCGCGTCACCGATGCTGCCTCGCTCTCGATCGTGGAAATGGTATTGTGCGGAACGATCAATAAACGCTTAGTGCGTGTTTTGGTAGAGCAGGGCGTTCTCGCGGTCGGTCTGTCTGGCGTGGATGGTCGCCTCATTCACGCTGAAAAAATGCCGCATCCTCAGGTTGACATGGGGTTCACGGGCCGCGTTCACGCTGTAAATCCTGCGCTGCTGCATCTGCTGCTTAGCCAGCGGCAGGTGCCGGTCATCGCGCCGATTTGCTTCGGCGTGGGAAACAATTTCAATGTCAACGCCGATCATGTCGCCGGCGCGATTGCCGCTGCGCTGCCCGCCGAACGGTTGATCTTCCTCTCGAATGTGCCCGGCGTGCTCAAAGAGGATCGACTGCTTGCCGCACTGTCGCCACGTGAAGTCGACGCGTTGATCGCGGATGGGACGATCTTCGGCGGCATGGTTCCGAAAGTAAGGACGGCCATAGCTGCGCTGGCAGATGGGGTAAATCGTGTCGCTATCACCGATTTAGCCGGCTTGTCGACGCACGGGGGCACTGTATTTAGTCTGGGATAAGCGTATGTCTGAGCAGATCGACAGTCTGTTCGAAAAGTTGACGGCTCTTATCCGCTCGATCTATCGTGAGCCACAGGCCGATGACATCATTCGCTCTTTTGAAGCAGTTTTCTCTGCACAAGAGGACAATGTTGAGCGGAGGGAAGCGCTTGAGTATTGGCTCGATTTTTATCGCTTGCAGCAGCACCGGCGTCTAAAACGCCGGCGCCGGCCGCTGCTTAGCGAGCGGACAGCGCCCTGTGCAGCTTGCGGTTATCCCGCTTCGCATCGGCATCATCTGTGGGATATCGCCACGCATGGCGAGAATGAGGTCACTATTCAGTTGTGCGCCAACTGTCATGAACTCCATCACTTGATGTACAACGCGCTGGTCAAAGAGTCTGCATACAGTCGGTCCATCGCTCGACATGTGCTCGCTTCCGGTCAACTGCCGCATGCGGTTATCCAGCGCATCCTCGGTTGGTGCTTGGCAACGATTCGCTACGAGGCAGCCAACGGTTGGGTGGATGGCCGGAAGGGATCGCGCGCATGGGTGGCGCAGCAGCTTGGCTGGCCTCCTGTGGCGCAAGCCGCAGGCAGAGTAGATGCAGAGTAGATGCAGAGTAGATGAGGAACGGTAAGCTAACAGTCGCTCAGGCGGCCGCAGACGCATTGAAAGGGAGTGCTACATGGTAATGACCCGCCATCCGATCATCGAGTTGGAAAACCAGCATCTCGTGCAGTCTTACAAGCGACCGCCCTTCGTCCTTGAGCGCGGTGAAGGCGTCATGCTTTATGACACCGCAGGCAATGCGTATTTAGATTGGGTGGCTGGCATCGCTGTGAACGCCCTTGGCTATGCCGATCCAGAGCTCACTGCGGTGATCCAACGCGCGGCGTCTGGTCTGCTGCATACCAGCAATCTGTATTATACGGCGCCACAGGCAGAGCTGGCAGCGCTGCTGTGCGCTAAGTCGTTCGCCGACCGCGTGTTCTTTACCAATAGTGGGGCAGAAGCAAATGAAGGCGCGATCAAATTTGCCCGAAAGGCTGCGTATGCTTCAGGAAATCCCCACAAAACGGAGATCGTCTGCTTCTCGCATGCTTTCCACGGTCGCACGATGGGCGCGCTGGCGCTCACGCCAAAGGAGAAGATACAAGCCCCGTTTCGACCGCTGATGCCATCCGTCGTCGTTGTCGAGTACAACGATATCGCCAGCGCTGAGGCCATCATCAACGAGAACACTGCTGCGGTTTTCGTCGAACCCGTGCAGGGGGAAGGGGGTATTCATCTGGCAACAGATGTGTTCTTACAGCGGCTGCGCCAGTTATGCGATCAGTACAACGCGCTGTTGGTGTTCGATGAGGTGCAGTGTGGCTTGGGGCGAACTGGAACGCTGTGGTCGAATGAGCCGAGCGGGGTCGAGCCAGACATCATGACGCTAGCCAAACCTTTGGCGGGCGGGCTGCCGATCGGTGCGATTTTGACTACCAACGCAGTCGCGGATCACATTCAGCCCGGCGATCACGGGTCAACGTTTGCTGGCGGGCCGCTCATCACCACGGTCGCGCATCATGTGTTAGAGCGAGTCAGCCGGCCAGATTTTTTGGCGCATGTTCGTGAGGTAGGCGGCTACCTGATGGAGCGTCTGAAAGAACTCAACAGCCCGTTCATCCGCGAGGTGCGCGGCCGCGGGCTAATGGTTGGTCTAGAGTTGACGATCGATGTTTCGCCGCTCATTGAGGCGGGCTATCGCCATGGTCTGCTGCTGCTCAACGCCGGGCCGAACGTCATCCGCTTCGTGCCACCGCTCATCGTACAAAGACATCATGTGGACATTCTGATCGAGAAACTAGCGGCCATGCTAATAGAACTGGAAGAGCGAAGCCGTGTTTGAAGTCAAACCCTTCATTCAATCTGTTGTGGGCTTTCAAGTCGCCAGTGTGGCAGCCGGATTGAAGGAGAATGGCGCGCTTGATCTGGCGCTGGTGGTCAGCGACCGGCCGTGCGCTGCTGCTGGCGTCTTCACAACCAATCGGGTCAAAGCTGCGCCGGTGCTGCTTGATGCTGAACGGCTGGCGCGCAATCCGAATGGCATTCGCGCTGTGGCCATCAACACCCGCTGCGCAAATGCTTGCACCGGTGAGCGCGGGCTTGCCAATGCTCAAACGATGGCGAGCCACACCGCTCGAGCATTGCACGTACGGGACGAGGACGTGCTCGTCTTATCAACCGGCGTGATTGGCACCCACCTGCCAATCGATAAAATTGCTGCTGGCATTGATCGGGCAGTTGAAGGGCTGGGTCACGACTGGGATGCGGCCGCGCGCGCCATCATGACGACCGATACGCGGCCAAAATTGGCTTCGACGCATTTCACGACACCCGACGGAAGCTGCTCGATCGCCGGTATCGCTAAAGGGGCAGGGATGATCGCGCCAAACATGGCCACCATGTTGGCAGTCATCGTCACCGATGCTGCGCTCGCGCCGGGCCAAGCGCAGCATGCCCTCGCCTGTGCCTGTGAAGAAACATTCAACCGGATCGTTGTCGATGGCGACATGAGCACCAATGACACGGTGCTGCTGCTGGCTAATGGCGCAAGCGGCGTGGTCATCGATGACGCAGAGGCTGAGCGCTGCTTTGTCGAGGCGCTCACTGCAGTTGCGCGCCAGCTTGCTCAGGCGATCGTCCGTGATGGCGAAGGGGTGACGAAATTCATCACGTTGAAAATTGGCGGCGCTTCAGATGCTGCAGCAGCACGGCAAATCGGCAACACGATCGCGACATCGCCGTTGGTCAAGACCGCATTCTACGGCGGCGATGCCAATTGGGGGCGCATTATCGCTGCGGTTGGGCGCTCTGGCGTCCCTATTGATCCTGATGCGCTTCGTTTATGGATTGCACGGGGAGAGGAGGATTCCCCTGAACTGCTTTTGTTTGAGCATGGCATGCCGGCAAATTACAGCGAAGAAGCCGCCGCTGCGATCATGGCCGCGCCGTCGATCACCGTTCATTTGGAGTGCGGGATGGGCGAGGGTAGCGCTACTCTTTGGACGTGCGATTTGAGCCACGATTATGTTTCGATTAATGGGCATTATCGCAGCTAAACCGAACATGGATTGTAGTAGAAAGCGATTCGTTTGATGCAGGGACTGCTTGCGCTGGAGGATGGCCAGCTTTTTCCGGGAAGCGGGTTTGGCGCTGAAGGCGTGCAAACTGGCGAACTGGTCTTCAACACGTCAATGACGGGCTATCAGGAAATTTTGACTGACCCTTCTTACCATCGCCAAATCGTCGCCATGACCGTTCCCCACGTGGGCAACACAGGCATCAATCCGCAGGATGTTGAGTCCGACCGCATCTGGGTAGCGGGTTTCGTCGTCCGCGCATTAAGCCCGGTTGTGAGCAACTGGCGCAGTCAGCGCGACCTCGACGGCTATTTGCGCGAGCAAAATGTGATTGGGCTGCAACAAGTTGCCACTCGCGCGCTGGTGCGCCATATCCGCAATCAGGGGGTGATGCGCGCTGCGATCGCTCACGGCGATGCCGCTGCCGATCCGGAGGCGCTGGTTGCTCTGGCCCGTTCAGCGCCCGATATGTCTGGCGCTAACTTGGTCGATGAAGTGACCTGTGCCGAACCTTATCATTGGACGGAGAGCAGCGATCCGGCTTGGTATCAGAACCATCGTTATGACCCGCATGGCCCCCTGATCGTCGCTTATGATACTGGGATCAAACGTAATATCCTGCGCATGATGACCGACCGTGGTTTGCGCGTCACCGTCGTGCCGGCGACGACCACGGCCGAAGAGGTGCTGTCGATGAACCCTGCTGGCGTTTTTCTGAGTAATGGACCGGGCGACCCAGCGGCGGTTACGTACATGATCGAGAATACTCGGCAGCTGTTGGGCAAGGTGCCAATTTTCGGCATTTGTCTCGGTCATCAAATCTTGGCATTGGCCTTGGGCGGTAAGACAGAAAAGATGCGCTTTGGCCACCGCGGAGGGAATCAGCCGGTCAAAAATCTGCTGACTGGCGTTATCGAGATCAGCGCCCATAATCATGGCTTTGCAGTCACGCCAGACAGCGATCTGAGCGGGGCAGAGGTTACCCACATCAATCTGAACGATGGCACCATTGAAGGTCTGCGGCATCAGGCGTTGGGCGCGTTCAGCGTGCAGTACCATCCAGAAGCATCGCCCGGCCCGCACGACTCGCTCTATCTCTTTGATGAGTTCGTCGACCGCGTGCGCGGGCAGGCAGAAGCGGCGCGCTGAGGAGACGATATGCCCAAACGCACCGACATTCACTGCATTATGATCATCGGTTCGGGGCCGATTGTGATCGGCCAGGGCTGTGAGTTTGATTACAGCGGCGTTCAAGCGTGCAAAGTCCTACGCGCGCAGGGCTACCGCATTGTGCTGGTCAATTCTAATCCAGCTACCATCATGACCGACCCTGAATTTGCAGATGCGACTTATGTAGAGCCGCTAACTCCTGAGATTTGTGAGCAGATCATTGCCCATGAAAAGCCAGATGCTCTGCTCCCCACAGTCGGCGGGCAAACGGCGCTTAATTTAGCCAAAGCGCTGGCCGAAAACGGCGCGCTGGCCCGGCATGGGGTCGAATTAATCGGCGCTTCGTTTAACAGCATTGAGCTGGCCGAAGACCGCCAATTGTTCAAAGACGCCATGACATCCATCGGTCTGAACTGCCCGGCCAGCGAGATCGCTTCGTCGGTAGAGGATGCGCTGCGCATCGTCGATGAGATCGGTGGGTATCCTGTATTGATCCGACCTTCTTTTACGCTAGGCGGCTCTGGAGGCGGCGTTGCCCGCGATGAAGCTGATTTGCGGTTGATTGTTGAGCGCGGCATCAAACTGAGCCCGGTCGGCGAAGTGCTGGTCGAGATGAGCGTGCTCGGCTGGAAAGAATATGAACTGGAAGTCATGCGCGATGTCAACGGCAATTTCGTCGTCGTTTGCTCGATCGAGAACCTCGACCCGATGGGGGTTCATACAGGAGACAGCATCACCGTCGCGCCGGTGCAAACGCTGACGGACAAAGAGTTACAGCGGCTGCGCAACATGGCACGGCAGGTGCTCGACAAAGTAGGGTTAGCGACCGGCGGAGCCAATGTGCAGTTTGCCATTAACCCTGCCGATGGGCAGGTTTACGTGATCGAGATGAACCCGCGCGTATCGCGGTCATCAGCGCTCGCTAGCAAAGCGACTGGCTTTCCAATCGCCAAGATCGCTGCCTTATTGGCAGTGGGCTATACGCTCGACGAAATCCCTAATGACATCACGCGCGTTACGCCTGCCAGCTTTGAGCCATCGCTTGATTATGTAGTCGTCAAAATGCCGCGCTGGGATTTTGACAAATTTCCCGGGGCCGACCGCACACTTGGCCCGCAGATGAAGGCGATTGGCGAAGTCATGGCGATCGGCCGGACGTTTCCAGAAGCCCTGCAAAAGGCGATCCGCTCGCTCGATATCGGTATTCCGGGCTTTACAAGCCAGCGTCGCAGCGTAGAGGAGCCTGTGCTCACTGTGCCGACGGCTCAGCGTTTGTTCGAAGTAGCAGCGGCACTGCGCGATGGCGTACCCGAAGAAACCGTAGTCGCCAAAACGCAGTTCGACCCATGGTTCGTCCGCCAAATGGCTGATCTCGTCGCGCTGGAAAAGCGTCTGTTAAGCGATGCGACGTTGGACAGTCTCACGCGCGAGCAGTGGATCGAACTAAAGCGCGGCGGGTTCTCCGATATTCAGATTGCGGCTGCCTGCAAAGTGGATGAATTCGATGTTCGCCAGCGGCGCATCGCGTTAGGTGTTGTGCCCAATTACTATCGCGTTGATACCTGCGCTGCCGAATTTGAGGCGTTCACGCCTTACTTGTATTCCACTTATGAGCCCGGCGACGAAACTGGCCGTACAG
This sequence comes from Aggregatilineales bacterium, assembly GCA_046719065.1. Lineage (GTDB taxonomy): Bacteria > Chloroflexota > Anaerolineae > Aggregatilineales > Phototrophicaceae > Flexifilum. Next base: position 324,718 of record JBDNDP010000001.1, on the reverse strand, counting down.
ACCGGCCAAAGGTGATCATCCTCGGAGGAGGCCCAAACCGTATCGGTCAAGGTATCGAGTTTGACTATTGCTGCGTGCATGCCTGTTTTGCGCTCAAAGAACTGGGTTATGAAACGATCATGGTCAATTGTAACCCGGAAACGGTGAGCACCGATTACGATACCGCCGACCGGCTCTATTTTGAACCGTTAACCGCCGAAGATGTCCTTAACATCATCGATAATGAACGTCCCGAAGGCGTGCTTGTGCAGTTTGGCGGGCAAACGCCGCTCAACATTGCAGCGCGTTTGCATCAAGCGGGCGCGCCGATCTGGGGCACTTCGGTGGAGACGATCGATCTCGCCGAAGATCGCGAGCGCTTCAACCAGTTGATGCAGGCGCTCGATATTCCACAGCCGGCTGGCGCGATCGCCGCAAACCGAGACGAAGCGCTGATCGCGGCGCGCTTGGTCGGTTTCCCAGTTTTGGTACGTCCCAGCTATGTGCTCGGCGGCCGCGGCATGTCGATCGCGTTTGACGATCAAATGCTGCTCTCCTGGCTCGATCAAAATATTGTGTGGGGTGAGCATCCGATCTTAATTGATCAGTTCCTCGACGATGCTTTTGAGGTGGATGTCGATGCCCTGTGCGACGGAGAACGCGTCACGATCGGCGGCATCATGCAGCACATCGAGGAGGCGGGCGTGCACAGCGGCGACTCAGCCTGTGTGCTTCCGCCCTATAAGATCAGCTTCTACCACATCGAGATTATCCGCGAATATGCCGAGCGCATTGGGCGCGCGCTTGGGGTACGCGGCTGCTTCAATATCCAGTTCGCCATTCGCGATGAAATCGTTTACGTTTTGGAAGTCAACCCTAGAGCCAGCCGAACAGTGCCGTTTGTCAGCAAGGCGACCGGACACCCGCTAGCCCGCTATGCTGGGCAGATTGCCGCAGGAAAAACTTTGCGCGAGATCGGCTTCACGCAAGAACCTCGCGTCGATGGGTTCTTCGTCAAGGAAGCGGTGCTTCCGTTTCAGAAGTTCCCCGGCGTTGATGCGCGCTTAGGGCCAGAAATGCGTTCGACTGGCGAAGTGATGGGGCATGCTTCCAGTTTTGGCCATGCGTTTGCTAAAGCCCAGATGGCGGCGGGCACTCGTCTGCCTTTGCAGGGGACGGTATGCATCAGCGTAAATGTTTTCGACAAAGGCGCGGTCGTAAAAATCGCGCGCGATCTGCATCAATTAGGGTTCAAGTTAGTCGCGACGCAGGGCACTGCGCGCAGTATCGAGACAGCGGGCCTGCCGGTCTCGGTCATTCGCAAAGTCAGCGAAGGGACGCCGAATATCGTCGATGCCGTGCGAGCAGGGGAGATCGACTTGATCATCAACACTCCGCGCGGCGGGCAGGCTCATCAGGATGGGGCCTTAATTCGCAATGCAGCACATCAATATGGCGTGCCGATCGTCACCACACTTAGCGCGGCGAGTGCGGTTGTTCAGGGCATTCGCGCGTTGCAAAGCAAGCCGCTGAAAGTGCGCAGCTTGCAGGTGCATCATAACTGGGCAGCGCGATCGGCTAAAGCGGCTGGCGTGAGCGGATGATCGGCTCGATCGGCGGGCGCTGCATATCGGCCGGCACTGGCAGCCCAAACAGCGAAAGGATCGTTGGCGCAATTTGAAGCAGATGCGCGCCATTTAACGCTTGTCCTGCTTCGCCTTGATGAGGCGGCCGGTAAATAATCAAGCCGTGCTGGCGATGATTAGCATCATCGGGGCCCGTGTCATTTTCAAACAGATGCAGACGGTTCCAGCCCAGCGTCCCGATCGAGCGCCAGCGCAGATCGCCGAAGTAGACCAGCAGATCTGGGGCGATGCCATTGACGGCAGTATAAATATCACCCGGCCGGAAGCAGCGCGTGCCAATAGGGCGGCCGTTTTCATCGCCGATCGACTCTAGACCGAGGCGAATCGACTCGAGTAGCCCAGCGGCTGCCTCAGGCTCAACGATGCCGGCCGGCTCGCGCCCGCGCACATTCAAAAACAGGCGGCCATAATAACCCCCTTCGCCCCACGCTTTCGTCTTCGACCAATCCACTTTGAGATCGCTGAGGCGCATACCTTTTTGCCCGGCTGGCAGTGGCTGCGCCAACGAGAGGTACCCCTGCTGAATGAGCCACTCGTTCAAACAAATGCCACCATCCATTGGCTGCGCGCCGTGGTCGGAAACGATGAAAAGATGTGTATCCTCGCCAAGTAAAGGCAGCAGCTTGCTGATTTCAGCATCGAGCATCCGGTAGTAGTCTTGGATGGCTTCAGCAAATGGCGAGGCGGGCCGGTAGTCACGGTGCTGAGGATCGAAGTGGCGCCAGAAAGCATGGTGCATGCGGTCAAGGCCGATCTCGACCAGCATGAAAAAGTCCCAGTCTTCACGCTCTAGCAGATGACGAGCAGCTGCGAAATGGGCTTGAGCCATCGCGATGGCTTCGCCACGAATACGAGATTTGTCGTCGCTGCGGAAGTTGGAGACGTCAAACGGATATCTGCCGAAACGACTGCGCAGCGCATCGCTCAATTCAGACGGATAGGTGAATATCCTGCTGGCGGGCGGAGTCAAAAAACAGCTTACTAACGCGCCATCGATCGGCGTAGCAGGATAAGTGCCCGGCACATTCAAGATGATGCTGCGCTTGCCATAACGAGCAAGGATATCCCACAGCCGCGGCTCGCGGATGGCACGGCTGTCGGCTATCGCCATTTGCTCATAGCCATGAGTTTGACGATTACGGAAGCCATAAATCCCCAACGTTCCCGGGTCTTTACCCGAGGCCATGCATGACCAAGCCGGTATTGTGATGGCTGGAATAACGCTTTCTAACCTGCCGTACATACCGGCCGAGCGTAGCGCAGACAGGCACGGCAGATCAGCTGCAAATCGTTCGAAGACTAGCGAAGGCTCAGCACAGTCCAAACCGATGATCGCGACGCGTACCCTCCCAGCCCCATGTTTGAGAAAACGGCGTATCATAGGATGCTGCTGTCACGCTCGGTTGATCTGCGCGTTGTTAGCGCTCCGTTGGGCTTGTGATAAACGATATGCCCAGCAACAAGAGTGAGCTGTACAACGAACGCTTTATCGATCAGAACAAGGTCAGCGTCTTTGCCGACGGCGATGCTGCCTTTGCGCTGTTCTAAATGGAGCGCGTGGGCAGCGTTTAAGCTGGCGCTGCGCCAGAGCACATCGATCGGAAAGCCTGTCGCCGCGGCAGCGTTCGCTAGCGCTCGCTCCATCGTGAGCACGCTGCCGGCCAGCGTGCCATCTGGCAATAATACGCGTTCATCGTGCACCGTCACCGTGCGTTCATCTAGCGGATACTCACCCGGCGGCATGCCGGCGGCGGCCATGGCATCGGTGATGAGGATCACGCCCTTTATGCCTTTGGCGCGGAAAACCAGATCGATAACGGCTGGGTGCACATGCTGACGATCGGCGATGAGTTCGCAGGAGAGCGCATCGAGGGTCAACGCCGCGCCTGCCGCGCCGGGCGCCCGGTGGTGCAGTCCAGACATCCCGTTGAAAGTGTGGGTCATCTGTTGAACGCCGAACTCAACCGCCTTGCACATCTGTTCATAAGTCGCCCCGGTATGCGCTGCTGAGACGCGAACGCCGCGCTCGCGGCAAGTCCGGATCAGCCATTCGGCATCGTCCAGTTCAGGCGCAAAGGCCAGCAGACGCACGATGCCAGTTGCTAGAAGCGCGCGTACTTCATCTCGATCGATCGGTCGGATCGCCTCCAGTTTTTGTGCGCCACAGTAAGTTGGGTTCAGATAAGGGCCTTCGACATGCGCGCCGAGCAGCGCTGCGCCTTCAACCGGCCCATCCATAGCTGTCTTGATCGTTTCGAGCGCAGAGAGGATTTGGGTGTGCGGGGCCGACCAAGTCGTCGCCAAGAAACTGGTACAGCCATGCTCGGCATAGAAGCGCGCCATCGTCCTCAGCGACTCTATGTGGGCATCCATCGTATCGCCGCCAGCGCCGCCGTGCACATGCAGATCGATGAAGCCCGGCAGCACTGTATGGCCGCCGGCATCGATCTCCACTGCGCCATCGATAGGGGGCGCTTGTCGATGTCCGAGTGCGCTGATTTTCCCGGCATTAATCAGCAGCCAGCCGTGTTCTATGGTTTCTTCAGCGCTGACGATATGCGCATTTGTGATTAGCGTAGGAGCGTTCATTCTGAGGCAAGCTCAATGTCGCGCGTGTTTAGATCGCCCGGCAGGTAGTCTTCTAGAATCGAGCCGCCGATGAATTCGCGCAGCAGCGAAGTATCTGGAATAAGCGCTTGCTGCTGCGGTGTGAGCGGTTGCACCCAGCGCAGAAAGCTCAACAAACGTTTCGCTTCAATGTGAGGTTGCGTGCTGGGTTCTACTTGCAGCAGCAGCGGCTCGACGATCGGTTTAAGCGCGGCGAGTTCATAGGTGAGGGCAGTGTTGAACATCATGTCGGCATTTTCCTGAAATGGGAATATGTTTCGGCGCTCACCGCGGCGCACGCTTGGCCACCGAGTGATCGTTGCGGTCGCATCATGGCCACGCCGAGCTGCGTCGCGGCAGATGCGGCGCAGCAAGCGCACATCGCTCGTAGGTATACGATTGTGGGCATCTAAGTTGACTTGCGCCAGTGCTGAAACGTAGACGCGGAAGATCATTTCCGCTGGGATGCGCGTCACCAACGCGGGGTTGAGGCCATGAATACCCTCGATGATCAGGATTTGGTTAGCCGTTAGCCTGCCTGATGAGCCTTCAACACTTTTGCCAATCACAAAATCGAAACGGGGCATACGCACCTCCTCTCCCTCGATCAACTGAAGAAGATGCGCATTGAACAGCGGCAGGTTAATTGCCTCCAGTGCTTCAAAATCGAAGTTGCCCTCTTCGTCACGCGGCGTTTGCTCGCGGTCAACGAAATAATTGTCCAGCTCAAGCGTGAACGGGCGCAGACCAAATGCAAGCAGTTGTATCGCCAGCCGTTTCGAGAAAGTCGTTTTCCCAGATGACGATGGCCCTGCGATCAGAACCAACCGCAAGGCGCGCGCGTGATGGGCATCGTAGATCGCGCGAGCGATGTGAGCGATCTGCTGCTCGTGCTGGGCTTCCGAGACGAGGATCAATTCTTGAATTCGATCGGCGCGCACGAGTTGGTTTAAACGGCCAATGTCCTCCAAATCGAGCCGGCGCAGCCAGTCCTCTGCCCGTTCGAACATCATGCCGATTTTGGCCATGCCGATGCTGCTGCTGCCGATCTGGTTGGGCTGCTCCCGGCTAGGGTAACGCAGGATGAAGCCCTTAGGCGCGGGTTCCAAGCGAAACTGCGCGAGGTAGCCGCTAGAGGGCACCATATAGCCATAGTAATAGTCTGATCGCTTGCGCAAAGTGTACAGGATGAGGTGATTACGGTCGCGCTGTTCAAGCAGGCGCACTTTATCCTTATCACCGCGCGCCTCGAATAGGGCGATCGCCTCTTCTAAATGCACCGCGCGTTTGGTGATGGGTTCATCTTGCGCGACGATTACGCGCATGTGCTCTTCCAGACGCTTCAGCTCGGCGCTTGAAAAAGGTGGCCGGTCGGCTAGCATGCAGTAGAAACCCCCGTCAGGCACCGCATAGCTGACCTTGATATGTGTTCCTGGCCAAAGTTCGTCGATCGCGGTTGTGAGCAGGAGAACTAACGACCGACGGTAGATGCGCGCGCCGTCACTATCGGCCAACAGCACGGGCGTAACTTCTCCGTCGCGCAGTGGCGCATCGGTGAGTTCTCGCAGTTTCATATCGTAAACTGCTGCAATCAGTGGGCTGGTATAGCGTTCTGGATGCAGTGCACGGTCAGCCTGCAAAAACTGTTCGAGCGTCGTGCCAATTGGCCCTTCTAAGACTGTGTCGTCAGGCAGCGTAATGCAGATGGTGCTGCGCGGGGCCGAGGGCCTGATGGTTTCGGCAGCCGCTTCATGAGTTGGGATTTGTTGTTCAGTCATAGTTTGATTGTACCATTGCCCTCCACTGTGCGACAGAAGTTTAGATGACCAACAATGGTATAATGGCGCACATTCAGCGAGAGGATGCCATCATGTCCCTCCCATATGAAACATTCCTTGAAGAAATCTTGATCGATGAAGCGACGCTTCAAGCTCGTGTAGCTGAGTTGGGGGCCGAGATCTCCCGCGACTATCAATTTTGCGAAACGCTGCTGCTAGTGTGCATCCTCAAAGGCGGGGTGATGTTCCTTACCGATTTAATGCGCCATATCACCGTGCCGCACGAGATTGACTTTCTAGCCGTCTCAAGTTACGGCCGCGGGCGCCGCTCATCGACGGGCAATGTCCGCATTGATATGGACTTGACGGATGTAGTTACCGGTAAACATCTGTTGATCGTGGAAGACATTATCGACAGCGGCCATACGTTGCGCTTTGTGATGGACGTTATGCAAGCTCGTGGACCAGCCAGCTTGCGCCTATGCACCCTGTTGGACAAGCCCTCTCGGCGGACTGTCCCCATTTCCATCGATTACACTGGTTTTCAGATCGAAGATAAATTTGTGTTTGGCTATGGCCTTGACCTCGATGAAAAATATCGCAACCTGCCGTTTATTGGCGTAGTGCGCCTCGATGCGCTGCCTTATGCCTAGGGGTGCTGTTCAACAATGACGCCGCTTGTCCTTGCATGGCCCGATATCGTTTATGATCTGCAATCGTTTATTGAGGATCGCGCCGAGGTCTTCATCGTTGGCGGCGCCGTGCGCGATGCCTACCTGCGGCGACCGGTCAAAGATATCGATCTGATCGTCCCGGATTACGGAGCAAAGCTTGCGCGGCAAATCGCCAATCATTTTAGCGGCGCGTATTACCCGCTTGACGTGGAACGCGATATCGGACGTGCGATCCTTAACACGCCTGATGGACGCATTATCATTGACGCGTCATGTTTTCGCGGTTCTGACCTTATGGCCGATCTCGCCGATCGTGACTTCACCATCAATGCCGTGGCCGTGCCGCTGCGCGGTTCGCTCAATTCGGTAATCGATCCGTTGGAAGGAATCAGCGATCTTCGCGACAAAGTCCTGCGGCGCTGCGGCCCACAGTCGATCGCTGCGGATCCGGTTCGCGCGCTGCGAGCGGTTCGTTTTGGCGCGCAGTTAGGCTTTCGCATCCTGCCAGAAACGCTAGCCGATATTCGTGCCTCGGCAGAGAAGCTTGGCCAAATTTCTCCAGAGCGTATCCGCGATGAGTGGTTTAGGATTCTGGCGCTGCCGAAGGCCGCTTCTGCGCTGCGGGTTATGAAGGCGCTTAATCTATTAGAGCCGATCATGCCTACGCTTAGCTCCATGCCCCACGCTGGCTGGGAGAGCCTTCTGCGCGTGATCGACAGTCTGTATGACATCATAACGGCTTTCAGCCCCTTGCGAACAGACGAAACTGTAGCGCAGTTTCGTCTGGGGGCGTTAGTCAGCGTGCTTGACCGGTATCGGCCGGAACTTGAAGCGCATCTATCGTTTCAGTGGCCAGATGAACGCCCGCACCGCGCGCTGCTTGCGCTCGCGCTGCTGCTGCGCGCCGCATCGATGTTCGACCTGCCCATCAGCACATCCGAGTATGGAAGGCGCTTGCCGCTAAGCACCGATGAGATCAAACGGATCCAAGCGCTCGTTCATCCTTCAGACCTGCTGCGTCAACGACAACCTCTGACCCCGATCGACCGGTATCGTTTTTGGAAAACGTATGGTCGTGCTGGCGTCGATGAGATCTTAATTAACTTGGCGGATTATGCGACCAGCGTAGAAACGGCTTTTTCGCATGATGAGTGGCTGCGGCGTATCGAACGGGCTGGCCTGCTGCTTGATGCATGGTTTGTCGAGACGGCCCGTTATGTCGAGCCGACGCCGTTGATCACGGGCGATACTCTGATCGAAGTTCTCGGCATGCATCCTGGCCCTGCAGTGGGGCGCTTACTCGAGATGCTCCGTGAAGCGCAGGTCGAGGGCACGGTCAAAACGGTTGATGAAGCGCTCGCATTCGCGCGGCGGTGGCTCTCGAAGAACGGTCGTTTTCAAGAGACGTGAGCTGCGATATCGAGCAGCCGCTGGCGCGCATCCTCTTCTGGAACTTCAAAATAGACGCTGACCATTTGAGGGGTTCGCGCTTCCTCGTGAAGTTCAGCCAACATGCTCGATGGCATAATCAGCATACGGGAGAAGCGCTGTAAATCCTGTTCATTCTCTATGAGCGCCTGCAACTCACGCGCCATGCCCCACGCGCTGTTGGCGACATGGCGCGCTAACAAGCGGGCCAGCGACATGCGTGGGGAGTAGTTTTCCGTTACGACCAAAAAACCACTGCTGAGCTGGCTGACGTCCAGTTCTTCCCACATGCCGGGCAGTGGGCGCTGCAAAATGCTCTCAATGGGAACGGGTGGTGCGGTAATATCAAACTGCGCCAGCAGCTCGGTCGCAATTATCTCAAGTTCTTTGAAGGTGGGCACCGTGTGGCTACTCCTCAGGCGGTGTCATCTTAGTTTCTAAACGTTGGAAGAACCACAATAAGGTGTTTCCATATCGACGTTCATCATAGGGCGATAAGTTCGTCAGCTTGATCGCTTCCTGCTCATCAGGATCGATCTGAACAATTGCGATGCCGCTGGTCGTTAACCATGCGCTGTGACGATCGAGCGCTAACAACGCTTGCTTCCACAATCCCATATACTGCGGCGGGGCGATATAGATGATATCAAATGCCCCGGCCGGTTGGCCTTCGAGCAGTCTCAGCGCGTCTGCACGGCGCACACTTGCTCGGGCTTCAAGGTGCGTTAGGGCGAGATTTTTGCGTATGGTTTTGATCGCCTGCGCATTGTTGTCGACGAAGAGCGCGAATTCCGCGCCCCGGCTGAGCGCTTCGATGCCGACGCTGCCCGTGCCGGCGAATAAATCTAAGATGTGCGCATCAAGAATATCGCCGCCTAAAATACTAAACAGCGCTTCTTTCACACGATCCATGACTGGCCGTGTGCTGTCGCCGGGCACTAATTTAAGGCGCTTGCCCTTAGCGCTGCCCGCGATCACTCGGATGGCCACCGGTCTAATCCTCGACGACCTTCCGAGCTGCACGGATATTGGAGAGCGGCGTGCCGATCAACATCGAGCAGCCCGCCCCCAAAATGAAGCGGCGGTTGCCAGTCTTTTCCATCGCTAGCCTCGCGGCATCGCGCACGATCGAAGGGGTTCCTTGATGGAGATGCTCCCATGTCGCCAGCCCACCGCAAACCGCGCCATCAAACAACGTTCGACCTTGGGCCAATTCAGGTTCAGTCTCGACAGCGCGCCAGTTGATAACCTGCGTTTTGAACTCGCCAGCGAATTTCATCATCGGCAGGTTTCCGCGGAGATGCGATACGTTCAGCCACCAGCGTTCCGGAATTGAGTCTAAAACCCTTCGATCGTACAACAGGCCGAATGTCCGGTATTCTTCTTCAGATAGGGCAGCGTAGCTAGCATGTTGAATATCATAATAGATGCCTGCTATGGGCGTGCGGCGCATCGCATCAATCAGGCGAAGCAGGCTCTCCGTAAGGATGCTTAAGCCAGAGTGCAAACGATCGGGGTGAATGCGCATGTCTTTGATCAGACGCTCGCGGCCAGTTAACTGCTCTGCCTGTGTAAGGGGGCTGGGCATCGTCAAGATGATGGGCGTCTGATCCCCTAAGGCATCAATGACTAAGTGCAGGCATTCTTGAAGTCTGCCCATGCTCCCGCGCAGCGGGTCGAGCGTGCGCAGCGATGTCCAATCGAGCGAACGTTCAACGGGTCGCTTGAGGATCGTCCGCGTTCCATCGAGCGCGCCATCCCATTGATCTTGCACGCCATAATCGACGACGAAAGCGGTACTTGAAGGGACGATATTCACAAAGTCCCAGTCGTAGGTTTGTTGAAAAGCCAGAACCGAGGCCGCTAGGTCTGCTGCTCGCTGATCGTCTCCCGGCCAGTGGCGCCAGAGCGCGACTGGAGGTCGATCGGGCGCTTCGCCGCTGCAGGCCCGTTCCAGCCGCTCGCGCTTGTGCATGTTACGAGGTGGCGACGAGCCGCAGCTCGGCGAGACGCTGCTCGATCAGTCGCTGCAGCATTTCATAGCGATCATCACCGGGATTTTGTTCGAGCGCCTGCGCCACAAGCGCCGAACACTGTTCCCACGTAGCCTCAGCTTCGGCGATTTGTTCCAGCCCGCGCTGGGCCAGTGCCAATCCATAGAGCGCGTCGATGTGCGTAGGTGCTGAAAGCAGAATCCCTTTGAATTCGTCGGCAGCCTGCTGGTATCGCTTGGCGCGCTGATGCGCCCAGCCGCGTACAAGTTCGGCTGCATAAGTTGTCTCTGGCATCGGATTTTCCTGCAATTTAATCCCTAATCAAGGCGATATTGTAACCCTCGATAATTAAAATACAAGCGCCTCGGCCACTTTCAATGGTCAAGTGTGATCACAACAGGGATCACTAAAGTGCCGCCGATAGGAGCGCCATTTCTGTCAAAAAAGCGGAGCCGCGGTGCTTGTTCACAGGAATTAATACAGTTTAGCAGTTCTAAAGCGAAGGCGTATTCGCCCGGCGCTGCTGTTGGTGGGATAGGGATCTCAATGCGGTCGGTAACGAAGTAATTAGGCGTCCAGCGCCGTGCCGGATAATAAGCGGCTAAACGGTCTGCAGTGTGGCCGATTGCTGCGCCTGTTTGTAGGCTCAGGAGGTGCGCTCGCAGACGATAGTTTACTGTCAAAGGGCGCTGTGCCCGCCAGTAAAGAGTAAAATGCGCTGTCTCTCCGGGGCGATAAGCTTGACGCTCGATGCGGTACGCCAGTGCTTCAAGCCCACTCTCTGATGTCCAGCGCAGCGGTTGGCTCCCAGCCAACCGATGGCCCGCTGGCGCATGCAGCCCTATCCCCATCAGCGGCGATGTCAAAAGGATGAAAGCGGCGCTCAGCCCAATCAAGAGAATGCCGGTGGTACGTGCTTCTGGGGCATTCAATAAGTTCAATTCCTCATAAACCTCGCTTCCCGAGCGCCGCATTCGCACACTAAGTCCGCCGAGCATTACTATTGCGGCGGCGGAAAGAACCCATGCTAGTGATCGGATCGGCGTCGGCCCGAGCTGAACCACCAGTTCCCCAGCGCTGGGCGATGGCAGGCTGATTTCCAAGAAGCCAGTCGCTTCATCCCGTGATGTGGGAACCGCGGCATCGTTTAGCAACGCCTGCCAACCCGGGAATGCGGCCGTCAACAAGCGGATGGTCAGCGGTTCGAGGGTCTGAATCTGGAAACGGTCGCGATGCGTTTCGTGGGCCAAAATGCCGATTTGTACAAGCCTTGAAGGGCCTATCTCAGTCGCTAGTTTATTGACGATGCCAGTGCTGTGGCTGATGATTAGGCGTTGGTTCGGTTCAACGCCTTCAACCAGCGCCGTTGGTACCAGAGCGCCGGCCGGGGATGTTGCAATGCCGAATCCTTGCTGTTCGAACAACACCTGCGCCGCCATGTTTGTCTCGCCGAAAACCGTCGGCCAGCGCGGCGTGAACAAGCCCGGCAAAGACAGAAGCCAGATCACCGCCAGTATGGCTGGTAGCGCAGGAGCAGAGGGCATATCCTCGCCGAACAGCGCGATACTCCCTCCGATCGACAGACAGAAGGCCGTTACCCCGACCAGCCAAGCTTGGTCAGTGAGAACGGCTGCTGCTGTCGTGAAACTAATCCCCGCGCTCAGGAAGAAGATCGCATCGATATGAAGCCGGCGCCGGCGTGCGCCATTGATCAGCCCAGCTGCCGATGCGAGACCAATTGCCGGGCCAACACTGGAGATAGGAAGCATGAACAGCTCGTTCAGGTCGACAATCGGAGGCGGAAGGAACAACCGGGCAAGATCAAAGGTTGGAGGTATAGCTTCGCCATTGAGTTGCCAGCGCACGAGCGAGTGTTCAACCGCGGCAGGCAGCCAGAAGAAAGCGCTGAGGCCGGCAGCGAGGATGACTGCGACGCATATCTGGCCGAACCGCCGCCAAACCCCTGCTTCAGTTCGCGTCATCATTGCGAAGCCGGTGGCCAGCGCTGCGCCAGTGAGCGCGCAGCCAATGTGAGTTAAGAATAAGCCCGCCATTGTGAGAGTAACGAGGATAAGGTCAATCGGCTCGCGGCGGCGCAGCAAACGATCGGTGCTCCATAGAAGAGCCGGCAGCAAAGCGAAACCCATCACCGATGGTAGATCGCCAAGAATATGGGGAGTTGTCAAAACGATATGCGGGCACAAGAGATATAGAGTGGCAGCTACAACTGCAGCACGTGCATTGGTGCGCCGCAGTACGAGCGCGTAGCAAGCCGCGCCGCTCACCAGCGACGAGAGCACGAATACGCCGCGCGTCGCGCTGACCGGATCGCCTGTGAGGATGGCACTGATAACGGCAGCCGTATAGGTTGCGCCGGGTGGCGCGTAATGCGAGATTGGGGCGCCGTAGCCTCCAAATGCAGTTGCAGTCCAGCGCGGATACAGGCGCCCCTCGCGCAGCGCTTGGCTTTCCAGCACTGCACGATACACATAGCGTTCGCTGGCGTTCGTTCGCGGCAGGCCGGGCTGAAGTAAGAAAGGCCACGTGCTAAGGAGGGCAAGGGCGATCGTGATCAGAATACCCCAGTCGACACCGCGCCGGGCTTTCCGCATCCAAATTGGCAGGTCAAACGCAGCGTTTTCAGGATCCATACCGCTGATTGTACGTTCATCTGGCTTGATTTGCACAAGTGAGGATGCTATCCTTAAAGCCTAATCATGAACTTGCGCGTTGCCAGTCCCAATGACCTTCCAGCCATCCTTGATCTGTGGGCGGAGCGCACTGCGCTGCACCGAAAGCTCTCTGCGCAACACTTACAGTCTAGATCTAGCAGTGATCCCTTGATCATTGCTGATAGACTTCAGTCGGCGTTGGCGACCGAGCTCGCTCTGCTGCTCGTGGCAGAAGCCGACGGGGTGCTGAGCGGGTTTGTTTTTGGTCAAGCCCTGAACGAAAAGCAGGCCGAGATCGCTGCGCTGGCGATCGACCTGCATCGCTATCACGCTGGGGTAGGACGGCAGCTCGTCTATGCTTTATGTGCTCAGTTCACCGAGCGCGGTATCTCTCGATTTGTCGTGACAGCGCCTCGCTCACTTGCTGTAGAGCAGGCATTTTGGCACTCGCTCAAGACTGAATGTAACTTGGAGCTGCTGTGACTGCGTTCACCGTGAGACGGGCCGAAGCGCCTGATATTGACGCGATCGCCCGCCTGTGGGAGGCACTTGTAGCGCACCATCGCGCTATTGACCAGCATCTTCCTCCTGCCACACCTCACGGCGCGATGCGTTATGCGCGCAGGTTAATCGATCATCTTGAAGATCCGATGGCTTGTGTGCTTGTCGCCGAATTTGACGGTCGAGTCATTGGTTACGTGCTTGGGGTGGTCGTCGAGTTAGCGCCGGAAATGTTTCAACAAGAGGCCAGCGGCTTTCTGGCCGATCTCTATGTCGACGCTGGCCACCGTCGTTTGGGTATGGGCCGGGCGTTGGTCTCCGCGCTGGCGAGCTGGTTTGCCGAGCGCGGCCTGTCCTATTTCGAATGGCACGCGGCTGTGCGCAATCCTGAAGCAATTGCATTCTGGCGCGCGATCGGCGGCCGTGATGTGATGGTGCGAATGCGCGCTGATCTGGCGCAGTTTGAACGTTAAGCATCGCGCTTTAGCGTAGTATCGTGGAGATCACAAGATGACTGAACCCCTCTACCAGACGGAGGCTTATCTGCGAACCTTTGATGCAGTCGTAACCGCTGTTGACACTGAGCAGAAGGCAGTTACCCTTGACCGCACTGCATTCTTTCCGGGTGGGGGAGGGCAGCCATGCGATACCGGGCTGCTGCGCTTTAATGGACAAATCCTGCGCGTTGAACGGGTGGAACGCGGGCATCAGCATATTATCTCGAGTGAGAACTTGCCTGCCGTTGGCGAACGTGTCGTTGGAGAGATCGACTGGGTGCGGCGCTACCAGCTCATGCGCACCCACACTGCGATGCATATTTTGTGTGGCGTGGTCTGGCGGGATTATGGCGCCAGTGTGACCGGCGGCAACATGGAACCGCTGAAAGGGCGTATGGATTTTGAGTTTGAGCGCCTTCAAAAAGAATTGGTGCAAGAGATCGAAGCCAGCATCAACGCTGAGATGTTGGCTGGTCACGAAGTGATCGTGCAAATTTTGCCTCGCGAAGAGGCATTCCAAATTCCCGACCTGATTCGAACTAAGATCAATTTGCTCCCGCCGGGCATCACCGAGGTTCGAACTGTGGAGATCGTCGGGCTGGATCTGCAGGCCGATGGCGGCACGCACGTAGCCAACACCCGCGAAGTCGGTCCCGTTCGCATTGTTGATTACAAAAGCAAAGGTGGAATCAACAAGCGAATCTATGTTGAATTGGCCGAAAGTGAAACGAGATGATCGATCGCTTTCGCCTGTTTCTTGGCCCAGCCCGTCTGCGCGCATTATTCATTTTAATCGCGGTCACGGGTTTGGCCAGTTTGATGTTGAACGTCGTCATCGATGAATATGACTGGGTTCGGCCAGTGCAATCGCTGCTGGCGCTCATCGCTTTGGTCGGCGCAGCGATCATCATCGGCGGTCGCCTTGATCCGGCTGAGCGCGGTCGCTGGCTGGCGATCTTGATGCCTGCGGTCGGTGCGCTGGTCTTGGCCGGAACCGTTCTCACCGATTTTGCGCTTCCTTTAGCAGGAGCAGCGCTCGGCTGGATCGTTGCCGGGTTGTTCCTGTTCCGCGCAAAAATGCCGATGGCCTACCAGAAGGCGATCCGCGCTCTGCGCAAGGCGGATTATGAAACTGCCGTCAAAGTCATGGATCAAATTATCAAAGAAGAGCCTGATAATTCTAATCACTATCGTTTTCGGGCCGAGCTGCTGCGTCTCTGGGGCAAGCTCGATCGCGCGCGCCGTGATTATGTCAAGATCACCGAGTTAGATCCCGCATCCGCTGTAGGGTTCAATGGACTTGCAGAGGTCAGCCTGCAAGCTGGCGATTTTCAGCGTGCGCATGAAGCGGCGCTGCGCGCGGCTGCGCTCGCGCCAGACGACTGGGTCGCGTTATATAATCTGGGTATGATTGAAGATCGTTTGCGCGACTCTGCTGCGGCAATTGAGCACCTGAGCGCGGCGTTGGAGCAAAAAGTGCCCGATGCTCGCCATCGGCTGCTGATCCACTTTTACCTGCTGCGCGCTTATGCGCGGACAAAGCAGCTTGAAGCTGCGGCTGAGCAGCTCGGAAAGATGCAGCGCCTTCGCTCGGGCCTAGAAGAATGGCAAAAAATACTTGCCGACGATCAAGCGGCGACTTTGCGCGCGGTGTTGGGCGCCGATGTTGAACTCGCGGCTGAACTGATCGCGGGCCGTATGCCGATCGAAGCTGCTGCTGAATGAGATGATGTTGCGCCGGCGCCTGCTCATCCTTCCACTCTATGTGACCTTCGCCTTGGCAGTGGTCGGTATCACCTTGTTCGCAGGCGGCATCGTCTTCGAATTTTTCGCTTCCTTGCGCACTCCACAAGATCAACCCGTGTCTCCCGCAGTGGGCTTAGCATTGTTTGGCCTCTGTTTGGCTGCAACGATGTTTTTGTTCTGGTTTGGGTTGATCGGTTTCTTGCTGGCCCGCCAAACCCGAGCGCGCGGTTCTGGCTATGGCGAGGCCTACCGGTTGATCGAAGCATTTCGTTTTCGCGATGCAATCCCGCTCCTTGAGCGGTCGATCCGCGAAGGCAAAGAGACGGCCGAGGTGCTAATGCTGCTCACTAGCGCATATGCCTACAGCGGCCAGCTTGCGCGGGCGCAAGCCACTGCTGACCGAGCAGTGCAGTTATTTCCTGATGATCCCGACTCATACATCACGCTGGCGAATAACTACCGCCTGCAAGCTGCGTATGATGAAGCGGCGCGCGCTTTGAAACGCGCCGCCGAGCTAGCGCCAGAGCACGCCATTATTTGGGCCGAATTGGGTTTTGTCCAGCGTTTCGCGGGTGATGTTGATGCTGCCATCGCATCATTTGAGCGCGCTGCAGCACACGCAATGCCTGCGCCTTATATCGTTCGCGTCTATTATCATTTGGCCGATGCGTATCAAAAGAGAGGAGAAACGCAGAAGGCGGTCAAAGCTGCTGCCCGCATGATGAGCGCTCGCAGCGGTATCGCAACTTGGAAAGGCGGCCTCAAGGCGCTGGAAGGCACCGCTTATGGACAAGCCCTGCGCTATGAGATCGCCGCGATTGAGCAGACGATCGCCGATGCGGATGCGGGCAATCTTGGATGATCTGGCTTCTCTCGCGCGTGCTGCGCGACTTTCCAACCTATGAGCCGGCTGCGAAGATCGGTTTAGTCACCGCGGGGCTGCTCATCATTTTTGTCATAGGCGTTTTCTTCTTTGGGCCGGAAGAAGTGCGCCTGCCCGCTTTAATCGGCTTGCTGGCGCTGTTCATCAGCGCTCAAGCGATCGTATTGTGGGCCAATCGCGGCATGGTCACCGCGCTAACCGCCGCTCAGCGCCATTATTTGGCTGGAGATTTCGAGCGTGCCATCGCTGTGCTTGAAGAAGAGCGCAGGCGCGGTAAAGCCGATAGTCGTGCTTTGACGCTGCTTGGCAATGCGTATCGCCAGCTCGGACGCTTACAAGACAGCCATGCTGTTTTGTCTGAAGCTGTTGACAAATCGTCAAATCATCATTTTTCGCTTTATGGATTCGGCCGTACACTGTTATTGGAAGGCGAATACGAGCGTGCTGCTCAGATGTTCTCACGCGCGCTCGCGGCGGGTGGCCCGGCTGAGCTTCGGGTCGATCTTGTTGAGGCGTATTATCGCGGCGGCGTTCTGGACTCTGCACAGTCAGCTTTGCTTGAGATGAGCGATGGGGCCTATACAGAGGTGCATCGAGAACTTTTGGCGCAATATTTGCGTCACCGGCTGCTGAACATGCCGTTCCCATCGCGTGCAGTCATCGAGCAAGGGCTGCCATTCTGGCAAGCAGTGGCCGAGCGAACGGCGCATACCCCCTACGGTCGCGCCGTCGCGCAGGATGTGCATTATTTGATCGCGGAGGCTTCACATGAGTAAACGGAGAGGAATCTCCGTTGTTCGCATCGGGATCATTGCGGGCGTGGTCGGTTTGCTCCTAATTTTCGTTGGACTGGTGTCCTTTTTTGTCGATCAAGCATCACGTCGCGGCCCTTTCGAGGTGGCAGTGCATCCTGAAGCTGAAGAATGGGGCATAGGCAATGTAACGCCAACTTCGCGCAGCGTGTTTTATCGCGTGCCGGACCGCCGGCCGGAAGAAGTGGCAGCCTTTTACCAACAAAGAATGAATGAACACTACGGTGACGGCGTTGAAAACTGTGTGCGCATTCCGCCGTCTGGCGAATTGATCGTGCGCCCTGATGTTCCTAACGCGATTCCATATCAATTCATTTGTATGTTTGACCGTTCCGGGTTCAACGCTACACAGTTCACCCGTGTCATCATCTACCCCGGCATTTATGATCCAGATCCCTTTTTCAACGCACAGGGGATGACAGTGATTGAATATGAACAGGTTTGGCAGCCATGATCGACGCTGAGCTAGAGGCCCCTTCGCACTCGGGTCGCAAATTCAACCTGCTTCTCACAGCGATCGCGGCTGTGGCAGTTATGCTTGCCCTGTATATTGGCGGACAGGTGGTCGGTGTGCTTTATGGGATAGTGCTGCCGCCCACGCCGCCGCTCCCGCATGGTTCGCGGCTCATATCGCATGAGAGTACCGCTTACGGAGTCGATTATTGGCGCTATCACAATCCCACTGATGCCTGCGAAGTGCTCGCTTTCTATCAGACCAATGGAGGGCGCTGTGTCGTCGCACCAATGCAGTGCGCCTCGCAAACCGCAACCACCTATACAATCCCCGATGAATTGGTTGCGCGTTGTTATGGCGAGGTCTGGTTTTCCGTCTTCGCGATGCAGTGGATGACTATCATCAGCCGAACACAGGACGCCGATCTCCTCTCACGTATCGATCTGGAGCGCGAAGTTTTCTGGATAGGTGGTCCTCGACCTGAAGATATTGCGGCGGCCTCAATTCCCGCTACCCCAATTCCAGACTCTGCGCCATAATAGTTAGTTAGCGTAACTACCGCCGTTCAGCGAATTGTAAGGAGGTGGGATCGTGGTGGTGAGGTATTTGCTCACGCCACGGTTGATTGCCTGCTTCATGAGATGCAGTCGTAAACGCCTATCCCTTTCTATTGCGTGAAGTCTCATGGAGTCGACGATGTTCAAGGCTGTCAACCCGAAAGTTGATATCCAGAAGCTTGAGCGCGAACAGCTCGAATTCTGGCGTACAAATCGCATCTTTGAGCGTTCGATGGAAGAACGCAAAGGCGCTGTGCCTTATGTCACCTATGAAGGGCCGCCGACCGTCAATGGCGAACCCGGGGTTCACCATGTCTTAGCGCGGGCTTTCAAGGACATTTTCCCGCGCTATAAAACGATGCAAGGCTTCTATGCGCTGCGCAAAGGCGGTTGGGATACCCATGGCCTGCCGGTCGAAATATCGATCGAGCGAGAGCTGGGCTTCTCTCACAAGTACGAAATCGAGGCCTATGGCATCGCCGAGTTTAACGAAAAATGTCGGGCGAGTGTGCTGCGGAACATCTCTAAGTGGGAGAAGTTCACTGAGCGGATGGCATACTGGACCGATCTCGACAACGCCTATGTCACATTCACCAATGATTACATCGAGAGCGTTTGGTGGATCCTCAAGCAGTTCTGGGATAAAGGTCTTATCTACAAAGGCCTGAAAGTTGTCCCTTATTGCTCGCGTTGTGGGACACCGCTCAGCAGTCACGAAGTTGCCCTCGGCTACAAGCAGGTACGCGACCCAAGCGTCTATGTGCGCTTTCCACTGCGCGATAATCCCGGCGTCTACTTTCTCGTTTGGACGACGACGCCGTGGACGCTGCCGGCGAATGTCGCGTTGGCTGTCGGTCCTGATATCGACTACGTGCAGGTCGAGGGGCCGTCCCCCGAAGGGGAAGGGACGGAGAACCTCATCCTTGCTGCGGCGCTTGTCGAGAAAGTGCTGAACGAACCGGCGCAGTACACAGTCGTTAAGCGTTACAAGGGGAAAGACCTGCTTAACCAGCATTATCATCCTTTGTACACTTTTCTCCCGGTTGAAGACGATTATGCCTATGTCGTCGCCGGTGATTTTGTGAGTACAGACGATGGCACTGGCATCGTTCATATGGCCCCTGCCTTCGGCGTCGATGACATGGCCACTGGTCAAGCTAATAATTTGCCCGTGCTACAAACCGTCGGCTCTGATGGAAAATTCATCGATGCTGTCACTGAGTTTCGCGGGATGTGGGTGAAAGACGCGGATCCGGAGATCACACGCGATCTGCGTAAGCGCGGCCTGCTTTACAAAGCTGGCACCTATGA
Source organism: Aggregatilineales bacterium (assembly GCA_046719065.1). Classification (GTDB taxonomy): domain Bacteria; phylum Chloroflexota; class Anaerolineae; order Aggregatilineales; family Phototrophicaceae; genus Flexifilum. The sequence continues at coordinate 305,179 of JBDNDP010000001.1, read as the reverse complement.
TCATACGTACCCCTTCTGCTGGCGCTGTAGCACCCCGCTGCTCTACATGGCGCGCGATTCATGGTTCATTCGTACGACCGCCATGCGCGAAAAGATGATCGAACTGAACCAGACCATCAACTGGGTGCCTGAACACGTGCGCGATGGTCGCTTCGGCAATTGGCTGGCTGAGCTGAAAGATTGGGCGCTGGGGCGCGAGCGCTATTGGGGAACGACTCTGCCGATTTGGGTTGATGATCGCACTGGGGAGATGATCTGTGTCGGCAGCGTGGACGAGTTAAGTCGGCTCGCTGGTCGCGATTTGACCGGCCTCGATTTGCACCGCCCCTACGTGGATGAGATCACGTTTCCTAACCCGAACGGGACGGGGGGAACGATGCGCCGTGTGCCTGAAGTGATCGACGTGTGGTTTGACAGCGGGGCTATGCCGCTTGCGCAGTGGGGCTACCCGGCGCACAACCGCGATATGTTTGAGGCGCAGTATCCTGCTGATTACATCTGCGAAGCCGTTGACCAGACCCGGGGGTGGTTCTACACGCTCCATGCGATTAGTACGATGTTGTTTGAGCAAGTGTCCTTCCGCAACGTCATTTGCCTCGGTCTCATCCTCGACGAGAAGGGTGAGAAAATGTCGAAGAGCAAAGGCAACGTGGTTGATCCGTGGGAGATCCTCAGCAGCCATGGTGCCGATGCGTTTCGCTGGTATCTATTCACCTCCGGCCCGCCCGGAGAGCCTCGGCGCTTCTCGAAGGATTTGGTTGGCAAAGTCGTCAGCGGCTTCTGGCTAACGTTGTGGAACACCTACAGCTTCTTCGTGACCTATGCTAACCTCGATGGGTGGACGCCTAAAGAGGCTCAGCCGCCGGTCAGTGAACGCGACGCGCTCGATCGCTGGGTGCTCGCCGAGCTGCATCAGCTTGTCCGTGATGTGACACAGGCGTTTGACAGTTATGACGTTCCGGGTGCGACGCGTCCAATCCAGAACTTTGTCGATGTTCTCAGCAACTGGTATGTCCGCCTAAGCCGCCGCCGCTTTTGGAAAAGCGAAAGCGACGCCGATAAAGCGGCAGCTTATGCAACTTTGTATGAATGTTTGGTGACAGTGGCAAAACTACTCGCGCCGACGATGCCATTTCTGGCCGATGCCATCTATCGTAATTTGGTCGTCTCCGTCGATAGCCGCGCTGAAGAAAGTGTGCATCTTGCGCGTTGGCCGTTGGCGAACGAGAAACTCATCGACCGGGCTGCTATTGATGAGATGCGTTTGGTGCAGCGTTTGGTTAGTCTTGGCCGTGCTGCACGCGAGTCGGTTGGTATGGGCGTTCGCCAGCCGCTCGCAAGTGCGTATTTTGTCCCGCGTCGAGCGGAAGAGGCTGGTGTCATCGAGCGTTTGAGCGGATTGATCGCTTCTGAACTGAATGTTAAGCAGGTGCGCGTCTTGGAGAATACTGCCGAAGTTGTGCAGTATCGGCTCAATCCGCTGCCGAGTTTGCTGGGCAAGAAATTCGGCAAAGATTTCCCGCGCGTGCAGAAACTACTGCGAGAAAGTGAACAGGCTGCCGTGCGTGTGTGGGCCGAGACACTGCTGAGTGGGACGGCTGTGACGGTCGAGATCGATGGAAAAACTTTCGAAGTGCTGCCTGAGGAAGTTGAAGTGCACCGCGCAGGCAGCCCGGGTTATGCTGTTGCCGAGGATGCGGGCTATTTGGCCGCACTCGATACCGAGTTGACGGATGCGCTCATCAAAGAAGGACTCGCCCGCGAAGTCGTTCGCCGCGTGCAAACGCTGCGCAAGGAGGCAAATTTTGACATTGCTGATACCATCGAGCTGATATACAGCGCGAGCGGCCGGCTAGCTGAAGCCATCGACCAATTTGCTGATTACATTCGCAGCGAAACCTTGTCTGAACGTCTTATCGCTGGCGAGCCGAGTAATGGTTATCATCGCGCGACTTTCGGCCCAGACCCCAGCGGCGATCCCAAAAAAGACAGTTCGATTGACGGTGAAACTCTCACTATCGCAGTCCGAAAACTGCCCTCGCAGTAATTTTAGTCACTTGTGCTAAGTGTAAAACGGGGGTTCTGGCCGGCTAGAACCCCCGTTTTAATTTTTATCAACTGTTTTTGGTATTTTCCTACAAAAGCATGTAGGTGCTCTTGGCCGATTTTGTTATAATGCTATGGTATCGGCTTTCTTACAATAACGTTGTGCGTCTATAGCGGTGTTGCTGATGCCAGATCAAACTAGCGTCACCCTCCAAGCGTTGTTACAGTTTGCTCTGCCTCTTGGCACGACTTTGTTGACCGGCAGCCCAGAAAAAACAATCACCTATGCTGTAACCGTCAGGGCGCAGCCGCCAGCCTTTCCTGATGTGTATGGAGGCGAGTTGGCCCTTATCTCGATGGATGTGCTGCGCAGTTTTGACAGCCGCATTTCACTGACGGATGTCGTGCGCAGTTTGGCTCAAGCTGGGGTAAGCGCAGTGGCAGCCAATGATGAGATTTCAAACAGCGCGGTTGATGTCGCCAGTGAATGCGATATCGCGCTGCTGTCGCTGCCACGTGATAGCAGCCTCTCTCGTATTGAGCGGGCCGTCAATACATTGATCATCAATCAAGAAGCGCAGATGACACAGCGCGCGATGGAGATCCAGCGCCAGCTTACGCGGCTGGCAGCTGAAAATCGCGATTTCAACAGTTTTCTTCAAATCATGGCGCGTGCGACTGCAAAGCCGGTCGTCGTTCACGATGACGCTGGCGTGTTGATGGCGCAGGTCTATCCGAATGTGGTTCGGCGGGCAGGGGGCGGGCGTATGCTGCTTCAAAACTTGCCCTACGGCGCATTTCAGAATTGGCTTAGCCGCGAAGCGCCGACGCTTGACGGCGCGATCGTGCCCAGCCCATTAGGGTACACGACCGTCCTTAAGGTCGAGAAACGGATCGCCGGCTACCTTTCGCTGGTGGACAGCCGCGAAACCATCGATGAATTTGATCGCCTCGTATTGACTTATGGTGCTGACGTCTGTGCTATCGAGTTGGCCAAAAGCCGTGCCATCGCCTCGGCAGTTGAGCAAGCGCGCGGTGATTGGATTCAAATGTGGTTGAGCGGGACGCCGGCCGATGACGATCTGATGGGGACGCGCGCCCAACAGGCAGGGTTTGACCCGGCGACGATGTACATGGTCGCTGTCTTCCGTGCGACGACGGAGGCTGGGACAACGCTGCCGCTCGAAGCCCTCATTCCACTGGTGCGCGATGATATCACGCGTCGTGGGCTTGATGGGGCAGTTGGCCAGTACGTGGATGTGATCGTGGCACTTTATCCGCTTGAGAATCAAACCCAGACCGGGCGCGTGCGGCGCGTCGTTGAGGAAGTGCGTGCCCAGCTCGCCACCCGCACGCCGAGTGGTCTGGTAGCGGCAGGTCTTAGCCGGCCGGCCGTTGGCCTATCCGCGTTGCGGGAGGCTTACCGCGAAGCTAAGGATGCAGTGAGCATCGCTAATGAATTGGGCGATCGGGAGCAGACGACCTTTTATGGCGATCTCAAGCTGTTTCAACTGCTGCTCGCGCTGAAAGAGCGCAATCTCGACCACATGCGCCGTTTCTATCGAGAGACCCTTGGCCCGCTGGTGGAACATGATGAGCGTAAGCAGGGCGATCTCATCCGAACCCTGAGCGGCTTCTTTGAGGCCAACGGCAATCTCGCCAAAGCCGCGGCTGATCTTGACGTACATCGCAATACGCTCGTGTACCGGCTTGACCGAATTCGCGAGCTAACTGGCCTTGATCTCGACGATGCCGATAACCGTCTGATCCTGCATTTGGCCCTCAAAGTGCAGCGCGTACTGGCCACTCTGCCTTCATCGTGAAAAAGTGGCCATTTTTCCTCGCTCGACCTTCGCACAATGTTAAAAAATTGTGGTACAATTCTGCATGGAAGCATTACAATCTCTTTACTTACGTTCATGCAGGAAGGGGTAAGTTAAGATGGCTGTTGAATTCTATGACGTGAAGACCCGCCAAAAGGTCTCGATTGACGAGAAGAACGTCATGAAGACCACCTTCAGCACCAAGAATGGCCAGACTCGTTATGGCATTCGGGGTAAAACCAGCGATGGCCGCATGCTAACGAAATTCGTCAGCAAGACAGACTGGGACAATATGAAGTACCCGGAAGAAAAGAAGAAGAAATAGCATTTTTGAAGAGAAAGCCCGCTTGATGACAGAGCGGGTTTTCTCTTCATGCTATAGCTGTAAATGAGAAGCTGCCCTACGCGAGGCTAATTCACTCGCTTAGGCGGCGCGATCTTGACGAAGTGCGCCTGCGGCCGAGCAAGCAGCGGGTATAAGTGCGCTGTTGCCTCTGGTTGGTTGTTGTCCTCAAGCGTGCGGATGTACAGCCCAAGCAGCTCCTCAACATCGGCGATGCCTTGATCATCAAGGGGCAGGATGTCGACAGTTGCGCCGACAGCGATGCGTCGTCGAATGGCATCGAGATCCAACCCCATCTCAGGTTGCAACCGCTGATAGACCACACCGCCCGACATGCCCGCGCACATCCATGGGCCGGGGTCGCCCAGCACGAGCACACGACCTGAGGTCATGTATTCGCACGCGTAACCCTTTAGGTTAGCGCGCGAGGCGAGGCCGCCGAGATCATCCTGCAAGGGAGTGCGGACTTCGCCACCGAAGATAACATCTGCGCCACTTAAGCGAATGCAGGCGCGTGTATCGGCGTTGCCCTGCACGATGAAACGGCCGCCCTGTGCTCCGTAAGCGAAACTTTTACCGACCGATCCATCAAGGCGTTCGCCGTCATGATTCAAGCCTTTCAGGATCGCTATCGTGCCGCCCTTGGCACATTTACCCACCCCGTCTTGAACGCCGCCTTCGACGAGAATATCGACCGGTTCATCGAGGAAAGCCCCCAATCCGTTGCCCGGCACGGCCGAGTTATTGAAGTTTAGATGCACGGCATGCAGGCGGCTGTCGTTCGGAATTTCTCCTCGTTTGATCGCGCCACATAAATGGGTTCCTAACGCGCGGTCCATCGCCATAACGGCTTCATCGTCGTAGGTCATTTCGGTGTCGCCAGCGGCCACACGCTCTGCGATCAGCGCAGTGATCTGCTTGCTTAGGGTATTTCGTGGCCGCGCAAGGCGTCTTCCAACGCCCGGCTGTGGCTGTGGTTTTTCTACGTGCGGTACGGGCTGCATGAACGGGGTCAGATCGATTTGATCGTGCATTGCGATTTGTTCGAGCAAGTCCGCCCGTCCGACCAAATCCTGCGCTCTGGTGAAGCCAAGCGCACCGGTCCAACGCTGTACATCTTCACCTAGCATCTCAAAAACATTGCAGATGCCCCGCACAGCCATCTCGTAGTCGCGTGGCTCGAAGTGTTTGACGCCCTGCGCAAGCGCCTCTTCACGCGTTTTAATGTGCGTCGTGATGCCGACATGGCATGTGCCTTCGTGGCACTTGCGACAGATCGTACAGCCAACAGCCACCATCGCCAGCGTGCCGAAACCTACCCGGTTCGCGCCAAGACAAAGCATCTTGACCACGTCACGGCCGCTCTTCATGCCACCATCGGCCCACAATTCAACGTCGCCGCGCAGCCCACTTTCGGTCAATGCGCGATGGGCCAACCACACACCAATCTCTGCCGGCAGGCCGACATGACGCAGTGAATGCGCGCGCGCAGCGCCGGTGCCGCCCTCATACCCGGTGATATTGATGATATCGGCCCCAGCTTTTGCAATGCCGACGGCGATGATGCCAACCCCCGGGACGACGGGGATTTTGACGGAGACCCGTGCGCGTGGGTTGGCGGTCTTCAATTCGTCGATGAGCTGGGCGAGATCTTCAATAGAGTAGAGGTCATGATTATTGCTCGGCGAAATGAGGTCTACCCACGGATTAGTCGAACGTGCGAGCGCGACTTGTTCGTTCACTTTGTAGCCGGGAAGCTGGCCGCCTTCACCGGGCTTGGCACCTTGGCCGATCTTAATTTCGAGCACGTCGCATGAATTCAGGAAGGCGATGTTAACCCCGAAACGTGCCGATGCAATTTGATTGCCGCGGTTGGCCGGGAAGCGACCCATCATCTCCGGGAGTTCGCCGCCCTCGCCGTTGATGCACAAAATGTTGAGACGCGCAGCCGCTTCACCATAGGCTTTATAAGCCAACTCGCCTTGCGAACCGAACGACATCGCGCCAATCAAGATCGGCATCGCGTGATTGCCAATGCTGATATCGACGCTTGCCGGTTCAACAGGCGTGTCCGATGTTCGCAAACCGAGGATGTGGCGCGGCGCTACTGGCATCTCGCGTTCCAGTGCGAGCATAGTTTCGGTGTATTCATCGAGCGTCAGCTCACCGCGCGCGATATCTTCGACCTTCTTCCACATTTTAGGATAGAGCCGGTCGGGATTATCAAGCTTATTGGGGCGCTCGCCGCGTAGTTCTTGTGCGCGGGTCTCCGCATCGATCTGAATGCGCTCAAACGTCAATCCACGTTCCTTGGAACCGAGGTAATTCGGCGTGCCCAAAAGTTCGGCTACTGGTGTAGAAAGCCCAATCGAACTGAAGGACAAACCATAGCCGCGCAGCTCGTGGCAGCCGATTGTGGAGGTAATTTTCTGAATGCCGACCGCCAACGCTGCCACTGTATTAGATAGCCGTGCAATGATCGTCTCAGCTTGCAGCGGCACGCGCGGGGCGCGCGGCGCAATGCCCAAGCCGACTGCGTACAGCGCATAGGGGACAAGCGCATTGGCCCCCAGCCCAATCGCTAGCACCAAGTCGTGCAAATCGCGCAACGCTCCAGATCGCAGCACAATGCCAGCGCTGCGGCGTAAATTATAGGGCGTTTGGGCAGTGCGCAGCGCTTTATCAACGGTGGCGACTGCGAGCAGTGGATCGATCCACAGCAGTTCACCGGTCAAGGCGTCGTGGTCGTCAAGGACGAGGCATTGGCTACCCCGGCGAACGGCGTCGATGGCTTCGTCGCCCAACCGCTGTAACGCCTGCTCAATAGTCTCGTCAAAGTGAGCGCTCATCGAAATGAAGCTTGCTCGCTCGCCGAAGTGGTCGAGTAAATCATCGATCGTCATCGTGCCATGCTTCTCGGCGACGGCGCGCAGTTCGTCGGGCGTTCCCAAGTCAGGATGCCCGCCGAGGAGGAGGGGGACATCGAGCTGAATGCGGAAATCGAGCTGATCGAGCGCCATGCCGACGGCCGGCCGTGTGCCGAGCAGCGTGGTGGTCGAAAACTGTGCTCGCTCGCGCTCGCGGTCGATTGCCGGGTTGGTCACAACGGCGACAGTCTCTTTGAAGAAGTCAGCGAGGTTAACGCGCGTCTTGCTCAGCGCCGCCAGTGGCCCATCCCACCCCAGCGACCCGACCAATTCCTTATTCGTTTCGGCCAGCGCTTCGACAATACTGAGGTGATATCGCTCCCACCCCAAGGCAGCCATGACCGTCGTATTCACAGCCGGTGTGCTCACTCGCCAAGGCACTGCTGCGCGTGCCGGGGCAAATTCAGCGACTGCGGTCGCTACCGCGGTTGGGGCTGCTTGTTCTCCACGCCCGCCAAAGAGACGTTTTGGCCTTCCTCCATCCAACCGCTGTTCTCTGCCGTAAGGCGATGGCCTATCTCCGAAGCTGCGCTCGCTTCCGTCATTGGCTACCCATGCGATGCCGCGCTCTCGAGCGCGCTGCGTGACATGGCGCTGAATGGCGGGGTAGTCCAGCACCTCGATGGAACGGCCAGGTTTGATGATGAGCGCGATCTTTTCGCCGGGTGCGAGGGGTTTAGGTTCCACAGACATCATGTCGAGCGCGTAAACACCTCGCTCAGACGTTGCAAAAAACTCTTTCTCCGTCTCGCCAAACCATAACGGACGCAGCCCCAGCGCATCAACGCTGAAAACGCATTGATCGCCCATGCGCGCCGCTACCGCGGCCGGCCCTTGCGCAAACGGGCCGAAGGCGTGGCGAATGTGTTCATAAACTTCATGAATTTCGGGGGCGGTCTGAATCAGATCGTGGGCGAAAGGTGGGAAGATATACTCCATCGCCTCGATCAAGTCGAGGCCATACTGCATACATAGTGCGTCTAGCACGCGGTCGACATCTTGCGAGTCTGAGTTGGCCGGGTCTAGCGAAATGCCGAGCATCTCCGCCTCCAGCCGGAAGCGAGAGATGGTGTTGAATTCGCCGTTGTGCCCAAGGACATTAAACGGCTGCACACGCTCAAAGATCGGGTTCGTGTTTGTGCTGTAACGCGCATGGCCAAGCGTTACAGTTGAGGCGTATTCGGGATCGCGCAGTTCGGGATAGTATCGACGTAAAATCTCGACAGTGCCCTGCACTTTGTAAACCACGCTGCGCGAACTAAACGATGGGAAATGAACGTGGAGCTCGCGTTCCAATGCAGTTTGCAGACGGTAGATCGTTGGCTCCAGTTGGTCTGTGCTCACCCGGCCGTTCATGCCGGCGAACTGCCAGAAGTTGGGTTCATTCTTCGCCGCATTTTGACCTAGTACATACCGGTTGACTTTGGCTGGCTGTTCGATGAGCAGCTCCAGCCCAGCTTCGACAATGCGCTGGCCGATCGCTGCCACCAACTCTTCGCTTTGTGGCTTCAGGTGAACTGGGATCATCAAATGAGCGACCCAGAAGTTTGGGTCGGCCGCCAGCGAGGAGCGCAGTCCTTTGAGGGCGAGCGTTTTGGCCCAAAGCTGACGCGGAATATCAGTCATGATGCCGACGCCATCGCCTTCGCCATCAACGATGCCGGTGCGATGGCCCATGCGCGTCAGCGCTTCGATCGTCCTTTTGACGTTGCCATGAGTCGCTTGGCCGCCTTTGCGCACTGCGCAGATCAACGCGCAGGCATCGCGTTCGCGGGTATCTTCCGGATGCAGTGGAGGAACGTCGATAGACTGCTTGGGTGTAAACATGGCGCTCCCCAGAATTTGTGGACTAACGACAAAATTTCTAGCGTAGGATTTGTCTACAATTTAACAAGCCCACAACTTGGGGTCTACGGGCACACTATAAGAGAAATATTTCCCTCAGCTAATGCAGACTGCACAAGACAGCCTCAATTTAACGCTAACAGACGGCGAATCGTCAGCGCCAAATGCAAAGCGAGGCGGATTTCCGGACGATCAAGGTCGATCTGAGCGATCTCATTGATGCGGTTCATGCGATAAAGCAGCGTGTTGCGATGCACAATAAGCATTTCTGCTGTTTGGCTGAGATTGCCGTGACAGGCGAAGAAAGCTTCCAACGTCTTGAGCAAATCAGCGTGCTGCCGCACGTCATATTCCAGCAGGGGGCCGAGCGTCTTTTCGTAGAAATTGATTAATTTGTCGCGATCTGACAGGCTAAGGATGAGCTGGTAAACGCCGAGATCGCCAATATAAAGCGGCGTATCGGTTTGCAGGCGCACCGCTAGATCGAGCGCTTGAACGGCATCGCGATAGCTAGAGCGCCATTGCGTAACATCACGGGCGGGCTGGCCTAAGCCAATGGCCACTCGCGCCCCGGGAGATTGACGCCCAACTTCCGTGCTGAATAACTTTGCCAGCTTCAACGAGGCATTGATCGGTTCTTTTTCGTCCGCTGCGTGGAATACTAGCACTTCCTGTTCGCGTTCGCGCTGCCAGATGAGCGCCGATGCGCGCTGAGATGCGACAACACTATTGATGATGGTTTCTAGCCGGCGCAGCGATGGGGTTTTCTCGCCCTGCCATGCCAAGACGATCGCGACGTGCGTTCGCAGCATATCATGTTCAAACCGCTCGCCTTGTCGAACCGCCTCCTGCTGGCTGACGTCGCCGATGAGCAGTCGATCCAGAAACGTGCCACGCAGGCGTTTTTCGGTATCGCTGATCGCTTTTGCCTTTGCCATCTCCAGTGCGCAAGCAGCTGCCCCGTGCTCAGCGACCAACAGATCTATGTCGTCAAGATCGCTGTCGCGTCCGATGATCGATAAGTAACCACGACCGATATCCTTGGTGATGATGGGCGCGACAAGCCGCGCTAAGCCCGGCGTTGGCAGGGACTGCATTAGGACGGGATTTTCAATTTCGACAACGCGATAGCGGTCTTGAATTTCGATGGGAAGATTATCAAGCTTGCGCAGGAACGTCTCGATTTGTTCCCAGTAAGCGACAAACTGGGGCTGCACTGAACTATACAGAATTTGCAGCCGCTTATCTTGCAGCACGACAGCCTTGTTCGTCAGCCGTGCCATGGTGCCGATGAGTTCAGGCATGCCCTCATTGCGCGATGAGATTTGCGTTAGCTGTCGATAGATCTGTGTGCCGCGTCGTTCGATTTGGCCTTTGCGGTCGACCAAAAGACTAACGACCTGTTTTTCGACCATGCGAATGCGCGTTCCGCTCGGCAGCACTAGAACTGGGATTCCATAGGCATTGGCTTCGGCGATCGCTGTGGGGGAAGGAGAGGCGGCCATGACGATTGCTGCGGCTTGATGGTCATAGGCCCAGCGCACAATCTCAACATCGCTGATATTATGCGCGTCTTCGTCACTATTATTCGGCGCAACTAGTATTATCTCATCGCTTTGTAGGACTTTGCTAGAGATGCCATCTCCCGGATAGATGACAGTGGTCCATGCGACGAGCCGATTAAGCAATCCATCGCCAGCTACCACGCGAGTGCCTAAAGGCAGGGCGAGCTTACGCACATCTTCGACAGTGACTCGGTGACTGGTTTCCACGAGGTAATTCCTTCAGGCATGTTGCACAAGGCTCACTTGAAATAACGTATTTTTCGCTCCTTGTCAACGTATCAGGTGTCCCCGGTGATCAGGCCGAATAAGATCACACCAGCGAAGACGATGAGCGAGAGGCCAGTAAAATCGCGCGTTAGGTCAATTTGAAAGCTGTAGTAGGTAAAAAACGCCATTAAACCAGCAGCGATCCAAGTTGCCGGGCTGACGCGCCAGCGGCGTGTGTACTGATACAAAGCGGAGCCGAATAAAATCGCAGCGCCAGATAGCGGCAGCATCCAATTGGGCACGCCGGCGTCTTCGAGTAGGCGAACCACGCCGAAAGCCAAGACCAACAGCACCCAAGTCAGCCGTTCGACGCGCGCCTCGCGCGGACTTTTGCTGTGGGGCGTGGTTCGTGCCTCGCGGCGTGTTGTGCTAGAACGGCGGCGTGCCATCGCATCCCCCCATGGAGAATGAGTTAAGGCGATGTAGTCTAACATATCGATGGAGAGCTGTCTCTAGTATAATGACGGCGCTTGTGCGTCTTCGATGTTAGCGAGGCGAATTTGACCAAGCGAATTGGTGTTTTAACGGGCGGAGGTGATGCGCCCGGATTAAATGCTGTCATTCGGGCGGCCGTGCTTTCCGCAAGCAACCGTAACCGATGGGAAGTGCTCGGCATTCCGCAAGGCTTTGATGGCTTGATCGCGAAGGCGGAACCGATCCCGCTGCATCCCGAAGCAGTGCGGCCGATTTTGGCGCGCGGCGGCACTATCCTCGGTGCCGTCAATCGGGGTAATCCGTTCGTGCGCGCCGTCGATCGGCCTGACGGTTCTGTCGACTACGTCGATGTCGCGCATGAGGCGCTCGAGCGAATTGACGAATTGGGTCTCAGTGCTGTGGTCGCGGCTGGTGGTGACGGGACGATGGCGATCGCGCATCGGTTGGTCACCATGGGCGCGCCGATCGTGGGAGTGCCTAAGACGATCGATAACGATCTGGGCGGGACGGACGTCACCTTTGGATTTGATACCGCCATTTTGACCGCGACCGAAGCGCTTGACAAACTGCAAACGACCGCCGAGAGTCATCACCGGGTGATGGTGATGGAGGTGATGGGCCGAAATGCCGGCTGGATCGCGCTGGTCAGCGGGGTCGCTGGTGGCGCCGATGCGATTTTGATCCCGGAAATCCCCTTTGACATCAATGTGGTATGTGAACGGCTTGAAGGCCTGCGCGCTGCGGGTCGTTTATACAGTCTTGTCGTCGTGGCTGAAGGCGCTGCGCCCGTGGGTGGCCAGCAAGAATTCTACATCCGTGGACGTGGTCTGCTCGATGCGCGGCTAGGGGGTATCAGTTATCTTGTTGGCAACGCGCTGGCGGATTGTTTATGCGCTGATGTGCGTGTGATGGTGCTCGGCCATTTGCAGCGGGGCGGCCAACCTACGCCGCGCGACCGCTGGCTGGCGACTCGTTTCGGCGCAGCGGCCGTAGAACTGATTGAACAGAAGCGTTGGGGCTGGATGGTCGCGCTGCAAGGGAATAACATCACTTCGGTTTTAATGGAAGATGCTGTGCGAACGCTGCGCGTAGTTGATGCCGATGGGGAGATGGTTCGCATGGCGAGAGATTTGGGGATCGTATTTGGATGATTTATCCACAACCTCATCACGCCTCGCCCGGGCCGCCTCGGCCACAGCGCGCGGCGCGGCGGCCTTGTGGATGTTTTCCGGCGGCGCTGCTGATCTTTTTCGCACCGATCTTTGTCTGTGGTCTTTCTCTAGTGGCTTATCTGCTGCTGCCGCCGCCCTCACTTTCCGTTATGGTTTTAGGCCTCGATGCGCGGCCGAATGAAGGCTTCATGGCGCGGGCAGATACTATCATGCTTATCAGCGTGCAGCCGCGCGTTCAGCGGGTGAGCTTGCTGTCTATTCCGCGCGACTTGTTTTTTGAAGTCCCCGGTTATGGTTACCAGCGCATCAATGCTGTTCACATGCTGGGAGAAGTGGAGGGGGAGGGACGGGGCCCAGCGCTCGTCGCTCAGGCGATCGAACGCGGTTTCGGATTCTCGCCCGATCGTTACGTTCGCCTTAATTTCGAGACCTTTGTCGAGTTAATCGACGCTGTGGGTGGGATCACGGTCAACATCGAGCGGCCGATCGTCGATCCGCTGTATCCAACCCCGGATGGCGGGACAACGGTGCTGCGGTTTGAAGCGGGCCTACAGATCCTTGATGGTGAGCGCGCGCTCGCTTATGCTCGCACACGAAACGCCGACGACGATTATGCGCGTGCTGGCAGGCAGCAGCAGGTACTTTTGGCGTTGTCGCGCCGGCTGCTCAATCCGGCCACATGGCCGGCGGCACTCTCCGTGTTTAGCCGCTCACTAGATACTGATCTGACTTTGCTGGATGCTGCTGCTTTGCCGACCATCGCCCTGAATGCTGGCCGTTTCGAGCGGCTGGTTATCGATCGCAGCTTGATCACTGCCAATGCTCGTGGGCAAGCAGTGCCTAACTATGCTGCGCTGGCCGATTGGGTCAATGAGCGCTTCGACTAGGGATCAGTGCTCGTTGGGTGCTCGCTCTAATAGCAAACGGGCATGCGCGTTTTGCCACAAGCTTTCATCTCGCGTGAACTTGGTGATCTTAATGTCGCTGATGTGCGGCATGAGCTGAACCAAGATCGCGGGGAATTCGTCCCATCGCTCATCAAGAATTAGGCTGTAAAGCCGGTCAGCGATCTCTCCCGCCCACGCCCAACGCTGGCGCAGTTCATCCGCTTTCATCCAGTAATCGCGTTTTTCCCAAGCAGCAGCTGAAGTATCAATGCCCTGGTCAATCTCGCGCAGGCAGTAGATGAGTAAAGCGGCCATGTCTTTGGCATCGTCGTCGACGACTGTTTTTTGACCTAAACGGCGCACCAGTTCGGCGATAGTACGCATCAGCTGGTTGCGCTGCTTGCCGGTGCTGTCAGGGTTAATCACACGCCCCATGATTGCTCCATCTGCTCAATGAATTTGTGTGAGTTCGTCTGTTTAGGGCTGTGACGTTGACGCTTCAGCCCTGAGCCGGCCGAATCCCTTTGTAGATGCGCGTTCCGCCGAAAGTCTTTAAGATCAACGTGGCTGGCCGGCCAATCTTTTCGGAAAGTTCTCTCGGGGTTTGTGGCGTGTTGCCATTAGCGATAAACACCCGAAAAACGCAGTCGACGATCGAGGTGTGGGGATTGATAAAATCAGGATCGCGGGCTGCCTGCTGAAGCGCGAGGCCAAGCTCGTCGTGCTGGGTCACCTCTCCGGTATCGGGATCGATGAAATCGACCATCGTATTCTCGGAGTTATGGCTGAGCCATTCGCGTTGGGTGGGCGAAAGATGGCTAAGCAAGTACGTTCGTAGATCTTCGTCGTTTTTCTCCCACCACGAATAATCGATGTGAAACAGGGTATCAAGAGTCGGTTTGATGAGTGCGCTCGGCTTACTGGGGGGCGCTTGCATAGCTTTCTCCTAATCTAGGATTAGTCTCCAGTAATTGTTGCCGACGTGCTCAAATTCTGGGCTAGTAACAAGTGCGGCAAAGATTGGCCCCGGCGGGCATCGTCGCAGCACGTTGACGGCGCTGTATAATGTCTTTGCATGCACTGTTTTTTGTGGCGACATCTTGCCCAGCTCTGTCATCAACGTAGTGAGGATCGAGATGAGCCCGCGGCGGCTTTGCTGAGTCGCCTCGAACAGTGCATCGACCGCTTTCAGATCATCAGCGCCGAGGATCATCAAATCGTCATATTCAGCGCCGATAGCACGTTTTTCTTCGTCGAACGTAATTTGGCCATTTTTGGGGACGATTAACCGGACGTATTCGGTTCGCGGCCGGTGGGCATGAAAATCGACCACTATTTTGCCCGGCTTCTCGCTGGTGCGAACCGTGATCGTCGCCCCGACGGGCAGCTTATGTTTTCGATAGAGTTGGCTAAGGCCGAACACGTAGCGGTCTTGCCAAACCACCCATCCGGGGTATTCTGTGCCGTCTTGGCCGTCAATCAGCGTCACCCAAATTCGTGAAGTGCGCCGGGCTGTGGGAAAAATACTGCGCATGTGCGCCGTTAGCGGCAGCGTTCCCAGCCGCCGGTGAGGATAGATCAGCGAGATCGATGCTTCTCCCGGGAACTGCTCTGGCTCGACGATCGGGGACCATTCATCGCCGATCTCTTGCTCTAAGGCCGTCATCTCCGGTGTGAGCAATGCGTGATCATACTCGATGGGCTGATATTTCAGCATAGCAGGCACGCTGCGAACTTCTGAAGGTTCGAGCCGTTTGAGATACCACAGAACTGCATTAATCGGTCCCACTTCGTCGAAGCGGTCGTCGTTTTTTAACGCATAGTTAAGCGAGAAGACTTGCAGCGCTAAGGGCGACCGGCCCACACCCCCGATCGCTTCGATGATTTGCTCGGTCGATAATGGCCCTCCATCCGCTAGGTCAAGCGCAGCCTCTGCGAGATTGAGGTGACCTTCATGGATGTCAAGCATCAGGCTGCGCGGGAACCATAGGCCAGCAACGCTGACGAGATCATCATGACCACGCAGCCGGTCTTCAACCAGTTTAAAGATGCGCGTGCGTTCTGCGTCTAGGATGTCATCTACGGTCAGCGTAACAGTGTTGTATGGGGTTTCGCCGCCGTTGTTGCTCGCTTTGCTGAGGATATGATCTGCATAGTCGGCTGCGAACTGTCGAAGTTGAGGTTCAATGCCGTCTTCAAATTCAACAGTGATGACCGAGTAGCTGCCATATGCAGGGTTATTACCCGGCCGCTGATCGACGACCCTACCAACCGCATAGGCCAAGGCTGGAAAAATTAGCTTTTGGCCAATTGTATAACTGTGCGCAGGGTTATAGGGAACGACGTCTTTGAACTTCTCTTGGAGCGCTGCTGTTTCTGCAGCGAGCCGGTTCTGAATGAGGATGCGGACGATAGCTTCTGTGTCGAGAGGCGTTTCTTTTTCGAGCAGGGCGCTCATGATGAGATCAATATCGTCATCTGTCACAGCGAAGTTGCGCGCCCATTGATGAGCAGGCATTAAGCTAAACGACCTCCAAGTGCTCGACTCAAATGCTCGACTACGATTTGCATGGTCGACGGTGAGTCCAGAGTTTGTGAAACGTTAACTAATTGGCAGGATTATACCTGAGTTTTTCTCTTGATTGCAAGGGGATGCATAGAGCGCGGGCGGCAGCAGCTTGCTCACGGTGGGTTTTGGGCTGCATATGCAGTGCCCTCGCGACGTCGTCGTTGCAAACACCGGCAGCTCATAGGCTGGACGTTGTGTAAACGCTGCTAAAGGCGCATTGACGCTTTCTGGCACCCCGCCTATACTAAGCGAGAGTGAAGTCAATGGAATTTTGCCAT
Organism: Aggregatilineales bacterium; assembly: GCA_046719065.1. Lineage (GTDB taxonomy): Bacteria > Chloroflexota > Anaerolineae > Aggregatilineales > Phototrophicaceae > Flexifilum. Next base: position 289,022 of record JBDNDP010000001.1, on the reverse strand, counting down.
GCCTAACAGCTTTCGCATGGAAGACGATAATACACTGCCGATCTATTCTCGCTCATCGAGGCAGGGAGAAGGGACTTCACCTTCCGTAACCACATCAAGTGGAAGTGCTCGGCGCTACGAGTCGGTTTATCAGCATGCCTCGACCTTGCGTAGCGTGCCGCCAGTGACTCAACCGCAGCAGACCCACGGCGGCGCGGCTCCACTGCCGTTGCCGCCGGTAGAGACATCAGCCTATGTGCCGCCCCGTACGCGCCGCCGTTCTCGCCGGCGGCGCAATCATGTCGAATGGGCTTGGGTTGTCATTGCGGTCGCGCTGTTCAGTGTGGTGATTGTGCTGAGCATGAGCGTCACGCTGCTTGTGCGTGCAACGACACAGGGGGTTGCCGTCATGCCGACGGCGGTAGCTGCGCTGCCAACAGCCGTTGATGCGCGCATGAATTATGACCAGTTTGGCGGTCTCGTCATCGGTTCACAGGTGACCCTTGATGACGGGCGCAGCATCGTTTTGCAGCCATGGAACGGCTCGTCGCGATTTACTGTGTTGGTGATGGGCATGGACCGAAGGCCAGGAGAGACTGGGCTGGCTTATCGCACCGATACGATGATGCTCGTCAGCCTTGACCCGCGCTCCCAGCGTTTGGGAATCTTGAGTATTCCGCGCGACTTATATGTCGAAGTGCCCGGTTATGGCCAGCTTCAGCGTGTGAACAGCGCGATGGTGCTAGGGGAGCTGCAGCAGACAAACTACGGCCCGACGCTTGCCATGCAGACGGTGCAGTACAACTTTGGCATCCGCATTCACAACTATATCCTGATCGATTTCACCGGGGTCATCAATCTGATCGATTTGATCGGAGGCATTGATATTGTCGTGCCTTACGACATTATCGACTATGACTACCCAGATATGAATTATGGTTACGACCCGCTCATCTTGCGCGCTGGCCCACAGCATATGGATGGTGCGACGGCACTGAAGTTTGCCCGTACTCGTCATAACGATAATGACTTCGAACGTGCGCGCCGCCAGCAGATGGTGCTGTATGCCATCCGCGACCGCATCCTGAATTATAACATGCTTCCGCAGCTAATCTTACAGTCCCCAAGCATTCTTAGAACGCTGAATAATCACGTCTACACCGGGTTGTCGATCGAGCAAATCATCCAGCTTGCGCTGTATCTGCGCGATATTCCCAGTGACAACATCGTCACCAGTGTTTTGGATAGCAACTACATCATGGGATATACAACCCCGCAAGGTGCGCAGGTGCTGGTGCCGCGGCGCGCGCAGCTCAGCCAGCTTTTCACCGAAGTGTTTGGGGCGAATTATTCCGAATAGAAACAACGCCCGCACTCACCGCGGGCGTCGCTTATTTTCAAATTCCTGCCATGCCGTGTGAGCGAAGTTTTGAACCTGCTTTCGCAGGTGGGAGCCTCGCTGACGTTGGGGTCTTGGCCGAAGCCTATCACCTTACTGTCACATGCCAGCTCCCGTTCAAAGGATGTTGGCTCAAAACCGGTTGGCGCTGCATCACGCGCACAGCAGGTTAACTTTGTTATACCAGCCGATCTCCCTGAGGTAAAGGGTGCTTTTCTCGCGGCAAGTTAGCCTGTACCGCACGAGCGTCGCTACGCATCATCCTGTTCAAGGGCAGTGCGCGTGATGCTGGTCACTTCTTCAAGCGAGCGCCCGCGTGCCGCCGCCAACCGGCTGTAACGCTTCTGATACTGCATCAACGCATAGTTAGCGAACTCGTTGACGGTCAGCCCAAACGGCATTGGGTCGTACAGCGTGAACAGGTCATCGATGACGCCTAGCGCCGGCCCAATCATTGCATTCAAGGTTTCTTCCACGACATCCCAAAGCTTTTCATCACTCGCGATCAGCCGCGAGATTAAGAAGATGCCGTAAGCGATGTGGCGCGACTCATCCTGTTTCAGCAGCGTAATGCCTTTGATCTGCCCCGGCATTAATTGGTTGCGCTCCAGCATCGCTTTATAGGCATGATAGCCTGTCTCGGCCAGCACGCCTTCAACGATCATGTTATAGATGACCGATGCGCGAACCTGCGCCGCTGGAGATGGATCGTCGATCAAGGCATGGAGAGCCGCTGGAAGTGCTTCATAGACTATTGTGCGATAGTTTGGAGTCGTATACGCACTCAAATCAGCTGGGTGGCCAGCCACCTCGTCCAAAAAGCGGCGGAAAAAATCAGTGTGCTTTGCTTCCTCCCACAAAAAGGAGGTCAAGTAAATCTCTTCCTCGATTCGCCCCTCGCGCGCAATCGTCATGATCAGCGGCAGCAAGTCGAGCGTGACGGCTTCTTCACCTGCTTGGAATAGTGATGTTAAGTGAAGGATTACGGTGCGTTCGAGGTCGTTCAGCCGCTGCCAGTCGAGCTTGTCCTGCATAAAGTCGATATCGCTGGGATTCCAGATGCCTAGACGTTTGGCTTTTTCAAACAGATGCATCGGCAGCGAATCACGCTGCAGACCGCGGGTGGTCGTCGCAAAAGTCTGGTGCTCAGAAATCATCATTTTTTCTCCCTGCTAGCAAGCGAGCGTGAGATCCCTCCGCATCACCTGCGCGGTTCAAAAATTAAGTAGTTAAACCCATTCATCGCAATAGAGTCGGTCTGTTTGTAGTGTTCTGCGATCGCGATGAGAACATCGGTCGGATAGAATTGCGCGCGCATGATCACCAAACCAAATTCTCGTTGTTCAATCATATTGACCAGCGCGGTTGAGTCAAACAACCCATTCAGCCATAGGTTGCGAAGCTGAGTGGGGTTGGTGATCACCTCTTTGCCTGCTAGCAGTGTAAAAGCTGCTTCTTCGCTCAAGACGGGGCCGTCTGCGGCGCGCACTAGCTCGACGATGCGCCATCCAGCATCAATGTCTTCTTGTGTGACGAAATGCCCAATATCGGCATACCCGCCAGCAATGCGACCCGCCGAGTCGTAAAACCCATTCAGCGCGTTTGCCTCGATGCCGAGCGTCCGCGCAATGGGGCCGAAAACCGGCCCTTCCGTGGGCATGTGGAGGACTGCCCGTCCGTATCCTAAGTACAGAAGCGGGATTACAACCATCCCGGCCGTCGCAAGGGCAGGGCCAAAGCGCCGCAGTGGATCGATGAAAATGCGCGAAAGATAATTGCTCTCGAACGTCCAAGTGCGGTTCAACGTTCGGCTGGCGAAAATGCCGCTCAAAATGCACAACGCGGCAATCGAGGTGGCGAAATAGCTGTCGCCTGCGCCCCACTTGCCTGAGAGCAAGCTGTTCGCCATCGCAGCCGCAAACCAAACGGTGTAGATCGACAGCCGCGCAAAATACAGCTCATAGGCCGCATATAGCACCGCCGGAACCAGCAAGAAGCCATGCAAGCTAAACCACAGCCGGAACAGACCGATCGTCTGGTCGGGATAGTATTCGTTAACGTTGGCTGCGATCGTTTGCAGCCACCACTGTCCTTCTGTAGCCCAGTTCATCCACAGGAAGATACCCCCGCCAACCGCGGCGAAGAGCATGCCCCACAAAATAGCGCCGCGTGGCTGTCGAATGAATAAAAAGATGAACACCGCGATCGCAGTGGCCAAGGCGAGCTGTTTGGTGTAGCCAGCCGCCAGTACGAGCGCCAGTCCTAACGCGATCAACCGTCGCCGCCGGTATGTGTCATCAACCGTGACGGCATGGGCCAGCACCAGCACCGCCAGCGTCTCAAACATCACCATCGTCATGTGCTGGCGAAACAGCGGGCCAATATGATAGATCGTGTTTGAGGCGAGAAAAGCAAATCCCGAAAGCAGCGCAATCCAGCGATGTCCACCTTCGCGATAAACCGCATAGCCGATCGCGCTCGCGGTCACCAGCGTTCCCAAAAATCCTAGCAGCCGCCCATACCAGTATGCCTCTCCAAAAATCCAGACGAACGGCACTAACATTATGTGAAACAGCGGAGGGTAGTTGCTGGAATAGAACGGGTAAACGTTCGTATCTTGATACGGCCATTGTCCTCGGCTGAACATGATCGTATCCACCAGCTCAAACCCTTCACCCTGATCGTAATCGAAGGGGAACTGCATCAAGTTGACGGCGTAGACGACGTAGATGAGGAAGTAGCCAAACAGCACCAGCAGTGCCGCAGACATCAGCAGCCGGTGGACGTTGAGCAGTATGCCGACCGAACGAGCTTGTTCGGACTGTGCGGGCTTGAGTGTTCGTTCGGCCGTCATCAAGCGAGTTGGTTCCCTAATGGAATCAGACTTAAGCCAACCCCTGCAACCAACAGGCAGCCCGCAAGCGCGGTTTGCTGAACCGGCCCGATGCCGCCCTCGCGGCCAACATCAATGATATCAATGGCGAGCACACCGAAAAAACCGGCTATTCCGCCAAGCAGCAGCAGCAGGCCTAGATGACGCTTTGTGAGGGTGAAATTGTTTTTCATCATAGCGTAAGTATACCGAATTCTTTGGCGGCTGTTGCAACTTTAGTGCCTGAATAACGTACTATTGCACAGATATAGTTCGAAGATGGTCTGTCGATATCATCATGCTATTCGAGGGTTCGTTAATGAACGACGAAATCAAGCAGCCCACCGGTGATACCTCTGAAGATCGCGCTCGCGTCACACGGTTGACCGCCTCCACGGCAGCGGACTCCGCCTCGGCTGAAGACAGCGATGCCGTAATTCGGGAGTATGAGAGCCGCTATCGCCCCATGCCTGAAGAAAACCCTGCCGCGGATCGCCCCGCTCGCCGGCAGATGCCCCGGCAGATGCCACGCAGTTACAGCACGCTGCGCGTCTCGGACGATGAACGGTTATGGGCAACCGTCGCGCATGCCAGTGTGTGGGTGACGGTTCTAGGCGGCCTGTTCACCATCGGCGCTATCATTCCAGTCAGCATCTTTTTACCGCTCGTCATCTATTTTATGTTCCGCAAACGTTCTGACTACGTCGCTTTTCATGCTTTACAAGCCTTCGTTATTCAATTGGCTGGCACGGTTGGCGCCTTTGCCCTATTAACTGTTGGGGGGCTGGTATGGGTGCTGGGTATGGTTATCGCGCTGTTGGCGATGGTGATCCTGATCGGATTCATATTAGTTCCGGTTTGGGGGATCGTCGGCATCGTGCTAGCGATCTTCGTGCTGCTTTTGCCGGTAGCGATGGTACTCTTCGGAACGATCGCCGCAATCGAAACCATGAGCGGCCGCGATTATCGTTATCCCCTCATTGCGCGCTGGGTCGATCGGCAGCTTGCTGGTGGTTATCTCCATACCGTGTAGAAGCCTCTGAATTAGGTGCGACGCCTCCTCACAACTGCTGAACGGGGGGGGCGGTTGTTGGGCTTTGCCAAAGCTTAGGCTTGCGCTTTATTTCTTTACCGCGCCGTGCTATGCTTTGCCCCGATTCATCTTTTCTGCGGCACTACTTCGGTGAGGGCGCCACCATGCTGAAAACGCAAACTTGCGGCGAACTTCGGCCAGAACACGCCGGGCAAACGGTCTTGCTGGCCGGTTGGGTACATCGTCGCCGCGATCAAGGCGGGCTGATATTTATCGATCTGCGCGATCGCTGGGGGATAACGCAGATTGTCGTCGATCTTGAAAGTGCTCCCGAAGCGCATCGTATTGCCAGCGAAGCGCGCAATGAGTATGTCCTGCAAGTGAATGGGCAGGTGCGGGTACGGCCTGAGGGAACGGCTAATCCAGAACTCGCAACCGGCGAGATCGAAGTCGTCGCTAGTGAGATCGTCATCTTAAATGCGTCCAAAACGCCGCCGTTCTACATCAACAAAGATGAGAAGATCGATGAAGTGGCGCGAATGCGTTATCGGTATCTCGATCTTAGGCGGCCGCGTATGCAGCGTAACCTTGTGCTGCGTCACAGAGCGGTCAAGTTCATTCGCGATTATCTTGACGCGCGGGGCTTCATTGAGATTGAGACGCCAATTCTGTTTAAAACGACCCCGGAAGGAGCGCGCGACTTTTTAGTCCCCAGCCGCCTGCTGCCCGGAAAGTTCTATGCTTTGCCGCAGAGTCCTCAGCAGCTCAAACAGCTTCTCATGGTTGCTGGTTATGAGCGCTATTTCCAAATTGCGCGCTGCTTTCGCGATGAAGATCTACGCGGCGACCGCCAGCCCGAGTTCACGCAGCTCGATCTGGAGATGAGCTTTGTCCAACGGGAAGATGTCATGGCTCTCATTGAGGACATGATGATCGCGTTGGTGCAGACGGTCGTGGGCAAGAAACCGTTATTTGTGCCTTTTCCCCGGCTCACTTATCAAGAAGCGTTGGAGAAGTATGGCTCTGACAAGCCGGACCTGCGCTATGATTTGGCGGCGATCGACATCACCGACGTGGCTGGAAAAAGCGGTTTTTCGGTTTTCGTCGCCAATGCGCAAGCTGGCAAGCCAGTCAAGGTGATTCGGGCGCCCGGTATGGGTTTGCGCAGCGGCACTGCCCTACGTAAGCTGACGGAGGAACTTGAGGATCTGGCGCGGTCGGCCGGCGCGAAAGGGCTGGCATGGATGGCCCTGCCAGAGCATGAAGATGGCGAGGTCAAAGGGCCGATCGGGAAGTTCTTTACTGTGGAGCAGAAACTGGCGCTGTTTGAGCGTTCATCTGCTCAACCCGGAGATCTGTTGCTGTTCATCTCTGACGAACGTGACATCGTTTATGCCGTGATCGACGAGCTGCGCCGCCATCTCGCGCGCGAACTTAATCTCGCTGATCCGAACCAAATTGCGTTCTGCTGGATTGTCGATTTTCCGCTTTTCTACTGGAATGAGGAAGAACAGCGTTGGGATCCCTCGCAGCATTTGTTTACAGCGCCGCTGCCGGAGGATCTGCCGATGCTAGACTCTAACCCGGGTCAAGCGCGCGGCTCGCAGTATGATCTTGTTTGCAATGGCTATGAGGTCGCTGGTGGCAGCATTCGCATCCACGATCGCGCCACTCAGGAAAAGATTTTCCCTTTGATCGGGCAGGATATCGAACATGCTAAGGCGCAGTTTGGTCACATGCTTGAGGCATTTGAGTATGGGGTGCCCCCTCATGGCGGCATCGCGGCGGGTATCGATCGCCTTGTGATGGTGCTCGCGGGCGAGCCTAACATCCGCGAGGTCATCGCTTTCCCCAAAACCCAGCAAGGCGCTGATATCATGGCGCATGCTCCGTCTGAAGCGCTGCCGCAGCAGCTTGAAGAGCTGTCGATCCGAATCGTGGAGAGAACATCGGAAAAATAGACGCGCGGCCTGTGCGGTGTAACAGAAGGGATAGCCCCTGATGTCTGGCGCTATCCCTTTTTCCGGAACGGTTCGATTTGAGACCTACAATTCGGGCTCGGCAGGCTTTGGATCGTCGGGAGTTAGCACCAAGCCATGCAGCAAACCAGCGACCGCGCCGCCGGCGAAGATCCCGATGAGATAGGGGATGACATAACCGAGATCGCCGTTGAGTCCGCCGCCGATCAACGCGGGGCCGACCGTGCGCGCTGGGTTGAGCGATGCGCCAGTGTACGGGCCGCCTGCTAAAATTGCTCCCGCTAGCGTGAAGCCGACAGCCAGCGCGACGCTGCGCCCAGCCTTGCCGTAGACGCCTGCTTGAAAAACAGCCGTGACGAGGAAGAAGGTGAGCACCGCCTCGAATAAGGAAGCCGTCCATACTGCGTCACTCGTTAGTGAGCCGGTTGTTTGGCCAAGTCCGGGGTCATTGGGCAGCAGCAGGCGCAGCAGAAGCGCGGCGACGATCGCCCCGGCAAATTGTACAATCCAGTAGACAACTGCGCGATTAAGGCTAAACTTGCTGCCCACCAGCAGGCCAAGCGTCACTGCTGGGTTAAAGTGGGCTCCAGAAATGTGACCATATGTGAAGATCAAACCGACCAAGATCAGGCCGTGGCCGAGCGCCGGGGCGAGGACGCCAAACTGCGGCGCAATGGTGACTGAAGCAGCACCGACAAAGACGAGCGTGAAGGTCCCTAAGAATTCTGCCAGTGCCGATTTAAGCTGAACTGAGGGCATCCTGTCTACATCCTTTCGCTAAGCAAGTTGCGACATGCAGAGAACACGGATGAAACAACAGCGTTTCGTTATACGCTAAACTGCCCGTTCTGGTAAAACAGTTCGCCATCAACATGAATAGTGCTGTCGATGCGCATGTCGCAGATCATGTCCCAGTGCACACTGCTTCGATTTTTGCTACCCGTCTCTGGATAGCCGCTGCCGATCGCGAGATGGATCGTGCCGCCGATCTTTTCGTCGAACAGGATGCTGCCCGTAAATCGATCGATGCCGAAATTGGTTCCGATCGCGAATTCGCCGAGGTAGCGCGATCCATCATCCGAATCGAGTTGCGCGAACAATAGTTCTTGGTTGCGTTCAGCGCTTGCCTCGACGACTTTGCCGTCAACGAAGCGCAGTTCAATCCCCTCTACTGCTCGACCTTGCACGATCGATGGGTAAGTGAAGCGCACCCATCCTTGTGCCGAGTCTTCAACCGGCCCAGTGAAGATCTCGCCATCGGGCATGTTGCGTTTGCCCTGCGAATTCATGAAGACGCGGTCGGCGATCGACAGCTCAAGGTCGATATTCGGCCCTTGGAGTTTGACCTGCTTCTTGCCTTTAAGCCAGTCGATTTTTGCCTGCTGCATTGCCCCTAGCTGCTGCCATTCTCGCACAGGGTCATCGCGATCGGCGAAAGTGGCGGCAAAGATGAAATCAGCATATTCCTCGGTGCTCATTCCGGCTTCCTGTGCGAAGCCATCGGTAGGGTATTGAGTGACAACCCAGTTAAATGTCCCCTGCGCGGAACGGTTGAGACGCGTTTGCAACCACGGACGCTGCGCTTTTTGCAGGGCTTGCGTGCGTTCCGCTGGGATATTGGTCATCGCTCGTGTGTTTGTCAATGCTCCGATGCGAATATATGCGTCCGCTTTGTCGAAGTACAGGGATAAGCTGGGGTCAAGCCATTCAATTTGTGAATCAGCGGCCAAGCGTAGAAATTGGCGCGTAATAAAATCATCAACCAACATGAGCGATGTGTTGCCACCCGCGCGGATGATCTGTTCATGGACTGCTCGCACTAGAGGCAGCGCAGAGACATCGCTGAAAACGCCAACCCAATGGCCCGGCTGTACAGCAAGGGAGTAATTGACTAGCACATCAGCCAGCTTGCTTAATCGAGGATCGGTGTTCATGATCTCACTTTCGTGTATTGTCTTGTCAATTGCAGTTTCTGCAGAGAGCGCGGCACTTACTCGTTCACTGTGTTCAAATGCCGCACCAGCGCTCGCGCCGTTTCCAGCACGGCCTCAAAATTCACTTCATCGCCGATGACAGGCACATATTCTGCGTAGCGAACTATATTGTTATGGTCAAGCACGAAAGCTGCTCGCTGGCAGATACGCCAGTCTGTGTCGTATACGCCGTAATCATCTGCAAACTTCATATCTCTATGCGTCGAAAGCGTTTCAGTTCGTTCAATGCCTTCGGCAGCGCAGTAGCGCTTAAGCGCAAAGGGAAGGTCGGCGCTGATGGTCAGGATCACGATCGCTTCGCTGAGGGCAGCGGCTTCCTCGTTGAAGCGCCGTGTCTGCGCCGCGCACACCCGCGTGTCGATCGACGGGATGACGCTGAGAATTTTGACTTTGCCGGCATAATCGGCCAAACGCCGAACCGACATATCCCCAGCGATCAGCTCAAATTCCGGGGCAGTTTGCCCGACTTGCAGCATATCGCCTTGAACATGATGCTCCACATCTCCGACTCGCATTCCGGCACGCGTCACAACACTGTCTCCTTTTCATAAAGTTCAGCAAGCGAGTTTTGACTGCTAGATGGATTTGAATTTTAGCATTAGAGTGTGCCAAACTGCCACAGGCCACCAACCATTGTCGCGATCACTTCAATGCTGCCCAGCGCATCGGCCGGAATGGCTAGAGGGTCGCGGTCGATGACGACAAGATCGGCATAGTATCCTGGAGCGAGCCGCCCCAAACAGTTTTCCATGCCTGCTGCATAGGCTGGCCCAAGGGTATACCCCTGCAGCGCCTCAGTGACGGTGACACGCGCTGCGGGGTTCCAGCCATCTTTTCCGGGAGAGCCGTCTGGTCGGCGCCGGGTGACTGCGGCATGAATGCCTTTGAATGACCCCATGCTGTCATACGGCGAGTCGGATCCAAAAGCGACGATCGCTCCAGCGTCGATCTGCAGCCGCGGGTTGTAAGCGAACGGGATGCGTGTTCTCCAGTAGCGATCCGCGATGGGATAATCGGATGTCGCATGGATTGGCTGCATCGAGGCGATGATGCCGAGTGCAGCTAACCGGTTTGCGTCATTCGGATGAATGAGCTGCACATGCTCAATGCGGTGCCGCCGTTGTTCGCGCGCAATGCCATGCTCCGCTTCAAGCTTGCGAACCTGCTCAAAGACATCCAGCACCAGCCGGATAGCACGGTCACCGATCGCGTGCACGGCTGTCGGGAATCCCGCTAGTGTCGCTCGGCTGATCAGCTTTAGCATCTCATCAGGTTCGGTGACGATGATGCCCGTGTTGTCTGGCTGCCCGTCATAGGGTTCCAGCATTGCCGCAGTTAGCGGGCCTAGGGCGCCGTCCGCAAACAGCTTTAACCCGCCGAGGCGAAGCCAGTCGTCGCCAAAACCGTAGCGTAGACCCATCATCAGCGCTGACTCAAGATATTGGACATTGAAATATTTCAGCACGCGCAGTTTGAGCTGTCCGCGCTCGCGTAAGCGCAGCAGCGCCTCAAGGCATGGCTGATTGTCCAGATCATGCAGCATCGTGATGCCGAGGCTGAGCGCTTTCTCTTGCGCTGCGCGCATCTGCTCAGCCAGAGCGTCCCCGGTTGTGCACGGCGTCACCCGCGCTGCTAAATCGATCGCTGACCCTTCAAGCAGAATACCCGTTGGCTGGCCGTCGGCCGTGCGCACGATCGCTCCACCTTCGGGATCGGGTGTGGTGGCATCGATCTGCGCCGCGCGCAGCGCCAAGCTGTTGATCCATGCCGCGTGGCCGCTGCGCGCCCGCAGAAAAACTGGATGATTGGGTGCGACGCTGTCTAGATCTGCTGCGGTAGGAAAACACCGCACCGGCCACAGGTCCTGTGACCAACCATAGCCCATAATCCAGCGGCCCGGTTCTGTTTTTTGAACGCGTTCTCTGACTCGCTGGAGCGCCTCATCGAGCGAAGGCACATCGAACAGGTCGACCATATCGAGCGCTCGCGCCGTCATCATCCAGTGGATATGCGCATCAGCCATGCCTGGCACCACGCACAGACCGCGTAAATCTTCAATCTGGGTGCTGCGATCGGCCAGTGCAAGCACAACAGCATCCTCCCCAAGGGCGACAATGCGCCCTTGGGCGATTGCTAGCGCACTGCTGCGCGGCTGCTGCGGATTGAGGGTGATGATTTGTCCGTTATGGAGGATGCGCTCGATCATGCCGAGTCATAAACGCGCTCAAGGACGGCCGCGGCTTCTTCGGCCGTCGGTGCGCTGTCCAGGCCGATGCGGGTCACAGAAAGCGCGCCGAGCGATGCGGCAACGCGCGTTGCTGCGTCATAGTCGTAGCCCAAGCGAGGCAGGCTGGCCAGTAGCGAAGCAGCAAAAATATCTCCAGCGCCAGTTGGATTAATCAACTTAACTTGGGGCGTGTCATAGCCTTTGGCAATGCCATCGATGTAATGGGTTCCGCCACGTTCAGCGCGAGTGACGAACAAATGTCGTACTGCGTCGGCGAAAGTAGCTTCCATATCTGGCGCTTCGAGGATGTCTTCCTCGCTGAAGACGACGATGTTGATCATACGCAGCACGTCACGGTCGAACCAGCGGCGAAAACGCACAAATCCGTCGGCATCCCAACAGCGCAGCCAACCTTGCAGGGTAAGCAGAACAGTCGAATCTGGGAAAAGATAGGCGATTTGCGGATCGACTTCGCCTGCGATCGGCGCGAGGTGGACCAGTGGCGCGGCTAGAAAGCGATCCGGAATGTCTGCCGTTTTGAGCGGCGCGGCGACCCCACGGATAAACTGTTTGCGCCCCGAAGGTTCATAGATATTCTCAAATGTAGTCGTTTGCTCGGCTGGCACTGTGACGACTTCGGCATAAGGGGTCAATTCGTCGAGCAGGGGTTCGCCAGCCGCAGCACTTGTGAGCACGGCCACGCGCAGACCAAAGGCTGAGGCCGTGCGCGCCGCATAAGAAACCGTTCCGCCTGGTGCTCGGCCGCCAGCCATCAAATCAGCCGTTAGATGGCCAATGAGGACATAATCAGGGATGCGGCCGTTCACTTGGAACTCGTTGTTTTCGGCACGATAGTGACTTTACGCGCCTGTCCTTCGCCAACACTACGCGTGGTCACATCGGAGCGGTTGCGAAGCGCGAGGTGCACGATCCGCCGTTCGTGCGGAGGCATCGGCTCGAGCGCGACGGTGCGCCCATGCGCCACCGCTTCATCTGCCATCCTCAGTGCCAGCCCGTGCAGCGTGCGAGCGCGCTTCGCTTTATATCCATCGACATCAACGATGATTTCGGAGCGATGCTGCAGCTCGCGGCTGGTCACCAGCCGTGTGATGTACTGCAGCGCAGCAAGCGTTTCACCGCGGCGCCCGATCAGCCGTTCAAGCCGTGACCCGTTTATATCGAGAATCCACGGCGTCGAGTCGCCCTGTTCGCCGGGAGCAGCGCGCCGAACGACGATACGCGCGTGTATCGACATGCGCTCAAGCAGCTCGCTCAACACCACTTTGCCGATGGCCGCTTCATCATCATGCTCAGAATCGGGCACTTCTTCAGCATCCTTAAAAACGGGAAACGCCCCATCTTCATCATCGATGTCAATGTCGAGGTAATCTGGGGTTTCCGGTGCGGCTTCTTGAGTTGGCAGCACGATGGGTGTCGCCTCTTCGATCGGCCGCGAGATCGCCGTTGTAGAACTCGCCGGCATTTGGCCACGAATTAACCGCTCTAGCCGGACGCGGGCCGGGCGCGCGCCCAGCCCGAATACGCCTTTGCTCGGTTCCTCCAGCACTTCCACGATCACGTCATTTGGACCAACGCCGAGCTGTTCCAGTCCGATGGCGATTGCTTCTTCAACGGTTTCGGCCGTCGTTTCGATCGCGTTATCGTCACTCATCCGTCAAACCTATGTGGGAACGGATCCGCACTCGATCCGCCGATAAACAGAGCTAGTTGTTTTTACGCTTCTCTGGCCGCGTTGACGATTTTCTGCCCGGTTTTCCAGCCGGGGCTGCTACCTTACCTTCCACGCGCGCAGGGCCGCCTGACGCCGCTGGCGCAAGCGTGCCGCTGCCGCGGCCGAGCAAGTTGCCGAAGTTTGCCTGTCCCATTAGCGCATATTGTGCAATGCCGACCAAGTTTGAAACAATGAAGTAAATCGAAATGCCAACTGAGAACGACAGGGCAAAAAAGCCGTACATTAATGGCATGATAGTGCCCATCGACTGCGACATGGCCTGTGCTTGATTGGGTTTCCCGTCGTCGGTCGGTGTGGGAGGGGGCATCGTCACCTTGAATTGGATATAGGTGGTTACGACGACTAGCAAGACAAGCCCAATGCCGATGATCGCTCCAGTGCCATCGCCGAGGTTGGGCGGCTGCGTCAAGTTCATGCCGAGCCACATGTTGTTCAGCGGGATCGATCGCTCCAAACCCGGGATCAATAGGCGTCCAGAAAGATCGATGAGCTGGGTAGGGTACGCTGCTAATACATGGATGATCGCTTGATAGAGCGCGAGGAAGATCGGGAGTTGGATCAAGATGGGCAGGCAGCCACCCAGCGGATTAATGCCATACTCGCGGTACATGCGCATTTGTTCTTGCGCCAGCTTTTCACGATCGTTTTTATACTTTTCTTGTAGCGCCTTCAGTTCAGGCTGAAGTTTTTGCATCGCTTTTGAGGATCGAAGCTGCTGCGCCGTCAGTGGGTACATCAGCAAGCGGACAATGATGGTGAAAACCACGATCGCCAGCACCATATTATTGCCCAACACAGAATAGAGGAACGTGAGCAGCGTGACGAATGGGTTAAGAATGAGATCCATTTGTAAACCCCGCTAGCGTCGATACACCCAGAGGCGTTCGCCTGTCTCGACCGTAAATGCGACCAGCAGCTCTTCTTGCGCCATCGTGCTAACAATGACCATTGGTTCCCGGATGTTAAGGGTTTCACTAGGCTCCAGCAGCAGGAGATCGCCCAATACTTCGCCGACCATTTGCCGGCGCACCAATTCTTCACCTGTTATGCGAGAAAGCCAGTACGTCATTCGGTCACGCGAGCCGATGATGAGGGTATTGTTGGTTACGACTGGTGTTGCCCGAATTGCCCCGGCAGCGACTTGACGCGGCTCCCAAAGCGGGGTGAAGCTCGTCCCCTGATCGCGCAGAGCATACACATATCCTTCGAGATCTGCACCATAGAGTACGCCATCGACCAATGCTGGAGACCCCCACACCCAACCGCGCGTCTCATATTCGGCTACGATCTGGCCTGTCGGCGCGATCTTGAAGAACCGGCGTCCAAAACTACCGATGTAAAGATGTCCTTCATAATACACCGGCTTGCTCGCCAGCGCGCCCCGCAAATCGAGCCGCCAGCGCTCCACCCCTGTCTCTGCGTCGAGCGCATAGAGATGGTGATCGAGCGACGCGACGTACAGCGTGCCATCGATCAGAACTGGCTCTGACCAAATGCCGCGCGGCGTATCGAGCGTCCAAACCTCACCGAACCCCGGTCGCCGCAGCGCGACCAAGTCGCCTTCGCTGAATGGAACATACAGCATGTCTTCAGAGGCGAGAGGATTCGCGACGATGTGGCCAGCTAAGGCGATGCCATCGGGATTAAGGATGCGCGCCGCCGGCCAATCCACCTGATACATCCGCCGATCGAAGGCAGCGACCAACAACGTGTCTTCATCGACGATGATGGGCGCAGTGTAAAAGGTCGCTGGTCCGTTCGCTCCCGCGGAGCGAACTTCCCATACTCTTGGATTGCCTTGTTCATCGAGGCGTACACGACCTTCGCTGTCCCGCAGTTCGACCAGCGATCCGTCCACCGGGTTAACCTGAACGATGCGGTCGTTGAAGGCGAACATGATCCGGGGGGGACTGCCGACTAACATCATCGTCCCCCAAGTTGGGTCGGCAGGAAAGCCGATGCACGCTGCTGTCAGCAGCGCGATCGCGGCACTTGCGAGCGCCAAAGGCAGGCGCTTAACGAGCCTAGCATTGAACAAGCGAATACTCCTCAATCACGGGACGGGATCATAGCCACCCGGGTGAAATGGCTGGCAGCGGCCAAGTCGCTTGAGACCCATCCACCCGCCCCGGATTACGCCATACTTCTCGATTGCCTGATACATGTAGACAGAACAGGTAGGCTCAAAACGACAGGCGGACGGCAGCAACGGCGAGAGATACCGCTTATAAAAGCGGAGTGACATCAGCGCCACGGTTTTCATCAATTTCGCTCACTAACAACTCAGCCTGATTCAGCAGCGTACTAGCGATACCGAGCAGTTCAGAGAATGGTTGTCGCAAAAGCGGTTGGTGGGCGATCAAAACCACATCGAAGCCGCTTCTCAACGTGGGATGTAATTGGCGTATCACTTCGCGCAGGCGCCGGCGGGTTCGATTGCGTATGACTGCTCCCCCGATCTTCTTGGAAGTCACAAAGCCGTAGCGATTGTAATCTAACCCATTCGGTAGATAACTGATCGTGAACAGGCGGTGGCGACAAACCTTTCCTCTTTGCCTTAACGCTGCGTAATCGCTGGCCGCGAACAGGCGGTGGCGTCGCTGCATCGCCAAGATGACGTTTCATCAACGCCTTATGCTTTCCAGTTCACCTTTTTGACATGAACTGGGACGACCGCCAGCTTGTGACGACCGCGCGCACGGCGCAACTTTAAAACTTTGCGGCCGCTGCGCGTGGACATGCGCGCGCGAAACCCATGCACGCGCTGCCGACGCCGAATTTTTGGCTGATAAGTCCGCTTTGTTGCCATTGTTTATCTCGCCCTGAAGATGCTTACGTCAATGTAATGCGCAAGTATAACGGAGCGAGAGGCACCGGTCAACCCAGCGCTTGCCTGCTCGTTTCAGTTTGCCTTGTCGCCTTTCAACAAGCCAAAAGGCGAACATGTGGTCGATTTAGCCCGTTTGCGCTATCTTTATCGAGAGACGAAGGAGGAAAGGAATTCACAATGAGTGAGCCGCGTCAGCTTCCATTGTTTCCTACGCTGCCAGCTTCAGAGGCCGACCTCCATCCAAACAGCAAATTGGCGGATACGATCGTTTTGTTTCAAGCGCATTTGATCAAAAGCGGCAAAACCACCCATACTGTCGAGGCATTCACTTCCGATCTTGATCTGTTGATGGAGTACTGCGGCGGCCGGCGTGCGATCGGCGCGCTTGGCACTAGCGATTTGAATGGTTTTTTGCATTGGTTGGAATTTGAGCGTGGGGTGCCATGCAGCCGCAAATCATATGCTCGACGCGTGACCACACTCAAAGTGTATTTTAAGTGGCTGTATGAGCTGGGGGCTATCTCTTATGACCCAGCAGCTCCCCTCTTACAGCGTTCTGGCCCGGCTCCATTGGCCGATGTTCTAGAAGAAGATGAGGTCATGGCGCTTTTGGCTGCTGCTTCGAATGCTCGGCGAGGCGATCGCCCCGATGCGCGGCCAGAAGTGCTCGTTCGACTGCTCTTAGAGACCGGTATAAAAAAGGGGGAAACGAGCCGTTTACAGGTTAGCGACATCGAACGTTCAAATGTCGCCAATGAGCTGGCGGCAATTCGAGTGCGGCACTCCGCTCGCAACATTTATAAAGAGCGGCGCGTCCCGGTCAGTGAGACGTGGCTGCGCGTTTTTGAGGAATATGCCGCGGCCTATACCTTGCAGTCGGCGATTTTCACGTGTACAGCGCGTAACTTGGAATACATTCTCGAAGATCTAGGGGAGAGCGCTGGAATCGGCCGCAAAGTCTCGTTCGAGATGTTGCGCTGGACTTGTGCGCTGCGCGATTATCGCTCCGGCATGGCGCCAGATGCGATTCGCGAAAAACTGGGTCTCAGCCGTGTAAGTTGGGTCGAGACCTTCAGCAAGATCCGGCAACTCGCCGGAGAAACCGAACCAAAAGCGAACCTCAAGTCTCAATAAACGCGCAGCAGCAGCCCCTTGAGGTAATGACCTTCAGGGAAAGTGAGCGCAGTAGGGTGGTCGCTGGCCGGCCCGAGATGGCACAGGATTTGTGCGTCGCGTCCAGCGCCGGTGGGCATGCTGTCGATCAGCGCGCCAAAGACGACTTTTTGGAACAAGTCAGCGTCAATGGCGCCAGAACACGAGAATGTCATCAACAGGCCGCCGGGCCGTAGCAGCCGAAAGCAGTGCAAATTGAGATCGCGGTAGCCGCGGGTTGCCCGGTCGATTTGGCCCGCGCTGTGGGCAAATTTTGGCGGATCGCAGATGATGATGTCGAACTGTTCGCCCTGCTGCGCGTAATGCCGAACAAGCTGAAAGACATCCACCTGCACGAATTCCGATCGATCGGAGGGCAGGTTGTTTAATGCTGTCGCTTGTTCGGCTAAAGAGAGCGCCTCGCGCGAGGCGTCGGCGTGGGTGACCGAACCCGCTCCGGCAGCCAGCGCATGCAGTCCGAAGCCGCCTGTATAGCTGAATAGGTTAAGTACCCGTGGCGCATTGAAGCCGTTTTCGGCCTTGATGAGATTAGCCAGCAGGCTGCGGTTCTGACGCTGATCGAGATAAAGCCCCGTTTTATGGCCATGTCTGATATCAACTAAAAGCTTTATGCCGTCTTCTTCGATCGCGATCAATGGGGGTGGTTCTTCCCCCCTGAGGAGGCCTGAAACGGGTTGTAGGCCCTCTTTTTGGCGCACGTCAACGTCGCTGCGTTCGTAAATGCCTCGGGCCGACAATAGGCTGGCCAGCGCTGCTGCGATCTGCGTTTTGCGTTGGTCGATGCCCAGAGTGAGCGCTTGTAAAACAAGCCAATCGCCGTATCGATCGACGACTAGCCCGGGCAGAAAATCGTTCTCAGCATTGACAAGGCGACAGGCATATTCTCTACCCGATCTCGGGGCGCGCGCCTCAATAGCGCGGCGCAGCATGCGCGACCACCATTCTTCATCAATCGGTTCATCAAACCAGCTCAAGATGCGCGCTTGAATTTGTGAACGAGGGTTCCAGTAGCCGCGCGCCAGAAACTCACCATCGCCCGCTGCGATGTCCACAATGTCTCCGGGCTTCGGATCACCTTCAATACGGTCAATAGCGCCCGAGAAAACCCAAGGATGTCGGTTGCGAACAGGTTTTTCTCGGCCTGAGCGCAGGATGATTCGGCCATGCCTCATGCCCGGCTGTCCAAGGCTTCGATAAGTTGGCGCAGTTCCTCTTCGCTGAGCATGGGGATGCCGAGCTGCGCCGCTTTTTCGGCTTTGCTGCCGGCTGCTTCACCAACGACGACGTAGTTCGTCTTTTTGCTGACGCTGCTCGTCACTTTGCCGCCGTGTGCTTCGATTAGCGCAGTCGCTTCGTCGCGCGTCATCGTAGGCAGCGTACCAGTGAGCACGAATGTGAGTCCAGCTAACGTTTCGCTGGCGCGCGCGGCGGTTGCATCCTGCATATTGACCCCGGCTCGGCGCAGCTTCTCTAGTACTTCCCGGTGATGGGGATCGGCAAACCATTTGGCGATGCTGTGCGCCAGCACGATCCCTATGCCGTCGATCGCCTGCAGTTCTTCAACGCTGGCCGTGGCCAAACGATCGAGCGATTTAAATGTCGTCGCCAGCGCCGCCGCGACTGTGCTGCCAACGCCATCAATGCCTAACGCCGTGATCAGGCGCGCGAGCGGCCGCGATTTAGCGGCTTCGATCGACGCAAGCAGATTGCGAACTTTCTTCTCTCCGAAGCCTTCCAGCGGCAGGAGCTGCTCGGCCGTCAGGAAGAAGATATCCGCCTCATCGCGGATGAGGCCCTGAGCGATCAATGCCTTGACGGTTTGGCCACCCATGCCATCAATATCTAATGCGCCGCGCGAGACGAAAAACTCGACTTGGCGATAGACCCGTTCAGGGCAGTAAACGTTTGGGCAAAAATAATCGACTGCCCCCTCAGGGCGAACCAGCGGCGTATCGCAGAAAGGACAGCGGTCTGGCGGGACAATGGGGATTTCAGCACCTGTGCGCGCTGCCAGCACCGGCCCGACAACGTTTGGGATCACGTCTCCGGCGCGCTTGATGACGACCTGATCGCCTAAACGAATATCCAGCGCGCGCACGATCTCGTAATTGTGCAGGGTCGCGCTGCTCACAGTGACGCCGCCTAGAAAGACCGGTTCCAGCCGTGCGCTGGGGACAACGCGCCCAGTTCTGCCAACGCTGACCACATGCTCTATGAGTTTGGTCGTTGCCTCTTGCGCTGGGAATTTGTAAGCGATCGCGCTGCGCGGGTCTTTTCCCACTACCCCCAATTCGGCTGCAATGCGCAGGTCATTCACCTTAATGACGATGCCGTCGATCTCAAAATCGAGCTGATTTCTGCTGGATTCCCATGTCGGAATCTGCTGGATAACTGCTTCTAATGTGGGATAGTAAGCGGCATTCGGGACGACATTGAAACCCATATCCCGCAGGTATTCCAACATTTCCCACTGCTTTTCCAACCTTATCCCAACGCTTTCAATAACCGAGTACACATACGCGGTCAGCGGTCGCGACGCAGTGACGCGCGAGTCTTTTTGCTTTAACGAACCCGATGCCGTATTGCGCGCATTCACATAAACTGGCTGTCCCTGCTCGATTTGGCGGCGGTTGACCGCTTCAAAATCATGTTTCAGATACAACACTTCTCCGCGCACCACGAGGCGCTCAGGAGGCGGCGGGCCATCTGCGCGGGTAGGGATGCGCAGCGGAATAGTACGAACTGTCCGCACGTTGGGCGTTACGTCGTCGCCTATCAGGCCATTCCCGCGCGTGGCGCCTTGCACAAGGATGCCGTTCTCATAAGTGAGCACGATCGTCAAGCCATCGAGCTTGGGTTCAAGCGTGTAGTCTAGTTCGGTTCCTGCGGGTAATAGCTTGCGATTGCGTTCCTCCCATGCGCGCAGCTCCTCGATGGTATAAGCGTTGCTCAAACTTAAGATCGGGGCAGGGTGGCGCACTTTAGGGAATTCTTCTGACAGATCGCTGCCGGCTCGTTGGGTCGGCGAGTCGGGCGTGATCAACTCAGGGTGTTCTGCCTCTAAAGCGCGCAGTTCGTCAAACAGGCTATCGAACTCTGCATCGCTGAGGATCGGATCGCTGAGGACGTAATAACGATAGCTGTGATAATTGATCTGTTCGCGCAGTTGGCTGGCTTTTAGAGCGAGGTCTTCGGTCATTGGGCGCTGTTCTGTCGCGACTTCATCGATTAAGGTGTCTGCACATTCAAATAATCGCCAGCTGCCCAGCCGCCGCGTGCTGGATTAGCGGGATCTTCGACCTGCCACCATGTCAGCCCGTTTGCCAGCTCTGGCCCGCCGACGACTCGGAAAAGAGTGCCGTTGCTAGCATTGAACAGAAGCTGTCCGTCAAGGCCAGCGCGAGCGCGAATATTCAGGCCGTCAGGCGCATTCACGGTAACGGTGCTGCCGACCAGTATGCTGATGGGCGTCGGCGTGAAAACTACAGGCGGCAGGGTTGGCCCTTCGAGCGGAAAGACCGGCACAGCCCCCGCGGCGCCCTGTTCGGGCAAGCCTTGAATCAGCGGGGCATTTTGATTTTGCTGGCTGACTCCGTCTTCCAGCGTCGCCGAAGGCAAAGCAGTGACGATGATGATGCGCGGTGAACCCGCGGGCGGCGAGCCGCCGCCAAGCGCGATCACTAACGCGACAATACCAAATGCGACGATGAACACTGTCGCCAGCATGAGCAAGATCGACCATGCCGGCAGATACAATCCGCTGCGCGAGCGGTAATAGGTGTCGCGTGCGCGCGCGGATTTTCTTCGCTCGACGCTTTGCGCAGGGGCGCCTGCGCCCCGCTTCCCTTTTTTGCCGTGACCGGCGCCAGCGGCCGGCTGGACATGCCCGCCCGGCGGAGGGGGGAGCGGCCGCGGCGCTGACTGTGCCTCCACGGGCTGAGTCGGTTCTCGTTCCGGTTCACGAATCGGAGGGAGAGAAGATTGATCGGTCATCGCTATGTTCCTCGTCGCTTGACCCAATCGGTAAATCGCTCGACCGGCCAGGTGTTGATGACTGCATGAGCTTCAATCCAACCACGCCGCGCAGTCATCACACCAAAACGCATGAGGTCGAGTTCATGAATGTCATGGGCATCCGTGTTGATTGACAGCGGGATGCCAAACTCCGCTGCTCGACGTGCATACTGCGCCTCAAGGTCAAGTCGATGCGGATTAGCATTGATCTCAAGGGCCGTGCCGCTCGTTTGTGCCGCCGAAAAGATCGCATCCATGTCGAGATCGGCTGGGTCGCGTTCGAGTAGTAACTGCCCGCGAGGGTGCCCGATCAGATCGACATGAGGATTGTTGATGGCATTGAGCAGCCGCTCCGTTATCTGTGGGCGCGGCTGGCCTAGGCTCACGTGCAGCGATGCGATGACAAAGTCGAGCTGTTCAAGGACCTCATCGGGAAAATCAAGCGTCCCATCGGCGCGAATCTCCATTTCTGTGCCATGAAAGATGCGGATGGAACCATTCATCGCAGCGTCGATTTGGCGGACCTCAGCCTGCTGTTCGAGCAGCCGGTCAATGCTCAACCCATTCGCGATCACAGCGCCGCGCGAGTGATCCGTGATAACGATATACCGCCGCCCGCGTTCTCTCGCAGCCTCAGCCATGGCGCGGATCGAGTGTTTGCCATCGCTCCAAACGGTGTGCATGTGCAAATCGGCGGCGATATCGCCTAATTCGATAAGTGTCGGAAGCTTTCCTTCAGCAGCCAGTTCAATCTCTCCGAGATCCTCGCGCAGTTCTGGCGGAACATAAGACAACCCTAGCTGTGAGTAAACTGCTTCCTCGGTCTCACAAAGGATCTCGACCGTCTCGTCATCTAGCCTAGTGAAGGCGTGCTCGTTAAGCGACAACCCTTGTGACCGCGCCAGCTCTCGAAGGTGAATGTTATGCGCTTGGTTGCCCGTGAAATAACATAGGGCTGTTCCCCATCGTTCAGCGGGCAGCACGCGCAGATCGACCTGTAAACCGTTGTGGAGTTCAACCGAGCTTTTGCTTGGGCCATGCCCAAGTACCCGCGCAACGCTCTCCATCGAGATGAACACATCCATGACGGCGCTACTGTCTTCAGCCGTCACAAGCAGGTCAATATCGCCGATCGTTGGGCGAGCACGGCGGATGCTCCCCGCCACGGCGCCCTTACCGACGCCGGGCACTTCAAGCAGACGAGCGAGCATCATCTCTGCTGCGGGCAAGGCGACGCCAAGCAGTGTGCGTGCATCAGCTGAGCGGCGTCGCAGCGCTTCAATGCCAGCGAGGATCTTCGCTTCCGATTTGACGCCCATGCCGCTCATAGCTCGGAGTTTTCCCTGAGCAGCCGCTTCCGCCAGCGCGTCGATCGATGTGATGCCGGCCTCTTTCCAAAACTGGTAGGCGCGCTTGGGGCCAACACCATTAATCCGCAGGATTTCGAGCACTCCCGGCGGGATCTCAGCCGCCAGCCGGTCATAAAATTCTAACCGGCCTGTTTCAAGCAGTTCCTTGATCTTCTCCCCGATCACTTTGCCGACCGATGGGATCGACTCGAGCTGGCCTCCCGCGGCCAGCATGCGCAGGTCGCGCGGCAGCTCTCGAATCGAGGTCGCCGCATTGCGATAGGCCATCACACGGTGGATATTTTCGCCCTTGATCAGAAGCATATCGGCGATATCTTCGAAGATCGCGGCGATCTCACGGTTGGTCAGCCCCATGTCCCTAACCTGAAAGCTGGCTTATGCCTGCACCGTCTCCACCAGTATACCGTATTGCCAAAATCGAACGAAGAAGCGCGAAGTGCGTCGGTCAATCGTTTGCCTTTCAGGGGCAAATCGCGCACAATCCAGCTGAGGAGAAAGCGCGATGACAATAGTTTATGTGACGCATCCCCGTTTCGTCGAGCACGACCTTGCGGGTCATCCTGAACATGCTGGTCGGATCAGAGCGGTCTGGCAGCGGCTTGAAGAAGGCGGGCTGACTGCGCGCATGCAGAAGATTGAACTGCCTTTGGCGACGTCCGAGCAGATGCGCGCCGTTCATCACGAGTCTTATCTGGCCGTCCTCGAACGAACAGCCGGTTTTGATCGAACTGTGCGGCTGGATGCCGATACCTATGTTTGCCCAACCTCTTACGAGGTTGCGCGGCTGGCAGCCGGGGGTGGCGCTGCGGCTGCGCAGGCCGTGGCTTTGGGCCATGCAAGGGCAGGCTTAGCTGTTTTAAGACCGCCCGGCCATCACGCAGAGCCTGAACGAGGCATGGGGTTTTGTTTGCTCAACAACATCGCCATTGCAGCACGTGCTGCACAAGCGGCTGGCGCAGCACGCGTTTTCATTGTGGATATCGACGTGCACCATGGCAATGGCACTGAAGCAGCGTTTTATGAAGATGATACGGTGTTGTTTTTATCGCTGCATCAGTACCCGCTTTATCCTGGCACAGGGCACGTCGATGAAATTGGGCGCAGTGCGGGCACCGGTTACACAATCAATATCCCGATCCCGCCGGGAGAAGGCGATCCTGCCTATGCAGCGCTGTTTGAGCAAATTGTATGGCCGGCGGCGGTGCGCTTCCGCCCCGATCTGCTCCTCGTTTCCGCCGGTTTCGATGCGCACTGGGCCGATCCTCTAGCTGGCATGCGCTTGAGCCTTTCTGGCTATGGACACCTTTGCGCGGAACTGATCAAGATGGCCAACGATCTTTGCGCAGGCCGCATCGTCTTCTTCATGGAGGGGGGGTACAACCTAGACGCACTGAGCCACGGCGTGTGCAACATCGCACGCCTGCTGCTGGGCGAACCGATCGTCGATCCGCTTGGGCCTGCTGACGTACAAGCGGATGGCCACATTGCTGCGCTGATTGAACGTTTGAAAGGCGTTCACCAGTTGTAACGATTTCGCGCTTGCTTGTGCGTTATTCCGGTTCTGTAACAACCGGCATTTCGGGTTTCAACCGTTTGACGATCGCCAAGATGAACCAAACGAGGATCGTCGCACATAGGGCAATGAACCAGCCGCCCGCAGCCACTGCCATGCCGATCGCCGCGGCCATCCACATGCTGGCGGCGGTGGTCAGGCCTTGCACCATGCGGCCGGGCTTAAGGATCGCGCCGGCGCCGATGAAACCAACGCCAGAGACGACCTGCGCGGCGATGCGCGCTGGGTCGCCTCCGAACGCCGAAATAGAGAGCGCAGAAAACAGACAGGCGCCAACGCCGACGAGCATATGCGTCCGTAGCCCAACGCCTAAGTGCTGCCGCTCGCGTTCCCAGCCGATCAACATGCACAAGGCAGCTGTGAACAGCACCTGCAGCACGATCAAGAACTGAGTCTCCAGCGGCATGAGCGGAACCATGAGCTTAACTTTCTTCAATACCGCGGCGCAGCGTTTCGATCTGCGCGAGGAGTTCCCGTAGTTTGTCCTGCTGCGCGCTGTAACGCCGTGCCAGCACCTCTAAGCGACTAAAAATTGGCATGAGCACCTGATTACCATATTGCGTCAGGCGGCTGCGCTCCTTCTGTGTCAGCTCGTCGAGCGCTTGGTGAAACGTTCGCTCGAGTTGATCGACGCGTTCGTTAAAATCGCGCCGAGTTTCCGAGGTGACGCGGCGGTAGTATCGCAGCGCGGCGGCCGCGCCGAAGACGGTTAGCGGTGCACCAATGATAAAAGCCAGGGTAGCCGTCGAGTAAATGACACTGGCCCCGATCACGCCGCCGGGCGCGGCAATTGCCAACGTCGTCAGGATTAGTCCGCTGATGACGGCGACTGCGCTGGTCGTAAACCCATTCATGTTAGCGCGGAAGATCGTTTCCATCTCGCCGATGACCCGCCCGCTTGAGTAGCTGCGCAGCTCTGCCTCAGCGATGCGGATCGCATCTTGCAGCGCTTCACGCTGTTCAGCATAGATCCCTGCGTCGAGCCCAGACAGCTCTTGTTCGAGCAGATCGCGCAATTGGTTTAGCCGGTCGATCACGCTGCGCCAATAAAGCCGGCTGTTATCGACCAGCGCGTTGATGTAGTTGGTGCTCGCTTCGTTAATATCGCGCAGCGCCCGCCCGATCACCACTTCCTGAAATTCACGCTGTAAAACTTCTCGGTTGGTGCTGCGCCCCAGCCGGCGCAGTGAAAGATGTTCGCTGATGAAGTTCAACCCGCGCAGGCGCAGCCCTTCAAACACACGGTCGATCTCAGCGCTTGCTTCTTTAAGCTGCTGATTCAACCCATGCGATTGGCTTTCCAGCTCGCTTTGAATATCGCGCACTCGGGCCGTATCGGCGGTGACGAGATCGGCGCGCCCACTGATGACTTCTGCATGTTTGCGAACGATGCGCTCGGCCATATCAAGCTGTGCAAGCAATTTTTGTTTGGCTGGGGGCGCTTCATTGAATACCCCGCGCAAATGTGCTTTCACAGCCTCGATGCCACTGCTTTCATCAGCGACGCCGCTGCGGGCTGCCTGTAGGGCTTCGCGCGCCGAGATCATGAACAGCAGCGGTCGTAAATCGAGCAGTTCTTCAACTTGGCGCTCGACGAACCGCCGCACCTCGGCTCGTTCCTGCGGCTTAAGCAGGTCGATCTGGTTGACGACGAGGATGATCTTTTTGCCGTAGTCTTTAGCCAGCTCCAAATACAGGCGTTCCGTTTCTGCCAGTGCGCGCTTAGCGGAGATGACAAAAATCACCAGATCGCTGCGATGCAAAAATGCCTTGGCGGTCTGCTCATGTTTGCGGAACACAGAACCGGTGCCGGGTGTATCGACCAGCGCTACGCCTTCGGCTCCAGTGTTCGGGTGTCGCCACTCGCGCAGGCCGTCAGCCCTCAGCGTCGGTTTGCGCTGCGCCTCCTCGCCATAGCGAATGACTTCAATCGCTTCGGTTGTCGGCGTTACCCCTACCGGCAGCAGCTCATCGCCCAACAGCGCATTGATGAAAGACGATTTGCCAGCGTTGAATTCGCCGATGATGACGACCAAGAAGAATAGCTCGCGCAGATCGTTCTGAACGTCTAGCAGGCGGCGACGATCGGCCTCAGCCCCGTCGCCAATCTCCGCTAAGACATCAGCAATATCGCCCAACAGCCTAATTTCCGCCTCGCGCAGGGCGGCCATCGGTCCATCTAACGTCATGACACGTGTGCTCACAGTTCCCTCACCTATGGGCTGGCGTACGCCTAACGTCCCATTGCCGCCAGCTCTGCTTCGATTTTGACCATTTCTTGCTGTGTCGCTTGTAGTCGGCTTAGCTGTTCAGTTTGCAGTTCGGTTTGTGCCTCAATCAAGCGAGTGAGCGGCGCTGCTGCATCGCGGCGGATGCTCATGCCGTAATCGACTTGCTTCGCCGCTGCGTCGCCCAGCACCTCAAGGTAGCGGTTTTGCAGCTTTTGCACTCGATTGGCGTAGGTGACTGCCAGCATATGCCCGCGCAGCGGCAGCAGCAGCAGGCCCAACATGCCCAGCACAAGCAAAGCCAGCACGATCAAGAGGGGCAGCAAAGGCATTTCCGGCGTAGCTGGATTCCAGATGATCACGACGATGCCAAAGATGATCAACAGGGCTTCCCACGCGCCAAGATAGATGAGCGTATTGCGGACGGTTTGTTCAAGGCGTTCCATTTCCAACGTTCGCGCTTCTGTCTCGATTGCGTCCAACTCAGCACGCACTGCTTGCAGCGCAGACCGATCGTACTGTAGAGGCGCTTGTACTGTGCCGATCACCTTGGTGCGGATCCTCTCCGGGAGCGCATCGATCTCGCGGCGCACATATTTGACGAGATCATCAACATCTTGCACGTCTTTGCCTTCTAAACGGGGCCCCAGCTTATTGACGACTGAAGGCAATTCGTCCAGCGGTTCAAACACCTTGTGCTCGGCAAAAGCGGCGCGAGTGTAGGCGCCGGCTGGCCGCCCCAGCCGCCCCAAGCCGAGGAACTCAATCAGGGCACGGCCGAGCAAGGCAAACGCGCGCGACAGCCGGAACATCTCGCGGATGGCAGCCCCTCCGCGCTGGGCCATTTCGGTGAAGAGGCCGGCAACCGCCTCGCGGTTTTCTCTGACGATCCGGTCAAGCTCCCGCCGGTAGACTGAAAGCTGCTGTTCGACATTGGCCGCGATGCCTTGGTATTGATCAAGTGCTGCCTGATTTTCGCGTACAGCTTCTAGAGCTATCTGGTGGGCGTTTTGGACGATGTGCAGCGGCGTTTGCAGTTTCTGGCGCAAGCGTGCGGCATCATTGAGTTGTTGGTCAACGTACTGCTCGATGCGGTACAGGCCGCTTTCTTTCCATAATTCTTCGTCCAATTCGCCGTCAGCTCTGCGTGCTTCAAGCCCGCGACGGGCGGACATCATCCAAACTTCTGGTTGAAAGCCGAGCTGATCTTGGCTTTGTTCCATCACATAGGCGCGTACAGTTTCCGCGTCTTCTGGCGACAGCAGATCGATTTGATTCAGGATCAAAATGACGCGCTTATCATATTCTTTGAGGGTGCGCAGATAGTCAATGTTGCGCGCGCTCATGGCCTGCGTCGCCAGCATAACGAGCAGCACTGCATCGCTGCGGTGCAAAAAGCGGCGGGTTTGTTCCTCGTGCGTCTTCAACACTGACTCCAGCCCCGGCGTATCGACGAAACTGATCTTTTGCAGCAGGGGCGACGGGTAAAACACGGTATCCACTTCGCCTGTGCGCGCGCGGCTGAATTCCTCGCCATAGCGCAGCACGCTGATCCGGTCAGTCGTTGGCACTGGACCAACCGGCAGCAGGTCCGGAGCGCCGATCAGCGCATTGATCAGGCTCGATTTCCCGGAGCTGAATGGCCCGATGAACACCATCAAGAAGGGGTTATCGGCATGAAAGAGCGCATCACGAACCTGTGCAACTCGTTCGTCGCTCATGCCTTCAATGCGCGGCAGCAGCTCGAGGAGTTCGGTGATCAGCTCATATTCGCGGCGGCGAATTGCCTCGTATTGAACGGCTAATTTTGCATCTTTGTTCAGCATCGTGTCGATGACCAATACGCTATCCTCGATAGGCATACGCCAACTGTGGTGTTATACTCGTGACCCTATATCTTAATAGAAATGATAACATACGAAGGCCTTTATGACACCGGATAGTTTGCCCGAGGATTCGAGGTTGACGCACGTGCAATGGGATCAGCATGTGCCCTATAACAGCGCCTTTCGCAGGGTTGATGGTAGGCTTTTCTGCGATGAAGTGCCGCTCGATGAGATTGCGCGGTCGGTCGGCACTCCAGTTTACGTTTACAGTCAGAAGCGGCTGCTTCATAACTATAAGCGTATTCACGAAACGTTTACACCCTTAAATGCTCGCATTCATTACAGCGCAAAGGCGAATGCCAATCTCGATGTGCTGCGGGTGCTGATTGCTGCTGGCGCCGGCATTGATGCGGTCAGCGCCGGCGAGATCGACCGGGCGCTGCGCGCAGGCGCAGACCCCAAATCGATCGTTTTTGCGGGGGTAGGAAAGACGGAAGTGGAGCTGCATTTTGCGCTGGAATGCGGCGTGGGCTGGATCAGCGTTGAAAACGAAGCGGAAGCGCAGTGCATCGACGCCATGGCTTGTGAGATGAAGACAACGGCCCGCGTTGCACTTCGACTGAACCCCGATGTTTCAGCCAGAACACACCCATCCATTGCGACTGGGCATGGCGGCTCCAAATTCGGATTGAGCGTAGAAGCTGCTACTGCACTCCTTAAGCGGCGATCGGAGCTGGCTCATCTTGACATCGCCGGCATTCATGTCCATATCGGCAGCCAGCTTCGTGATGTTGAGGCGACAGCACAAGCAGTGAAAGCCGCGCGCACCTTGGCTGATACCTTTCCTTTTATCCACACGATCGATGTTGGGGGAGGGATGCCCGTCAATTATGGCGGCGAACCGGACCTGCCAACACCGGCGCAGTTTGCCGCTGCGCTGCGCCCTCTGCTTGAGGGATATACCGTGATCGTTGAGCCGGGCAGGGCGATCGCCGCTGATGCCGGCGTTCTGCTGGCGCGGGTGCTCTATGTGAAAGAAAACAGTGCGAAGCGTTATCTTATTGTCGATGCAGGGATGACGGAGCTAATGAGGCCGATGCTTTACGGCGCTCGGCATGCGATCGTCCCAATCTCGCTAGCTGAGGCGCAAGGATTTCACGCCGTGACCGTCGCCGGCCCGGTGTGCGAGACAACCGATACGCTCGCTGAAGAAATCTTGCTGCCTTCTGTCAAGCCGGGCGATGTGCTGGCGATCTTAACCTGCGGTGCTTATGGTATGGTGATGGCCAATAACTACAATGCGCGCCCACGACCGCCAGAGGTCGTTGTACTTGAAAATGGGACCGAGTGGAAAATTAGCCGCCGCCGTGAAACTTGGGACGACCTTGTTCGTCTTGAGTCAGGGTGAAAACAAAAAGCCCCAAAGTGGGGCTTTGTGCTATCATGGCGACGATTGGATTTGAACCAATGACCCTGCGGTTATGAATCGCATGCTCTAACCACTGAGCTACGTCGCCTTATCAAAAGTAGCGGGGGTAGGATTCGAACCTACGGCCTCCGGGTTATGAGCCCGACGAGCTACCACTGCTCTACCCCGCATCGTATGACTGCATGTTAGCATGCCGGTTAACCGGTGTCAACGGTTAATCCCCCAGTTGACAAGCATCTCTATTGCTGGCGAGCTAGCAAATCGAACTCCAGCTCTCGGTCGGCCATTACGCGCTTTAACTCTAGTACTTGATCGCGCAGCAAGGCAGCTTTTTCGAATTCAAGGGCTTTCGCCGCCAGCTTCATTTCAGCCTCAAGCTCTTTGATCATGCGGTGCAGCTCATCTTTGGGCAGCATTGCGATGGTGACCTCTCCTTCGACAGCCTGTTTCTGTTCTTCGGTGATAAGGCCCTTGACGCGGTCAGTCAAATCGCGCACTTGTTTGACGATTGAGGTCGGCGTGATGCCATGCGCCTCATTGTAGGCCCGTTGGATCGCACGCCGGCGCTCGGTCTCGGCGATAGCGCGTTCCATCGATGGAGTGACCGTATCGGCATACAGAATGACCTGTCCCTCAACGTGGCGCGCAGCGCGGCCGATCGTCTGAATCAGCGCGCTTTCGGAGCGCAAAAAGCCCTCTTTATCGGCATCGAGAATCGCGACGAGCGAAACTTCTGGCAGGTCGATGCCCTCGCGCAGCAGGTTGATGCCGACGACCGCGTCGTAGACGCCTAAACGCAGGTCGCGCAGGATCTCAACCCGTTCTAACGTATCGATCTCGGCATGTAGGTAATGTGCGCGGATGCCGATCTCATTAATATATCCCGCTAATTCCTCGGCCATGCGCTGTGTCAGCGTGGTGATGAGCGCGCGCTGGCCGCGCTGCACGCGCGCTGCGATTTCTTGCAGGAGATCGTCGATCTGCCCTTTGGTGGGACGCACACTGATTTCTGGGTCGAGGATGCCAGTAGGGCGAATGATCTGCTGAACGACCGCTTGGGAGACCTGCTGTTCATACGGGCCGGGCGTGGCGCTGGTGAAAATGGTCTGGCCCATGCGCGTCTCAAACTCGTCGAAGCGCAGTGGGCGGTTGTCCATCGCGCTTGGCAGTCGAAAACCATATTCAACCAGAACTTCTTTACGTGAACGGTCGCCGTTGTACATGCCGCGAAGCTGCGGAATCGTCATGTGGCTTTCGTCGATAACCAGCAAGTAGTCTTTGGGAAAGTAATCGACCAGCGTCCACGGTGGGCTTCCTGCCGGTCGTTGATCGAGATGGCGCGAATAATTCTCGATGCCGGATGTAAAGCCCATCTCGCGCAGCATCTCAAGATCGTAGTGTGTGCGCTGCTCCAGCCGCTGCGCCTCTACCAGTTTGCCCACGCGTTTGAAGTAACTAACCTGCTCCTCAAGTTCGCGTTCGATGTCGTGAAGGGCTTTCTGTAGTTTGTCTTGGTCGGCCATGAATTGAGCAGCCGGGAAGATGACGAGCGTTTCTTGCTGGCTTAACAGTTCACCGGTGAGCGGGTCAAATTCGAGAATACGTTCCACTTCATCGCCGAACAGCGTTACCCGAAACGCCGAGTTCGCATAAGGCGGGTAGATTTCAAGCACATCGCCGCGCGCCCGAAATGTGCCCGGCGCGAGATCCATGTCGCCGCGTGTATATTGGATTTGAACTAGCTTGCGCAGCAAAGTTTCGCGCCGAATCTCTTCGCCCACTGTGATTTTTGCGGTCGCTGCTCCCCAAGTTTCTGGATCGCCTGTGCCGTAAATACAGCTCACCGAGGCGACGATGATCGTATCTCGTCTTGATAGAAGAGCCGCTTTTGCTGCGATCCGGAGCCGCTCGATTTGCTCGTTGATATCAGTTTGTTTCTCGATGAACAGGTCATACCGCGGAACGTAGGACTCCGGCTGATAGTAGTCATAATAGCTGACGTAATACTCAACCGCATTGCGCGGAAAGAACTCTTTGAACTCGGCGTAAAGCTGTGCTGCCAGCGTTTTATTGTGCGCTAAGATCAGCGTTGGGCGCTGCGTTTGCTCGATCACGTGGGCAATGGTGAATGTCTTGCCCGTGCCTGTCGCGCCGAGCAGGGTTTGCCGCGCGAGTTGATTGTTAATGCCCTCAACCAGCTTCTCAATCGCTTGGGGCTGGTCGCCCGTAGGTTTAAAATCGGAAACAAGCTCGAACTTCGGCATACCAGCGATCCTCATCTCGTCGAACTTGCGTTCGAATCGGTTTCGAAATTATAGCATGTTGTCTGAGGATTCTCAGCTTGGATGTTTAGGACTCTATCGCCCTATGTCATCGGTGTAATGACTGTGACATTTTGGGCGTTGTTTTACGGGTTATCATTTTGGACTATGGGCAGGGGAGCACAGCGCGGGGATGCGGTTGACTCGCGGATGACGAGTTCGGCATCGAGGCTGATATGCTGGAGCGGCGCGCTTGGGTCGTCAATGTGTTGAAACAGCACCTCCACTGCCAAACTGCCCATGCGTTCGATCGGCTGTGCCACGGTCGTTAAACGCGGGATTAAGTGCTCGGTGATGGGGATGCCGCCATGGCCGATCACCGAAAAGTCCTCTGGCACGCGCAGGCCGAAATCACAAAGCTGGCGCAAGACTCCAATTGCGATTTGGTCGGTCAAAGCAAAAATCGCTGTTACTTCAGGGTGCTGCGCGAGCAAGATGCGCGTTCCGCAGTATCCAAGCGCAACATAGTCGAGATCGCGGATGATGTAAATTGGATCCCACACCGCGCCGTAATCTTCAAAAGCCGACTGCATGCCAATGATGCGTTCGTAACCCCCGCCAGAGGAAGGGGGACGGTTGTCAGGTCCCGGAGCAATGATGGCGATATGTCGGTGGCCCAAGCCAAGCAAATGCTGCCCCGCCGCGTAGCCACCCTGCCGGTTAGCGGGGATGATTTGACTCACCTCTAACCCCGGAATTCCAGCTTCGAGCAAAACGGTTGGGGCATGTTTATCGGCGACCGTTTGCAGTTGGTCGATCGACTGTTGGCTGGCGTTGGTCGGCACGATCAGCAGCCCATCAACGCGCTGTGCGGTGAGCATGCTCAAATAGTCGGCCTCTTTGTGCGGGCTGTTTTCAGTGCTGCAGAAAATCGGGCGGTAGCCACGTTGAAGCAGGTTTTGTTCGATAATGAAGGCCAGCCTGCCGAAGAAATAATCTTCAAGGCTGGGCAGCAGAACGCCGATAAACTGTGTCTTTTGCAGGCGCAGGCTGCGCGCTGCGGCATTGGGCTGAAACCCTAGTTCGTCAATGGCGCGCAGCACGCGCTCGCGCGTCTCTGGGCTAACGTACTTCGTCCCGTTGATGACACGTGATACGGTCGCGGCAGAGACGCCAGCCCGTCTTGCGACTTGATGAATGGATTGCATAAGCGGCCATCCCAATTTGTTGACGGCAATTGTACCTCATGTTACAGTTTAGGAAATCGATTGCCTGGCTGATTTTTGCCACATTCCAATAAGTGCGCCACTGGGGCGGGGAGGTGACTGGGAGAAGACATGCGTTAAGATGACCGCGGTTCGATCGCTTTTTGTGAAGCATCACTTTAGTTAGTTAATGGATATGCAACTTCTAGCGGGAGTTTTATCATGATTTTAAAAAAGAATATCGTCAAGGTCTATTTGCCGTTGTTCGTGCTGCTGGCCTTGCTGATAGGGATGGTCTTTAGCGCTGCGGCGCAAGAGACGCAAACCCTCACGATTTCCTTCCCTGGCGACCCGCGCTCGCAGACGGTCAATGCGCTGATCAATGATTTCGTCGCGATGAAAGCTGAGCAGGGCGTGACGGTGCAGGTTGTCATCAACGAGCCAACTGAGGGCTATGATGACCAGCTTCTGCTTGACTTTAGTGCCGGCGTTGGGCCAGATGTATTCTCGGTGAGTGCAGAAGCTCTGCCTGAACTCGTACAGGCTGGTTTGGTGCTCTCGCTTGATGACTTTGTTGCTAACTGGGATGAGTGGGAGAATTTTCCTGAAGGCATGCAGTTGATGGGTTCGCTTGACGACTCCGTCTACGCAGTCATGTATGTGACTGATACGCGGGTGCTGTTCTACCGCATTGATGTCTTTGAGCAGGCGGGTCTTCCCGTGCCGTGGTCTCCAACAAGTTGGGAAGAGATCTTTGAGGCTGCTGCGCAGATTCAAGAAAACGTGCCAGATGTCATCCCGATGATGGTGGAGGCGGGTACGATCTGGGGTGAGGGCACGACCATTGATGGCTTTTTTATGCTGTTTAAAGGCGCGGGTGGCGATTTGATCGACCCTGAGGATGGCAAATGGATCGTTGAAAGCCCAGCGATCTTGGATGCTTTCCGTTTCTATGAGCGCATGTTCAGTGAAGGCTATGCGCTGCCCGAACCGTTTATGGAACCTGAGCCGTGGGTATTCTATCTGCAAGAGGGGATGGCGCGTGGGCGTGTCGGTATGGGGGTCGTCGTCAGCGTGTTCTGGGATCTGGTTGCCCCTGACAGCACGTGGGCGCCGATCGAAAACCGGGATGAGGTGATGGGTTGGACGCCAATGCCCGCCCGCGAACCCGGCGCCGGCGTCAACGGCTGGGATTTCGTGGGCATGGGCGGCGGCTGGGGTTGGGCGATCGGCGCTGATACCCAGAACCCCGAACTGGCGTGGGAATTTGTGCAGTTCATGACTAGTGCCGAAAATGTTGCGCGCTACATTAGCGGTGTTGGCGGTGTGCCGTCTCGTTTGGATACAGAAACCAGCGACTTCAACATGGCGATCGCGGAACTTGTGCTGCCATTCCAGTCATTCCGTCCCAGCGATCCGAACTATCCGCGCGTTTCTGAACAGATCCAGATTGCCACTGAACGTATTCTGCTCGGCGAGGCGACCGCTGAAGAAGCAATGGTGCTGTTTGCCCAAGCCGTCGAGCGGATCGTCGGCTCTGACAATGTAAAGCGATTGCCGCTCGAATAGGACTCGCTGAACGCAGTGGAGCGGTAAGGCAGTTGCCTGCCGCTCTACTGTATTTGTGAGTAAATTTGTTAGCGATATCTTCCAAAGATTAAGTAAGAATGCAAAGCGCTGCTCTTTCTCCTGCGACAGTTCAATCCGTTGGGCGTCATGTTAGCCGGCGGCGTCTCGGCGAACTGTCGCTGCTGTTATTCATGCTGCCGGCGTTGCTGCTGGTGCTGTTGTTCGTCTTTGTGCCAACGCTGTGGGCGATCGTCATTAGCTTCACGAACCAAAGCTTGATCGGGCCAAATGCGCGCAACTTCACGTTTATTGGCTTTGACAATTATGTGCGTCTCTTTGCCGACCCGGCTTTTTGGAATTCGCTGGGCCTCAGTTTTCTGTTTGTCTTTGCCTCCGCTTTTCTAGGCCAGTTTGTCCTCGGGCTGCTGCTGGCGGTTTCGCTGCGCCGCGCGCATATCTCGAGCAAAGGATTGGTGGGCGGAGCAGTGCTGCTAGCTTGGGTTGTGCCGGAGATCGTCGCAGTCTACATCTGGGCGAGCGTGTTCAATTTCCAATCGGGCACGGCCAACCAACTGCTGATGGCTTTCGGCTTCGAGCAGCATCGCTGGCTGATCGATACGCCGATGCTGGCGATCATTTTGGTCAATGTTTGGCGTGGAACTGCCTTTACCATGCTGCTGTTTTCGGCGGCGCTCGAGTCGATACCGGATGAGCTGTTCGATGCTGCCGCCGTCGATGGAGCCTCGGCATGGCAAAAGTTTCGCTTCATCACCGTGCCGATGCTGCGATATACCATCCTTCTCGACTTCATTTTGATCACGATGGGCACTTTCTCGGTTTTTGGTCTTGTCTTCGCGCTGACTGGGGGCGGCCCTTTAGGACGTTCCGAGATCATCGGCGTCTACATCTATCGCAGCGCTTTCCAATATCGCGAAGTTGGCTTCGGGTCTGCGGCGTCAGTCATTATGCTGTTGATCAACTTGACACTTGCGCTCACCTATTTACGGCTGCTGCGCGTGGAGCAGGAGAAATAGCATGCTAGGCAGCGCGTTTCGCCCGCTTGATTTTGTGGGACGGGCAGGGTTTTATGGGGCAGTCTTGATCTTTTTCTTCGGGCCGCTTTCATGGCTGCTGCTGGCTTCGTTCGACCCCGATCCCGGGTTTTCATGGGCTATTCCTGAGACGTTCACTTTAGAGAATTATGCCGAGCTGTTTGCAGAACCTGAGCTGTTCACGTGGCTGCGCAACAGCGCGATCCTCGCTGTTGGCACGATGGCCACAACGGTGATCTTGGCGACTTTAGCCGCCTATCCATTATCTCGGGTTCCTTTTCCTGGCAAAACAGCTTTCATGTATATTCTGCTGCTGGCGCGCGTGATGCCGATCACGTCGGTGATTCTGCCGATCTTCAGCATCGCCGTCGTATTGGGCTTTGTCAACCGGTTTGAGGGGGCAATCTTAGTCTTTACTGCAATGCAGCTTCCGCTGTCGATCTGGATCATGAAAGGTTTTGTCGATAGCATCCCGATCGAATTGGAAGAATCGGCTTGGCTTGATGGCTGCAATCGCCTTCAGGGCCTCTATCGCATCGTTTTTCCACTGATGTTCCCCGGCGTGGCAGTTACAGGGTTGTTCGCGTTCTTAGCTGCTTGGAGCGATTTCTTGATCCCGCTGGTGTTGCTTCGTTCACCTAACACATTCCCGATCTCGATGGGGCTGTACCGGGCGTTCAATAACTTGGGCAATGTTAATTTTGGCTTTCTAACGTCATTGGCTGTCATTTACAGCGTGCCTTCGATTTTGCTTTACGTGTTCGCTCGCCAATATCTCGTCAAGGGGATGACGGCGGGCGGTGTCAAGATGTAATGCTGTTCGTTATGCCCGATATCGAAACGATCTACCTCATTCATCACAGTCACACTGACATTGGCTACACCCATGACCAGCCCATCGTATGGGAGCTGCAAAACCGCGCTCTACTAGAGGCGATCGGGCTTGCAGAGAAATACGCCGCTTCCGAAGACGACAGCGCCTTTCGTTGGACTGTCGAAGTGACAGCAGTGCTGGAACATTGGTTAGCGTGCGCGTCGTCTCGCGACATCGAACGCTTGATCGCGATGGAACGCGCTGGCCGCATTGAGGTCACTGGCTTGTTTGTCAACGCTACGCCGTTATTCGATATTGACCAATGGGTGGAGAGCCTGCTGTTGGTACGCCGGCTGCGCGACGACTACGGCTTCGAAATTCGGTCGGCAATGAACTGCGATGTGAACGGCGCGAGTTGGGCATTGGTTGACCTGCTGCTCGATGCAGGGTTTGACGGTTTCACAATGGCGATCAATCCGCATTTTGGCGGAGCGATGAAACCGCGACCATGGCCGTTTCGATGGCAGGGGGCCAGCGGCCGGCTGCTGCCTACTTTCAATGGCTGGCCCTATAATCAAGGTTGGGAAATTGGGATCGGTCGCGATGCCGATGCGCTGGCCGCTGCGTGGTGGCCACGTGTGCAAGCCTATTTACGTGACATTGAGTATCCGCTGCCAATCTTGTTGATTCAGACCTTCCATCCATTTGGCGATAATGGCCCAGCGTTTGATTACTCCCCGTTCATCGCACGGTGGAATGCCAGCGGGCGCAAGCCGCGCATCGTCATGGCGACGCCGCGCCAGTGGTGGGCAGCCCTCCAGCCATATCTCGAAGATCTGCCCGTACTTCGCGGTGATTGGACGGATTTTTGGAGTTTCGGCATTATCAGCAGCGCGCGCGAAGAGGCCATCGCTCGTGCCAGCCGAGCGCGCTTGCGAACAGCCGATGCCCTCTTTGCAGTTGGCCAAACGCTTGGCTTCTCACCTGATGAGGCTGGCCGTTGGTTAGAAGCGTCTTATGCTTTGCGCGAAACTGCGTGGCGCAGCCTGCATCTCTGGGCCGAACATAGCTGGGGTGCGGATGACTCGGTTTGGTTTTTCGACAGTGAGGACAGCGCCAGCGGTTGGTTTCACAAAGCACAGTACGCTTATCAAGCGCGCAGCCTGAGCTTGATGTTGCAGCGTGATGGGTTAGCGGAGCTGGCTCGGCATGTCTCCTCGGCGCAGCCCGACGATCTGCTTGTGTTTAACCCGCTGCCTTGGGAGCGCGTCATCTCTGGCCCGGTGCGCCGTGCCATTGCGCAGCCGCGTGGAACCGTGGATGATCTGCTTTCAAGCCGGCATTTTCTTGATCGCAAACAAGAGCTGCGCTTTACACCTGAAGGATTGGACGCGCTGCCGCCGGAAGTGCCCCGGCTGCTGATCCCGCCAACGCGTATCCCCGCATTTGGGTACGCGGTGCTCGAGCGTGAGGCGCTGCGAGTTGAGCGTGGGATACTCGAAGTGAGCGAGTCAGAGACGGTTGAAAGCGCATATTTTCGTTTGCGTTTTGACCGCGAGCGCGGTGGCATCGCCTCCCTTTACGATAAACGGCTTGATTGGGAGTGGGTTGACCCTACCGTTGGAAGCGCGCTTCACGCCCCGGTTCATGAGCAGGTCGCTGATATGACGGCTTCGGCCCCACGTAAGCGGCTGTTTGATCACGTCTGGCCGTTGGATGCGGTCGAGATCCCTTCCGGATGGAAGCGCGGTTGGTGGGCGCGACGTTCTTTGGGAGAAGTTGTGCGCCATCAGGTTTTTCGAACGCCTTTAGGCTGGTCGGTCGTCCAACACTTGCGAGTACATGGCATCGAAAGGGAAGTGAGACAGCGGGTATTTCTGCCAAACGCAGAGGCGTATGTCGAATGCGAGTCATCTTGGTATATGGGGCTGACCACGCACCCTGAGTCGATCTATTTGCTTTTCCCGTTCAATCTGCCACATGCGACAGCTCGTTACGATCTCGGCGGGTTGAGCGTGCAGCCGGGCCGTGAACAACTGCCGGGGGTATGTCGCGATTATTTTGCGACACAGGGTTATGTTGACTTTTCGAACGATGTGCGTGGTATCACAGTGGCGCTTCCCGAGAACCCACTGTTCCAATTAGGTGATTTTCACTTCGGCGATTATCAAATGGCGTTCGAGCTGGAGCGCCCGCTTTTGCTAAGTTGGGTTACATCAAATTACTGGGAGACCAATTTTCGGGCGCATCAGCCGGGTCTGGTGCATGCGCGCTACCGGCTGCATCCCCATGCAGGTGGTTTTGACGAGGCGATGGCTTATCGCTGGGGGGTAGAAGCCCTGTTTGATGAGCCGCTCTTGCAGCACCTTGGCGAACCTCGTGCCGCTGGCGGAGGACTTCCAAAGAGCGGCACCCTGCTGCACTTGCCCGAGCCACCTATCGCGGTGCTGCACCTTAAACCAGTTGGCGATTTTGGTGAGCGATGCCTGCTCGCCCGGCTGTTGAATCTAAGCGATCAGCCGCAGAAAGCGGAGATCGCTTCTGGTCTGATCGCGATTAAAGGTGCTTGGCGCTGCGATCTGCTCGAACGTCCAGTTGCTGCGATCCCTGTCAATGAGGGGTGCTTGAGGCTCGACCTTGAGCCTCGTCGCATCGTGACAGTGCAGTTACAAGTCGATTAACGACGATGAAGCCCGTAACTGGCGCGCGTATTGCTTGACAGGCGGCGCGATTCTGGCTACGCTAATGCATAAAATTGAATACAAGTAGGCGTTGATCTGGAATAGTAGACGTTACATGGGGTGTTCAGAGAGCCGCCGGTTGCTGTGAAGGCGGTACATCGCTGACGTTGAATGGGCCAGTGAGCTGTGGGAGTGAAGCATCGATACGACGATGTGTGTAGCTGCCACCGAGAAAGCGCACTCGTTATCATGGCGCACAATATCGGCAATCGTTTGCCTGTATTGGGTTGAGTGATCGCTGCCCGCTTGGGCAGTGATAAACAAGGTGGCACCACGGGAACCCCTTCTCGTCCTTGAGGCGAAGGGGTTATTTTATTTCTTAATAAGTGAGGTCACGATGACCCTAGCGATTTCACAAACGACCGTGCTGCCAAGTCGGGATGACGTGCTGCAGTTGTTTGAGAAGGGAGATTTAGTACCGGTTTACCAGACTCTATTGGCCGATTTGGAAACTCCTGTTTCTGTCCAC
This sequence comes from Aggregatilineales bacterium, assembly GCA_046719065.1. Taxonomy (GTDB): domain Bacteria; phylum Chloroflexota; class Anaerolineae; order Aggregatilineales; family Phototrophicaceae; genus Flexifilum. Next base: position 249,232 of record JBDNDP010000001.1, on the reverse strand, counting down.
ATTAAGCTCGCCCAAATGGGAAATGTCTCCTTTCTGCTTGAAAGTGTGGAGGGAGGAGAGAAAGTTGGCCGTTACTCTTTTCTCGGCGTCAATCCTAAAGGCGTCATTACGGTTCAACACGGCATGGTCACCCGCACACTACACGGTGTAACAACCGTTCGCGCCCTCGAAGAGAGCGAAGACCCCCTACATGTGGTCGAAAAAGAGTTTGGACGCGTCAAGCCCGTGCCCATCGAGGGACTGCCGCGTTTCGTCGGGGGGGCTGTCGGAGCGCTCTCGTATGATGTCGTCCGCTATTTTGAACGCCTGCCGGAGACTGCGCGCGAAGATCTGAACGTGCCCGATGTCGCTTTTATGCTTGTCGATACCATCGTCATCTTTGATCATGCTAAGCATCAACTTATCGTGCTCGCTAACGCGCATAACACGGGCAGTCCGATCGCTGCATATGAAGATGCAGTCCAGCGAATTGAAGCGATCGTCGAAGCGCTGCGCCGGCCTCTGCCGCTGATGGAAGAGATTGCGAACAGCGTAAATCATGAGGCTATCGAGTCGAACGTTTCACAAGCGGAATTTGAAAGACGAGTGCGCGCCGCCAAGGAGTACATCGCCGCTGGTGATGCCTTCCAAATCGTCCTTTCGCAGCGCCTTAGCCGGCGCACAACCGCCTCGCCGCTTGCGATCTACCGTGCGCTGCGCGCTACCAACCCGTCTCCGTACATGTTTTTTCTGCGCTTCAGCGACGACTTCACGCTCATCGGTGCATCCCCAGAAATGATGGTGCGGCTTGAAGATGGAATCGCCATGACGCGACCGATCGCCGGGTCGCGGCCGCGGGGAGCTTCTGCCGAAGAAGACAAGCGCTTAGAGGAGGAACTGCTGGCTGATCCAAAAGAGCGGGCAGAGCACATCATGCTCGTCGATCTTGGGCGCAATGATCTTGGACGCGTTTGCGAGTATGGCACGGTCAAGGTGACCGATCTAATGTATATCGAGCGATATTCGTCGATTATGCACATCGTCAGCAATGTCGAAGGACGGCTGCGGCCGGGCATGAATGCGTTCGATTTGCTGCGCGCGACATTTCCTGCTGGCACGCTCAGCGGTGCCCCTAAAGTTCGCGCTATGGAAATTATCGAAGAATTAGAGGGGATTCGCCGCGGGCCTTATGGCGGCGCGGTCGGCTACTTCAGTTTTGACGGGTCAATGGATACCTGTATCACCATTCGCGCCGCCTTGATGCAGGGCGACAAACTCTATGTACAAGCAGGCGCGGGTATTGTCGCTGACAGCGTGCCAGAACGCGAATATGAAGAAACACTCAATAAAGCGAAGGCATTGATGCAGGCAGTGCGTCGCGCTGAAGCAGGCCTGCTCTAACTTAAACTATGAAGGAGTTGGAATAATGGTCAAGCGGGTGGTTTTCATCCGATGTGCGGAGACAGATTGGAACCGGCAGGGCCGCTGGCAGGGGTGGGTTGCGGCGCCGCTGAACGACCATGGCCGGCGCCAAGCGCAGGCGCTGGCCCACTTCGTCCGGCATATCGGCATGAGCGCCTTGTACACCAGCGATCTTAAACGGGCGATGGAAACAGCGCAGATCATTGCAAAGCAGCTCGGGTTTGAGCCGATCCCCGATCCGCGCCTGCGCGAGCGCAACATCGGTCAAGCCCAAGGGCTGACCTTGGATGAGATTCGTGCTTGGTATCCTGACGAGTATGCGTCGTTCGTCGCCGATCCAGAGGGCTTCCATCTTGCTGGAGCGGAAAGCCGCCGCGAGGTGCGTAAGCGTATGCGTGATGCTTTCGACGATATCATCGCGGCCAACGCCGGTGAAACTGTGGGCATCCTCTCGCACTCCACGGCCATTCGCGCACTGCTCGAGTCGCTCATCCCAAATCTTGATACCGCGTCCATTGACTTAAAAAACACTTCAGTCACCACCATACGCCGCGAAGAAGGGGATTGCTGGTCTCTAGTGACCGCCGATGATGTAATGCATCTGGAAGGGCTGGAAACTAATACCTTCCCAGAATTGGAGCAAAAACGATGATCCTCGTAATCGATAATTACGACAGCTTTACCTATAATCTCGTTCAATATCTCGGCGAGTTAGGCGCTCAGTTGGAAGTGCGTCGCAATGACCGAATTTCGCTCGATGAGGTGCGTGCTCTGAATCCGTCGCACATTGTCATTTCTCCGGGGCCAGGCACGCCTGATGACAGCGGGATCTCACAGGCGGTTCTGCGCGAGATGGGGCCGACCACCCCGATCCTTGGCGTATGTTTGGGACACCAGTGCATCGGTCAAGTGTACGGAGGTATCGTCCGCCGCAATGACCGGCTAATGCACGGCAAAGTCAGCCAGATCTATCATAAAGGGGACGGGCTTTTCGCTGGGATTCCCAGCCCCTTTGAAGCCACGCGTTATCACAGCCTGATCGTTGAAGAAAATACGCTGCCCTCGACGCTGCTGGTGACGGCCTTCACGGAGGAGGGCGAGATCATGGGGCTGCGTCACAAAGAATATCCAGTCTTCGGTGTCCAGTTTCATCCCGAAAGCATTCTGACGATCTATGGCCCGCAAATTTTGCGCAATTTTCTCTCAGTTCAAGTGCCGGTAGTGGTTTGAGATTTAGGGGGCGCAGCATGGACATCCAACGCGCGATCGATATCCTCAGTCGTTACGGGCACTTGCAGCAGGAGGAAGCCGAAGCAGTGATGAATCAGATCATGACTGGCCAGGCGACTGACGCTCAGATCGGTGCATATCTGATGGCGCTGCGCATGAAAGGGGAGACTCACGACGAGATCACTGGCAGCGCCCGCGCCATGCGCGCCAATGCACAGCGAGTTCCTACACGCTTCGATGGAGCCGAGCTGCTTGATACCTGCGGCACCGGCGGCGACCGATCGGGTACCTTCAACATCAGCACCACGGTAGCCTTCGTTGCGGCTGGGGCTGGTTTAAGAGTTGCCAAACATGGCAATCGCGCCGCCAGCAGCAAATGCGGCAGCGCCGATGTTCTGGCCGAACTTGGTGTTTATCTGGACTTATCTCCCGAGCAAGTTGGCCGCTGTATCGAAGAGGTGGGCATCGGATTTCTTTTTGCTGCAAAGCTCCATCCTGCCATGCGTTATGCGATCGGCCCCCGCCGTGAATTGGCCGTGCGCACAATCTTCAACATCCTCGGCCCGCTCACTAATCCTGCTGGCGCGCGGCGCCAGTTGATGGGGGTTTTCGCTGCCGATCTGACCGATCTGCTCGCGCATGTCCTCGGCGAACTTGGTGCGGTCTCCGCCCTTGTCGTAAGCGGGTACGGCGGGTTGGACGAATTGACGACCACCGGCCCGAATCGCATCAGTCAATTTCAAGATAATACGGTGATCAGCTACGAACTCGATCCAGCCGATCTCGGGTTTCGGGGCGCCAGCATTTCAGAATTAATTGGTGGAGATGCCGCAGCGAACGCGGCCATCTTGCGCGGTGTGCTCGATGGTTCGATCACTGATGCAAAGCGCGATGTTGTGCTGCTCAACGCAGGTGCGGCTTTGGTCGCCGGCGGGCTGGCAGAGGATATTCGCGAGGGCATCCAGCAGGCCGAGTTGGTCATTGCGCGTGGCGCAGCGCTGGAACGGCTGCAAGCCCTTATTTCGTATAGTCAGCAGCTAGCGCGGGAGACGGTGGCCTAATGGCATCCTCTTCACAATTTGTCAAAACTGATACAGTGCTTGACCGCATTCTTGCGCGCAAAACGGAGGAACTGAAGGCGCTACGTGCGCGGTTTCCGGACGTTGAAACTCGCCTCGAACGCGCTGCTGCCGATGCCAGCTCTCCGCGTGATTTTGCGGCCGCGCTGCGCGCTGGTTCGAACATCGCGCTGGTCGCTGAAGTAAAACATGCATCGCCCAGTAAAGGAGTCTTGATCGAGCCTTTTGACCCGTTGGCGCTAGGGGATCTATATGCAAAGAACGGCGCGAGCGCGATCTCCGTGCTGACCGACGAACCGTTCTTTCAAGGTCACCTCGATCATCTATGTGCGGTACGCGCTGCTGTCGAGGTGCCAGTGCTGCGTAAGGACTTTATCATCGAGCCGCTGCAAGTATTGGAGGCTCGTGCTGCTGGCGCTGATGCAGTGTTATTGATCGTCGCTGTGCTCACCGATGCGCAGCTCAGCGCTCTTCTGGCTCTCATTAACTCTTTACAAATGGCGGCTCTCGTTGAAGTGCATAGTGAGGCCGAGCTCGAGCGCGCGCTCAAACTTGGGGCGTCGTTAATTGGGGTGAACAACCGCGACCTGCGAACGTTTTCTGAGGATTTGGAGACTACCGCGCGCGTTGCTCGCGGCTTGCCGCCCGAGATCACCCTAGTTGCCGAAAGCGCTATCCGCTCGCCGAACGATGTGGCGTATATGGGGGCGCTCGGCGCTCACGCCGTGCTAGTTGGTGAGGGCTTGATCGCGTCGAGCGATATCGCAGCCGCGGTGCGTGCATTTAGCAGCCAATCACGAGGTAGTCGTGGTCAAAGTTAAGATCTGTGGCATCAAGCGTTTGGAAGATGGCCTCGCCGCGGCCGAAGCGGGCGCCGATTTGATCGGCTTAAACTTCTACCGGTCTAGTCCTCGGTATATTCATCCAGTTGATGCGCGGCGGCTGGCGGATGGGATGCGGGCTGAACTTGGAGCGGCGTGCCCGGTTTTGGTCGGAGTATTTGTCAATGAAATCGTCGGCCGCATGTCGATTACGATGGAACAGGTTGGTTTGAAATTCGTTCAATTGAGTGGTGACGAGTCCGGCGAAATGCTGCGCGAGCTACGCGGCACCGGTTATAAGGCGATCCGGCCGCGCACTGTGCAAGAAGCGGTTGATGATGCCATGTATTTCGACCAGTATGCGCCAGCGGATGACCGGGTCCCAAGTCTGTTGCTGGACGCGCACCATCCGGCGTTGTATGGCGGCACAGGCGAGCAGGCGAGTATCGATGTCGCCCGGGCTGCGCGAGATTTAACGCCGCGGCTGATGTTAGCCGGTGGGCTGCGACCCGATAATGTCCAAGCCATCATCACCGCTGTTCAGCCATGGGGAGTTGATGTGGCCAGCGGTGTTGAGGTTGAAGGACAGCAGGGCATCAAAGATCGTGAGAAGATGCGGGCATTCATTCAGGCAGTGAAGATGGTGGAGTGGTAAACGATGACTTACATCCAAGTTGGAACGACGAGTGTCCCTGATGCGCGCGGTTATTATGGTGAATTTGGTGGGCGTTTCGTGCCCGAGACGTTGATCCCGGCGCTGGATGAGTTGGTGATCGCCTATACTGATGCTATGGCGGATCCGGCTTTTCAAGAGCGGTTGGCCTATCTTCAACGCACTTATACCGGACGGCCGACCCCGATCAGTTACGCCGCTCGTTTGTCTGAACTGCTGGGAGGCGCTCAAATTTATCTCAAGCGCGAAGATCTGGCGCATACCGGCGCTCACAAGATCAACAATGCCCTCGGCCAAGCGCTGCTGGCCAAGCGCATGGGCAAGCAGCGCATCGTCGCCGAAACGGGGGCTGGGCAGCATGGCGTAGCGAGTGCGACTGCTGCAGCGCTGCTGGGCTTGGAGTGTCACGTCTACATGGGCAGCGTCGATATTGCCCGCCAGCAGCCGAATGTGTTTCGCATGAAATTGTTAGGTGCCAATGTCATTTCGGTTGAGAGCGGCAGTCGCACGCTAAAAGACGCCATCAATGATGCGATCCGCGATTGGGTCACGAACGTCCAGACGACGTTTTACCTGCTTGGATCAGCGCTCGGGCCGCATCCATACCCGATGATGGTGCGCGATTTCCAAAGCGTGATCGGGATGGAAGCGCGCCAGCAAATGCTAGCGCTGGCCGGCCGGCTGCCAGATGTGTGCATCGCTTGTGTTGGCGGTGGCAGCAATGCAATCGGTCTGTTTCATGCGTTTCTCAACGATCCCGACGTCGAATTGATCGGCGTCGAGGCGGGTGGGCATGGCGTTGAAAGCGGCGAACACGCTTCGCGATTCTCCGATCCAGCAGTTGGCCGGGCCGGCGTCTTACATGGCACACGATCGTTCGTCATGCAAGATGAAGATGGTCAAATCATGAATACACACAGCATCTCTGCCGGTTTGGATTACCCCTCCGTCGGCCCCGAACATGCCTATTTACGTCAAACAGAGCGCGCATTCTACACAACCGCGACTGATGACGAAGCGCTCGAAGCGCTGCAGTTGTTGTGTCGGATGGAGGGGATCATTCCAGCCCTTGAGAGCGCTCACGCAGTCGCAGAGGCGATCAAACGCGCGCCGGCTATGCCTCGTTCATCGATCATCCTGATTAATATGTCAGGCCGTGGTGATAAGGATCTGGATACCGTAATTAGGGCGCTTAATGGCGACACCCGGTGAGTTGCAGCGCGCAGTCGCCAGCGCAGTGCTGATCGATAATCGCGGCTGCCTGCTTCTCCAGCAGCGCGACCATCGGCCGGAACTGCCTTACGCAGGCTGGTGGACGTTGTTTGGCGGCGCGGTCGAAGTTGGAGAGACGCCTGATGCTGCCATTCGTCGTGAGTTGTATGAGGAGCTGCGTCTTCATGCCGCTGTACGTTATTGGTTTAGCTATCGCTGCCCAGCGCGTTCGGTTGCCGGGCTTGTTGAGACGATCAATCATATTTTTATCGCGCAAGTCGCTTCCGAAATCGTTACGCAGCCCCTTTATGAAGGTCACTCGATGGCGTTCTTCACGCCTCAAGCGGCTTTGGGGATGCGCTTAGCATATGCACAAGAAATAGTGATCGAACGTTGGGTTGCTGAAGGCTGTGTTTTGCACCCTCGTACACCGTGAGTGAGTAAATGCGATGATACATCTGACCGATATTGAACGAGGCACCGATGCTGTCAGCACGCTTTTCAAACGAACGCGCGCCCAAAATCGGCCAGCTTTCTGGCCCTATTACCCTATCGGTTATCCTGATTACACAACGTCGCTGCAAATTATCATCGCGATGGCTGAAGCTGGTGTAGATGGATTTGAGATCGGTATGCCGTTCAGCGATCCATTAGCAGACGGGCCGATCATTCAAGCGGCAGCGCAGCGCGCCCTAGAAAATGGTGTGACAGTGCGTACTTGCTTGCGCGCTGTAAGTGAATTGCGAGCGAAGGGTGTTCGGCAGCCAGTGATGATGATGGGGTATTTGAACCCGCTGCTTGCCTATGGGCCGGAAGCATTTGTTCGGGATGCAAAAGCGGCCGGCGCGGACGGGATTGTCGTGCCCGATTTGCCGCCCGAAGAGGGAAACGAGTTCATTGAATTCTGTCAGCGCGAGAGTATGGCGCTGCCGTTTTTCCTAGCGCCGACAAGCACAGCCGAGCGTGTTGCGCTGGTGGCGGAACGCGCGAGCGGATTTATCTATGTCGTCTCGCTGACCGGTGTAACTGGTGTGCGCAGTACCTTGTCCGATGATTTGGCCAGTTTTGTGGCGCGCTTGCGCGAACACACTCACGAACTGCCGCTCGTCCTCGGTTTTGGCATCAGTCAGCCGGCGCATGTCAACGCGATCAAGCAGCTCGTGGATGGTTTCATCGTCGGCAGCGCGCTGGTGCGCGCCGGCGCAGAGGGTGTAGAACCGGTTCGGTCGTTGGTCGAAGCGCTGTGCCTTGCTGCCAGAACCTAGCCATTCAATGCTTATTGACTAGTTGACAGCATTTCCTCATTTATGCTATGCTCCTGCTCGTAATCACTATGTTTTGAAGCGCGGATTTATGAATAGCGGCAGTTTTGTTCTTGTCAGCGAAGCGTATTACTACTTTGGCAGCGACATAACAGAGTGCCGGGTGTTGCTTCCTGCAAGGTAATCGCGACGAGCGATAGTGAGGTCTAGAGCGCAGAGCAAACACTCTGCGCTTTTTTGTTACGGAGGAGGCATATGAAGTTTCGAGGAGTTCGCGGGGCAACTACGGCCGACGAAAACAGCGCAGATGCGATCCTGCGAGCGACCCGCGCGCTGCTGCGTGCCATGATCGATGAAAATGAAATAAATGAAGACGATGTGGCCAGCATCATCTTCACTACAACGCCCGATCTAACAGCAGCATTTCCCGCTAAGGCAGCGCGCGATCTCGGTTGGTCGCGCACAGCGCTGCTCGGTTGTCAAGAAATTGATGCGCCTGACGGGATTCCACGCTGCATCCGCATTTTAATTCATTGGAACACGCCGAAGACTCTTGATGAGGTGCGCCATGTTTATATGGCTGGGGCGTTGGCCTTACGACCAGACTTGTTTTATCCCGATAACAAAGTAATTGTAGAGCCGCACGAGGAGAAGAAGCATGATCATCATGAAGCGTGACGCCAACACCGGTGGCATCTCAAATAGAATCGCGCGAATGCGGCTCGCTTCCTATGAGGTGTATCCTCGTCCTTCGCAAGCAATGTCTGATGGCCGGCAGAGGCTAGGTTATGAGGTTTTCTTAAAGTTGACGAACGATGCGCTTCACAGAGCAGAAGTGGTGGGACGGTTTATCTAATGTCTGGCTTTCGCTCACGGCATCTCACAATTGTCGGCTTAGGCTTGATGGGAGGCTCGCTGGCGCTGGCATTGCGCCCGTATGCCGAGAAAATTACTGGCGTTGAATTAGATGAAGAAGCACGACAGTATGCCCTTGAGCAGGATATAGTCGATTATGCTACGGATGATTTACGTAGCGGAGTAGCTGAAGCTGACGCTGTTCTTTTGGCCACGCCAGTTCGAACTATCATCCGGCTTATACGCGACCGGATCGGATCTTACCTGCGCTCAAACACGCTCTTGATTGACATCGGCAGCACGAAAGAGGATATTTGTATAGCCATGGGAACACTGCCGATCGGCGTGCAAGCGATCGGTGGTCACCCTATGACAGGCAAAGAAGCGAATGGCATTCAAGCGAGTGATGCCACGCTGTATCGTGGGCGGCCGTTCGTATTGTGCCCCACGCGCCGCACAACGCCAGCAGCGCGCCTGCGGGCACTGCAGCTTGTTGAGGCCTTGGAAGCTCAAGCAATTGAGATGGATGCCCATCGCCATGATCGCGTTGTCGCGGCGATCAGCCATCTGCCCTATCTGTTGAGCGCAGCATTGGTTGCTACGGTAGCGGAAGAAGGCGAGCACGATGACTCGGTCTGGAAGTTGGCTGCGGGCGGCTTTCGCGATATGTCGCGCTTGGCTGCTAGCGATCTCAACATGATCGGAGATATTCTCAGCACCAATACGCAGGCGGTGGCTACTCTGTTAGCGCTCTTTCGTATGCAGCTGGCGATGATTGAAGCGCGTTTGATCTCGCGCGAGGATGCGCGTTTATCAGAGCTGCTCGAACCGATCCGCGAAGCTCGCTTAGCTTGGGTCAAGAGCCTTGAGGCAAAAGGGGAGAGCGCGGCACAGCCCACACCGATCAACGGTATGGCCGCTGCGAAGCGCGCTCAGAGGGGTAATGAAGTGACTTACGACGAGATGAAAAAATGACACTCGATTGTTTTCATGTGATGCCGGGCGTACCTCTGCGCGGCACGACACGGGTTCCGGGCGATAAATCCATCTCGCACCGCGCAGTTTTGTTCTCCGCACTTGCCGAGGGCGTCAGTCATATCAGTGGGTGGCTGCCGGCCGGCGATACGGAGGCTTCACTGCGCGCTGTGCAGGCTCTAGGTGTGCCGGTCGACCGGCACAGCGAGACTGGACTTGCAATCACTGGGGGCAAGCTGCATCAGCCGGCAGCCAAATTGGATCTGGTCAATGCAGGGACGGGCATTCGCCTGCTGGCCGGCATTATGGCCGGGCAGCCGTTTCCAAGCGTCCTCGATGGCAGCGACCAACTTCGCCGCCGACCTATGGGTCGCATTATCGAGCCGCTGCGGCAGATGGGCGCGCGCATCGAAGGGGATGGCGGTCGTGCCCCGCTCTACATTCAGCCGGCGCGTTTGAATGCCATTCGTTATGAAATGCCCGTTGCCAGCGCACAAGTCAAAAGCGCGCTGCTTCTCGCTGGCTTGTTTGCCGAAGGCGAAACCTTGGTCGTTCAACCCGGCCCGGCGCGCGACCATACCGAACGCATGCTCGCGGCAATGGGGGCATCGATCGCTGTTGATGGCAATATCATTCGCATCGCCGCCAGCCAACTGCGCGCTTTAAATTTTACCGTTCCTGGCGATCTGTCTTCAGCGGCCTTTTTGATCGTCGCCGCGCTGTTGATCCCCGAAAGTGAGATTGAGATTAGCGGCGTCAGCTTAAACCCAACACGCACCGGAATCCTCGATGTGCTGCAAGCGATGGGGGCAGATCTGACGATCATCGAGACAGGCTTAGAGGCTGGCGATCCGGTCGGCACAATTGTGGTGCGCCACAGCTCGCTGCGCGGCATTGAGGTGGGCGGTGAGGTTGTCGTCCGCATGATCGATGAATTTCCGATCTTCATGGTGGCGACGCTGTTGGCTGAAGGCGAAACCAGTGTGCGCGACGCTGCGGAACTGCGCGTTAAAGAGACCGACCGGCTCGCAGTGATGACCGGGGAGCTGCGCAAATTGGGCGCGGATATCGTTGAAAGGCCGGATGGGTTTTCGCTGCACGGCCCACAGAAGCTGCGGGGAGCGGTTGTCCACGGGCATGACGATCATCGGATCGCGATGAGTTTGGTCGTGGCGGGTTTGTGTGCTCACGGGCGTACCACCGTGCTCGATGCGCGCTGTACAGGAGATTCATTTCCCGGATACGCGAGCACCCTCGCGCGCTTGGGCGCTCAACTAGAAGTGAGTGAGGCATGCGGGTGCGATGAATAAAGTCGGCGTGATTGGCTGGCCGGTTGAACAAAGCCTTAGCCCAGCCATGCACAATGCAGCTTTCGCGGCGCTTGGCATGGCAGACTGGTACTATGATCGCATCGCAGTCCCGCCCGATATTGTGCGCCTTAGCCTGCGTGAGCTGCGAGACCATGGTTACATCGGCCTTAATGTGACGGTGCCGCATAAGCAGGCCGTCATGCCATTTGTCAAGGCTGATGCGATTGCGCGGGTAGTCGGGGCTGTCAATACGATCGACTTTCGAACTAATGAAGGCACAAACAGCGATGTGGCTGGATTCATGGACGATTTGGCGGCCCATGACATCGATGTTTATGGGCAGCGCGCGCTGGTGCTCGGCGCCGGCGGCGCAGCACGGGCTGCGGTCTTCGGTCTGGTGCAGGCCGGCGCAGAGGTGCTCGTGGTCAATCGCACGTTAGAGCGCGCGCAGAATTTAGCCCTTGATCTTGGCGGCGGCGTCCGCGCGCTGCTGTTCGAACAGGTGGTGGATGAACCTGTCGCGCTGATCGTCAACTGCACCTCTGTTGGAATGTGGCCACGTATTCATGAGTCGCCGTGGCCGCACGAGCTTCCACTACCAAAGGGCGCTATCGTCTATGATATGATCTATCGTCCAGCGAAAACGCAGCTCATGCGGCAAGCTGAAGCTGCTGGCTTGCGGGCCATTGGTGGTTTGGGGATGCTCGCGCGACAAGGCGCTGTAGCTTTTGAGCGATGGACCGGCGTTCGCGCGCCGTTGGACGTTATGATCGATGCGCTGCGGACAGAGTTAAATAAGCTGAATGGAGATGGATCGTGATACGTTTCCTCACCGCAGGAGAAAGCCATGGGCCAATGCTGACGGCGATCCTTGACGGTATGCCAGCCGGGCTGCCGCTGACAGCTGACGACATCAACCGGCAGCTCCGTCGTCGCCAAACGGGTTATGGATCAGGTGGCCGCATGAATATTGAGCAGGACACAGTGCAGATCACTTCTGGCGTCATGGCGGGTCAGACCACCGGCGCTCCCATCGCCATGCTGGTCGAAAACCGCGATTATAAAAACTGGCGCGAGCGCGATATCACACCAATGACGACTCCGCGGCCGGGCCATGCTGATCTCACGGGCGCGATCAAGTATGGCTATCGAGACCTGCGCGTGGCTTTGGAGCGCGCTAGCGCCCGCGAGACGACGATGCGGGTTGCTGCGGGCGCGGTTTGCCGCCGTTTGCTTGAGGAGTTCGGTATTGTTATCGGTGGTTATGTGACGCAGATTGGCGAAGTCGAGGCCATCTTGCCAGAGTGGGAGACACTGGAAGAGCGTATTCGCCGCGCTGAGGAGAGCGACGTGCGCTGTCCCGACTCTGCGGCGGCTGAACGGATGCATGAAGCGATTAGGCAGGTCAAAATTGATCGCGATACGCTGGGCGGAGTTATCGAGGTTGTTGCCTTGAATGTGCCGCCGGGTTTAGGCTCTCACGTCCAATTTGACCGCCGGCTTGATGCCCGCATCGTCGCTGCGTTGGTCAGCGTTCACGCCATGAAGGGCGCTGAGATCGGCCCGGCCTTTGCCAATGCAGGTAAACGCGGTTCTGAGGTGCATGATGCCATCGCTTTGGGTAGCGACGGTGAGCTGATCCGCACGACGAACCGGGCAGGCGGCTTTGAGGGAGGGATCACCACTGGCGCGCCGATTATCGCGCGCGTCGCGATGAAACCGATCGCCACGGTGATGAAATCGCTGCCGTCAGTCAATCTCGCTAGCGGCCAGCCTGAACAAACCGTCTACGAACGCAGCGATTTTTGTGCAGTGCCGCGGGCTGTTCCGATCCTCGAAGCAATGCTAGCGCTAGTGCTTGCCGATGCATTGCTGGAAAAACTAGGCGGAGACAGCTTAGACGAGCTGCGCCCCCGCTTCGAATCGCTGCGTAGAGCGCGGCTGCAGGATGTGCCGATGGATAACGTGGAGTGGCGGTTTGGCTACCCCTGAGCCGCGGCTGTCTGTGGCCGACCGCAACATCGTCATCACCGGCTTTATGGGGACTGGCAAGACAACAGTGGGTAAACAGGTTGCCGTCCGGCTTGGGCGGCGCTTTGTCGATACGGATGCGTTGATCGCGAAGCGTGCCGGAATGTCGATCGCCCGTATCTTTGCAGAACAGGGAGAACCTGCTTTTCGTGCGCTGGAAGGAGCGTTGGTGCGCGAGTTAGCGTGCCTGTCGCGGCTTGTGATCGCGACCGGGGGTGGGACGTTAGTCGATGCCGAGAATCGCGAGCGCATGTTGGAGAGCAGTTTCGTTGTATGTTTGCAAGCAGCACCAGAGACGATCGCCGCGCGCTTGCGCCAAAACAACAACCGTCCTCTGGCGGCGAACTGGCAGCAGCTTCTCGAAGCGCGTGCGCCAGCCTACGCCGCCATTCCAGAGCAGATCGATACCGAAGGTAAAACTGCCGATCAGGTTGCTGAGGAGATCATTGAGCGATGGCGCCGGACATTCGCGTAAAAAGCCCGGATGGCGAGTATCCGATCCTGATCGAGCCGGGCATCCTCGAGCGAGCTGGGGCGTTGGCTGCGCGTCTGGGTCTCGATCGGCCCGTCGTTGTGACGACGAACACTACCGTTGCGCCTTTGTATGGGGAAATGCTGGTTCGGTTGCTCCCGTCAGCGTCGTTGGTTGTTGTTGCTGATGGCGAACAGTTTAAAACGCTGGAGACCGTGCGCGAGGTCTACAGCGGCTATGTTCGAGCGGGGTTAGATCGAACAGGAGTTGTGCTGGCGGTCGGCGGCGGCGTGATTGGCGATTTGGCCGGGTTTGCCGCCGCCACATACATGCGTGGCGTTCGGCTGGTGCAGGTGCCGACCACGCTGCTTGCAATGGTCGATTCAAGCGTAGGAGGCAAGGTGGGCGTCGATTTGCCTGAGGGCAAAAACCTCGTCGGCGCCTTTAAGCAGCCCGACTGCGTCATCATCGACCCGGAAGTGCTGCGCACCCTGCCGGAGCGTGAACTGCGCTGTGGCATGGCCGAGGTGATTAAGCACGGGCTGATCGCAGATGCGACGCTGCTCGAAACGGTAATGACTCTGCATGCTCCGCCCAACTGGCTTGATGACCGCATCGTAAACACAAGCGCTTACTTCGCTGCTTTGCCCGGATTAATCGAACGGGCGGTTCGTGTGAAAATCACGATTGTTGAACAAGACCCCTACGAGCAGAATGTGCGCGCTTTCCTCAATTTGGGACATACGTTCGCCCATGCAATCGAACAGGTTTCCGGATACACATGGCTGCATGGCGAAGCGGTTGGGGTTGGCTTGCTTGCCGCGGCCCGGCTTTCGCACCAGCTGGGATTGTGCAGCGCAGCGCTGGTCGATACAGTTGCTGCCATCACGAACGCGGCTGCGCTGCCGCAGCGCATTCATGGACTCAGCAGCGCCTCCCTGTTTGAGGCAATGGCGATCGATAAAAAGTGGCGCGGTGGGCGTTCGCGCTTTGTGCTGCTTGAAGATATTGGCAAGCCGGTGATTGTCGAGGATGTCAGCCGGTCAGATGTCCTTGCTGTGCTCGAGTCGCTCAACTAGATACAATTTTAATTTAGATTTTTTTGAGGAGATAGCATGGCACACAAAATATTACTCCTTCATGGCCCGAATTTGAATTTGCTTGGGGTGCGCGAACCCGAAGTGTATGGCAGCATCACGCTGGAAGAGATCAACGCACGTGCGATCTTGCACGCTCGCCAGCGCGGCGTTGAGCTGCGGGCTGAGCAGTCAAATCATGAGGGCGCATTGATCGATATCCTGCATGTCGCGCGCAACTGGGCGGATGGTGCGGTCATCAACCCCGGCGCCTACACGCACACGTCGATTGCGCTGCGCGATGCTATCAGCGCGATTGGGCTGCCGGTGGTCGAAGTTCACCTGTCTAACGTCTACGCGCGCGAGACGTTTCGCCACAGTTCTCTGCTCGCGCCGGTGTGTGTCGGGCAGATTAGCGGTTTTGGGTGGCGCAGTTATTTGCTTGGGATCGATGCTCTGCTGGGCGTGCTCGGCTTGCTGCCAGAGATGTAAATGCCTTGATCCCTGTCAGGGATCAACAAGCGATCTGCGTGATGCCTTTGGTTATTTCTGCGCTGAAAGGCGCGCTGATGAGCAACTATACTGGGTAAAGGATCAGAGATGTCAGATAGAAGAACATATTCCATGATGACGAAAGAGGCGGTGCTCGCAGAAATACAGGCTCAGCGCGTCGAGTTCATCGTCCTATGGTTCACAGACATTACCGGCATCGTGAAAAGCGTGACCATCCCTACCGACAAACTCGCCGATGTGATCGACTACGGGCTGCACTTCGATGGCTCGTCCATCGAAGGTTTTGCCCGCGTTGCTGAGAGCGATATGGTGCTTAAGCCAGACCTGAATACTTTCGTCATTTTGCCTTGGGATGCCGAGCAGGAACGGACAGCGCGCCTTATTTGCTCGGTGCACACGCCCGACGGCGATCCTTTCATCGGCGACCCGCGCAACGTCTTAATCCGAGTTTTGAAGGACGCCGAGGCGATGGGCTATACCTTTAAGACGGGCATGGAACTTGAGTTCTTCCTGTTCCGTCAAGAAAAAGATGAAACGCTGCTGCCGCTGCGCCCGTATGATGATGCCAGTTATTTTGATATCTCCAGTGAATTCGCCCAGAGCATGCGGCGAAAAATGTTCTCTACCCTGCGCGCGCTTGGCATTCGGGTTGATTCAGCACATCATGAAATCGGCTCAGGGCAGTACGAGATCGATTTTGATTACAACAATGCTTTAGTTTGTGCCGATCAGATTTTGACAGCGCGCGTCGCCATACGGACGGTAGCGCGGCGCAACCAACTCCACTGCACATTTATGCCGCGTCCCAGCAGCAAACTGCCCGGTTCTGGTATGCACACACACCAAAGCCTGCATGATGTGCATACCGATGAGAATGTGTTTTTCGATCCGGCTCATGAGTATGGGCTTTCGGATATTGCCTGCCATTTTTTGGCCGGTCAGTTGGCTCATGCTCGCGCGATGTGCGCTGTGCTCGCGCCCTTGATCAATTCTTATAAACGTTTATCGGTGAGCTTTGAAGCGCCCCAATATGTGACGTGGGCACACGTGAATCGTGCCGGAGCCGCAATGATCCGCGTGCCCCATATCGAGCCGGGAAAGGAATCGCACACTCGGCTCGAACTGCGCTGTCCCGATCCTAGCAGCAACCCCTATCTTGCGGTTGCGGTTATGCTGCAAGCTGGGCTGGATGGCATTCGCCAACGGCTGCCGCTGCCAGAAGCTTATGAAGAAACGCTTCTGCGCCAAGATCGATCCCGCTTACGGCAGGTTGAAACGCTGCCATCGTCTCTTGAGGAGGCGCTTGATGCGCTAATGCAGGATGAGGTCATTCTATCGGCGCTTGGCCCCTACATCAGCGATCGCTACGTTGCCGCCAAGCAGCAGGAACTTGAGTCCTATCATCGGCAGGTCACGCCGTGGGAGCTGCGCCACTACTTAACTCGCTTCTGAGTACGAGTGCGTGAAGCTGCCTCAGCGTTTGGTGCGCATCGTTTGGGTCAACGATCACTGATAGGCTACATCGAGACGTGTTGTAGACCACGCCGAGCAGACGCACACCGTTCACCGCGTCGATCGCTGAGGCGGTGATATCGTGGCGTTCGTCAAGGTGCGCGCCGATGATAGTCACCACGCTCACCGCATGTACTAACCAGTTCGGTGCGAGGTGCGCTAGCCGTTTTTCCAATCCCAACTGTAAGCTGTGCGGCGCATCAGGCCCTGCGCTAGTCGGGACAATGAAGGTGATGAATGACTGCGCTGAGGACTGCGTAGCGAGCAAAACTTCCGCATGCGTGCCAGTGATGTCCTGCATGGAAGCATCGATCTGCGCAAAGATATCGGCCAACGGGCCATCACTGCGCGAGGACAGTCCGATGCCTTGAATAGTGGTCACCGCTTTGAGGACGGCTCCCGCAGATGCCGTCTCTTCGTCGTGAATTAACGTTCCCGGAGTTTGCGGCCTAAAAATACTGCGCACGCGCAGTGGAATGTGCCGCTCGCGCAGTGGGCCGATCATGCGCGGGTGCAAAATTCTGGCGCCGAAATAGGCAAGTTCTGCCACTTCCTGATAAGATAGCATCGGAATAACCCGCGCTTCCGGAATTTCTCGCGGGTCGGTCGTCATCATGCCCTCGACATCGGTCCAGATCCATACTTCGCTGGCATCAATGCAAGCACTGAGCACTGACGCCGTGTAATCGCTGCCGCCTCTTCCCAGCGTAGTGGGTTTGCCGGTGCTGGTCGCACCGATAAAACCAGTGATGACTGGGATGATATCGCGCTCAAGCATCGGCAGTAAATGCTGTGCGATGCGCTCACGCGTGATGGCGAGATTGGGTGTTGCGTTGCCATAGACATTATCAGTGATGATCAGATCAGTCGCGTCAATCGCAACGCCGCGCAGGTTGTTCTGGCGCAGCAGGGCGGCAACAATGCGAGCGGCTAGACGCTCACCTACACTGACGATCGCGTCGAGCGTTTCCGGTTGTATGTCGCTATCTGTTTTATCGGATAGTGACTGACATAAATCGAGCATGTCAAAAAGCAGCCGATCGATATCCGCCTGCAGGGCGCCGCGTTCATTTGTGCCTAGGGGTAGGTGTTCGATAAGCGCGAGGTGACGGGTTCGCAGCGTTGCGACGATCCGCCGGTATCCGCGGCGGTTGCCTAACTGTGCGAGATGAGCAGCCTCGATCAGGGCATCGGTCACGCCTTCGAGCGCTGAGACGACCAAGAGCAGACGCTGCCATCGTTCGCGTTCGTACAGCACGATGCTGAGCAGTTGGGTCAGGCCCGTCGTCATGCCGACTGACGTGCCTCCAAATTTCATGATGAGCGTGCTCATGGAGGAAATTCCCACCGTCGGCAAGCCAAAGTGCGCGCGTTGTTTCTCGACCGGCATGACTGTAAGGCGATTCAAACTAGCATTTTGGCGAAAATTTGTCAATACTTTGGCGTATAGGCGATGATCGCCGAAGGTTAACTTTTCGAATGAGACGCCTTATGAGCGCGCAGGTAAACCCATGACGGATACTATCCTCGAGCAGCAGCGCTTAGTCGCTGGGGTTCGGTTTCACAAAGTGGGAAAGTTGTACCACTTCGACTATTCCGATTTTCCTGATCTGCAGTTGAACGATTATGTCATTGTTGAGACCACACGCGGCCGCCAGATGGGGCAGGTCATGGCTTTTGCGCCGGCCGAAACGGATGGCCGAGAGTATAAATCGATCTTGCGAACTGCCACCCCGCGCGATCTGGTCTTGCGACAGTACTGGGAGGCGCAGCAGGAAGAGGCGCTGCGAGTTTGTCGTGAAAAAGCGAAACAGCTCGGCGGTTTCGTCGACGTAAAATTTGTGGCCGCCATCTATAACTATGATGGGACGACTTTATCTTTTCTCTACACGTCGGAAGATAAAGTTAACACAAACCGCTTGTGGGGTGAACTCAATAAACTGTTCGCCGCGCAGATCGAGCTGCGCCAGATCGGCCCGCGCGATGTCGCCAAGCTGCTGGGGGGGTATGGCGCTTGTGGTGAACTGCGCTGCTGCAGCACATTTCTGACCGATTTCAGTCCCATTTCGATCAAAATGGCGAAAGCGCAGGGCATTTCACTGAACCCGTCCGAAATCACAGGGATGTGTGGCCGGCTGCGCTGCTGCCTTGTTTACGAGTATGAACAGTACGTAGAGGCACGCCAAAAACTACCTAAGAAAAATAAGCGCATTGGGACGCCGTATGGCGAGGGCAAAGTCATCGATGTGCTGCCGCTACAAGATGCGGTGATCGTCGTCGTCGACGATGTTTTTCACACCGTTCCGCGCGAGGCGATCGTTCCTCTAGATGAGTTAGAAGCGCTGGCACAAAAAGCGAAAGACCCCTGCACCAAGCATGGTGATGGTCCCTGTGAGTGTGGCGCCAAGCCGGGCAAAGCGGAGAGCAGTTCTTCCGAGAATGCTGAGGAGTAGTTTGCAGATGGTGCTGTTCTTAAGATATATGGTGTTTGGATGATGATGATGCAGTCGGCAGACTCTAAGCGTGTGATGGGTGTATTCGCTCATCCCGATGACCCAGAATTTTTTTGCGGGGCGACGTTTGCCCGTTGGGTGGCCGAAGGCGCTGAAGTGGTGTTCGTCATTGCGACCAGCGGCGATAAAGGCAGTGCCGACCCCGAAATGACCCAAGATCGCTTGGCCGCGCTGCGAGAAGATGAAGAACGCTGTGCGGCCGCTGTGCTTGGGGTGCGCGAGGTTATTTTTTTGCGCTATCCTGATGGGGAACTTGAACCATCTCTTGCGCTCCGCAAAGATATCGTCCGGCTGATTCGCCTGCTGCGGCCTGATATCCTTGTCACGTGCGATCCGACGGTGTTTTGGTGGGGTGAGCGCGGCTTGAATCATCCCGATCACCGCGCCATCGGCGAGGCGGCTCTTGCCGCTGTTTACCCGACAGCCCGAGATCGGCTCAATTTCCCCGAGCTAGAACGTGATGAGGGCCTAGCTCCGCATAAGGTTAAGCAGGTTTTTATAAGCGGGACGCAGCAGCCTAATGTCAAGATCGACGTCACAAATTACATCGAGCGCAAAATCGCCGCGCTGCGCGAACATAAAAGCCAAATTGCTGATATGGAAGCGCTGGCCGAACGTATTCGCCATAATCTCGATCCGGAAACACTGCCAGAATTTCCTCGTTACAGCGAGTCTTTTCGTGTGATCACCTTTGAACGGTAACACCTATGGACGATTTTCGAGCGCAGGCTGAGGCGCTGCGACAAGAGTTGATTGAACGAAGGCGAGATTTTCACCGGTATCCTGAACTCGCGTTTCAGGAAGTGCGCACGGCGAGCATCGTTGCCGAAGAACTTGCACGGTTGGGTTTAGAAGTCCAAACGGGAATTGGCAAAACGGGTGTCGTTGGCATTCTCGAAGGGACAGGTGAAGGGCCAACCGTCCTGATCCGTGCAGATATGGATGCGCTGCCCGTGCAAGAAGAGAACGAAGTTGACTACGTATCGCAAACCCCGGGTGTGATGCACGCTTGTGGGCACGACGGCCATACGGCGATCGCTTTGGGTGTGGCAAAGCTGCTTGCGGCGCAGCGAAATCGGCTGTGTGGCCGCGTCAAGTTCGTCTTTCAACCCGCCGAAGAGATTGGGCGCGGCGCGCAGGCGATGGCCGAGGACGGTGTCCTGAATGATCCGCGCCCGGATGTATCGTTAGGACTGCATTTGTGGAACAGCCTCCCGCTGGGCAAACTTGGTGTTGCCGATGGGCCGATTATGGCTGGTTCTGCGACCTTTACGATCCATATCGCTGGGAAGGGTGGGCACGCCGCTATTCCTCAAGTCTCTGCCGATCCTGTGCTGTGTGCAGCCCAGCTCATCACTGCGCTTCATTCCATTATCAGCCGCAATGTCGATCCATTAGAGAACGCAGTCCTCTCGGTGACTTCCGTTACATCTGGTCACGCTTTTAATGTGATTCCGCAAACGGCCGATTTGAAAGGCACAGTGCGTTATTACCAGCAGGCGGTGCGCGACCGAGTTTATGAACGAATGCAGGACTGCGTCCAGTTCGTCGCGCGCGCCATGGGGTGCACCGGCACACTCAAATTCACAGATATGACCCTGCCCGTCCACAACCATCCACAGGTGACGGCTAGAGCGCGCAGACGCTTTGCTGCGTTAGTGGGCGAGGAAGGACTTGATACAACAGCGCGAACCATGGGTTCGGAGGATGTAGGGCTGTTCATGCATGATATCCCCGGCATGTACTTCTTTCTCGGGGCAGCCGATTCGTCAGCCGAGGTGTATTACGGCCATCACCACCCCCGTTTCACTTTCGACGAGAACGCGCTTTCGCTCGGCGTCGCATTGTTGGCTTCTGCGGCCGCCGATTATGTGCTGCCCGAATAACCATGCCCGCCTTCTCGGTTTTTCGATGGATAGACGGTCGAGGCTGGATCGTGCTCTCTGGCGGCCCTGACCAAGCCGGCGAGCTGCGTGGCCAAGCGCTTGCGCGCGCGGCTGCCGATGGCGCTGTCGCTTGTGTCGCTCTCAGTGGCGATTTAGCCGCAGCCGATCATTTGCTCGACGATATCGAAGACCTCGGCGCTCCTTCGGGTTATATTGTTGATTTGATTTCTGAAGATGATGCTACCGTTCACAGCAAGCTGGCCGAAGCCAGCGTGATCGTGATTGCTGATGCGCCCAACGTCGATATAGCGCGCTCCATGCTCACTGGGGCTGCGCTGGAGGGGATTCGAACCGCGCACGCTAACGGAGCGGTCATCTTAATAGAGGCTAATGCAATAGCGGTCTTTGGCATGTGGCTGTTGCTGGAGGATGGTTCGAAAGCGCCTGCTTTTGATTGGCTGCACGATGCGCTGGTTATGCTGAACCTGCCCGATACTTCGGAATACGCACGTACTTTTCTTGAAGAATATCCCGCTGGCATCGTCGTTGCCATCGGCCCAGGCTCTGCATTAGCGCTTGGGCCAGATGGCCAAGTCGAAACGTGGGGACGCAGTGAGGTAACCGTTGCGTTAGGAAGTCAGTTTCTCACGAAAGGATAGGTTTTCATGCCCGCAACAATTCTCGTGGGCGCACAGTGGGGAGATGAAGGCAAGGGTCGTGTCGCCGATTGGTTGGCTGCTGAGAGCAATGTGGTTGCGCGATTTGCCGGTGGCGACAACGCAGGCCATACGGTTTTTGCTCGCGATCAAGTCTTTAAGCTGCACTTGATCCCTTCTGGAGTCCTTCACGACCACATTACTTGTGTAATGGGCAACGGAGTCGTCGTCAACCCTATTAGCTTGCTGCGCGAGATCGAAGAACTGCGCGATCGTGGGATACCGGTGACACCGGAACGACTGGCGATTAGCACGCGGGCGCACATCATTACGCCAGCGCACATTGCGCTCGACCACGCACACGAACGCGCCCGGGGGGCAGCAGCGATTGGCACAACGTTACGTGGTATTGGCCCAGCCTATCTCGATAAAACGGGGCGGCAGGGGCTGAGAGCGGGCTTGATGCGAGATCCAGAAGCATTTGCGGCCGCCCTGCGCGATCATATTGCGGCCAGCAATGTTCGCTTGGCCGCCCTCGGCGCTGATCCGCTCGATCCTGATGCAGACTCGCAACCTTATCTTGAGGCAGCCGAACGGTTGGCGCCCTTTCTGCGCGATACAGCGCTGCTCATCAACGAACGCCTTGAAGCCGGCGAACGAGTGCTCTGCGAGGGCGCACAGGGCACGCTGCTCGATCTCGATCATGGCGATTACCCATTTGTCACCAGTTCGAACCCTACGGTCGGCGGTGCGCTCACCGGTCTCGGATTTGGCCCACTGTTCGTCGATCGTGTCGTTGGCGTGGCCAAATGCTACAGTACGCGCGTTGGCAGCGGGCCGATGCCGACCGAGCTTGAAGGGCCAGTCGCCGAGCGGCTGCGTGGGACGGGCGAACATTTCTGGGATGAATTCGGGACTACAACAGGCAGGCCGCGTCGCTGTGGGTGGCTAGACGCTGTGCTTCTGCGCTACACTGCACAAATCAATGGTTTTACGGAGCTGGTGCTCACCAAACTTGATGTGCTCACAGGTTTCGATGAAATTAAGGTGGCCCACAGCTATCGATTAGATGGGGAGCTGCTCGATTTTCCTCCCAGCACGCTGGCTGAGTTGGAGCGTGTCGAGCCAGTGTATGAAGTGTTCTCTGGCTGGGATCGGGATATTGGGCAGGCGCGGAGCGCGCACGATTTGCCGAGCGCTCTGCGCGCTTATCTCGATCGGATCGCAGAATTGTGCGCCACGCCGATCAATACTGTGAGTGTGGGGCCTGAGCGCGAGCAGCTTGTGCACTTATGAGTGAGCAGCTTTCCGGCAGTCGCTATCTCTACCAGATGGAAGCGCCCATTGCGCACCCTCCGCAGCGAGTCGTCTCATTGGTGCCAAGCGTGACGGAGTCTCTGTTTGACCTGCACGTGGGCGATCGTTTGGTTGCTGTCACGGATTACTGCGTTCACCCGGCCGAGGGGGTGGCGCGGCTGCCGCGTATTGGCGGGCCGAAGAACCCCGATGTCCAACGCATTATCGATTTCAACCCAGACCTCGTGATCGCCAACCGCGAAGAAAACCGCCGCGAGGACGTGGAACGGTTGCAGGCGGCTGGCATTCCGGTCTGGGTGACGTTTCCGCGCACAGTGCGCGACGCGTTTAACCTGCTGTGGACTATTATGTATGTCTTCGATGAACCCGCGATGGTAGAGCGCGTCCGCGCGATCGAATGGACTTGTGACTGGTTAGAACGGCTCGCTGAAAGCCGCACAACGCCATGCCAGGTATTTGTCCCTATCTGGCTCGATCCCCTTATGACGTTTAATGCCGATACCTTTGCGCACGATTTGTTGCGAGTGTGCGGTGGCCACAATATCTTCGCCGAGCGCCAGCGTGCTTATCCCCTCGCGGCTGATCTTGGCCAAGCGCAAGCTTACTCACCTGATGACCCGCGGGTAGCCGGCCGGGATACGCGATATCCGCGCATTACGCTGGAAGAAGTGGAGGCGCTGCAGCCAGATGTGATTTTGCTGCCCAGCGAGCCTTTTGTCTTTACGAATGACCATATTTCCTTATTTACAAACTTGCGAGTCCCAGCAGTATTTCATGATAAGATTCATTTGGTGGACGGTTCGCTGCTCACATGGCATGGCACAAGGATCGCTCACGCCTTTAACATCGTACCCAATCTATTGTGTCCTATGGGTGAGACAGAGCCATGAACGAAACGGATTGGATCGAAATCTTAGATGATTTGGCGCACGAGCTGCGCACTCCCCTCACAGCGGCAAAAGCCAATGTGGAACTGGTGCCGAAATATGGCCCGTTGAACGAGCAGCAGCTTCGTCATACTGATAGAGCGCTCGAAGTGCTGCTGCGCATGGAGCAAATGATAAATCGCATGCTGGAATATGCGCGCATCAAGGCAGACCGACCGCTTGATATCACGGAATGCGATCTCGAAGACCTTATTTTGAGCACAATCGATATGCTGGAGCCGCTGGCAGCTCGGCGCGGTATCAGCATCATTGATGAAATTGATCCTGATATTGGCCTGATCGAGGGCGACTCGAGGCGACTTGAGCAGGTCTTTGTCAATTTGCTCGGTAACGCGATCAAGTACAACGTCGATGAGGGCGAAATTTTGATTACCGTTCAGGCACAGGACAACAGCGTCCGCGTATCGGTTCGCGATACAGGGATTGGGATCACGCCTGAAGATCAAGCGCTGATCTTCGAGCGCTTTTTCCGCGCCCAAGATACGAAAATTTTGCGCATTGAAGGTAGCGGCCTCGGTCTTTCGATCGTTCGTTTTGTCGTGGAAAAGCATGGCGGCAAGATTTGGGTGGAAAGCACGCCCGGAAAAGGCTCAGTTTTTACATTTGAGCTGCCGCGCAAGCAGGCCAAAATTGACCCTGATGAAATGCGCGAAGGCGAGCATAAATATGCTAATGACGATTTGCCGCCCCCGCATTCACTTCGCCTGCTGGTTCAGGAAACGCTTGATGGCGTCAACGACGATACTCAGGAAGCGCCGCGCGCACATCGGCTGGATGATGAAGATGCACTGAGCTCGGGTTGATCATCTATACAGGTGAGTCCATCACTGCGCTTGCCTTGTGTTGTGACAAATAGTACAATTTGCAATGTCTATGGTTGTTCATTCTGCGATATAGTTTGGAGGCTCTGTGTGAGGACATTTATCGTCACAGTTGGCGTACTGTTGCTGCTGGCTGCGGGTGGCGGTTTAACTGCGCTGCTCATCACTAGCCAAGGGAGCGGTTTAATCCCTATCTTACAGCAAACGGCGGTCCCCGATGCTTCTGTATCGCAAGTGGCGCCATGGCAGGCCGAACAGTTTTTCTTGCTGATTGCTTTTGTGCTCTTTAATTTGATCGGCATTGGGTTAACGATCGCCCTCTTATTCTGGCTGCTTGACCGGGGAATTCGTAGGTCAAAAGTTGAAGCCGAACAGGCTGCGAAATCGGAGATAGCGGTCGAAAACTAAGGTTCTGTGTTCAGACTTCACTCGCTCTGAGCTCCTCACCTCCGCATACGCAGACGTATATGAACTATTGGAGTTTAATCTAACTGTATGAATTACGAACACTCCCGATTGTTCACCAGGCTTGCGCTTACTACCGCGATGCTAACGATAGGGCTAATTGTCTTTGGTGCGGTCGTCCGTGTGACTGACTCAGGGCTGGGCTGCGGCAACGACTGGCCCTTGTGTAACGGAACTATTTTCCCGCCGCTGGAAAATGTGACCGCGTGGATCGAGTGGCTGCACCGTTTGTTTGCCGTCCTGATTGGTGTGTTCGGTTTGGCGACTTTGGCCATTGCCTTTAAGGCCTATCGCACGCGTAGCCGTCACGTTCTGGTGGCGACAGCGATCGCTGCCTTCCTTTTTCTGATCCAAAGTGCTCTCGGCGCGCTGGTGGTGGTGCTTGACCTACCGCCGACAATGGTTACACTGCATCTCGGCGTGGCGATGTTGTTGGTTGGCGCGCTGCTGGTGGCGCTGTTGCTAGTTGCTTATCGGCCCTCTGTAAAGACGTCGCGCGATCACTTTTCGACACTTGCTTATGTGACGACAGCGCTGTCGCTCGTCATCATCCTGACGGGGGCGCTGGTGCGCGGTCGTGGTGCGACGCTAGCTTGCATCGATTGGCCGCTGTGTAACGGAGCTATCATCCCGATAGGACAGGGGGAATTGGCGCTCGTCCACATGCTGCATCGCTATGCCGTGGTTGGCCTAGGCATCGCACTGGGACTGCTAGTGTGGTCGGCTTATAAGCAGCGATCTGCGCCAATTATGCGCAATCTCGCAGTTGCCTCGTTGGTCGTTTATTTGATGCAGGCGGGTGTAGGCGCGTTGTATGTCTTCAGTGCCGCCGCGCCAGTGTGGGGGGCTGCACATGTTATGCTGGCAGCGATTACATGGGCGCTGCTAGTATCCCTTAGTGTTATCGAAACCATGAACAGCCAAGATGTAACAGGTGAAACAATACCCGTATGGCAACCACAGTCCGACGCGGCGAATTAAAAACCTCGAATACAGCTCTCACGCTGAGAACCTATCTCGAACTCGCTAAGCTTCGCATTGTTCTGCTTCTCCTCTTCACGACCTTGACGGCCATGATCATCGCTGCCGATGGTCTGCCACCTGTAGCCGTTCTTGTGCCAACGCTCATCGGTGGCGCTCTTTCGGCGGCCGGGGCTAGTGTGATCAACCAGTACATTGACCGCGATATGGATGCCTTAATGGCGCGCACGGCTCGCCGGCCTATTCCGTCAGGACGCGTTGCGCCAATCAATGCGCTCTTGTTTGGTTTAGCATTGGTCACGTGGGCTACGTTAATCCTCGGCTTGTTCGTCAACTGGTTATCTGCATTGCTCGCGCTGGGCGGTGCTCTGTATTACGTCGTAATCTACACGATCCTGCTCAAACGGAATACAGTGCTCAACATCTTGATTGGCGGCGGCGCTGGGGCGATGCCGGTGCTTGTCGGTTGGGCAGCCGTCACTGGGACGTTGTCCTTCGAACCCCTGCTGCTGTTCGCGATCGTCTTCTACTGGACGCCGCCGCATAGCTGGGCGCTTGCGCTGTTAGTCAATGCCGATTACGCCCGCGCGAACGTTCCGATGATGCCCGTCGCGCGTGGAGAAGACGTGACCCGTCAGCAAATCCTCTTGTACTCTGTCCAGCTTTTGATGGTTAGCCTGCTGCCAGTTGTTTTTGGTATGTTAGGTGGAATTTACCTGTTGGCTGCGTTGGCGCTTGGCATAGGCCTCATTCGCATGTCTTTTCGCCTCATTCGGAACAAAGACGGCGCGACTGCCAAGCGCACTTATAAGTATTCGACTGCCTATCTGGCATTCTTATTCTTGGCGATGATCCTTGATGTCGCCTTGCTGTAGGTCGAAAATCTGTGAGTAAGTCAACTATCCGTTTAGAATGGCCTGTCATTCTGGTCATCGTCATCTTTATCGTTTTTAGCGCGCTGTTCGTCATCGTCTTCTTGAGCGGAGGTGCTGCGGCCGAAGAGCAGCCTGTTGCCCTCACTGCCGATACTTATTTGGACGAAGTGAACCGCTTGCTGGAAGGCGCCGATCCGGCGCGTGGTCAAGTCTTTGTCGAGACGTATGGTTGTTCTGCGTGTCATGTTCTCGGCGGAGAGCGTGTTGCTCCTCCTTTTGAAGGCTTGGCGACTATTGCCGCCGAGCGCCGGCCTCCACTGACCGCTGCGGCGTACATTTATGAGGCCATTATTTATCCGGGAGTGCATCTCGTCGAGGGCTATCCTAATTCGATGGTGCAGGATTACCGTGAGCGCATTCCCCCCGCCGATCTCGGAGACATCATCGCCTATCTGCTGACTAAAGAGTAGGCTGGCGCGTGTATCTTGATGCGTTCACGCTGGCAGCGCTCGTCGATGAGTTCATGGATTGTCTGGTCGGCGGACGGGTGCAGGATACGCTTGCGGTTGATGAAACGGGCATAGGTCTTGAAATTTACGCACGGCACCAGCGCCAGTATCTCTATATTAGCGCCGATAACCAGCGTCCCCGCTTGCACATCGTCCCGGATAAGTTGCGCCGTGGCCTCGCGAAGCCGACACAACTCGGCCTTCTGCTGCGCCGCAAGGTTGAGGGGGGAGTCGTCGTCCATGTTAGCCAGCCGCCGTGGGAGCGACTGGTTCAGATCGATATCGAAGGGCCAGAGGATGAGCTGGCTCTCATCGTTGAGCCGATGGAACGGCGCAGCAATATCTTGTTGGTGCAGAATGGACTGATCCTCGATTGCATTCGCCGCGTCGGCCCTTCAGAAAACCGCTACCGCGTCAGTCTTCCGGGGCAGCTCTATGTGGCGCCACCGCCACAAACCGGCAAATTAGAACCTGGCATGGTGACGGTTCAAGCCCTGCAAGCGATCTTAGCCGAAGCCGCTAATACCAAGCGAAATGCGCAGCAGCTTTTGAGCGCGAATATTCTTGCCGTTAGTCCGCTGCTGGCACGCGAGGCGCTGCATCGCGCAGGCTATGCTGCCGACGCCCCTGCGAGGACGATCGCTGCTGACCGAATTGGGGCTGCGCTCAATGAGATATTTGAACCGCTGCTGCGCCGCGAATGGGCACCCGGCGTCGTTCATAGTGAGCGAGGCATCGAGGCTTTCAGTGTGTATCCACTGCGTTCGGTGTCGGGCTGGCATCGGGTTGAATCCGCCAGCGCCGCGCTCACACAGTTCTATGACACGCCAGTGGGGCAGGAGGCCTATCGTGCCGCTAAGCAGCCGATCGCGGAGGCATTGGAAGAAGCGCGGACCAAGTTAGGCGTGAAACTCGCTTCCCTTCAACGATCATTGACGGATGACAGCGATCGAGAACGACTGCGCCAGAGTGGCGAGTTAATCCTCGCTTACCAGTATGCAATCGCGCCTGGACAAACCGAACTGCGCGCATCTTATGATGCCGATGGCGAAGAATTGGTGATCGCCTTGGATCCGATGCTCTCTGCCGTGGAAAATGCGCAGCGTTACTTTGAGCGCTATCAAAAAGCGAAACGCGCTCTTGAGGATGTCCCGGCTTTGATCGAGACGACGAGCGCCGAATTAGCTTATCTCGATCAACTGGCGACCGACCTCGAACTGGCTGCCAATTGGCCGGAGATCGACGAGGTACAGGCGGCGTTGGAGGCTGCTGGTCATTGGCGAGGAAAAAGAACAGTCAAACCGCGCTCGGGCAAAAGCGCGCCGCTGCGCGTGGTCACCCCTGAGGGGTTTGTCATCTGGGTTGGCCGTAACAGCCGTCAGAATGAGCAGGTGACGTTTGAGAAAGGCAGCCCGTCCGATCTTTGGCTGCATGCCCGTGGCGTGCCGGGCGCTCATGTGATCATCAAAAGCGATGGACGCCCGATTCCGCCATTGGTGATCGAACGCGCGGCGTCGCTGGCCGCCTATTACAGCGCTCGGCGCGGAGACACCAGCGTCGCCGTTGATCAAACGCTGCGCAAGCACGTTCGCAAAATTAAAGGAGCTGCTCCTGGCATGGTGACCTATCGCCATGAGACTACGCTCATGGTGCAGCCAAAAGAGCAAGCCGACTACCTTTGATATAATAGCATTTCAACATTTACACGAAAGGGCATCCTTATGCAACTGCTGACTCCACCCCCGCTCAGTGATGTGCGGCTTCAGGATTACGATCCGGATGACACGGGAGGCTTATCGCGCGAGGAAGCGAGCGAGCAGCAAAACGCGCTTCAAGACCGCATGCTCGCGCTGCAAGAGCGGTTGTTTGCCGAGAGAAAAAAAGCGCTGCTCGTGGTGCTGCAAGCCATGGATACAGGCGGAAAAGATGGAGCGATTCGGCGGGTCTTTTCCGGCGTCAATCCACAGGGGGTGGTTGTTTTTAACTTCAAAGCGCCCTCTGCCGAGGAATTAGCGCGTGATTACTTGTGGCGCATTCACCTGCGCGTGCCGCCGAAGGGCTATATCGGTATCTTCAACCGCAGTCATTATGAAGATGTCTTGATCGTGCGCGTGAACGAGCTGGTGCCGAAAGCGGTGTGGAAGCAGCGCTACGACCAGATCAACGCGTTCGAAAAACTTCTAACCGATACGGGCACGCACATTGTGAAGTTCTATTTGCATATCAGCAAAGAAGAGCAGAAAAAACGCTTGCAGAGCCGGCTTGACGATCCCAGCAAGCACTGGAAATTTTCACCTGATGATCTGCCTGTACGCGAACGCTGGGACGATTACATGCGCGCTTACGAAGATGCGCTGAAATTGTGCAACACGTCTTATGCGCCGTGGTACATCGTGCCTGCGAATCGCAAGTGGTATCGCGATTTGGTTGTGACGCGCGCGATCGTTGAAGCGCTAGAGCGGATCGATCCGCAGTTCCCTGAGCCTTTGAAGGATCTAAGCGCTATTGTCATCCCTGATTAGTTCAAAGGACGGTTTGCATCACATGGCGAGCCGCTGCGAGTACCTGCGCTGGGCTGAGATCGCGCACACAGGGATGATACTCGGGGGCGTCGCTGCCCCAATCCAGCACTCGGCAAGGCCGGCAGCCGATCGAGGCTGTGACAACGGCATGGCGGTCGCTGGGGCCCCATGGGCCAAACTCAGCAGGATCGGCTGGCCCGAATAGAGTCACGGTCGGGGTTCCCACGCTCACAGCGAGATGCAGCGGCCCGCTGTCTGGTCCTAAAACGATGCGCGCGCGCTCAAACAGGGCGGCCAGTGAGCCAACGTGCGTATCCCCGGCCATCACACAGACCGGTGCTTTCATCGCAGCGATGATCCGCAGGATCATCGGAAGTTCTTTGTCTGTGCCTGTGAATACAACCACGGCATCAAGCTGGCTAGAAAGCACATCACCTACCAGTGCCCAGTGTTCTTCTCGCCACTGCTTCACCCATGTGCCCGAACCGGGGTGCACGGCGATGATCGGTCGATCAAGAGGGTAGTGCCATTCGGTTAAATAGCCATCAACCCATAAACGGTCCTCAGGCTCAACCCTGAACTGCAACGGCAAGCTGGCTGCATCTGCAGGAGCATCATTATGCTCGTTCAACGCATCAACTAAACGGACATTTTGACGAACGGCGTGATCGTACTTATGCGGAATAGGTTCAGTCAAAAACCCTCGCACCTCGTCGAACGCGTAGCCAATTCGTCTAGGAATACCCGCAAGCTGCGCCAGTAAAGCCCCCCACCAATGGTCAGGGCGCAGCACCAGAGCGCTTGAATAGCCGATCTGCCGTAAGCCACGCGCAGCGCGCCATGCCAGCAGGTAGGGCGCGCTCAGGCTGGCGGTCGTGTTTCGCTCAAATCCCGGAAAGGGCAGTGTCAAAACGAGATCGATATCAGGGTTATCAGCTAAGACATCGGCTGACCACGGGCCGACAAGCGCATGAAGTTCTGCTTGCGGGCGCTCGGCGCGCAGTTTGCGCAGCGCTGGCGTCATGAGCAGAACATCACCCAGATGGTCAGGCCGGATCAAGAGGATGCGTTCCCGCTCAGTTTGGCGTCGCTGCACTGGGATTGGCACTTTGGCTGCGCTTGCGAGAAGCAAGCGGCGAACGCGGTGCTTAAGCGAAGGCCGGTGAAAGGCTGCTGCCATTGCCCGGTTGCGCAGCACCAGCGCTTCTCTATCCACAGGCGATTTCCTCATGGATCGCTAACAGGCAGGGAATGAGGGCAGACCAATCGTAATGTCGTTTCACAGCGATTTGAGCCGCTGTGCCCAACGCGCAGCGGCGATCACGATCGCTAAGCAGGGCGATCACAGCGTCAGCGAAAGCCGCTGGCGCATCTGCCAGCTCGAGCGCGTTTTGGGCATCAGCAACCAAACCTGCCGCAGCGACCGGTGTAGCAACGATCGCGCAGCCGGCCGCCATCGCCTCCAAGATTTTCAGGCGTGTGCCGGCGCCCATTCGCATCGGCGCTACGTAGACGTGGGCGGCACGTAGGTATGGCAGAACTTCTGCAACCCATCCCGTAATCTCAATGTGAGGCTGGCTAGCTAGTTTTTGCAGGCTGCGATGCGGCTGCTGGCCGACGACAAATAGTTTCGCGTGTGGATAATGATCGCGAATACGGGGAAAGATGGCCTCGCTGAACCACAGAACGGCATCAACATTTGGGCGATAGTCCATCTTGCCAGTGAAGATCAAAACCTGCTCACCTAAATCAAGCTGGTGACCGTTGGATTGGTAGGCGTTGGTTTCAATGCCGTTGGGGAGCAGAAAGACTTTGCGATCAGGCCGAAACGATTCCAGTGCAGCGGCGTCTTCTGGCGAAACTGCGATCACGGCGGAGGCCGCTGCCACAATATCACGTTCGAAACTGGCGATGCGTCGTGCCTGCACCTTTGAGTAAAGCTTCGCTGGTAGGGCGCGCAAGCCCGTCTCTGTCTCCGCAATACGACGCTGCAAGACGTATTCAGCGTTAAAGGCATCATAGATCAGTCGCGCCTCCGGTTGAAGCTGGCGCGCCTGTGGCAGATAGATCGCCATCTCCAAACCTTGAAATTGGATCAAATCGAAGACTTGTTCGCGAAGCAGTTGTTCCAACCGATCTCGGAGAGCTGTGCTTTCCAAACGCAGGGCGATATCGGGTTGGCTGCTGAAAGCCAGTGTCGCCAGCCGCTGAGTGAGCGACCGGCTGGGGGCGGGCAGCGTTTCAATGCGCTGGCACAGCGCGGCCAGTGGCGTGTCTTTGACTTTGACGCTTCCATCGTGAAAGCAAAGCAAGCTGACGGCATGACCGGCCGCCGCCAGTCCGCGGAGTAATCCGAGCGTCCTGAGCGCACCGCCTGCATGAGCAGGGTATGGTAGGGATGAAGCGATCAGCAGGATTTTCACTGCACAGTCTCATAAACGTTAATGGCGATGCGCGCTGCATCTTCCCAACGAAATGCCGAGGCACGCTCTATGGCGGCACGCTCTTGAGCAGCGCGCCATGCATCATCAACCAACACTCGCTCGAGCGCATTTGCGATCGTGGTTGGATCATCAGGATCGATCAACAAGCCGACCGGCCCGACCACTTCTGGCAGCGATGAGCGGTTCGAAACGATCGGAACCGTCCCACATGCCATCGCCTCGGCCGCTGGCAGCCCCCAACCTTCATAAAACGATGGCAGGATCAGAGCATCAGCCAGCGCGTATAAACTTGGCAGGTCTGCCTGCTCAACAGCATATCGCCATTGCAAGTGTGCTCCCAATTTTAAAGTCTCACTGTAGCGCTGGGTTTCCTCGAACAGCCAGCCCGGCCGGCCTGCTAGGATTAACGGCGGAGCATCGAGGAGGCGTTCAAGCAGCATTTTATAAGCGTCAAGCAGGCCGCTGATGTTCTTGCGAGGTTCAAATGTGCCTACGAACAAAAAGTATCGTTCTGGCAGCAGCAGTCGTTGGCGAACTGCCGCCAGCGTTTGAGCGTCCGGCCGGCGGAAGGAACTATCGATCCCTGGAATGTGTACGGTCACTTTATCTTCCGGCACGTGAAGAAGGACTTTGATATCCTCTTTGCTCGATTGGCTGATCGTCAAAATGTGATCTGCGCGTGCACTGGCACCATAGATCTGTGCGTTGTAATAGCGTCGGCTTTCCGCTGTCAGAAATTCTGGGAAGTGTAAAAACGTCAAATCATGCACCGAGATGACGTGGCGGCGTGCGCCGCGCAAGGGAGGGATGAAGTCCGTTGAGTGAAGCACGTCGAGATTCAAAGGCATCAGTTCTAGCGACAACGTGAGCCGTTCTAGACGATGGTGAGCTGGTGTCCACGTCGAAAAGTGACGAAAACCTGCTGGCGCGTCGCTGCGGCGCGTTTTTCGGCTTTCAATAAATGTGTAGCGATTGGCGCGATCAATACGAGCGATCGCTTCGGCTAAGCCGATGATATAGGTGCTGATTCCACCGGTCCGATAGTGAAGCAGGCGCGCATCTATCCCGATATGCATGAGAACAGTATAGCCAGCGGTCACCGGCATGTCTAGATAACCTCAGTCAAGGCGGCTGGCCCAAATGCCTGCTAATTATGGCTTCGAGGGTGCCGCGGCTGGCCAACGCGCTCAGTGCACTGCTGATCGCAGCTGCCTGATCGGGGCGGTCAGCGCGCACAGCCATTGCAACCGGCACAGTGGTGACCTCAATCATGTGACCGTCCCACTCTGGGTGGTGGCGCAAATAGAGCCGCGCAGTGACGGAGTCGATCAAAGCAGCATCGGCTTCGCCCAGCCGGACGGCATCGAGCGCATCGATAGATGTTTCATACCGCAGCAGGGTGAAGGGGGCGATTCGGCGGCTCCAGCGTGCCGCTTCGCTGTGAGCTTCGGAACCGAATGCTACGGCGAGCCGATGCCCGCCCATTTGCCCCATATTGTCGAGCTTTGCTGACTGCGGGCTGACTAAGACTAATCCCGCGTTGAAATAGGGTTGTGTGTATAAGGCGATCCCACCGCGCGCAGGGTCTGCGCGCAGCGCAGCGATCAGCACATCAACCTGTCCCGCTTGCAGTGCATCGTAAAGGCCATCAAAGCCTAGAGGCACATAACGCATTCTCACGCCGAGCTCAAAAGCGAGAGCGACGGCGAGGTCGACATCGATGCCCGTGAGGTGCGACCCGTTGAACGACGCAAAAGGAGGATAACTGGGGTCGATTCCCACACGCAGCTCATTGTTTGGGAATAGGTTTGGGTTCGGGTAGGGCCTCTTTTCCGGAGCTGCGACAAGGTCGAGTAGCGTCCCTACCAAAATCACCAGCAGCGCTGCTGCGATCGCGATCCCCAGCGCCGCGATTAAGGTTCGGATGGGGAAGGCAGCCATAATGCCTCAACTGGCGCTTCGCCGCGCGCATAGGCCCGAACAGCGTAGTAGATTGGTTTAAGTTGGAAGTCGGTCGTTACCAGCGTGAAATAATCGGGATAGTTGAGCGTCGGCACCGGATAGCGCAGCACCCACAGACATAACTGTTCCGCCCAAGGCCATGTTTCGGCAGCGAATTCGAACGCTTCAAGGGTGTAGGCGATCCGCTGAGCCGGCGTCACTGCCAGCGCCCATCGAGGATGGTCGTTCCAACCCATCTCGGTGATGTAAACGGGTTTGCCCGCATCGCCGTAGCGCTCCATAATGGCTCGCAGCAGCTCAGCACGCCGAAAATTGAGGCGGTCGAACGCGGGTGGGCTGCTCGCAGAGTCCAAGAAACCGTATGTATGGATCGCTAGCGCGTCGAAAAAGGACGCACCCCCAGCTTGATACATCGCTTCGAGGTAAAGCAAATCGTTAAGGCCAGCTGGGCTGCCGGCTGGTTCGAGTGTGGGGGCTAGCCCTGCTGCCAAGATCATGACATCAGGATTTGCGGCATGGGCCAGCGCATAGACTGCTTCAAGCAGCTCAACATACCCGGCCGGGTCGACTTGTTGATAGCCCCATTCAAAAGCGAGGTTGGGTTCATTCCAAATGACTAAGTGGTTGATGCGACCGGCGTACCGCGCGGCAAAATCAGCGACGAAGCGGGCGAATGCTGGATAGGAAGCAGGCGGTAGCGTATTCAATGTCGTAAAGCCGTCTTCATAACCCGCCTGTGCCCAACGAGGTACCAGACCCATTCGCGCGATAATGCGTATGCCCTGATTTTCAGCATGGCGAACGATGCGGTCGACATTCGTCCAATCATACTGACCCTCTTGCGCTTCAATGTAGGCCCACGGGAAAAACTCGACGATCGTGCCGGCACCCAGCTCGCGAACGAGCTGGAGCGATCGTTGAATCTTCCACTCTTCAACTTCATCGATCAAGCGGGTGTGGACGCAGACGTGATCATGTTGAGTTTCAACCCTCTGCGGTGGGCCAAGCGGCGCGCGCGGGCTAGGGGGATAGAGCACATTCAAAAAAACAATGATCAAGCCCGCCCGCACCATCCACGGCAGCAGTTTTTGCGCTGTCTCGCGCTGCTTTTCCATGTGGTTTGCATTAACTCTCGGCTGCCAGCGCGCGAGCTTCTGCTTCGGCAGCCGAGAGAGCTGCTGAGATCTGTTCTGCGTCGGCCAGTGCAACACCCTGCGCCAACGCGGCGCTGCCGCCACCTCGTCCTTCATGGAGAGACGCGAGCTGTGCTTTCAAGAGAGCGTTCATATCGACATGAGCAAGGTCTGCACTGCGCGTAAAAATGAACGATGTGCGCTCGCCTAGCACGGCGAACAGCGCGATGGTGCCACCCAGTTCAACCAGTCGCAAAGCGAGCTGGCGCACTTCGTCTGGGCTGCGATCGGTGAAAACTTCTTTGATAACGCGCGGCATTCGCTGGGTTTGGAGTTTATTAACATATGCCTCTACTTCCAAGTCAAGGACGCGGCTGGCTGCTGTTTTAGCTGCGCGCAGTGCTTCGCGCTGACTTTGCTGCATTCGCTCGACAGCTGCGGGTAACTCTGTGATGCCGCACGTCAACATCGCGCTAAGGCGCGCAGCGATCTGATGTTTCAACTGGTAATCGCGCAGCGCACGCTGTCCACAACAGAACTCGATGCGTGTCTTCTCACCACGCTTTTCCACCCGTACGATTTTGATCAGCCCAATTTCGCCGGTATGTTTGACATGGGTGCCGCCGCAAGCGGTGGTGTCAAACCCGACTATCTCGATCAGACGCAGACCGCCCTTGGGTATGCTGTCAGGGGGCCGGCGCGAACGAATTAGTCCGATATCCTCAGGCCGCGCGATCTTGGCGATGACTGCGCGATTTTCCTGAACGATCTGATTGGCAAGCGCTTCTGCCGCTGCGAGGCTGTCGGGATCGAGCGCAGGACGGTCAAGGTCGATCGTCACTGTATCATCGCTTAGATGAAATCCGATCGTGTTTGCGCCGGCGGCTTGTATGAAGGCTTGTGATAAAATATGCTGGCCGGTGTGCTGCTGCATATGGTCGAAACGGCGCAGCCAATCGACTCGACAGCGCACTAACATGTTCGGTTGCCAATTGGCCGGCGCGGTCTCGATGATGTGGAGGATAGCCTCATCGTCATCTGTGCTGGCAACTTCAAGAACCGCGCTGTCTTCGATCTGCCCGACATCATGTGGTTGTCCGCCGCCGGTGGGATAGAAGAAAGTATGGTCAAGGATGACAGCGGTCTTCTTGCCATTGTCGAAAGGCTCAATCGCTGTGATGCGCGCGGAGAAAGTGTGAGTATAGGCGTCTTCA
Source organism: Aggregatilineales bacterium (assembly GCA_046719065.1). GTDB lineage: Bacteria > Chloroflexota > Anaerolineae > Aggregatilineales > Phototrophicaceae > Flexifilum. Next base: position 212,565 of record JBDNDP010000001.1, on the reverse strand, counting down.
TAGTAACGGCGGTATGTCATCGCATCAGGCTCCAAACAAAAAAAGCCAACCTTTGAAGGGCTGGCTGCGCATGTGCCCCCAGCAGGAATCGAACCTGCGCCTTTGCCTCCGGAGGGCAACACTCTATCCGCTGAGCTATGGGGGCGCTCATAGTACATATTGTAGCAGCCAATTCGGCCTCACGCAAGGTAACGCGCAGGGCTGCGCACGAGGCGCTGCGGCATTTTAGCCCGATTAGGAATACAGAATAAGGAGTTTCATGAAACGTTTCAAGCTGAAGTGGTTTTTGCCGAGTGCTTTTCTCTCCCTCGCTGCTTGCAGCCCTTTTGGCGGCGCCGAGACAAGCGCGACTTTGCAGGCCGAAGCGGCCGAATTCGTTGAAACCAGCACGGCCGTCGTGGTCGCCTATCAAAGCCGCGCGACCGAGGTGATGGCGACTGCTGAAGCCGCGTCAACCTATGTCTTTAACATGGAGGGCATTAACCAGCAGCTTGCTGCCACTTTACGCGCTGCCATTCCGCCAACCCAGCAGATTATTGAACGTTCTGGCCCTGTCACCCCCGGTTTTAATGCAGACCCCGGACAAATCTCGGCCTTGATCGCCACGCCGCTGCCTGGGCAAGATCCGCTCGAAACCAATATCAATCAGTTTGTCGACATTGCGACGGCGGCGCGCGTTCGCGCCAGCGATGGCTGCGCCGACGGGACGACGACCGTCTTTTCAGTCAATTCCGATCGCGTCTACATCACCGCGCGGATGTTGAATGCGCGCGCGGGAGCGAGCGTGTACGCCTTATGGACGTATGAAGGTACGCCGATCTATACCAGCGATTCATATACCATCCCACGTGATGACCCCGAGTTCTGTATTTGGTTTTATGTCGACCAATTTGATGTCGACTTCATTCGTGGGAACTGGTCGGCACGCTTTTTTCTGAACGGTGCCCCGATTGACCCTGTCGCCAACTATATTATCGATTAGAGCGCTTAGGTCTCTGGCCGTTGCGGGTAGTTCATGCTAAGATGATCGCTCATCCTCCAGTGGCGCTATCGAAGCGCATGAGGTGGGTTGTTCTGTGACTTTTCGGTTCGTGGTGCGCGCACTCTTAATATTCATCTGTGTACCGGCAGTTTTCCCTGCTGCCGGGCAGGAGGCTGTGCCAACGCCCACACCTTCATCGAGCATCGTCATTCGGCCTGATATTTACGTGCGGGGTGGGCCAGGCGAGACCTATATCCCAGTCGGCCGGTTAGTTGAGGGGAACCGTGTCGTCCCCCTCAGCCGTAACTTTGATGGTACGTGGGTCATGATCGCATACAACCAAGGCTTTGGTTGGGTGCGGCGCGATCTAGTTTTTTGGATGGTCGATATCGATGCGCTGCCTATCATCAGCGAGCTGAACCTGACTCCAACGCGTGTGCCCGGCCTTGAGACGGCGACTCCATTCATCCCTACCAGCACGCCCGTGGGCAGTTGGGTCAATGTGGGGACGCAAGGGGCTTTTGTCCGCGCTGGGCCAGCCCAACGTTTTCCAGCGCTTGGTGTGCTCGCGGATGGAGACATCGTTGAACCAGTGGGACGCGATGCAGAGACGAGCTGGATCTTAATTCGCTTTGAGGGCGGGTTTGCTTGGATTTTTCGCTTGCTTGTGCGCTGGGATGTGGATTTGGAGGATCTACCCGTCCTTACGCTTGATGCACTGACGCCCAGCCCGACTTCCACACCAAGCTTGACGCCTTCGCGAACGCCGACTTTCACAGCGACGAGCACCTTCTCAGCAACGCCAACGTCGACTTTTACGCCGATGCTGACAAACACAGTCGCACCGACGCCGACCGATACGTTAACGTCGACGCTGGCGCCAACAGATACGCCTACGGCAACTTTCACCGTCACGGCGACGCCGACGCTGGCGCCAACGGACACGCCAACGGCGACGTTTACCCTCACGCCGACAGCGACACCGACACTGACCGATACTGCGACGGCGACTTTCACCGTCACGGCGACGCCGACGCTGGCGCCGACGGACACGCCAACGGCGACGTTTACCCTCACGCCGACAGCGACACCGACACTGACCGATACTGCGACGGCGACTTTCACCGTCACGGCGACGCCGACGCTGGCGCCAACGGACACGCCAACGGCGACGTTTACCCTCACGCCGACAGCGACACCGACACTGACCGATACTGCGACGGCGACTTTCACCGTCACGCCGACGGCGACGCTCACAACCACACCGACAGTAACATCTACTCTGACCGAAACATTAACGCCGACCGTAGACCTCTCGCAGTTAGGAGCGCTTCTTGCGAGTCCAATCGTCACGGCTACGGTTCCAGCGACCATAGCGCCAACTGTGACGGTCACAGCTGTGGAAACTGCTCCGGTAGCTGCCCCAATGGTCGTGACCTCAACTGTGGCTCCAACCGCAACTTCTAGACCAACGCAGACCGAGGCGGCGTCACCAACTTCGACGCCTTCTCCTCCTGTGACGATAGTCACAACCGCAACCACGCCCGCGGCTGCCACACAGACCTCTGATATAACTCAGTTGGCGCCTGCTCCGGGGCTGGAGCAAACGGCGACACGCGCCGCTCTGGAAACGATCGTCTACCTTGCGCAGCAAACAGCGGCTTTCCCGTTGGCTGACCTCTCGCCGATGCCAACGCAGACTGAACCTGTGGTGACGGCCGTAATTGCGCCGGCGGTCACAGCCATCTTGCCGACAATAACACCCAGCTTGCCTCCAACCCCCTCTCCAAGCCCGACGATTGGTGCGCCACTCTTGCCAGCGGAGGCTGTGGCACCCCCTGACGCGAGTCGTTTGCCCATCGAATTGATCATCGGCAGTGCAGGGGTCATGATCATTCTGATTTATGGTGCCTTGTATTGGCGTGGTATAAGTAGCCTTGAGCGCTATGCTGCCGGCTTTATCGTCGAGCGCTGTCCAACCTGCGGTCGCGGTCATCTCTACATTAATGCGCATCAAGATCGCATCCTCGGTATTCCGCGCGCACGGTTGACTGTGCGCTGTGATGCCTGTCGTTCTGTCTTGCGTCAGGCGGGGTCGCGTCGTTGGCGCTATGCGGTAGACCGCAGCGAAAACCCAGCGCTGTATGAGCGTTTTAATGGTCGTCTGATCGGTGAAGAAACGTTGAGGACGTTGAGCATTCAGCGCATTGATGCCGCCTCCCTTGCTCGATCGCAGGCTACGAGCCATCCATCGTCGAGTATGGGGGATGAAAGCGAAACATCGTGAGTTTGATCGAATGTGTTCCGAACTTCAGCGAGGGCCGCCGTCCTGAAGTGATCGAGGCGATCAAAGCTGCCATTCTGCAGGAAGACGTCTATTTATTGGATGTCAGCGCGGATGTTGACCACAATCGCTGTGTGATCACCTTTGCGGGCGAACCTGAACCCGTGCAGGCCGCTATGTACCGTGGCGCTGAAGTCGCCGTCAGCTTGATCGATTTAGATCAGCATCGTGGAGTTCACCCGCGTATTGGCGCTGTTGATGTGATCCCATTCGTGCCGTTGCGCGATATCTCGTTAACAGCTTGTGTCCAGATCGCGCGCGAATTTGGCAAGCGCTTGGCTGATGGACTGGATATTCCGGTATATCTCTATGAAGCTGCGGCCCTGCGGCCTGACCGCAAAGATCTCGCTCATATTCGACGTGGCGGCTATGAAGCCCTGAAAACTGCTATCAGCACCGATCCGGATCGAGCGCCAGATTTTGGCCCTTGTTATGTCGGCCGTGCAGGGGCGGTCGCAGTCGGCGCGCGGGGCCTATTGATTGCCTTTAATGTCTATCTGCAAACTTCTGATGTGACGATCGCTAAGCAGATCGCTTCGGCTATACGGGCTGCCAATGGCGGTTTGCCGCAGATTAAAGCGCTCGGTTTGCTAGTTGGGGGAAGGGCTCAGGTTTCGATCAATCTGATCAATTATCGCGTCACATCACTATATATGCTGATGAACGCAGTATGTGACCATGCTGCTCGTTTAGGGGTTTCTGTTGAAAGTTCGGAACTTGTTGGTTTGGTGCCGCAGGCGGCGCTGATCGAAACTGCTTTGGCTGCGCTTCGCCTTTCTCCAGCCGTGGGTGAACTCATCCTCGAGCGGCGGTTAGGCGACGCAACCGGTGACTATCGTGAAGTAAATTCTGGATGGTGATCTCTTGCGCTTGAAGTTTCTCCTCTTTGTGTTCATGTTCTTGATGGCTGCCTGTCAGCCGACGATGCCACCCGCCGCAAACCAGACCAATGCTGAGCCGCCGGCACAAATGATCGTTTCCGCCAGCACGCCGGTGCCGACAGCCAACCTGCTGCCGACTCAAACAGCTACCCTGCCGCCCACGCAAACGGCCACGCCCAGCCGAACGCCGACCCCAAGCCCCTCCTTCACTCCAACATCGACTCAGACACCCTCGATGACGTGGACTGCCACCATTCCGCTGACCATCCCGCCTACCAATACGCGCATTCCCTCGGCTACGCCGACCGAAGTGCTCAGGCTGGTTGATGGCACATCGCAGCCTACGTGGACACCGCCGCCGTTCGACCCAGAGACTGCTCTGCGCGATCATTACTATTTTCGCCGTCCCATTGGCGATAACGGCGTCAACTGGATCGACCGCACCTATCCCTATGGCAGCACGAGCGGAGGGCGCTTGCCGATCCATCACGGCGTCGAGTTTGTGAACCCTCGTGGAACGCCTTTGTTCGCTGTTGCAGATGGCGTCGTCGTTTATGCCGGTGATGACTTGACGACGCTGTTCGGCCCCTATAACAACTACTATGGAAATCTGGTCGTGATTGAGCATCCATTCTTATCGCCAGAAGGACTGCCGGTTTTCTCGCTCTATGGACATATGGATCGCGTTTCAGTGGAGACAGGTCAGTCGGTTCGCGAAGGTGACAACATCGGCACCGTGGGTGGCACTGGTATCGCGATGGGGCCGCATCTCCATTTTGAAGTGCGTTTGGGCAATCCCTATGATTTCGGCGCGACGCGCAACCCCGAACTGTGGATTCGTCCGTTTCCGATGTTCGGAACGTTAGCGGGCCGCGTGACTGATGCAAACGGTGCGCTGCTCTACGATGTCACGTTGCGCGTGCAGTCGAGCGACATCAGCCGCTATGCCTTTAGCTACGCAGGCGACTCGGTCAACAGCGACGACACGTTTGGCGAAAACTTTACGCTGGGCGATTTGCCGGCCAACTACTACACGGTCACGGTGAGTGAAAGCGGTCGTGTACGCTTTCAAGAGATTGTTTACGTTCATCCAAATCGGACGACGTGGCTCGAGGTTAGGCTGCGACCTTGATGAACTGCCAAGCTGTCGTCTAGGTGGGGTTCGCCTTGATTTTCAGTTTTCGAGCCACTATACTGCCCATATTCATCACTGTGTGAAGCGCGGGATAATCAGACAGTATGCAGCGCGAACGCATAGCCGACGATATCTACGTTTTTATCAGTGATCGATATGCTCAGGTGACAGCCACCGTCATTCAGACGCGCAAGAGTGTAACACTGTTCGATACGCTCTTGTGTACCCTGATGATTTTTCTCGCTTCACTTGAAGCTCTCTTGAAGCTCTATGGAGAGATCATGCTGCGGGGAACTGGGAAAGGTTGAAGACGAGATTCGCGTAGATATCGACTATTTGCACGCGCTGCGCGCTGCTGTCGAGCATGCTTTGAAGCGCGCTGATCCCGAACAAGCGTTCGCCATGATCACTCATGACCACTAGTGAAAGCTGTGGAAAAAGGGGAATTTCGCTGAGGGGTGCTGCCGAACAGCTTCATCGCAATAATGGGATGGCACTGGCTGCTTAACGCCGCGAATTGGTGCACGTCTAGTTCGTTCGATGTAGATGTAATGGAGAGGTGGATATGAGCGACAGCACATTTCTGACTGAAGATGGCGCAGAAGCGCTGCGACGCGAACTTGATACGCTCATTAATGTGAAACGTCCTGAACTGGCTCGAAAACTGAGTGAAGCCGTGTCTCAAGGCGATCTTAAAGAGAACGCCGATTATCATGATGCCAAAGAACAGCAGGCTTTCATAGAGGGGCGTATCAAATACTTAGAGACAGTGCTGCGAACTGCAAAAATCGTCTCCAATAACGGCGCAAGCGATGTGGTTAGCATTGGCTCAACGGTGACGATTGTTGAAGAAGGCTACGATGAAGAAGAGACTTATGTCATCGTAGGCGCGGCCGAGGCAAAACCTGATGAAGGTAAGATTTCAAATAAAAGCCCTATTGGCGCGGCGCTGCTTGGCCGCCGGGCAGGCGAAATAGTGCGTGCTTACACCCCCGGCGGCGAAATAAGGCTGCGAATCAAAGCGATCCAGTAGCTGTCCCTGCTGAATCGCCCAATTTCCCATGACGTTTAAACAATTATGAGATCGGCGTGAAGTCTCCAGTTCCGCCGAATGGATCATCGTCTTGCTCAGGCGGGCGGGGTGGCGGCGAGTAAACGGGCACGGTCGGCGGCGGCGCTGGCGCCTGAGCAGGCGGCGCTGGTGGCGGCGGCGCGTACTGCGCGGGCGGCGTTGCCGGTGGTTGGGGTGGGGCTGCTGGCGCGAATGTGGATGGCAGAGTGCCTGCCGCCGCGATTGGCGTCGCGGCCATCATCGCTGCCTGTGTGGCACCCGTTACCGCGTAGACGCCTGTTTCTTTGCGCCAAGCCGCGAGTTCGATCGTCAGTTTTTGGAAATAGCTTTGCGGTGGCAGCGGCGCGGTTCCGTATTCCATATCTGCTATCCGCGCTTGAAGCCGCAGTGAAGCCGTTTCCAAAACGATAACAGCCCCCGGTTCGGCCAGCACTATATCGCCGCGCGTCTCTAGTTTTGCGCGCAGAGCTGGATCGTTGAAAGCATGGGCAGAGGCGAACACTTTCGTTACCGTTCGCACAAAGTCATCTTTGTCGAACAGCCATACCTCGATCGCGGTCGCCTTTTGCGGGTCTCCCACGCCGATGGTCTCACAAATTGCGGCGCCACACTCTCCCAGGAAGCGCCCATTGGCATCTTCAATGCTGAAAGAATCATCGTACTGGCCGTGACCGAGAATATAGGTCGACATGCGCTGCATCAACGGTGGGCCGTACCCCGTTGAGGCAAAATTCGTGCGTAAATTTTCTTCCGCTTTCCGCGCGACTTGACGCTGCTGGCGCGCGGCCGCTAGTTCGGGACTTTCTTTGTCACCGCGCATGCGACGAACGATCGGATCGTACACATTGCCTTTGATCAACAACCCCCACAAGAGCGATACGACGATCGTCACAATCGTTACGACTAATGGCGCAATGATGAAAGGGAGAATATCGCCAAGCAGGTTGGGCTGCGGTGCAGAGACAGCATCTGGCTGGGCGACCTCAGCAAATGGACGGATAGCTTCCAGCCGCTGGCGGTTTGCCTCTTCGCCGGGAGTCACGATCAATCGGTCGACGACGCCCAATGGATCATCGATGCGGCGAAGCAGGTCGACAATGTTATCGCTGATATCAGCTGTGGCAGCGGCATAGCGGTCAGCCAGCAGTTTTACCCATTCGTCCTGCCAGCTTTGCTCCAGCGTTGATGGGTCGGCATCATAATAAATCGTTGGGGCGATGCCATATGCCCAAATCAGGCCAATGATCACGCCAACCACCAGCAGGAGGATCGTCTTCGCGCGGGGCATGTACGGCTTCAGGACGACGACGTAAATCCCATTGTAACTATCGCGAAGGAAATTGTCCATAGATGCTGGCCTTTCTTACGCTGCCGGTGACACCCTGATCATAATCGACAAGTTTATACTATACGCTAAAGGTAAGAAAATGCAAACGCCAGCACGGCTGTCCGCTGCTGGCGTTTGCGCGTTTAAGCTGGCTCAGCTTCTAGGGACGGCAGTTCAGACATGGCGATACGGGCGCCACAAGCCGTGCACTGGGCAGTGCTGCGGCTGTGTTCAACCAACAAGCCATTACAGTTGGGACAAGTTTGGGGTAGGGGGCGTTTCCACGACGTGAAGTTGCAGTGCGGGTAGCGAGAGCAGCCATAAAAGACTCTCCCCCGGCGTGAGCGCTTAAGGACAAGCTCACCATGATGTTCTGCCCCGCATGACGGGCAAGCAATACCGATCTTATCGAGCCACGGCTCGGTATGTCGGCAGTTTGGGTAGTCAGAACAGCCGACAAACTTTCCAAATCGGCCGTAACGTATGACCAAAGGTTTGCCACAGGCTGGGCAGTCTCTACCGATGGCTTCTTCTTGTTGAAGCGAGGGCGCCTGCTGGTATGCTTTCTGAAGTTCTCGCGAGAAAGGGCCGTAAAATTCAGCCAGCATCGGCTGCCACTCGCGGCGGCCAGCTGCGATCTCGTCAAGCCGGTTTTCCATCCGTGCGGTGAACCGGTAGTCCATAATCTCAGGAAAGTATTTCACCAGCAGATCGTTAACGATGCGACCAGTCTCAGTGGGCATTAGTCGTTTATCTTGCTTCGTGACGTATTCGCGGTCTTGAATGATTGCGACAGTGGGCGCGTAAGTGCTGGGCCGGCCGATGCCATATTCTTCAAGGGTTCGCACAAGACTCGCTTCGGTGTAGCGAGGCGGTGGCTGGGTAAAATGCTGCTTTGGCAGCAGTTCAAGCAGATCGAGCCGTTCGCCAACTTTTAGTTCGGGCAGAAGACGGCCCTCGTCCTCATCGGGCACGAGGTCTTCATCACGAGCGTCCTCATATAGGACAAGGAAACCCATAAATTTGATCGTGTTGCCAGAAACGCGAAATAGGTAGTTGGGGCTAGCGTTTGCCGGTCCTGCTTCGATGTCTACCCGCAGTGTATTGTAGACGGCATGTGCCATTTGGCTAGCAAGGAAGCGCTGCCAGATCAACGTGTACAGCCGGTATTGGTCGCTGGTCAGCGCGGTTTTGATCTGGTCTGGTTCGCGCAGCACACGGGTCGGTCGAATCGCCTCATGTGCTTCTTGTGCGCCTTTCGCTTTAGTTTTATAGGTCGGCGCTTTGGCGGGCAAAAACTCCGAGCCATAACGCTGGCCGATGAATTCTCTTGCTTCCGCCTGCGCCTGAGGAGATACGGTTAGGCTGTCGGTGCGCATATATGTGATTAAACCGACAGAGCCTTCGCCTTTGAGTTCGATGCCTTCATAGAGCTGCTGGGCGACGCTCATCGTTCGGCGAGCGTTGAACCCCAAACGCCGCGAAGCCTCTTGTTGAAGCGTGCTGGTCGTAAAGGGAGCCGATGGCTTCCTAATGCGCTCGCCATGTTTAACATCAACGACGATGTACTGGCTGCGGCGCAGCACGTCAAGGTGCGGGTTAACATCGCCTTCACTGCCAAACGCCACCTCATCATTACCGATCTGCATCAGTCGCGCTAGAAAGGGCTGCTGATCTCGACCGTTACGCGCCCGTTTTTGTAGTTTGGCATCGAGCGTCCAATATTCTTTGGGCACAAATGCCTCAATTTCGCGCTCGCGATCCACAATCAAGCGCACAGCGATGCTTTGTACCCGGCCAGCGGAAAGACGGTTGCGCACTTTGTCCCACAGCAGCTCAGTGATGTTATAACCGACCAGCCGGTCAAGGATGCGCCGTGCCTGTTGAGCGTTAACCAAGCTCAGGTTGAGGTCGCGCGGGTGATCAAAGGCTTCTTGCACTGCTCGGTCCGTGATCTCGTGGAAAACTACCCGTTTAACCGGCACATCCTTCATATCGGTCGCGGCGATCAAATGCCATGCAATCGCTTCACCCTCGCGGTCGGGGTCAGTAGCTAAATAGACCTCGCTGGCATTGCTAACGGCGGCTTTTAACTCTTTAACGATGTCGCGCTTGTCGTTGAGGACGCGATATTTTGGCTCAAAGTTGTTCTCGACATCGACAGATAGCTGAGAGACCAGTAAATCGCGCACGTGACCTTTGGACGCTTTTACGGTGTAGTCTTTGCCAAGAAAATGGCTCACGCTTCGCGCCTTGGCTGGCGATTCGACGATCACCAATTTGCCAATTTTTTTGCCGCTAACACTTTTTACTGATGCGGTGTTCGTCTTCGAGCTGGCTCGGCGTTGGGATATGACCTTGGTCGAAGCGCGCTTAATGCTTTTCGTCGTTTTTGCCGCGAGTTTTTTGCTGGTTTTCTTCGCATGGGTTTTGATGGCCGGCTTTGGGAGACCCTCATGGGCAGGGGTGGCCCCCATGCGGAACAGGGTAGTGCCACATGCCGTGCATTTGCCGCGCGTGCCCGGCGCACCGTTGCTGGTGAAAGTAGGCTGCGCATCGATCATTGCGCGGCTGGTTTTGCATTTGACGCAGTAAGCCTGAATATCGCTCATCCTTGACCTTAAAACTCGATCTTAGAGATAGGTTTCGCCGTTGCGGGCACGCAAGATGTTGACGACCTGCTTAATATCCTGCGTGCGATCGCGATGGCAGATCATCAATACATCTTTAGTATCGACGATGACCAAGTTTTCGATACCGACAGTGACGATCAATCTGTCACTGTAAACCAGCGTGTTCTTTGTGTCAACCACGATGCGGTCGGGCGCGCTGCCTTTAAAGCCATTGCCCGAGTCGTCGAGATTAAGGACATCGAACAAGGCATCCCAACTGCCTACGTCGCTCCAGCCGATATCGACCGGAATAACGGCCATGTCTTCGGCGCCTTCCATCACCGCATAGTCAAGTGAAATTCGCGGCATCTGTTCCCAAATTTCATCGAGAGTGTGTTCGTATTCTGGCTCATCAATTGCCGGTTCCAGAGCCATCATCAAGCCGTGGATGGCAGGTTGTTGGCGTTCAAACTCGCGCATAGCGCGCTTGGCGCTCCAAATAAACATGCCGGAGTTCCAACTATATTCGCCAGACCGTATGAACCGCACGGCGTTGGTAATATCAGGTTTTTCCGTAAAACCAAGCGAGCGATAAACGCGAAACCCCTCGATCTCATGCAGCAGTTCACCGCGGCGTATATAGCCGAAGGCTGTTGACGGCAGTGACGGCGAAATCCCAAGTGTGACGATTTGATCTTGGCGCGCCAGCTCTCCAGCGACTTTCAGGACGTTCCGAAACAGTTCCTTATAGGCGATATGGTGATCGGCCGTTAGGTAAGCGATCACAGCGTCAGGGTCGCGCTTCATGATGACGCTGATGCCAAGCGCTGCAGCTGGGCCATTGTCTTTGCCATATGGCTCGGCGATGAAATTTTTCGCCGGTATTTCAGGAGCGTTTTTACGCAGTGCTTCCATGTATCGGCGCCCTGCGACGACGTAAATTCGGTCCGGCGGAAACAGTGGCATCAGCCGTTCGATGCTGCTGCGGAACATCGACTGTTCTTCGATGAGCGGCAAGAGCTGCTTAGGGGTATCGCTGCGGCTCATCGGCCATAAACGCGTGCCGCCGCCGCCCGCCATGATCATGGCGTAATAGTGTTCCATCGTTAACAATCCAATCTCTATAAGGGTTTTTCAGCGCGTTACTTCAAGACTGTACTGCATTGGCCCCGCTGAACGCGCCAGGCCTTTCAACTCAAGCAGAGTTAGGGTACTCGTCACCATGTTGATGGGCAGCCCACTAAGGCGTACCAGCTCATCAATGTGCATAGGTTCAAGGCTCAAGAACTTCAGTAAATCTGTTTCGATATCCGTAGTCGGCGCAATCTGATCAGTTGTTCGCCGAACATATAAATTGCGGTAGGCGATATTAAGTTCGTCTAAGATATCATTTGCGCTCAAGACAGGTTTTGCGCCATCTTGGATTAGGCGGTTAGTGCCAGAGCTGGTCGCATTAAAAATGTTACCGGGTACTGCGAATACTTCGCGTCCTTGTTCAGCGGCGGTTGTCGCAGTGATCAACGCGCCACTGTGGTCAGGTGCTTCTACGACCAACACGCCAAGCGCCATCCCACTGATCACACGGTTGCGGCGCGGAAAATTGCGCGCTTCTGGTTTAGCGCCGATAGGAAACTCGCTGATCAGGGCGCCGCGGCTGGCGATCTGCGCTGCCAGCTCTTTGTGTTCGTAAGGATAGACGAGATCAATCCCACATCCGAGAACCGCGATCGTCCTCCCTCCAGCTTCAAGTGCCCCGCGATGCGCCGCAGCGTCGATGCCGTGGGCCAAGCCGCTGATAACAGTGATCCCGTGCCGCGTCAGATCATGAGCAAACAGGCGTGCTGCATCGCGTCCGTAGGTCGATGCTTTGCGAGTTCCAACGATCGCGAGCGCGCGATCATCCTCGGGCCGCAGAGTGCCGCGAACGTAAATTACGGGCGGCGCATCTGGCAGCACCTTTAGAAGAGGCGGATAATCTTCGTGTTCCAGCGTGATCAGCCTCGCGTTGGCCTGCTCCACCTTCCGCAACGCTGCTTCGAGATCAATTTTCTCGCGCCACTGAAGCAGGCTGCGCAGCGGAGCTGGCTCTAACCCTGCTTTCCGCAGATCATGCTCGGTCGCACTCCACGCAGCCGACGCAGACCCGAATGCATGATAGAGCAGCGCGAACCGCTTCGGGCCAATTTCTGGGACAAGGCTGAAGCCAAGCCAGTACCCCGTTTCATTCACCAAGCGTTTCTCGCCTTCAAGCCTCTTTGCGCTCAGCATATCGGCACTGTTTCGGGCTGTCAAGCACAGCTATCCGTCAATCATTGTCACACTGCCAATGACGCGGCATCCCTTAGTCAGGAAGGCAGCAAGCCTTCCAAGAGACGGACGATCATGACATCGGCCTCAAAGTCGATCGAGAGAATCGTCTCTTCAAGCGCAGGAATGAGCAGCTCCCCGTAACGGTCGGACTCAATCACATAGACATCATTCGCCCCAGTTTCAATGACGTCAACGATCAGACCAAGCTTTTCGCCGTCTTCAGTTTGCACTTCAAGGCCGAGCAGTTCGTATAAAAAGAATTCGCCCTCTTCACGGGGAACCGCACTGTCAAGATCGACCATGACAAACTGGCCCCGCAGACGTTCTGCTTGAGATCGGTCATCGAATGCCTTCAGTTTGAGTAGGCCGTACTCTTGATGTATCCGCATCGCATCAACTTCATAGGCTGCGACTGAAGTTGACTCGGGATCATCGCCGATATAGACGCGAGCTAGTTCGGCGATACGTTCCGGATAATCTGTGAGGATGCGGATGCGAAGCTCGCCATGCACGCCGTGCGGGCGCAGAATCTGTCCCAGCAGCAGATAAGGCGGTGGGTTTCGCCGAGAAGGACGCATAGCTAACTGATTTTGAGGATGATGCGCTTGCCGCGCCCCTCATTTTCGCCAACCCGCAGCAAAGTTCGCAGCGCATTGGCGACGCGCCCGCCTTTACCGATAATGCGCCCTGTATCTTGTGGGGCGACATGAAGCTCGATGATGATTGACGATGCGTTTTCGCGTTTTCTAACGCGCACCTGCGTTGGATCATCGACCAAGCTTTTGGCGACGTATTCCACTAGAGACTCCATATGCGCCTCCTTTTACAGAATTTGGACAGCTCACACCTTTAACGGCAATAAGCCTCCAAACCTCTTATTTTTCCTTTGGCTTATGCTTGCCCTCTCCCGGGGAGGGCGAGGGGTAGCGTGTGCGCGGGCTAACGACACGCGCCTCGGCGACGGCCCGCGCTTCAGCGACTAAAACCTCGACCGACTCGCCCTTGCGCATGCGTTCAAACCGTTCGAGCGTCCCAGTGCGCTGGAGCACGCGTCGAACTGGGTCGCTTGGCTGCGCGCCGACGTTCAGCCAGTATAGGGCGCGTTCCTCGTTGATGACATCGGTCGCGGGTTCCGTGCGCGGGTTATGGTGCCCGATGATTTCAATGAACTTCCCATCGCGCGGGCTGCGCTGGTCGGTCACGACAATACGATAGCTGGGTTGGCCTTTCAAGCCAACACGACGAAAACGAATGCGAACCATGTTGTAACTCCTGTTTAAATAGCGTTCCCATGCACCCCTAGAAGGCGGGGAACCACTGGCACGAAAAACCGTGACTCAGTTGCGGTAGCGCAGTGAGGGCCGCGCTAGCGCATCATGCCGCGGGGCAGGCCGGGAATGTTCGGCATGCGCCCTTTACGCACCTGACTCATCAACTTCTGCATATCGTTGAACTGCTTAAGCACTTCATTAACATCGCGCACTTCAACCCCACTGCCAGCTGCAATTCGTTTCTTGCGGCTGGCATTAAGGATTTTGGGTTGATTGCGCTCGTCGTGCGTCATCGAATTGATGATCGCCTCGACTCGTTTGATACGCTTCTCCATCTCTTCTTGGTCGATCTGGTCACGCATGCGGCTCATGCCCGGAATCATGCTAAGAAGTTGACCAAGCGAGCCCATCTTCCGGATTTTTTGGAGCTGCTCGAGAAAATCTTGCAGGGTAAACTGGTTCTCCAACAACTTCTTTTGCAATTTGAGGGCTTCGGCTTCGTCAAAAGCGGCTTCCGCTTTTTCAATCAACGTCAGTACATCGCCCATGCCGAGGATGCGCTGGGCGAGGCGGTCTGGGTAGAATGGCTCGAAACCGTCGAGCTTTTCGCCCGTGCCGATGAATTTGATCGGCACACCCGTGACTGCGCGCATTGACAGCGCGGCACCCCCGCGCGCATCACCGTCCACTTTGGTCAGGATCAGCCCAGTAATGCCAAGCCGCTTGTTAAACCCGTCAGCGATGTTGACTGCTTCTTGACCGGTCATCGAGTCAGCGACCAGCAAAATTTCGACCGGATTTGTGCGCCGCTTGATTTCCTCTAGCTCCTGCATCAGCGTGTCATCGATTTGCAGGCGGCCGGCCGTGTCCAAGATGACGACAGCGGCATTGGCCTCTCGCGCCGCTTTCAAGCCGTTGTTGGCGATATCAGGCGGGCGAGACCGCGTGCCCTCTTCGTAGTAAGGCACGTTGATCTGTTTGGCGAGCGTCACGAGCTGATCAACGGCTGCCGGCCGGTACGTATCGGCGGCGACCAGAAATGGCGCACGGCCGTCGCGCCGAAGCTGGAGCGCGAGTTTTGCCGCCGTAGTGGTTTTGCCAGAGCCTTGCAGGCCAACCAACATGATGACGTGCGGTTTAGTGCTGCCGGAAAAGTTTAAGCGCCCGGCTTCCCCAAGCGTTTCCAACAGCTCTTCGTAAACGATTTTGACGACCTGCTGGCCGGGCTTCAAGCTCTTAGCGACTTCAGCGCCGACAGAACGCTCTTTGACGCGGCGCACGAAATCTTTGACGACGGGCAGCGCCACATCGGCCTCAAGCAGCGCCATGCGCACCTCGCGCATCGCGGTATCGACATCTCTCTCCGTTAATTTGCCGACACGGCCTAAGCTGTCAAAAACGTCCTGGAGGCGGTTAACGAGCTGCTCGAACATCGCGATTTTGTCTCATCGAATCAGGCATGGTGATTGTAGTTGAGCGCTGATAGGCCGTCAAGGCGAGATGCATATCCCTCTGCTACAGCCTGCCATCTAAATTGGCCAGCGTTCGATACTGACGGTCGTAATAGACGAGGGGCGCCGTGCTGCTGCCGCGGCCAGTAGCGAGCACTTCCCCAATGACGATCCAATGGGTGCTGCCGTCATGTTGAGCATGCACTCGGCAGTCTAGCCATGCGAGAGCCTCTGACAGGATAGGCGCGCCCGTAACGGAAGTCAACGTTGAAACGCCGAGGAACCGATCTTCTTTATCGGCTAGAGGGACGCGCCCCGCGAAACGGTCGGAAATTGAGGCATGTTGTTCACCTAAAAATGAGACAGCGAAGACGCCTGTTTCCTGAATCAGCTGCGCAGTGGTCGACTCTTTATAGAGACAAACTAGGATCATCGGCGGGTCTAGAGATAGCGAGTTGAATGCGCTCACAGTCATGCCGGCGCGGCGTTCTGCGTTGGCAGTGGTAACGATGGATACGCTGCTAGCCCAAAAGCGCAGGGTATCGCGCATTGTTTGCGGGTCAACCATTTCCAGTAAATCCCTGTACGGCGGCGAATTTTCACAATATCGGTAAGTATAACTGAAGTCCGTATGCACGCATACCGGCAGAAAGATGAGGATCGAATGATCGCTGGCATGGCTAGGAAAAAAGATAAGCGCTCATCGCTGGCACAAGGTCGGACAGCGTATGGATCTTTTCGGCAAAGGCCTCGCGCTCAGCGCCGATGATGACAGTTGGGACATCGTTCTCAGTATGCTTGCTGTGCGACATGTCTTCAAAATTGCCGTGATCGCTGGTGATGATCATAAGCCCCTCCCGATCATCCCATGCGTCGAGCGCTCCCTCCATCACGCGGTCAAATGTCTCTAAAAGGCGAATGCCCTCATTGAGAGTGCCGCGATGCCCCAGCATATCCGTTATCCAGTGAGAGAAAAAGGCGAAATCATATCGTCGTGCGATCGCCACCATGCGCTGGCCAGCTTCGAATGGGCTGTAGATTGGCGTGTCATGATAGCCGAGCTGGGTGCGCCAACCCTCACCCGTCCAATCGACGGCTAGCGCTTCGCCCGCGTAGATGCTGTCTTCTCCCAACAACGGTAGCCCCGCTTCATGAACAGCTTGTTGGTAGCTGGAGCGTAGGCGTTTTCCGCTGTTGATGGCGCGATGGAACTGTGGAGGGTAAGCCTCGATCAACGCGGCGCTTTTGCCTTGCGCAACGACCTGTTTGAAGAAATTGTCCTGAGCCAGCAGTTCGCGAATGGCTTCGTTTGGGCGTGGGCCGTAATGCTCACCGATCAGGGCCGGCACGTTGCGGCCGGTTAAAATGGCGGCTTGACCGCTAGCGCTTTGGGGCCTGCCCGGAACGCCCATGCGGGGGTCTGTTGGAATGAAGAATGATCTTTCCGTCTTCTGGCGTCCGGCATCGCGCAACCAGCGCTTTCCGCCTGCTAAAGCGTTGAGAGTCGGTGTTTGCGCAGTGGCGAAAGGATTTATGGACGGGTCGTCGTCACCAAGCCCGATGCCGTCCACGAAGATGAGCAGGATTCGACGCTTCAAGATGCGAAAGTGAGACGATGTGCGGCGCTTTCGGCCGCATGGGTGAGCAAACGAGGAATTTCTTGACCCGTGGGCGGAACATGGCTGCGCCAAACTTCACGGCCATCGTGGTTAAACAAGATGAATTCCGGCGTGAAAGAGAACCCATAACGCTCGCGCAGCGCTCGCCCCACCGGCGTGTGGATATCGACACGGAGCAAGTTAAAACTGCCGTTATACTGCGCATCAATCTCAGCTACCAGTTGGTCGACGGCAGGGCGCACGAGCAAGCATCCGGTGCAGTAATTGCTAAAAAACTCTAAAAGCGTTGGTTGACCATTGGTCAACATGGCTTCGGCCTCGGCCAAAGTATCGACATCGCTGGCCCCGGGGCGCAGCAGCAGGAAGGTTGCCACAAACAGCGC
This sequence comes from Aggregatilineales bacterium, assembly GCA_046719065.1. GTDB lineage: Bacteria > Chloroflexota > Anaerolineae > Aggregatilineales > Phototrophicaceae > Flexifilum. The sequence continues at coordinate 195,178 of JBDNDP010000001.1, read as the reverse complement.
GATGAAACTTAGCCCAGCGACCGTTACAATTTGCCAGCGAACCCGGCATAAAATCAAAAAACCGATCAGCCCAATGAGCGTTAACGCTCCGAAAATGACAAAAGAAAACTGATTCGCGATTTGCATCGACTGCCTTCATATACTCCAACGGACAGTGCGCAAGTTCCATCTATCAATATTAGATCAGATACAGGTGCAAACATAGGCCTTACTTAACTAAAAAGGGATTGGTGAGCCGCTCTTGACCAATCGTCGTAGCAGGCCCATGACCCGGCAGCACGCGCACCGCGTCGCCGAGCGACAATAACTGTTCATGGATGCTGCTGAGCAGCAGGTCCAAGTTTCCACCCGGAAGATCAGTTCGGCCGATGCTGCCCGCGAACAGCGCATCTCCACTGAATACAAGCTGCTGATCTCGCATGTAGAATGCCAGATGGCCTGGCGCATGTCCCGGTGTGTACAGCGTCTCCAGACGCAGGCTGCCTATTTCGAGTAGTTCGCGCGTCGATGTCAGCAGTCGATCAGGTTCAGCTGTTTCTGGAAAAAGCGAACCTGTGAACATCAACCCTTGCTGAGGCAGGGTTTTGAGCAACTCCGCGGCCTCTGCATGGATGAAAAAGGGCGCGCCGCTCAAATCTTTAAGCGATTGGCTCGCCAGCACGTGATCGAAATGCGCGTGCGTTGCCAAAATTGCGCGGATCGTCCATCCAGCTTCCTGCGCTGTAGTGTGCAGTAAGGCTGCATCATCCACGGGGTCGATTACAACTGCGTCGCCCGTAGCAGTATCTGCTATCAAATAGGCATTTGTCGCTGCTATCCCCAGCGTGAAAACGCGAATTTCAATCATGATGCCGCGACCTCAACTTGAGAACGGTTTTTGAGCAGCCCACGAACGCGGTTCAGAAACTCAAACAGGAACGTTTTGACTTCATGAATTCGTAGAACGAACGCCGCGGTGATGAAGATCAAAGCGCCGATCGCGATCTGGACGCCAGCCTCGATCATCGACATCAACGTGCCGCTGCTTGGCAGCCCGAAGACCTGCCAAGCTGTCGCCGTGACGTAAATTCCCAAGCCCATCATCAAGCTGGCAGCCAGCGCCTTGATCACGGTGCGTGCCATCTCATTGCCATTGATGCCCTGCCAGCGGCGGCGCAAGATGACAAGCAGGATGACGACTTCAGTAGTGATGCCGAGCGTATTGGCCAGCGCCAGCCCTCCGACATTCGCTGGGCTGGGCTGTGGATCGGTCACACCGCTCAGCACAATCGCGAAGCTCACATTGACGATAGTGCCGCCCATGGCCGCGAATAACGGCGTGAGCGTGTCTTTGTCCGCGAAAAAGCTGCGCGCTACAACCTCCAGCATCGAATGTACGATTAAGCCAAGGGCAAAAAACTGAAGTGTGCTGTACACAAGGTCAGAGGCGGAGGCATCGAACGCGCCTCCCTCGAGGATGCCAATCAACGGCCGTCCGGCTACGATCAAGACGACTGCCGAGGGGATCGTCGCAATAAAAATAAAGCGCATGGCGCCAGACATCGCAGCCCGTTTTCCATCTACGTCACCGACTGTGCTAAGCGCAGCCAGCGTTGGGAAGATCACTGTGCCCATCGCAGTGCCGATCAGCGTCTCGGGGATCTGCATCAAACGCCAGCCCCAATCATAAGCGCTGGTGGCGCCTTCACCTAGGCGAGAGAGGAGATTGGTGGTGACAATCGCGCTTAGACTGGTCAAGCCGATATCGCCGATGCGCGGGATCATAAGAGTGAAGATGCGGCGGAAATGTGGATCGTTCCAGCCCAGTTCCCCGTGCCAGCGCATACGAACGCGAATTAGCCCCGGAATTTGGATGCCGAGGTGCATTCCCGCACCGATAACTGCGCCGACGGCAAGTCCGTAGATGCCTAAGCCGGGCAGCAGGAAAATCACACCGAACAAGATGCCCAAGTCGAACATAATCGGGGCGATGGCGGGCAGCAAGAAACGGTTGTGGCTTTGCAAAATTCCCATCGCCATGCCGCTAAGCGAGAAAATGAGGGTGCTCAGCAGCAAAATGCGCATCATAGTGACTGTTTGCTCTTGGCCCACAGGGTCAAAGCCCGGCGCAATCGAGGTTGCAACGAGAAACGGCGCAGCGATGAATGCGATCACGCTGGCGACGAGCGTGAGCAGAAAGATCGTATTGGCGGCATGACTGGCCGTGCGCCATGCCTGCCGGTCATCACCCTTGGCGAGAAGCCCAGCGAAGACTGGGATAAATGCGAAGGCGATCGCGCCGCCTGCGATTAGATTAAAGATCACCTCTGGCACGCGGTTGGCAGCGACAAAGGCATCATATTCTGCCGAGACGCCGAAAGTGCGGGCGATGATCAGGGTTTGTACAAAGCTGATCACCTTCGCCATGCCGAAGGCGATCATCACGATCAAGGTGGAGCGAGCAATCTGTCCGCGTGTTGTGTGAACGCTCATCAGGGCTACAGGTCGGCTTTAGAGGTTAAGGCGGTTAAGGGCTTCGCGTGCTGCGGTGAAGCGCGGGTTGCGGCTGAGCGCGCGCTGAAATGCTCCTGCTGCTTCTCTGGTTCGCCCTTGCGCAGCATAGACACGGCCTTGCCAATAGTGCGTCTCTTCGACGTAGGATGCTCCATTGGTCAGGTTCGTCTGTACCAGCGAAAGCACATCATCGAAGCGCCCTTCATTGTAATAGGCTTCAAACGGACCGAACTGGTACCATAACATGCGGAAGGGTAGGCGCAGTTGGATTGCACGATCATAGGCGGCAGCAGCTTCGGCGTACCGCCCAAGCCGCACATACGAAGTGCCCATGTTGAACCAAGCGAAAGCATCTTGAGGATTGGCCCGTGCTTCTTGCTGGGCGGTTGCCAATGCGATCTCTGCCGCGCGTACCGGGTCGGCATGTTCTCCGAGGATAAGGCTCACAGTGGCTTCGCGTGACGGTTCGTAAAGCACAATGAATACGCGGTTGAAAGCCTGCCAGCCTTGATCGAACGCTGAATAAGCTTCAGCGATACCTTCTCCGTTCTCTCCCGCCCCGAGGAAACTGTCGTAGATGTAGAATACGCGCTGCGTATCGTCATAGCCCACGACCGTCTGGTAATGCCCGATCCAGTCGTAGCCTTCGGGGGTATAGGCTGTCTCAACGATAATAGGGAAGTTAGCTGCGATTAAATCTTTCAGCAAGTCGAGCGTTCCGCCGTAGCGCCACACTGCGCGGATATTCGTTTGTTCGTTAATGAACGCTACCATCTCATGCGGGCTGACGTTTTTGTCTTCTGGTTCCGGCTTCAAATATTGCGCCGCGTAGCGCTGGTCGCGCTGCCAGCCGAAGTGGCTGAGCGCCATTGTCACATTCGCCGGCCCGCAGTTGTTCCACTCTTGCTGCACATGCCGAAAACCATACATTCGGCTGGCGAGCGGCCGCCGTGGCTGGCTGATCAGAACATCAACGGCTTCACTTTCGTTTTGCGCTCCCAATTCGGTTGGAGGGCTGGTTGGCGCAGGCGTGGGCGAGATCTCAGTTGGAAACGGTGTTGACTCTGCTGTTGACGGAGCCTGCGTCGCTGTGGGCGTGTCTGACGGCACTGTTGTTGGCGTTTCTGCAACGGCGATGATCGGTTCAGGCTCGGCTGGTGGCAGGCTAAGTGCGGCTGAGTCCTCCGCGGTCGGGCTAAAGAGCGGCATCGTGAGCAGATCTTCAGGGGCAATATCTCCCCCCGAAGAAGCAACAGTCGGAATGATGCCGCCTTCTGGTGTCGGCCGCATGAACGAGCGCATAAAGGGAAGGCCTTCAGCCACCTCTTCCTGATAACGGGGCGGCAGCAGATCGCGATAAGCGATAATCGCGCCGAAAGCACTTGCCCCGCCAACAACCATAAAAAAGAGGAGTAACCCTATCGGGAAATAACGCGGTAGACTGCGCCTAAAGGCAATCGAGGCGATGATAAGCATGACAGGGATAATCAGTGCCAGCAGAGTGAAGTAGGGCAGCAGCGCACCGATTCGGCGTCCACTGGTCAAGAAAATGCCGGCCCCAATGGCGATCAGAACGATCACAATGAATGCGCCGATGGCCAGCAGCAGTAAAAAGCGCGGCGGCGCTGGCAGCGTTGTCTCTCTCTCAACAGCTCGATTCATCTTGCTTCTTGTTCTCATCTTGCCGTCATTGTCGATGCAGACAATCTAGCAGTCTGCCACATCTTGCCGCATTTACAAGTTCGGTTTACCCACGTTTGCGCAACGTTAAGGTGTTTTAGGCTCGTTGAAACGGCAGCAGTCCCGCATTATAGCATATTCCCTGTCACGGCTAAGGCTTCACTGCTACAATGCGCCGTCGATGCAGAGCGAGGGAGCAGGGAAGTAGAGGCAATGTCTGCAACATGGCGTGTAGAGCTGCACAGTCACACCATCTGGTCGAAGGACTGTTTGGTCAAATTTGAGACGATTCGCCAGATATGCGCGCAAAGGACGATCGATCGAATCGCAATTACAGATCACAACACCGCTGAAGGCGCCCTCCGAATGCGCGAATTGGCGCCAGAGTTAATCATCGTTGGCGAAGAAATTATGACTTCTCGCGGTGAACTATTGGGCTATTTCATGTCGGAAACAGTGCCGCCCGGCCTCTCTCCAGAAGAGACGATCAATCGCCTGCGCAGTCAGGGTGCGGTCATTAGCGTATCGCATCCTTTTGACGGCATGCGTAAAGGGGCGTGGGAGGAAGCCGACCTACTGCGCATCCTTGATCAGATCGACGCTATCGAGACTTTTAACGCGCGTTGCATCGCTCCAGCATACAATCAGCGCGCGGCTGAGTTTGCCCGCAGCCACCGGCTGCTCGCCACGGTCGGGTCGGACGCCCACAGCGAAGTAGAATATGGGCGGGCGTTGATGGAGATGACTCCCTTTGACAGCGCAAATGCATTTCGAGCTTCGCTGCAAACAGCACGCCCTCTTGCTCGTTATAGCTCGCCGCTGGTGCACTTCAGCAGTACGTGGGCAAAGCAGGCCAAAAAGCTTGGTTTTGCCGAGCGTCTATGGGAGGGCGGCTGAGATCTCTGCTGCCATAACTCGCGCAGCGCTCTGCGCAGCCGCGAGTGCTGTGCCGCCAATATCAGCAGCCAGCCCCGGGTCCTCGGTGTTTTCAAGCACAACTGCGACGGCTAAACCTTGCCGCCCGCCCAGCGTCGCAAAGCCCACAAACCATGATAATACTCGGTCGCCAGCATAGGCCAGCGCTGCATGGCCGCCGATATCGATGCCTGGGCGACCAGCGTTGAACGCTGCGCCATTGACGACCGCATTGCGCATCAGGTCTTGTAGTTGACGCGCCGTTGCGCTGGTCATGAAGGGGATAGTCGGTCTTGCGATGCTGATGGCCGACCAACCGCTTTCATCAGGTGCTCGCCGGCTCAGCAGCAGATAAGGTTGCGGGCTGTTGCCGTCGTTGGCGATCGCGGCTGCCATCATCGCCATGTTCAGTGGGTTAACTAGTAGATCGGATTGGCCAAGTGCATTTTCGATGAGGGTATTTTCTCCCATAGGATACGGCGGCATCGCATCGGTCAGGCCGGCCATTCCTGCGAATAGGTTGTGTGGCGGTCGGTTTAGCCGAAATGTATCGAAAGTTGCTTGAAGCGCAGCAGTCCCAAGCGCTTCGCCAAGGTCAGCAAATGGCTGAGGACAAGCAAAACCATAGGCTTCCCTTAGCGATAAGTTGAGCGGGGGCAAGCGTACCGCGCAGCCAAGAGTTAGACCATTCAGCTCAACAGGCGCAGTCGCGTTCTCGAGTGGTTGGTCAAGCGCCATGTTGTAGAGAATGGCCGCCGCTATCAACGGGGTTTGCAGGGTGCCGCCGGGCTGATAACGGCCCTGAAGGACGCGATTGAAAAAAGGATCGTCGGGGTTATCACGTAGGCGATCCCAATCGGCATCTATTCTGTTCGGATCAAAGGTGGGTAGGCTGATGAGGGCGAGCACATCGCCATCAGGCACGCTTAGTACGACGGCGGCGCCATGCTGTTCACCCATCGCCTGCGCCAGCGCGGATTGAACTTGTAGATCAAGCGTTAAACGGATATCTGAACCGCGCTGCGGCCGATGCAGCAGCTGCGCAGTCAGGATGTTGATGAAATCTGTTGGTAGATCGTCGCCCCGGAGAATAACGTTGAAGGCATCTTCTACACCGCTTGTGCCGTAACGCAGGCTGGCATAGCCAAGGACACTGCTCACATCCGGTTCAGGATAAAGACGTCTAGCTGTGCCTGTTTCGCTTATAAGCGTGTCGGCCAGCAGCACATCATGGCGGTCATAGATACGCCCGCGCTGAAGCGCAGCTTCGGCTAAAAACAAACGAGGATTATCATCGCGGCGCAAAATCGAGTCTGGGCCAACAACTGCCCAGTAAAAGGCCGAGGCGCCGATCACTGTCAGCGCTAACAAGGCGCCGACTAGCACTCGATTGATCTCGCGCGCAAATAACACTACGGATCTCCTGACGATAATCGCAGCAGCAGTCCCGTGGCAATAAAATTGATCAGCAGTGAGCTGCCGCCATAGCTGAAGAAAGGCATGGTCACCCCTGTCAGTGGGATCAATTTCATCACGCCGCCCATGATCATCAAACTTTGCACAATCAACAGGACGCTGAGGCCAACCGCAAGCAGGGTATGGAATGGACGTGTGCGCTGTATCGCCGCAATGCGTAGGCTGCGGGCAATAAAGACGCCGAGGCAAGCGATACACGCAATCACACCAAGCAGGCCAAATTCTTCAGCCAGTGCTGCGAAGATAAAATCTGAATGATTGACTGGAATGAAGACTGGGGTTCCTTGGCCGATACCTTGCCCAAAGATGCCGCCGGCTGCGAACGCCTGAAGGCTTTGAACGATCTGGTAAGCGCGGTCATCTGCTTCTGGCCATGGATTTAGCCAGATATCGACGCGCAGGCGAACGACTGCGAATAATCGATAACCGACGATGCCCGCAAGCCCGGTCAGAACGGCACCGGCCAGCAGCAGCGGTGTGAACCCGCTGGCGATATAGGTGAGCAGCAAAAACACCATGAAAAACAGCATTGCGGTGCCCAAATCGCGCTGCCAGATCAGAATGACAATGGACAGCCCCCACATGAGTAAAATTGGTCCGAGGATGCGCGGCGAGAAGGCGAGACGGCGCGGATCTCCCAACAGTGCTGCGGCACGCATTGCCGGGTACTGTTCCGCCAGGTAACTAGCAAGGAAGATCACGAGGATAATTTTTAGTGCTTCTGAGGGCTGGAAAAAGATCGTCCCATAGCCTAGCCACAGCTCCGGCGCGTTGGGCAAGCCAGAGGGGTTGGTTCCCATGACTATCGTCGCGATAAGCAGCATGAGGCCAAAGACGAGCAGCGTGTATCGGTAGGTGCGCAAGATCCGGATCACATTTGGGATGAAGGCAGCAGCAAGCCCCGCTGCGAATGCGATCGGCAGCCAAACCGTTTGACGCTCTGCAAATGGGGGGGCCAGCCGCTCGATCAAGATCAATCCCCAACCGGTCATAAACATTGCCAGCGGGAACAGTAATGGATCGCGCTTGGGCAGGCGGCGCTCGAGCAGTTGGGTGCCGATCGCCGCGCATGCAATCCAGACGATCACGTGCGCCCAGTCAAGTAGGGTACTCCGTCCGCGCAGCAAAACTAGCGAAGTCGAATTGACGATCATGAACAGCGCGCCGAGCGTCAGCAGACTGCGTTCAATGAGCGCACGCGAGGGCGTTTCAACGGCATCGTTGTAACCAGCAGTGGTTGCGGTCATACTTCGGGTAGCACTCGGCTTAAGATGGCTCGCAGGCGTTCAGCCGTTTCTTTCGAAATTGCCCCACGTTCCGTCAAGATAGCATTATCCAGCGCGCGGTGGCAGGCGCATTCTTGATCGACCTCTAATCGCTCGACGGTTTCAGCGATAGCGGCCTGTGCGATTTGCAAGTTTCGATGCATGATGGCGATGACGCGGTCAACCGTAACAGGCTCTTCGCTTTCATGCCAAACATCGTAATCGGTAATATGCGACATTGACGCATAGCAAATTTCTGCCTCGCGGGCGAGAAATGCTTCTGGGCAGGTCGTCATGCCGATAATGCTGCATCCAAGCCGGCGGTAAATCTCGCTCTCTCCACGGGTGCTGAAACGCGGTCCTTCAATCGTCACGTAGCGACCGCCGGCATGAACAACCCCACCAACAGCACGAACGGCCGTCACCATTTTATTACTGAGCTGGGGGCAGAACGGTTCTGCCACTGAGACATGCGCGACGAGGCCAGTATCGAAAAAGGTTCGACCCCGATCGGCTTTCGTATAGTCAATAAGCTGATCGGGGATGACGATATCGCCCGGCATGTAGTCTTCGCGCAGCGAACCGCAGGCGTTCACGGCGATGATGTGCTGTACACCAAGCGCCTTTAATGCATAGATGTTGGCACGATAGGGGACGGTACTCGGTGTGAAAACATGCCCAATGCCATGACGCGGTAAAAAAGCGACTCGGCGGCTGCGCAGCGTTCCGACTACGACTGGAGCGCTGGGAGGTCCGAAAGGCGTGTCAATGAGTCGTTCTTCGATGTCGCTCAATTCGGGCATCTTGTACAGTCCAGAGCCGCCGATCACCCCAATATCGATGCGTTCAGTCATTGCTGGTCTCCCTTTGCGCGTTGAGCTGGTCGTCACGCGCCGTCACTGTTCTAAATCGAGACGGAAGCGATACTTGCCAATGCCGATAATATCGCCGTCAGTAATGATCACAGCCTGATTTACAGGAACGCCGTTAACCGTGGTCCCATTTCTGCTCTGCCGATCTTCCAGCCACCACTGGCCGTTGCGCATAGCGACGATTGCATGTTCGCTGCTGGCGAACGTGTCATCGAGCTTGATGACGTTGGTGGGCGAGCGGCCGAGGCTGGTTAGGGGGAGCAGCGGGTATGATTGGCCGGCGATCGTGCGGCCGTTGTCGAATTCATGGAGCAAAGTGAGTTTCCCGTAGCTGCGCCTTGTAGACTGCGCTTGCTGCACAGCCCTCTGATATTCGCGCCATAATACGATAAATACCAGCAGCAGCAGCGCTAGCAGCAGCGAACCTGAAAAGAGGCGTAGAAGAAAGAGGACAAGTTCGTTCGACACGTCTTATCGTTTCGATGCCTTTATCACTCAAGCGCTGTTTGTGCGCTCGTCTGCTGGTCAGGCGTGTGTTCATCCTCAAGATAGAGCATGCGGGTCTTGCCGATTAAGATGACGTCGTTTGGCTGAAGCCGGTGTTCTCGCACGGCGACGTCGTTGACGAATGTGCCGGATTGGCTGTGCGTATCGAATAACGTGTAAGCGCCAAAACGCAGACGAAGCTGGGCGTGGTGGCGCGATACATGTGGATCGTCAAGCACTAGGGTGTTATCACGACTGCGCCCAATTGTCACAAGCGTTTGTGTGAGCCGAAAGACTTGTTCCCCCTTAATGATGAGCATGGCTTCTGGTGGCTGCTCATGCGCATTTCCCATATCGACGCGCTCCATAACGGCTGTCGATGATTGTGTTGGGTTAGAATGGTAGGCATAGATCGCCAGTTCATGAGGGGCGAGCTGCAGATCGGTGGAAATTTGAACTTCTGGCGTTCGCGCCAAGCGATATCCTGACTGCGCTGCTAATTCAACCAAACAATCCACCAACAGCTCACAAAGCGCTGGCTGGCGTTCGGCAAGGCGTTGCTGAACTTTAGGGTTCATCCGTACCAAGTAGGTGTCGGGCGCGAGCGGTCGTCCATCCTCTGTGTTGATATCCAGCGCCTCGCTTTCCAGCGCGCGCAGCAGGTGCAAAACGATGTCTTGTGCACGAAGCGTGCGCGTGAAGAGCTGCGCGAATGCACCCTCGATGAGGCGCTCAAGCTGCGCTTCAAATCTCGAGAAACGTGGGTCAATCATGAAGGCGATTATAATAGACGGGTGAGGCAGGGGCAACGCAGAAACTTGGCTCAAACAACAAAGGCGATGAACCTATGTCCATCGCCTTTACATCACTTTCCCTTGTGCGCAAGTTAGAGGCCGCGCGCAAAGAAGCGGGGTTCTTGTGGCACGTTATCGATCCAGATATCGAAGATCTCGATCGCGTCGGCCGCCGCCGCTCGTAAATCGCGTTGAAACTGTGCAAACGCAGCATCGCGTTCGTTTTCGTACTCAACCTCGCTCATCTCGCGCTCCTCGCGGCCGCGGATTTGCAGGATATGATAACCGCTGCCAGTTTGAATGGGTTCTGACAGTTGGCCGATCTCAATTGCGCGGACTACTTCGGCAAATGCAAGGCCATAGTCATTCTCCAAGCTGTTGATAGAGCGCCAGCCAAGATTGCCGCCCTGTGCGCTGGACGGGTCGATCGATGCTGCTTCAGCGAGCTCGCTGAACGACTCGCCAGCTCGTAGGGCTGAAAGCAGATCGAACGCGCGTTCCTCTACTGCGACCACAATGTGGCGGACATTCGCAAACTGTGTTAGCGGCGAAATCTCCGCCTCATCGGTGACGAAATCCCGCATCGCAGCGATCAACGCGCGGGTTTCAAAATAGCTGCGAATGACATCATCGCTAACGCCAGCGTCTCGCTGTAGAGCGCTGAAGAAATCATCGCGGATGGAAACGAATGCCTCTGCGCGTTGGGTTGCATCTGGCGTTGGCATCGGTGTCGGCGAAGGCACTGGCGTAAGTGAAGGTGTCGGCGTCTGCTCCGGAGTTGGTGAAGGGGTTGGCGTGAGCGTCGGCGTGGGAGAGACAAAGGGAGTCCGTGTCGGGCTGGGCTCTGGCGTTGCTGTCGGCTCCATGGCGAGCAGCGGGTCATAACCGAAGAAGACATTAATTTCGGCTTGAACGTCCTCATCGGTAATGGTGATTCCAAGCTCTGCCGCCCTGCGACGCAGCAATTCCTCATCCACCATCTGGTTGAGCACTCGATTGCCGAGCTGATCGCTGACCTGAAGTTCATTTAGCCAGTTGGCATAAGGCGGCTGCGTCGAGAGGATCTGAATGATTTGATCGCTGGTGAAGCCAAACGTTTGAAATTCAGCGATCGCCGAATTCAACTCATCGTTCCTTAGTGCGCGTTCAAGCCGAACGCGCTCTTGAAACTCTGCTACGGTGATCGTCGTGTCATAGATTTGGGCGACGGGCTGCTGCGGCACGATAACTCGGTCAATCACAAAGGCAATGGCTACAATGAGCAGGCCAAACCCCAATGCACCGAAAACGACGAGCAGCACCAACCGCTGAATAGCTGCTTCACGTTCCGACTTGGTGCGGTATTCGCGCATCAAACGAGGCTGCTGCCGTCGGTGCGCTGGCACGCCTTCGGTTTTAACAGTGGGGGTAGTGGATGAGCGTTTTGGCATCCCACTGGTTTGGCCGCGTTTTGACATAATCCGATGGCTCCTCGATAAAAAGGGCATCGCTCACGCGCGATGCCCTTTAAGCTCGGTTCAATCAGAGATAATAATGAACGGCAGCAGCGCCAGATGGCGAGCGCGTTTAATCTCGCGGGCCAGTTCACGCTGGCAGCGCGCACAATTGCCCGTTTGACGCCGCGGTTTGATCTTACCGGTTTCAGTGATGTAACGGCGCAGCGTTTCGACATCTTTATAGTCGAAGCATCTGCCGGGTGGACAATAGGGTTGATTTCGGTAACGACCGCGGCCGCCGGCGCGCTCTGGCGGCCGAGAACGGCGCTCGGAACTCTGTTCCCCTCGAACTGAGGCTTCTTGCTCTACCTCAAGGAGTTCCAATTCGTTGTCGATATCGTTAGTTGTGTCAGTCACAGGTATCACTCTCCCGTTATGAGTGTCGTATGTTATTTCGGCTTGAATTAGAAGGCGTAATCGCCCCCATCGGTCTCATCGTCGGCGTAATGGATATCACCATGGGATGAACGCTTATCGCCCAGCAGAATCATCTCATTGGCGACTAATTCGGTGCGGAAATGTTTTTTGCCGTTTTCATCTTCCCAACCGCGAGTTTGCAGACGCCCCTCAATATAGACCTGTTGGTTTTTCGTTAAATGGGTTTTGCAAATCTCGGCCAGATTACCCCATGCGACGACGTTAAACCATTCCGTCTCTTCCCGTCGTTCGCCTTCGGCGGAGATCCAGGTGCGGCTGGTGGCGACACTGAAGCTGGTCACCGGCCGCCCGCTTGGCGTGTAACGCATTTCCGGATCGCGCCCGACGTACCCAATAATGATGACTTTGTTTAGTCCCCGTCCCATGAGTCTCCCATCACCGGCTTCTCGTATGGCAAGCCTTCAAGCTGGCTTATTCTTCCACTCGGACGACCAGATAGCGCAGGATGTTAGGAGAAAGGTTCAAATTGCGCTCAAGTTCATGCAGGGCGCGCGGTTCAATTTGTGACTCAAACATAACGTAATAGGCTTCGCGCTGGCCGTCAATTTCATAAGCGAGCTTGCGCCGCCCCCAACGGTCGATCTTGGTAACCTGCCCGAGTCCCTCGGCTTCGATCCATGCGCGTGCTTGATCAATGGTGTTGTTGACTTGATTCTCGTCTGCGCTGTCGAGACGGATGACGATTGTGACCTCGTATGGCCTTTTCATTGGGGTGTTCTATTCTCCTTTCCCCGGGTTTGCCCTGCCAGTCGCGGGGGAGCGAGAGGGCAGAGCGGAAAGCTGGGATGCTTGCAGCCTTGCACATCTTACAAGATCGATCTTGCCTTGGCAACGGTCAGATTGGCTTGATGGCGTGCGAGCGCCAGCCGTGAACTCGCGAGTGCCAGCGCTGCAACGAGCCAGAAAAGCGTAATAGAAGCATGGAAATCGAGCCGAAAGTAGAAATGATCGGCAACAGCGTTGATCAACAAAGCAAGGAGGGCAGCGTGAAAACCTAAGTGGATTGCGCGCAGTTCGGGGTTGCCACGGGCAGCTGGGAGCGCGCGCTGGCCATAGACGAAGATGCCAATCATGACGCTGGCGAACAGCGCCACGCCGACCAATCCGATCTGATTGGCCATGATAAGGTACATGCTAGCGACATCGGTATACAGGTCAATATCTGGCGAACCAGTGAACCCCACGCCCGCTATGGGGTAGCGCGCGATCAGTTCGAACGAATCGCCGTACTCGCCCAGCCGCATTTGCGTCGCGAGATCGGTCGCGGTGAACGCCTCAATGAAACGTTCGACCAATCCCTGTGTTTGCGGCAGCAGCAGGACTAAACCTGCCCCTAACAGCAGTAGCGCAAGAAAGCGCCGATACCCTCGAAAAAGACTGATGAACAAGAGACCGCTAGCAAACGCCAACATCGACGCGCGCGAATACGTTAGCAGCAAGGCGATGCCCACGATCCCGAGCGCTCCCCACGCGATCCAGCGGCTGCGCAGCACCGGCTGGTGTGCCATTACCTGCGGCGCGATGATCACAGCGCCGACCGCCAGAAAACCGCCAAGCGCATTCGGATCGACCCACGTGCCGATCGCGCGTTCTGCTTCATCGGGATTGTCCTCGATGTAGCGAATCACGCCGCCATCGGGGTAGCCAATCCGCGCGAGACGAACTAGCGTTCGCTCGGCGGTCATGTCGGGCAGGGCATACAGCACCAGAGCGATAGCCGCCTGTGTCACCACAGCCGCCAAAATAATCAGCACCAGTCTGCGCAGCGCTGCCGGGTCGCTCAGCAGGTCAACCAGTACGAACACGAGACCGATGCTGAGGATCATCTCAGCGAACTGCCGTAGGTTCGTTGACGTCGGTCGTGAGTGACCTAGTCCGAGGATAAAGGCTAAGATCAGCCAGCCGATATACAGCACGATCAGCCAGTGAACTGGCGTCACGCGGAAGCTGCGCCTGCGACCAGTTGCCCATTGAAGCAAGTAAACCAGCAAAAAAGCGCCGATCGCAGCATCGAGCAGTGTCGGGGTGAAGCCGATGCGGACTGGGAAGGTTCCAAACGGCAGCAGCGCCATGACCGCAATAATGCCGTAAAGCGCGGCATGAATATTGGTGAGGATGTACAGCGCCGCTAGAGCGCCGAGCACCGCGCCGGCTGCGACCAAAGGGCCGCCCAGTGCCAGCAACAATCCGATCAATCCTCCCAGACCGCCGATTGCGATGCCGATCAAAGCGGCATAAATTCGTCTATCGAGCGATGTAAGTCGGTTACGTAAATCAGTTGCGCTGCTTAGCATTGGTTTCAGATCGCCCTTGGAATAAGATGACTGCCAGTATACCTGAGACTGCCACCGTTAGTAGGCTGATCATGAGGCCGATGCGGTAAGAAAGCGGGTCATAGCGAAGCTCGATCACATGATCGCCGGCTGGCAGTTCAACAGCGGTCAGCGCACCGTAGGCGTTCATTAACTGCACAGGTTCGCCATTGCGAAAAGCCTGCCAGCCCGGATAGTGCGGCAGTGCAATGGATAGCACGCTGTTTCCGGAGGCCGCTGCATCAATGAGAATCCGCTCGGGTTCAAAGATGCGTACATGGGCTGTCGCAGGCATAACAGCATCCTGCTCGAATGTAAGCGTTGTTGGTTCACTTAGTAACACGGTACGGCGCAGGTCGATATTCTCGCTGCGGAGAAAGTGGATCGCATCGCTTGGATCGTCCAGCTGGAAGACGCTGCTGGTCACGAGCGCAAAGGGGCGGGGGTCGTCGAGCTGATGCAGGTGTACTCCACCCCAGCGATCGATGCCGGTGCCAATGATCTGCGATGGGACGGGCAGCTCGCCCCAGTCAGTGAAGACATAGCGCACGGCCATCAGCTCCCATGTCCTTTCGATCGGAATTTCGCCCTCGATCAGCGCATGCATGGTTCTCAAAAACAGTGGGCTAATGCCGCGAATATCAGCCAGTCGGTATAGACTTCCGTAATTATCTGTGAGACCGCGAAAGCCATCGACAAAAAACGGGGTATTTTCATCTGCCAGCGCCAGCGCCACCAGCGGCGGTGGGACCATTGAAAGCTGCTGCGATGGCGGGATGGGGTCGTAATTGCTTTCTGCGTTCATGCCAAGCGTGAACAAGTCAAACGCGATCAAGGCCGGCAGTAGCCAGATCGCCCAGCGCGTGTGCCGAGGGATTAACGCACACATCGTCGCGGCCAGCAGCGCCAGCAGCATGAGCATCGTGAAAGTTGCGCGATATAAAGCGACCCCGAACGCTGCATGGTCGCTCAGCCAACCTGTGAACAGCAGCGCCGCGATCAACAGCGCAGCCCCAGTGGACAAGATCAACCAGCGCTGCAGTCCTCTACTGGCCGCGCTGTCCCGCTGGTCAGCAGTATGGCGCAGTGCGACGACGCCCAGCCCTGCCAAGATCGCCATGCTGTTCGCGACGAGGTAGGCGGCGCGCTCCTGCCCGCGGAAATAGCTCAATCCCGGAAGCAGATGGTAAAGAATTGGATAGAGCGGGGCGTTAGCGCCAAAGCTCCAGACCAATGCGAAAAGCGCAGCTGCGGCCCAAAACGCGCTTTGTGGAGCGCGCCTCCACACGGCGATCAGTGCCAGCGCAAGCCCGCCAATGCCGACATAAAGAGGCGACCATAACGTTAGGATGCCCGGGTAGACAAACTGGATTACGTCTTGAAACGGAAAACCATTGCCTTTGGCATCAAAGCCCATATCAGCGCGCGCAGTTCTCGGCAGATATTCAAGACCCGGAATAAGCTGGACGGACGCGAGTCCGAAAGCCAATCCGCCGAAGCCGACGACGGTCATAAAGAATGCCGTCCAGTGCAGACGGCGCATAATCACGAGGTAGGCGCTGTAGGCAATAAGCAGCAGCGTCAAAAAGTAGCTTGTTTGTGGGTGGCCAGCCAACCATGATAAGCCAAGCGCTGCGCCGGTCACGAGCAGCCAACGCCAGCGGGGCTGCGCATGGCGAAAGGTCTCTAACAATCCTAGCGCCGCTAGTGGGAGCCAAATGCCGGCTTCGAGCAGCGCGAGCTGGAGGGGCGGGTAGCCAGTCAGGTATCCGCCATACCCACCGACGACTGCGGCTGTAAATCCTGCTGCCATGCTGCTGTGAGCCCCTAGCGTGAGCCGGCGCACAAAGACGTACATCAGCAGGGTATAGAGGAGGACATGGGCGGTCATCTCTAATTCGAGCGCATGATAACTCCACCCGCCGCTCGCATGCGCAAGACCGATCGTGAGTAGACGCAGCGGATAAAACACAGCCGCTTGGGGATCGCCGATAAATGGAAACCCGCCGTTGTTGTAAGGATTCCAGAGCGGCACTTCGCCAGCCGTAAAGCGCTGGTACTGGTAGCCCGCAAAGGCGACAAATTGTCCAGAGAAATCGCCTTGCTTAAGTGAAGCTTGGTCAGCAGCTGAGGGCGTGAATAAACGCCAGAAGAACAGCAGCCATAGTAGGATAAGACCTGCAATGGCCAATAGATCGCCGCGTGATTGTAGGGATAGGCGTCTCATGGTCCGTCTTCGCGAGGGAACACCCGCAGTCGCGAAAGGTAGGCATAGTCATTTGCCATACCGCCATCAGGCGTGACGATGCGCAGCCGCGGGAATCCATCTGGCCGCTGCAGATAGAGGCCAATTTCCAATTCGTAAATGCCGGGCGGTGTATTAGGGTCCACAATCATGCTGTGCACATCAACGACGATCTCGCCCGGTACCCAAGTTGAAGTTGGTGCTGTCCATCCTGCTGGCTGCGCATCCGAACCGGCGAAAATGGTCAGCGTTCGCGGGTCGATGACATGGGCAAACACGACGTAGTCTTCTATTACTGGGCGCAGCGCGCGCCAGTATAACGTCAGCTCTAGTGCATCGCCCGCTTTGGGGGCGAGCGTATTCAACGAATAGCCAACCAGTTCAATCTGCCGATCAAAATTCAGGTTAATCGGGTTTGGCACATCCAGCGTCGTTTCGCGCGGGAGCAGCTCAATGGTTCCTAGGGTGAAGGTTTCCGCGCCATCGGCTTGCGCCAGTCGTTCACCAGTTGGCAAATGATACCAACCGACCTCGACGGACAGCGTCTGGGGCGCATAAGCCGCCTCAGGCACATAAATTGCGACCGGATTGAACCATGCATTTCCAGCCGTTAAATCGCTCGTGGCCAGCGATCCACCTCCGGGATACACATCGCGCTGGCCGATGATGACGCCCTCGGGCGTGACCAAATGAATAAACAGGCTCCAGTCCCGCTGAAGCGGCACATCCACCTGCACTGCCATCTCAAGTTCGACATACTCCCCCGGGCGAACTGTTGACTTTATAAAGCGCGACCCGGCCTGAATGCCGATCTGCCCCACTTCTGGCGAGCCAAAGCGCGCCACTAATGCGTCAGCAGGCGCAGTGAACGATGGCCGCGCATAAGCTGGCGCTATCACTGTGAAAGGAACCAGGAGCGCGATCGCGAAGAAAAATAGAATGACCGCGCTCAGGGTGATTGGACGAATGCGCGCAGGCTGCCACCAGATGAGGCCAACTACCATCCAGACGAGGATAGAAGACAAAGCGCCGAAGATCAGACGTCCTTGTGAGGCGGGCGTCTCGCTCGTCCAGCGCAAGTAAGACAAAAACGTGATTAGCGGCCAAAGCAGAGTGATGCTCGCCGCCAACCAATGCTGAGTTGGCCAATCGCGGCGCGCCAATCGAACGGCGATGAACGCCATAGCGCCGGCCAATCCGATAGCACCGATGCTGTTGAAGATCAGATAGAGTATCTCCGGCATCGGCACATTAACGCCACCAAAAAAGCCCCAGAATGCTTGTGTAAAACTGTGCCGTTCGGCCCAAAGCTGGCTGGCATTGGCTGGGATCGCTCGTCGGCCAACGATATCGAGAAAAACGTTCAATCCGGTCGGGTCTCCATAGAGCGTGAAATTGCGGAGATACCACCACCCCGCGATCGCGATGGTCAGCCCGCCAGAGAGCGCTCCGCCTAACAGCAGCGGGCGGGGGCTGCGCTGGCGCAGGCTAAGAGCGATTAAAGTCAGCGCTATCAGTGGGACCAAAAAACCGATGTTCAGTTTGGCCAGCAGCCCGGCGCCAGTCGCGGCGCCCAGCGCGGCATAGGATCGCCAGCTCGGCTCGCTTTTGCGCAGCAGCAGCGCAATTTGCAGGGTGATCAGATTGCCGAGCAAATTGGAAAGATTGTCGTTATTGACGGAACCACTGATAAACAAAAACATAGGCAGAAAGGCATTGAGCGCTGCCGCTCCTAGCCCGATTTCTGGACGTTCAGGAAAGATGGCCAACCCTAACCGGTAGGTGATGTAGATCGTTCCCAGCCCCAGTGCGATCGAAAAGAGGCGGACGATCTGGACTGCTAACACTGTCCCGTTCCCGGGAAATGCCTCGCGGTCAACGCGATGGACGATCATATTGGCGTTGCCATCAGGCCGCACGACGCCAATATCAGCATGCGGGTTCTGGCGGCGCACTATCTCTAAGTCGCTCAAATCGATCGGGGCTGCGAGTAGGGCTGCCAGCATGTAGTAAAGCGGCGGCTGGCTTCCCTCCTGTCGCCATAGCGTGGGAATGCTTGGATCTTGAACTGGGAGCTGCAGGCCGTTCTCAGCTAGATAAGCGACCATGGGGAAGTGCCACAGCTCATCTGAAGCTTCGAAGATCGGCGTAGAGAGGCTGTAAAGGATGGCTAGCGCCGCATAGCCTGACAAAATGAGCACGAGCAGGCGCCGTTGCTTAAGCTGGCTCATCGCCTCTTATTCCGAATGCGTTCAAAAAAGTCCAGCGTTTGCGTGGCAATCGCATCCCAAGAGAATTGGCCGGCCAAAGCTCGCGCGCCTGCTTTCAGCCTATGTCTGAGTTCGACGTCGTTGCGCAGTCGGCCCAGCGCGGCCGCAAAAGCCGAAGCTTCCCCTGGTGGTACTAGCAGCATATTCACTCCGTCTTGAAACGCCGCAATGGGCACAGCAGGCCTCGTCGTGACGATGGCGGCGCCGTAGTGCAGCGCTGCCATCAAGCTTCCTCTACGGTAAGAGGCCCCGTCCAGAAAAGGAAGAGCAACAACATCGGCCGCGTCTAAACTGGCTGCCACCTCGACGTCATCGACAAAACCGAGATCGATAATGCGTCTTTCCAGATCTAGCTGGCGAATGAGCGCTTTGATCTCCTCTTGGTGAGATCGATTTTCGGGATCGCTCGACCCAGGCACACCGCCGATCATGAGCAGGCGGATCGACTCGTCTTCTTGCGTGAGTTGGTGCAGCGCATGCAGGAGGGAAATCAGCCCTTTTGAGCGATTAATCAAACCAAAAAATGCGATAACGAAGGCATCATGAGGTACAGCGTGCTGCTCGCGCCATGCGTCACGCCTGTGGCCGGCTGGCAGCGAGGCGAGGATGTTGCTGCCGATCGGAATCAACGCACAGTGGCTGAGTGATCGAAACTGCAAGGCGTCCTCATGGTTGGTGACGATCATTCCGTCCGAGGTGCGCGCCAAATAGCGCACGATCCACGGGCGCAGTGGCCCCGCTTTAGGAAATAAGTAAGGGAAACGCAAATCGTGAAAAGTCGTCACAACAGGTGCATGTCGAGAGCAGGTTGGAAGGAAATGAATCCATGGGGACATCGAGAAAGCGGCTGTTTGATACTGAATATTAATGATGTCTGGTTTGCGAGCCGCAGCCCAGCGATCGACTATTGAGAAAATTTTGAGGCTCCACGTCGGGGCTGCATCCACGACGATATTCTCGCAAGTCTCTTCAGCAGCAGGCGGCGCTAATAGGAAAACTACATGGCCGCTGCGCGCAAAAGTGCGAGCCAACACTTGCGTGTACGCGCCCACTCCGCCCTGCATCGGAGGATACTCGCCCGTGATCAGACCGATCTGCATCACTGCACCCGCAGACCAGAGCGCAGTACTTGCCAATAAATCTGAATGCGCTCGCGTCGTAAATCCGGTTTATGGCCCAGCATTCGTTTCATGAACTCGATGGCGAGCTGCACGACGTAATTCGCCAACAGGACGAAGCGCAGCATCTGCGCTGCTAACGCACCGTGATATTTGCGAAAGTAGCGCAGCTTACTCTGTTGAAATAAGATATGAGTGCGCGCAGCGACTTGTTGACTGCTCTTGCCCCCATGATGGACGATGCGGGCCGTGCCTAGATAGATGACCCGCCAACCTGCATTTTTGGCGCGTCGGCACCAATCGAGTTCTTCAGAATACATGATGAAGCCCTCATCGAGGCCGCCAATTTGCTCATAGACGGCGCGGCGCGCCATCAGGGCAGAGCCTTGCACCCAATCGACATCCACGATCGCATCATCGGATACATCATTGACGTAGTACGTATCAAGCAGGCTGCGCGGAGCCAGCGGTTGAAGCCATGTGCTCTCTAAGAGACCTATCAACAGTGTAGGAAAGCGACGCCGAGTCGACTGCGGACTTCCATCGCTGTTGAGGGTATGCGGGCCAAGAATGCCGACATCAGGATGCGCGTCAAGGTAATCGAGCATCATTTTTAAAGCGCCGGGCAACACTTGCGTATCTGGGTTAAGCAGCAGAAGATGCCTACCCTTCGCCTGCGCCAAGCCAATGTTGTTGCCACGAGTAAAGCCGACATTCTCGGTTTGTGGAAGCGTTATTATCTGTGGAAACCGTGTAGCGAGTAGGGCTGGTGTGCCATCGCTGCTGGCCGAGTCGACGATGATAAGTTCGATGTGAATGCCTGCTGGCGGCGCATCTCCTATCCCAACTTGCGGGTCGGTCAGGATGCTTTCAAGACAGGCGCTCAGCAGGTCGGCAGTGTTCCAACTAACGATGATGATCGACAAATCGACCATAGGCTTCGCTATCTCGTTCCGTGCGGTCGTCATTCTACCAGATTTCTGTGACCAAACAGGGAGAAATGCTAGCCGATCTGAAACAGCCGTTCTGCGTTGGCTGTGCTTGCTGCCGCAAAAGCCTCGATCGAGATGTCTTTTACGGCTGCGAGTCGTTCAGCGATCAGGCGTACGTAGGCTGGTTCGTTTCGCCGACCACGATGCGGGACAGGCGTTAGAAAGGGACCGTCGGTCTCGATCAGTACTCTTTCAAGCGGGGTGGCAGCCGCGAGTGTTCGCAGCTCATCGGCATTCTTGAAGGTGACTGGGCCGGTAAAACCGATCATGAAACCCGCTATGAGCGCGCGCTCGGCGATGACCTGTGAGGCTGAAAACGAATGCAGCACCCCGGGACGATCGCGCAGAGCAGGTGGCAAGGCGGCCGCCCACGCTTCGAGGATCGCGATCACGTCTTCGCTCGCGTCACGATTGTGAATAATGACCGGCAGCTTCAGCTCAACGGCGAGCTGAAGCTGCGCTTCGAACGCGCGTATTTGATCGGCGCGCGGGCTTTGGTCCCAGTAGTAATCGAGGCCGATTTCGCCGATCGCGATCACCCGCGGCTTGCGGGCAAAATCGCCGATTAGGTCGAGCTGTGACGGGTGAAAATGAACTGTGCTGTTGGGATGAGTGCCAACCGCCGCGAAAATGCCGGGATAATGTTCGGCCAGCGCAAGCGCTTCCTGTGCGGTTTTGCTGTCAATCGCAGGGACGATGACACGATCGACACCTGCCTGCTCAGCACGTTTGATCACACTATCTCGATCATCGTCATAACTTGCGAAGTTAAGATGGCAGTGCGTATCGACCAGCCGGATCATGACAGATCCCGTAAAGAGGTCGCAGAAGCGATATGCTCGTTTGTGTGCCGGCACATCGCTTCTGCGATAGGGATAGCCGTGTTATTCCTCGTCTTCGGTGAATTCTTCGTCAAAGAATTCACCCTCAGGGGTTGGAGTCGGCGTTGGCGTTAGAACCACCGGCAAGTTGAAAGCATCGTAGGCGCGGCCGTTGAAAGTGAGCACAACAAACTGGCTCGCCACCCAGCCGCGTTGCCCTTCATAAGTTACTTCTAGCCAGTCACCTTCCTCAGTACGTCCGCTCACGATCAATTGCGTGCCGCTGGGGATCAGCCGAAGCGACTCGGCTGCCGTGCTTGGTCTCCGACGCAGATGAAGATTCGCATTCGGATCTAGCCGTACTTCGGCAATGACCGTGTCGGCCAGCGGGTTAGCTGTCGGTAGGGCGGGCGTGATCACTTCGCCGCTGATCTGGCCGGGCCGGTTAGCTGGGATTGTCGGCAGATCGGCCAAGCGCTGGGTACGACCGGCTGGGTCGTTCACTGCTAAGAATAGCGCATTCACCCACGCGGTGATACTGCCGCCGCCCGGCTGGTTATAAGTTACGTATAGCCATGTTTCAGCTGGGACAAGATCGCGGCGGCCTTCAGCTTCAAGCAGTTGAGCAGGATCCACAAACTCCGTCGCCTCAGGATCGGGGGTTGCATCGATCGGACGGATCGGTTCGCCCTCGCGCCCAAGCACGTTAAGGATGCTACCTGACGGCGCGAGGCCAAGAGAGCGGGCGCTGGTATTCGGATACTCACGCATTTGCAAATTTGCGCCCGGGTCAACCAGCACTCGCGCAGTCGGGCCGAGGAACACGGTTGGTGTGGGCACGGCTGGCGTAGGTGCGGTCGTTTCTACTGGTACTTGCTCTGGTGCTGGGGCTTCTGTCGCTGGCTGGAGGATGATTTGATCAGCGGGAGGCACGGGCGTCGCGAGCACAATCTGGCTGTCCATAGCAGTGGGCACAGCGACGACCGCCGTGCCAGTGACAGGAGCGCTAGCTGTTGTGCGCGCTGCCGAGAAGGGCGGAAGCGCGATTACGGCAGCGCCCGCTTCGCTAGGGATGCCAAACACCTCATAGAAAGTGCCCCCGTAAATTCCATCCAACGCTAATTCTGTGGGAATCGTCGTCCCAGCGGTCACAGTCTCTATAATGAGCGTATCCACTGTCGGGGCGATCAATGCAAGCTCATAGGCGCCCGGCTGAACGCCAATGATCACGCGCTCGCCGCTGGAGAGTGAGGCGCTCATTGTGCTCTCATCGCCTGCAGCGTTGACGATTTGCAGCAGCGCGTCACGTGGGCCAACCATGGCGATCTCGCTCAGATAGGTATCCAGCACAAGCCCTTGAGGCCCGGAGAGGGCGATCGCTGTCTGATACTGTCCGTCAGTTACAATAAGCGTGGTAGCGATGATCGAATCGGCTTCACCGGCCAGTCGAATGTCGGCGGCATATTCGCCGGCAGGCACGGCAATATATCCAGTCGCACTCTCGAAGGTTAACTCCGGGGCGATGAGTATGCCATCGAGATAGACATCCACCGCAGGGGCTGCCGCTACGCCGTGTGCGAAGCGCACAAAGCCGCTGTTCGCCTCAGAGCGTGTGCTGGCAGAGAGCAGGAGCAGCTCTGGTTGTTCTGGTGTGCCGAGGGCGACTGCAATATATGAGGTGCCGCCGGTCAGCGCGAGCGTTGTAACGGGGATGAGTTGTTCTTCAAGCGTTGCGCCTTCTGGAACCAGTGTGATCTCATAACGGCCTGCTGGTAGGTCGATCGTGCCATATGGCATGCCATAGACGAGGCCGGGCATCACAGCCCGGCCATCAGCCAGCACAACGTCAACGGTGGGCGCGCCTTCGATAGCATGGATGCCGGTTAGACGGGCATTGCCAAAAGCGAGCGCGTTTAAATCGTCTTCAAATACGGCGAAGCTGGGCGAGGAGGCGATCAATGTAAGCGTGGTGGTCGCCATAACCGTTTGTTCCCACAGCGTATCGCCCGAGCTGGCTGCGCGCACGACGATCGAGCGCGGGCCGGGGTTTACCGCGATATAAGGGGTCGTTTCACCGAAAGCGAGACCTGCCTGAGCGAGATCGCCATCGATAAAGATATCGATCGCTGGCGCACCGGGCACTGCATGCACGAAGCGCAGTGCACTCGTCCCGCTTTGCGCCGCTGCCGGCAGCACTAGCGCTGCGGCCAGCATTATTGCCAGCATCATGAACGCCAGCAGGCGCTTTGACAAGATCTTCATTTGATTCACTCCTTACTTTCAGGGGCAGCTATTACGTGCCTTCTTCCCATTGGCTGAGATAACGTGCCTGTTCATCGGTGAGCGTATCGATCTTGACGCCCATCGCTTCCAGTTTCAGCCGTGCGATCTCTTGGTCGATCGCATCAGGGATCGTATAGACCGCGGGACTCATCTGTTCGCCATGCTGTGCCATGTACTCTGCGGCAAGCGCTTGATTGGCAAAACTCATATCCATCACGCTAGCGGGGTGGCCTTCGGCTGCGGCCAAGTTAATCAAACGTCCTTCGCCTAAAACATACAATGGACGACCGCCAATGCGATACTCTTCGACGAATGGACGAACCAGCCGAGGCTGTCCATCACTCATATCGGCCAAGCCGCGCAGATTGATCTCGACGTTGAAATGTCCCGAATTTGCGAGGATGGCGCCAGGTTTCATACGCTCAAAATGGTGCGTATCTAGCACATTGATGTCGCCGGTCGCCGTAATAAAGATATCACCGATCGATGCTGCCTCCATCATCGGCATTACACGGAAACCATCCATGACCGCCTCCAGCGCGCGTAGCGGGTCAACTTCGGTCACGATCACGTTAGCGCCCAAACCGGCTGCCCGGCTGGCAATACCTCGGCTGCACCAGCCATAACCGGCGACGACGACGGTGCGCCCGGCGATCAGAATGTTCGTCGCTCGTATGACACCGTCCATTGTGCTTTGGCCAGTTCCATATCGATTATCGAATAGGTGCTTGGTATTGCTGTCATTGACAGCGATCACTGGAAAAGCGAGCGCGCCGTCTTTCGCCATCGCGCGCAGCCGAATAACGCCCGTCGTCGTCTCCTCAGTTCCGCCGACGATATCTTCAAGCAAGTCGCGCCGGCTTTTGTGAATAGTGCTGACAAGATCGGCGCCATCGTCCATCGTGATGTGTGGGCGGTGGTCAAGGGCGGCGCGGATGTGATCATAATACACGTCGTTGTTTTCACCTTTGATAGCATAGACAGGAATTTCGTAATGAGAGACCAGCGACGCAGCGACGTCATCTTGCGTAGACAGCGGGTTTGAAGCGCACAAGACTACGTCTGCGCCTCCTGCTTGCAGAGTATGCATTAAATTCGCAGTTTCTGTCGTCACGTGTAGACAAGCAGAAATGCGCAGCCCACGCAAAGGTTTCTCTTGTTCGAAGCGCTTGCGAATGGCGCGCAAGACGGGCATCTCTTGTTCTGCCCATTCGATGCGATAGCGGCCACCGGGCGCGAGATCAAGGCTTTTGACATCGTGTTCAACTGCCATGGTTGCTCCTGATTAATCGAAGGTCGGGCGAAGCCCCAGAAGGTCACATTCTAGCACAGCGGTTTCAGGCTGTCTCTAGGCCTTTTTTGCTGGTTCGAGCAGCGCGTCGAGCAGTCCTTTATCATCGAAATGCTGGCGAAAGCGCTGTACGAAATCGCTAATCATGAAACGGTGGCTTTGAGTGCCGACCTGCTCAAGGACAAATGTTGCACATAGAGCGCCGAGCTGACCACAAAGTTGAAGCGGCCACTGATGCGCCAATCCACAAATTAGGCCAGCTCGGTAAGCATCGCCCACTCCAGTCGGGTCTTTAATTGACCGTGGTGAGATGATTGGCACATGGATGATTTCATCTCCGTTGTAGATGTGCGATCCATGCTTGCCGCGGGTGATGACAAGGATCTCGAACAAACGGCTCAGTTCTTCAATCGAGAGGCCGGTTTTAGCGCAGATCATCTCTGCTTCGTAGGCGTTAACCACCATCGCATAGGCGCCCTCCATGCCCCTGCGCAGCTCATCGCCATTTAAACGCGGCACTTGCTGGCTGGGATCATAAAGAAAACGAATGCCGCGGCTGCGGCATTCCTCGGCGAGGTTAAGCATAGCGATCGGATCGTTGGGAGAGATGACCACGAGATCAGGGATGCCATCATAAACATCAGCCAGCGAATACTGGCGCGCACAGGCCATTGCCCCGCTGTAAAAAGATGCGATTTGATTGTTATCGAGATCGGTGTTTACAAAAAACGATGCAGTGAATACATCATCGATCTGCCGCACCGTGCTTGTGTTGACTCCCACACTCTCTAACCAGCGGCGGTAGTCGCCAAAATCTCGGCCAACGGTGCCAAAGAGCTTCGGTTGCATACCCAGCAGTGCCATCGTATAGGCAATATTAGCAGCCACGCCGCCCCAGTGTTTGGTCATGTCTTCAACCAAAAAACTGAGGCTAATCTGGTGGAGGTGTTCCGTCATGAGGTGTTCGGTGAAGCGCCCCGGGAAACGCATCAAGTAGTCATATGCGATCGATCCCGTTACAATGATGTCCATAGTT
Organism: Aggregatilineales bacterium; assembly: GCA_046719065.1. GTDB lineage: Bacteria > Chloroflexota > Anaerolineae > Aggregatilineales > Phototrophicaceae > Flexifilum. The sequence continues at coordinate 168,895 of JBDNDP010000001.1, read as the reverse complement.
TCTGACCTGATAAGCCGTTCGATGTTGCCGCGCGGCAGTATACCACAATCGTCGATGCTATTTATAGATGTGACCCAAGGCGCATGGTAATGGAACAGTTTGATGCTCATGCTCTAAGCGCTGCACGCATCCGCTTTGATTTTGACGGGCTGAGGCGCGGTTATTACAGCGATAAATATTTCGAAAATGTCGTGCGAGTGCTTGAGGTCGCTGTCGCCCAGCAGTATACGTTTGCTGGGCGCAGTCCGCGCTTTCCTGAGGCTGCTCAGTTAGGTATCCCAGTGGGCGATTTAGTTGTCGAGGCGCAGATCTTTACCCGCCACAAGCCTCGTGCGCTGGCGGCGGGCATTCACCCTGCGCTGACGATCTTGCGCCACTGTACTGGCTATTTTGACCAAGGAGCTTTCACCGGCCAATTCGTTGAGACGTGGCAGCATCTCGATGTCGAGGCGGTCCCTGATGGCACCTTTCTGCCTTATGATGGCGATCCAGAACATGTTGCACCTGCTATCAAAATTCGCGGGCGTTACCGCGATTTTGCGCTGCTGGAAACCCCGCTGCTTGGCGTTCTCTCTCGAGCGACGCGCATCGCTACGCATGTCTATCGCGTTCTAGAGGTCGCCAACGGCAAGCGCATTCTTTATTTTCCAGCGCGATTCGACTTGCCTGAAGTGCAGGCCGTCGATGGATATGCGCATTGGCTGGCCGTTCAGCGTTACAATTTTGACACGAAGGGTACTGTGCCTTCGCTGGTCAGCACCGATGCGCAGGGAGAGTGGTGGGGCGGGCGCGGGGTGGGCACGGTGCCCCATGCGCTGATCGCCGCTTTCATGGCTGATACTGCTGAGGCTATGGTGCGTTATGCCATGGCTCTACCGGTCGATATTCCGCGGATCGCGCTGGTCGATTTTAACAATGACTCGGTCGGCGATGCGTTACGGGTGTTGGATGCTTACTGGCCCCACTATCGGGCGGCCTTGGAGCGCAATGACCCTGAAGCGCAGCGACGTTGGACTCTGGATGGCGTTCGGCTCGATACCAGTCCAAACGTGCGCGATATCGCGCTGCAAGAGGGAGATCCAACTGGCGTTAGCGCTAAGCTAGTTCGTCTCGTCCGTCAAGCGCTTGACGACGCTTGGAAGCGTTGGTCGGTACCTGCTGAACTCGAAGAAGGCGCTCGCCAATTCTGCCGCCAAGTGCGCATCGTCGTGACCGGCGGTGTAAGCCGCGATCGAATCATCCAATTTGAGGCTGAAGGTGCCCCGATCGATACTTATGGTGTTGGTTCGTCATTCTTGCGCAATGATCCCGATACCAATACCGATTTCACCATGGATGTCGTCCGTGTTCTCGTTGATGGAGAATGGCGGCCGTTGGCGAAGATCGGACGCAAGCCGAATGACAACCCAGATCTTCGGCGCGTCGATCTGAGTGCTTACGCGAGCGAGATATGAGCGATCTGCCGGAAAACAGTTCAATGTCATCCAGCTCTAGCGAAGCAGGCGCTGCGAAAATGCCGCATTTCGTCGCAGGGCGCAGCGGAACACGCTTGTTCTCATTAGCTGCGTTGGCTGAGCGAATCGTCGACGCATTTTATGCTGAACATGGCGGTAGACTCAGTGCTGAGGTGATGGACAAACCGGCGCAGCGCAGGCGTCTGATTATCGAGACTGCCGACTACGTGCTTGCAGTCGAGTCGGTGGCGTTGTCGCTTGAACAGCGTGCCGAGCTGTTGGAGAGCGTCTACGGCGAATTATTCGGCTATGGCCCACTTGACTCTTTATTGATCGATCCTCGTGTGACGACGATCGCTATTGAAGGTGCTGGCAAAACAGCTGTGCGCTTCGGTCATGGCGAGCTCAAGTCGTTAGGCACCCTCTTTGATGACGAACAACATCTTCGGCGCATTATTGGGCGTTTGTTGGCTGATGCTGGTATCGAAATTGAATCGGAGTGGGGGCTGCTCGAAGTCGGGTTGACAATCGCAGAACGCCCAGTCTGCCTAAACCTCGCCGGGCCTCCCCTCACAGTGACTCTTCATGCTGATATTCGGCTCCATCCGCGAAGACCGCCCCTTCTGTCGGAGTTGGTTGAGCAGGGTTGGATGACGGAGGAAGCGGGCGATCTCATCACGAAAATCGCTCGCTCTCCCTATGGCTGCATCATCGCCGGAGAAACCGAAACCGGCAAAACTACGCTTCTCAACGCGATTAGTCACCTGCTGCCAGTCGGGCAAACGACTGCTTCCGTTGAGCGCGCAGGCGAATTGAGGCCGCCCTCATTTGTTCAGCGTTTTATCGCTAATGCGAGTGCTTTCTCGGCTGGCGTAACGAGCTTTTCCGACCAAATCGCCGCGGCACTTTCTGGAGCGCCAGCTTGCCTGCTGCTCGACGAAGTGCGTGGTAACGAGCCAGCCGCGATCGCGCCGCTGCTGCTCAACCAAGACGCGCCGCGCCAGCTTTGGGCAGTTCGCGGCGTTCCCGATGCAAAGCGTTTACAGAGCGCGCTGGGGATGCTAGCTCGTCGAGCAGTTCCAACCCACGGCGAAGGCGCTGTTCACGCGCTATACGAGCGCCTACCTTTCGTGATTACTCTGGCGCGCATTCAAGGACGTTTGCAGGTTTTCAGCATTGCCGAGTGGCAATCGCGCGTGGATTCAGATTATCCCGATTATGCAGTTTTGATGCGCTATGAAGATGGGCAGGCGCGTCGAACTAGTCAGCCTTTGGCCCGCTGGCTTGATTGACTTAAGACAGTTGTTCCCCGGAGACTGCTCTTGCAAGGCTGTCTGCCAGTGGAGGCAGCGCGATCCCGTTTTCTGTGACAATACCGGTTAAATACCGGTATGGCGTCACATCGAAGGCCGGGTTACGTGCGCGATAATGCGCTGGCACGATCGGCGTGCCGAATGGCGCGATCACTTCCTCTTTGCTACGCTGCTCGATTGGGATCTCATCGCCTGTCTGCAAGCTCAGGTCGATCGTTGATGTTGGCACAACAGCGTAAACGGGTACACCATTTTCTTTGGCGAGCACTGCGATTTGATAGGTGCCGATCTTGTTGGCGACATCGCCGTTCGCGGCGACACGATCGGCACCAAACATAACAATGTTGACTTCGCCCGAACGAAGGTAGTAACCGGCAGCTGTATCGGCGATGATATCGTAGCTAATGCCAAGTTGTTCCAACTCCCAAGCGCTCAAACGTGCGCCCTGCAAGCGAGGCCTTGTCTCATCGAGCAGCACATGAATGCGTTTACCTTGCTCGTGGGCTGTGCGAATAACGCCGAGGGCAGTGCCATAATCGACGGTTGCCAGTGCGCCAGTGTTACAGTGATGGAGGATTGTGTCGCCATTTCGGATCAGCGTTGCCCCGTGGGCGCCCATGCGTCGATTGATTGCGACGTCCTCATCAGCGATGCACAGCGCCTCTTCCAGCAGCTTGTCTGTGAGTTCACTAGCGGGCATTTCGGCTAGAGCATGTGCGCGACGCATCATACGATCAACCGCCCAAGCGAGGTTGACCGCCGTCGGCCGCGCCGCTTTCAGCATCTCACCGGCTGCATGAAGGGCTGCTAGAAGTTCTGCCGTGCTGCGCGCTCGAGCATTGCGCGCGGCCAGCACCATGCCAAAGGCAGCCGTTGCGCCGATCGCTGGAGCGCCACGCACGGCCATATCTGCGATCGCTGCGGCTGCTGCTGCGTGGTCGTCAAGATAGACAAGTTCAAGCTCCCATGGGATTCGTCTTTGATCAATCAGGACGAGTCGATCATCTTGCCAGTCGACGGTGCGCATGGCCACCTCTTATGGGATTCGCTTGTAAATTGTCTCTATCCAGATCATAATCGAAGTATAACCATTTCCAGACCGGAGCAAAAGCGTATGTTTTCGCGGTTCTACGATCCTGACAGGGTAGGCCAGCTTTATGCGCCAAATGTCTCAATGGCAGTTGAAATGGGGCGCAGCGCTGGACTTGCTGCATCGTCAACCGATCGCACGAGAATACTGCTGTTGTTGATCGATATGCAGGTGGACTTTGTTCACAGGGATGGGGCACTGAGTGTGCCCGGCGCGGTTGAGGATGCGCGCAGGACGATCGAGTGGTTGCTGCGCCATACGCCTGTTATTACGACGGTTGCTGCTTCGCTGGACAGTCACGTTCCACTGCAAATCTTTTCCCAAGCGTGGTGGGTTGATGAAACAGGTCGCCATCCAGCTCCATTTACGGTGATCACCAGTGAAGATGCCATCTCAGGTCGGTGGCTGCCGCTGTATGAGCCAGAATGGTCGCTCGATTACGTTCGTAAATTGGAGCAGCAGGCGAAAAAAGCGCTCATGATTTGGCCATATCACACGCTAGTAGGCACTGTAGGCCACAGTCTAACACCCGCGCTATACGAAGCGATTGCCTACCACGCATCGGCGCGGCAGTCGCAGCCAGTGTTCCTCGGCAAAGGTTCAATTCCTAAAACTGAACATTACTCGATCATCGAGCCTGAGGTCAAAGTGCCTGAACAGCCGCTTGGGAGCGTAAACACCGAGTTTCTCGACCTGATCGCAAGTTATCAGCGCGTTTATATTGCTGGGCAGGCGAAAAGTCACTGTGTTTTAGAGACCATCTCCTCGTTGATACGCCATTTTGAGGAACAGCCAGAGGTCATCCGCCGGCTGCACTTGCTGACCGACTGTACCTCTTCAGTCGCGCATCCGGAAATTGACTTTGACGCGATGGCCGAAGAGACGTTAGTAAAATTCAGCCAGCAAGGTTTGCAACTCGTCAAATCTAGCGATGCGCTTCTCTAGGCGTCACGAACGCGGGCCGTCACAAAGACGGCCCACCATGCGACGAAGGTCTTGTTGGCTAAGAATTTGCTTCGACCACAGCCGCCAAGATATTGAAAGGCACACCGCCGCGGTTATAGGTGACGCCATTATGCACGATCCACGTGGCTTCGCCGTTGTTATAGCGAATCATAATGGCTGGTGTGCCAGTCACGCCACGGTTGCGGCCAAAGTTTGTGTCGATGTTGACCTGTTCGGCTGTGTTGGTGCAAGTGAGGAGTTGGCTGTAATTTAAACCAAGTTCTTGTGCAACCGTGCGGCCTACATCTTCTGTGTAACGGCCAGTTTGGGCAAGTTCATACAGTAGATCATAAGCGCGCCAGAACGAGCCGGGCTGCTGCTGGTCTGCGCACTCGGCAACTTTGCCCGTAAATACCGAGAGCGCACCGCCGGCGGTCGGGAACATGCGGAACTCAAACTGCGCGCGGCCAGTCCGCACGTATTCATTCTTAAAGCGTTGAATCTCTGACAAATAGGTCTGACAGGCAGGGCAGGCAAAGTCAGCAAATTCAATAATCGTTACGGGCGCATCGGGATTGCCTAAGCGAAAAGCGCCATCGTCCCCACGCGTTTGTTGTAATTCCCCATAGGCAACTGCGGGCGCGATGTCGCGGCCCGAAACGGCGATCAGCGCGACGACGGCCACTAAAGCTATGACGACTACAATACCAATCAAAATGAGCTGTGTTTGTCTCGCCTTCATGTTGTGCTTTCACTGTTCCAGTCAAACGGAGTATGATTTGTATGTTAACGCATGTCTGATGGTGGTTCAATCCGAATATTAAGGGATGGTGCCGGGGGGGCGCAAGGCCGGACCGATCCAGCCCACTCGTTTTAAATAAGTGCTGTAATGTTCACCGTAGGTGGCTAGCAGGCGTTTTTCCTCATAACGCGACCCGATGATGAAGTACAGTGAACAGCCCAGCACAAAACTAAGCATCACATCGGTCATGAGCGGTTGTGCCCACAGCACTAGCATCGCGAATAAATACAGGGGGTGACGAAACCAGCGATAGATGCCGCGCACTTGAAGCGGGCGCAGCGCCAGTGGCAGCGATTCTCCATGCAGATACGCGCGCAGTTGGGTTAATCCTGCAAATTCACCCAAATCAATTTGCAGCAGCGAAAGCGTCAGGCCAATCAGCCCCAAGAGTTGAATTGCACGAAGCACAAACGCGATCGCGCCATCGACCGACCAAACAATCGTACTGGGCGCAACGATCAAAAGCAGCAAATATGGAATAAAGGACATTGTCGCGATCAGATTAAAAATGAGCCGATAAAGGCCGTGATAAGCGCGCGACCCGAAGGTGCGTTCAAACTGGCTTTTGGCACGATGGCTTGCGAGCAAGCTGTGGATTAAACCATATAGCAAAAGCCCAATAAACATAACTGGCGGTATCATAAGATGAGCGTCTTTTCTGAACGAGCCAAGGAGTCTCTGCCATGCGAGCAGTCGATATTATCGCCGCCAAACGTGACGGAGGCGAGCTATCTCGTGAACAAATCCGCTACTTCATAGACGCTTTCACGGCAGGAGACTTACCCGATTATCAAGCGGCCGCTTTGTTAATGGCGATCTATCTTCGCGGCATGTCACGCGCAGAAACGCTTGAGCTGACGCTGGCGATGGCGGACTCAGGTGCGCGCCTCAATTTGAGCGACGTCATTGAATATGTCGTTGATAAGCATTCATCGGGTGGGGTTGGCGATAAGACAAGTTTGGTTGTCCTGCCGATGGTTGCTGCTTGTGGCGTGCCAGTCGCTAAAATGAGCGGGCGCGGTCTTGGTTTTTCAGGGGGCACCATCGATAAACTTGAATCGATCGCGGGCTATCGAGTTGATCTCTCAAGCGAGGAGTTTCGGACGCTGGCCGCGCGTTATGGCTTGGTCTTGGCGGGGCAGTCGCTGTCGCTAGCCCCGGCTGATGGCAAATTGTACGCGCTGCGCGATGTCACCGCTACAGTTTCCAGCTTGCCGTTGATTGCCAGCAGCATCATGAGCAAAAAGATCGCCGCCGGCGCTAATGGCATTGTTCTCGATGTCAAAGTGGGTCGTGGCGCTTTTATGACGACGCTGGAAGATGCTCGTGCTTTGGCACAAACAATGGTCGATATTGGCGGGGATGCTGGGCGTGATGTGATCGCCGTTATTTCAGATATGAACCAACCACTTGGCGAAGCGGTTGGCAATGCCCTTGAGGTTGAAGAAGCGATCGCGGCGCTGCGCGGCCGTGGGCCATCCGACTTGCGTGAGCATTGTCTTGCGATCGCCGGCTACATGCTGCGGTTAGCCGGCCGCGGGGCGCGCTGGGCTAACGAAGGGGAGACGCGCCGCGAGCTTGAACAGGTCCTTGACGATGGGCGGGCGCTGAGCAAGTTCCGGCTGATGGTTGAAGCACAGGGTGGCGATGTTCGGGTGATCGATGATCCAACGCGGCTGCCGCAGGCTGCGATGGTTGAGGCGTTTACCGCCGAAGCTGGCGGGACGATCGCTGCTGTTGATGCGCTTGCGGTGGCGCGAGCGGCGCATAGTTTAGGCGCGGGTCGTGATAAGAAGGGCGATCCGATCGATCTGGCGGTAGGTGTGAAAGTTCATGCTAAGATCGGCATGACCATCAAGGCTGGAGAGACGCTGGCGACCATTTACGCGAACGACCCAGTCAAACTCGAACGCTGTCGAGAGTGGCTGTCCTCGGCCTTCAGCATTGGGGCGGTGGCAGCCCAGCCGCCGCCGTTATTCTATGATGTCATCAACAGTCAATAAGCCAGAAGAAGCGTAGCGGTAGCGATGAATCGGGGCGTCTTGCCAGTAGCCGTCTACGAAGCGGATGCGTCCACTTAGTCCAGCATAGTCGCTGCGTTCAATGCCAGCGCGCATGCGTTTACGATCATGAGCGTCTATCGTTGCCAGCAAACGAACTGCATCATAAGTGAGGAGAGCGAGCAAACCCGGCGCTGGCGCGAACAGATCACTATCCATAAATCGCTCAGCCCATTCGGTATTAGGCAGCGCTGCGCTCGTCACGATGGTGACATCATCCAGTCTGTCTCGTAGCCTAACGAAACCATTTAAGCTTGCAATTTCACTGGCGACGAGCGGAGCAGGCGCACGTGCTGCATCGGTCACTTCGATGCGCGCAGGCAAGTTAGTCATCGAAGAGATTTGTGGATTGCTGAGCTGAAAGACGCCAGAGTGGGTTGGGCTAGCATCCCAGTTGCCCACGATGAGAATTGGAACGTCGGCGAAATTATGCTGGACGTTACTGTCTGTTGCGGCATAGCCAAGCGTAACTGCTGCGAGCACGAGCGGGTCGCGCGCCAGTCCATGTGCGCGAGCGGCTGCGCTCGTGGCGCTGCCTCCGTCGTCGATGGGCAGCAGTTCGATGTGATCGACGGCAGCGTCGTGCAGCGCGAGCCGAGCAGCGTACAAGGCATTGTAACCCACTTCACGATAGCGTCCCTCGAACGGAGCCAGTAAGGCGATCCGCCATGTTCGTGGGGTTTGCGACAGTCCGCAGCCGCTCAAGATGGCCATGAGCAATAGGGCAAATGCGACTTTAACATGCATTAGCGAGATGTTCGGCGTAGGTGCGCGCGAAAACATGATAACCACTGCCATCACAAGCTGCCCGGAAGTAATAGTATGGCGATTCGGCTGGCGCGATGGCGGCGCGGATCGCGCTTAAACCCGGGCTGGCGATTGGGCCGGGCGGCAAGCCGGTATTGAGATACGTGTTGAATGGAGAGATGGCCGCCGTGTAATCGGCTTGCGTAATGCGCGGCCACCAGCTCCCATCCTGAAACCCAATACCATACTGTACGGTTGGGTCAGCATCCAGCTTCATGCCGATAGCGAGACGGTTCCGGTAGACGCTTGAAATCATGGCATGTTCTGCGGGATGCACGGCTTCGCGCTGAATGATTGAAGCGAGGATAACCGCCTCGCGCAGCGTGATCCCCTCTGCTAGCGCGAGCGGTTGAAGATCGCGCGTCTGCTCAATGAAGGTATCAAGCAGGATATCGCGCAGCATTGTCGGAGTAACCTGTGCCGGCAGGCGGTACGTATCTGGAAACATGAACCCCTCCAGCGACGCGCCGACCGGCAAACCGACGAACGCGGCAAAGTCAGGATCAACCTCAGCGTTTGGGCCAACGACAGCCAAGAAATCGGCGCCGCTGAAGCCGAAGTAGGGGTTAGCGTCGATGGCCGCGGCGATCTCTTCGAGCCGCCAGCCCTCAAGGATGCGGAATGGAAACTGGCTGCTGCGCGAATCCGTCAGTGCGCCAGCAATTTCGACCAGCGACTGTGCGCGCGTTAGAAAATAAGTGCCCGCCTCAAGCTGGCGATCGATTTCTGAGACGCGCACATAATCGACGAATAAATCTGGGTCGAGGATCAGTCCCTGATCAGCCAGCCTGCGCGCGATCACACGTGGAGTATCGCCGGGCAAAATTTCAAAACGGACTGGGGAAGTATCGGTGCTGACGCTGCGATTGAGGTCGTCCGTCCGCCCAGCAAGCGACAGCCGGATGACTGCGGTTTGCACATAGCGAGCTGGGTTTCCCTCTGAGATGATCAGCAGGGCGCCAAAACAGACGGCTGCTGAGGCAACCAGCACGACCGCAGCCGCGATGAGGACTTTGACCAATTGTTTCATGATTTGCCTGTATTCACCCAGATGTGCCGGTATCGTCCAGCACTGGGGGTTCTGCTAAACCTTCACGCAGGGCGTCCAGATAGCTCTGAAGGATGACGCGCGCGGCGAGATCGTCAATCGGGGCATCGTAGCGGCGCTTGGCGCGGCGCGCCAGCGCCTCGGCATCTTGGCTGGAGAGCGTTTCATCCCACTGTATGATGGGCAGTGAGGTCGTCTTCCGAAAGTGATCTAGCCAGCGCAGCACTGAGACGGCGTGATTACGAGCACCTGGCAGCGCATCTAGATTGGCAGGAATGCCGACGACGAAGCCGATAACCTGCTGAGCTTCAGCATGCGCGAGGATCTTTTCAAAGTCTTCCATACGCGAGGAGCGTTGAATGATGGCCAGTTCGCGCGCCACCAGTCCTGAAGGATCGCTAACGGCTAACCCAATGCGTTTGAGACCATGGTCAATCCCCATCAGTCGTCCTGGAATGCGCGGCGGTGTGGTCATGAGTTGGCAGCTCCTACGGTGAGATCGCCCGGTTCTTCATGTACGGTGCGAACTTGAATGCGCACGGGCAGCAGCGGCATGACCTCCATCCAATCAGGCGACACCGCGATCTGTGGGATAGTTCCCGGGACCAGATCGAAGTTCGCCAGCAGGTAATCGACTGCTGCGCTCACCGGTTGGGCTGCCAACCGATTCTGCAGCAGGCCAACGTCGATCTGCGCACGCACTTGCGCGCTGCTCATCATGTCAAACACGATGCGCCCAGCGGAGTCCGTCTCGATCAGTCCACCGCGTTCATAGCGCAGCGTGTGCGGTATAAGGACGCGGCCGCGCGGCACTTGTGCGCTCAAGCGCGCATAGGCGATTTGCTGCGCGACCTGTTGGTCAACCGCGCTAACAGCAACGATCGCGCGCATGACCAGCGTGAGCGTATCGGCAGCCTCACCTACCGTTCCATCGTAAACCGTCCAATCGCTGCGTTCTTCGACGATGCGAATCGTCTCTGGAATGATGAATTGTGAGTCTGGAATGCGCGGCAGCAGTTCGCGCAGCGCGCGATCCTGAAGCTGCTGGCGTAGGAGCCCAAGCAGACGATCGGCATCCTCGCGTGTGATCACGCGCACCGTCCGGCTGGAGCCGCCGAACGTGGGAACAAGATTGCGCACTTCCATTTGTTCTGCCAGCGGGCCGAGGATGGTATTGATCATTCCAATCTCAACATTTCCGACCTCACCGGTGCTTTCTGGAATCGCCTCAATATCAACTTCAACCTGTCCGCCATCTCCAGCAGGGACGCGCGCGTCCGCAGTGGTACGAAAGACGATCGGCGTACCCGCGCTGGTGCTCACGAGGGTGCCGGCTGGCAATTCGATCGCGTTAGCAGTGCGGTTGATGAAGACGACTGTCCCCAGCGCTGGCGTACTTGAGAGCTCACGGATGCCGCTGGTGTTGATGGTGCTGCGTTCTTCAAGCTCGGTGCGGTAGGTATAGGCTGCCATAACGCCGTTCTCAACGTCGATGGCTGTGGGGCTTAGACTCGGATCCGCCGTGATCTGTGCATTGACCACGATTGTTTGCTGTGATGGTGTGACAGTGACGACCGCGCCGGGAATCAGCAGAATCGCTGCTGCCACAACGACGCCCCCAAGTAAACCAAGTGCTATCGTTCGCCCTATGATGCGTCGCAGTCGTTTTCCCGATGTTTCATCATCTTCGCCTCGAACGCGGCTGGCATAGGGCATGAGAGCATTAGGCTCCGGCTCATGTCGTGGTTTGCGTTCCCGCGTCGCATATACGCGCGTGCGACCGCGTTTCCACTTTTTTCTTTCGCTGCTGCCGATCGTCTCGAAAGCGCTGATGTTAAGTTCTGCCGCGTTACGGATAACCTGTGGATCATGTGTGACGAGCGCCAGGCGAATGCCATGGCGCATCGCTTCGCGTTGGATCAGGACGAGGTCGAGCTTGCGCGTGAGGACAGAGCCTGTTTCTGGCCAGATAAGCAGTACGGGTTTGCCGCTCAAAAAGGTCAAGCGGTCGCGAACCGATGTGACATCATCGGTAGAGTCGAGCTGAAAGTATTCCGGTTTCGTCCTCATTCGCCCTTTTGCGAATTGGCGATCAATCGTCGTGCGGTCACCAATGCTTCCGGCAGCTTCGCCGCGTATTTGCCGCCCGCCTGCGCCATTGTTGGGCGGCCGCCCCCGCCCCCGCCGACGACCGCCGCTATTTCACGGATCAAATGGCCGGCATGCAGTCCCTGTTTAGTGAGATCATCGGTTACAGCGACGACGAGCTGTGGCCGCCCATCCAGCACACTGGCCAGCACCAGCACGCCGCTTTGAACGGCGTTTCGGAACCAATCGGACATTTCGCGCATCGTCTCGGGTGTGATGTCATCAATCTGCGCGATCAAGGCATGCTTGCCATCCACTTGTTCGATGTTTTGCAGCATTCTTTCGAATTTGAGGCGGGCTGCGTCGCGCTGAAGCTGGTTGATTAACTTGCGCGCATGCGATAGTTCTGCTTGTAAAGCAGCGACGCGCTCTGGTGTCTGTTCAGGCAGAGCGCCGAGCTGCGCGGCAACCGCATTGAGTGTGCCGCGATGCTGCTGGATATACTCGTATGCGCCCAGCCCCGTCAGCGCTTCGACGCGCCGGACCCCAGCGCTTACGCTGCCTTCACTGATGATCAGGAAAGGGCCAACCTCCGCGGTTTCTTTCACATGAATGCCGCCGCACAGCTCATAGCTGTAGCGATGCGATCCTGCTGCATCGACGATACTGATTGTCCTTACTCGCTCACCGTATTTTTCACCGAACAGCGCCATCGCCCCTTCAGCTCGCGCCTGCTCAAGCGGTTTTTCTTCGGCGTGAACGGCGTAGTTCGCCAAGATGATCTCGTTAACCTCGCGCTCGATCTGGCGCAGTTCTTCTGACATAACGCGCGTATCATGCGCGAAGTCAAACCGCAGACGATCTGGCGCAACAAGCGAGCCGCGCTGCTGCACGTGATCACCGAGGTGGCGTCGAAGAGCCGCATGGAGCAGGTGCGTCGCGGTGTGATTGCGCATGATGTGCGCGCGCCGGTCAGAGTCAACGGCAGCGTGCGCTTCATCACCAACCCGCGGCTGCCCCTCGACAACCTCGCCGATGTGCACGATCAAGCCGCCGATCGGGCGTCGCATCTCCTCCACTTCCACGCGCCAGCCCGGGCCGCTGATGATGCCAGTGTCGCTTACTTGGCCGCCGGCCTCGACATAGAAGCAGGTTGCCGGCAGAATAATCTCGACGCGATCGCCTACGATTGCATTGCTGACGGGTTCACCATCTCGGAGGAGTGCCAGCACCGGCCCTTCAACAGTTTGGTTCTCGTAAGGGGCATAATGGACGCCAGCGCTGCCAAGCGCGCCGCTTGCCTGTAGCTCGGCCAAGACCGCTTTGTAACGCTCGCCTCTATCAATTTCACCTAACGCTTTACCGCCGCCGCTGCGAATGCCATGCTCTTCTTCTGCCGCGGCGAAACCCGCCATATCGACAGTGTAACCGCGTTCCTCAACAATGTCGCGTGTCACTTGAATAGGCAGACCAAGCGTTGCTTTAAGATAAAAAGCTGCGTTGCCTGAAAGCATGCCACCCGGAGCCAGCTTGCTCAGTTCTGCGTCAAGCTCGCTGAGGCCGCGGTCAAGGGTGCGGCGAAAGCGCCCCTCCTCCAGCGTGATCACGCTCTTGATAGCATGTTGTCGCTCGATTAATTCACTGTAATGATCGCCCATGATGGCGATCACTGCATCGGCAACTTGGGCCAGAAACGGACGTTCAAGACCAATTTTTGCGCCAAAGCGCGCTGCTCGGCGAATGACTAGACGGCATACCGAGTCGCGACCTTTAGCCCCCGGCAGCACACCATCGGCAATCAGAAACACTGCCGCGCGGATATGATCGGCAATAACGCGATATGGAACGATATTCGCATCGCGTTCGGCATCGCTGTGGCCGGTCAGCTGTTGTGTGGCCGCAATGATGGGCATGAACAGGTCGGTCTCATAATTGGACTCAACGTTGTTCACCACGCTCAAGATGCGTTCTAAACCCATACCGGTATCGACACCGGGCGCGGGCAGAGGCTCATCGAAGCTGCCACTGTGGTTAGGGTCGGGCTGCGTGCGATTAAATTGCATAAAGACGAGGTTCCACAGCTCCAAGAACCGGTCGTCTTCACGCTGCATAAGAGGGATGATGGTTTCGACGCCCAGATGTGGCGCTCTATCCCAGTGAATTTCGCTGGTCGGCCCGCACGGCCCCGTATCGGCCATTTGCCAGAAATTGGTGCCCGGCCCCATCCGTGCGACGCGCCGCGGATCGACACCGATATCGTTAACCCAGATGTCGTAAGCCTCGTCGTCGTCGCGATAAACGGTGAAGGCGAGACGATCTTCTGGCAGACCGTAAACTTCCGTCAGCAGGGTGTATGCATATCGTATCGCGTCGCGCTTGAAGTAATCCCCAAATGAAAAATTGCCCAGCATCTCGAAAAAGGTGTGATGGCGTGGGGAAGGGCCTACCGTCTCAAGGTCATTGTGCTTGCCGCTCACTCGCATGCACTTCTGCGACGTGGTCGCGCGCGTGTAGTCTCGCTGGTCAAGCCCAAGGAACACATCCTTGAACTGCACCATCCCCGCATTTGTGAAGAGCAGCGTAGGGTCGTTGCTGGGCACTAGCGAGGAGGAACTAACTTTACGGTGGCCGTGTTCTTCGAAATAATCGAGAAAAGCCTCGCGCGCTTGAGCGCTAGTCATCGGCTTCATGTTGGGTAGATTTCCTTCGCGCGATTGTGCATATAGCGCGAATTATAGTCTGCACAGAAGGACTGAACAAGGGGGGTGGACTGTTACGAGATCCGTGCTTTGTGGTATCATCTCTGTCCTGAAGTGAACCCTCTCTACAGGAAGCAAAACGATGCCGACAATTGATGAACAAGTCGATATTCTCATGTCTGGCACTGAGTATGGCGACCCGCAGACCAAAGAGAATATGCGCCGCGAACTGCGCGAACGGTTAATTGAGGCTGAGCGTGACGGCCGTGCGCTGCGCGTATACTGTGGTTATGACCCGCGCACAGCCGATCTGCATCTCGGCCACACCATCACCATGCGCAAGCTGCGCCAGTTCCAAGAATTTGGCCACGATGTCACTTTCTTAATTGGCACATTCACCAGCCTGATCGGCGATCCATCCGATAAGGATAAGGTGCGCGAGCAGCTTACCCGCGAGCAAGTAGAGGAAAATGCGCGCACCTACGCCGAACAAGCTTTCAAAATTTTGGATCCCAATTTAACGCGCGTTCGTCGTAACGATGAGTGGCTGGCGACCCTTGATTTCGCTGATATTATTCGTCTGGCCAGTCATTTTACAGTGCAGCAGTTCTTGGTGAGGGAAAATTTCAGCAAACGGCTGGATGAAGGGCAACCGATCTACTTGCATGAGCTTTTTTATGGATTAATGCAAGGCTACGATGCTGTTGCGCAAGAGGCCGATGTGCAGGTGGGCGGTCAAGATCAACTGTTTAACATTTTGGTCGCTGGGCGCAAACTGCAAGAAGCGTTGGGACAGCGACCTCAAATTGCCATCATCATGGGCGAGAGCCTGCCCGGTACGGATGGCGAGATCAAAATGAGCAAAAGCATTGGCAATCATATCCCGCTGCTGGCCGAGCCGTGGGACATGTTCGGTAAAGTGATGAGCCTGCCTGACAAAGCGATGCCGATCTACCACAAGCTGATACTGGGTTGGTCGCCAGCGCAGCTTCAAGAGCTGGAGGCTGGCTTGGCGAATGGCACGCTCCATCCCAATGAAGCCAAGATGCGGCTTGCTCGCGAGATCGTCACCATCTTTCATAGTGCCGAAGCGGCACAGGCAGCGCAGCGCCGTTGGGATGAAGTGTTCCGCGGCGGTTCCGGCGTTCCAGACGATATTCCAGAGGCTGTGCTTCAAGGCGAAGAACGGGTTGTTGACGTGCTGCGCCGCCTCAACATGGTCAGCAGCGGGGCCGAGGCAAAACGCCTCATCCAACAGAATGGTGTGCGTTTGAACGAGCAGACCGTGACCGATTTGGCCGCGACGATCACCCCAGAGGCGCTGCCGGCAGTGCTGCAAGTGGGCAAACGCCGATTTGTACGGTTGGTCGCTGAAGAAACATCGTAGTAAATGCTGTCATCATCCTCGCAGGGGCAGCACGCGGCTTGGATCAATTTGCAGTCGCAGCGGTTGCCCCACATGCAGTGAGTTCAAGCTGCGCGCAGGCGCGCGAAAACGCAGCATGCAGCGTTCGTTGATGCGGACGACTAACTGGTACGCATCGCCTGTATAGATTGCGGTCTCGACGATCCCATCAACACCAGTAGCATCATCAATGATGTGGATGCCATCTGGATGCACCAGCAGTGCCGCAGCATCCTGACCTATTGTGAACGTCCCGAATGGGGTATCAAGCTGTCCGTCGTGCTGTCCCTCGACCGAAAGCAGATTGGTCATGCCAAGGAATTGGGCGGCGAAAACGGTTTCTGGATTTTGATACAGCGCGGCTGGTGCTCCGACCACTTCGATGTGACCTGCGTTCATCAAAGCGATGCGATCTGCCACAGCGAACGCTTCTGCTTGATCGTGAGTGACGTAAATCACAGTCAGGTTCAATTTTTTGATAATCGTACGCACATCGATCATCAAACGTTCGCGCAGGCCGGCATCAAGCGAACCAAGCGGCTCATCGAGCATGAGGAGCTGTGGCCGGGGAGCGAGGCTGCGAGCAAGGGCAACGCGCTGCTTTTCACCTCCAGAGAGCTGGGCGACCCCGCGCCTTTCAAACCCCTTTAGATCGACCAGCGCCAGTGCTTCGCGTACACGTTCGTCGGCATCTAGCTGGTTGGCGCCCTGCATGCGCAGACCGAAACGAACATTTTGTTCGACATTCATGTGAGGAAACAGGGCAAAGTCTTGAAACATAAGACCAAACCCACGCTTGTGCACTGGTGTACGCACGATCGAGCGGCCGTGGAGCAAAATGTCACCGTGATCCGGCATCTCCAGTCCCGCGATCAGGCGCAGCAGCGTCGTTTTGCCGCACCCGCTCGGGCCAAGTAAACACATGATCTCGCCTTGAGCGACGACCAGATCGATACTGCGCAGCACAGGTTGGCTGTCATACCTGTGTTCAATGGCGCGCAGTTCTAGCATTCAAAATTCTCCCATGCCAGTTCTGCGTGTCCGCTCGATCAGTAGAAAACTTACGCCGCAGACGATCATCAAGATGGTGCTCAAAGCGAGCGCTTGCCCATAATTGGCTGCACCCGGCTGCCCCAATAGACGGTAGATCACGATGGGCAGCGTTGGAGTGTCTGGCCGGGCGACGAACAGCGAAGCGCCGAACTCGCCCATGCTGACCGTGAAAGCGAATGTTGCGCCCACGAAGACTCCGCGGCTGATCAAGGGCAGATTGATCCAGCGGTGAACGGCCAGCGGTGAGGCGCCAAGTACGCGTGCAGCGTCTTGAATATTGGGCGAAATTGACCGCGCGGCTGGCAGCACGCTGCGGATGACAAACGGTAGTGCGACCAGTGTATGTGCGATCGGGATCAGAGCTAATGACGACCTTAGATTGAGTGGTGGCCGGTCGAGCGCAATTAGAAAGCCAAAGCCAAGCGTTACTGCGCTGGCAGCTAGCGGCAGCATAAAGATTGGGTCAAGTAGGCGAGCGGCGCGCGAATTACGGCGTGCCAGCAGCAGTGCGACCAGTGTTCCTAAAATGACTGCCAGCAGCGTTGTGATCGCTGCAAACGTTAGCGAGTTGCCCACCGCGACCAGCGGCGGCGCAAATAAGACCGATCCGCGCGGGTTTGTCGATAACAGGCTGTAATACTGAGTGGTGAGAACGCCGCCGGGGCCGGTTAGCGACCGGATGATGAGCGCTGCCAGCGGCGCGACAAGCAAAAACACAATCACGCTCAAGTTCGCCACTAAGAATAACCACTCGCGCCTGCCTATGGGTTTTCTTGTCATAGTCACAGCGGCTTGTAAATCGACCGTTGGCTGGCGCTGAATGCGCGTATAGATGGCCATCACCGCGAACATGAAAATGAGCTGGACGAGCGATAAAGCGGCTGCCATCGGCAAATTGAACAGGCCAATCGCTTGACGGTAGATTTCAACTTCAACGGTCGCTAAACGGGGGCCGCCAAGGATCAAGACAACTCCGAAGCTGGTAAAGGTGAAAATAAAGACTAGCGAGGCGGCTGCTAATAGGGCGGGGCGCAGCAGCGGAAGACGTACTTCCCACCATAGGCGCCATCCGTGTGCGCCGAGTACGCGCGCTGCCTCATCGATACGCTGGCTCTGGTTGGCCCAGAAAGCGCTGATTAGGCGCAGCGCAACAGCGTAATTATAAAAGACATGCACGATTAAAATGATGGCAAGCGTCCGTTCCAAGTTGATCGGCGGAGCATCAAACGCGAAAACTGACATCAACCATTGATTGAGCAGTCCGCGTGGACCGATGAGCGCAAGAAAGGCGGCAGAGACGACGATCGTTGGCAGGACGAAGGGTAATGTCGCCAATGATAGCAGCACCGTCTTTCCCGGGAAGCGGTAGCGGGTGAAGACGTAGGCGCCCGGCACAGCGAGCAACAGCGTCAGCATGGTCGAAAGGATCGCCTGCCCGGTGGTGAAGATCAACACACCCCGATAATACTCTGAGGTAACGATGGTCAAGAAGCCGCTCAAGTCAAGCTGGCCATCTGGCGCCAGACTAACGGAGAAAATGGCAGCTAGCGGGAAGAAAAAGAAGATGCTCAGGAAGAGGAGCGGCACAAGCCATGCCGCTCCTCGCACCAGCGTTTCTGTTAACGCAAAACGGTTTCGGTCCATTCAGTCAGCCATCGTTGGCGGTTTTCATCGATCACATCGTACTCAAGCGTGATCGGCTGCTCTGGGATTAAGGCATACTCAACGAAAACTTCCGGTAGTTCGGCTTCTCGGTTGACCGGGAAAACGAACATTTGCAGCGGCAGGTCTTCCTGAAATTCGCGGCTAAGCATGAAATCGACGAACTGCTGCGCGGCCTCAAGCCTCTGCGTTCCTGCTAAGATGCCGACGAACTCGATCTGTCGAAAGCATGTATTTGGCGCAATGATCGCGCCAGTTGGCGCTGCGTCGAGTGGTTCGGTGGCGAATAACACCTCAGCCGGGGGGCTGCTGGCATAGCTGACGACCAGCGGGCGCGTGCCGTCACCGCCGCTGCCGCTGAACCGGCCGTAGTAGGCGTCCGTCCAGTCATCAGCGATGAAGACATCGTTCGCGACCAGATCGCGCCAGAAATCGAGATAAGTGTATTCGCCATTTTCACCAAACACTGCGATTGTAGTGAGTAGAAAAGCTAGCCCCGGAGAGGAAGTCGCCGGGTTTTGCACGACGAGCAAGCCAGCGTACATGGGATCGGTTAAATCGGCTAAGGTGCTGGGCAAGGGCAGATTTCGCTCGGCGAAAAATGCCACATCGTAGTTCAAGCAAACGTCTCCGTAATCTACCGGTGTCACACGCAGTTCGGGGTCGATGATGAATTCAGGGTCGACAAATTCCAGCAGCGGTGACTCATAGGGGATGAACAGATCGGCGTTAAGCGCGCGCGAGAGAAAAGTGTTATCGATTCCGTATAAAACATCCCCAAGGGGGTTGCTACGGGTGAGAACTGCTTGGTTGACCATCGTGCCGGTATCGCCTAACCGCAGCACAGTCACGCGGATGCCGGTCTCTTCTTCGAATGCTTCAAGGACGCTGGCGCTAAAGTTGAAGCTGTCGTGGCCGATGACGATCAACTCCTCTCCAGATTGAGCCGCTGCGGGCAAAACCACTGCCAGCAGCAGCGTTGCGAAAAAAATCCATCGAACGCGCATGTGAGACTCCTTCTGACAAATTGAGGTCGCCAGAGGGAAGCTGAGGGTAAAAAACCACCCCTATAGGGTAGTAGGGGTGGTCAATAAACGCACTAACGCGCTGTGCACTCCCTACGCCGGCATGATCCGGATCAGGTCAAAGGGTCGGTGCGGCATTACGCACCCTCTCAGCCTGCTATGCGCAGACACCCCTGGGCAACCAATATACGATTATGGAAACATTAACGCATTTATTGAGAAAATTCAAGGAGCAATCCCGATTTCTTGGCCGGGAGCCGAACCTAGCGCAGCGCGGTAGGCAGCAAATTGGCCAGCATTGCATGCATCGATATAGCGCAGCAGCTCTCCGCCTGCGATGGGATAATCGGGATAACAACTGGTGGGCCATGCCCCGCCGGCCGCTAAAACGATATTTGTGATGCCCGGTGCAGGAATCAAAGGGCCATCTAAACTTCGCTCTAACCTTTCGACGCGACGCTCCACAGTGACGATCACGCGGTCGGCGATATAAATGAGCTCGAGATCAACACCCAAGTTGTGATTCAACAGGACGTTGCCTTCTTCATCACCGGCCAACCCGTGCAAAACGGCCAGATCACAGGTGATAGCGGGGAATGCCATCAATGTTTCCCCGGTGTAGGGATCGATCACCGTTTTGACGTCGGGGCGCAGCCGCGGCAAATCGGTTCCGATCCATGCCTTTGAGGGCATAAAACTGACGCCAGCAGCGCGGGCGCGAATGCCCAAACTCAGGCTTAGTTCTGTTTCCTCAACGATCTCAATCGTGCCGCGGTTTGCCGCTTCAGTGAACATCGGAGCTAACCCAAATGACTCGAGGCCGAAATAGCACGATCGGATCGTTTGGACACAGCCAGCGCCTACCAGCAGATCGGACTCGTAGCCAGCGGTGAAGCAGAGCAGCGTGAGCTGGCGCGGCGGTGGCACGCGCGCGAGCAGCGCGCGGACGAACGCAACAGGGCGCCGGTAAAGCGTCATACCGCCCAGCGCAATTGTCATGCCATCGTGTACTTGTTCAGCCGCTTCGCCGAGCGAGATCCATTTACTCATTACTCACACGTTTCTCCATGTGGCAGCGTGCTAGTCAGGCCAGACCTAGTTGGCTGCGCTGCGACTTGGTTAGTCCGTTTGCGACTTGTTCGTAAGAATGGTCGATCAATTCGAACAACTCGTCCTCAGGCATTGTGCCATCGACCGTGATCGTGTTCCACAGGCGTTTGTTTAGATGGTAACCCGGCACCACTGAGGGATAGGTCTGGCGCAGAAGTTCCGCCAACGTGGGTTCGCATTTTAGGCTAATGCGCAGTGGTTGTTCTGCTAGAGGCAGCAGGGCGAAGATCTTGCCCATGATTTTGAAAACCGCTACGTCGTCTCCAAATGGAAAGTCTTCAACGGCCTTGTTCTTGCTCAAGCAGTAAGTGCGCAGCTTCGCTCTAGTCGTGGTCATGTTTCCAGCTCTACAGCTTGTTCTAGTCGGTTAGCGAGATCGACTAGACCATCGTAATTTTCAAGCCTCTGTAGCCACTCGACCGGCAGCGCGCCCATGCCGAGTCTCGCGCCCATGATGCCTCCGGCGATGCAGGCGACGGAGTCGCTGTCTCCATCAATATTGGCTGCGCGGCACACACAAGCGACATAATCATCAGGATAACGAAGGACGCAATAAAGCGCCATTGCGACTGCTTCATCACCGACCCACCCCTTGCCGATGTGCGCCAGCGCGCGTTCTTCGTCGCCCCACGCACCAACATGGCCGACGCGCCGCAGCGCCTGGTCAAATTCTTCGCTAATGCCATCAACGAACTGGGCGATGCGCGGTAGATATTCCGCAGTTGAGATGCCCTCAAGCGCCAGCGCCACCGCGTAAGCCGCTGCGATACTGGCCGCAACAGCCGCCGGGTGTCGGTGTGTCAGCAGGCTGCTGGCCTCGGCGACGCGGCGCAGTTTTTCAAGATCATTTTGATACAGGTACCCGATCGGCGCGACGCGCATTGCAGAGCCGCAGCCTTTTGATTCAACAAGGCCAGCCTCGCGCCACGGCAGGCCTTGCTCGAGATTGCTGACCCCCGCCATGCAGGTTGATCCCGGTGCGCGGTTGTTCTCTGGGCTGTTTTTCCATGCGATGAAGCGGGCGCTGACCGCTTTCATCTGCGCGTCAAGTGGCGCGATAAGGCCCGCATCCATCAGTCCCTCTGCAAGGGCGATCGTCATTTGTGTGTCGTCAGAGTAGAGGGCCGGATGCGGCGGCTCTTCTATTCCGCGCTGACTATAGCGTTGTTTGATCGACGTTAACGACTCAAGTTCGACCGCATAACCGAGGGCATCGCCCAGCGCGAGGCCGAGCAGGATCGCGTGTGCTTTCTGTTCATTCATGCAGTATGACCCTCATGATTTATTCACAGGGGTTCAGCGCTGATAGGCTTATAATGTTAGCAGAAGTGAAACTTGGAGTGAACCTATGACGTCCTTCAGCGTCCACATTGGGCGATTTCGCCATTTATCTACTATCTTCATCATCGCTTTGATCTTTGGCGCTGGTTTCGCGTTCGGCACCTTGAACGCGCCGACTGCGGCGCAGTCCAGCATCACCGTTTCGCCCGAAGTTCAAGAAGCTTTCTCCGCTCTGTGGCAAGCCTACAACCTTATCCAATCTGAGTATATTGATGATGTAGAACTGTCTACACTTGTCGATGGCGCGATTTTCGGGATGGTTGATGCGCTCGGCGATCCCTTCAGCGGATATATGACGCCCAGCGAGTTCAGAATGATGAACGCTGATCTTGATGGCGAAATTGAAGGGATCGGCGTTGTGATTCGCACGCGCGAGGGATCCAACGAGATTGAAGTGGTCGGTATTTTAGATGGCGCCCCCGCCAAAGATGCTGGGATTTTGCCCGGCGATATCTTCGTAGCTGTTGATGGCGAAGATGTCACTGCCTTGTCGCAGCTTCAG
Organism: Aggregatilineales bacterium; assembly: GCA_046719065.1. GTDB lineage: Bacteria > Chloroflexota > Anaerolineae > Aggregatilineales > Phototrophicaceae > Flexifilum. Next base: position 146,491 of record JBDNDP010000001.1, on the reverse strand, counting down.
CTCGCGGGCCGCGTGCGTGGGCCGGCCGGCTCGCAGGTTGAGATCACGATGCGCCGCGGGGATGAGCTAATCACTTTCGTCATTACGCGCGCTCGTATTGTGATACCAAACGTCGAGACACGCATCCTCGCTGACGAGATCGGCTATATTAAGTTGAATCAATTCAACGCGACCGCAAGCGCCGATATGCGAGCTGCTTTTGAAGACCTGAACGTCAACGCATTAAACGGATTGATCGTCGATTTTCGCAATAATCCCGGTGGCCTGCTTTCCAGCGCTGTCGATGTCGCCAGTCTATTCATTGAGTCTGGACCGATACTGACAGAAGTCTTCAGCGATGATAACCAGCGTGTCTTCAGTGCGACAGGGCAGTATGCTGATATTCAAGTACCGATCGTTATCCTCGTCAATGAAGGTAGTGCCAGCGCTTCGGAATTGGTCGCCGGGGCACTGCAAGATCGTGATGTGGCTACTATCGTTGGCGAGACAACGTTTGGCAAAGGGACAGTCCAAACTTGGAGCGCATTGGTCAACGGCGGCGGCGTTCGTCTGACGATCGCGCGTTGGTTGACCCCGGGCGGGCGCTGGATCCATGAAGCTGGGGTTGAGCCGGATATCGTGGTCGAATGGACGCCGCTCAGTTATGATGATCCGGATGATCCTCAGCTTGATGCTGCCGTTGAGTTTTTACTAAGCTTGCAGCCCGTAAACGTGATTTCCACTCCTTAGAAGCTTTCCCCAATTTACAGTTGACGCGGTGGCTGCGAGAAGGGGTTTAATTCCCGCAGCCACCGTGCTATACTGCGCATTCGTCATGAGTCAACATACAAGGAGCGCTGCACATGGATCGCGCTTTGCAAATTGTCTCCATCATCGTTTCGATTCTCTTGGTCATTATGATTTTACTGCAAGTGAAGGGCAGTGGATTGGGTAACTTGCTCGGCGGTGGCGAGGGGGGTGGCATCACACGGACGCGGCGAGGCCTTGAACGCACGTTGTTTCAAGTTACTGTAGGGTTGGCCGTCATTTTTCTCATGGTCTCGATCCTCTCTGTTTTCTATTCAAACTGACTCTTTGTTCCTTCAGCATGATCCAGACTAAAAAATATCGATGTTCTGCTTGTGCAGGGCGCCCGACTTTGTCTTTTGACGAGGAATAGCTGATGCTGCGTGGATTTCGCTGGCAGATTATCGCGCTGCTGCTGGCCGCGATCACTTTTGCCTTCAGCTTATGGCTGCGCGGCACAGGCGAGGTCGAGACGACGCCGACATCGATGCCTAGGCAGCTTACTGCTGGTGATGTTTCCGATGCTGTGTCTGAGGGGATGTCTAATGACAGTGTTGTTGAAGTATCAGTGACGACCGACTCCCCGGCGGTGGCTAACGCGCCAGCCGCCCAGCCGCTGCCGGCAGATGACCCGAATGCGCTTGCTGTGTTTCGCGAAGCGCTCGTTGGGCGAGTGCAGCGCTTGAACCCTTTGTTGGCGGGCCTCAATCCCGTAGATCGCGATATCACGTCGCTTATTTTCGAGGGATTGGCACGTACTAATGCTTATGGCGAACCGGTGCCAGCGTTAGCCGAACGCTGGATTATCTCATCCGACAGTCTCGAATATATCGTCTTCCTGCGCGATGACGTCCTTTGGCACGATGGTACGCCGTTCACTGCTGCTGATGTGATCTACACCATGTCGATCCTGCGTTCTGCCGATTTCACTGGCCCAGAAGACTTAGGGGCTTTCTGGCGCACAGTTGAAACAGTCCAATTATCAGAGAATGCTGTTCGTTTCCGCCTTACACAGCCGTTGGGCACATTTCTGGACAAACTGCGCATCGGTATCTTGCCTGAACACGCGCTGCGCGGGACGACTGCCGAGCAGCTCGATCGACATCCTTTTAATCTGTCTCCGATTGGAACTGGCCCTTATCAATTTGAAAGTATCGGCACGCAGGGCGGACAGATCCGGCAGGTTAATCTACGTCCAGCCCCGGTTTACCGCCAGAGACCCGAAGGACAGGCAGCTCAATACGCTATCGACCGTTTTGCTTTTGAAATCTATGATACTTTCGATGCCGCTTTACAGGCGCTCCAGCAAGGCGAAGCAAGCGCGCTGGCTGCTCGCTCGCCAGCCGAACGGCGCCCGCTGTTCATGGCTGCCATCAACAGTGATCTCGAGCTGCATAATGCGCTAGAAGCGACGTTGGGCGTCCTTATTTTCAACTGGCAAAACCCACGCACAACTTATTTTCGTGATCAACGGGTGCGCGTAGCGCTCGAGACCGGCTTAGATCGCACAGCAATCATTGAACGTACTCTCGCCAATTTAGCGTTGGTCGCCGATAGTCCGATTCTGCCCGGTTCATGGGCTTATCAGCCTAACTTGCCATGGGCCGATTATGATCCCGCACAGGCGCGTTTGCTATTAGAGCAGGCACTGGAACGACTGGGTTCTCTTCCCAATGATAGCCAGCAAGTTGCCAGTGAGGACGAAGTGGGTCAAGAGGACGCTACACCGGTGCCAACTCCGACTACTTATTTTCAGTTCACTATCCTCACACCTGATGATCCGGCGCTGGTCAGCCTTGCACAGGAAGTTGCGGCTCAGTGGTCACAGATTAATCTGACCGTGACAGTCGCTGCTGCCGACCCGGTTACCTATCGCGCGCGGTTGGAAAGCGGCCAGTTCGATGTCGCCCTTGTCGAGTACTCATTGGGCGGAAGTGCAGACCCTGATGTGTATCCGTTCTGGCATCAAGGTCAATACCCCGATGGTTTCAATTACGGGGGGGCGGATGATCGACGCGTGAGCGAATTGCTCGAGCGCTCGCGTCGTGACCCCTACGGAATTAATCGCGTTGCTGATTATCGCGAGTTCCAGCGCATTTTCGCGGAGCGGGCGATCGCCTTGCCGATGTACTACCCGCTGTTCACTTACAGCACGCAGCCTTATGTTGAGGGCGTGCAGCTCGGTTTTATTGGTTCGCCCAGCGATCGTTTTCGCAATATCGGAGATTGGCATTTCACGGGCTATTAAAGAGCATTTTCTTGTTCGAGGATCTGCCGCAGTAGGGCTTTGCGGGCGCTTCCACCTAGCGTCTCCAATTTGCGGACGGACAGGGGGTCAATAACCTCGCGCAGCAGCCGGATCTCCTCCGGTGAAGGCGGCGAGGTTTGTTCTAAGTTCGGGGCAATTTCAAGTGGGAAGCCGGTCTTCTTAATGATCTGTTCAACGGTGGCCTGTGGATGTATCTTTGTCAGCCGCATGTTCCCGTTAGCCCAGTCAAATTCGCCGAGATCGCTGATTAAATAGCGCGGGCCGCTGCCGGCGCATCTTTCGGGCCGATGACCCATCCCGCTCACGAAGTCTAACTTCGCGACAAATGTGATTTTAGAGTGGCGAGGAACGTACAGGTAAATCTGGTTAGAATGCGGCGTGACATCCGGTATGCCCCCGCTACCAGGCAGCCGCAGGCGCGGCTGGCGATAATCTGCGCCGAAGGCGATGTTGTTGAAGTTGCCGGCTTGATCGACCTGCGCGGGACGGAAAAACTCTTTCGGATTGAATTTGGGAAGCAGATCAGCGGCGGCGGTCACAAAACCGACGTTCATCAATGCTTTGCCAAGCCATAGTTCCTCAATGCGTCCAACACCAAGCGGTGCCCAATCGCGGCAGATACTTTGACCGATCGCAGAAGCAAATCGTACATTGGGAGCATGAGTCATTTGCGCGAGGATGAACCCGGCCATGACCAGCGGCGTATTGATGCCCTGCGCCAGTACCTCGCCATCGATGACCTGCCGGGCGATGCAAACGCTGATGAGTTCGTCGATGCTGTAGTCGTTTATTTCAGTAGTCACCACGTTCGCCTGCCATTCGAACCAACAAGGGTTGGAAGACGCCCACGATCGAAACTAGATCGCTTTGTGCGGCCATGACCGTCTCAATAGGCTTGTAAGTTTGCGGCGATTCATCTAATCCTCCGCCAAGCAGCGTTACACCGCGCTCTTTTAGATAACGATCGCGCTCGGTCTTCGTCACTGTCGATAGGGCTGCTTTGCGGCTAAGGACGCGACCAGCGCCATGAGCAGCAGAATTTAGCGATTCGGGATTGCCCAGCCCGCGAACGAGATAACCCGGGTCAGCCATAGAACCTGGAATAATGCCGAGTACCCCTTTGCCCGCCGGGGTTGCGCCTTTTCGATGGACGATCACTTCGCGTTCATATCCTGTGAAACCCGCAGGAGACGGAAGGCGTTCTTTCCATGCGAAGTTGTGATGATTTTCTACCGTGGCAATCGGTTTTAGCCCGACTGCCCGTGCCACTCGTTGGTGGATCACCTCATGGTTGGCCGCAGCAAAGCGGCCAGCTAGCTCCATCGATAGCCAGTATTCCTGTCCTTCAGCACTGTCAAGCGTTAGCCATGCGAGATGGCGCACGGCTTTATCAAGCGTGGGATGCAAACTCATCGTGAGCTGTGAATAGTGATTGGCTATTTTGAAGCCTACAGCGCGTGAACCGCTGTGTGATAACAGTGCAAGATACTGCCCAGCCTCTAAACCAAGTTGTTCATCTGGTTTTTCCAGCGTCAGGCGGCCCCACTCAACAAAGTGATTGCCTGACCCGCTTGTGCCAAGCTGTTCGAACGCCGTTTCATGCAGCGATCGCAGCAGGCGCGTTGCCGACCAGTCTGAACTATCCAACACTGGGTGCTCGACCTGCTGCGCGCGCGGCCAGCTAGCGCCTGCTCCAAAACGTGTCTGCTCTAGAAGCGCTTTTTTGAACTGGCCTGTTTTTTGTCCTAATACGTTAGGATGGGTTTCGAAGATGGAAAGACGCATACGGCAAGCGATATCAACACCGACCGCATAAGGAATAACCGCGCCAACAGTCGCTAGGACGCCGCCAATCGGCAGGCCGTAGCCAATATGCGCATCGGGCATGAGAGCGCCAGCCACGCTGATCGGAAGCAGCATCGCGTTATCCATCTGCCGTCGCGTTTCTGTGTCGATTAGCGTTTCACCCCAGATAGAATAGGGTAGGGGTGTTTGACGAAGGGCCGTCGCCTTTGGCTTCACGAATGTTGTCTCAGTTTGTGCATGCTACAATCTTAGGTGAATCATAGCAGGTTCATGCCAATGCGGGAGTCTGAAATGTCGATCCTGTCGCAGCTCAAGCAGACAGATATTTTTTATGAGATGACCACAGCGCAGCTTGAGTTAATCGCATCAATTTGCAGCGAGCGAACTTACCAAGCCGGGGATATCATTTTTGAGGAAAACTCGGTAGGCGACGAACTCTATATTATCCTTAGGGGCGAGGTTGAGATTCAAGTGAACCCGGCGTTGGTGGGCAAAGCCCAAGATCACGGCGCACAGACGATCGCGACGCTCCGTCGTGGACAGTCTTTCGGCGAAGTGGCTTTGGTCGATGAAGGCGTTCGGTCGGCGCGGGCGCGGTGTTCACAAGACGATAGTCACTTGATCGTCATTCCGCGCGATAAGCTCATGCTACTGTGCGATACTTATCCACAGCTCGGCTATCGCTTGATGCGTAATCTTGCCGCCGATTTAGCGATGAAGATGCGCAATACCGACTTGCAGATGCGCGAATATTTGACGCTGATCCGCAAGCGTGATTGAAGACAAAGCGCTGGCAATTCCGTGGATAAATCGTCTCAATATCTCGTCGAGGCGCCGGGCGAGCACCTGTTTTCTCCTGCGCAAACTTAAGCAAAGCTATGTTAGAGACCATTACTTTCTACGTCATTGTTGGCCTCGTTGGCTTGTTGATCGGTCTCTCCAAGGGTGGCATGGGGGCTGTGCTTATCGTGTTAACAACACCGCTCCTCAGTTTGGTGATGACGGTTCCTCAAGCCATCAGCCTTGCGCTGCCGCTGCTGCTGTTTGCTGATGGCTTTGCGCTTTGGGTCTACTGGCGACAGTGGGATAATAGCTACATTCGGCTGTTGATGCCCGCAGCCGTTCTCGGCGTGATCGTTGGCACAGTCCTGCTCGCCACGCTGCCGGAACTCGTTTTGCGGCGCATCTTGGGTGGGTTCACACTGCTTTTCGTCGCTTATCGTGTTTTCTCTTACCAGATGCTGGCGTGGAATTACCAACCGCGCGACTGGCATGGATACGTAGCCGGCGTAGCATCGGGTTTGGGTTCAGCCCTAGCTAACACCGGAGCGCCGCCATTCACCGCCTATATGCTGCTCCAACGCGTTACCCCATTAGTATTCGCTGGCACGACAACGCTGTTTTTCGCCGCAGTCAATTTGCTCAAACTGCCTGGTTTAGTGCTCGCAGGTCTGTTTGACGTGCGCAATCTTTTAGAAACGCTGTGGGTGCTGCCGTTTGTTCCGCTGGGTGTATGGCTCGGTCGCAAGTTGATCCAACGGATCGACCAGCGAGCATTCGAGGCGCTGCTGCTTTTTTTGCTGCTGCTGGCCGGGTTGATCTTGATGTTGACAGCGCCACAGCCGAATTAACAGGCCAGCCGCTTTACAAGTTAGCGGTTGGCCGATTCTCTCATTCTAGTGAGAGTTAGTTCGCTAAACATCGAGGTTACGCACGTTTTTCGCATGTGTTTGGATGAAGCGCCGCCGAGGCGGAACACTGCTTCCCATCAGCATGTCGAACACACGATCTGCTTCAGCCGCATCTTCGATTGTGACTTGTAATAACGTGCGCCGCTCCGGGTCCATCGTCGTCTCCCAAAGCTGATCAGGGTTCATCTCGCCTAAACCCTTGTAACGGCTCACCTTGACCTTGTCCGGGTCTTTATAGCGCTGGAGCGCCCGACTCAAGATTTCAGCTTCCGATAGGCCGACTTCGTTGTAGATATATTCATGATCTTTGCCGTTTTGCAGCCGGAAGATTGGCGGTTGGGCGATGTAGAGATGCCCCTCTTGGATCAAGGGCTGCATTTGCCGGAAGAAGAATGTGAGCAGCAGCGTGCGAATGTGACTGCCATCAACATCGGCGTCTGTCATGATGATCACACGGCCGTAGCGCAGATTTGCCAGCGTGAAGTCTTCGCCAATGCCGGTGCCAAGCGCGCTGATCAAAGCTTTGATCTCGTTATTGTCGAGCATTTTGTCCAGCCGCGCGCGCTCAGTGTTGAGGATTTTACCGCGAAGCGGCAGGATCGCTTGAAAATGTCGATCGCGCCCCTGCTTGGCGGAGCCCCCGGCCGAGTCACCCTCGACGATATAAATCTCGGCGTTTTCGCCATGCTGCGAGCAGTCAGCCAATTTGCCGGGCAAGGTGCTGCTTTCTAATAGGCTTGGACCGCTGCGAACCAGATCGCGGGCTTTGCGTGCGGCTTCGCGAGCGCGCATGCTCACCATGCATTTTTCGACGATGCGGCGGGCCTCGCGCGGGTTAAGTTCAAGAAACTCGTTGAAAGTTTCGGTGACGACCTGCGAGACCGCCCCTTGAATTTCAGGGTTGATCAGTTTGACTTTGGTCTGGCTCTCGAAAGACGGATGTGGATGCTTGATGCTAACGATCGCCGTGATGCCTTCGAGAGTATCGCTGCCAGAGAAATTGCTGTCCTTGTCTTTAAGCAAGCCAACTTTCCGCGCATAACGGTTTATAACGCCTGTGATCGCCGACCGCATGCCGGTCAGGTGAGTGCCTCCGTCAGGCGTATTAATCGTATTGGCGAATGCCAGCTCGGTGACGTTGGCTGAGTCAGTGTATTGAAAGGCAACCTCAATGCCGACTGTAAAGGGTGGCTTTCCTTCGGGTGCAATCTCGATCTCTCGATCGGCGTAGACCACAGGGTGCAGAGCATTACGGTTGCTGTTAAGATAGCGCACAAACGATCGAAGGCCACCCTCAAAATAGAAGGTTGTTTCTTTGGGCAGTGGATGAACTCGTTCATCGCGCAGCGTAATGCTGACTTTGCGGGTGACGAACGCCATCTCACGGAAGCGATGCGCCAAGGTGCTGTAACTGAAATCGTTGTGCTCCAACACGGTGAAATCTGGCTTGAAGGTGATGATCGTCCCAGTCGTTTCCCCGGGTTCCAACTCTCGTACTGCTTCAACGGGCGAGGTAGGGACGCCAGCGCGATACGTCTGCTGCCACACATGACCGTCGCGGTAGACTTGCGCCGTCAAGAATTCAGACAGGGCGTTAACGGCCGCCGCGCCAACGCCATGCAAACCACCGCTAACCTTGTATGCGCTGTTATCAAACTTGCCACCTGCACCGACTCTCGTCAGCACCAGCTCAAGCGTTGAAATGTTCTCCTTCTTATGCAACCCCACCGGAATACCGACGCCATTATCGGCGATAGAGACGACGTTATCTTCATAGAGGGTGACAGTGATGTGATCGCAGCGCCCGGCGAGGGCCTCGTCGATTGCGTTATCGACAATTTCATAGATCAAGTGGTGCATGGCACGCGCATCGGTGCCGCCGACATACATGCCGGGTCGCAGACGAATATGCTCCATCGGGTTAAGGAGCTGAATATTCTCCTCAGTATAGGAGGCCGCGCCGATTTTGTCTGCCATTAAATCTCCTTGCGCTACGTGTAGCAGCGAGAAAGCCGTTATGTCAATTTAAACTTTATGCGACACCATATTATACCTTTAGGCCAACCCAAATACAATGTGAATGATCGCACACTTGTTCGCGTTTTCGGTGGCGTTTCCGCTTGACAGTCTTTTACCAACAGCTATAGAATGAGTTTAAAATGCCCCTGTAGTTCAACGGATAGAATAGAGACCTTCTAAGTCTAAGGTTACAGGTTCGAATCCTGTCAGGGGCAAAAAATGGGCGACAGATGATGAAAACTGCCGCCCATTTTATTTTTTAGTAGTTGTCTATCGTAGATCGCCAACACACGGTTAGCACTTACGGTTGACTTCTCAGCCGCCTCCTAGGCGCAGGGCTGGGTTTGTCCCGCTTCGAGTCGGGCTGCCCATCATGACGAAGGTCGACAACTTTTTTGCGGCGTAAGGGCTGCTGCAATGAGGGCAAACGATTTTATCGGCATTGGCGCTGCTGCGCACCAATTTCTCAAAACTCTGACCGCACTTTGGACAATCATATTCATACAACGGCATGTCGGTTCTCCAAACTGTCAATGACGCGTTTCAGCTTCTCGTGAGCTTCAGCGGCAACTTGCTCTAATTCGGGATGCGGCATCACCTCCATCATCGCCAGCGGGTTAACCGCAGCGACTTCAATCGAACCGTCTTCCTGTTCTGCGACCGTGATGTTACAAGGAAGCATGAGGCCGATCGCAGGCACAGCAGTGAGCGCGCGGTGAGCTAGATGAGGATTGCACGCGCCAAGGATGTGATAGGGGCGAAAATCAACATCAAGTTTAGCCTTCATCGTAGCCTTAACATCGATCTCGGTCAAAACGCCAAAACCTTCTGTTTTAAGGGTTTCGATTGTCTGCGCCAGTACAGCATCAAATGACCCGTGGATGCGAACATTTAGGCCAAGCTGCTGCTTGTCGTTCATGTCTGCCTCGCAGTTAAAAAGTGATTGATGGCAAATTATCGATGAGCAAAAGGACAGCCAGGAAGATCACTAAGACTGCAAAAGCGCTCTTGAGCTGACTGTCGCGCAGGCGTACAGCCAACCGTGATCCGGCTAGTGTGCCGGCGATTCCTGCAGCGACAAATATGATGATTAGTGTCAAATCGAAGGTGGGGCCACCCAAATGGCCCAGAAAACCCGCTAGGCTGTTCATAGCGATGATGATTAGCGATGTGCCCACAGCCTGCTGCATCGGCAGGCCGATCAACATTACGAGCGCTGGCACGATCAGGAAACCGCCGCCAACGCCAAGCGCGCCTGTCAGCAGTCCAACTCCAGCGCCCGCAGCCAGCACGCGCCCGATCGCCGGTTCCATGGTGCTGATGGTGTGTCCGTTTCTACGGGTCAGCATGATGACCCCAACGACCAGCATTAAACCTGCAAATAATGTCATCAAGACCGTAGGGTCAAAGTGCTTTGAAATGCTCGCGGCGATATAGGCGACAACCATGCCAGTGCCACCGAACAACAGCGCAACTCGCAGGTTAAGCGTTCCCTGGCGGCTGTGAAAAAAAGCTCCAACCGCGCTGTTGGCGCCGACAATGGCTAACGATGCCGTGATAGCAACCTGCGGCTGCTGGCCGATCAGGTAGACGAGCGCAGGTACCGTCAAAATTGAGCCGCCGCCGCCCAATAGTCCTAATAGCGCGCCGATGCCAAATCCAAGCGAGAGGCTTAGCAGCAGAAAATCCATCGCGTTGGTCACTTACGCCCTTTGCTGATCGGTAAGCCGCTGCGCTGCCATGCGGTCATGCCGCCCTGAAGATTGATGGCTTGCAAACCAGCGCGCGTCAATTGGCGTACTGCTACGCTGCTCCGCGAGCCAGAACGGCAAACACATAATATAGTTTGGTCGCTGGGCAGCTCGGCAATGCGTGATGGCAGCTCGCTCAACGGGATGAGGCGTGCGCCGCGAATGTGGCCGAGGCTAAATTCGGACGGTTCACGCACGTCAAGCACAAGAGGGGGGCTGTCACTTTGCAAACACCGGTTCGCCTCAAAAGCGTCGATCCCGCTGCTGCCCAATATATTAGAGAGCGATTGAAAAAGGCTCATGATAGATTTGTCCCGTTATAAAGTGTGCATGATATCAAACAGCGTTCATTGGATTGGATAACCGGCGGCTGTCCAATCGATGATCCCACCAAGATCATAAAGATTAGTGAAGCCCACCTCGGCCAAGATACGCGCAGCTTGGGCGCTGCGGTTCCCACTTCGACAGTAGATGACGATCGGTCGGTCACGCGGTAATTCCTCGAGGTGCTGCGCTAGCACTTGCACAGGAATGTTGATCGAGCCTGCGATATGCCCGCTAGCAAACTCATCTGGCAGACGCACATCGAGAAGCACGTGGGGCACTTGGCCCTCTGTGAAGCGCTGCACGTATTCCGAAGCTGCGATGTTGCTGATGACCGGTGCTGGCACAGTTGCTTGAGCTGCTGGCGAGATGGGCTGGCCAGCCGTCGACAGGGTGTTCCAAGTGATTGCTAACCCGCCAGCAACGATGGCAACCGCAACGAATACGAACAAGCTGCGAGGCTGTAACAAAGGTTTCATAGGCATTCCACAGCGACAAAAGATGTAAACACATCCTCAGGATTGTAACGCTGCCGCGTTTGCCGAGATGGGTTGGTTTGATTATACTTATCCATAAGTTGAACTTATGGTATCTGTTTTAATGATCGATCTCCATAAATTGCGAATCTTTGCTGTGGTGGTGCAGGAGGGCAGTTTTAGCGCCGCAGCACAGCGCCTATATCTCACCCAACCAGCTATCAGTCAGCATATCGCTGACTTAGAAGCGCGACTCGGCATCTCGCTTTTTGTGCGGGGCAGGCGAGGGGTGATCCTCACGCCGCAGGGGCAGGTGCTATATCGTTATGCTGAGCAAATCTTCTCGTTAATTGCTGAAGCAGAGCGTGCGGTAATGAATGCGGATGGGCTCGCCGAGGGTCAACTGATCATCGGTGCGACGCCCGGGGCTGGAGCATATCTACTGCCTGAATGGGTGAGAGCGTTTCGTGCACGCTACCCCGTCATTCTTGTAACCATCCAAACGGCGGTCACCGGGCATATCATTCGTGATCTCAAAGCCCAACGTCTTGATTTAGGCATTGTTGAGGGAGAGATCAAAGCGCATCAGGTGCGCGGCCTAACCGTCATCCCTTTTCAGAAGGTTGAGCAGTACATCGTTGTTGGCCCCCAGCATCCGTGGCGGGGTAGGGCATCTATCCCGATCACCGCATTAATTGACCAACCAATTGTCATGCGCCCTCAAGGTAGTCAAACCCGGCTGTGGCTGGAAAAATCGCTGAGACGGCTAGGTTTATCAGCTCAAATTGAGGCTGAGTATGACAATCTCGAGTCGATCAAGCGTGCCGTTGCGGGGGGAAAAGGCGTTGCTATTTTGCCGGACTATGCTGTCCAGCAAGAGACGGCGCATGGAGCCTTGTGGCGCATCTCTATCGAAGGTGCCCCGCTAATGCGAACGCTCAAGCTGCTGCACCCGCGCACAACCCATATGTCAGCGACTGCATCAGCTTTTCTGAAAGTACTGGAAGCTCACTATCCCGTTTTATCTCTCTGAAACCAATTATTCCCGCATAGCTAAGAATGCTGCGGAATGACAGCCTAAAGCAGTTAGTACTCTTCAGTACTACATAAACTATTAAGATTCACAAATGTGCTTGACAAATTTTCATCAGATGCGTTAAGCTCAATAAAAATGGAAGGATAAATTGTTCTGTGAATTTATCTGATGCTTATGTGGCTCGGCTAATCGCCATTGCCCGCGCGTATTATCTCGATAACGCTACGCAGGCAGATATTGCGCGAATGTTTAACTTATCACGCAGCATGGTATCGCGCGATTTAACGTTGGCGCGTGAGATCGGCATTGTGGAGATCTCGATCAGAGATCCGCGCCAGCGCACACCGGGTTATCAAGATCGACTGCGCAATCGCTTCCCTCAGCTTATTGATGCTGTCATCGCCCCGACTTTCAGTGAAGAGCCGGATGCCCTCCGTGCCACACTAGGACGTTTCGCGGCGAACTATTTGCTGGCCGCTCTTAAGCCCGGCCAGCGGCTTGCACTTGGCTGTGGGCGAACGCTTCGCGCCATGATCGACAGCTTGCCCTCAAAGTTGATTCCTGCCGTTGAAGTAGTGCAAGCGATGGGCAACATCGGCCATGAAGCGCATGGCATCGATTACAACGAGATCGCGCGGCAGGCAGCCAATGCGCTAGGTGGGCGCGTCTATTATCTGAGTGCGCCGGCTATCCTAGGACAGCGCGCCGGAACGGCGCGCGCGTTCACCGAGGCTAACCCCACGTTGAGCCACGCGCTCGCCCTCGCAAAAGCAGCCGATATCTACGTTGTGGGCCTTGGATCTCTTGAAAGCGATCAGCTCTATGCGCAGGCTGGTTTAATCGAACCCCAAGAGTTAGAAGCAGTGCGCGATCAGGCGGTTGGCGATATCTGCGGACATTTTTTCGATTTAAACGGCACGCCTGTCTTCACGCCATTTCACGATCGAATCGTCGGTATCACACTAGAGGACTTGCGCCATGCTGCGATCACCATTGGTGTAGCCGGTGGTCTCGACAAAGTAGAGCCGTTGATCGGCGCTCTGCGCGGAGGGTATATCAACGTTGTCGTTAGCGACGAACGCACTATTGCTCTTCTATTAGAAAGGTTAGATGTTATCGAACAAACGGTGAATTGAAAGCGAACGGCGTTCTCCCAAAAAAGATGGTTGTGGAGGTAAAAATCATGAAACTGATAAAACTTTTGTCCCTGCTTGTCCTCGTTTTTGCGTTTGTCATTTCAATCCCCTTGGTTGCTGCACAAATGAGTGAAGACGAACCGTTGGAGTTGGGCACCGAGGCCGATATTGAGCCGACCGAAGAAGAAATCGAGGCTGCAATCGCTGCTCTCGGCGATACAGGATTCATCGGTGTAATCGCATGTACCTATCAAACAGAATGGCATGCCACTGTTGCCGAGAGCGCCGAGGCTTATGCCACCGATCTGGGTTTAAGGGTGCGCACATTCGACTCGGAGATCAACGTGGATCGCCAAATCACGGGGATTGAAAGCTTCGTCAATGACGGTGTATCCGTCATCGTCATCTGTTTGTTTGACCCGCCCAGCGTTCTCGCTGCTTTGGAAGAAGCTGCGGAAGCTGGCGTGCTGATCGTGCAGTACGCTGGCCGCCAACTGGCCGATCTTGGCGGTGTAACCATCAGCATCGAAGACCGTGATCTCGGACTCGCTGCGGGTGAGTATGCGGCGCAGCTCATCAATGAAGAGCTGGGTGGTGTCGCGAATGTTGCAATTCTCGATTTCCCCGATGTTGCTAACGTAGTCGTGCGGGCCGATGCGATCCGCGAAGCGATTGAAACGCTCGCCCCAGAGGCGGTTATCGTAGGGAACTATCTCGGTGGCACGCCAGATTTTGGGCTAACTTCGATGGAAACCGCGTTGATCGAACACCCTGAAATTAACGTCGTCGTTAGTATTAACGATGCCGGCGCTCTGGGTGCCCTTCAGGCCATTGAGAATGCTGGCCGCGATGACATCATCATCGTTGGCATTGACGCGGAAACACAGGCTGTACAGCTCATTGCTGAGGGCACAATGTATCGCGGCACGGTCGATACCTCGCCGGCGCGTACTGGCGAGCTGACGATTAACGCTGCGGTGAAGCTGCTGGCTGGGGCGGAGATTCCGCAGAACATTGCGGTTCCAGTCACGCTGGTCACGCGCGAAACGCTGCTTGTGACTGAAGAATAGCGCTGTGGCGGGGGCGGGGAGATGCAACCATCTCCCCGCATTGATTAACCCATCTTCCCGCCGCAGACAGAAGGCGTATTGGCATGGTTGAGACGCAAATCCCGCAAGCTGTCCTTGGCCCAGACCGGGGTTGGTTGCGCAAGCTTTTACGATTTTTGGGCGAGCAGGGTTTCATCCTGATCTTCATTGCTTGGGCGATCTTCCTGACGTTCAACACGAGAAACTTCGCTACGACAGAGAACATTCTTACTATTTTGCGGCAGGCTACCATCATCGGAGTCGCAGCCATTGGCGCCCACTTCGTCATCTTGATGGGACTGCTTGATCTTTCAATCGCGGCTGTGATTAGTTTGGCTGGTGTCGTCATGGCGCAGTTGATGATCGCGCATGGCTTTTCTCCGGTCAGCGCAGGACTCACTGCTCTAGGGTTAGGTGCATTGATCGGGTTGATCAATGGGCTTATTGTCACGAAACTACGCATCAATTCGATCATTGCCACGCTGGGTACTGCCAGTATCTTGACCGGAGTCGCGTTTACCATCACGCAAGGGCGCACAATCTTTGGGGAGCGCGGTAATAATCCAATCGAATTGATCCAGTTTCTCTCGCGCGGTCGTGTGTTCGACCTGATTCCTGTCCCTGTCATTATCCTCTTTGCGGCTTACATCGTCGCCTATATTGTGCTGCAACGGACGCTGTATGGCGCGCGCGTATACGCGGTCGGCAGCAATGACCGCGCGGCGTGGCTCTCAGGCATAAACGTGGATGCGATCAAAATCATCACTTATATGATCTCCGGCACACTGGGCGGTTTCGCCGCTATTTTGCAGGTCGCGCGGCAGGGCACGGCGACTGCCGGTATGGGGGCGGACTTCCTGTTCCCAATCTTGACGGCTGTTGTGCTTGGTGGGGCCAGTTTGACCGGAGGACGTGGGCGCATTGTCAATACCTTGATTGCGGCGATTTTCTTGACTTCGATCACCAATGGCATGATCTTGCTTGGCATCGGCATCTATACGCAGAACATTATTTCCGGTGTCATTCTGATCGTAGCGCTCTCGCTCGATCGTCTGAGGGCGGCACGCGCATGAGCTTCTTGACGATCGAACGCATAAGCAAAGCCTATCCCGGCGTTCAAGCCTTGAATAATGTGTCGTTCCAAATTGAGGCTGGGCAGGTGCATGCTTTAGTCGGCGAAAATGGTGCTGGCAAAAGCACGCTGATCAAGATCCTTTCCGGAGCTATAAAGCCGGACGCTGGCAGGATGTTGCTGGAAGGGCTGCCCTATGCGCCACAAACGCCGCGTGATGCGCTTGTAGCAGGTATCTCAACGATCTATCAGATCTTCAATCTGCTGCCCGAACGCAGCATCGCCCATAATATCTTAGTGGGACGTGAGATTGTGGGACCGTTGGGTTTGATCGACTGGAATGAAATGCGGGCGCAGGCTGCTCGGATGCTCCAACGATTGAATGCCAGCCATCTCAACCCAGACCGCTGGGTTCAAGAATTAAAAATTGGCGAAAAGCAGATCGTCGAGATCGCCAAAGCGTTGATGAATGAGTCGCGGCTGTTAATCATGGATGAGCCAACTTCAGCCCTCAATCAGGTTGAGGTAGCTGCGCTGTTCAAGGTGATTAAGGAACTGCGTGCTCAAGGTGTCACCATCCTATACGTATCGCACCGGCTCGACGAAATCTTTGAGTTGGCCGATGTGGTCACGGTCATGCGAGATGGAATGCATGTCGCTACCCAGCCGATCAGCGCTTTGACGCGTGAACAGTTAATCGAGCAGATGATCGGCCGAAAGTTGGAGGCCGTCTTCCCACCGCGTCCGCCTCGTGCTGCGAAGGAACTGCTGCTCAAGGTCGAAGGGCTTACCTCAGGTCGTCAGCTTGTGGATATCAGCTTCAACCTGTACCGGGGCGAGGTGCTGGCGGTCGCCGGGCTCTCTGGTAGTGGAAAAACGGAGCTGGGAAGGGCCTTGTACGGTGATCTGCCAGTTGAGCGAGGACGACTGACTCTCCGCGGGCAGCCCTATCGCCCTGCGCCGGGCATAGCTATCCATCATCGACTGGTTTATCTCCCCGAAGATCGCAAAACAGAAGGCATTTTTCAAGAGATGTCGGTGCGCCGCAATATTAGCATTGGCGTCTTAGATCGCCTCACGACGCCGCTGGGGTTTTTGAAGGATCGACAAGAGCGCGAGTTGGTTATGGATCAAATTCGCCGGCTCGATATTAAGACCCCACATATGGACCAAGCGATTATCAATCTCAGCGGCGGCAACCAGCAGAAAGTTGTGCTGGCTAAATGTTTGTGCATCGATCCTGAGATCCTTGTGCTGGTCGAACCGACACAAGGCATCGACGTTGGGGTTAAGTTTGAGATCTACCAATTCATTGCCGACCAAGTGGCGGAAGGACGTTCAGTGCTGCTCATTTCGTCCGAAATCGCCGAGATCATCGGGCTATCGCACCGAGTGTTGGTGATGCGCGACGGACGCATTGCTGCTGAACTCGACATTGAGCGAACGACACAGGAAGAGATCCTGCGCTATGCTGTCGGCGAGGCGTCTGTCGTTACAGAAGATTTGAACCCAATTCACTAACCATTTCTGAGGGAGCAGTCTGATCATGACGGATTACACACGCGAGCCGGGCAAACGTATCAAGCAATGGGGAATCGAAGGCGATATTCGGGCACATATTGAGGGAACTGCCGAGTATCCAATCATGTATCGTGCCCTCGGCACCCAACCGCAGACGAAGCATCCATTTAACTTGTATGGTGATATTCGAAGTCAAGGGCAAGCTCTACGCGATACGTTCGCCCTCAATCGCGATATTGTGCCGCGCATCGCCCGGACGCTGGTCGAGCGAGGCTTTACCGGCATGGTAGGTCATGGGCTGGGAACGTCGCAGTTTGTAGCGCAAACAGCAGCCGGGGCTTTCTGGGAGTATGCCGGTTGGGATGCGCGCGATATCGACTCCCTCGAATACGTTCGCTATGGGCATCCGATCGATTTCGCTCGAACGGTTTTTTTCGCTTATTCGGGTAGTGGCAGTACGGTCGATAGCAACCGCGCAGCGGCCAAAGCGAAGGAGCTTGGCGCTTTCCAAGTAGCATTCACCAGCGTTGCTGGAAGCCCGATCACGCAGAAGTGCGACGAGACGATCGTTTGTGCAGGCGGTTTCGATACTGGCGGTTCAGACACGTTTCACTACACAACACGATTAAGTGCGTCGATCTGGTTGGCTTTAGAGATTGGCGCTCTCCTTAAACCTGGCGCGCGCGATTGGGATGCCCTCCGCGCTCGCCTCTTCAGTACGGCCGATAAGATGGATGCGATGTTCGAGTGGGTGAGCAAACGCGCGGAGCTTTTGGCGCATCGCTATCGCAATATCCGCAGCATTTTGGTCGTCGGCAGTGGGCCAAACGAAGGTACCGCAGAGGAAATCGCCTTGAAATATGATGAGATGAGCCACATTCCAACCAAAGGAATGTGCGCTGGCAGGCATCTGCATGGCGCGCTTGGCTTAACCCAGCACGATATCCTTACGATCATCATCGCCCCGCTGGATGACCCTGCCTATTCAGAGCTGCGCGATATTGCACAGGTCACTTACATGCTTAAATCGCCATCGATCGCGCTCATCAGCGAAGAAGACGAGGCGGTCGCCGAGCAGGTGGATGACGTTTTCCGCCTGCCAGAGACCGACCCCGTGCTATTTTCGATCCTTGCGATCTTGCCGGGGCAGCTGCTACCTTACTGGGGGGCCGTCGCGCAGGGCGATATCAATCCCGATACACAGCGAGCTAATGTTGCCCGGCACGCCAAAGTATGGAATTGGTTGTTCCCTAAAGATACGCATTAGCTTATAGGTTAAACAGCGAGGGCTGCTGTAAAGCGCCTCCTGCCTCATTTTGGATAACGACAGCATGTCACGAGATGTTTCAGTTGTTGGCCCGCTGAATATTGACTTATTGATCACCGGACAAGGGCCTCCAAACTGGGAGGCCCTGCCGACCTGGGATGGCCCCGCTGATATGGAGATGACGGCCGCTGGCTCGGTAGGCTATACCGTTCAGAACCTCGCTCGGCTTGGGTTGGAAGTCTGCGTCAGCTCGTGCCTACCTGATGATCCTCTAGGTGGCTTCATTGAAGACACGCTTCGCCGCCTGCACGTTGATACCAGCGCGATCCGCATGGTTCCAAACACCTTAGGTGGCATTGGTGTTTACATGCTGCTCTTCGGCAGCCGCAAGCGCCCGCTGATGTATCGGCTGCCGACGCATGAGCTGTGGCCAGCATCCTTCAGCAGTGCCGAGTTCGAGCAACTGCTGGATGCGCGATTGCTGCATTGTGGGGGGTATCTGCATTATCAACAGGCTTGGCACGGCGGAACGCGGGACTTGTTTCAAGAGGCGCGGCGCCGCGGTCTGCGCACAGCTATGGATCCGCAGTTTCCGCTTTACCCGATGGATCCGCCGTGGGGTGTCGCCCTTGAGGATGTGCTCCCTTATGTGGATCTGCTGTTCGTTGATGAGACGGAAGCTTGCAAGATCACTGCGCTGTCTGATCTCGACGCGGCTGGGTCGGCTCTGCTCGCGGCTGGCGCTGGCCGCGTCATCATCAAGCAGGGAGCCGACGGAGCGACACTTTATCAGCAGGAGAGTCGGCATCATCAACCAGCGATTCATATCGGAGAAGTGGTCGATACGATCGGCGCTGGAGATGCTTTCGACTCGGGTGTCATTTTCGGATGGCTGCAAGGTTGGTCGTGGCCGCAGTCTCTGCTCTTTGGGGCAGTCGTCGCTGGCTTCACGGTCACAGGAGTAGGCGGTACGCAAAAAATGCCTGACCGAGCGACCGCTTTAGAGGAGTTCAATCGTCGTATGCTCATGGAGAGCCTCGATGACCCAAGTGCATGATCGCTGGCTGGAGATGGATCTATCGTACTTTGATCCTGATGCGGATTTGGAGCGACAAGTTGAGCAGGTCTGGGATCGACTTGCGCCGCTGCTCGTGCAGGTCAAGGGTGACTATGGCATTTTTTTCAATGTGGGCTGGTTGATTGATCTGGTCACTGAGTGGACGGGCGACCCCAACCAGCGTATTCCGACACAAAGCCGGCGCACTGCACAGTGGGCAGCGCGTTCGTATCAAGATTTGGCAAAGATGATCGAGCTGCTGCGTCGCTCGGCTTCTGGCCACGGTCTCGATCGTTTGCAGATCGGTGTGCTGTTCGTGGGCTGGGCCCATGTTGTTTGGCCGCCAGAGTTAAAAATTTATGACTTTGACTCGTCTTGGTATGCGCGTCATCCCGAATTATACGACCCGCCGCGCTCGTTCATCAACATGCCCGATTTGCATCCGATCAAACGGTTACATGCTGACAGCTATCCTTATGCAGCGTTTCCGAAGGGCATTGCTGAGGGCACCTATTTCCCTCAGTTTTTTGGGGCGCAGTGGGCAAACCTAGCTGATTTTCTCAATCTCGATGCGCTTCATTTACGTGATGGGCTAACTGGCCCCATGATTTATACGCGTAATGGCCCATTCGGCACTAGTGCACCGAGCGACCCTGCCGTCATTGAAGCTTTCAGCCAATCGGTGCGTGATTTGTACAAATACGTCAAACTTGCTGCTCCTAACAAGCGAATCTTTGGATACTCGAGCGCAATCAGCCCCGTAGCCGATTGGCGCGTTGGCTGTGTCGATTTTGAAGCTTTGGTTGCCGATGGCTACATCGATGCATGGGTTGAGCAGACATGGGGTGGCGCTTGGCAAGATTGGTGGCATCAGCTCTGGAAAGGTTGGACTTTTCAAACGGCCTATCTGTTGACCCGCGGCGCGATGATTGCGCGGGCCAACCAGCAGCGTGAGACACCTTGTCGCTTTTACAACCTCATCGAGACTTGGGATGGTTGGGAACCTTGGGATACCCTGCATCAAGTGCCCCACAAACTGCGATGGGCGATGTGGGCATTCAACCATGCTGCTGTGGTGATGCCCGATGCGATCAAAGTGCCAGACGGCAGTTATATTTCTTGGATGAACAATGCCGAGCGCTCACTGTTGAGCGAGGACGATGTCGGCTACATCAGGCAGCACCTCGATCAAGCGCAGGCAAGTGCCGCGCAGCTTGACCAGGTTTTCGGCGCCACGCTTGTCTACAACCGAGAGACGATGGCTTGGCTGAGCGCTCATGCGCCCGACCGAAATGCGGCGGAGTGGATCGACGACCACGCCGCTTTGCTGATGAAGTGGGGGGTTCCCGCTTTGAGCATCACCCGCGCTGAGTGGCTGGGTAGCGTTGATCTGAATGGCTCTGCGCTGCTCGTCCAGACTCCCAAGTTGATGCCGAATAGTGCTCAAGAAGCGCTTTTAGCGCACCCCAAGCCGGTGCTGGTAACCGGCTGTGCTGATTTGATCAATGAGCAGGTGCAAAATGCCCTCGGTATTCGCGCAACTGACCAGTGGTGCGCCTCGGGGTTTTATGTGAGTAGCGGGATCGCGCCGGATACGCCGCCTTATGACCGTCCTTTCTTGCCCGCTCATGTGGTCATCGAAGCTGCTGATGATACAACAATTCACTATCGCAGTACCCGAACGCCGCTGCTTACGCAGCGCCGCTGCTGGATCTACTGGCAGCCGCCTGATTGGTCAGAACCGTTCAATCCATTTGTGCCCAAGTACCAGCTCGGCAGCACCCATCCACATTATTTAGCTGCCCGGCTGCTTGGCGCGGCCGCGCTTGAGACAATGCTGAGCTACGTCGAAATTCCCGCGCGCCCGACGACCATCGCATTTCATTTGTGGCGCAGCGCCGGGCAAATTTATTTACTGCTTGGAAATTTAGAGACAGGCGAGTTTGGCGACTCGCGCACGTCGCGCCGCGTGGTTTTTCATTTGAGTCGAGCGCAGTTAAATCTTGGCACGAACCAATACCACCTCATCCGTGTTGATGCCTCTGAGGAAGCTAAGTCGCCATCTTTGGCCGATGACGCGTGGCTAGTTTTTGACGTTGAACTGGCGCCAGAAGCAAGCGCAGTCTATCGTTTATCAGTTATCGAAACTGCTTTGTCGTGTCAGGATTATCTCTGATCGCATCGGCAGCGTTGGTCACACGTCTAGCCGATAAGTTCTTGATAAACTGCGTGTGTTTCCTCCGAAAGTGTGTGTCCCAGCCGGCGCATTTCTTCCACTAGGCGTTGATAGTGAGCGGCCGCTTCACCGCGCCGACCCAACTGTATGTATAGCCGCATAAGCGCCCGGTGCAGGTCTTCTCGGAAAATATCTTCTCCTAAAGCACGCTGATAGAGTGAAAGCGCGTGTTCAGGCCGATTCTCTTCGAGCCGGATGCGTGCAAGTGCGATCAGCGCTTCGAGATAACCAGCTCGAAAGTCATGCCTGCGCTTTACGATCCACCCGTCAGAATGACCCTGTAAAAACGGTCCGCGATAGCATTCGATAGCTTGCTGCCAGTGAGGTAGGCCCGCTAGTCCCTGATGGCTGCGTCCATCGATCAAGGCTGTTACGAAGATTTCGGCATCGTAACGTACTTCGAGCGCCGGGTTGATTTGGTAGTACCCATCTTTATGAACTAGGACATCCATGGCAAGCGCTTTGTGAAGCCGGCGCTTCGTCACATGAAAAACATTCACTGCTTGGTCGGTATCCAGCTCTGGCCAAAAAGCTTGGCAGATTTCGGAACGGGTAATGGTCGGTCTATCGAGCGAGAAGAAGAACAACAAACGAGGTAGGTGGCCCTCCCATGAGTCAATTGGCCGATCATTAAGCAGCACAAAACCCGGTCCAAGAGCAAAAACATCGAGCAGCGGCCCATCTGTACTTTTGGGTCCGTAAAAATTCTGCTTTACGATCTGATCATCACGCACAATAGCGGCATAGCCGCGCGCGATCAACGAGATCCACGACAGCCGGGGTAGTGTCCGGCTGTTGATCACGAGGTGACACTGAGGGGGTAATTTGGCCGTCAACTGTTCGATTAGGGCTTGGATGTCGTCTGCTGCATCGCTGCGATCATACTCATCGAGGATGAGGTAGTAGGGCGTTTCGCACAGTTCTTCAAGGTCACGCGCAAGCGCATCGGTCACTTGATCGAGATTGGTGGTTGCGTCTGGTTTTACCAAGCACAAATGCCGTCCGAATGTAGGGTGCTGGGTAGCAAGATCATGAACAAGCCCACTGGTAAAGGCCTCAATGTCAATGTCTTCGGGTCCAAGTGCGTAGTAGAATACTGGTGTGGCGGTTTGATTGAGAAGCTGTGCGATCAACAGCGAGCGAAACCGGCTCTCTGGGTGCAGCAGCGTTAAACGGGAACTGTCTACGTGGGAGAGGAATTGGTTTAGAATGCGGTCACTTATTGAAGTGGTCATTGGGAATATCATTCCTAGTAAGCTAAAAATGCTGTTGTTAATAGCTTTGGCATTTTTATTTTACACGAAACTTATTCAGTTAACTAATAATATCCATGGATAGCTCTTACGGAACTGCTCAAGTGCTGGCGAAACCACCACGTCCACTAGGGCTTTCACTGGCGATTCTCGCCAGTGTTATGTTGTATTCCATCTTGCCGCTCATCCAAGTGAGTATGGTGCTCATTGTGCAGTACCGTCTTCTCAATCGGCCGCTGACGCTCGACCTCGGCAACGATCATGGTGAAGTTGTGCCGATTATGGCGGGTGGCGACTACTTAGGCGTCGATGTGGCAGCATTGGTCGCGCAGACCCTTTTGGGTATCAGCTTTCTAGCTATCAGCATTGCTGCCTGGCGCGGCCGCCCCGCTTGGATTCGTCAAGTCCTTCTCGCTGCTGTCCTCGGGTTAACCGCGCTCACACTGATCGTTACGCTTATCCCGCTGTTGTCTCAGCCCGATCTGCGCTACGGCATCGACTCCGGCAGAGAAATTGCCCAGCAGGCGTTATGTGGACGCCTGCTGGCAACTTTGATCATTCCTCTATACGTGTTGTGGTATCTCAACCGCGGCCCTGCGCGCGCCTTTTTCCGTGGTTACTACCTGCCTGAACCCTGATTTGCGGCTGACTGCGCGCGCTCTCGCTCTTCAAGCTCCATTTGCACTAATTCGCGTCGCAGCGTTTTGCCGATTGCTGTTTTGGGTAGTGCCGGCACAAAGCTGATGCGCGTCGGCACTTCATAGCGCGCGAGGAATTTCGACGCATGTTCGATCAGTTCGTCGGGTGTTACGGTGTGATCAGGGCGCACGACGACCCAGGCTTTGAGGGCTTCCTGTCCCTCTTTATCAGGATCGGGGTGGGGGATCGCTGCTACCGCACATTCAAGGACGGCAGGATGTTCAGCAAGCACTTTCTCAACATTATTTGGGTATACATTAAACCCACCGATCAGCGCCATATCTTTCTTCCGGTCAACGATATAGAAATAGCCGTCTTCATCCATCCGCGCGATATCGCCGGTATACAGCCATGTGCGTCCATCCTTCACACGCAGTGTATTGGCTGTCTCGGTTGGCATGCCGTGATAGCCCACCATTAACTGTGGCCCTGTCATCACCAATTCACCGATCTCTCCAACAGGAAGATCGGTTTCGCCATCATCTAGGCTCACAATCCGCATGTCCATGTCTTGGAAGGGAAGGCCGATAGATCCGGTGCGGTTTTCATTGAAAAGTGGGTTCGCGTGCGAGGCCGTTGGCGCTTCGCTCATTCCGTAGCCTTCGAGCAGTTTGCCGCCGCTCAGTCGTTCGAATTCGCGTTTTGTCGCCGGCGGCAGCGGTGCAGAACCGCTCATGCATACGCGAATCGACTTTAAGCTCACCCGACCAGAGACGACATCAGGATGGTTATTGATCGCATTATAAAGCGCCGGCACACCCATAAAGATGGTCGGCTTGAAAACCGCGATCGTATCCAGTAAGTCGGGAATGTCGCGCGCATTGGGAACGAGCACAATACGCGCGCCTAGCGAAATCGCGAAACCGACGACTGTGACGAGGCCGTAAACGTGGAAGAAGGGGATCGCGCCGAGAAAAACTTCGTCTCTGCCAGATGCATTAGGATCGCCGCCGAGCAGAAAAGCCTTGCATTGCGTGATATTGGCGACCAGCGCTTTGTGCTGCGACATTGCCGCCTTAGATATGCCCGTGGTTCCACCAGTATACTGGAAGATAGCGAGATCATCGCCGGAAACTTCAACCTCCGCGCGTTGGCCGGCATTTTGCGCAAGTATGTCTTGAAACCACAGGTCATTCTCCTCAAGCTGTTCGACAAAATGACCATCTTTCTTCTCGCGGGCTAACGTGAACAGGAACCGCGCCAAGGGCGGTAAATACTCCTTGACGTTAGCGACGATGATAGACTTGACTTTTGTGCGCGGCCGAATCTCTTTGATGATGTTATAGAACAGCGACAGCGTGATGACAATTTCAGCGTCGCAGTCATTGATTTGAAACTGCATTTTTTCGGCTGGATAGGTAGGATTGGTCGCCGCAACTACGCCGCCAGCCTTGAGGATTCCATAGTAGCTGATGACGAAGGCGGCGGTGTTCGGCATCACGATAGCAACGCGATCGCCTTTCTTCAACCCTAGTTTCACCAGCCCTGCCGCCAGCGCATCTGAGCTGCGCTCAAGCTCTTGATAAGTCATCGTGGAAGCTACCCGTCCCACAACGGGAAGACGCGCGCTTGTCACTAAAGCGATGGCGTTTGGATACTGGCGCGCAGCATCGCTCAGGTAGTGATGAAGGGGGAACTTTGGGTATGGCTCTAGAGTATGGGGCACTCCGGGATCGTAATTCTTTAGCCAAGGTCTATCGGCATAGGTGACCATATTTTTTCCCTCACAAGTATCTTGCCAAATTGGCGACGCACATTAATTTATGTGAAAAGTAATTATAACAGCGCTGTTGACCCGTGCAAAACTAACCGGTGCCCCATGCGCGCCAAGCTTCTGGAAGGTGGGCAACGCCGCCGTCGCGACGCACACAAATATGCTTGCTGAAGCCTGTAACGCAAACTTCGCCGGTTGCTGCATCCAAGATCTCATAGCCGAACTTGACCGATCGGCTCTGCATCGTCTCGATCCAGCAGCGAACGGTCGCGCGCTGTCCGTAGTGCATTGCTTTCAGGTAGCGTGCCTCCACCTCGGTGACGACAAGATGAAAGCCGCTGCGTTCAAAATCGGCGTAATCGCTGCCTCGCGCGCGGGCGTAATGGCTGCGGCCTTCTTCGAAAAAGACGATGTAATTCGCATGATGAACAATACCCATCGCATCTGTTTCTGCATAACGGATGGGAAAAGTTGCCTCGGCGACGAAACGATCATTCGGTGCCACAGTCTTCTCCTGTATTCGATGACTTGCAAGGATAACGCATGATTCGAAAATAGGGTGAGGGGATATTTGTCGCTCACTTCGGTTAACGGTAATATCACGTCGTCGAACGTGAATCATAAAATGCTCGAGATAAAATTGTGAGAGAGGAGTAGTCCGCGTGAACCATACTGCCCTGTTTGTCATCTTGCTGCTCGCTGCTTTGTTCGGTGCTGCATGCCAAACCGCCACGCCGTCCCCGACTGCGCTGCCTCCAACCGATACCGCAGAGCCAACCGAAGCGCCGACAGCCACACCGACGACAGTGCCTACGGAGACTCCTCTGCCCGCTGAGGATGATGACCCTTTCGATGAAACAGCAGAGCTTCAGGAACAGGTTGAGACAGCGAGCACGGTGGATGGAGAGACGTTCGTGCGCGTTGGCACCCAGTCGACGAATGCTCGTAGTGGCCCGGGTACTACATTTGCAGTCGTTCGCAGCGTGGCAGCATTGGAGGAATTACCCGTCATTGCGCGTACCGATGAAACGCGTCCGTGGTATTTAGTCGTGCTGCCCGATGGGACGCAGGGGTGGGTATCCAGCCGTGCGGTCACGTTGGTGCCAGAGGATGCTGATGTGCCAATTGCTGAGGACATTCCGGCCGCGCCATGAGCGTCTCTGAACGAAAAGTACTATAATCACCTTGAACGGTGCAGCCTGTGCTCCTTGCAGTTAGAGCTGGAGACTGATGGCTCGAATCTTTATCAGTTACTCTCGGCGCGATGAAGAGTTTGCGCGCCAGCTTGCCCGCTCACTATCTGAGCTTGGCGCTGACATTTGGATCGACGTGGCGGATATTCCAGCTGGCATGAAGTGGAGTCGGGCGATTCAGCAGGGTCTCGATCTATGCGAGGTGATGATTGTGATCATCTCGCCAGACTCAATGGCCTCCTCGAATGTAGAGGACGAGTGGCAGTATTACCTTGACGAAGGCAAGCCGGTCATCCCGGTGCTGTATCGCCCCGCTAAAATCCATTTCCAGCTCAGCCGCATCCAGTATATTAATTTTCACACGCAAAACTATGATCTCGCGCTGCGCCAGCTTCATGGTGAACTGCGGCGTAAGGGTGTGCGCATTAACAATCTCGGTAAATTTGCTGAGCCGACCGCTCCACTGCCGCCGCAGCAGCCTCTGCCGGTTCGATCGCGAATCAACCGCAGCGCATTGGTGGCTGCTTTCGCGCTCACGTCGATCGTCGTATTTGGCATTGGGGTGATCGCGCTGTCCAATGAAGGGGATAGCGAACCTACGTTCACGCCAACGCCATCGCTCACAGCTAGCCAAACACCGACTCTAACACCGCGTCCTGCGCTTTCTCCCGGGGAACTCACGGCGACCATCGAAGCTGAGCTAATTTTGGCGGAAACCGCACTGGCGGAGACTGAACAAGCTGCTACGGAGCAGATTATTCGCGGGACCAGCATCGCACTGACGCGCACCGCCGAGCTGTTCACCGATACGCCGCGTCCCAATTTTCTTGAGACGGTCGCCGTGCGTATCGCAATGACGCGCACCGCAAGTGCTGTAGAAACGGCTACCGCGACAGCTGATGTTGCGCTCACTATGCCAGCGACGCCTACACCTGCTGCTGTTGTCTGCCCGAATACGCCGCCCACTCGACTGGCGATTGACATGTTCGTGCTAGTTAGCCAAGCGGAAGAAGGGGCGCAGCGGCGCAATCAAAATGTGCGCGCTGAGCCAAACCTCACAGCGCCCGCGGCCATCATTCAAGAAGGCCGTGAGCTGCGCGTGATCGGTGGGCCAGCTTGCGCAGATGGGTTCTTATGGTGGGAAGTCGTCACCACCGATAACTTAGTTCGCGGATGGACGGCCGAGGGAGCGTTGGTCAACGGCGTGCCAGATTATTACTTAACGCCGCGTTGATCATCTCTAACGGCGGTGTCGCCGCTCTAGTTCTGCCAACACTTCATCGAGCGTGATGTCAAGGTCGCTCATCAAAACGAGTGTGTGGTAGAGCAGATCGCAGAATTCGCCGATTTGCGCTTCACGATCCTGTTCGAGCGAAGCGACGATCACCTCGACAGCTTCTTCGCCCACCTTTTGTGCGATGCGTCCACGGCCTGCCTCAAACAGTTTGTTGGTGTAGCTGTCGGGGCGCGGGTGGCGTTTACGGTCGAGGATGGTGGCCTGTAGCTGGTCAAGGATGTTAGCCATGGGGCTGCTCCATGGTGCGGAAGAAGCAAGAAACTGCGCCAGTGTGGCAGGCAGGCCCGGCGGGTTCGACTAGGATGAGCAGGGCATCGCCATCACAGTCGATGCGGATCTCAACAAGGCGCTGCGTGTTGCCCGATGTCTCACCCTTGTGCCATAGTTCACGCCGGCTGCGGCTCCAGAAGACCGTTTCTCCCTTCGTCATCGTTTCACGCAAAGCGGCTGCGTTCATGTAAGCCAGTGTTAGCACTTCGAGAGTTTTACTATCCTGCACAATAACAGGGACCAGTCCCTGCGCATCCCAGCGGATATCGCTTTGATCAGCAAGTGTTTTAGACATGAAGCGCTTCCCATCCATGCAAGCGCACCGGCACACCTTGCTCGGCTAAATAGTTCTTCAAGTCAGCGATCCGAATTTCATTGAAATGAAATAGCGTTGCTGCGAGCGCGGCATCGGCGCCACCGATCGTTAGGGCGTCTCGAAAATGCTCCATTGCTCCTGCACCCCCAGAAGCGATCACCGGGATCGAAACGGCACTTGTGACCTCGTGCGTCAATTCGAGCTGGTAACCGTTCTTCGTGCCATCGCGATCCATGCTGGTCAATAAAATCTCGCCAGCGCCACGGGCTTCAACTTCACGCGCCCATGCGACCGCTTCTTTTCCAGTTGGCACGCGCCCTCCGTTGATAAAGACCTCCCATCGACCATCAATCCACTTCGGATCAATAGCAACGACGATGCACTGACTTCCAAAGGCCCATGCGCTTCGGTCGATCAAATCGGGGGTACGAATAGCAGCGCTGTTGATGGACACTTTGTCTGCGCCAGCGAGCAGGGTTGAGCGAATATCCTCCAGCGTGCGAATTCCCCCGCCAACGCAGAAGGGAATGAAGATCCTGTCGGCTACATGCCGCACCATTTCGAGTGTCGTGCTGCGCCCTTCGTGCGATGCAGTGATATCGAGGAAAACCAGTTCATCGGCGCCCTCGCGGTCATAGATGGCAGCCTGTTCGACCGGATCTCCCGCGTCGCGCAAGTCTACGAAATTGACTCCTTTAACGACGCGTCCGTTTAACACGTCTAGGCAAGGAATGATCCGTTTAGCGAGCATGATCTATTCTCCTCGCGCCGCTGAAAGCGCCTCGGCAAGCGACAGCCGGCCTTCATACAGCGCTGTTCCGATCACAGCGCCAGCGACGTGCCCGCTTGCAGCAAGAGCACGTATTTCGTCTGCTGTAGTTAGACCGCCAGATGCGATCACTTGAAGGTCGGTTGAGCGTCCCAGCGCGATGGTTGCCTCAAGATTGACGCCCTGCAGGCCTCCATCACGGCTGACATCAGTATAAAGTGCGTGGACGACGCCTAGCTCAGCTATTTGCTGGCCGAGATCGATCGGTGTTAGCTCGGTTACCTGCTGCCAGCCGCGCGTTGCAACACGTCCATTGCGAGCATCAAGGGCGACGCAGATGTGTTCTGTCCCCCATCGTTCGACAGCGCTTTGCACAAGGTCGCGGTTCTCAACCGCGGCTGTTCCCAAGACTACACGCGCCGCGCCTGCTTCTAGTGCGGCCGCGATATCATCCTCGCTGCGCAGCCCTCCGCCAAATTGGACTGCGGCACCCAGCCGGGCAGCACGCTCTAGAATGCGCAAATTATCGTTCGCCTGTGCGAATGCGCCATCCAAGTTGACCATATGGAGCCACTCGGCCCCACCATCAATCCACTGGCGTGCTATGGTCAGAGGGTCGTCGCTGTAAACGGTTTGCCGGGCCGGATCGCCTTCGCGCAGCCGAACAACATGACCATTTTTCAGATCAATTGCAGGATAGATGATCATGCGCTTAGTTCCAGAAAATTACTCAGAAACTGTAGACCGGTGCGCTGGCTCTTTTCAGGGTGAAACTGCACGCCATACAAATTATCGTGTGCCACCCCAGCGCAGAAGCGAATGCCGTAATCGCAGGTGATGAGTACCGACGCAGTATCATCCGGGACACAG
The DNA here is from genome assembly GCA_046719065.1 of Aggregatilineales bacterium. Lineage (GTDB taxonomy): Bacteria > Chloroflexota > Anaerolineae > Aggregatilineales > Phototrophicaceae > Flexifilum. The sequence goes on along the minus strand of JBDNDP010000001.1, from coordinate 116,575 downwards.
TAATAGCTGTGTACAAAATACGCATAACTGCCATCAATAATGCCATTCAACAATGCCGATGGTTTGGCCGCATGAAGCTGGTTCCAACCCATATGCGGGATCTTTAACGGCGCGAGATCGCGGAAGCGCGTTACGCGGCCGGGGAGCAAGCCCAGCCCTTCGTGCTCTCCCATCTCATCGCTGTACTCGAACATGAACTGCATACCCAAACAAATGCCGAGATAAGGCGTTCCGGCTCGCACCGCATCACGGATCGGTTGAATCAAGTTCTGCTCGCGCAGCTTTTCCATACCTGCGCCGAACGCGCCAACGCCCGGTAAAATGATTTTGGCAGCGCCTTTTAAGTCGAGCGGGGAACGTACCACCCGCATACTCTCAACGCCGAGAAAAGTGAGCGCGTGCAGCACACTGCGTAAATTGCCAGCGCCATAGTCGATGACGGCTATCATCTTCACCTCAATGAAAAATCCCCGCTGGTGCGGGGATCATCAACGAAAGCTTGATCGTGACGGCCCTAGCGAAGCACCAACACTTGATTCGTAAATTGTGTTGCGCAGTGATGCAGCAGCGCTCGCATGTCTCATGCCTTTATCACGACCTAAACGCAAAGTATAATGATCACCCAAGCCCTTGTCAACGCATCAGAAAGTCTTGTGAGTGAGCAGCCTTGTTGCTTTATTGACAGACTTTGGCCTCACTGACCATTATGTCGGTGTGATGAAAGGCGTGATGCTCGGCATCACACCTCAGCTCTCGTTCGTCGATATCTCTCACGATGTTCAGCCGCAGAATATCCGTCAGGGCGCCTTTATGCTGCTCAACGCTTATCGCTATTTCCCGCAAGGCACAGTATTTCTCGTCGTGGTTGACCCCGGCGTTGGCAGTGTTCGCCGGCCAATTGTGGTAAGTGCCGGTCTATACACTTTTGTTGCGCCTGATAATGGCGTGCTTAGCTATGTGCTCAACGAGTTGGGAAGCAATGAAGCCTACCATCTCGAAAACCCTAACTATCGCTTGCCGAAGTTGAGCGCCAGCTTTCACGGGCGTGATCTATTCGCGCCGGCTGCTGCATATGTAGCTGCTGGTGTTCTGCCGAGTACCTTCGGCGGGAAAGTCAATGATCTTGTATCACTCCCTGTACCGCGGCTGATAGTCGGATCAACGCAGATTGAAGGCGAAGTGCTGCATATCGATCGCTTCGGAAACTTGGTCACCAGCATTGGCATACTTGAGAGCAGCGCTGATGAACTTCGCCTTGTCCCATGGCTTGGTGACCGTATCGCTCGAATGACTATATCCTCTCGAAAGGCGCACATTGTTGTGAAAGGTCGTCAGATTGTCGGGATCAAAAAAACTTATGATGATGTTTTGCCGGGCGAACTAATCGCAATGGTTGGCAGCGGCGGGTATCTTGAGGTGGCTGTCAATCAAGGTCATGCCGCTGATGAGCTCGCAGCGCGCTCGGGCGATGCTGTTACTGTGAGATTAGGATGAGATTATGCAGCAATTCGTAATTGAGGGTGGCCATCCTCTTATCGGGGAAGTTAAACCAAGCGGCAACAAAAACGCTGCGTTGAAAATGCTGCCTGCCTGTCTGCTCACGGATGAACCCGTCGTGTTGAACAACATGCCCGATATCGGCGATGTGCGTGTGCTGTGCGACATCATGCGCGATTTAGGCGTTCAGGTGGAATGGATCGGCGAGGGTATCCTTAGGGTGCACGCGGCAGATCTACGCACAACTGCCATCGATAAAACGCTGGCGCAAAAACTGCGTTCTAGTGTTGTACTGGCGGGGCCGTTGCTAGGGCGATGCGGCCGGGTTGATCTCCCGCTGCCGGGCGGCGATGCCATTGGTGAGCGCCGCTTGGACACGCATGTTTCTGCGCTCAAAAAACTAGGCGCTTCAATTGATTTTGATGGTTCGGTCTTTCACATGCGCGCTGATAAACTGCGCGGCGCCGATATCTTACTCGCCGAGGCGAGTGTCACTGCGACTGAGAATGCGATTATGGCGGCGGTGCTCGCTGATGGGACGACGGTCATTCGCAATGCCGCCTGTGAACCGCATGTTGAAGACCTCTGCTTGATGCTCAATTCGCTCGGCGCGCAGATCGATGGCGTTGGGTCGAACCGGCTGATCATTACAGGGGTAGATAAGCTTCGCGGCGGTGAGGCGCGCGTTGGCGCTGATTTCATGGAAGTCGGCAGTTTTATCGGGGCTGCCGCAGTGACGGGTGGCGAAGTGCTAATTCGCGATGCCGATCCACACCATCTCGATATGGTGGCGTTGGTCTACAAGCGACTTGGGGTGCAGTGGGAAACGCGAGGAAATGATATCTTTGTGCCTTCCAGCCAGCCGTTAACGGTCATCCCTGATCTTGGCAATCGTATCCCCATAATTAAAGCTCAACCTTGGCCTGCTTTTCCGCCCGATCTAATGAGCATCGCTTTAGTGATCGCAACGCAGAGCGCTGGCGCGGTCTTGTTTCACGATTGGATGTATGAAAGCCGCTTTTTCTTCACCGATAAACTGTTGCGGATGGGGGCGCGCATCACCTTGTGCGATCCGCATCGCGTGCTAGTGCAAGGCCCGACGGCGTTAAGAGGGTCCCAGTACATCTCCAGCCCCGATATTCGAGCCGGTATGGCGCTGTTGATCGCTGCGCTTGCTGCAAAAGGGGAGACGCGCATCTCAAATATTCAGCAGATCGATAAAGGATATGAGCGCGTTGAGGTCAAGCTGCAAGCCTTAGGGGCCAATGTGGTTCGCGTTCACGCGGGCGAAATGCCGGCCGCTACCCTTGAATTGTGAAAAACGCGGATCCTAGCGTTCGACGATGACTGAATTAGGGCCTCGGATGCGCTGGTCACCATCGCGTGTCGTAATGCCAGCTGCGTCTAAGTGCTCAAGCAAGGCAATGGCGTATTTGCGGGAAGCCCCAAACGTATCGCGTAGCATGCCAACCGTGACGGCACCATGAGTGTCAATGAGCGCGAGGACTTGTGCGACCATCTCGTCATATGTTTCGCGAGCAAAAATGACTTCAGGCGCTGCTCTCACGATTAGGCCTAGATCGATAAGAGCATGCAGCACGTCCTCACCAACTAAAGCGACCGCTTCCGCATAAGAGGGAGGTGTGTGCGGCGCTGCTTCGATCTTCTGTTCCAAAATGCGAATGCGACTTTGTTGCGCAGACGTGAACTCGACGGAACGACCGCGCAAACGAATGTAGGTGCCATCATCGACGATTTGCTCTTGCATTTTAAGCAATGCATTAAAAGTGCTCGTTTTCATATCTAGTCGGCTGCGCAAAGCTTCCCTCGGCATGACGAGACGTAAGGGGTGCTCTTCGTAGTAACGTCGCAGTTCGCTCTCTATACGCGCCAGCAGTGCGCGCGCCGCTGCGGACGCTAGGAAGAAATTATCTGGTAGTGCGATTAGTAGCCCGCTCTCAAGGCACGATGTGATGATTTGTTCAAATTCTGCGGGCGAGCTGCCGAAGCGCTGTTGCAGGACACTGCGTTTCACTGGTTCCTTGGCCAGTTCAGCCAGCCTTTCTTCTGGAGAACCCGTGAAGCGCCGCTCAAGCGCGCGTAGAAGTTCGGGTTGGTTGCGGCGCCAGCGGCGAGTGGGGTGGGCGTCAACGATGATCCCCCCTCCGATCGTTTGCCCCGGCGATGGAATGCGAAGAATAAAACGATCTCCTGCCGCTAGCACTATTTCTTCCTCTAGTTGCAGCTGCACCCATCCTTCGGAGCCTGGTTCAAGCTGATCGCCCGACAGCAGGCGAACGCGGCCACTGACCTCGGCTGAGCCGGAGAAGACCTTCACATGCGTGTTGTGCTTGAGCGTGCGGCTTTCTGACAGCAGTCGCAAATGGCCATCTGCTAATCGAGTGGTATTCCATTCATGCGGATGGGTGAGTACTTGGCCCCGCCGCAGCGCAGCGCGATCGATTCCAGTGATATTGACGGCGACGCGGCTGCTAAAGTGAGCGATTTGAAGAGACGTCTTGTAGCTTTGCAGACCGCGAATTCGGCCGGTCAGCTCACCCGGGAGCACATGAATTTCATCTCCGACGCGCAGCGTGCCGCCGCTGAGTGTGCCTGTCACAATTGTCCCAAAGCCGCTCAGAGTGAATACACGATCGATCGGCAGACGGGCACGGCCGCTGTCAAGTTTTGGTGGTTGGTTTGCGAGGACGTTCGTCAAAGTTTGTACCAGCACGTCGAGACCCTCGCCTGTGATCGACGATACCGGCACGATTGGCGCGCTCGCCAATGACGTATTCACAAGCGCCGCTGCGATCTCGTCTTCCACCAATGCAAGCCAATCTGGGTCGTCGATTTGGTCGATCTTGGTCAATACGACCACCCCGGCTTGGATCCCGAGTAGATCGACGATTGCGAGGTGTTCGGCCGTCTGCGGCATGATGCCTTCATCGGCAGCGATGACCAGCAGTACGGCATCGATCCCGCCGATGCCAGCGAGCATGTTGTTGATGAAATCGCGGTGGCCGGGCACGTCAATAATGCCGACCAGTTCACCATTGGGCAGAGTGAGCCATGCAAATCCCAAGTCGATCGTCATCTCGCGCGCTTTTTCTTCGGCAAGACGGTCGGGATCGATGCCGGTTAAGCGCTTAATTAAAGTTGACTTACCATGGTCAACATGGCCGGCTGTGCCAATAACGCGCATCAGCAGTTGTTATCAAAAGGGACTAGCGAGTAGCTGCGACCGGTATCGCTATGAACCATTGCCGTTTTTAGGCGCTGCGTTGGTCGATGCTGTGCTGCCGACGGTGTCATATTCCAGCAGAAGTGATTGATATCGCTCGCGATAGAGTTGGGCGCGCTCACGTTCTAAGTTCCATAGTCGGTTGATGCTGTCTTGCAGGGGAGGGAACATCGCCTCAAGCTCAGCCATGCGAGAGACGAAGCGCTCGAACTCTTTGTCGTGCAGACGCCAGACTTCGTCATTGGACAGTGTGAACTGCTTCCACCGTTTCTGGTCGTCGGCGCGCCAGTCGTTCCATTCTTGCCGGAAGCGCTCCTCGCTTAAACGCTGCATCTCAGCCACTTCGTTGATGCGCCGCTCCAATCGTTCGCCAATCCGCTCAAAATCATCGATGATCTTTTTCATGTCGCGGTAGGCTTCAGCCCAAGTCTCAAAGCGTTCGATATTTTGCTGCATCACGTTGTCTTGTTCACCAAAGCGTCGGAGCAAATCTTCAATTTGCTGGTCGCGCTGCTGCATCAGCAGGGTTTGCTGATCGATAAACTGTTGGATCTGTTCACGACGGTCACGATCGCCGCTTTGTACTTCCTGAATACGGCGTTCATTGCGCAGTGCGAGATCCTCAAGCAGCGTGATCTTCGGTTTGATCCCGTCGATCAGCTTGCGCAGCTCGGGAATTTCCGAGTCGATTTCAGACAGACGCCGCGCATCTTGCCGACGCTGCTCTTCAAGGAAAGCGAGCCGGCGATCAGGTTCTTCGAAGCGCTTGAACAAATCCTCTACGCGCTGCTGCAAGGCTGCAACGATCCCTGCGAGACGATCTTTCTCGATGTTGATCGCAGGCAGTTCAGTCGTCGTCCGTTCCAGCTTGTTCAATTTTTCTGAGAGTTCACGCACTGGGCGATTTAAGGACTCGCGCATGAGTTCGGTGCGTCGCTCTGCCTCGCGCTCAGCCGTCAAGCGTTTCGCCTCGATCCCTTCGATCAACTGCTGCATTTCCTTGCGCAGTTGATCGATCACTTCTGTGTCGCGCCCTGTGGGGACAAACTGCTGGCGCAGCACTGTCTGGTCAGACTCAAGAACATTAATGCGGCGCAGCAGTGCATCAACATGCTCTTGCTGCTGAGCTAAGCGCTCTTGTAATGTGGCAATCATTGCCTTATCGCGCCGCCGTTCCTCGTCCAACCATTCGATCATGCGCGCGGCTTGATTAATATCCATACGCCACATCCCTTCAACACCAACTGATTTGATGCGATTATAACACAGCCTGTCACAATTCCGATGCGGCGCCATGCCTGCTTCACCGCAGAATTACGATACAATACGGGTAGGTTGCGGAAAGGAAAGCAATGTTTCTCGAGCGAGAACAGATCGAAGCGCTTGAAGCGCAGCGTTTGGCACCTTATGCGTTGTTGAGCCGAGACAGCAAAGGGCGAGTGTATGATGAAGAAGAGCCGCGCTACCGGACGGCCTTCCAGCGCGATCGTGATCGCATTGTGCACTCGGCAGCTTTTCGACGCTTGGAGTATAAGACCCAAGTATTCGCAAATGATGAGGGTGATTACTACCGAACGCGGCTAACGCATACGCTGGAGGTTGCCCAGATCGGGCGGACGATCGCCCGTGCCCTGAGCGTGAATGAGGATTTAGTTGAGACGATTTGTCTCGCGCACGATCTAGGACATCCGCCCTTTGGACATGCAGGCGAGCGTGTGCTCGACCGCATGATGGCACAACACGGCGGTTTCAATCACAATCACCAAAGCTACCGCGTGATCACCGAATTGGAAAGTCGCTATCCCGATTGGCCCGGCCTCAATTTGACCCGTGAAACCCTTTACGGCGTAGCTAAGCATGAGACCAATTACGATCTGAGCCGAGTCGCCGGCCTTGACCCAGCCCTGCGTGGTAGTCTGGAGGCCCAGATCGCCAATATCACCGATGAGCTGGCGTACAACGCGCACGATCTCGACGATGGCATCAATTCGGATTTGATACACCCGGATGATTTGCGACATCTCGAGATTTGGCAAGAATTGTGTGAACGGCGCGGCTGGCAGGGTACGCGTATTGATGAGCTCACGCGCCATGCTATGATCCGTGAGCTGGTCGGTCTGCTGGTTGATGATGTCTTAGAGGCAACGCAGCGCAATTTAGAGCGGGTAAACCCGCGATCGGTCAGTGAAGTGCAGGCCTACCCGGAAAATCTCGTCGAGTACAGCCCGCGGGTTGGCGCAATGAATCAGGCTTTGAAGCGATTTCTTTACGAGCATGTGTACTTCAGCTATCGCGTCGTGCGTATGCAGCAGCGTGCTGAACGTTTCATCGAGCAGTTGTTCACGGCTTTCATTGATGACCCGCGACAGCTTCCGCCTGCGTGGCAGCAGGAAATGGAAAAACGCGACGGGCACCGCGTGGTGACGGACTATATCGCCAGCTTGACCGATCGAAGCGCTCTGTTAGAATACCGGCGACTGTTCGATCCATCGATGCGGCCTTAAACACATAGATGCTGGACTGAACGTAATATGACGAATGATACAGTACTGAATAATCGGTATCGCTTGGTCGCTCAGCAAGGATCGGGTGGCATGGCGGTCATCTATAAAGCCATTGACCAAGCGCTTGGCCGCACGGTGGCCGTTAAAATCTTGCGGCCGAGCCTGACGAATGACCCAGCTTTCTTGGCGCGTTTCCGCAATGAAGCGCGCAGCGTCGCGAACCTCGCCCATCCAAACATTGTGACGGTGCATGATGTGGGCAACGATGGCAGCACACATTACATCGTTATGGAGTTTGTAGAGGGTCTTGATCTAAAGCGGATCATCAAAACCGAGGGAGCGCTTGCTGTAGAGCGGGCGCTAAACTTGGCCACTCAGATCTGTGCAGGGATCGGTTTCGCTCATCGCGCTGGGCTAGTGCATGCTGATGTGAAACCGCAAAATATTCTAGTAACCCGCGACGATGTCGTCAAAGTGACGGATTTCGGTATCGCACAGGCACTCTCTGATACGCAGCCCGGCGAGCGGCAGGCGGTCGTTTGGGGCAGCCCGCACTACTTCGCGCCAGAGCAAGCCCGCGGTGAAAAACCGACGCCAGCCTCGGACGTTTATTCGATTGGCATCGTGATCTTCGAGATGTTGACCGGCCGGCTGCCTTATACTGGCAAAGATCAGCAGGAGCTGGCATTGGCTCACATCCGTGAGCCTGTGCCGACTGTAACGCAGTTCAACCCCACAGTTCCAGAAAGTCTATCGCGGATTGTGTTTAAGACGATGAGTAAAGAGCCGGCCTCGCGTTATCGCATGGCCGACCAACTCGGTCATATCCTGCTCAGCTACAAAAATCAGTTTCGCGAAAGCGGCGCAGGTGCGGGGGCCAGTCGTTCGCAACCTGCGCAGTCAGCGCCCCCTGTAGACTCCGCCTCCGCTCCGGCATGGGTGCCGACGGCGACGCCGCCCCCGCCTGCTCCTCCGCCAGTACGAGGGCAGGGAGGAACGTCGCTGCCTTATCCTCCGGCGGCGCCGGGTATCCCTCCAGCTGTCGATCGTGCCCCCACGCAGCGCTATGACTTAGCGCCGAACGCGCCTCAAGCGCCCGCCTATAACCGGCCTGCGGTCGCGCCCAATCAAGCCTATCAGGACCCTTATCAAGTGCCGCAGTCCACCGGCAGCACAGGCGCTTACTATTCTCAGCCGCTTTATGACAGCCGCCGACAGGCACCTGCGTCATCGCTGGATATTGTGACGATCGCGTTGGCCGTGCTGGCGTTTTTTGCGGTAGCTTGTCTAATCCCGCTGTACATCGCGGTCTTTCAAGCCCGCTTTGGAGGCTGAGTGAAGGGCCTCACGGACCAGTCATTGAAGGGACGCTTGGATAAACTTGGAATCTGCTGACGTCGACGGTCATCTCACCGTCATCGGCTGCGAAGTAGATACCAATGCGCCCATCTGGCAGCGTATCATCGGAAAGGCGAAAAACCCGCCGATTATTGATGTAGCCCGTTAGCCCATTACCGATGATATCGATCGTCAGCCGGTTGCGTGCGCCAATTTCGTTGACAGCTGTGTTTGGTGTCCAAGTGGTCTCAGCCTCGCGCAATTCGCGCCAAACCCCGCCTGCCCGAACCCAGATGCTATAACGGCCAAGCCCATCCACGGCAAATACATTGTAGTTGTCCTCATCTTGATAGCGGAAGACGATGCCATAAGCGCTGGCCCTTGCGCTATCCGGAAGCAGCACTGCGTCCATTGTAATTGAGACGCTGCCATAGTGTTCTTCGGAGTTGAAAATGCTTGTTTGGGCAGATTGGGGGCGCCGGTTGCTTAACCGGTAGATGCCCTCAGGCAAGATAATTCGTGCTACCAGCGCGTCTTGACCTTGCGGCCAAGATGCCGTTGTGAGATTGTTGGCGCGAAACGAACTGGTGAAAAAAGGATTGCCTTCATATAGTTGGCTCGTCAACGCGTCCTCGACCTCCAATGACGCGCTGCCTTGCGGCAGGCGGGCACTAATGAGAGCGATCAGCAAAGCAACCGTCACAACAGTGATGAGCACGATTAGCCCAGTTGATGTGCGGGTATCAACGCGCAGGCGCCGGCTCTGGGTTTGTGATACTGCGCTAGGAAAGGCAGTTAGCTCCTCTTTCGGCAATTGAGATGAAACCGAAGTGGTTAGCTGCTCTTCTGGGGTGGACTGGTTCGCGCTGCTGTCCGCTTGCAATGCATCCTCAAGCGCTTTGATGAACTCCTGAGCGGTCTGGTAGCGCGCTTCGGGTTCTTTATCGAGCGCGCGGCTCAAGAAGCGATCGATTTGTGGGGACGACCGGCCGGTGACAGAGGATAACTGGGGGACTGGCGCGTTAATATGCTTCAGCATGACGGACAGCCCGCTTTCGTCATCGAAGGGCGGTTTACCGGCTAACATTTCAAAAACAATGACAGCGAGTGAGTAAAGATCGCTGCGGTGATCGCCCGGTTCACCGCTGGCTTGTTCGGGGGACATGTAGGTAGGGGTTCCGGTTGAAACGCCGTCCTGCGTGAGGCGAGCACTCTGCACCAAGCGCGCGATCCCGAAATCGGTCAGCACAGCATCGCCTTTTTCATTGAGCAAAATGTTGCTCGGTTTAACATCGCGGTGCGCCATACCTTTTTCGTGTGCATAGCCCAATGCTTCCGCCACATCGCGCACCACCCGCAGCGCCCACTTAGGATCGATGGGCTGACCGTTCATCAAGCGCTCTTCCATGATCTGCCGCAGCGTTTTCCCGGGGATATAAGACATCACCATGTAGCACAAAGTCTGGCCGTTGCGTTCGATGACGTTGTAGTCATAAACCTGCACGATGTTGGGATGATTGATGCTTGCGATGAACTTCGCTTCGCGCGCAAAACGCTCTTTGAAAGATGGATCTTCGGCCAAGTGCTCGTAAAGCACTTTTACTGCGACCATTCGATCGAGGGTGGTATCCCAAGCTTTGAACACACGTGCCATGCCACCAGAGCCGATGCGTTCACGCAGCTCATAGCGATCAAGCTGCATATTGAGAAAGTCGTTCATAACCCGTCTCCGCGGGAAGTATTGCTTGTAATTCTATACGATTTTTCTTACGCTGATTATAGGCGCCAACCTCTCGCCGACAACCATGTTACTATCTCACTCTGCCACGCATCAAAAACGTCACTTATGCGTATAACAAGTTAAGGACTTTTGAGGGGGCTTTGTAGTTGCCTAAACCTCTTAGCTGCCTGCTATGTTTAAGTGAGATCCGTCTCCATGAAAGTGCAGTACAATTTGCTAGGGAACAGGTCGTCAGGAGGAAGAATGCGTCATCGAGTTCTGGGGTTCTTGCTTTTACTTGGCCTTATGCTCGCGGCGCCGAGCGCCATTTTGGGGCAAAGTCGCAGCGTTTTGTGGGAGCGCTGGGATGTTGTCATTGATGACGTTGATACGACCAACAACCGCTTCAATGTCACTGAGATTTATGACGTGCTGTTCACGGGCACCTTCCAGTTCGGTTCGGCCGCCATTCCCACGGAGAGATTGGAACGGATCGAGAATGTTCGGGTGCAGCAAGATGGCAAGATTCTAACGGCAGCCTGTTCGGGAGCGCCAGGCACGTTCTGCGTGCGCAACCAACAGGGCGAAGTAAGTATTGTTTATCACTTCTTCAGCCCGATTAGCAACGACCGGGTTAATATAGAGCTCTCGTACGACGTCATAGGGGCGCTGCGCAGTTATCCCGGTGGCGATCAGCTTTGGTGGGATGCCGTCCCGCAAGAGCACTTCGGTTTTCCAATCAACAGCAGTACCGTGACAGTTTATCTGCCTCCCAACTATGCGCCACGAGAGGGTGTCGATCCGATCGAAACATATGGCGTGCCGGGCGAGATACAAGTGAATGGGTCAACTGTGGTCGCACGGGCCACCCGGCCTATCGGCGGGAATGAAATGTTTAGCTTGCGCGTTCAATATCCGCACGATCCTGCTGGTCGTGTTCCAGCTTGGCAAGCTACGTTCGATGAACAGCGCGCGTTCGAAGAGAATGTTCAGCCTCTGTTAAGCTTGGGCGCAGCGGCGATCGCACTGCTGATTGGGGTTGGTGGTTTGCTGTTCGTGTTCATTCGGTGGCAAACCCGTGGGCGAGACCCTGAAGTTGGCCCTGTGCCCCAGTTTTTGTCGGAACCGCCTAGCGCTCTATCGCCGGCTGTAGTTGGTACGCTTCTCGATGAAACCGCCGATACGCGCGACATTATGTCAATCCTGATCGACTTAGCGCGCAGAGGCTATGTCGTCATTGAAGAAACTCGAACGGAGGGTCTGTTCGGCATTGGCTCGAACAGCCAGTTCATCTTTAAGCGGACTGATAAGGGGCTTGAGGATCTTAAGCCGTTTGAGAAGCGCATGCTGCAGGCCGTATTCGGCCGCGAGATGACGCGTTCGCTCGATTCGCTGCGTAATCGTTTCTATAAGCACATTCCAACACTTCAGAATGAGTTGTATGATGCGCTGGTTGCTGAAGGTTTCTTCGAGCGCAGCCCGCAAACGACCCGCACCCTTTGGCAGATCAGCGGGATCAGCGTTGTTGCGCTGTCCGGCGTGCTCATGGTATTTGTGTTTACGACGTTCATGGAGCGCGTACCCACATTGGTTTGTATTCCATTCGCGGGCATTTTAGTTGGCTTGGCGATGACAACGCTCGGCCAAGTGATGCCCGCGAAGACGCTAAAAGGCGCAGAAGCGGCTGCAAAATGGCGTGCATTTGCCGAGTACTTGCGCAATCTTGAGCGTTACAGTACGGTTGAAGAAGCTGCTGCTCGTTTCGACGAATATCTTCCCTATGCCATCGCTTTCGGCCTAGATCGTTCATGGATGCGCCGCTTTGAAAAAGTGCCATCGGTACCTATTCCACCGTGGTACTGGCCAACTTATATGGGGCCGTATCGCCGAGGTTATACACCCGGCACGCCGCTCCCGCGGCATCCCGGTGGTACAGATGGATTGCCCGGAGAACTTGCCCGCGCTGGTGGCGGTTTTTCGCTCGATGATATGTCTGGCGGTTTTGCGATCGGTTTGGAGTCGATGTCGCGCGGTTTGTCTTCCATGTTAGACTCAGCAGGCAGGATCATCACCAGTCAGCCAAGTCAATCGGCGGGCAGCGGCAGCTGGGGCAGTGGAGGTCGTGGCTTCAGTGGCGGCGGCTTCAGTGGTGGCGGTGGCAGCGGCGGCGGCTCACGTGGCTTTGGATGATAAAAGGCTGGTAGAATGAACAGCACCCGGTTAATTGGCTTAATTCTGCTTGTATTGGGCGTCGGCATTGCAATTATCGCTGGCTTGTGGATTGCCTCACAGGTGGGCAGTGATGCGTTGGGTGCCGGAGGAGCATTGCTTGGTGCGGGACTTATCTTCATCCCTGTCGCGTTGTTAGCTGGGGCGGGCATTTATCTGTTTGCCCGCGGTGGAGCGCAGGCGCAGCAGCAGAGTGAAATGCAAAAACAGCGTGAACTGCTCGATATTCTCAAGAGCCGTGGGCAGGTATCGGTACATGAAATGGCGCTGGAAATAGGGGTTAATGTCGATAAAGTCAAACAGATGGTGCACCAGCTGGTTGGCTTACAGGTGTTCAGTGGTTACGTGAACTGGAATGATGGCATGCTGTATTCTTCCGATGCGCGTCAGCTTCGCGAGTTACAGCAGTGCCGAAATTGCGGCGGCGCCATTACCTTGGCTGGGAAAGGTATCGTCGTCTGCCGTTTCTGCGGGACTGAATACTTCTTATCTTAATGCAGCAGCGCCAAGCAATTGAATTCGATCTATTTGAGGGAGCCTGTCATGTCCGATCTATACGATCAAATTGCGAGCCAGCGAGGCGGTTTTGAACGACTGCTTGCGCGCATACCGGGATTTCGAGGCTACCTCGAAAAAGCCTCTCGGCGGACTGCCGATCGCATGCTGCGCGATTATGTCGCCGAGCTTTTGACGCAGCAGATCAATCGATTGGTCGAGGTAGAGCGCCAGCTTCTTGATAAGGGCGGGCTTATGTATATGAGCAAGACCTCAAGCGCAAGGACGAAGCTGCAAACCTATCGCGATCGTGTTAAGGCGGCGGCGCCGGGTTACTCGGGATTTATGGATGCGATCAAGATCGATGAGCAAGCTTTAGAGCGCCTGTACAGTTTTGATGAGGCACAGGTTCGTTATGCCGATCGCGTGAGTGAGGCGCTCACGGCATTAAGCGACGTGGTCAACCAAGACAGCCTGTCACCTGAAATCGATAGCGCCATCGCAGCGCTTGACCGGATCACCATTGAGGCAAATGAAGCCTTTTCTCTGCGGGAAGATGTGCTTACAAATCTTAGCAAATCGATCTAGAAAGGTGAACGAACATGCCGCGCATTATTGATGTCATTGATCATGTCAATATCGCTGATGACGAGCTAGCCTATCGCGAGCCGCAAGCCGGCAGTGGCGACTGGCGCTTTGGTTCACAAGTTATCGTTGGCGAAAGCCAAGCCGCTGTATTTGTGCGCGGTGGTGAGGTGCTCGACGCGCTGGGGCCGGGCCGCCATACTCTCTCAACTGCCAATCTGCCCATCCTCAGCGGTTTGATCGGTTTGGCGACCAGTGGGCGCACGCCCTTTACAGCCGATCTCTATTTCGTCAACATGAAAGATCTGCCGCAGGTGGGGTGGGGCACCAACCCGCCGATCGTCATGGAGACGCCGGGTCGTGGTATGGGAGTCGTCCTGCTGATCACACACGGCGTGATCGATATTGGCGTTGATGATCCGGTGCGATTCGTCAAGCAGTATGCGGTAGGCAAACCCATTACCCGGCTGCGCGACCTTAAAGATCGCATTCAAACTCTGCTGCTCGGCGAGATTACCAGTCTGCTCCTGAACTCTGGCGCGCAAAGCGTTGATGATGCAAACCGCATTCTCAGCAGTATCGAAGGCGCGATGCTGGCGAAAGTGAACGAAAAATTCCAAGCATTGGGGATGCGAATCAAAGCGTTTGAAGCCAATCCGTTTCGCGCTAAACCCGATGTTACCCTTGAGGAACTGCGTAATTATGTCGACCTTGATGTTTACGAGCGCGTGCAGCGCTTAAACATTGCACAGCGCGCGGCGGAAAATGAAGGTTTAGGTGGCGGCTTAGCCAGCGCTGGAGTAGGTTTAGGAGTCGGTCAAACGCTTGGCGCGGCATTGAACCCCGATATGACCGAGATTCAGCGCCAAATAGCGCAGCAGCAGATGATGATGCAGCAGATGATGATGAATATGATGCAGCAGAATCAAAGAGGGGCAGGAGCATCTCAGGCGCCCGCCGCTCCTTCGTCAGATGCTGGTGCGCTAAGCGCTAACCCTCAAACCCCAGAGGAGATTCGAGCGTTTCTCGATGCGCTCGATGCGCGTTTAGTCAGTGGGGAGATTTCAGAAGCGGTTTATCACCGCCTGTCGGAAAAGTGGCAAAAGCGCCTAGAAGAATTGAGTTAGAAGGCTAGCGATTGAATCAAGGGGCTGTTCATCTCCTGGATTTCAAGCGTCAATTTCGCATAGTCATGAAACCGCTAAGGGAACGAGACTCTTGCAATTTCGACATAATCGCCCGAACCAACCCGTAAACGACGGCCTGTAACGGGTTCATACCAACCCACGATTAATGCAAAGTCTCCTGCAAGGGTAGGGGAGGCCAGCGTATATGTATCGTTGTATACGACGCCCGGCTGCCAGTTCGTCGTTGCGATTCGCCCGTCTTGAGGAAATGCATCGTCCTGCGACCAGATCGTTTGCAAGCCAGCATCTGTCACACTGACCAGATGAACAAACACCTTCAATGGAGTTTCCGTTTGAGCGAGGGCCTGCCAGCTCAGGAGGACATCGAGACGCTCTGGAGCTACAGTTGATCTGAATACCTCGACATGATCCAGTGCAGCGACGTTTTCGAACTGGATAGCAGGCCAAGCAGCAGGCTCCCTAAGCGCGCGCTGAACGGTTTGTGGAACATAGTGAAACGCCCATAAGCCGCCAACACGATCGCGTCGCAGCGGCAGCATATGTGTCTCCGCCCACCGATAGGGCGCATCGGCATTAGCCCAGTCACTCGGTGGCTGTGCAGCTAACCACAGGTTTTCCGCTGCAGGAGCGTACTCGCCGAGGATGGTTTCAATTTCTTGTACGGTTTGTGCTGGGTTAGCCGGCAAACGCAGGTACTGCGCATCGATTTCGTACTCTTGAAGGTAAAAAGTAAACGCTTCATCGGCAGCGGTATTGATAATGAGATCATTTACGTGAACTTGTTCCCTCAAGTGTCCCACAAGCGCGCGCCAATCAGGTGTTTTCGCATAGTCATTACTAAAATAATGATTCAGTAAACCAAAACCCAAAAACACAACATAAACTACCAATGAAACCACAGCAAAAGACCTCAAGAAGAACGACAAACTCGGCCTTTTCAACAGAAGAAGGCTACTCCCTAAAATCAACAAAGCATAGGCAGGAGCGGAAGCGAGCACATAACGCGGAACAAATACATTAAGACGAACTGAAATAATTCCCAACAACAGCAACGGAAGAGAAGCAATCAAAACCAGCAATACCCCATAGCGCCTATTCACATTCCACCAAACAACAGCCACCAACACAAGCCAGACCAACAATACCCACCAAAAGACCTCAATCAGATGTCCCGGCATCGTATCGCCAAAAGCCAGAGAAGGAAGAAACCACATCAGCCAAAGGGCTGGATCAAAGCCAGATGCAGTACCTGTATATCCACTCCCTAACAGCAAACGTTCCTGCAAATACCATGGCGAAAGAATCAAAGCGACTAAAACCTGCGCTACAAACCAGCGCACTAAAATCGCTCGCTTCTTACGATAGAAAGCAATAACATAAATATTCAGCGCAGCAATGACAAATAACTCCAAATAATAGATATAAGATGCAGCACTTGCGGCAGCAACATAGAGAAGCCAGTCCACCCGTTTATCAAGCTCAAGCGCACGCAAACTCAACCAAAGCGCTACGAGTGAAGCAGCAGACCAAATCGCATAGTTACGCGCATCTTGACCATGCCAAACCTGAAGCGGGTGAAATGCCCAAACGAGCGCTGCCAGCAGTCCTAACTTTCGTCCTCCAAGCCGAAGGCCTAACGCGAAGATTGCAGCAATGCCGATTGTGTTCACAAGTGCAGGCAAAAAACGAACAGCCAGTTCATGCGAACCAACTGTCAATGACCAACCACGGTAGAATAAATACGCGAGCGGCGGTTGCGGGTCGACTGGTGCAATAACTGTCAGCGTATTTGCGAGTGGTTCGCGCATCCAGTGCAGCACCGTGAATGCTTCATCTCCGCGCAGCGGCATCGCATTGATTCGGTACAGCCTCAACGCTAGGCCGCCGAGAAGAATCGCCGTGAGCAGCCACAGCGTAATCAAACGTCGTATTGTCATCGAGAGGGGAGGGTAGCCTCTTCAAACGCTGCGATCTGCTCAGGCGTTAACGAAGGACGTGGCGACTTGGCCGCCTCACGCAGAAAATCTTTCAGGCTGGGACTGCGCTTGCTGCTGGCATGCACCACTGGCACAGACACGCCCTGAATATCAACCTCTGCGCGCGGGTCAGTGAAAACAATAAGAGGTTGTACCTCGACATTCGGAGCAAAGGGCGCTAACTTGGCTTTGACATGTTCAGCCGCACGAAGCGCATCGTAGCAGGGGTCGCCGATGCTATCCATTCGAAAAATACCAAAAATACGGCCAAGCGCGCTTCTATGCGTGATCCACTTATCATTGACAACGGTAAAGCGACCATCTTGAAAACGCGTGACCATCGCGTAAACGCCCTGTGGTGTGATTAAAACATGGCGCGCCGGAAAGTGGTAGTAATTGTAAAGGACACTTTTATTGCTAACGCCTTTTACGCCTTCTCGAATGACCTCTTCTGGGCGCGGTTTGCGAACCCAAAGATTGGCCATCCGCACTGCGATCAACGTGAACAAATAAGCGGCTGGCAGTACTAAGAGAGGCAGCATAAACGTGATGAAATCAACTTCATCATCGGGCGAGAAGGTTTGTTGATTGATGATGATCAAACCCGCAATAGGCACAAGAAAACTTGCGAAAAACATATACTGCGCAATTTGCCGGTTGCGACGCGCGAGTCGATGATTCGTTTCAACACGCATTTCCTGAAAAAGTCCTTGATTGGCCGATGATAAGTCGGTTCACGATCGCTACAAGAGAAGGGAAGCAGCCACTCACGAACCGAAAGGTACAAAGTAAGAGAGATTGCCGCCGAAGCGCACCTCCGCGCAAATCAAATCGCCAAAACGCTGAGTCGGCAAGATCCGCCATTCTCGCGGCGCACCGTGCGCGAGACCGATCACTGCTCGGTTCAGATCCTCAAGTGCTGGGCGAACGCAGTGCGTCACAGCGATGGTCAAGCGGCCGGGCAAAATGCCGAAGTCCTTGTAAAACTGAAGATCGTATAACCCTCCGCGCCGCTCAAAACCAGATGGCGAAGGTGGCGCCAGCCAAACTGGCACAGTGTTGCAGTGCACATTAATCGCATTAAGATAACTGCTTAACTCATCAGCAGTATCGTAGAGCACGCCTTCGCATTCAGCAAATGGCGCAAGGACACCCAAGTTTACATCTCCAGAACCTTCGGTCTGAACGATGCCTGCGCCACCAGCAGCGGCTGCGGTTGGCGTAATCCCTGCCGTTATTCGCGCCCGCCCGTTCATGTTGATATTGACGGGCGCGCTGCCATCTGCCGGGCCAAGGACTTGAGCCGAGGCGAGGTTTGCCAAGTCGAATGTTCCCCCTGGCGTCCAAGCCCAGTAAGTCAGGACAGATGAACCAGATGTATCCCCCAAAAAGCGAAAATCAACCGGCAGATAAAACCCGATCCAGACAGCGGGCTGCGTAATCGTCACCGGTTCAGGAAGCGTCACCGTGAACACCCCGGCTGATGTGATATCGACCTGCGTGCGACCGACCAGTACAGCATCAACAGGAGAACCGCCGTTGGGGTCTTGGTAGATGACGACCTCTACCGGAACGCCGGGAGTGGGTCTATCCACCGAGATGCTGACGCGATTGATCACGGCGGGCAGCGGAACGCCCAGCGCATTCAGGTCAAAGCCATTCATCACCAGCGATGGCTCACCGCTGATGAACCAAACCTCACTGCTAACACCGCTGTTGATTGAGATAGTCCGCTCTTGGGCGTGAACCAAAGTCAATCCAGCGAACAGAAGCGCTGCAACAAGAACCGGAAGTATTTTCTTGAACATTCACAGTTTCCTTTACGGTTTGCGATACCGTGCCCGTATTGTAGGTACAATAATCCGCTGGGTCAAGTTGATGCCAGCGACGCGCACAAGGTCAATCTTGCCGGGGGGCAGAGGAAGGTTATAATCGCACCATACGAAGTTCAAGGTTGATATTCAATGGACGAATTCATCCTCGTTGGGGTTGTACTCTTACTCGCATTAGGCGCCTACTGGTCATTGGTGATTTTTCCACGTCAGCGTGAATTTCAAAAACAGCAGCGCTATGTTCAGTCCCTGAGTGTGGGCGATGAGATGATCACGTTTGGTGGCATCATCGGCCGCGTTCATGCGATCGAAGCGGAGACAGGAATCGCACACCTTGAAATCGCAGACGGCGTTATCATTCGCATTGTTGCGACTGCGTTAATGCGGCCATTTGACCCCGAAGAACTGGCCGACTCTGTGCGCCGTGCTACCGGGCAGGAGAAACCGGAATGAGTTCAGTCTCCCTGATCGCGCCCGCTTCACCAAAGGAACCTCATGAAGCGTAACACTTTGTGGTTGGTCGTCATTATCATCCTAACGCTGTTCTCGCTGTGGGTTGCTTTGCCAGATAATACCGGAATTCGCTGGGACATTAACGGCGACGGAGAACCAGATATCGTATTGAATGTACAGCTCAGTCAAGGGCTCGATTTGGTCGGCGGTTTGCGGGTTCTACTAGAAGCTGAGCTTCCGCCAGGCAGTTATACGATCGATGATCTGCGGCAGACGGCGAATAATGTCTCGCGCCGGATCGACGCATTAGGGGTAACCGAGCCGATAGTACAAGTGCAGGGCGCATCACGTATTTTGGTTGAACTGCCCGGAATTACCAATCCTGACGAGGCGATCAGCACCATTAGAGAAACAGCGCTGCTCGAGTTTGTGAACTTCAGCGGTCTCGGCGGTTTTGCCGAGCAGCTTCGCGGTCAGCGCATTCTAACCACCCAGCAGCTTCTGATTGCGCAGGCACGAGGTGCTACAGGGATCGAGGACGGCGAGCCTCCAGTCGTCAATCCAATAACTGGACAGCCTTTCGAAACGGTGATGACCGGCGCGGGGCTGCAAGCTGCGGCTGCCCAGTTTGATGGCTTCCAGTGGTACATTCAATTTCAATTGAATGCTGAAGGCGCCTCAGTTTTTGGCCCATACACAGCCGCAAATCTCAATGAGCCGATGGCGATCGTATTGGACGGGGTTGTGCTGTCAGCACCGTATATTCGGGCACGCCTTGACTCGGGGGGAGTCATAGAGGGAAATTTCACAGAGCAGGAAGCCAAGCAGCTTGCGCTGCAGCTGCGTTCTGGTGCGTTGCCGATCCCGCTGCGCGTCGAAAGTGCCGAAACGGTCGGCGCTACGCTCGGCCAAGAGTCGGTCACCTTGAGCATTCGCGCAGGGGTGATCGGTGTCTTCATTGTCCTGTTGTTCATGCTTACCTATTATCGTGTGCCGGGCCTTGCCGCTGATATGGCGCTAATAGTCTTTATCCTGTTGAACATTGCGGTGTTCAAACTGGTTCCCATTACCCTTACACTTCCAGCGATCACCGGGTTTTTGATCTCCATCGGAACCGCCGTCGACGGCAACATCCTTATTTTTGAACGCATCAAAGAGGAACTACGAGCTGGTAATCCGCTTGAGAAGGCAGTTGACGCGGGTTTCCATCGCGCGTGGCAGTCGATCCGCGATTCAAACACATCAACTATCATCATCTGCGGTATCTTGTTCATGTTCGGGCAAACTCCGGGTGCCAGCATAGTCGCCGGCTTTGCAGTCACTCTCGCCCTTGGTCTTATGCTCAATTTGTTCACAGCCGTCCTCGTCACACGAACTTTCTTGCAGCTTTTGCTCTCGCTGCTGCATCAGCCGATCCAAAAGCGCGCTTGGCTCTTAGGCGCTTAAACGAGGGAAGTTATGTTTAGCCTGGTTCAAAAGCGACGGTACTACTTTCTTCTCTCGGCCGCCATTATCGTGCCGGGCATCCTCATTATGTTATTCTCACTAGTCACGACGGGCAGCTTGTTCCAATTGAGCACCGATTTTGTCGGCGGCAGCATCTACGAGCTTCGCTTCTTAGAGGATGGCGCGACAGAAGCCACTATCCGTGCTGTATTTGAGCGCAATGGCGACAGTGACTTAACGATTCAGCGCATCGGGGATCCAGCTCAGTACCGCTGGTCTGTGCGCGCCAGCTTCCACGACCAAGAGGTATCTTCTGCCATCATCAGCGGCCTTAATGAGCTGGCGCCGCTTGACGAAGGGAGCCTGCGCATCGAGCAGGTTTCTGCCGCAGTGGGACAGGAAGTCACTCAAGCTGCGCTTGTCGCAGTCTTCGTAGCGGCTTTAGTAGTCACAGGTTTCATCGTGCTAGCATTCCGTCAAGTTCCTAATGCCCTGCGCTACGGTCTATGCGCCATTGCCGCCATGATCCACGATGTTTTAATCGTATGCGGCATCATGTCGTTTGCCGGTTTAATAGGTGGTTGGGAGGTCGATGCCCTGTTCTTGACCGCGGTGCTCACGGTCGTCGGCTTTTCAGTTCAAGATACGATCGTGATCTTTGACCGCATTCGCGAAAACATACCCAAACACATCGGCGAACCCTACGAAACGATCGCTAACCGCAGTGTGCTAGAGACCATCCATCGATCTCTGGCAACTCAGCTCAACGCCTTCTTTATCATGATTGCGATCCTGTTGTTCGGCGGTGAGTCAGTCAAACAATTCATTTTTATCCTGTTTGTTGGTTTGCTCTCTGGCACCTACTCATCGATTTTTGTCGCTGTGCCGCTTTTGGTAGCTTGGGAAAAAGGTGAGCTGCCATGGAACCGCCGCGTCCCACCACTCGGAACGCCACAGGCACAGGTAGGGGGGTAGCGTGAAAGCTCTTGTGGTTGACGGTAGGCTGGCATTTGTCAAAGAACATGCTCAACCTATTCCCGATGCCGATCAAACACTGCTCAAAATCCGTAAGGCAGGTATCTGCAACACCGATCTAGAGATCGTCTCCGGCTACGGCGGTTTCGCGGGAATACTTGGCCACGAATTCGTCGCCGATGCGATCACTGGTACTCTAAGCGGCCGGCGTGTGGTTGGAGAGATCAACGTCGCCTGCCGCGGGTGTGATTTTTGTCTCCGTGGCCTGCCAACTCACTGTCGCAACCGCACGACGGTGGGGATTCGCAAACATCCCGGCGCTTTCGCTGAGTACTTAGCGCTGGCCACTCTCAATCTCCACCCGCTGCCAGACAGCATCAGCGACGATGCCGCAGTCTTTGTCGAACCGCTCTCTGCTGCGCTGCAGGTCTTAGAAACGGTTCACATTTCCCCTCAACGCACAGTTGTTCTGATCGGCGCCGGCAAATTAGGACTGCTCGTCGCTCAAGTCATTCATTTAACAGGGGCCCACCTCAAAGTGATCGTGCGGCGCAGCAAACCAGCTCAACTGCTGCAGAGTTGGGGTATCCAAGCTTTCGAGCGGGATATGGTCGAAGCCCAGAGTGCGGATATCGTAATTGACTGCACAGGCACGCAAGACGGTTTTGCGGATGCCCTCGCGCTCGTGAAGCCGCGTGGGACGATCGTTTTAAAGAGCACCTATGTCGGTTTTGCGCAGGTCGATATGTCAAAACTCGTTGTTGATGAAATTGCTGTGGTTGGCAGCCGGTGCGGCCGTTTCGCTCCTGCAATTCGCTTGCTTGAAAGCGGGTTGATCGATACCGAGTCTTTGATAGAGGGGCGTTTCTCGATAGATGACGGTCTACTCGCATTTGAGCGCGCAGCTCAGCCCGGAGCGCTCAAATATCTGTTAGAATTCTAAAGAGCAACCGGCACTGCCACGTAAAAAGTTGACCCATATCCCGGTTCACTTTCCATCCAGATTTGACCGCCGTGTCCTTCGATGATGTGTTTAGCGATTGCAAGTCCTAGCCCGGTGCCTTGTGTAAAGCCCGACGTATCGGCGGCACGATAGAATTTCTGAAACAACAACTTTTGATTTTCCTTCGAAACGCCATAACCTGTATCGGCTACGGCAACTTGCACGAAAGCACCTTCTTTCTTAAGTAGGTGACTTGCGCGCACATCAACGCGGCCCTTCTCGCGATTGTATTTGATGGCATTGGTGATCAAATTGAGCAGCACCTGCTTAAACTTACTTCGGTCAGCAACGATCGTCACCGGCTCGATCTCTGTGCGCATTTGAATTCCTCTTTCATCCGCCTGCGATTGCGTGATGTTTAGGCACTCCTCAACCAGCGGCGCTAGTTCAACAGAGGTCAATTCAAGCCGCACTCGTCCGGATTCGAGACGGGCCAGATCAAGAAAGTCATTTGTCAGTTGTATTAGACGCTCCGTCTCACTTTTCATCGTCGCAACAATTGTGCTGCGACGTTGCTCTGGCAGGTCATCTCGCTGGAGCAGCACAATGCTCGTCCGTAGAGATGAAAGCGGTGTTCGCAGCTCGTGCACCATTTCTGCCATAAAGTCGCTCTGCTGAAACAGTCGAGCATTTTCGAGCGCAATCGCTGCATGGCCGCCGAGGATGGTGAGCATTCGGACATCTTCGTCGTTAAAACGAAGCCCATTCAGCTTGTTGACCGCCTCGAGCACACCGATCGTCCGCTTCTGCACCTTGAGAGGCACCGCGAGGATGTTGCGCGTTTGAAACTGAAGGGTATCGTCAACCAACCTAAAAAAACTCGGCTCGCGTGTGACATCTTCGATGACACGTGCCTCGCCATGGGATACTACCCAGCCAGCAATGCTACCCTCCAACGGGACTACGATCGATTCGAACTGCGCTGCTGTGAGATTAGAGGCAAGTTCAAAGCGTAGTTCCCCCGTACTCGAGTCAAGCAGTAAGATTGACGATGCTTCACTATCTGTCAGTTCGATAGCCGCAGCGACGATTTGACGCAGCAGCGCCATATGATCCAACGTTGACGTGAGCTGCTGGCTGATCTCAATGATTCGCTCGTAGCGTGCGAGCAGTTTCTTCTCAGTATCGTGATCGTGAGCGTTAGCGATCATCACGCCTCAACGAGGTCAGCAATTTCCGGCAAAATGAGCGCGGCGTCGCCATGGACGACCAGCACGGCATGCTGGTCGAACGGTGTTGGATCGCGGTTGATGATGACTAGCCGCGCCCCTGTTTGAGCGGCTAGAAGTGGAATATCGCTTGCTGGAGCTACTTCAAGAGAGGAGCCGACGATGATCATCAAATCGCTGCGTCGTGCAGCCTCTCGGGAGGCTTGATAAGCTTCATGAGGAAGCTGTTCCCCGAACAAAATTACGTTTGGCTTAATGACGCCGCCGCAAGAAGGGCAGTGCGGCACAGCGCGGTCTTCCAAAAATTGCAGCAGAATATTTTCGCCCGGATAGACGCGAAAACAATGAATGCACGTCGCTTCCCGCAGATGACCATGCAGCTCGAAAACGCGTTGGCTTCCCGCACGCGTATGCAGTGTATCAATATTTTGTGTTACGATCGCCTTAATAATCCCTCGTTGTTCCAGCCGGGCGAGCGCTTTATGTGCCGGGTTTGGCGAAGCAGAAAGTGTAGTGCGTGCAAGAGGATAGACCCAATCATAAAACGCGCGCGGGTTTTGTCGGAAGCCATAGAGGCTAGCAACCGTCATCGGGTCGACATTAGCCCACAGACCGCATTCGGGGCTGCGAAAGTCTGGAATGCCTGAAGGCGTGCTGATTCCAGCGCCTGTAAAAACGACAGCATACTGCGCAAAGCGGAGCAGCTGGGCAATCTGAAAAATGACCGTTCGTGAACTCGTCATGCTCGTTAGGTTACAGCTTCGCCCTTTGCAGGCACGCGAGCGCGCACCGTCAAATCTTCAGCCAGTTTGATCAACTGCGTCGAGGCGATTGCCGTTGGTTGGTACATTACTGCGGCTGTTTGTGCTTGCAGCGCCTGCGACATCAACTCCGAAGCGAGCGAGATAATTCCGCGAATCTCACGACCAATCAACCGCTCCACTTCTTGCCATGATGGGGGTGAGCTAGATGCTGCACGATTAACCACGACGACGTGCAGCTTACCACCCTCTGGGCGGTTTGGCTCGATTTCTTGAATCAGTTCGCGCGCCATCGCCAGTGTGACCAACACAGGGTCGACGACGATCACCAAGTTGTCGATCTCGCGCTGAAGTTGCAGAATGCGCTGGGATGTTCCGCTGCCGAGATCAAATACAACCGGACGGCACATAGTCCGCAGCGTTCGAATGACGGCAATTGCTTGATCATCTGAGTAATTTAGATGCGCTTCTTGAGCACGCGCCGAAGATAATAACAGGCGCAAACCAGTACTGTGGGTGACGATTTCTCGATCGATCGTGGGCTGACGCACTTCATCCGCGGGGACACTGAGTACATGCGCCATACCACTGGCATCGAGGATGCCCAGTGATAGACCAAGGCTGCCTGTACCCAGTCGGAAGTCCGCTAGGATCGGGTTATCACCGGCCATTAACCGTGCAGCGGCAATATTGAGAGCGACGGTCGTCGTTCCGACGCCACCTTTTGCCCCAAGCACACCAATGGTAGCCCCTCTGTTGAGGGCGACTTGGCGCTGCATCACGTTGCGCGCGAGTATCGATTTTACCCGCGAGGCAAGCTCAGCGGGATGTGTAGGTTTTGTGAGATAATCGTCGGCGCCCGCCTCAAACCCTGCAACTTTATCATCGATCAACGTTTTAGCTGTGAACATAATGATCGGAATTTTGCGCGTATCCGGATTGTTGCGCAATCTTCGGCAGACTTCATAGCCGTTCATATCGGGCATCATTACGTCGAGGATGATCAAATCCGGTCGGTCGGTAGCAGCCCGTGCGATTGCTTGATGGCCAGCGTTGGCGGCGATGACCTCATAGCCGTTACGCTGAAGCATCAACCCAATGAGTTTGAGGCTGTCAATATCGTCGTCTACGACAAGGATTTTTTCTGTCATAGTATCGCCTGTATCTAGAGGCGAGCCAATGTTCCCTTTAATGTCAGTCTAACATGAAAGAAATAGTGGTGCAAGCAAGGCCTTTAATGACCTTTTTCACAGTTTTATAGTTTGTTTCAATTTTTCAAAAGCCGAATTGAGCTCATACTGTCATCATCTCGCCTTAATGCTTTTGCAGATAGTGACTCTGCGCGCAGCAGAATTGAATCTGCAGGCAATTTCAGCTACACTGGCATTCGTGTCGCACAGGTGTTCGTCATTGAGTAAGTTGGATGCCGATTCAAGTCCTGCCAGATGAGGTTGTTGCGCAGATAGCCGCGGGCGAAGTCGTTGAGCGGCCGGCCGCCGTCATCAAAGAACTGATTGAAAATGCCCTTGATGCCAACAGTTCGCAGATCCGCGTCTCTGTCCTCGGCGATGGGCGCCGTCGCATGCAGGTCAGTGATGATGGAAGTGGTATGCTGGCTGAAGACGTAGAACTGGCATTTGCGCGCCACGCCACAAGCAAACTAAAGCATGCGGATGATCTCTATCGAATTGAGACACTTGGTTTCCGTGGAGAAGCGCTCGCCAGCATTGCATCGGTTAGCCAATTGACGGTCGTTACCCGCCATCATCTTGAACAAACCGGAACGCAGATGCGCCTCGAAGCGGGGCAGGTACAAACACGCCGAGCGATAGGCGCGCCTCAAGGCACAACGATCACTGTTGAAAATCTGTTCTTCAACACGCCTGCTCGGTTAAAATTCCTTAAGTCAGAGACTACGGAAAAACGCCAGATCGCTACGGTTGTATCGCGCTATGCGATGGCCTACCCACAAGTGCGTTTTTTGCTTGAGCAGGATGGCCGCGAGCTGCTGCGTACGCACGGCAGCGGCCAGCTTCTTGATGTGCTGGTACAAACTCTGGCGCTTGACCAAGTGAAACAATTATTTGAGGTTGACGATGTTCATCTTGGCATTCGCGTTTATGGCTACGTATCGGCGCCATCGCATAACCGAGCAGATCGCAGCAAGATCACGCTGTTTGTAAATGGGCGATGGATTCAAGACGCCAGTCTAACCTATGCGGTGATACAAGCCTATCACACGCTTTTGATGACTGGTCGCTATCCGATAGCCGTTTTGATGATCAAAATGGCGCCGGAGGACGTTGATGTCAACGTTCATCCTGCCAAAGCAGAAGTTCGGTTCCGTAATGGAGATGCAGTCTTTGCGGCAGTGCAGCGCGCCGTGCGGCGCTCGCTGATTGAACATGGCGAAACCCCTGCGCTGCGCGCGGGAAGGTTTGCTCGTTCTTCTAGCGAGTTGGTCTGGGACCCTGCACGTGATACGTTCCAGACCTCTATGAATTTATCTTTAGAGTCGAGCGGACGGCATAGGCACGGACGAGTCGATCTCGAGCCTGATCCCACCGCAATTCCCGAAGGGCCGGGCGCTCCTTTGCGCCCGCGCACTTTGCCAATGTTGCGCGTCGTCGGGCAGGTCGGCGCTAGCTACATTGTCGCCGAAGGCCCCGCCGGCATCTATCTCATCGACCAGCACGCTGCTCATGAGCGAATTTTATTTGAGCAGTTTATGGACGAGTTCGCATCTCAGCAGCCCATCTCCCAGTTCGCGCTTTCGGCGCAAACAATTCATGTCTCAGCGGAGGAGGCGCGTCTACTTGAGGAGCATCTCGACGCATTGGCTTCGCTGGGCTTCGTATTGGAACCGTTCGGCCCTAGTGTTTTTGTCATTCGCGCTGTACCGGCCATTTTGGCGGATCAAGATCCTGTTAAAGTGATCGCCGGTATTCTCAGCGACTTGGAGCGCGGCACAGAACCTGCCCAAAGCACGATCGAAGACAAAATTGTTCGCCGTGTGTGCAAACAAGCTGCGATCAAATCTGGCCAAGTGCTCAGCGTCGAACAAATGCAGTCGCTGGTTCGCCAACTTGAGCGCTGCCGCATGCCGCTCACTTGCCCTCACGGCCGGCCTACAATGATTCATATGACCAGCGATCAGCTTGCCCGCGAATTTGGCCGCAGCTAACGGCTTTGCCACCAAAAACTGCGCCAGCCACCTTCACCGCTGATGATCCGGTAGGCACCTTGCTCGTTTGGCGCACCGACGCTCACTCGCCAGCGAATTTGATGGGGCTGGCCGCTAGTCGGGATTAAACTCTCCGGCAGCTCGTAAGATGTGTTTTTCGTGATATCTGTATGGGTGACGCCAGCCGTCAGATCTTCAATCTGAACGATGTAGTACTCCTGCGGCTGTAAAATGCCGACGCTGACCCATTGCAGATGAAACGTGCGCGCTGAAGCACTCGCATCTTGTGGTGGGAAAACCATGTTCGGTGGGGGATAAGTCGGTGTAGGTGTTGGAGTCTCATTGCCAGAAAAAGTCGGCGACAGCGTAGGCGTCGGCGTCAAGGCGGGGACGTTTACGATTTGACCAACTTGCAAGGCAACATTGCAGTCTGGCCCGCCGCTTGGATTAGTGAAATCACAGCCAAAGAAACCTAATCCCGGGTTCAAGGTCGCAAGGATCGCCAGCGTTGTCGCGTTGCGTTGGGCAATGCCGAGGACAGTTTCTCCTTCGTTTACTCGGTACTCGACAATTTCAGCGTCGCGGAGGACTTCGAACTGGGCGAGGTTAGGTTGGGCGGTCTGCGTCAACTCCCACCCTTCAGGCACTGGAGTCGGCGTCGGGAGCGGAATTAGGATAGTTGAGCCGGGTCCGGGAAGGCGGTCTGCGCTGGGGATATTTGGGTTCAACCGCAGGATCTCGCTGATCACGCTCGTATCGCGGTAGTTAAATGGAGGCCGCTGGATGATGTAGAGAAGCGTGTCGTTAGGCTGAATCACGTATTCTACTGGTCCCGGCGTCGGTGTCGGCGTAAATGTGGCGGTAGGCGGCCCCATAGTGGGCGTTGGCGTGGGGCTTTCCAATACAGGTCGAGGAGTCGCGGTTGGAGGCTCGGTCGGCAGCTCAGGAGACGGTGTATCAAGTGGGATGTTCGGCTCGAGGGTCTCCAAAACCGCAGGGGTTGGGCCGCCGATCGGTGTCGCAATTTGGCAAGCTATCAACAACAGCAGTCCAGCGCTCAACACGATACCGTGACGAGGGTTGATCATGTCCCAGTCCCCTCACGCCCCTCCCAAGTGAAAAGACGCGTTTGCGTCGTGAAGATTGGCGTGTCCGGGTCATCAATATGGATGACACTAACGCGCCATTCGTAATCATGTCGCCGAGCGGAATCGCCTTGCCATTCTTCCGGCACAATGAAGAAAAGTTCGGTTGTGTCGGCAGTATAGCGCTCTCCGCGGGTAAGATCGTCAACCGTGATGCGGTAGACCTCACCAGGGCCGAGGGTGCCAGTAGAAACCCAGCGCAAGGTGATTAAGTCGCCATTTCGGAATAGGGCGCGATCTCCTGGGCTAAGCGGGCTGGGTGCATTGAAAGTCGGCGTCGGAGAAGGCGTCGGCGTCTCGCTGCCTGTTAATGTGGGAGGTAAAGTAGGCGTTGGGGTTGGCGCGGGAACGCGTATCTGTTGGCCAACGCGTAAAATGACTTGGCAGCGCGCTCCACCTGCCTCATAGCGAAAATCGCACTGCGAAAACGGAATCTCAGGATTGAGCTGCGCCAGCGTTTCGGCGCGGGTCCGGTATAGATAAGAAATTGTAGCGATGCTTTCATTGGGCTGCACGATGTGCCACTGCACGCCGGGCAGCAAAGTTGCTGTTGGCCGCGCAGTCGGCGCCTGAGCTTGCGCCACGGACACAGGTTCCCTAAAGACAACCACGTCGTTCGCGCCGCTGGCTTCTGCGCCAGTTTCCTCAAGGGAAAGGTTTTCTTCGGGTGCTGGGGCGTTCGGATCCGGTGTTGGCGTCGGCCACGGAATGATGAGCGTCTGACCGGCCTGTATCGCCTCAGGCGCGCGCAAGTTATTCAGCTCCAAAATGACTGGAATGATTTCTAGGCTGCGATGACCGCATCCGTAAGCGAGCGTGATCAAATCATCTCCGGCTTGTACGCGCACTTCACAGGGTCCAGGTGTTGGCATCGGGGTCTCAGTGGGCGGCGCGGGTGTGATCGTCGCCATAATCATCGTTGGCCTTGGCGTATTTGTGCTGATCAAAAGTGGCGCGGAGTCGTCGACCGGCCCAAGGGCGGGCGCAGCATCGGTAATAGTTCTATCGTTTATGGGATCTCGCTCGGCTGGTCGATTTGCTGTCGTCACGATGCTAGCAGCAGCGAACAAAACCGCCCCGGTACAAATGAGCATAGCCACCACGAGCAATACGCTAAATAACAGAAACGGCCCCCGACGACGCAGATCGCCCTCTAACAGATCGGTTTCACCATACTGGCGATCGTAAGTATAAACAGGGCTGCCGCGTTTCTCTTGGGTGACCGGTTCTACGCTGGTCAGAGTCGTCCCACAAGTGCTGCACAGAGTCGCATTACGATGCGCCGGAGTACCGCAAATGGGACAAACTTTGTAGGCCAATAAGATCCTCGAGTAATGAACCGTGTTTTCTCGCCTCGACATTATAAAGTGAGGCAGCATTTGAAGTAAGGGTGATCTGCGAAAGCCGACACAAGTTTTCGTGAAACCAGCTATAATGAGCAGCAGATCGCATCAGCAAAAGTGCATCACGCTGAGGAGAACGATGCCGATTAATGACAAGCTGGTGGCCTACCACATCAATCGGCTTAAAGATCGCAACCCTGAAGTTCGCTTAAAGACCATCCATGAGCTGACCCTGATCGGCGATCAAACCGCATTGGAAGCGCTGGAAGCGCTCTACCACACCGAACGCGATCCGGTGGTGCGCAAAGCGGCGCAGGAAGCGGGAAGAACCCTCTTCCTGCGCCTGCGCTCAGAAAAGTAAATGCGTTTACGCCTGATCGCGCTCGCATAGTGCCTTAAGCCGATCTTCGATCTGGCTGATGCTGGCTTGTAGCTCCTCAAGCTTCGTTCGTTCTCGCTCGACAATTTCAGGTCGAGCCCGGCTGACGAATTGTTCATTGCCCAACATGCTGATCGAACGCTCAAGCTGCTGCCGCAATTTGTCGCGCTCACGTTGCAGCCGCTCACACTCAGCCGCTACATCAATAAAATCGGCAAGAGGCAGATAAAAGGTGATTTCTCCCACGACAACTGTTGCAGCTTGTTGGGGGGGCTCCGCACTGCCATTGAGCGGCTGCAGCGCCGTAAGATTGCACAGCCGGCTGAACAAGTATCCATATCGGTTGATCAGATCGCCCGTGCTGCCTGCCGCAACCAAAGCGCTGATTTTACGACTTGGCTCAACGCCATATTCATCGCGCACCCCGCGCACGCCGCGCACTAGATCGATGAGCACGCCCATCTCACGTTCGGCATCCTCATCTAGATAACGATGATCTGCCGACGGCCATCGGGCGATGATCAAGGCCTGCTCCGGCTCCGGAAGGTAGCGCCAAATCTCCTCGGTCACGAACGGCATGAATGGATGCAACAGTCGCAGGCACGTGGCAAGCACGTGATGGAGGACACGCTGCAGGGTCGCTTTTTCCGCATCTGTGCCTTGGTAGAGCGGGTGTTTGCTGATTTCAATGTACCAATCAGCGAATTCACCCCACAGGAATTCGTCGATTTGGCGACCAGCTTCCCCGTACTGATAGCTATCAAACAGCCGCTGAACTAGCCCAACGAGACGATTGAGGCGGCTCAAGATCCAGCGCGCTGGCAGATCAAGTTCCTCTGGCGCTGGCAAGCCATGCGGAAGGCTGCTGTCAAGATTCTGTGTGACAAAGTTAGCGATCTGCCAGATCTTGTTGACAAAGCGCCAGTTGCGTTCGACGCGGCTCGTATCAAGGTTGATGTCGTTGCCGGGTGTGCTGCCGGTCGCCAACGTAAAGCGAAGTGGGTCGGCGCCGTATTGTTCGATCAGTTCAAGCGGGTCGATCACGTTACCCAATGTTTTGCTGATCTTACGGCCATGTTTGTCGCGCACCAGCCCATGGAGATAAACCGTGTGAAAGGGCGGCTGATCTGTGAACCAAAGCCCCATCATGATCATGCGCGCCACCCAAAAGAAGAGGATATCGTAGCCGGTCTCCATCACGCTGGTGGGGTAGTAGCGGCGTAGGTCATCTGTTTGCTCTGGCCATCCTAGGGTGCTGAATGGCCACAAGCCGCTGCTGAACCATGTGTCGAGCACATCTTCTTCTGGTACCCAGCGGCGGCCATCTTGTGGTGGGGTTCTGCCCACATAGATCTGGCCGTCCTCATCGTACCAAGCTGGGATGCGGTGCCCCCACCAGAGCTGCCGGCTGATGCACCAGTCTTCGATGTTCTCAAGCCAGTGATAGTAGATCTTCTCGAAACGTTCAGGCACGATCTTGATCTGCCCACTGCGCACCGCTTCGAGCGCACGTTCAGCTAACGGCTGAATCTTTAAGAACCACTGCGTGCTGAGCAGGGGCTCGATGATCTCGCCGCCTCGTTGGCTGCGTGGCACTACCAAGACATGATCTTGGACGCGAATGGCTATGCCTGCAGCAGTCATGTCGGCCCATAACTTTTCCCGACAGACAAACCGGTCTAGGCCCGCGTAAGGACCGCCATTCTCATTGATTGTCGCATCGCGGTTCATGACGTTGATCAGGGGCAGATCATGTCGCCGAGCGATCTCATAATCGTTGAAGTCGTGACCCGGCGTCACCTTTAAAGCGCCTGTCCCGAACTCGCGATCGACATACGCATCCGCGATGACTGGAATGCGGCGGTTTAGCACTGGCACTAGCGCGTAGCGCCCGATGTATTGTTGGTAGCGCTCGTCATCTGGGTGAACCGCGACGGCGGTATCGCCCAAGATCGTTTCCGGGCGGGTGGTCGCCACTGGGATCGCGCCACCACCCTCAATAGGATAGTTGAAGAAGTACAGCTTACCTTGTTCTTCTTCACGTTCAACTTCGAGATCAGAAACCGCTGTCCGCAGTCCTGGGCTCCAATTGACAAGGCGCGGCCCACGGTAGATCAACCCTTGCTCGTACAAACGAATAAACACTTCAGTAACTGCGTTGGAAAGACCCTCATCAAGCGTAAACCGCTCACGGTCCCAGTCGCAGCTCGCTCCCAAACGCCTCAACTGGCGAATGATCGTGCCGCCATACTGTTCTTTCCAAGCCCAAGTGCGCGCAAGAAATGCCTCTCGTCCAATCGCTTCGCGGTTAGTGCCCTCGGCCTCAAGCATTTTTTCAACCTGAAGCTGCGTCGCAATGCCAGCGTGGTCAGTGCCCGGAACCCACAAGGCCGCTTTGCCGCGCATGCGTTCATAGCGAATCATTAAGTCTTCCAATGTACTGAAAAGCGCATGGCCAATGTGCAAGGCCCCAGTGACGTTGGGCGGGGGCATGCTGATCACGAACGGCTCAGCTTCTGGCCCGGCGATTTCAGGCTTGAACCAACCCTGCTTTTCCCACCAATCGTAGAGGCGCGGCTCCGCCTCAGCAAAGTCAAATGTCTTTGGCATTGTGCTGGCCATCTCTCGATTACCCTCGTTTCAGTTCTTGCCGTTGCCAAACCGGCGTCTTTTTGATGTGCATCGGTTTACGTGCGACCAAAACCCGCTCACCGCGATCGGGTTGGTCGGCGATCTCTTCAAATCCAATCTCTAACAGCACGACTTTGACTTCATCTGTCGAAAGTGGGCGAAAGATAACTTTACGCTTGATCGTTTGATATTGGTTTTCTCTTCCTGTCACGATGTAAAGGTTACGCGTCGCAATGATGGGCGGGCCATCTTGCCATTCCCACAAGTCAAATGTGATAAATTCGCTGCCATCATCGAATTCATGCACAAATCCCGGGATAAAACGCGGACGATCCTCCATGAACGGGCCAAAATCACGCATGCCGATGATCAACAAACCGCCTGGCCGCAGCAGTTCATGGAAATCAAAAAGCGCTGTTTCGATCTCCTCATCTAACAACAAATGGGGCAGGGCATTCCCTTTACTGATCACTGCGTCGAACGGGCCAGTTACTAATGACCGTAAATCGTTTAGCCCACCCTGACAAAAGTGAACTTTGTCAAGTACCCCATAGCGCTCGGCAAACTCGCGTGCCTTGGCGAGCATTCCAGCGCTTTGGTCAACGGCAACCACATCGTAATTCAACTGTGCCAGCGGCACGGCGCGCACCCCAGCGCCACATGACGCATCGAGGACGCGGTTGATCCCCCGGTTCCGAAACATGGAGCGTAGGCCAAGCCCTTCGCGTTCCATTTGCGTGTCCCAATCGCGGTAAAAAAGAGGATAATACTCGGCAATCGCGTCATAAAACTGTGTGGTCTCGCTGTCTGTAGTCATCCCTGCAGTCCTCGCATACGATACAGAAATAAAATAGCCCCAATTCATCACAAGGACGAAAGGGGCTTCCGCGGTACCACCTTGCTTCTTCTGCAGCGAATTTAGCCGTAGAAGCGCTCATTCGCGATAACGGGCGAACCGGCCTCCCTTAGTGACCTGTCGAATACCGGCGTTCAGAGAGGCAACTCACGGGTGACTTTCAAGCAGATGTTATGAGCGAGCTTCCAGCCTAGGACTCGCATTCTCTGGCATAACGAAAACTGCCCACTTTTCCCGATCACAGTTGTTAGTTATGAGTTTCAAGAGCAGAATAGCATGAGGTAAACCAAGCGTCAATCCCCCTCTGCTAAGCATTCGCGATGGCATCGTGCAGCAAACTGCGAATTCGGGCGGAGACCATATCGATAGCAACCGTATTCATGCCTCCTTCCGGGATAATTACATCGGCATAGCGCTTGCTGGGTTCAACAAATTCAAGGTGCATGGGACGAACAGTCGCTAGATACTGCTCGATAACTGAATCAACCGAGCGACCGCGTTCTTGAATGTCGCGCCGGATGCGGCGGATCAAGCGCAAGTCGGCGTCGGTATCCACGAAAATTTTCATGTCAAACAAGGGGCGCAGCTCTGGCTCCGCCAGCACTAAAATCCCTTCGACAAGGATCACCGGCTGCGGCACAACCTGTTGAGTTTCCTCGGTACGTCTATCGTGTGTGAAGTCATACACAGGGATTTCGACGGCTTCCCAATTCTGAAGCTTTTTAATATGCGCAGCCAGCAGCGGTGTTTCGAGAGCATCCGGGTGGTCAAAGTTGCGCACTCCCGGTCGCAGCATCGGGATATCGTTGAGGTCTTTGTAATACGAATCGTGGACTAAATATGCAATATGATCGTTGCCAACGCGCGACAAGATCGCAGTGGAAACCGTCGTCTTGCCAGAGCCGGAACCTCCGGCGACAGCAATCGTCACAGGACGAGGTCGGGCGTCCATCGAAGGCATCTCCTTGATGACAAAACAAATGCCCGCGCAGGCTGAACCCGTCACGGGCAAATGAAAAAGCCACCTTTGGGATTTGAACCCAAAACCTAACGCTTACGAAGCGTTTGCTCTGCCGTTGAGCTAAGGTGGCATCTCTCAAAGTATAGCAGTAGCGCAGGCCAGATGCAAGGATATTTCTCTGCTTTTTAATGTCGAAAATGGCGTACGCCGGTGAAAATCATGGCTGCTTGCGCGCGATTTGCCGCAGCGATGACTTCGTCATCGCGTATGGAACCTCCTGGCTGAATGAAGGCCCGCACACCCGCTTGCAGCGCGAACTCGACACTATCGGCAAAGGGAAAAAACGCGTCAGACGCCAGCACCGCGCCCTGAGCACGTTCGCCTGCTTTTGAGATTGCTAAGCGCACGGCATCAACACGACTCGGCAGTCCACCGCCAATGCCAACTGTGGCCGTGTTCGATGCGAGGACAATTGCGTTGGACTTGACATGCTGCACCGCTTTCCATGCAAAATGCAGCGCGCTGACTTCTTCGTCCGTTGGCCTCCGTTCTGTAACTACTCGAAAGGCAGCGCCTTCGGGATCGCCTCGATCGACGGTCTGTGCAAGCAGCCCTCGATGCACGCTGCGAATCTCTAATTCGATGCCATCATACGCGGCCGGCATCTGCAGCAGCCGGCAGTTCTTGCGCTTATCTCGAAGCAGCTCCAGCGCTCGCGCAGTAAAAGCTGGTGCCGCGATGGCTTCGATAAACAAAGAACCGAGCGCGCTGACAAATGCGTCATCAACAGTTCGGTTAACGGCGATAACACTTCCAAATGCAGAGACGAGGTCAGAGGCTAAGGCATGAGGAAAAGCCTCAGCTAATGTGTCGGCCGTGGCGATGCCCGTCGGCGTCAAATGTTTGACAATGACCACCGTCGGCAGCGTAAAACTGCTGGCTGCCCGCCAGGCTGCATCTAAATCGAGAATATTATTGTATGAGAGCGCTTTTCCGCCCAGCAGCGTGCCGCCCAGCGGTTGGCTAGAACGTCGGCTATAATAGGCTGCCATTTGGTGTGGATTCTCGCCGTAGCGCAGAACCTCAACGCGATGCATCCCCAGCGAGAGATGTTCTGGAAGTTCGCCCTCCATCATTGTTAGAGCGATGTCCTGTGACAAGAATGCATGGATAGCTGTGTCATAGTCGCGCGTGAGCGCAAAGGCTTTGACTGCAAGCTCACGACGCAGCGCTAAATCAATGAAGCCATCTCGATCGAGTGCCGCGATAACCCGCTCATAATCGGATGGATTGCAGACCACTACTGTATGAAAGAAGTTCTTCGCCGCTGCCCGCAGCAGGGCAACACCGCCAATATCGATCTGCTCGACCGCGTCTTGCAGAGAGACGCCGGGTTGGGCGATCGTCTCTTGAAATGGATAAAGATTACAGACGACCATGTTGATCGGCGCATAGTTGAGGGCACGCAGATCGCGCAAGTCTTCTTCACGATCGCGAGCAAGGATGCCTGCATGAATGGCAGGATGCAGCGTCTTAACGCGGCCGTCAAGGATCTCCGGAATGCCCGTGAGCTGTTCAACCGGTTTCACTGAATAGCCACCTTCGCGCAGGGTACGCTCTGTACCGCCGCTGGCAACTAGATCATAACCGTGCTCGACGAGCGCTGCAGCAAACTCCAGCAGGCCAGTTTTATCATAGACGCTTAGCAAAGCGCGCGGCATCAGGACTCCTCCAAAAGATCGGGCAATTGACCGCGAATTGCAGCCGCAAATTGGCGCGCGCGTTCAGGCGCATCGCCGATATAAGTGGGGGCATCTAGCAGTTCATTGATCGTTTCTAACGAAAGATAACGTTGAAGCAACGGGCTTGCAGCGAGCGCCTCTGGCAGGGGGTTCGGTTTACCAGCATTGACGAGCTGCCATGCGCTCATGCTAATTTCGCGCAGATGCTCATGCATCGCCTGCCGGTCGGCGCCAGCGCGTGCGGCTGCCATCAAAATACGCTCAACCGCTGCGAACAAACCATACCGCTCAAGGAGATGGTTGGCTGCTGCGCGATCAATCTGCAAATCGCGCAGCAATCGCTCGCTCACAGCCAGCATTTCGTCAATCGCAAGAAATGCAACGGGCAGGATCTCGCGGCGATTGGCGGAGTCATCAAGCGTTCGTTCAAGCAAAGAAGTGCTCGCATTGTCCCACGTTGTTGAGACAAGTGACGCAACCAGACGGCCAAGACTGCTGAGTTTTTCGGCCTGTATTGGGTTGCGTTTGAAGGGCATCGCTGACGACCCAACCTGCGCCACCCCAAACGGTTCCCGCCATTCGCCGCTCAATGGAGACTGAAGCAGCCGTAGGTCGAACGCAAACTTTGACAAACTGCCCGCTAAACCTGCCAGCGTCGTCATAACCTGCCAATCTTGCTTGCGCGGATAGACTTGTCCGGCGATCGGGTAAAACGGTAGGTCAAGGGCAGCCATGACCTGCGCCTCTAGTGCAGCGGTTGAGAGTGGCGTCTGGGCAAGCAGGTCGGCGTAGGAAGCAGAAGTGCCTACGGCGCCTTTGACGCCTTTTCCCTTGATATGTTGATGCATGCGCGCGACAGCAGCGCGATCCTCAAGCAAGTCTTGCGCATGCAAACACAAGCGATAGCCCATCGTAGTTGGTTCTGCCGGCTGAAGGTGCGTGAAAGCCATCGTTGGCACATCGGCTAGTTCATCGATGCGGTCTGCGAACGTCGCAAGCAACGCATCCAACTTGGTCAGGACGAGCTTCAATGCCTCTCGAATTCGCAGAGCATCAGCATTATCTTCGATGTCAGCGCTGGTAGCGCCAAGATGGATGATGCCGCCGCCAATTGCACATTGCTCAGCAAAAACTTGTAGTTCGGCCATCAAATCGTGGTGAATGCGCGCTTCAATTTCCAGCGCACGCGTTACATCAACTCGGCCAATATGCGCACGAAGATCGTCCACTTGTTCTGCACTCACTAGGCCTGCCTCTTGCTGTGCTTGTGCCAGCGCCACCCAGACACGACGCCATAAGTGCCGTTTGTGCTCCTCACTCCAAATGGAGCGCATTGCCGCAGAACCGTAACGCCATGTAAATGGTGATTGAAATTGGGAGTGATCGATCATTGCTTGCGTAGGGCTTCAGTAGCGTGATGATCTAGGATTATGCCGCGGGCGCTGCGCTTTGTCGAAGTGAAATACAGCAAGGGTGATCGACAGTTGCCGCCCAGCGCCCAAAGCCGCTAAAATTAAAATGAATGTGCCTTCACTGTGCAACAGGAACTAGTGTATGAAAACTGACGCTGAACTGCTGCTTGAAAAGCGTGATGCTAAGGCCAAGCCACATTTGGCCCAATATGCCCCGGTTTGGATGATCGAAGAACGCATCAACGAGCAGAATGAAACTGTGCTTTTCAATGTCCTATTTCAACACAACATGTATGGTTGGGTCAATCGTCGCTATCGCTACGATGGTTTCAACGATGTGCTTTATTACTCTGGTCAAACGCTAATGAGCGAAGACGAGGCTCTGGAGATCCAAGCGCGTGAGCCGTATATTTCCGTTAGCGTCGCCGATATCCCCAACGCTTATGGCGGGTAACTACGTGCGCCCGTGTGACTGAGATTAGTTAATCTCGCGTGCTTTAGTTGGCCGCGCAATTAACTTGTAAACACGGGTGTCATGCGCTCCCATACGATACTTGTAGGTTTCGTTGCCCCGCAAAAAATCGTAGAGGATGTGGCCAGTCTCGATGGCGTGACGAATGTTATAGGCCAGCAAAACAATGCCCGGGCTTAGGTGAGCATAAAGTTCTGGCTCTAATCCAGAGTTGTAAACGAGTATGTGGCGCTCGTAGTCGAAATCACAATATGCAGCGGTCGGCCTACCATCGATGTAAAGAAAGCTGAGGCGCAGCCAACCGCAGCGCTGTCCAATATGGAGAATTTGCCGAAAGAAAGTCTCGTTTCGGCTGTTGTTCAAGAATTCCGCTTTAGCGGGCTGGCTTTTGCGGACAAGCGAGAGAAAAAGCTCGACGGCTGCATCAAAATCATGCGTGTGATCGATCACAACCCATTCCAGCGCAGCTTCGCTTTCTGCTCGGCGTAGTTTGCGGCGTATTTCGTGGCGCTGTTTTTTATCGAGCATCGCTAAGTACCCTTCCCATTCAGAGGGCAGATGAATGACAGGGCACACCTCTTGCAGGATCATATCGGCATCGAATTGATGCTGGCGCAGTTTGTCAGGAAACTGAAAATAGGATGGAGAAGCCTCGGGGATATTACACAAATTGATGCGATCATATCGTGCCACTTCGTGCGCTAAAACGCCAGCGAGCGCATCAAAAACAGCAGTGATGTATTCGCGATCGGCAATGATATCGACGTAGTCAGTCACATCGACGCATCCAATCGTGCGGACGACGCGCTCGCCATCAACTTTTTGAATGAACCATGGGCCGATACCGATCAGCTTGCCTTCTGCATTGCGGCAGCTCACGACAAAAAGTTCTCCTGCCTCATAAGCATGCCACCAAGTCGACTGCCATTCCCATGTACAGAAGATCAAGTTAGCTGTGCTGCGTCGCACCAGCAAGTTCCACTCGGGCTCCAGTTCACGAAAAATTGAAACATCGGTATGAATGGCGGTTTTCACAGTGTTGATCCTCTTCACAGGTTACGGCAAATTATATAGGCCCAATGAGGTGGCGAAGGTGAGTATAGAATGAAAAGCCGCCCCCTAAGGGGGCGGCTTTTCATTCTACAAAATAAGTATCAGACGGCAGCGCGCTCTGCCTGTTCTTGCTTGTACTCATAAGAAAGCGATAGCTCAGTGTCAACATCAAAGACATGCAGATTATCAAGATTGAGCGCGACGCCCAAACGCTGGCCGACGCGCGCACGGGTGCGCGGGTCAGTACGCGCGATGAACGACTTACCCTGATCTTCCAGATACAAGATCATCTCGTTGCCCATCTGCTCGACGACGTCAACATTCGCCTCAATGATCGCCGGTGTGATACCAGCGGGCTGGTAATCGACATCGTGGATGTCTTCCGGGCGAATGCCAACGATCACGCGCTGGCCAAGATGCGTGCGGATCGGCTCAGCTTTGGAAGCTGGCACAGGAAGCTCGAAGCCCGGCGTTTCAATGATAAGACGCCCATCCACTTCTTTCACCGTCGCATCAAAGAAGTTCATCGCCGGGCTGCCGATAAAGCCAGCGACAAATAGGTTGCGTGGGTTATGATATAAGTTAAAAGGCGTATCGATCTGCTGAAGCTCGCCAGCATTTAGCACACAAATGCGCGTTCCCATCGTCATCGCTTCTACTTGGTCGTGTGTCACGTAGACGAAGGTCGTCCCGAGGCGCAGGTGCAGTTTGCTGATGAATGAACGCGCCTCGACGCGCAGCTTAGCGTCAAGGTTAGAGAGCGGTTCGTCCATCAAGAATACTGCTGGCTCACGAACGATGGCACGGCCAACGGCGACACGCTGACGCTGGCCGCCCGAGAGCTGACGCGGCCGGCGATCGAGAAGCTGTTCGATGCCGAGGCTGGCAGCCGCTTCGCGAACGCGCTGATCGATAATGTGTTTCGGCGTTTTGCGCAAACGCAGACCGAACGCCATATTGTCGTAAACCGTCATGTGCGGATAAAGCGCGTAGCTTTGGAACACCATTGCTACGTCACGATCTTTGGGGGCAACATTATTGACGACGCGATCGCCGATCAGAATCTCGCCCTCGCTGATCTCTTCAAGACCAGCTAACATACGTAGGCTGGTTGATTTTCCACAGCCTGAAGGGCCAACCAGAACAAGAAATTCCTTATCTGCCACTTCAATATTCAAGTCAGAAACAGCGACGGTGTTGCCATATCTTTTGTACACATGCCGGAAAGTTACACTTGCCACGAGTTCTCCTCCATATGACAATATGTCGGGCTGAAACGCAGTCATTAAAGAATGACTTGTAGAATTTGCACAAAGATGTTGCCGTACGCAAATTCCACTATTTGGTACGAATTATAGTGTCTGTGTCAAAAAATGCAACAACTTTGCACAGGAAAACGGGAAAACTCATGCAAGCAGAGCCTAACGCAGAGATCATAGCGATCGGCACCGAGATTTTGCTCGGCGAATTGACGGACACAAACTCCGTTTTCATGGCGCGCGCATTGCGCGATATTGGCGTTAATCTGTATTACATGACCACGGTCGGCGATAACGAAGCGCGCATTGCAAGCGCTATCAGGGCTGCCATGGGAAGAGCGCAAATCGTCATCACGTGCGGGGGCCTCGGGCCAACGGTCGATGATGTGACGCGGCAAGCAGTGGCAGCTGCCACTGGCCGTGACCTGACCTTTCATCAAGACCTACTAGATAAGATCGCTGACCGCTTTTCCGGTTTCCGGGTGCAAATGACTGAGAATAATCGCCGTCAGGCTTATGTACCGGCCGACGCGATTATCATCGAAAACCCAGTGGGCACTGCGCCGGCATTTATTGTCGAACAAGGTGATAGGGTCGTAATCAGCCTGCCGGGTGTTCCACGCGAGATGAAATTTTTGTTCATGGAACATGTTGTCCCTTTCTTGCGACGCAAGTATGCGCTTGGGGGGACGGTGATCAAAGCGCGAGTTTTAAAAACGGCTGGTGTTGGCGAGAGTATGCTCGACGAAGCGATCGGCGAGGATCTGCTGCAAGCGAGCAATCCAACGGTTGGTCTGGCAGCGCACAGCGGGCAGGTCGATATTCGCATTACAGCAAAA
Organism: Aggregatilineales bacterium; assembly: GCA_046719065.1. Lineage (GTDB taxonomy): Bacteria > Chloroflexota > Anaerolineae > Aggregatilineales > Phototrophicaceae > Flexifilum. The sequence continues at coordinate 74,924 of JBDNDP010000001.1, read as the reverse complement.
GCCACCAGCTTAGCCGAAGCAGATGCACTGATCTTGGCGACTGAAGGCCTAATTCGCAAGCGGGTAGGGCAGTACATTTTTGGCGCCGACTCTGACACGCTTGAGCAAGCGTTGATCGAAGCGTTGAAAAGCCGATCGGCGACGCTGGTGATAAGCGAGATCGGCATCGAGCCGGTGATCAGCGGGCGTCTGAAAACAATTGCTGCTGATGATGTTCTGAAGAATGGCTGGCACTTCAGCGCTTTAGAAGCGCTGGATGCTCACGATCTCAAGCTTGACTTATCGCTCTCGGCCCGCCAGCTCGCTGAGCAAGTGGCGCAGCGTGCGATTGCGAACACCAATGCAGATATCGGTATCGCGGTTGTTTGCCGGTCTGCGGAGGGGGTTGATCATGCCGACAGTGAGGAACTAAGCGCCGTCGCTGTTTGCTACGGAGACAGCATCCGCTCGCGCGCTTATGGGTTTGGCAGTGGAGTTGATGTTGCCAAGCAGTGGTCGGCCACATGGGCGATGGCGACAGCGTGGCGCATGTTGAGAGAGAACGATGCTTCGGTTTGAACGCAAGCTAGCGAAGCTACGCTCCTCGGGACGTCCAGCTCTGCTGCTTCGTTTAAAGCCACAGATCGCGCGGATGCCGCTGCCAATTCAGCGATACGATGACCCATTCTTGCCATACAGCAAGGCGGTTATTGCTGCCACATATGACTGCTTGCAGGGCTATGTATTTGACTTTGCCGCTTACTTCGCACTTGGGGGAGCCGGGGCGGTGGCACTGGAGCGGTCGATAGCCTATGCGGCAGCCGGCGGTGACGTAGTGACGATCCTCGACGGCCCATTCTTTGGCCCGGCACTTGCTGAAGCGATGAGTGAAAATGCCCTTAACGTCGACGCAGTCACCTTGATCGATCAGCAAGATACCGTCGCTTACCGAGCGCGCGGCGTAGAGGGTATTGTCTTATATGATATTGTCTTATATGAAGAGCGAGCAGATGCAGCTTGCTTCCTGTGCGGCGACCAGATCACAGCTTACGGACATCCGCTGCGCCTGTTAGGAGACGAGGTTTTCGACGGTGCTTCTGGAGACGATTTCGTCGACCGCATCCGCGAAGCTGTTTTGCGCTATCATGACTAACTTGATGAATGACCTGATCCACGCCGGCATCGTCCAATTTGGGCGATTCCGTCACGGGCAGAAAGTCGCGCCGTTTCTACTATCATTCGAGTTGTTGCCCTCCTATCCCGATCTGCTCAGGCGCAGCGCGCGGCATCTCATTTCCTACCTGCCCGATGAAATTGACAGACTGCTGTGTTTGGAGGACTCGCTACCTTTAGCCGTCGCGGTAGGGCTGGAGAGCGGTCTGCCTGTGATCTACAGCCGCCAAACGGCTAACACAACGTCTCTCGCTCTGGCCGGCGCTTATGATATCGGCCATAAAACGACTCTGATCCTTAACGCGCTAGGAGAAAGCTCTTTCCCCGCTGCGTTGGTTAACCACGCCGAACGGGTTGGCTTAAGCGTGATCAGCGCTGCGGGCTTGATCGCTCTCGCTATGGAAGCCCCTGTGCCAACGCGCGCGCCGTTCACGCTGTCGGAGATCGCTCAAACAGCCCACAGCATGGGCGGCCTGTCATCTCAGCAAGTACGGGCTGTGCAAACATGGCAATTTACTCATCATTGAGGCTCAACAGCGCCATAAAAGCTTCCTGAGGCACCTCGACTGCGCCGATCATTTTCATGCGCCGCTTGCCTTTTTTCTGCTTCTCGAGCAGCTTTTTCTTACGGGTAATATCGCCGCCGTAACATTTCGCCAATACGTCTTTGCGCAGCGCTTTGACGTCTGCGCGAGAGATGATCTTTTTGCCAACCGCCGCTTGAATCGGCACTGCAAACAGCTGACGTGGGATCAAGTCTTTAAGTTTGCTAACCAGCTTTTGCCCCTTGTGGTAGGCGTCATCGCGATGGACGATAATGGCGAGTGCGTCTACAGGTTCGCCATTCACCATGATATCGAGCTTGACCAAATCCTCCGCTCGATAGCTGTCGAACTGATAATCGAGGCTGGCATAACCACGAGTGATGCTCTTTAAGCGGTCATAAAAATCGACAATAAGCTCCGACAGCGGCAGTCGATACGTGAGCACGACGCGCGATTTGTCCAAATATTCCATATTGACGTACTCACCGCGCTTTTTGATGACCAAATCCATCAAAGGGCCGATGAACTCTTCAGGAGTGAAGATCTGGATTTTCATCCACGGTTCACGGATTTCGGCGATCTTGCTCGGGTCATCCGGCATTTCGGCAGGGCTGTCGATCGCAATCTCGGTGCCATCGCGCATCACCAGTTGGTATTCGACGCTGGGAGCGGTCGCTAGAATATCCAATCCATATTCACGCTCAAGGCGTTCTTGAACGATATCCATGTGGAATAATCCCAAGAAACCCACGCGAAAGCCGAAGTTCAACGCTTGCGAGTTCTCCGGCTCATAGACGAGCGCGGCATCGTTGAGCTGAAGTTTTTCAAGCGCGTCGCGCAGTTCAGCATAATCGTCATTGTTCACAGGATACAAGCCTGCGAACACCATTGGCTTAACCTGCTTGTAGCCGGGCAGGCTCTCGCTGGCGCCGCCCACAGCCTGTGTGATCGTATCACCAACCCGGCAGTCGGCCACTGTCTTGAAGCCAGTCGCTACATAGCCAACCTCGCCGGCCGAAAGCGCGTTCACCGGCTGCATCCGCGGGTTGAAAATGCCGATCTCAACCGGCTCAAAACGTGCGTCAGTCGCCATCAGTCGGTAGGTGCCCGCTCGCTCCAATCGGCCATCAACAATGCGGACATAGGCGACCACACCTTTATACGAGTCGTAGTGCGAATCAAACACAAGCGCGCGCAGCGGCGCTTCGACCATGCCTTTAGGAGGCGGCACCCGCGCGATCACGGCTTCCAGAACGTCTTCAACGCCGATACCTTGTTTGGCGGAAATCTGTAGAATGTCGCTCGCATCAACGCCGAGCAGGTTTTCGATCTCTTGTGCAACCTCATCGGGCCGCGCGGCTGGCAAGTCGATCTTGTTTAAGACAGGAATGATCTCGAGATCATGCTCTAATGCGAGATAAACATTCGCAAGCGTCTGCGCTTCAATCCCCTGGCTGGCATCCACCACCAGCACAGCGCCTTCGCACGCTTGTAAAGCGCGGCTAACTTCGTAAGCGAAGTCGACATGGCCGGGGGTATCGATCAGGTTGATTTCATAGGTGTTACCGTCGCGCGCGACATATTCCATGCGAACAGCTGACGCCTTGATCGTCACGCCGCGTTCCCGCTCCAAATCCATACTATCTAATACTTGTTCCTGCATCTCTCGTTCGCTAACCGTCTTCGTGATTTGCAACAAGCGGTCAGCGAGCGTGCTTTTTCCATGATCAATATGAGCGATAATACAAAAGTTCCGAATCTGGTTGCGATCCATCGCGTTGTCAGTATCCGTCTTATCTCAGATGGGGAAAGTATATCAGAACGGCAGGGGAAGTTAAATGACCGCATCGATGGCCGCAGATACATCGAACGGGACGGAGCAGGAAAGCGACCGCAGCCACGCCAGAAATTCAACGTTGCCGGCCGGCCCAACCAATGGCGAGCGGACGAGGCCGCATACCGACAAATCGAGCGACTGCGCAAACGCAAGTACCTCGCCCAAAACGCGCGCATGTGTCCGCCGGTCGCGCACCACACCGCCTTTGCCGACATCTCGCTTTCCTGCCTCAAACTGCGGCTTGATCAGAGGGATGATCTGGCCGCTCTCCGCAAGCCATTGCTTCACAACTGGTAAAAGATGGCGCAGCGAGATGAATGAAGCATCAACGGTCACCAGATCGACGGGTTCTGGTAGTTTGGGAAGGTGACGGGCATTTGTTCGCTCCATGACGATAACGCGCGTATCTTGGCGCAAAGCATAAGCGAGCTGGCCATAACCGACATCAATAGCATAAATGCGGCTCGCACCCCGCTGGAGCAGACAGTCGGTAAAACCGCCTGTACTCGCCCCAACGTCAGCGCAAACAAACATCGTAACATCAATGCCAAACGCTTCCAGCGCAGCATCCAACTTCTCACCGCCACGGCTAACGAAGCGCGGGCTGGCCTTGACCGTAATTTCCGCCTCGATTGCGACGCGCATTCCAGCTTTATCGACTCTTATCCCGTCGACTAATACCTCACCCGCCATGATCAAAGCGCGCGCCTTTTCCCGGCTTTCGGCTAAACCGCGATCGTGCAGCAAAATGTCGAGCCGCTGCTTTTCGGGCATCGGCGTTAGCCCCGCGTTAAGAACAGTTGAATATCGAATGCCGTATTGTCTGGGTTGTTCTCATCAGTGACGCGAACGCCATCGGCAGCGATCGGCAGATAACCTTCAGCGATCACCAAAATGCTGTAAGGAACATTCCGCTGCAGCGGTCTGTCGATCTCAAAGCGGCCGTTACGATCGGTCACTGCCATTGCGTATAACTGTTCCTGCTGCCAATCGCGACGAAAATCGGCAACGGAGTAATCTTCACTAATGAGCAGAACGGACACGCCGGGAATGCCGGCGCGCGTTTCAGAGTCGATGATCTGCCCACGTAGCGGCACTCCGCTTGGCTGAGCAAAGCGATCGATCGGGAGCTGGCCGATACCTACGCGAGCCTGCGCCGCTGCAAACTGAAGTTGATCGACGAACAAGTTCAGGCGATAAGTGCCATCGGGAACGCCGCCTCTGCCGGTTAAACGCAGCAAGAAGTTGCTGCCGCTTTCTGGGCCATTCCACGGCATAATACGCCTGAAGAACGTATCTCCATCGACTGAAAGTTCAAGTCTCAGCAGGGTGCCAAGGGCAATCTGTTCCCAGTCGAACAACATGTAAATGGACGGGGTGCCAGAGGAGAAGCTCGTGATTGGAGCTGCGGTACGCGCCTCTGCTTCGGTGGACGCACGGGTGAAATGGACGTCGGTGAAAATACGCGCAAAAGCGCCTTCTTGTGCGCCTGCCAGCGTGAAATCCGAGACGGCTGCCAAGCGATTGTCGATGTACAGCTCAAGGCGATAGCGCCCAGGCAGCAGCCCCGATGGGTCTTGGATGCTAATAACTTTGGCTCCGCTAGCGCCGTCAGCGGCAGACCACACCGTCCCTTCATCCGATCGCTGCACTTCGGTTCCGTTGTAATACCAAATTGCCGTCCAAGGCGTGCCGGGCGTCATGTTGCGATATAAGAATCGCGCGCTTGCGATGCTGCCGGTTGGCAGCACAAAACCATTGCCTAACACGTTGCCGTTGAGATCGAGCAGGCCGAAGACGATATCGCTGAATTCGGGCGTTGGCTCCGGAGCGCCTCCGACGATCAAACGCGCGTTTCCAGAAGCAACACCGTTGATGAACAGCGTGAAATCATATACTCCATTCGGCCACGGCTGCCCGCGGCTGCCGACATACCACAGCCCACTGCGGCCGCCGCTCCAGCGCACTGGCGTCAAGGAGAAGTTGGGATTGGGAATACCATTCGTCGTCACGCGCAGTTCATAGATGGTTTCGGGCGTCATGTTGTCATAATCGAAGAACAGATAGAGGCTGTTGCTGCCCGTCGGCAGGCTTCTGATGATCGTTGTCGGCATTCCCGCTTCATTGACGGACGGCGAAAACCCGAGATAACGCGCTCGCGGCGGCCCAGCTTGTCCCGCGCGCTCTGGAAACGAAGTCACCATCTCTACTGTTAAGCCAAGCGAAGCGGCGCGCAGCAGCGGCCGAGCAAACGCTGCTGGCCTCAGGGAATTGATTGGACCGCCGATCGGAATGCAGGAATCGTTATTATTGATCAGACCGTCGCCATTTGTATCTTGCACGATCACACAGTTTGTGCCGGGCGCCTCCGGTCCCAGAGGAGCCGTTGTCGGTATGCCAATGAGCTGCCCACGTTGGTTGTAGGCACCACCGCCGGACATTGTGCCGCGAATCGGCGCGCTGGTCTTGATCCAAGAGCGATCGCCGCCGCTTGGCTCTGCTGTGAAACCGATCACGGTGCCGCGTTCGACGACGATCGACTCGTCGCCGATGCCGGGATAGCCGACCACAGTGATTGTGCTGTCCAAACGTAGAAGCGATGAATCGCCCAGCTCAACGAACGGCAGCGCCAGCGAACGCGGGTCGAGCAGGCGCCCATCATTTTCTCGCGTAATGCGAAGCAGAGCTAAATCAACGCCCGGATCGGCCTGCACAATTTCAGCCTGAAAACGCGGAATCGGAGGTTCACCCGGACGAATGTTGAGCGCGATAACGAGCGTATCGCCGGGGCAGTTCTCGTTTGGCACAGTGCTGTGAGCATTGGTCAAGATCAGTCCATCGCGGCTGACGATCGTACCAGAACTGACGCACGTGACGATTAGGTTGGTGCCCGTACTGCGAGTCTGCATGATGAAAACCGTCGCGCGCTGGATTCGCTCAAGGTCTAAGACTTGTTCTTGACTAAGAGCTGGCACCCCCGTTAGCAAAAGGATGATGACCATCAAGCAAGCCCACATGGCCAGTTTACGGACATCTTGCTTAGAAATTGAAGTCATTGACAAACCTCTGAAAAATTGGGAACTGGGTGTCATACGTAGCCGAGTCGGCTAGGAAAGTGAGGACGATCGCCTGTCCGCCTTGGATCGTGAGCACGTCGATCCCTTCGACTACGACGGGAATGCGTTCGAGGAACGGATCGCTCGTCGTATCGTCAACGAAGATGTAACGCATTGAGGTGGCGATGACATCATCGGGTAAGGGATATGGCTCGCCCCTTGATAGGACACTAAATGCAGACAGCGTTTGTGATCGACTTAAGATGAGATTATCGAGGAGATTGCGCGGCGTCGTGTTGAGCGTTACCGGCAGTGTGCTCACTTGTATTGTCGTTTTGAAACCAATTTGCGACATATCGCGCACCCGAAACACATACGGCCCGTCAGAATCGAGCAGCCAAGATTCTGGATAAAACGCGCGAATGCCCGCCGCCGGGTTGACGTAAAGCACGGTCGCAAACAGCGTGTTGTCACGCAAATTAATGCCTATTAGCAGCGACAATAGGGCGAATAGCAAGACAAAATAGTGGCTCCAGCGTTGGCGTTGAGTCAGCTCCGGACGTGGTTCGGTGATCTCAATGACAGCCATAGCGTCTCAGTCCCCTTGAGCCGCTGCGGCTTCACGCGCTCGTCGCTCAGAATTCTCAAACAGAAAGATGAAAACGACACTCGCCGCAAGCAGTACTCCCACTGAAAACAAGAATCCCAATAGTGGGCGCGCAAATGCTCCCTGTAAGGTGAAGCTCGCATTGATCAGACCGGCGCGCAGGGTGACCACTGTCCCAGTTGTCAGAGAAGCCAAGAACACCATAAATGGCAGCAAGAACGGTGACGCATTGCTGAACCTTGTCTCCGAGAGACCATACGCTACGATAATACTTCCCGCGAGATTAACTGCGATCGTATCAAATATGTAGATAGCTGCGTAGTCGGGCAGCGCGGCGCCGGAAAAAACGAAATGCAAGTTTTCAACAGTGCCGTACCCGATCGCGCTCGCAGCGCCATAGGCGATACTATCTGCCCGGGTGCGAAATAGGCGCGGCCAAGTTAGATAACGGATCACAAGGTATTTGATGATTTCCTGAACCGCTCCAACAGTAAATGTGTAGCCAAGGATGCGTTCCGAATTGTCGCCTAAAGGTACCCAACGCTCAACTTGAAAAAAGTCGTTCAGCAGGGGAATCCCAATAGCATTTGCAGCCAGCGCAGAAATAATGAGTACTGCCAGCAGGCGTTCACGTGGCTGTGGAACACGGAATTCCGCTCGGTATGAAAACAATAGCCATAAACCCAGTGGCAGCAGCGCTAGGGCAAGGTTCAATGGACGCACAAATGTTTCTGGAAGCGAAAAGCTCAAAAAGTTGACAGCGAAAAAGATCGACGCAGTGACGGCGAAGAAGATGCCGTTCTCAAGGCCCAAGCTTGGCCAGACCCGACGATACGGATAAATCTCTTGGTCTTCTTGTGGCGGTGTGATATAGCGAGTTGTATACGTCACTGGGCCTATCTCTCGCTAAATTCTGATTTATAATTCACCGCGAAGATCTTTGGTTTAAGGATGTTAAAGCCGATGCCCATTATCTTACTGGCGCTGTTGTCTACTTGGGTCGCAGTGATCACGGGCGCCTGCGTGCCGAGCAACATCGCGCAGGAGACCTCGACCGGCAGTCGTGTGATTTATGGGTTGACCCTGCAGCCCTCTGGATTCGATCCGCATATCCATGCCTCATCTGAATTGGGCATACCGCTGCGGCAAGTATACGATACCCTCATCTACCGCCATCCAACGACGAAAGAATTCACGCCCGGTCTGGCGCTTGACTGGTCAATTTCGCCCGATGGCCTCATCTATACGTTTAATCTGCGGCGCGATGTCACATTTCATGACGGGACACCGTTTAACGCGCAAGCAGTCGCTGCTAATTTGGACCGCATTGTTGACCCCGAAACAGCCTCTCAGCGAGCAGTTTTCTTGCTTGGCCCCTATGTCGGTTACGAGATCGTCGATGATTATACCATTCGCCTCCAACTTGCTGAACCGTATAGTCCGCTGCTCGACTCGCTCAGTCAGGTCTACCTCGGCATCGCCAGTCCAGCAGCGCTCGCCGAATATTCGCTCGATCGTTACCAGTTTCATCAGGTGGGTACCGGTCCCTACCGCATGGTCGAATATGTACCGGGCGACCGATTGGTGATTCAGCGCAACTACGACTATAACTGGGGGCCATCGTTCTACGCTTTCCCGGAAACCGGCACTCTCGATGAAATAGAATTTCGCTTTTTTACCGATGTTGCGGCTCGCGCGCTTGGCCTTGAGGGAGGGGATGCCCAGATCATGGGTGAACTTCTACCCACTGATGCGCGCGCTTTAACTGCCAACCCCGCGCTGCAAATTATTCCAGTGAGCGTCCCCGGTCAGCCGCTTCAGTTCCTAATAAACACCCGCCGGTTCCCAACCGATAATCTGCGCGTGCGCCAAGCGCTGCTGTACAGCACAAATCGAGAGGTGATTATTGACAGTGTCTTTCAACGCTATTCGCCGATTGCGTGGGGACCACTCTCAGCCAGCACTGCGTTTTACAACCGTGAACTCATCAACGCGTATGCGTTTGATCTCGAACAAGCGCGAGGCTTAATCGCCGCAGCAGGATTTCAAGATACAGACAACAACGGCTTTCTCGATTTTGGTGGGGTAGATATTGAAATCAGCATCATCGTGCCGCCGTGGGGATTGATTCCGGAAGTGGCCCAGCTTTTGCAAGACCAGTGGCACACGCTCGGCTTCCGCGTTGTGCTCAATCAAGTCCCAAGCCGAGCGATACTGTTAGAAGCGATCGAAAGCGGCAATTTTAACCTGGTTGCCTTTTATGAATTTGGCGTCGATCCTTCTTTTTTGAATCGTTATTTCACAACCAACGGCACCAACAATTGGACTGGCTTTAGCGACCCGGCTCTCGATCAGGTTTTGGCTGAGGCCGTCCGCCAGTCTGATCTGGGAGCGCGGGCGAGCCTCTACGCACAGGCCCAGCGAATTATCATGGAACAAGCCTTGATCCTGCCCATTCGCGATTATGTCAACTTGAATGGCGCTCATCGCTCGATACAAGGGCTGGCGTTCGATGCCTACGGCTGGTTCCCGCTTTTGGCGAATACCGCGTACAACAATTGACGTGTGGGTTTTCCGGCGTGTTTTGGCGCTGGCGCTGACTCTGTGGCTAGCGATTTCGATCATCTTTTTTCTGCTGCGGCTGCTTCCTGGTGATGCGATTCAGGAACAGCTTATTGAAAGTGGCGCGGGACAGGCGACGATTGAGATGCGACGCGAGGCTGCTGGGCTAACGCGGCCGGTTGCCGAGCAGTATCTGCTGTTTGTCTCCGGCTTACTGCGTGGCGATTTAGGGGTCTCGCTGCGCAGCGGGCAGCCAGTGGCATTATTGATTGGGCAGCAGCTCGCTCCAACAGTTGAACTCGCGGTGGGAGCGTTGTGGGTAGCTGTGGTCTGGGGCTGCGGTTGGGGGGCGCTGGCTGGCCTTTCAACCACTCGCTCGCTCAGGTCGTTCAGCCGCGGCCTGATCAGTTTATCCTTGAGCATACCGGTCTATTGGAGCGGCACAATCGCGCTTTATTTATTCAGCGCGCAGCTTGGCTGGCTGCCGTCTTCGGGGTGGGGAGGGGTACAGCGGCTTGCACTGCCTGCTTTGGTGCTGGGGATTCATACTGCTGGGGCTGTCGGCCAGGTGGTCGAGACGAGTCTGCGCGAGACGCAGCGCGCCGAATTTGTGCGTACGGCGCATGGCAAGGGGCTGCCGCGTTCGGTTGTAATCGGACGCCATATCATTCGAGCTGCGCTTCCCTCGATCCTAACCGTCATCGGGCTTCAAGCTGGTTTTTTATTGAGCGGCGTTGTGATTACAGAGGCACTGTTCACGCGCCCCGGTTTAGGGCGTCTGCTGCTTGACGGAGTGCTAGGGCAAGATTATCCGTTGGTGCAAGGTATCGTGGCATGGAGCGCCATGGCCTATGCGATCATCTATGGGCTGACGGAAATCTTGATCCGTTGGATCGACCCTCGTTTTGTAGAGGAACTGCAATGATGAAGCGCTGGGGGGCAGTTGCGCTATACCTGCTGTGTGTGAGCCTCGCGCCTATCGCCGCTCCGTTCGATCCCATGCGGACACAACCAGAAGTGGCGCTGCAACCGCCAAGCACTACTTATCTGTTGGGAACCGATCTGCTTGGGCGCGACGTCCTTAGCCGGGCTTTGTATGGTGGTCAGCACACGCTCTTGATCGCTGGCCTCGCTGCGATTTCAGCCTTCACGCTTGGCTGTTTGCTCGGCGCTGCTTCGCGCCTATACGGGACTCGCTTTGACCAAGTTCTACAAGCGCTCTTAAATGCCATCCTCGCCATTCCCAGTCTAGTTTTCGCTTTGACCATTTTGACGCTTGTGGGAAGCGGGGTGCAGTCCGTCATTATCGCGATCAGCATCATGCTTGTCGCGCCATGTGCGCGCTTGGTGCGTGCTGCGCTGATTGAGGTCTATGCGGCTCCGTATGTCGAAGCCGCGGTCGGGCTGGGGATCGGGCGTGCCCGGCTCATCCTGCGTCATTTACTACCAAATATCTGGCCGCTGCTCGCCAGCTATTTCGTAGTGATGTTCGCCTACAGCATGCTCAATGCTGCGGCGCTAAGTTTTTTAGGTCTTGGCCCGCCTCCCGGTACGCCAGACTGGGGCATCATGTTGGCAGAAGGGCGCTTAGCCTTTCGCAGCGCGCCGTGGGTCGCTCTTGCCCCGGGGTTGGGAATTACGCTCGGCGTTTTGCTGCTTAACTGGGCGGCTGCAAGTAGCCGTTGAGAATCAAGTGCGTTACGCCGTGATCAGTGTGCCTAATTCTACGTCCGGATCTTGCAACACTTGCTCTAGGTTGCCGGAAACAAGGCCGCTGATAATGCGAATGTGTAAGCCCGGCAGAAGGCGAGCAAGCGCGACCATTTCGCGCACTTTTGTTTCCATCCCGCCAGTGACATCGGTGCCAGCAGAACCACCCAGCACTTGTTCAACCTCGTGAAGGTTTTCCGACGTGATAAGAGGAATTAATGAGCCATCCGCATCAAGCACGCCCTCAACCTCGCCAAGCAGAAGAATACGTTTGACCGGCAAACGCCTTGCAAGATAGAGGAAGATCGTCTCTGTCGAGATAATGGTTCCGCCACGCACTTCATCGAGGGCAACATCGCCGTATACCAAGGGGAGCAGGGCGTTGTCCAGCGCAGCTCGGACCGGTTCCACCGCCATCGAGATCAATTCGCCATCGTGGCAGAGCGCCGAGGCTGACGGCTGGAACCGCAAGACCGGCAAACCCTGGTCTCTAAGGGTTTTGGCCATTAACCCGTTTAGTTCAGCCGCGGCTGCTGCTACCTCAGCGAAACCATACCACTGCTCGCGCGAGCGAACCCCCTGAATGGTGCCGTGTTTTTTTGCAGCAACATGCCCAAAAGAACCGCTGCCGTGACCGATGAGCAGCTTTAGATCAGGATGCTTGGCCAGTGCGGTGCTTAACTCTCGTGCGGCTTGTGCGGCCGCATCAGCCCGAAAGGTGTTTGGAGTTCGCTTATCCGTGATCAGCGATCCCCCAAGCTTAACGAAAGTCACCATTGGCGATGCCTCCCAGCTGCACTGCGAGCACGCGTGCTGCGCCTGCCGAAAGCAGTGCAGAGCAAACTGGCTTGATAGCTTCGTGTTCAACCAAAGCGATCATATTACCGCCACGCCCACCACCAGAGAGCTTGGCGCCCAAAGCGCCAGCAGATCGCGCCGCCTCGGTCAGCCTTTCAAGCTCTGGGCATGAAACTGTTAGTTCGCGTAACAACATATGATTGGCATTCATGAGTTCGCCTAGTTGAACTAAGTCGCCGGTGATGAGTGCAGCTCGTCCTTGTTCCGCTAAAGTGCCGATCGCCGAGAAAATGTTACCGATACGTTCTGGCTCTTTTGCATAGAGTGCGCGCACATCATCGATCGCAACGCGTGTCGATGCGCGAAGCCCTGTATCACCAATTAGTAGCGTCATACTGCGACGCAACGCGAAACGTTGCGGAGGAGCGCCGCGCACAAAATAGACGGGGTGCTCGAAGACGATCACAGTATTATCGATGCCGCTTGGCGTGCCATGATAAACTTTTTCAACTTCGTAAACGATGGCATTAAGTGCTTCATCATCAATCATGCGATTGACAGCGGCGCACAAGGCGCGCGCGAGCGCTGTAGAAACTGCCGCACCGCTCCCCAGCCCGCTGGCGACGGGGATATCAGAGCGGAGTGAGATCGTAATATCGGGTGGTGCCGCTATTCCGAGATGCTTCAGAACAAGGTGTGCCGTTAAAGCAAGCGCGTTATCCACTATCTCGGCGTCAATCTCTAGAGGGAGAATGTCGCCGGTTTCGCTGCCTGTAATACGAAGGCCAGAGACATTTGGCGGGTTTGCTGTCACGGTCGCCTTCGCACGCAGCGATGAGAGCGGCACGGCCAGTGCGGGTTGGCCGTAGACGACAGCGTGTTCGCCAAGCAGAATCGATTTGGCAGGGGCACTTGCCGTGATCATGCTTGAAGATTCGGAAGATAGATAATCGCTACGAAAGTAAAGCCCCATAAAAGGATCGCCAATTGCAAGGGACGATCGCGCAGCAGAACTTCATCTGGGGCGCTGCCCTCACCTTTAACATGCATCAAGTAGAGGTAGCGAAAAACGCCATAAAGGACGAATGGCACGGTGAGTAGCGATAGGTTAGTGCCCGCTAATAAAACAGAAGGTTCTTCGATAGCATACAACATGTAAGCGATGATCGTGCCCGTCATGACGATACGAAGCATCTCATCGAGCAGGGGCAGGTTGTATTGCTTGAACGTAACACGAATAGTGCCTGCTTCCTCGGCAAGCTGGAGCAGTTCCTGTCGGCGTTTGGCAATGGCTAAAAACAAAGCAAGTAGCGCCGTGCACGCGTATAACCATGGTGAAAAGCGTGCCACATGAACGACTACCACGCCAGCAGCCACCCGCAGAACAAATCCAGCCGTAACCGCCATCACATCAATGAGCACGATGTGTTTGAGGCGGAAACTGTAGAGAAGCTGCAGAATGAGATAGCCGATCAGGATAATAGCAAAACCCCGACTGTATGTGAGGGCAGTACCGATCACGAAGATGGGCAGCACGAACGCCGCCACTATGGCAAAGGGAACTGGAAGCTGGCCAGACGGCAGCGCGCGGTTGCGCTTAACAGGATGCTGCCGGTCGCTTTCGATATCAACGAGATCGTTGACGATGTAAATTGAGCTTGAAATTAGGCATAATAAGATGAAGCTTATCGTAACGCGGACGAAAGAATCGAGGACAAAAAGCTGTCCATCAAAGACGATACCGGCATAGATAATGCCGTTTTTGGTCCATTGTTTCGGACGCATCGTCCGAACAAGCCCAATCAACGAATGCAAGCTGTTCTCCAATTGGGGAGCCGTGATGACAGCTTCACTATCCGCATTATATAATTCGCCGCTTAGCCATGACAATCCCGAAGAGTGCTACGATGTCTCATGGGCTGCATAATGCGCTCGCCCGCGCCAACGCCAACATCGCTTTCATCAAGTATTGGGGAAATCGCGATGATGAACTGCGTCTGCCCGCCAATGCGTCACTTAGCATGACGCTAGAGGGTTTGTTCGCCCAGACTGCGGTAACGTGGCAGTCAACTTCAGATGATACGTTTCTCTTAAATGGCCAGCCGCAAACAGGCGAACCACTAAGGCGCGTGAGTGCGCATCTCGATGTACTGCGGCGCCGGCTATCACTTGATGCACGTGCTTATGTCGAGTCGCGTAATAATTTCCCAACCGGCGCTGGCATTGCCTCCTCTGCGGCGGCTTTTGCAGCACTAACAGTCGCAGGGGTGGCAGCTGCTGGCGCTGCGCTCGATGAGCGCGAATTAACGAGGCTCGCGCGCCTTGGTTCCGGCTCCGCCGCGCGATCGATCCCGGCAGGCTTCGTCGAATGGCATGCTGGCACGAGCCACGAAGAATCTTATGCGGAAAGCGTGTTTCCTCCCGATTATTGGGATCTAGTTGATGTCATCGCTGTAGTGAGCCGCGAGCACAAACCTGTTGGATCGACCGCTGGTCATCGATCCGCGCTCACCAGTGATTTGCAAGCTGCGCGGGTAGCAGGGGCGTACCATCGGTTGAACATTTGTAAAGAGGCGATTGCCGCTCGAGACTTTTCACGCTTCGCGCACATCGTTGAACTCGATAGCAATTTGATGCATGCTGTCATGATGACCAGCGACCCGCCGCTGTTCTACTGGCAGCCAGCATCATTAATGATTATGAATTTGGTGCGTCAGTGGCGCGCAGAAGGCTTGCGTGTTTGCTATACGCTTGATGCCGGGCCAAACGTTCACTGCATCTGTCTTGCCGAAGATGCATCTGTCATCGCTGAACGTTTACGCACAATCCCTCAGGTGCTGGAAATTTTCTCCGCCCGGCCGGGCGATAAGGCACGCGTGGTGAGCATTCCGTGAACAAAGGCACATTTGTTCGCCATTAAGCGTATAATTATGAATTAGACGTAATTGTTCTGTTACGTCATCTACGGCAGTAGTTTGGTAAAGGTTTGCTCTGCATGTTCGATTTTCTCCTAGGAAACGATGCTTTGTCTGCGATCATCGCCTTTATCTTAGTGTTGATACCGGCGGTGCTCGTCCACGAACTCGGCCATTTCTTGGCTGCTAAAAGTGTCGGCATCACAATCCTAGAGTTTGGCATCGGCTTTCCCCCGCGTGTCATGAAACTCTTCCGCTATAAAGGCACAGATTATACGCTCAACTGGCTGCCTTTAGGCGGGTTTGTGCGGCCTTTAGGCGAAGATATCGTGCGCCAAACCGGCAGCGAAGATACGGCGACTGACCGCGACGAAGCGATCGCTCGCGGCATCACCAATCCCAAAACCGTGAACGAGGTTTCGCCCATTGCACGCTTGATTTTCTTGTCAATGGGCGCAGTCGCTAACTTCATGATGGCGTTCTTGCTGTTTATGATTATCGCGTTGATCGGTCTCCCACAGATCACTGGAGGACGAGCCAGCCTAGTCCACGTCGAGGCAAACTCTGTATTGGCGTCTGCGGGTTTACAATCGGGCGATATGATCGAGGCGATCAACGGAGAGCCGCTGGCGACGGCGTCTGCTTATATTGAGGCGCTGCAGATGGCGCAGCAGCCGGTCGAACTGACCGTCCGTCGTTTCCCCAGTCAAGAGATCCTTACTTTTGTTGTGCCGGCGCCTGCGAACGCGGCGTCGAACGATATCGTCATGGTTCCCCACCCCTTAATTCGCGGCGTAGCTCCGGACAGCCCGGCTGAAGCGGCCGGCCTAAGACAAGGCGATATGGTCATTGCTTTTAACGGCGAGCCAATCGATACTTACGAAACGCTTCAAGCAGCCACACAGGCGCATCTAGAGCAGCCCGTTACCTTGACGATCTGGCGTGAAGGCAGCACTATCGAAGTGACATTGGTTCCACGGGCGAACCCGCCCCAAGGACAGGGCGCAATGGGAATCTCGATCGGCAGCGCTGCGCTCGCTCCAACGCTTGGGCTGGCATTTGCTGAAGGTGTTCCTCAGCAAACATTAGTGCCGCAGTCGATTCCGGTTGCTGCCCGTTACGCCGTTGAGCGCATCATTGATGTGTTCAGGACGATCGTTAGTATCCCGGGCGAGATCATTCGCGGAACCGCCGCTCCTGAGACACTGCGTCTGACTGGGCCGCTTGGGATTAGTCAAGCGGGCGGCGTCTTCTTGCAGGAGAGCATTCAGCAAGAGCGGCCCTCGATCATGCTCGAGTTCATGGCCTTGATTAGTCTTGCTCTCGGTTTCACGAACCTGCTGCCTATCCCAGCGCTTGATGGAGGTCGTATCGTCTTTGTTCTGCTTGAATTAGTGCGCGGCCGTCCTATCGCGCCAGAGCGAGAGGGGATGGTACATTTGGTTGGTCTAGCCCTGCTGCTCTCGCTCATGGTCGTCGTCGTGCTGAACGATATCGCTAACCCGCTCACCGACTTGTTGAGGTGAGAGTATGTCTGCATCGAAACGAACTCGCTTAGAGAAGAAACCAGATCTTTCAACGCTGCTGGTTGCGCTTGCCCAAAGTGAGAGTGAGGCGACCGGTTTAAGTTCAGTGCTCTATTATGGCTTGTCTGACCTGTCAGAAAGCGAAGTTAAGCAAATCGAACGGGTTTGGACAAGACTTAACACCGCTACCCGGCGCAAGTTGATGCGTGCACTCGTCGAGGTCGGTGAGACGAACTTCGAAATGGATTATAGCGCGATCGGTATGCTGGGGCTGAACGATGAAGATGCTAGTGTGCGCGAGGCGGCGATCGATGTGCTGTGGGAACATGAAAGCATTGCGCTGATGGATCGGCTGATTGCATTGGCGCGCACGGATAAAGCGCGCAGTGTGCGCGCTTCGGCCGCCAGCGCCCTTGGCCGCTTCGTTTTGAGTGGAGAGCTTGGCGATCTAGACTCGGCAGCTTTTACGCGCGTGCAAACTGCGGTGCTTGACATCTTATTTGATGATGAGGAGGACATTGACGTGCGGCGGCGAGCGCTTGAAGCGATCGCAAACTGTTCAAATGAAGTCGTCTCAGAGGCGATCGAAGACGCTTATCGCAGTAATGACCGCCGTCTGCAAGTCAGTGCTCTCTTTGCAATGGGACGCACATGCGATCAACGTTGGGAAACGATCGTCCTTCGTGAGCTGGAGAACCCCGATCCTGAGATGCGCTATGAAGCAGCACGCGCTGCCGGTGAATTGGAACTTGAAGAAGCTGTGCTGCCACTTTCGCGGCTGGCGTTCGACCGAGATGTTGAAATTCGGGATGTTGCGATTTGGGCGCTCGGCGAGATCGGGGGTAAAGAAGCGCTTCGCGTTTTGACAGTATTGGAACGCGATGCACATGCCTCAAACAACCGCGATTTGCTGACCGCAGTCAAAGACGCTATTCATACTGCCCAGCTTGGCAGCGGCAATTTTTACCTGATGAACATACCGCCCGATGATGAGTCAAAGTAAGTAAAGTAAGTAAAGTAAGGCAGGCACAAATTGGCCTGCCTTGCTGCATGGCGACAAAAGTCGGATGAGGAAATAAGCTTTGCCGCTACCCGTTAATCAACGGCATCAACTTCAGGGCCAAGCTGGTATCCCCCTGAATTTTTACTTTTCCGGTCATGAAGGCCTGCATTGGGTTAAGGCCGCCGTTCATCATGGTATAAAAGTCCTCAGCGCTGGCACGCAAAGTCATTTTCGGATTCTCAACTTCACCTTCACCAGCTTCGGCCTTGCCATCTGCCAAGCGCAGCCAGTACTGTCCCCCGTTGTCTCCGCTCAAATCAAACTGAATCGCGGCAGAGATCCCTTCCGCTTTGGCAGGGTCAAAGCGTTCGACCATGGCCGGAAACAAGTTCGAAACATCATCACGACTGACCGACATGTGAAGCACTCCTTAGACTTTTTAAACTGTTGAATGTTTAAGTCTTCTTCGACTTCTCACCCTGCAAGTATACAATTAAACTGGCGCTGTGCCACAGTGGAAACGGTAATGCGAACAATACTCATAATCTTGCTGGCAGCGGTGCTTAGCATGCTGGGCACAACTGCGCAAGGCGAGGTGATCCCGTCCCTTTCCGGTCAGATTGCTTATATTGGCGCAGATTATAACGTTTACGTGCTCGACTTAGCGACGAATACGACGCGCGCACTCACCGAAAATGCTGGCGCTGAGGCGAACAGCGTGCGTTTCTATCAATGGCCCACTTGGGCGACCGATGGCCGGCTGGCATTTTTCGCTACGCTCGCGCGAGGAAGGACCGATTTTACAACAGAAGTTTATATCACTGACGGTGAGGACGCGCCGACGCTGGCTTATACAGGTGAAGTCGAATCTTTCAATTACGCCTATTGGGCGCCTAGAGACTGCGCTCCCGGCTGTCGTGAGCTGGCCGTGCTGCTCAGCAGTGAAGCCGCAGGAGGCTTTTTCATCGAGCTGATCCGCAGCAGCGCTGGGGATGCGAATGGCCTCACGCGTACTCTCGGGGCAGGCAGTCCATTTTATTACAGCTGGAGTCCCGACGGGACGCGCATGGTTTGGCAGCGTTTTGGCCGACAGATCGATATTTTCAATGTGGACAGTGAAAGTATCGAGCAGGTACTCGATGTGCGCTTAGGACAGTTCTTCGCCCCTGCATGGTCGCCGGTCGATGATCGTATCCTCATCGGCATCGCTAATCCTGAGTCGTCACGTTCTCAGACCCGATTGGCTATCGTGACTAACGACTCAGTGCAGCCGATAACGCCGCCATTGGAAGGCAACGTCGCTTTTTCATGGTCTCCTGACGGCAATTTGATCGCTTATATCAGCAGTGGCGACCCGTTGATGGTGATCGACAGTGTCTCAGGCGAAATTATCGCCAGCACGCCTTTAGGAGGCGTGCTGGCTTTCTTCTGGTCGCCCGATAGCGCGAACATCGCCTATGTCACGCTGGCGACGCCACCCGGCACATTTAGTGCCAAGTCCGCCCAGAACAGCGTCTCTCAGCTCGAACTAGCGCAAGCGAGCCGCGGCCTTGCTTGGTCTGTCCTCGATGTGACCACTGGCGCAGTAGAACGCTATGCGTCATTTATCCCAACCCAAGAGATGACGTACCTGCTCACTTACTTTGATCAGTTCGCACAAAGCCACCGTATCTGGTCACCGGATAGCCGTCACCTCCTTTACAGTGAGCTCACGTCCGATGGGCTGCCAGTCATCAATTTGCTTGATATCTCGACTGCCTTTAGCGTCCCCCTTTCCATCGCACAGGGACTGGTCGGTATTTGGAGTTTCGATTAGAATTGCGGCATGCGTAAGCTGTTACTCGCGTTATGCTCGATCGCGCTGGCGGTGCTCGCGTGCTCGCGCAGCCAACCTGAAATTATCATCATCACCGCGACTTTTCCACCCACGCCGGAGACAACGCTCGAACCTGCGCCGAATGCTCCAACGCCCACTCAGCCCGCTGTCGATCTGGCTGGATCGACAGCGACGCCGCGTGAATACGTCGTCAGGCCGGGCGATACGCTTTCGGCTATCGCCAGTGCGCACGGCGTTAGCGTTGCGAGTATGTTAGAAGTGAACCCTCTGCCAAACCCTAACTTGCTCGAAGTAGGGCAGGTGCTGCGCTTACCAGACCCACCGACGGAAGAGGGCAGCGACTTTAGGATCATTGCCGATGGACGGCTTATTCGCGGGCCAGGCAGCAGTGCCTTTGATGTCGCTGATTTCATCGCAAGACAGCCCGGCTTCATCCGTACAGCGGTCGATACGGTCAGCAACCAGCTTTTCACCGCAGCAGAGATCGTTGAACGAGTCGCGCTGGAATACAGCGTTGATGCACGGCTTTTGCTTGCCCTTTTAGAGTATCGCGCTGGTTGGCTCAGCGATCCAGAACCCGATGAGCAGCGTCGCATCTACCCATTAGGGGCGCAAGCCTCCCCGCTTGGCTTTGACCGAAATGGACTATATCGCCAGCTCACTTGGGGAGCGGATCGACTGAACTTCGGCTACTACGGGTGGAAATATCGCGGCCTAAACAGCATCGAGTTTACTGATGGTGTTCGCTTGCTTTTTGCCCGATCATTGAATGCGGGGACGGTTGGGGTTCAATATTTGCTCGCGCAGTACGCCGATTTTGCGAGCTGGCAGCGCGACGTTGCCGAGACGGGTTTTTACCAAACCTATGTTCGCTATTTCGGCGATCCGTTTGCCGGCGTGGTGGATCCGCTCGTACCCCCAGGCCTATCGCAGCCTTCGCTCACGCTGCCATTTCCGCAGGGAGAAACTTGGTTTTTCACTGGCGGGCCGCATGGAGGCTGGGGGGCTGGCAGCGCATGGGCAGCCGTCGATTTCGCCCCGCCCGATGACTTAACGACGGTTACTTCGGCATGTTACATTTCCTCGCATTTTGCCACCGCAGTCGCACCCGGAATCATTGCGCGAACTGATGTAGGAATAGTAATCCTCGACCTAGACGGTGATGGAGATGAGTCGACGGGATGGTCGATTTTGTATCTCCATATCGCGGAGCAAGACCGCATCGCGCCCGGCACGCGAGTCAATGTCGGAGATCGAATCGGTCGCCCTTCTTGCGAAGGAGGCGTTTCTACCGGCACGCATATTCACATTGCGCGCCGCTACAACGGCGAGTGGATTCCAACAAGCTGCGAGGCGTGCGCGCCGGGGATCGCCGCCATTCCTTTTGTCATGAGTGAGTGGACGGTAGTGGGACTACCCGGGCAAGAATATCAAGGTTATCTCACCCGTGGGGCTGAGCGAAGAGTCGCCGAGCAGGGTAGGTTGACCGCCGAGAATCGCGTGTCGTGGTGAGAAACATAAGCAAAAGCAGGAGGATTTTAATGCAGATGCGATGGATCGCGCTTGTGTGCATGGCCGCACTTGCTCTCCCTACGATCATCAAGGCGGCTCCTGTTGCGCAGAATGCGCCAACGGCGACGCCGGCGCAAGTAAATCTTTCCCAAATCGTGCCCACCGAGGCCGAACCGGGCATTGGCCCAACAGCGACGCGGACGCCAACGCCAATGGGCCAAGCGATCTTGGAGGCTCGTGATTTTGCGAATGTTCGCGCTGCTCCAGACACCAGCGCCGCTCAACTCGGCGTCATCCGCAGTGGAGAACGCTACAATGTGACCGGCCGGTACTACCAGTGGCTTCAGTTTCAGTACAATCAGTCGCCGACTGGGCTGGGCTGGGTGTTTGGCGATCTAGTGAATATCACGGGCGATTCTGCCACCATTCCAGAGATCGATTTGAATGCAGAGCCGACCCCTGACCCATTCGCACTTGGCCAAACGGCCACTTTTGCCGTCTTGACACAGACACCGGGCGGCGTGCTCACGGCGACTGCGGCCGTTCGCGATCCATCGGCGGCAATCAATATGTCGGAAAATGCTGGCATTCTTCCAACATTTACTTATCCTCCCGAGATTGTCCCGATCGCTCCCACACAGCCAGCTGCGAACCCTGTTGATGGCTTAACTGAGGTCGCTCAGCCGACAACTGTGAACCTCGATCCAAGCGATCTGCCGCCGATCGTGCCTATCATCGTGCTAGGGGGTATGGGGCTGCTCGGCTTAGCGATCAGTGCCTTGCGCAAATAGAAACCCGCAGGCACTGGCACTGCGGGTTTGTCATAAACTCCGGTGATACTCGTAATTAATAGCTGCTGCACGAGCCGCAGCCGCTGCTGCTTTCGGCGCCGGCGCTCTCATTGGTGCGGAAGGAATGGCCACACCCGCAGCTAGAAACAGCATTCGGATTATCGATGCGGAAGCCGCCGCCCATCAGGCTGTCAACAAAATCGATGGTGGCGCCTTGCAGATACATCAGACTGGTTGGGTCAATGATCAATTTGATGCCATCCTGTTCAACTACGGCATCAAAATCGCGCGGCGCCTGCTCGAACGCCATACCATACTGCATCCCCGAACAACCACCACCCGCAACGAAGACACGCAGAGCATAGCCCGGAATTTGCCGCTGTTCGAGCAAGTTTCGTATCGTTTGTACCGCTGCCGGTGTCACACTGATCACCTGTTCAACTTCCGTAATTTCTTCCCGCTCCGTCAGCGGTTCATTGACAGCCATAATTATCGCCTTTCCTCAACTTGATTTTCACTCGCAACAGCATTTTAGCATGTTAATCTTCAAGCGTCAATAAAACAGAAAATGATTTTCATTATTCTGGATTAGGCTGTGGTATGGGGATTAAGTAAGAACAAGTGTCGTCGCCATCAACTGCATGCGCAATACGCCGCGGCACAATACCAAGTAGTTTGGAGACGAGACGCATATCGAGCTCGCACAAAAGTCGATCTTGTTCAGAAATGGCATGGTAGGGGCAGTTAGATGTATGCAGGATGAAACCTTGTTCGCTGCGCTCCCAAGAGGCTTCATAGCCATGGTCATTCATAAACTGAACAATAGCGTCCATTCTTTCTTCTAGCGGCCCACTAACGAGCACTGCTTCGCTGGCAAGGTCATCAGCGACACCTTCAAGAATTACATTGACGCCATCGGGTGGCAATTGTCGTCTAATCTCAACGAGTAGGCCTTCGGCTAAGCGTTGATAATTGTTCGGGAAGAAGTTACGGGCTTTTTCTGTCAAAGCATAAACATGCTGCGGTCGCCCGGGTGAAGTGCGCCGGCGCAGCTCTGGCGCTGTAACCAGTCCATCTTGCAGCAGAATATTCAAGTGGTGGCGAACCGTTACGGGCGTGATGTTTCCCCGCCGCTGCTGCAAATCGGCCACAATATCGTCAACGGTCGCTTGTCCTCTTTTCCGCAGGATCTCAAGAATATGACGACGGGTTTCCTGCATCGTCCTTTGCCCAAAATTACACCTACAATAATTTGAGTGTAGCATTATCTTCGGCGCACTGTCAATTTTCATTGACGGTTCTCGTATGGCTGTGTTACTATCAACTTTTGCTTCTTTTCTAATCAACTGAGAAGGGGAAATGGCTTTGGGCGCACGCGTGGCTTTCCAAGGCATTCATGGTGCATACTCTGAGCAGGCGTTGTTGCAGTACTTTGGTCAATCTGTAGAGTCTGTCCCTGTTCCCGATTTCAGCCAGCTCTTTCAAGCCATCGAGACGGGCAAAGTTACCTATGCCATCCTGCCGGTTGAGAATGCGTTGGCTGGCGCTGTCAATCAGGCCTATGAGCTGCTGATGGATCATGACCTACGGATCCAAGCTGAAATCATCTTGCATGTGCATCATGCCTTGATGGTGCCGCGGGGCGGCAAGCTCGAAGACATACGGCAGGTGCGCTCGCATCCGCAAGCGCTGGCGCAGTGCGAGCAGTTTTTGAGGCGGCACGGGTTTCAGCCGGTTCCATGGTACGATACCGCTGGAGCTGCTCATGATCTTGCAGCAGATCCTTTGAACGGCGTCGCAGCGATCGCTAGCGAGCTGGCAGCGGAGCTGTACGATATGGACATTCTCGCTCGCCAAATTGAAGATGTCAGCTTCAATTTCACCCGTTTCTTCGTGCTGGGCAACGACGATCCCGCGCCTGCGGACTACAATAAAACCTCGTTGGTATTCGCCGTCCGTAACCGTCCCGCAGCGCTTTACGAGTGCCTCGGCGAGTTCGCGCAACGCGGACTTGACCTTACTAAGATTGAGTCGCGCCCACGGCGTAATCGTCCTTGGGAGCCAGTCTTCTATCTCGACTTTATCGGTCATTGGCAGGAGCCACACGTCCAAGAAGCGCTAGCACGGCTTTTACAGCGCGCATCGTTCGTCAAAATGCTTGGCTCATACCCAGCGGTACAAACTCAATCGGTAGGGATTTAGCAAGGCAGCTAACGAAATATGCAAAAACTAGGTGTCGCCGTACTTGGCGCAACAGGTGCTGTTGGTCAGCGTTTTATTCAACTGCTTGAGGAGCACCCATGGTTTCGCGTGGCCGAAGTGATCGGTTCCGAGCGCAGCGCGGGCCAAGCTTATGGAACGATCGCGCGTTGGGTACTCAATGGAGAACCACCCGCTTCTGTACGCAATTTGATCGTCAAAAGCCTAAACGACCCTTTAGAGTCGCCGCTAGTCTTTTCAGCGCTTCCCAAAGAAGCAGCGGAGCAGCGCGAGGTTGAACTGGCTGCTGCTGGCCATATTGTCTGTACCAACGCATCAGTAAATCGAATGGTTGACGATGTGCCGCTGCTGCTTCCTGAAGTGAACGCTGATCATGTTCAGCTCATTGATCGACAGCGCGCTCAACGTGGATGGACGACGGGTGCGCTCGTCGCCAATTCTAACTGCACGGCGATGCCCGTGACCATGGCCCTTGCTCCACTGCGCCAATTTGGAATACGGCGCGTCTTCGCTGTGAGCGCTCAGGCGATCAGTGGAGCAGGTTATCCTGGTGTGCCATCGCTTGATATCCTTGATAATATGATTCCGTATATCAGTGGTGAAGAAGAAAAGTTGGAGACAGAACCGCTAAAAATGCTCGGTTCCTTGAACGGCTCGCACGTGGAGCCACTAGATGCACTTATAAGCGCTTCATGCAACCGCGCGCCGGTTATCGATGGGCATATGGTCAATGTGGCTGTTGAGCTAGCAAACCAACCGTCTGAAATGGATCTGATCGCAGCTTGGGATCAGTTTTGCGGGCCTGACCCGGTTCCCTTGCTTCCTAGCGCTCCTAAACGACCGGTTCAGTATTTGCGCCAGCCCGATCGCCCGCAGATTCGGCGTGACCGTGATGCAGGACAGGGGATGACAACATCGATTGGTCGACTTCGCCCCTGCCCAATCCATGGATACAAATTCGTGGCTTTATCGCACAATACGGTGCGCGGTGCGGCTGGTTGCAGCATCCTCAACGCTGAGTTGTTGGCAGCACGAGGTTATATTTCCAATTTTCAGCCCCCTCTGGTCGAGAGATAAATGCCCGTAGATGCCCGTCGATTTCATAAATTAAGTAAGTCACCAACTAAACTACCTTAAAGTTTAAGGCTGCCGCGCGGTGAGGCGGGCAATGCTGTTAATGGTAGCTTGATTGGCGATGTATGCGCATAAACTGACGGTAATGAAAATCCAGCTTGGGCCAACGATGACGCTGAATGCGATAATGATGGCTAACAGAAGCAGATAACCCAATGAATAAAGCGGCCGTTTGAGGCAAATAACAAAAGCATTACGAAAAGCCACCCTTAGCCGCTGATCGTGCTGCTCCATTACAAGGGGAATGACGTAAATCTGGACGCACATCCAAATAACTAACAATCCTATCGCAATGAGTCGCGCGGGCACTGCCCAAAGCGTTTCCTCAAAACTATAAAAGAAAATGTTGACCACCAACAGCGGTAAGACGATCAGATTGGCTAAGCCCCATCGCCAACTGCGCCAAAAATGCTGACGAGCACCTTCGAGCAGGACGCGCCAATCTGCATGGCGTTGGTGAGCGAGCCGGTTAACAGCATAATGCAGGCCAAAAAGCGCGGGTGGAATCGTCACTAGCAGCAGCGATAGGAAGAACCAGATGACGTTAAGTACGATCAGCGGAATGAGATTGATATAAGCATCGACCAACATTCCTTGTAGGTTTTTCCGCTCCATCAGGTTGCATCTAAGCGCGCAGCCAGTGGCGCCAGCAGCAGATAAAATCCAGCGCCTGCCAGCAGTGCCCAACTGAATCCCCAAATCATCGAGATGACAATCGCCAGCGTCGATCCTAAGACGGTGAAACCTCCATTGAGCGCCCACAGCATGGGAACCTGCTGCGCACGGGCAGTGCGGATCAAGCTGGCAAACGGGATACCAAGCGCTAAACCAAACAACCCACTGAGAACAACAGCCGCCAGCAGGCGCAGGCCCAAAGGCGCAGGCAGCAGCCAATTTATCAGGATTGGGAGGATGAACCGATAAGCGACAGCTAAAATAGCGATCCATATAGCAGCCAACTGCACCCGTTTCATCAAGTCCACTTCAGGCCAGCGCTGGCTGAACCAGCTTCCAGCCCCGCCAGCTAGCAGCAGCGCGCCTAGCACCGCACTAGTTGAGAGAATGGGATAACCGAGGAGCAGTTGAAACTGCTGGATGAGGGGAATTTCGACGAGCATGAATCCCATGCCGATCAAGGCTGCATATCCAATCATAGCTGGCCAGCGGCGCGCAGAATGCTTTTCAGTCTGCATGAAGGCAGCGAGGATCAAAAGCGCGAGAGCGAGACCAAAAGCCAGCACCAGCGCTGTTTGAATTGGCTGGGGTAAGCCAAAGTTCAAATTGAAAAAGTACGGTCGATCATCGTAGGTTGGGCTTAAATCATATTCAGCATCTGCCCGAATGAAGGTCTCCATGAGCATGCCTTCGCGCAGCGGTTCAAACAGCCGCTCGAAGCGGCCGGGTAAAAATATAGGCTGCATTTGTAACTGCTCTGCGCGCGTATGCAATCGATCCAAGATCTCTGTTTGGAGCGGTTGCCTACCAACGATCAAGACGGTGGTTCGCAGGGTAGGGTCTCGTGATGGAACCATCCATAACGCCACATGGTCAAGCGCTTCGGAAAGCGGAACCCCTTGAGTGCTTAATGCTTGAAGCGCAGTTAACATGGCACGGCTGCCCTCCAAAGCGTTATGGGCAACCAGCGCTAACCGCCCGTCCGGCTGAAGTCGATCCAAATAAGTCAGAAAGGCTTCCTTCGTAAAGATATAGTTTTCTACAAGGGCCTGATTGGCTGGATCGGCGGCCTGTGTGTATACCAAGTTGAGGTAGATGAGATCATAAGCATCTGTGCTGCGCTCTACGAAGTTGCGAGCGTCACCCTCAATGAGGGTGACATCGCGAAAGACATCGCCGGTGTAGTCGCTGAAATGTTGTACAGCCGCGATCACCGCCCGATTCACTTCCACTGCAGTGATCGTCTCTGAGCCAGAAAGCCTCGCCAAAACCACATCGCGACCACCGCCAGCACCGATAATAAGCGCAGAATCAGTGCTGCCTGCGAGAAAGGGCAGATAATCTACTTGACTGCGGTTTCTTTCAAGCGGCCCATCGCCGCGCAGCATAATACTCCCAGCTCCGCCGTCGGTAAAGATATACATAGCGCTGTCGTTGTTCGT
Source organism: Aggregatilineales bacterium (assembly GCA_046719065.1). Taxonomy (GTDB): domain Bacteria; phylum Chloroflexota; class Anaerolineae; order Aggregatilineales; family Phototrophicaceae; genus Flexifilum. Next base: position 47,602 of record JBDNDP010000001.1, on the reverse strand, counting down.
CTGTACAACATCGACGCGCGCAAACGGGCTATGCCACGTAGCGACAATGCGAGCATCTTGACGGGGATCGTTCAAGACGAATAGCATCGTTTTATCGCGCGGCGGGTCAGTCAACCGAGATGGATTGAAATCGAACGAGCTAGTTGCTAGATTCGTGACCAACAGCGCTGCGATCAATCCGCTGCCCGCTACTGCGCTAATGCGCGCGCGATGCCATTGGGCCTCCGACGCGAGAACAGCGGCCAGAATCCCACAGAATAAACCGAGCAGCATCACAGTTGAAAACGGACTCAAAACCGTGAGCAGGCCGATTACTAGGATCGTGCCCGTGGCCGCCCCAACTAAATCTACACCGTAGAGCAAACCGCCGATTTCCCGAAAATGAGCGAAAACCACGGCAGCGAAGTATCCGATTAACCCGAACGGGAACAGAGCGATGAGCGCATGCAGCCATACTGAGCCGGCCGACGGCAGCAATGCGATCAGGATCGGCATCAGCGTAAAGGCTCCAGCTAATAGGCCAAGCGCGCGGGTAATCCCCGCGAGAAATCTCTCCTCACCCGTAGAGTATAAGCGCGCGCTGGCTGCTCCCAAGCTGAGGCCGAAGATTGCGATCGAGACCGCTAGGAAGGTATAGTGATATTGAAAATACAAGGCAAAGATGCGGGTGAGCGCGATCTGAAAAATCAACCCGGCCGCTGAAACGGTGAACAGCGCTAGCATGATGTACGCCCGTAGGCGCAAGTTGGCGGCGTTTATCAGCGCGACCATGAGAGCTGCCGTTGTTCTCCGGGGTTAAGCGAAACCTCACGTTGTTGACCTCGGTATACTACCTTTCTAACCAACGGCGTGCGCGCTGCGTTAACGAGCGTGCAGGTGACGTTGTCGTGATCATGCTTTGCACTAACTTCAAAACCAGCCGCAAGCAGGTTTTCGAAAGCTGCCGTCTCCCACGGAAGAGCTGGAAACAGGCGAATCTCATCCTCTGAGATTTGTAGGAGCAAATTGTGCAAAGCAGTGCAAACTGCCCCCTGAGCGGTGCCGAAATACTGCATATTCCAACCGTTTTCGTCCATGACTTCGGTCATGCCGCCGTGAATGCAAATCGTTGGTCGGGTCGTTTCGATGATGCGCCACGCTGCTTCAGCGTTGCCCTGCATCGCTAAGATAGTGCCTAGAACACCCGCCGCCCACGGGAAGCCGCTCTCGCTGCCACCGTGCCCGACAATGCGCCCATCATACTTATCGATGAAAGCTTGGGCTGTAGCCACAGCGCGCGGATCGGCGGCATCAAAGATTTTCATCGGATAGATAGGGGCGATTGAACTCATATTGAGATCGCCTAAATCTTCCGCCGCCTGAAAATAACGTCCATTAAAAAGACGATCTGCCGTCTGCCGTAAGCCGATCGCTGCTGCCTGGCACGACTGGCTTAGAGGACTTTCGCGATCAAGTAGACGAGCAGCTTGGACGTAATGTTCGAGAATCACAATCGTGCCAGCAACGTTGATGCCATCATTACGGACTTGTTCTGGTTTTTCGTGAACGCCGACGAAGTAACCGATCTCAACGCGGCCATTGCTTTCACGCACTACACAGTCCAAGTAAAAGCGAGCGAGCCCCTCGAGGATTGGGAAAAACTCGGCCAGCATTTCTCGATCTTGTGTGTACTGGTAGTAACCCCAAATTTGGTTGGCATGCGAGGCATTATTGTGGATCTGGAATTTTTGGTGCAGCAAAGCGCCATAAGCTTTACGGCCATCGTGGGTAATCTCCCAGTCCCACTTCAAACCGTCACAGCCAAATTCCTCTTGAGCATGCCGGCGGGCGCTTTCCAGTGTGCGCTGGAAAAAACGGGCGCTCTCCAACGCTTCATGACGGTGATTGGCCTCAAGCAGCGCTCGCTGCAAGAAAAATGCATCCCAGAAGATATGAGACGACCAAGTACGTCGCAGATTGTTCACCGGCAGCCCGCCAGAAACTGGATTCTGCATAGCGCGCAGATGGTACATGCTAGCTTCATAAAAGTATTGGAATTGTTCATCAGGAATGTCGATGCGCGATATTGCAAAATAAGCGCGCCAGACTTGCAGGTGTTCATCGCGCAGCGCGTCGTAACCACTGGCGATTAGCTGGTCGAATTGAGTTTCATCCAAGCTGCCTTGACGATTATCGAGAATCATAAAATACTTAGTCACTGAACGAGCGCGCACACGCAGTCCACGGTTTTGGCCCTCAATGATTAGTTCGGCCTCACCAGCTTCCAGCCGTAGCCCCATGATCCCGCAAGTTTCGCCTAAATCGTATCTGCCCTGCGGCGCATCCATTGATAAGTAGACGCTGTGAAACGGGTCAGTGTCCCAACCATCGTTAAGCCAAACGCCGGGCGCCATCCACGCAGTGAACTCTACTTCTCGGTCGAACACATACCGTTCGGCCAAAATAGATTTGGAAACATGCATCCAAGTTTCCGCTTCACCTTTCACTACCCCGTAATCGAGCTGGGTGTACAGCGTGCCATCTTGAGGAACGAAGCGCTGGTCGCTCGCTTGAAGCGCAAGCTGCTGGCCAGATAAACTGATGGTGTACCAAGTGCGCCCTAGTGGGGCAAGTTCAAACCATCCTGAGCCTTCCGCATGTTCAAGCGGAACATCTTCGGGCCAGCGGCCTGCAACCATCACCAGCTTCTCTTCAGGATAGTAGCGATCTGACTTGTACCAAACGCAGCGATCCACGGCAACTCTATCAGCCACCATGGAACCGGTAGGGCCGATCAGAACAGCGTCAAGTCCATTCCCGAGGAAGCAGTGATAATAATTAGGGGGCAAATTCATGTTTATCCCTTTAGACCAGTGAGAGCGATTCCCTCGATAAAAGATCGCTGCGCGATGAAAAACAGGATAATGATCGGCATCATTAATGTGACAGAGGCGGCCATTAAGATGCTCATCTGCGTGTTATTGATACCATTAAGATAGGCCAGCCCTACCGATACCGTGTACATAGATGGTGTGGTCAGGTAGAGCAGGGGGGTGAGCAGATCGTTCCAAATGTCTTTAAAGCTCAAGATCAGAATCACGGTCAGGACAGGGATGCTGAGCGGGACGATAATCCGAAAGATGATGTGCAGGGTTGAAGCGCCATCGACAATGGCAGCTTCTTCCAATTCTTTTGGCAGCGTTCGAAAAAACTGTCGAAGGAGGAAGATGGCGTAGGCTTCTCCAAACCATGCGGGGACGATCATCGGCAGAAAGGTGTTGATCCAGCCGAGCTGGCTAAACATGATGAATCGTGGAATCAACAGCGCCACCCCGGGCAGCATCAGGGTCGCCAACAGAATACCAAATAGCAGATCTTTGCCCGGTGCGCGCAGCCGTGCGAACCCATAAGCCACCAGCGTTACCGAAAGCAGTCGCCCGGTGATCATGCCGACCTCAAGGATCATCGTATTGCGAATGAAGAGGTGGAATGGCAAAAAGGGATTGCTGAATACTTCAACAAAATTCTGCCACATGATTGGGTTTGGCAGCCACTGAGGAGGCCAGCGGAAAACCTGATACTCTGGTTTCAGCGCTGTCGTGATCATCCAGAAGAAGGGAAACAGAAAGATCAGGCTAAGGACGGTCAGCGTCCCATAAAGCAGTATCTGGCGGAGGAGGTTGCCTGTCTTCAAACGGGGTGGGCTAAAGCGGCTGACCACAAGATCGGCAGTGCCCGGACTTGGAATTGATCTCGTTCCCATTATTGGCCTCCTGCACTACTCACCGTAAAAGACCCAGCGTTTAGATGTCCGGTTCACGAAATAGGTGACGACCACAATTAGGACGAAAAGTGTCCATGCCAGCGCAGTTGCATAACCCAAGTTCAGATTAGTGAAAGCCTCTTTGTAGACGTTCAGCATGTAAAACAAGGTAGATCGAAGTGGAGAACCGATATCACCCGCTCTAGCAGTTGAGATGACAAATGCTGCGTCGAACGTCTGCAGCGCACCGATGATCGACATGACCAGATTAAAGAAGATCGTCGGCGTTAGCAGCGGAATAGTAATTTTCCAAAAACACTGCGTACCGCGAGCGCCATCAACGATTGCTGCCTCATAGAGTGAGCGCGGGATACTTTTTAAACCGGCGAGAAAGATAAGCATTTCACCACCAATGCCCCAAGCGCTCATCAGCACTAAGCCCCATAGCGCCCAGTTAGGATCGCTAAACCAGCGCGGCCCAGCAATGCCAAACAGCCCTAGAAATGCGTTCAGTGGGCCAAAACGGGGGTTCAAAATCCACTGCCACAGCACGGCCGCCGCCACCGAAGCCACGACCGAAGGGATGTAGAATGAGGTGCGGAAAAAGCCGACCATTCTCGTGGCTTCGCTTAGGAGAATGGCGAGGAACAGCGCGACAGCGAGCCGCAGCGGAACGCTGGCGATCGAATAAGTGATCGTCACTCTTAGCGACTGATAAAAGTTATCATCGCTGAACATGCGAGCGTAATTATCCAGTCCTATCCATACTGGCGGGCTTAGCATGTTCCAACGGGTGAGGCTGATGAAAAAAGACACGACTAACGGGAAAAGGGTGAACGCCAAAAAACCAATTACCCACGGTGACACGAGGAGATAAAACGTCAAAGCCTCTCGCCGTTGGGGAGAAAGCCGTGGCCGCCGTTCTGGAGCTGCTGAAGGAGGAACAGCCGCAACTGTGCTCATAAACACCTCAACTTTCAGTAAAGTTTCAGGGGCGGGAAACTGCCGCCCCTGAAACTTTACTTCATCTTTTGATCCTATTTTGAGGCTAGGCACGCATCCGCTGCTGCTGCCGCCTGATCCATGGCTGTTTGAATATCGAGACCCTCAAGGAACACTCGCTCCAGATTGAGGCGGAACGGATCAAGGACGCATTCGTTGAAGTATTCAGTGCGCGCTTCGGGGATGGGTTTCACATTGGCTAGATCTGCCACGATTGGTCCATTGAACTCATCCACGTCCAAGCCTTGATCCTCAATGATCGTCTGGACAGCGCTAAGGCCATAGTTGGCGAATTCGCGCGCACCGTCGCCAGCAGCGATGTAACGCAGGAACTCCCAAGCGGCATCTGGATTCTGTGTTTCCGAATTGATTGCGAAGCCGGCCCAGCACAGCACGTTACCGTTGCCGGCCGGCCCAGCCGGCAGGCCCATCGTGCCGAAATTTAGCTGAGGATTGGCCAAATAGTCTTTCAGCGGCCAGCGGCCAGTCCAAACCATCGCGACCAAGCCGCTCTGGAAAAGATCGCTGCCAGCGAATGCATCCACATCATCGCGAGTGGGAGCTACATAGTGCGTTTGGAACAGGTCAACATACCACTGCAAAGCGGCGACGGTTTCCTCACTGTTAAGGTAACCCGTGACGGTCGTTCCATCTTCGCTGATAAAGCTGCCACCATTTTGCTCGATGATTGGCTGGATGCCACGGTGCCACAGCCAGTCGCCCCACGTACCCGGAAGCTGAATGCCCCAGCGTACGATATTGTTGGGATTGAAGTCTGGTGAGGTCGCGTTATTGCCATTGCCGTCCACAGTCAGTGCTTGGGCGATCGCCAAGAAATCATCCCAAGTCCAATCTGGCGTCGGATAAGCGATGCCGGCTTCATCAAAGATATCTTTGTTGTAGTACAACACCAGGGGGCTGTATTCTTTGGTCAGCAGGTAAGTCGTCCCATCCACTTGTCCAAAAGCGGCGATCGCTGGGAAAAAGATGCTCATGTCGATCCCGTTCTCGCCTGTGATGAACGGGTCAAGCGGCATAGCAACGCCGTTCGCGACACGGCTGGCCACATCGCCATCCCCAACTTGATAGATATCCGGCGCATTGCCGGCGGCGAACTGCGCAAGCAGCCGTGTCCCATACTCCTGAGGGACCGGTTCAAGCTGAATATCGATGTTAGGGAACGCCGCTTCAAAGGCCGCGATGGCGTTGTTCCACGGTTCCAGCGCATCGCCCGACTCCCACGTCGCCACACGAACTACGCCCGACGGGCCATCCTGTGCCAAAGCAAGCGTGACTGCAAGCGTCACCATCAGGATGACTATGAAAGGAAACAACCAATATTTCTTCATTTAACTCACTCCTTACTACGATCATAAATCATTGTTTGTCCCATCATCGTCAGATAGACGGACGGAAAGCTGACCAAAACCGCGAGAGGAGTCACGGATGATCAGTTCCGGGAGGACCAAAACGGGCTCTATAGCAGCGCCGTTGCCGTTGATTTGCTGAATAAGCATATCAACAACCTTTGCGCCGATTTCCCATGCCGGTTGGCGCAGCGTCGTCAGGCCGGGAGTAACGCGATGCATGAAGGGCATGTCGTCAAAGCCGGTGACTGCCACATCAAAGCCGGGCCGCAAACCATGCTCTTCCACTGCTCGCAGAACTCCGATTGCGAGAAAATCGAGCAGTGTTACGATCGCAGTGGGACGGCGCTGCTGCGGCAGTGACAGCAAGCGCAGGCCCGCAGAATAACCATGCTCATAATCACCCTGTCCACGCTGGATCCACTCTGGATCGATTGGTAGGCCTTCATCGCGCATGGCATCGATGTAGCCAGATAGACGATCATCTCCCACGCGGGAATTTTCCGGCCATCCTACGAGCGCAATACGCTCATGGCCTTCTTTGCGCAAATGCATGACGACACTGTAGATACCAGCCCGGCCATCAACATCAACATACTGTTGAAACTCTTGATTTGAGCGGCCAAAGGCCACGAAGGGAACGCCAAGCTTCTGCAAGACGGCGATGCGCGGATCGTCATATTCAACACAAGATATGATGAAACCATCGATGTTATTAGTTCTAATCAATCCTTCATAACTGCTCAGGAGATCCTGATCGCTGCGCTGCGGAAGCAAAAGGATGTGGTAGCCAGATAGTTCCGCATTTTCGACGATGCTGGATTGGAACTGGCCCATCACAGGATTGATATAGTTGGGATTATCGGGCTTCCAAGAGTAACCGATGAGATAGCTTGAGCGGGTACGTAGAGTGCGGGCCGCAGCGCTGGGGCGATAGTTCAGCGTTTCAACAGCATGGTTAACGCGTTCTAGAACTGCTGGCGAAACCTGTATTTCGTTACGTAAAATCTTTGACACCGTCTGATAGCTTACACCAGCCATCTCCGCGACGGTCTTAAGAGTAGGTTTATTGGACATAAACTAACAAGTATCTCTAACAGTCTAGGCGAACGTTCGCCTAACACTTAGACTAGTTCAGAATTCGGTTTTGGTCAAGTTTTTCTAAGAAAGGGCAGAGCCGCGCCGAGTGTGTTAACGCTTCATGAGAATCCGTATCGAAGCGAGCAAAGTGGGGTTTGAACCTCTGATAGGTTTACACATACATATATGAAGGAATCGCTAATGAAGGTGTTCATCGCCGGTATAGACGGGTATCTTGGCTGGCCGTTGGCGCAATATCTCACAGCCCGTGGACACGAAGTTGCAGGGATCGATCGATTTTTGCGCCGCCAATGGGTGGACGAAGTTGGCAGCCAAAGTGCGCTGCCAGTTTTCTCGATCGAGGAGCGGCTTGCGGCATTCAAAGAGCGTTATGGTGAAACACTTAAGTTCGTCGAAGCGGATTTGCTCGACTACCCAACCTTGAAACAAGTGCTTGCAGATTTTCAACCCGATGCGATCGTCCATTTAGCTGAGATGCCATCGGCTCCATATTCGATGATCGATCAGCAGCATGCAGCCTTCACGCAATATAACAACGTCATTGGTAGTTTGAACGTGTTGTGGGCTATGCGCGAGGTTTGCCCACAGGCTCATCTCGTTAAGCTCGGCACGATGGGCGAGTACGGCACTCCCAATGTCGATATTCCAGAGGGCTTCTTCGAAATAGAATATCGCGGACGTAAAGATGTTATGCCGTTCCCTCGTCAGGCCAACAGTTTCTACCACCTCACCAAAGTTCACGATACGCACAATACGATGTTTGCCTGCAAAACGTGGGGCTTGCGCTCGACCGATATCATGCAGGGTGTTGTGTTCGGGACACAAATCGACGAAATGGGTGAAGATCCACGACTGCGCAGCCGTCTAGATTTTGACCAATGCTTCGGCACCGCTATCAACCGCTTTGCGTGCCAAGCGGTGATCGGACATCCTTTGACCGTTTATGGTGGCGGCACTCAGAAACGGGGCTTTCTCCCTATGCGCGACTCGATGCAGTGCTTAACCCTCACCATTGAGAACCCGCCAAAGCTCGGCGAATACCGTGTGTTCAACCAGTTTGAAGAATGCTACACGATCGATGAACTTGCTCAGAAAGTGCAACAAGCCGGCGAAGATATCGGGCTAGAGGTTGAAGTCGCAAACTATGACAATCCGCGCACGGAGCGCGAGGAGCACTATTATAATCCCGACCGCCAGCACCTAATTAACCTAGGATACCAGCCGACACACGATGTGGTCGCTGAAGTTCGTATTATGCTCCGTGATCTGCTGCCCCATCGAGAGCGGATTCTGGCAAAAAGTGATATCCTAGTGCCTGATATCCGCTGGGATGGCGCTCGTCGTCGGTCGCAAAAACTGACGCAGCCGATCGCCTCAGCCTAATCCGATATCGAAAACGATCGCTCACAGGTGCGGGGAAAGTTCTACCTCGCGCCTGATTTCAATTGGAGTCGTCGAATGGTGCAGTTCCTCGTCTTGAAAGATCTGACTTCAGACCAACGAACCAAAATCATGCGCCGCGCCGAGAAAGATATCCGTGACTTGCTGCCGCTTGCGCAGGAAGTCATCGATCGGGTGCGCCTGGAGGGTGATGCCGGTGTCGTCCACTATACTCGCAAGTTTGATGCGCCAGAGTTTGAAGCATCTCTGCTTCGTGCCGCCCCGGAGGATTTCGCAGCGGCGCGTCAAGCTGTCCCGGCTCCAGTGATTGAGGCCATTGAGCATGCGCATGATAATATTCGGCGGTTTCATGCTGAACAGATGCCAGAGCCGATGTGGTTCGCACAGGTGAAGCCCGGCATTTTAGCAGGTGAGAAAGTCACCCCGGTCGCCAGCGCCGGCCTGTACGTGCCGCGGGGAAAAGGCGCATTTCCTTCAGTGATGTTAATGCTCGCCACTCCGGCGAAAGTCGCAGGAGTACCACGCATTGTTGTCGTCACCCCGCCCACACCAGATGGCAGAGCCGATGCGGCTTCGCTCGTCGCGGCTGAAGTGTGCGGCGTTGATGAAGTTTATGTCGTGGGCGGCATGCAGGCGATCGCAGCGCTGGCCTACGGCACTGAGACCATTCCGCGGGTCGCTAAGATCATCGGCCCCGGCAGCAGCTATGTCTCCGCGGCCAAACGCTTGCTGTACGGCACTGTTGACGTCGGGCTGCCAGCCGGCCCTAGCGAGTCGATCATACTCTGTGATGAGCACGCCGACCCTCGGCTGGCAGCGCTCGATTTGTTGGTTGAAGCTGAACATGGGCCAGACTCGTCGGCTCTTCTGGTTACGCACAGTCGAGAGCTGGCTGAAGCTGCACACCAGCTGCTGCCCACCTATATTGAGGCCTTGCCAGAGTGGCGGCGTGAATTCGTCACTACGGTCTTAAGTAACTACGGCGGCATCTTGCTGACCGAGTCGCTTGAAGACTCGATCGCTTTTGTGAACGATTACGCGCCAGAACATCTCGAAGTGTTAACTGCGGAGCCGTTTGTCACTTTGCAAAAGCTGCAAAATGCGGGCGAAATCCTGCTTGGCCCGCTTACGCCGATCCCAACAGCCAATTACTGTCTCGGCCTTAATGCAATTCTCCCCACAGGCGGGTTCGGGCGCAGTTTCTCGGCCGTCAGCGTTCAGGATTTTCTCAAGCGCAGCGGCGTTGGCTACCTTTCGGTAGAGGGATACGCCAGTCTACAGAACACCGCAGCCGTGCTTGCCGATTATGAAGATTTTCCTGCTCACGCTATGGCGATTCGCAAGCGCAATGAAATTTTGGGGCTATGAGTGTACTTCAGACGATCCAGCAGCTCCAGTTCACTGATAAAAGCGCAGCAGAGCAGCTTCTGCTGCGCTTTTTGCGCGAAACAAGCCCTTTTAACGTCATCTCGGTTCGCTTGCGACCGTTAGCGGTATCGCTAAACTCGTTCAATGGCTTCATGACGCTGGATGACGGCCGTGAGTTGTTCTTCAAAACCCATACCGAGACCGATACTATCATCGATGAGTACTATCATGCTGACCTGTTGGCGCAAGCTGGTTATCCTATTGTCCAGCCTCTCTACGCCTCGCAGGAAACAGGTAAGCAGATTTTGATTTATGAAGCCATCGACGATCCTTCGGTATTTGATGTCGCATGGACAATCGAACAAGGCGACGAAACGCTGCTCGCTGTCCTCACCCGCGCTCAACAAGAAGCGGACGATGCGCTGCTGGATATTTATCTGAATACGCTCGCCGAACAGACAGCCGAGCAAGCCGCCAAAGCGCCGATCCACCAATTGTTCTACCATCGGCTCGCAGGGGGGAGGCTAGCGCGTTTCTACGGCGGTCCCAGCACTCCAGTTGATCTCACTTTGCCGGGGGGGACATTCAGCGTGCAACAGGTGCGCGCTGTACGGTGGACCATCAACGATCAAATATATGAGATGACCCTTGAAGACCTTATTGAAAAGGCAATGCGACTGTTAGAACCTGCACAGGCCGGGCCATCGATCATTGGTCATGGCGATGCGCACAACGGCAACGTTTTTTTCAGACAGGCAAGCAATAGTCTCGTTTATTTTGACCCCGCGTTTGCAGGTCGGCATCATCCGCTGCTTGACCTTGCCAAACCGTTGTTTCATAACGTGTTTGCAATGTGGATGTATTTTCCACATGAAAAAGCTGAAGCGCTGCAAATTTCATTTCGACCAGAGGGCTTACACTGGCGGGTTACGCACAACTATTCGCTGCATCCCGTTCGACTTCTGTTTCTCGAAAGCAAGCTAGTGCGTGTGCTCGTGCCCCTGCTGCGCGAATTAGCTGCGCGGAACTGGCTGCGACTAGACTGGAGAGATTATCTGAAAGCTGCGCTTTTCTGCTGTCCGCTGCTGACGATGAATTTAGCCGATACGAATAAGTTCTCCCCGGAAATTAGCCTGCTCGGGCTGACGATGAGCATCGAAATGGGAGCAGAGAGCACCGGCGCGCGCAGCATCATCGACAGCGTTTTAGACCAGGTACAGGCGCTTTTATCCCAACAGGGTTAGCGCGAATGCGCTAAGCCGAGCTGTTCACACAGGCGAGCAAAAGTAGGCGAGGTCTCCAGAAAGACGTAACGAACTGGAATTGCAGCGGCCTGCGTCGCCCCCAAAGAGCGCAAATGTTCCACAGCTTCTAACAGTGCGCGCTGCGGCACGATCAGCGTAATGGTGAACCAGCGCTCGTCATTTGCCGCTTCGCCAGGCACTCCGTAAATCGGCGCAATCGTTGGCCCCTGAAGCCCCCGGGTCAGTGGGTTTTGCGCCACCAAACGAGCAATTGCTTCGGCATCATGGCCGCGTATATTAGCGGTTACCTGCGCGTAACCACGTCCTTGAAGCGCAGCGTCGATATACTCCAAGAAGGTCGCCACTATGCTGCGCAGTGGAGCGCTGTGCAGCAGCGCCTGCCGGTTGCCGACTAAACAGGCCTGTGACTCCATAATGACGCCATCAGGCAGGGGTTTGAGGTGATTTTCGCGCAGTGTCGTGCCGGTTTGAACCAGATCGACGATGACATCAGCATAGCCAATCGTCGGAGCGGCTTCAATCGCACCCTCTGCGCTCACTAGCGTGAAGTGATGGATACCGCGGCTGTGTAGAAATTGACGCGTTTGCTCTGGGTATGTCGTCGCTATGCGCAGGTTACGATGCTTGGTCTCTCGAAAATCGAGCGCGATCTCGGCCAAATCGATCATGCCCTCGACATCTACCCAGCTTTCAGGGACAGCAACGAGTAGACGACAGTATCCGTAGCGCAGGTCATCATGGATCACGATCAGATCGCCGCTGCCATATTCCCGCACAACGTCAAGCCCCGTGATACCGAGCTGTGCTGTACCGTCCGAGACCTTGTAAACTACATCGATGACGCGCTGAAATAAGACATCGATGCTCTCAATAGCTGGCATCGAGCCGGTGTACTGTCGAGGGTTGGGCTTTTCGACGCGCAGACCACACTCGCTTAGGAAGTGCAGCGTCGGTTCAGCGATAGCTCCTTTACTGGGCAATGCCAGCATTACGCGATTGTTCACCTTCAGTCTCTTCGCAGTGCGGCAATTACGGCTTCTACTTCGGCAATTGTGAAACGTTCTGTGCCTACGTTGAGAGTACCATCGGTATTGATAATAAGAATTCGTTCATGAGTGCTCTCTAAATCAGCGTGATCGATCAACTCGATTGTCTGTCCATGCATCCGCAGTATCTGACTCCACCGGATCGCTTCGCGCTCGGCGCCCGCTTGATATAATAAACGCCAACCTTCGTCGTTCGTGATGACGGGGTAGGGCAGGGCGCTCACAATTGGAGTGAGGTAATAGGCGAATCCTACCGCGGCGCTATTCGGCATGCCACCAAGCAGCCGAGGCAAATCGTCATAACGACCACCTCCGCCTAACTTGCCGCCATCTTGTGCGCGCAGTTCGAAGATCATGCCGGAGTAGTAATCCCAGTCTCTAGCCAAAACCGGCGTGATCGCGATCCGCGCTTCATCGACACCATGCTCGACGATCAAATTCACCGTATGCCGCCATTGATCAAGGATTGCGATCGCATCGGGTGCGACACGCGTCAACATCTGCGCGATCTCATCAAAAACAGAGACTGTCTGGCTTCTGAGGCTGAGCAATTCGGCGAGCAAATCGATTGCGCGGATGTACTGCTCACGCTCGACAGCGCGGCGGCGTTTCTGCAAAAGGCGGCGAGTGATATCATCGCGCGTGCGGCCCCCCATAGCAGTGTTGCGTTGTGTCGCTTGAAGCATCCGATCGAGGAGATAAGACAAATCTGCCTCGATATCTTCACCATCCGTTACTTCGAACAACATGGCCTGACTGCCGATCAAACGGTCGACCAGATCGATCGCTCGTTCCTTACCATGGTCTGAGCTTTGCAGCACGTGGAGATTTGCTAGCAACAGCCGTTGCGACCGCGGATCTAAACCGAACTGACTCAGCACACTGCGCAGCAGCTGAACATGCCCCATCATGATGCGAAAGTCGTTCAAACCATATTCGGACAGACCGAGCGCAGCGGCAGCTACAACTTCAGCGTCGGCCAGCGGGCCGGGCATGCCGAATAGTTCAGCGCCTACACTCATAGCTTGGCCTAACTTCCCAATCTCTGACGAATCAGAGAATACATAACCGCCGAACTGCCAGCGGATAGGCCCTCGTGAATTTGCTTGCTCACAAGCATAAACAGCAGCAGCAGTAGCGGTGAATTCCGGCCGAAGCGCAAAATGTTGGGCGCGATGCTCAAACGTGAATAATCGGTTGACGATCTGGTCACCTGCCAGTGTCAGAAAAAGTTCCGCTGGCTGAATGACTGGGGTTTCCATCTTTTTGTATCCGAACGCCGCTAAATGACGTTCGAATATCACCGCAGCGTTCAAAGCACTGCGACTGTCAATAAACGAGGGGGGCTGCACGGGCGGCTCCGATGGTCAAAGATGCTGCGGCCACCATGATAACGCGCTTTCTAGGCCTCGCAATGGTCAATCTGGGCAGTAGAGAGGAGAGTCGCTTAGCGGATGGATGCTAGCGATACTCTCCGCTACTGTAAACATAAACCGCCATACCCGTGCTGTTTGGCGTTGAAAAATCAAACTCCACCGCTGCCCAGTGGTAAAGCCAATGGGCGTCGGTAATCGACATATTGACGCAGCCTCGGCTGTGCCGGTAGCCGAAGCTATTATGCCAGTAAGTGCCATGCAAGCCGATGTCGCCATCGAAGTACATTGTCCACGGCACTTCTTCGAGGTAATAAAATTCTGGTCGACCGGCTAGACCGCTCATAATTGTGCGTGGATAACGAACGTAGACATTAAAGATACCTTCGCGTGTAGAGTACTGTGGAAGGCCAGACGAGATCAGCGTGGCAAAAACCGGAGTTTCGCCGTCATAGGCGATCAAGACCTGTTCGTAAAGATCCACACTCACCCAACGATTCGTATTAATCTCAGCCGGTCGTTCAACAGGTAAGACCTTCGCCACGCGCCGCTGCTCGATCCACTGGTCAACACCAACTTGATACCAACGCCACGTGTCGACTTCAAGCGTGTCATAAATATTGATCAGTTGGTAACGCAGCAGCGGCAAATCGCCATCAGTCGGTTCGGCGCCCGGCGCCCGGCTCGGGATTGTATTGCCCAGCACCCAAGCGACAGTATACGGCAGTGAATCGCCCAGCAATATGCCAGAAAACTGCGAAGGGTAAACATCGGTTAGGGAGGAGGTTAAAACCCACTGCCCAGGATTGATGAGCGTCCATTCTCCTTCGGTTCCCTGCGTTGTGAGAAAATTGAAACCCGCGTCAAGGGTGCGCAGATAATTTCCATAGGGCGCATCGTAGATATCGAGTGCGCCGCGCGCACGTTGATAACGACGATCATTGATCAAGGCGGGATCGACAGCGAGCTGAAGGACATTCGGCCGGGGATAAGCAGCGATTTCCTCCGGGGAGATGCCAACACGGTCGGGATTATCTGCACAGGTCGCTTCTGCGCAATTTGCGTGGGCAGTAGTTACTGGCAGTGCCAGCAGCAAAAACACTAGAATAAAAAAATGGACTAATCGAGCGACACGTTGGTCCGCCATCATCACCTCATGTTGCTTCTCTTACAGTTTGCAGGATAGCATGGTTTTTCATGCGGCTTCAACAGAAAGCAACCTACGCTTCGCCGACGCTGGCTTGGTGGAGGCGCAAGCCCAAAATCTAAAGCTTCAATGGACACATTGGCGTGAAATGCTTATTGTGTCTTATACTGAGGATAGTTATCGTCTCCGCTCATATGTCCCTAGAGGTGAGGGCGGCAATTTAGGAGGGCATTCATGAAAACGAAAGTCAAGCTGCTGTTTGTTGTGCTTGCGATCGCGCTGCTCGCCGCGCCGGTCTTCAGCGCCGCCGTCTTTGCCGCAGGAGCCGAGCAGCGTCAGCTCATCACCCCTATTCTAATCGTGAATACGGGCGCGCTAAACGTGCGCTCTGGCCCCGGGCCGCAGTTCACCGTGATCACAACAGTACGCGGCGGCACCGAACTGCCAGTACTAGGCACAAACGCGAACAATACATGGTATCTGGTTGCATCGCCAGTCGGTGCAGGTTGGGTTGATGTGAGCTTCACGATCGCGCGGGGCGACTTCCGCTTCGTGCCGCAAATTGCGGAGCCGGCTTCGGTTCCAGTGGTTGCGCAGCAGCTTCCTACGACTATTGGCATGCCGCAAGAGATGACGATCCCGATTCCACAGCTTCAGATTCCACAAGTGATCGTGAACACCGCGCGTTTGAACGTCCGCTCTGGGCCGGGAGGGCAATTCACGATCTTAACCAGCGTGCCCGGTGGCACAATCTTTGAACCGCTCGGCGTAACGGTGGACGGTGTGTGGTACTTGGTGGAGGGCAGTTTTGGCCGCGGCTGGATTGCAGCAGAGTTCACCATTTTCCGCGGTTTCTACGATAACATCCCCGTGATCGTCAACGCCTATTAAGCAGAAGATTTATGGCACAAGAAATACAGGCGTCTACAAAAGAGACGCCTGTACTGTCTTACTTCTCCTTAGCCCGATGATTTTCCTGCGCAAGTCAACTGATCGCTGAACGTTCGTGCCAAGCGGAGTATAGTAGCGCTGAACGATCACAACAGCAGGACGCTTAATGATAAGCCGCGCGCAAATCTTCACTGTCATCATTCTCATCGTGATGTTGGTATCCAACACGCTGCCAGCCCAGCAGGCAGCGCCGTTGCAGAACCCAGATGACATCCCAGAGCCCGCAGCGCTGGTGAGTTACGGCAACTACGATGTCCTCAACATTCTGCTGATTGGCGCTGACACGACGAATCCCAACAATTCTGGCCGTACCGATGTTCTGTTGCTCATATCGATCAATCGCACTGCTGGCACAGTGGCTATGCTGTCGCTGCCACGAGATCTCTATGTTTATATTCCCGGTTATGGTATGCAGCGCATCAACACAGCTTACGGGTATGGTGAAAGCAACGGCTTCGAAGGCGGCGGACCGCGGTTGTTAATTGAAACGATTCGTTACAATCTCGGCATTCCTATCGATCATTATGCTCGCGTCGACTTTAACGGTTTCCGTCGCATCGTTGACGATCTGGGAGGGATCGAGATCGCTGTTGACTGCGCGATTCAGGATTGGCGCTTATCCTCTCCAGATCTGGATCCTAGCCTAGAAGAAAGTTGGGAATTATTCACACTTCCTGTAGGTTTGCACCGGATGGATGGTGAACTTGCTCTATGGTATGCCAGAAGCCGGCGAACGAGCAGTGATTTTGACCGAGGACGTCGTCATCAAGCTTTAATGCGTGCGTTGTGGCAGCGCATACGCGCCGTGGGCATCCTCGACCAAATTACCGACATCTGGCCGCAAGTTCTCGAACAGGTTTATACTGATATCCCGCTTGAAACCTTAATCAGCCTTGTCCCGCTTGCGCTGTCGATCGACAGCAGCCGCATCGCCTCCTACACATTTAGGCCGAATATTGAAGTAAGATCCTGGCGTTCTCCAGAAGGATCGAGCGTTCAAATTCCCAACCCTGATGCAATCGCTGAGCTGCTTGCGCGGGCAGCTATCCCACCGACTGAGTCTCAACTTGTACAAGAAGGCGCACGCATAGAGATCGTTAATGCGACTGGCATTCGCGGAATGGATCGCGTCGCTGCCGATCGCCTAGGTTGGGAGGGTTTCGTTCCCATCATTGGGACGCCATTATCATCCTACCAAGAATATAGTCGTATCTACGATTATACCGGCCAAACTAAAGGCAGTAGTTTAGCTATGCTTATGACTATCCTTAGGGTAGGGGAGGGCGGGGTGATCCGCGAGCCAGATCCAAATCGCACGATCGATTTTCGCGTGATTTTAGGCGGCTCTTATTACGCCTGTACCCACAGCGTACAACCTCCATCACAAATGGATCAGTGAGTTCTGTTCCATCAAAGGCCCAGCGACACTTCATATGAGTTAGTGCTCAAGCCAAACGAATGGGGCGCACGTTTCCCGCAGACAGCTCGGCGATCGCGGCAGTCAAAGCTTCGATGTCTTTCTCACGCACTTCAACGCTCAGCGAGATCTGCTCCGCAAATCGCTCTTTAACGATCACTGCGCCATGCGCGGAGACAAGCCGAACAACTCGTTCATAGAGCGGGTAGGGTAGGTCAAAGAATAAAAGGCATTTTGACACTTTTGGCATCGTTTGTAAGCGACTTAATGTCATGCGAGCTGTCTCGCTGTAAGCGCGCACTAGGCCGCCCGTTCCTAATTTGGTCCCGCCGAAATAGCGCGTTACAACAAGGACAATATCACCGATATCGGCTCCGCGCACAACAGCGAGCACCGGTGGGCCAGCCGTGCCAGATGGCTCACCATCATCGCTCATCCCCTCATTGAACGAACTTTCATACCCGATACGAAATGCATAAACATGGTGAGAAGCATCAGGCATCTCGCTGCGCACCTTCTGAATGAAGGCGCGAGCATCTTCGACACAATCTGCTCGGCCGGCGGTGCCAATGAAGCGAGATTTCGCGACTACCAGCGTCTCACGCGCGGCTGCCGCTGGAACGAGGTATTCGTCAGTCATAGATGTCCGGATCGGGATCGGTAGCGACATAAGCGCGAAACAGCGGCGGCTCAATTTCGAGGCGCTGCTCAGATCTCGTCAAACGGAGCAGGCGCTTTTGAATCAGCATAGCAACCGCCTGCTCGGTCTCTGCGGAGATATGATACGGAGTCAACCGCGCAACCGCTTTCAGCACATAGCGCTCGGAGCGATTCAAGCCAGCCCAGATCGTTTTGCATTCGGCCCGAACGGCTGGCTTGGCGATCAACAGCTCAGTGAGTGCCTGCAAAGATGCCGGCTCAGCTCCGGCGCGGCCATCATCGAGCGCCATATAGCCTGCGCGCAGCAAACCTGCATAACGTCCTGTCGCTTGTAGAAGCAAATCATTGAGCGCTTCACTGTGTGGTTTGCCGCGCCGGTGGGCCAGCCGCTCAAGCATTCGCCGGCCATCTACTTCGTTGTATGGGCCCAAGTAATGCACATGGTCAGTGAACAACTCGATGAAAGGCTCCATATCAAGCGCAGGCAGCGCGAGGCGGTCGACAAGCGTCGGCAGGGGTGAGCGCGTAAATGTCATATATGCTAACTGGGTTTTATGAATGTCGCGCAGTCCTCGCAGGGTTTGAAAGAAGCGCACCGGTAGTTCGAGCAGCATTTGCTCAAACTCGTCAAAAATGAAAATGAGGTGCACCCCGCGACGCATCAAAAATTCGAGTCCGAGTTCGAAGTAACGCAGCGCCATGTAGGCGTACAGCGGATTCGTGCCATCTTGCAGCGCCTGATAGGCGTCGTAGAATCGCTGTGCTTCTTGCTGCTCAAGCAGATCAAATGGATAAAACGCCAAAAACAGCCGGTGCATCATCAATTCGTAACCCACCCAGCAGCGAACGGCTTCCGCTTCAGGTGCATCGCGGTGGGGTAGGGGGCCTAGCAAATTCGCATCAACGAGCACGGGCTTAATCGGTGAGTTCGATCCGAGATAATGTGCTTGTACTGGATGAGACAGGAGGTGCTGAAGCAGGTTAGTTTTACCGGCACTGCCGATGCCGACAATGGAAATGGAAGCGCTTGAAGCCCATAATTTGGTCAAGCGCTCGACATCTTCTTTGCGGAAGTCTAATGGTTCAGAGCGGCTCATAGCGGTTATTTGAGGCCTCTTCTGCGATCACTTGAGAAATTTTACCGCAGTTGAGACAATAAAGTGATCAATCACTTCACTGCGAGACGAACATGGGACGCTACCGCTTTTTTGACCTAATCATGGTCCTGTTCGTAACCGTGCTTCTCATCAGCAACTTGTTGAGCAGCGCGAAGATCATCGATCTCGGCGCTAGCCTTGGGCCCATCCCGCTTGTTTTCGATG
The DNA here is from genome assembly GCA_046719065.1 of Aggregatilineales bacterium. Taxonomy (GTDB): domain Bacteria; phylum Chloroflexota; class Anaerolineae; order Aggregatilineales; family Phototrophicaceae; genus Flexifilum. The sequence goes on along the minus strand of JBDNDP010000001.1, from coordinate 28,440 downwards.
CGGGAACGCTTGTGTTTCCTATTTCTTACATTTTCGGCGATATTCTGACTGAAGTGTATGGTTTCCGCCGGTCACGCCGCGTCATTTGGAGCGGCTTCTTGGCGACGGCTTTAATGGGATTTTTTGTCTGGCTTGCCGGTATTTTGCCCGGAGAAGCGACTTGGCAAGAGTTCGCAGGACAGTCGGCGTTCGACGCGATTCTCGGTGGCATCAGCGGGTTAATCGTCGCGAGTTTAATCGCGTACTTTGTCGGAGAGTTTAGCAATAGCTACGTCCTCGCGCGGATGAAAGTACTGACAAATGGACGTTGGCTGTGGTCACGGACGATTGGCAGTACACTGGTCGGTCAGGGGGTCGACACCATTGCATTCATCGCTATTGCGACAGTACTCGGCGTTTTTCCGCCAGAATTGTTCGCTGGCTTAGTGCTGACAAATTATCTACTCAAAGTTGGCATTGAAGTGCTTCTCACACCGCTGACCCTCCAAATCATTGGAGGCTTGAAACGCGCTGAAAATGAAGACTATTTTGACCGCGATACAGATTTCAATCCGTTTAGACTGGATGTATAACGCGCCGACAAGAAGGATGTCAAGCGATTACTCTATGATAAGTGATCTTATCATGAGTAATTTTCCGTGAACTCGAACACCTGCTGCATCAGTACGAACGGTACCAATCCTCCTCGCAAGTAGGCGCTCGATAAAAGTCGGTCCATGGTCGCGCTGCTTTGACCGCTGCATTGAGTTCTTGTAATCGTCGTTTTGCTATATCCGCGAGGAAACTCGTGCGCGCGTCGCCAACCATCTGTACGGCTTCTTTCCAGATAGCACGGCCTGCCAAGAAGCCGCTTGCGCCGGACTCACATGCAATGCGTGTCTGTTCCAGAAATGTTGGAAAATCGACGCCCGCACTTAATAGCACCCACGGCACTTGGCATACCGCACTGACTGACTCGCAAGCCGTCCGCCACACATAATGTTCCGGCTCAAATGCAACATCGATCGGAAACTCCAGCTTCAAGACGTCGATACCGAGTGCGCTTAGACGTCGAGCAGTCTCGATGACGATACTGGCTCTCGTCCCTGCAAAAACGGCGCTGTCTTTGGCAATAGCTGGATCGAGACTGTAAGACAGAGGTTCCACGAATACTGGCAGATCGTATCTGTGCGCCTCATCAGCGACTTGTTTAATGACAACTTCGATCTGCGTGGCCAACTCCCCTGAGGCTGGATGGTAATAGACCAGCAGCTTGACAGCATCGGCCCCTATACGACTGATTTTATCGACCGTCCAATCCGGATTGAAAGCGACTTGACGATAAGTTGCGTCTCCACTGTAGCCACTCTCTTCAAGCGCCATTAGCAGTCCGGTGGAGCCCGGCATCTCCAAGGCCGCCGGCATCCCATACTCTGCATCGAGTAAAACAGCACTGGCCAGCGGGGCGAGTGTCTTGACTATTTCGCGTTTCGTCTGAACGGCATCGCTGTAGCTTGCTCCTTCAGGCAGCATGCGACGATAAGTGCCGCGCTGGTCAAAGGCCAAAATGGTGAAGACACTTTCTGGAGTTGAACAAGCTTTAAGGGCACGCCACCGCCCCGGCGTCAAAGCGATCTGTTTACCCATGCTGCTTTTGCCTTCACTTTAAGTTAAGTTAAGCGCTGCGCGCTTAACGGCCACCCTCCTGCCAAGCGCGCTGAAGTTTCATCCCACGAGCGGACGCCGCTGGTTGCATCGGCTGCCTCAACATTGCAAGCGCCGACTGCACACGCCCAGCGCGCGCATTCCTCTGGAGACAAACCACGCAACAAAGCCAGTAGAAAGCCGCCGTAAGCGGCATCCCCTGCCCCAGTCGTTCCAATGACATTCACAGAGAATGCTGGATGGTAGATCTCGCGGCCCGCCCAGCATGCGCAGTCGAAAGACTCGAGGGGTACGGCTTGCATACGTTGCAGCGGTGCGGTTTTGATATAAATGCCGAAAGCTCCAAGTTTAAACCCAACGATCGCTGGGCCAAGAGCCAGTATTTCTTCAGCGAGCGTGCGCAGCTCAGTCAGTGAAACGACATTCGGTATGTTCGCTGACTGAAGGTCAAACTTATGGCGGCGCAGCATGAATAGCGCTTCCTCAAGGCTTGGAATGAACACGTCGCAGTGCGGTAGCGTACACTCAAGGATGCGCGGCCAGTTAGCTTGGCCGCTCGCCCCGCTGGGGTCTGGCAGTGCCATATCTAATGACGTGAGCACGCCCATTTGGGCGGCATCACGGAAAAGCTGCGCTAATTTCTGGCCGTCGTCAGCGATCAAAGCGGGCAAAATCGGCGGATAGCCGAGGTGAAAACACTTTGCGGAAGCCAAGAGGTGATAATCGATATCTTCGGCACTAAAGACCGCGTTCGTGCCCGTGCAGTGCAAAAATAAGCGATCAACTTTTTCCGGAGACAGGACGATCGTGTAGGAACTGGCATGGCCTCGCTTGATAGAAATCGTCTCAGCCAACAGCGGATCACGTTCGCGCAGAAAAGCGATGATAATTTGACCGAGTAAATCATCGCCAACTGTGGCCATCAAGCGCACATTGGCGCCCAAACGATGCAACGCCAGCCCTGTGTTGGAAACAGAGCCTCCTGTCGAAATTGCCAAGGGACCGATCTCATAAAGCTTACCCGGAGCGCTCAAGGCAGCTAGCGGCACGTGATCCATTTGCGGAATGAGATCGAGGCATAGATGGCCGCTCGCGACAACATCGATCGTCCTTTCCATTCCTGTTTCCCCTTCCCTGCTGCACCTCTAAAGCACTACTGCGCTGCGTTGGGCATGTGAGGCCAGAGCCGCTGTCAATACATCGTGATGAGCTGCTGTCTCCTCGGGCGTCGCGCAGTAAAAGGGTTGGCGCATTCCCTCAGTCCCATGCATAAGCTGATCGCAAAACGCGGCCCACATTTGCTGCAGCCCGTCTGAAAAGCCAAATTCAAAAATACTTCCGGTGATGGCCGGATACGCGGTCTCATAGCCGAGATCAAGCACTTGCCAAGCTTGCTCACCGCCCGGTTGATAGGCCATATAGCGCAAAGTTTTTGGGTACTTCGTTGAATATTCTACGCTGAATTTCGTGCCGATGATGCGCAGATACCATGTATTTGTGTCGCCGGGAGAAATGCGATGGGTTTGGATAGTTAGCGGAAAGCTTTGTCCATCTGCCTCAACATCGCACAGCAGCGTCGCATTATCCCAAGTTTCGCAGGGAACTAACACGCCCTCTGCATTTGGCCGTTGATGCACAATATTGCTTAAGGCTGCGTAGACGCGCTTCGGTTTCCAGCCAAAGCGCAGCGGCAAATGGAGAGCGTGCATGCCGAGATCGCCCATACATCCATACTCCCCGTTGAATTGGATCATTCGCTTCCAATTGATCTTTTTGTTCGGATCAAGGTCGCTGCTGTGAAGCAGGCCACACGCCGCTTCGAGGATCGTCCCAAAGCGATTTTCGCTAACATATTTGACGATCCGCTGCGCCGCCGGAAAAAACGGAAACTCCGACGAGCAAGCCACAAAGACATCAGGGTTTTCGCGCAAAACTGCCAGAATAGCTTGGTTGGCATCACGGTCGATGCCGAAGGGTTTTTCGCCCAATAGATGTTTCCCAGCGCGCACAATATGGGTGTAAAGCTGCTGATGCAAATTATGGGGCACAGCGCAGTAGATCGCATCTACATCGTCGCTGCTAAGCAGATCATGATAATCGGTAGTTTGGATCGCAATATCTGGGAAATGGGTGGTGTACCACGAAAAGAGCGTTGAGTTAGTATCGCAGATCGCAGTGATACGCGGCACAAAGTCAAGGTCAAGCAAGTGACACCAGCGAGCAGCCGCGCTGGCGAACTCGCGCCCCATCAACCCCAATCCAATGATTCCGAAACGAATTTCTTTGCGCGCTGTCATGTTTATGCTTCCAGATAAGCTAAGGCTGCTTCGGGCGTAGCGCCATCATGAACCACCGCCATTAAGGCGCGCGTCATTGCGGCCGGCCGCGGGTGCTGGATGACATTGCGGCCGTAGACAATTCCCTTCGCCCCCTGTTCCATCAACTCATGTGTTCGCTTGAGAATTTCCATCTCCGACACTTTGCCGCCGCCGCGCACCAACACCGGTTTGCCGCCGGCTTGTTCTATCACACGGTGATACTGAGAGACGTCGTCACAGGGGTCAGCTTTGATCACATCAGCGCCCAATTCAACAGCCTGCCGAACTAGCGTCATGATTTTATCAAGATTGCCGTCGACCATATAGCCGCCAGCAGCGTTTGTCTGCATCACCAGCGGTTCGACCATCAGTGGCATGCCATAGCGTTCACAAACAGGTTTTAAAGCGGAGATGTTGACGATGCACTGGTGATAGACTTCTGGTTGGTGCGGTAGATTGAAAAGATTGACGACGACACAAGCTGCATCAAGCCGCAGCGCTTGCTCAACAGCCTCGTGGATCAGGTGACTGAACAGGACTTCAGGAAGTTGTTTGCCGTAGACATTAGCGATATCAGTGCGCAGTACCAGCGCAGGCTTAGCTTTCCCAGCGATCTGCTGAAGTAATGGGGCTTGCCCAATCGTGAGCTGGATCGCATCAGGCTGAGCTGCGACTAGCGTCTTGATCGTCGATGACATGTCTTCGATGCCATCGAGAAAGCCGCGTTCTCCAAAAAAACCATGATCGATCGCCACGTCAAAGCAGCGCCCATCGGCGGCGAATAACCGATTCAACCTCGGAAGTATCGACATGTTCAGCTCCCTACAATGCAGAATGATAAAGATGCAGCGCTACTAAACGCGTAGAACCTCAACACCAGCGGCTTTGAGTTTGGCAGCATGCTCATCCGCTAATTGATCATCAGTGATGATAACGTGAATTTCTGACAAAGGGACAACAGTTAGTGCAAGCGTCTTGTCAAATTTGCTGCTATCTGCCAATAACACGACACGAGCAGCATGGCGGATCATGACGCGTTTTGCTTCCACTTCGAGGATATGAGCACTTGTGACACCATGTTCTACGCTGAAGCCTCCGCTAGCTAGGAAAGCCCAATCGGCATTGAACATCCGAAGCGCCCCCTCGACCTGTGGCCCAACGAGGGAGCGGGTCAGATGACGCAGCACTCCGCCCGTCATCACAAGTTCGATTTGTGGGAACTGAGCTGCCACTGCCGCAATGTTCAAGCCGGTTGTGACGATACGCAGATAATCGAGGTCACGAGGGAGATGACGTATCAGTTCAACCGTTGTTGTGCCGGCATCAACCAAGATGGTTTGCCCAACCTCAACAAGCTGTGCTGCGCGCGCCGATGCGTCGCTTCGCTTCATAATGCGGATCGCTTGAGGCAAGTGGCAACTCGACACTATGCAGCTCAGCAGCATGTTTAGAAATAGCCCCACCCCAGACGATCTGGCAGACGCCGCTGTTTTGCAGCTCGCGTAAATCGGCGCGGATGGTCGCTGGAGATACTCCGAGTAGCTCTTTAAGTGCCGTGTTTCGAACGACACCTTCACGTTCTAACAACCGGCGAATGATGGCTTGCCGTTCTACAGCCAGTAGATTATTCTCATCGCCATTCATTTAAATGCACTTGCCCTATTCTCGCCTGTTTATGATAAGTGTAAAACTATTCGCCCGTTTTCGCTTTTTGTTCGGGTCGTCTTTTCGCCAAACTGTTCCTATACTGGCTTACGGGTAGTCAAGCGTTAGGGATACGCCAGCCGGAGGATTAGAAGATGTCGAGAAAGTGAATTTCGCAAGTTCATAGAAAGCGAGGCTTGCTACAATAAATGCAAATGTAGTGTCATTTTGAAGTCGTGAGTAGATGACATGCCACTGCTGCCCTTGTTTCCCCTGAACACCGTTCTCTTCCCGGGAATGCCGATAAGCCTGCATATTTTTGAAGATCGTTACAAATTGATGGTTGAACGGTGCATCACTGAGCGGACGCCATTTGGAATAGTTTTGCTTCGACAAGGAACAGCAGAACATCGGCCCGGGCAGAAAATTGTCCCTTATGAGGTGGGCTGCACGGCGATGATTACACAAATGCAGCCGGTGGGTATGGGTCGAATGAACATTGTGGCTGTTGGTCAGGAGCGATTTCAAATTGAGACTTTTGATTACAGCGAGCCATTTTTGATGGGGCAGGTGTCTCGCTATGAATTCGAACCTTATGATGCCGTCGCACTGCATGAGCAAGGGCGGGCGCTGCGGCCGTGGGTCCTTCGCTATCTGCACAGTCTAATCGAGGGGGAGCAGCTTGAATTAGATCTGCGCCAGCTTCCGAACGAAGCGCTTCCCCTGGCTTACCTCACCGCCTCGCTCCTCAAAATCTCGATGCATGAGAAACAGAAACTTCTGACTGAGCGCAAACCACTTGCTCTCATTGAACGCGCAAAGTGGCTGTGCCGTAAAGAAATCGCGCTGTCGGCTATCATGAAAGATGAGCCTGATGATGCTATCGCTGGCGTCTTCTCGATGAACTAGCGCAGCGACGCGAGCGAGCACGCAAAATCTGAGCACACTAGGGTTCTAAGCGCTCAAGCATGGCAATAGTCGCCTCGACTGTGATCGCCTGCTGTTCTTCGCGTGAGATGGCGGCTACGCCATCGCCATCCTGCTCCCCGTACCAGCCAAAACCAGCATGGTTGCCGCCATCGATCAAGACAAATTCAGTCATGGGTGGCAGCAGTGCCCGGCTTTCCTCAATTTTATCAAGCGTTGCAAGGCCGTCTTCGCTCGCAAAAATAGAGACGACTTGTAGATCGTTGCGCATTGAGAGATCGGCGCCTTCTTCAGGATAGGCTGCCCACAGCGCCAAGCCGCGAATCACCTCGGGATGGTTGAACGCATAACGCGCTGCCATTGCGCCGCCTAAAGAGTGCCCACCGATCGCCCAAAGTTCAATCTCAGGATGTGCTGCGATCACCTGCCCTGCTCTTTCAAAGTCGAATACTGCTAAATTAAGTGGCATCGGCACTAGAAATACTGGGAAACCCTCTGCCGCTATGGCCGCAGCAAATGGAGCATATGAGCGCGGCTCGACCAAACCGCCGGGATAAAATATGAAACCAATTTCGCGCTGCAGCCCATTCGGCCGGAATACCCACCAGCCATTATCGGTTATAGACACCCCATCTGGTGGCGTTTCAAGAACAGCAACGGCTTCTTGCATAGGGCCTAGCGGGTTCGCCAAACGGAATCCGATCAAAATGAGAGCAGCCAAAACAGCAAAGACAATGATGAGGGCAGCGATCCTCAATCCACGCTTCATAACAGTTCACTTTCTGGTTTAAATAATGACGAAAGCGATTATAGGGCTGTGTCTCCTAGGCCGCTATAATCGAGCATGATGAGGTGATAAATTAGCAATGAGAGCATACTCGTAATGGACACTTGGATAGTTGAGCAAGCGGAGATCACTTACCAGCGATTATGGCCACGCTTAAGCACACTGCTGCCCAAGGAGACACAAGCCGAGTTTGAAAGACGACTTCGACACTATTTCCCGACTTTTTTTGCATCCTTTTTTGAGCTGTATGGAGAACGTTATGACTTCTTCTATCACCTGGAGCAGGTGTTAACTACGGCTGCACACAGCCTCTCTGAACGTTCACGATCGTTGAAGCAGCTCGATCTTGAGCGTGAGCAAACTCCAGACTGGTTTCAAAGCGAACACATGCTCGGCGGTGTGTGCTATGTTGACCGATTTGCGGGCGATTTACGCGGCATCCGCGACCATATTCCTTACTTTCGCGAGTTAGGCCTCACCTACTTACATCTCATGCCATTGTTTCGCTGCCCGGCGCACAATAACGACGGCGGCTACGCGATCAGCAGCTTTCGTGAAGTTGACCCCAAAATTGGCACAATGCAAGAGTTAGCGGAGCTGGCACAACTTTTACGAGAACATGGCATCAGCCTTGTTATCGATTTTGTTTTCAACCACACGTCCGATGAACACGAATGGGCTCAGCGCGCTTTGAGGGGAGTAAAGGAATATCAAGATTACTATTGGATGTTCCCCGATCGCACGCTTCCTGACCAGTATGAACCTCACTTACGCGAGATCTTTCCAGAACAAGCGCCCGGCAGTTTCACTTACCGGCCCGAAATTGATCGATGGGTATGGACCACGTTTTACCCATTTCAGTGGGATTTGAATTACAGCAATCCTGCTGTTTTTCGAGCCATGCTCGATGAAATGCTTTTTCTTGCTAACCAGGGAATACAAGTCCTGCGCCTCGATGCGGTTCCTTTTGTTTGGAAACAACTTGGCACACCTTGCGAGAACTTACCGCAAGTGCACACGATTATCCGCGCATATAATCTACTAGCCAAAATAGCTGCCCCCGCCCTCCTTTTCAAATCAGAAGCGATCGTCCACCCGCGTGACGTGCGCAGCTATGTTAGTTGGGAAGAATGTCCACTGTCCTACAACCCGATCTTGATGGTCGCCATTTGGGAAGCGCTGGCTACTCGCAGCATCCGTTTCTTTACCCATACTATGCGCAAGCAATTTCCGCTCGAAGGGAATACTGCGTGGGTCAACTACCTGCGTTCACACGATGATATTGGCTGGGGTTTTGCCGATGAAGATGCTGCCGAGGTCGGCATCAACGGATTTGATCATCGCTACTTTCTGAACCAATTCTATACAGGACGCTTTCCGGGCAGTTTTGCGCGCGGTGAACCGTTCAATTACAACCCGCGCACCCAAGACATGCGGGTTTCAGGAACTTTAGCTTCGCTCATGGGCTTGGAGCAGGCTCTAGAGGTAGATAATCCTCTTTACCTCGAGCATGCGCTGCGACGGATCGCGCTTGGGTTTAGCATCATTCTCTCCATAGGCGGGATTCCACTCATCTTCTTGGGCGATGAGATCGGCACACTTAACGATTACACTTATAAACAGCGCCCCGCTGAGCGCGATGACAGCCGTTGGCTGCACAGGCCGTTTGCGTCGAATGAACGATATGCCAGACGGAACCATGCTGGCACGCCCGAAGCGCACATCTTTTCCGATTTTCAGCACATGGTGAAAGTCCGCAAATCAACCCCCGCGCTCGCCAACGGGCGCACAAAGTTCTTGGAAACCGGTTCGTCCAGCATATTGGGTTATCTTCGCAACGAAGAAATTCTTGTCCTCGCTAACTTCTCCGACTATCCTCAAGCGCTCGCGAGTGACGTTTTGCGCAGCTTGTGGCCAGATGAGCAAACAGAAGCTTTCGACTTGATCGCAGAACGATCGATGAGTCTTTCGTTACCGTTGGTGATGGAACCATTTACATTTGTGTGGTTAAAAGCGATGGATTAGCAACGGACCAAGATATAAAGACGCGGGTGCAGTCCACGCAAGTTAAGGCGTACTATTCGCTCAACCCGCCACAACGACTGCTCATTTAGAAGCATCTCGATCAGGCGTATTTGATGCGTCAATAATGCAAAACGCGCCCCCCGGCGGGCGACGCGCCCAGCTTCCATAAGCACTAATGGATAGAGCATGCGATTTTCTTCAGGGCTACCTACGCGCTGCCCAAACGGTAAATCTGCGCACAGCCCGTCCACCGAGTGCGTCGGCAACGGAAGCGCGCTGGCATCGCCTCGTATGAAAGAAATTTTTAAGGGTGGTTCAGCAGCAGCATAGTTTTGCAGCGCGCAGTGTAGCGGTCGTTCAGCGCGATCTAACGCGAGGAGCGAAGCATTGCCCATTACCTCAGCTGCTTCGATAGCGATCGTGCCAGAGCCACAGGCGAGGTTAAGCCACGTCCTTCCATCAGGGACTTTTGTCATAAGGGCCATGGCGCGCGCTGCTGTCGCGTTAAGCGCGCCCTCATAGTTGCAAATGCGCCAACTACGCGCCGAAAGCGGACGCGGTGTTAGCCGTATACGCGTTTCCCAGCCATTAGCCTTTAGCGCAGGCACAATGCGGATGAGCAAGTCGCCTCTTTCATCGACAGGGTTGAGCTGTGTCATCACTGCTATTTGCTCACGGATGCGGCCCATCACTCTGGAACCGGAGCCAGCTGCTGCCAGATAGAAAGAGTGGAACTGACCCGGCCACAAACCCATTACAGTTTCGATCTGCTCCCTAAAGACGCGCCAGTTGGCATCGCCTAGCAGGCCTTTCGGCCTTGGAATGGCATACTGTCTGATCAGATAGACTGCTTCGATGCATCGTAATCCGACAAGCTTGCGCAAATCACCGTCGAAAACGAAGCGAAATGAATCCAGCATTTCGCTTGTCGTCCGATTGAATATAACCTGCTGTCCAAAAAGCTCTCTCAGTTCCTGCTTTCCAAATTCCGCCAGGCCTTCAACCACCTCCGCCTCACAAAACCAGCGAGAGCGGGCCTTCATTGGTGATGCGTTTACCTGTCTCATGAAGCATCCAAATGGCTCAAACCGATCATTGATCCTACTCAAGACCAGTACGACTATACTACAATGACCATTGGTCATTGAGACTGTTTTGCACATCATTTGCATCGGAGCAGTGATGCGAAACTTGCTGATGCTGGCGGTGATTGGTCTGTCGCTGCTCGCAGCGCCCCCCATCTTTGCCCAAGAGAGCGGCGCTGTTTTCGCGGAGGTGTATCGCACTGTAAATGTGCGCAGCGGGCCGAGCACTTTGTTTGACGTCATCGCACAGCTTACGCCAGAGATGGTCGTTGATGTGATCGGCCGCAGCGACAGTGAGAGCAATTGGCTGCAAGTGCGCTTCAACGGGCGCAGCGGCTGGGTTGCCTATTTCACAGTGACTGTAGTGGGAGACACGAACCGGCTGCCCATCACATGGAATAGCTTTCCGACGCCCCCACCGCTGACACCTACCCCTGACCAGTTCGTCCAGCTAGAAGAAACTGTATCTCTCCCCACGGCGACGGCATTTCGCCGTGCCAATGTGCGTTCGGGACCAAGCACAGATTTCGACCGGATCGGCGTGTTGGAAGTGGGTGACAGTGTACCGATCACAGGTATGGTCGAAACGATGCAGTGGCTGCGAATTGACTTTCAAGGACAAGCGGGCTGGGTCGCTTTTTTCGTTGTTAACGTGAGCGGTTCACTAGAAGAAGTGCCGATCGTAGAGTTTGCAACCACGGAAGGTGTTGGAGCAGTAGAGATCGTCCCACGTTTTAACCTAAATCTCCGCGATGCGCCATCCCTCTCAGCGAACATCATTGCCGTGATCCCTTATCAAACGATCTTGCGAGCAGAAGCGCGAACGCCGAACAGTTTATGGCTGCGCGTGCAGTATAACGATCTTTCTGGTTGGATTTTGAGTTCGCCCACTTTGTTCGAGACGAATATGCCCCTTGATGTCCTTCCTATCAGCCCTGCGACTATTGTCCCGCAATCTCCAAATCCTTAGCGAGATGACCTCGCGCGGCTCGATCGCGGATGATGAGCATTAAAGCACTGGTCGCAAATCGGGTACCGGTGCCCATTCGCAAGCAATTTTCCGCAGCGTGCGCACCGCCGAGATGAAACCAACCGCCGTCGCAAGGCATTATCGATCGCATCTGACCATTCAGCGCGCAGTGCGCGAACATGTTCAGCATCGGGCGCACAGCCGAGAAATTCTGCCCGACACGACAGCCATAAATAGATATCGGCATGAGCGATGCAAGTTTCCATAAGCTCTAAATCGGACGAATCGGCGATGACCATACGCGCTGCTGGCGGCAGCGGCAGCGCTTGCCCGGCCACTATTGCCTGAGCGCATGCATACCAGAACTCACGACTGTTTTTCCTCGTGGGCGCATTGACAAGCTGCAAGGCGGCCGCCAGCCCAAGACGTTCAACTTCATCTTGCTGGAGCATGCGCGCGAGCTCAATGCGTTCGTCCATGTCGGCCGTCTCGATCGCACCGCGTAGCGTCTCAGGAATAGATTTGAGTGATGCCCATTCGGCCAGACGCTCGGCCAGCGTCCCGGGGATCAGTTCGAGATCGGCGACAGTCGGCGCGATGCGAGCATGCGTCAGCGTCTCGGCTTTAGCGTAAAACAACTTACGGATCAGTCGCAGATCGCCTTCGGTCGTTGCCCCGATTTGGCCAGCTTGGCTCAACCCATAACGCCCTGCCCTGCCCCCGATTTGCTGCACTTCTGCGGGGGAAAGCTCACGAACTTGACGACCGTCAAACTTACGCACATCATAGAAACAAACATAATCAGCTGGCAAGTTCAGACCCATGCCTACTGCGTCGGTAGCAATGGCGATTTCTGTCTCCCCGTCTGCGAAGCGATCGGCTTGCTTACGGCGAACCTCTGGCGGTAGATTCCCGTAAATCACGGAAACCCGGCGGTGATAACGTTCCAGTTCTATCTTTAATTCCAGCACCGTTTGGCGCGAAAAAGCGACGAGGATCGTTCGCTCTGGCAGGTCTTGTAACGCCCACGGGCGATCAGCGACGCGAACCGGCGCAAGCCGTTCATGTTTGATGATGGTAGTCGACAGACCAACCGCCGTGGCCATCCGTTCGATCAACTCGCGCGCCGTCGGCGGGCCGACCACATGAATGACGGGAGAACGCGCTTCCATGAGCGCGCGCGTCCACGCCCATCCTCGATCGGGGTCGGCAAGGAGCTGCGCTTCATCGATGATCACACAAGTGCCGCTGCGCTGCGGGTTGAACATTTCGACGGTCGCCGCTGTGATCGTCGCTCCATCAACTGGGATGTACTCCTCGCCTGTGAGCAAATTACAGCGAACACCACGCTGGTTCAAACGATCAAAAACCTCAAACGCCAGCAGTCGAAGGGGAGCCAAATACCAACCTTGACCAGCCTCAGCGAGCGCTTCCAACGCATCGTGCGTTTTGCCGCTATTAGGAGGGCCGATGTGTAGAAACATCTTTTGTTCTACACGACCTTCATGTCTCCACGTCGGAAACGAAGCGACCAATCGTTCGCGAAGCTGTTGACGGCGCTGCTGCGCCAGCGCCTCAAGCCGTTCTGCCTTAGCCTTTGCAGCAGCCCGTTCAGCGCGCCGAACCCGTAGACGTTCCCTCAGAATGGCGCGAAACTCTAGATAGCTTTCCGGAAGCTCCCACATACCGCGAACTTGCTCCCAAGTTAGCGCGCCATTCTTTAAGCCGCTGCGGCGCAAACGACGCCGCACTGTTGGGTAGCTCACTGCGCAGACCAATGCGACCTGTTGGGGTTTTATTGCTTGCGCATCGGCCAAGCTTTCATACAAGTCGGTCTCAGAAGCAGCGCGATCAATTTCTTCAGCCGCAAAACGAATGACCCCTTCAGGATCCACGAAGCCGGGCAGTAATTCGTTCTGAAAGGCTTTTTCGAGCGTCTCTGAACTCAACTGTAGCCGTTTGGCTGCCGTGCTGATGGTATAAGTGCGGGCAAGAACCTGTGCGCGATAGCAAGCGCTGTCGTGCGCTTCCGCTCGCAGCTTTGTCCCGCTCCACGCAAGAAAGGGCCGCCAGTCGTCATCGTGAATGCGATACGCATCAGCAGCAGCGGCCTGCGCGGCCTGAAAATCACCCTCGCGCAGCCGCACCCATGTCACAGCGTATGGTGGTCGTTTGATCGAGACGCTAAACCGAGCATACCCTCCTAATGCAAGCAATTCGCGCAGGCTATCCTCCCCGAATTGCTCAACCAGCTCTTGCTGTGGTGCCGCAAACCCCGGGCGGGCGCGCAAATATCCTTCGAGAGCCTCGCGCAGCGGCAGCAAAGCCAACCGCCGGTTCAGTTCGGCGATACTTGCTGAACCAAGGCGAAGCGGGTCGTAAACCAAATTTTGATCGCGACTCAAGAAACCCTCTGCGCAGAGTTGTTCGACCGCTTCTCGTTCGGCTTCGTTTAGATCGTCGATATGCAGATAGCCGGGAGTTAGCGCAATCCGAGCCATGACTGTTTGAGCTAGAGATGTCATGCGTGGCAAAGCTCGCTCGCGAGCTGCTATCTGCTCACTGATAGGGGGCAGCGCTGGGCTATTGTCGTGCCTTAGCGCCGGCAGCTGCGGGCGCATCCAAACACGGCGTTCGTGCAGATCTTCTGGCCCTAGCAGCGCTGTGAGATAAAAAAATTCACCATCGCGAGCGACTGGCGCTTCAGCCGTGTCAAAGGTTAAGCTTGAGGCATCGATGCGTAAGCGCCTGTGAATAACGGAGCGATGCAGGAAGCCTTCAGGAACGCGTTGTAAAATCGCTTCAAACAGTTCCGGTGTGAGTTTCTGTTTCGTCATTCTAGATTGTTATGCTGAACTGAATACCGAACGGGAACTGGAGGCTGTTGAAGCATTTGGTGCAAAAAATGATGGAGCGCAAACACAAAATGCTCTATGCGAAACTTCCTTCAACATGAACTGCAACCCTCGCCTGTCAGGGTTATGGATATTCAAGGTTTATATCTCGTGAAAACAACAGATTCAGACAGGGTCATTATCGAGCGCATGACACATGGAGGATACGGTCTAGCGCGCGTGCGTGGCAAACCAACGTTTATTCCTTATTCGATCGCCGGCGAAACGGTTGATATTCGCATCGAGAACGACCGCGGCAGCCATGCTTTCGCTGCTGTTGACAGCATTATAACACGAGCTGCACAGCGCACTCTGCCGCGCTGTCCGCATTTTGGGCCTCAAGCCTGCGGGGGCTGTCAATGGCAGCACATGGATTATCAAGCCCAGCTTGACTTTAAGCGAGAGATCGTCGTTGATCAGTTACGTCGTATTGGAGGGTTTGATTGTGCCCCTGTCCATCAGGTTATTCCAGCCAGCTTGCCATGGCATTATCGCACTCATGCAACCTTACGATTAGCAGAAGGGCTGCCCGCGTTTGTCGCCACAGACCCCACTCGTTTACAAATCATCGATACTTGCCACATCTTACGAAATGAGTTGCTCGAACTACTCGATCAGATTCGACAGGAAAACACGAAACATTGGCGGCGCATGCGCCTGCAAGTCGGCAGCGCCTCGCATGACCGCCTGCTTGCCATCACGCCCGAGGATGGCTCGCGTATCAACCTGCCGCGAGCAGTACAAGCAGCGTTTGGTGTTCTCAACCGCAGCGGACAGTATACGGCCCTGCGCGGCGCTGATCATGTTCACTACACAGTGGGCGGCCGCACGTTTCGATGTAGTGCTGGCAGCTTTTTTCAAGTTAATCTGCCGCAGGCCGAGGTGCTCGTCGACCAAGTTCGAACATGGCTGAAACAAGTTCAGCCACAGCGCGTTCTCGATCTCTACTGCGGTGTTGGGCTGTTCACCGTCTTTGCGGCAGAATGCTGCGCGACGGTGACGGCTGTGGAACTAAGTCCAGTTGCGGTACGTGACGCGCACTATAATCTGAGGCGGTATGAGCATGTGACGATTATCGAGGGCGCGCTTGAGCGAGTGATCCCTCGCCTTCAAGGCCCGGTTGATGCGGCTGTCGTCGACCCGCCGCGAGTTGGTCTAAGGAAAGAAGCGCTAGCCGGCTTGATCGAACTTGCTCCTAGTCATGTGCTTTACGTCTCTTGCGACCCGACGACATTAGCGCGAGACTGCAAAACGTTGGTCAGCGCGGGTTATGAACTGCTTCAGGTACAGCCGCTCGATATGTTCCCGCAGACATTTCACATCGAGTGCATTGCGCAGCTGGAAAAACGGTGATTTTCTGCGTGCATGTGGCCGAAAGATCTACGTCTGTCTTTCTATCGTTTCGGCTAGCTCAAGGGCCGCTGTGTCGTACTCCAAATAGCGCATTTCAACGCCAGGGGTGAAGACGAGATCGGGCTGTGGAGCGGCATAGTGCATCGAAGGATCACGGCTGTCACCAGTGACCAAAAAACGCACGCCAAGATCGCGCCACAAAAATAGGGGCATCAGCGCAGCGGAATTGGTGATGCCAACATAAACACCAAAATTGCGCGGGCGCAGCATCAGGTTCGGAAAACGACACTCAACGATCATGTGCCCAAACAGCTCGGTTGGCCCATCGATGAGCTGATTGTCTCCTAGTGTAACTAGCGCTTGCGACTCGCTGTCCGCAATGCCGATCGAGATGCGCACATCGGTCTGCGGACTGCTGAAAGAGATATGCGCCCGCACAACGACCGTTTCGCCTGTCTTAAACTCAGTACGGGGACTGCCATGCGCGTCAAAAACGCCGACGGAATGCACCACGACATCCGGATGCATGGCGTATTTGATCACTTTAAACTGGTCGTTGGTCGGTTCCGGACGGCTCTTGTTCGCGCTGGCGCTTGTTGTTTGCGCAGTAGCCTCAACAAGCCGGCTGCGCTGGCTGTGCGTGTATGCGCTGATCACTTCAGATGCCGGGCCGTCTCCGCGCACCTGCCCCTGCTCAAGCCAAATAGCGCGCTTGCACAACTTCTCGATCGTATCCAGTGCGTGAGAGACCAACACGACTGTACCACGTCCAATAAACTGACGAATGGCCGCCGTGCTTTTGACGAGGAAGGCATAATCGCCGACCGCCAATACCTCGTCGATCAGGATGATCTCGGGGTCCATGTGAATTGCTGCAGAAAATCCCAAGCGCGCCAGCATACCAGAAGAGTAGCGCTTGATCGACGTATCGATGTAAGTACCGATTTCGGCGAACGCGATGATGTCATCAACACGGCTTCGCGTCTGCTTTAGGTTGAGTCCCATCAGCGTGCAGTTAAGATATAAGTTCTCTCGCCCGGTTAAATCCGGATGAAAGCCAGCGCCTAAAGCTAGAAGCGGCGAAACACGACCTCTGACGCGAACGAGGCCGCGCGTCGGCAGGGAGATACCTGCCAATAGACGAAGCAGGGTCGTTTTGCCGGAACCGTTAGGGCCGATCAAGCCCAATGATTCGCCCGGATTAAGAGAAAAGCTGACATCTTGCAGCACGAAACGCCGGTTCGCAAGTGCTTTAGCGCGCTCTGAGGGCAGCATGCGTTTGCGCAGTTCTTGGCCAATGTTACGGATCTTAAATGACGAGTCATTCTCGTAAAGCTTATAGACTCGCTCGGCACGAATGATCTCACTCACAGTGCACCTTCGATATCGTAATCGTAGCGCTCATAACGCGTCGGCAAATCTCCACTCCATGCGCTTGAAAAACAAGTATCCGCCGATCAATGTGATCAGCGCGATGACGGTGACATAGAGCATTTCGGGCAGCATCGTGAATTCTCCGAACAGCAAAGTTTGCTGATAGGCCGCAAAAATTGGCCCGAATGGATTGAGTAAAAACAGAGAGCGGATTGCCTCTGGCACGTAGGTGAGCGGATAAATGACGGGGCTGATGTAAAGCAAGAGCTGGATCAATATCGGAAGCACTTGAAGCAGGTCGCGGACGTAAGAAGTCAAGCCCGCGAAGATAAACCCTAAGCCAAGCGCGAACATGCTATGGACAGCAAAGACATACAGCGCGATTGGTGCGGTCGGGTGAATGGGGTGCCGGTAGATAATGTAAATGACAATTAGGATGAGCACTCCAAGGAGCAGATCGATCAACGACTCCACCCAAACGCTGAGCGGCAAAAACTCGCGCGGAAACCGGACGCGAGTGACAATATCGATGTGCGAGATGATCGACGAAGCGCTGCTCGTGATGATGCGCGCGGAATACGTCCACAAGACGATACTTGTGACGATGAAGACTGGGTAAGGGACAGAGCCTGTTGAAACGCGCACGACGAGCGAAAAGACGATGATATAGACGAGGCTGGACAGCAGCGGCTGCAGCACCGCCCACAAAATGCCGACGCTCGTTTGACTGTAACGGACCTTAATGCCGCGCCGCACCCAGAATATAAAAAAGGGAAGATAATGGCGCGCATAACGCATGTGCCCAAGCAGGCTTCGCTTAAGACGATTATCGCTTGCTTCGAATGTGTAAAGGGATGACATGCCAGAACTTCTCTCTATGATGCTCTATCGGACAGCGATGAAGCCCTTCTTCTGCATCATATCATATCCATTTCCGCCATGCGATGGGTGACTTCACAGCCCGCACGTCTAAAGTGCCCATGAAGGCCTTGACACGATTTGCTATAATGCCCCACTAGTCCAAGTAGAGGCGAACACGCGTATCCTTCTGTCTGTGAATTTTGGGTTTGAGGTGCTCATGAAACGTATCAACGTGGCGGAACCTGTTCTAGCGGGTAACGAAGAACGCTATGTGGTAGACTGCCTAAACTCGGGCTGGATTTCAGGCAGTGGCAAGTATGTCACCGCTTTTGAAGAACAGTTCGCTGCGTACTGCGGCGCGCAGTACGCAGTTGCCGTTTTTAATGGCACTGTTGCGCTGCATGCCGCTCTGCTTGCATTGGGCATCGGCCCGGGAGATGAGGTCATCATCCCCGATCTCACCTATGTTGCCTCACCAAATTCTGTGACGTACTGCGGCGCAACGCCGGTCTTTGTCGATATTGATCCGCGGACATGGACGCTCGATCCGGCGGATGTGGCGCGCAAAATCACCCCACGAACCAAGGCGATCATGCCGGTGCATATCTACGGGCATCCTGCCGATATGGATCCGCTTACGGCGCTGGCCCGCCAGCACAATCTGGCTGTCATTGAAGATGCAGCTGAAGCGCACGGAGCGGAATACCGCGGCCAACGGACTGGAAACTTGGGCGATATCGCTACCTTCAGCTTCTACGGCAACAAGATCATCACGACCGGCGAAGGTGGCATGGTCGTCACTAACGATGAGCAGCTTGCCCGGCAGGTGCGTTTGCTGCGTGGGCAAGGGATGGATCCTCAGCGTCGCTATTGGTTTCCGATTGTCGGTTACAATTACCGCATGACCAACGTGCAGGCTGCCATCGGGCTGGCTCAACTCGAGCGAATCGATTGGTTCATCGAGCGTCGCATCGAGGTCGCTCAATGGTATGAAGAGAATCTAGCAGATACTGAACTAACGCTGCCCGCTCAAGCGGATTGGGCTAAGAACGTGTACTGGTTGTTTTGCGTTTGCGTTCCGCGAGGAATCGATCGCGATCAATTGATGAAAGACATGGAAGAACGCGGCGTCGAGACGCGACCGTTTTTCTATCCTATGCACTCGCTGCCACCCTATTACGATGAAGAAGGTGACCGCGCCTTCCCAATCACGACCGACTTGTCTGCAAGAGGGATTAACCTACCCTCCTCGGCTTCGCTATCGCGTGACGATGTCGATTATGTTTGCGCTGTGTTGAAGGAGTGCCTTGCGATGCAAAGCGTCGTTCGCACCGAACAGCATGACTGACACATTGACCATTCGACCACTCACCCATGCAGATACCCGTCTGCTTTCCTCGATGCTGCGGACGCAGCCTCCTGACTATATGCGTTATTTCATCCCATTCGCGTTCGACGAAGCATCGATTGCAGAACGACTGCGCGCCGCACAACAGGATCTGTATATCGGCATGTTCTGGGGCAATGCATTGGTTGGCTTTTTTATGCTGCGCGGCTGGGATGAAGGTTATGCGGTACCGGCCTACGGTGTGACGATCGATCATCGCTATAGAAATTATGGTCTCGGGCGCCTATCGCTCGAGATGGCCAAAACGATCTGCCGCCTGCGCGGTGCTAAGCGCCTTATGCTCAAGGTGCACCCCGAGAACACTGCTGCGCGCCAGCTTTATGAACGAGCGGGCTTTCAAAAGACTGGCGTCGATCCACATAATGAAAACTGGATCTACCATTTCGATTTTTCGCCTTCTGGCTCAAATGATTGAGCCAGCCCTGCTCCATGTACGCGACACACGCAAAGGATACTCTCCCACATGAATAAGCGCGCCCTCATCACAGGCATCACCGGTCAGGACGGGTCGTATTTAGCTGAACTCTTGCTTGAAAAGGGCTATGAAGTCTACGGCATGGTTCGGCGAACCAGCACGCTCAATTTTGAGCGCATTAAGCACATCCAAGACCGCATCCACCTCGTGCCCGGTGATATGAGCGACCAGACCAGCTTGATGGCGGCGCTCAAGCTTTCCAATCCCGATGAGGTCTACAACCTCGCCGCGCAGAGTTTTGTGCAAACTTCGTGGATCCAGCCGGTCTTCACTGGTGATGTGACAGCACTCGGGGTCACACGGATGCTTGATGCCATTCGTGCCCATAACCCCGAAATTCGTTTTTACCAAGCATCCAGCAGCGAAATGTTCGGTAAAGTGCTGGAAGTGCCGCAGACGGAACAGACCCCGTTCTACCCGCGCAGCCCCTATGGCGTGGCTAAAGTCTATGGGCATTGGATCACGGTAAACTACCGCGAAAGCTATGGTCTCCATGCCACCAGCGGCATCTTGTTTAACCACGAGTCGCCACGCCGTGGTCTGGAGTTTGTCACCCGTAAAGTGACCAACACAGCAGCGAAAATCGCCCTTAAGCTAGCGAACGAGCTGCGTGTAGGCAACCTAGATGCACAGCGTGATTGGGGCTTTGCTGGGGATTATGTCGAGGCGATGTGGATGATGCTACAGCAGGAAACGCCAGATGATTTCGTCATCGCGACGGGTCGCACGCACACTGTTCAGCGGCTTATTGAAATCGCTTTCGCATGCGTTGATCTTGATTGGCAGTCCTATGTTGTACAGGATGAGCGCTTCATGCGCCCCGCCGAAGTTGACCTGCTGATCGGAGACCCGAGCAAGGCTAAGAAAATCCTTGGCTGGGAGCCGAAGGTCACGTTTGAGCAGCTCATCGAGATGATGGTCAAGGCCGATTACGACGCGCTTAAGGAGGAGCATTAAAGGCCGAACGCCTTGAGAGGCGACCCATGCAGCGCTGCCTCGTCAATCTCGTCGATCTTAACCCACCCGTGAATGGTGGCACGAGTCGTATTGCGCGCGAGGTTAGCCGAGTTCTAATCGATCGAAGTCGCGCGGGCGGCCTCGATTTGCTGTTCGTCGTGGGTTGGGGATTCGCCAACCATTTTCGCTCATGGCTTGGCGAAGATGTCTGGATCTTCCCGTATGTTTTCCCCTTCGATCGTATCAGGATCGCGCGCGCTTTCGCGCCAACGCACATCATCAGCCCTTTATTCGGCCTTGAACCTTTTCAGGCCTTAAAAAAGCCGCACATCGCTAGCGTGCCCGATACGCTGCCGATGGATCATCCCGAGATGTTTCCCAATAGGCGGCTGCTTGAGCGCCGGCGCAACGCCTACCGTTATCTAAGCAGGGCGCACACTATTGTCACGCTCTCCCATTTCGCTCGGCAACGTTTGCTAGCGCATACTGGCCTTAGTCCAGAACAGGTCACCGTTATCACGCTCGGCGCCGATCTCAACGTAGAAGCAGTTCCAATGGTTCTGCCTGAACATTACGTGTTCTATCCAGCCAATGCGTGGCCACATAAACGCCATCAACTTCTGCTCGAAGCTATGCGCGCGATCTGG
This sequence comes from Aggregatilineales bacterium, assembly GCA_046719065.1. Lineage (GTDB taxonomy): Bacteria > Chloroflexota > Anaerolineae > Aggregatilineales > Phototrophicaceae > Flexifilum. The sequence continues at coordinate 7,071 of JBDNDP010000001.1, read as the reverse complement.
GAACGCGCTCCGACGATGCATCTCGTGTTGACCGGCGGGCAGCGCAGCGCACTCGTGCAGCAGCTCACTGACGATTACCGTCTCATCATGAGCGATCCACGTGTGCTTGATCTGGGATACGTCACCGACGGCCAACTGCAGACGCTCTACAGTAACGCTACGGCCTTGCTCTTCACGTCTGCTTATGAAGGATTCGGCATGCCGTTGGTTGAAGCAATGCGCAACGGCTGTCCGGTGATTTGCGCTCCGCTGACATCAATACCGGAGATCGCCAATGATGCAGCGCTGTATGTCGCCTCGGACGATCCTGCCGATTGGGCTAACGCACTGCTCGAGCAGCTGCCACGGCAGCGCGCTACCCTGATCGAGCGTGGTCTCCGTAACGCCCGGCACTATACATGGCAAAATGCGCGACAAGAATGGCATCGTGTTTTTGAACGAGCAGGGATAGGATACGCAGGCGAGTTTACGGAAACAGTGCCCTGCCCGCCTCCCGCGGAGATGCACTCTAGTCTAAGCAAGGTCGCCGCGCTCTTTGAGAGATTTCCGGTAGTAGCCAGCCGGTCGGCGCGTTTAACATATCTGGCCCGTCACGGTCAAGCACTGCGTCGAGCGCAACATGCGATCTTGCGCATGTTGTCTCGAAAAACAGAGGCAAACGAGAGCCAAATAGAAAGATAGCAAAAGCGATGCGTTTCGAATTCCTTCCTCCCAACGCACAAATCGCGGCGTTGATCACGCGCATTTACGAGCACGGCCTCATCACATCGCGTAAGCTGCCAAGCACTCGCATCGATCCACAAGCGTTTGCAAACCTTTGACTGTTTAGAAGTTGCTGAGTTTAGCGCGCAGGCGCTGATCAACGCTCGTCACATTGGCGAGCTGAAGCCGATCGCGCCGTAGAATTTAGAAGATCTCAAGACGCACTTTTTCTAATGATCTGGTCTGCCCTTTGGTGGTTAACCCGTCGAATGCGTATTTTCACTCTCAGCCAAATCATCGCGCACGGCATTGACACGAGGGACACCTTGCCGACTCGCTGCGAACGCGATCGCATGCGATGCCACCGGTGTGGTAATGATTAGGAAAAGCGCTAGCGCGACCAGCTTAGGAACAGTGCCGGGAAGTAGAAACCCCGTGCCGAACAATAGACCGAAAATCCCTAACGTCGCTACTTTGCCTGAAGCGTGAATTCGGCTGTAGACGTCGGGCAAACGGATGTTACCGATAATGCCCACGGTTGAGAAAAAAACACCGATTGCGATAAACAACAGACCAATGATCTCAGTAAGCGGCATTAAAATACCCGTCCTTCCGAGAGAAAACGTGCGATCGCCAGCGTCGCCACAAAACCAAACGCTGCTAACGCGATCGCCACATCAATCACGTATATCGACTGCTGAAGGGATGACAAGAGGAGGATAACGCCAAGCAAGACGGTGATCATAGTCTCTATCGCCTGTAACCGGTCTGCCGGGCTTGGCCCAATAAATACCCGAACGACCAACGGAACGAGCAGCAGGATCATCACGATCAACGCGAACTGGAGGACAATCATCGTAACTTCGCTCATGACTTCCTCCCTAGAATTCGATTGAACAGCCTAAGGCGCTGTGCTTGCACTTGCTCGGCACGGGCTGCTGAGGCTTCAACATCCAAGCAGTGAACGTAAAGCGTCTTGTCATCGCCAACTTTGACGACCAACTCCCCCGGCGTCAAAGTGATGACATCGGCGCTGAGCGCTGTAATGACATCGCTCTTGCTCTCATCTTGTGTGGACACAGCGATGATGCCAAGTTTGAGTCTCATATCAGGCGAGAGAACCCGCCGGGCCACATCGATGCCAGACAGCGTGATATCGCGAAACAGGACGCCAAGGAAGAGTACCGATGAAAACAATTGGCTAGGGAGCTTGGCAGGCACGATCTTCACATGACGCGGTCGCAGCAGCAGCACAACGCAGAGGGCAAGGGCATAACCCACAATGAAGGCTTCAAGCGTAATTTGATTTACCAACGCCATCCATAACAGCGCAAGCGGCACCGAAAGGATGAGGTACGAGATCAAAAGCATATCAATCTCCCAAAACGGCAGCGATGTAAGCCTGTGGATTGCTGAGCTGCGCGACAGTTTGTGCCGCGATCTCAAGCAGCGGCGCACCGAACAACCCCAACAAAACACAAACGACGATCAAAATCGTTGGCGCAAGCTGGCTGTCTCCGGTCATTTTCATTTTGAGTTCTGGCGAAGGCGCCTGCTGAAAGATGAGCTGCCAAGTGCGGGACATATATAACAATGTGATCATGCCAGCACTAACTACCAAACCAAGGATTACCCAATCGCTAGCGCCGATGCCTCCCTGCACCAATGCAACCTTGCTAATGAAGCCGTTAAGCGGCGGAACCCCTGCCAAAGCCATGCCGCCCAAAAAGTAGAGCACCGCGGTCAACCATAGATTTTTACCTGCCCCACCAATCTCACTAATGCGGGCGGTTTTTGTCGTGATGCGGCTTGAGACTGCGCCGGTGATCATCAGCAGCGAAGATTTGATGAACGAATGATTGACCGCATAGACGAGCGCCCCTGCCAGTGCGGCCGTTGTTCCCCAGCCGATACCCACTAAGATAAAACCGATTTGTCCGAAAGTAGAATAAGCTAACAGACGCTTAGCATCGTAGGTTTGCAGCGCGCCGAGACTGCCAAAGAAGATGCCAATGATACCGAGGATCACCAGCAAGCTTTGCATTAAAGGGGCCTCGGCGGTGAACATCAGGGTCATCATTCGAATCAAGCCATAAATGCCAACTTTGACCACAACGGATGACAGCACCGAATGCACCGGTGTCGGCGCAGTTGTGTGAAAATCTGGCTGCCAAAAGTGAAAAGGGAAAACAGCACTTTTGAGCAGGAAAGCGCACATGAGCAAAACCGCCGCTTCCTGTGACAGAAGCGGTCGCTCACCGCTAGCGAGCAGCCGGCCGATATCGGCCATATTGAGCGTGCCGAAAGTGGCATATAGTGATGCAATGCTGATGAGCAGAAACAAGGTGCCCATTGCGCTGATGAACAGATATTTGATCGCAGCTTCTAAACCTAAACGGTTATCCGAGATCGCAACCAGTATGACAGAGGAGATAACCATCAATTCAATGAAAACGAACAGGTTAAAAATGTCCCCTGTGTACAGCGCGCCACTGAGGCCGGCACCCATGCATAGAAATAGCGGCATGAATGCCGGATAGGTTACACACTGATCTTTGCACCCAGCTGCATAGAGAAGGCCGGCCGCCATAACCGCGGTCGCCACGACACCAAAGACAGACGAGAGCATATCGCCGACTAACACGATATCAAATGGGGCGGGCCAGCCCCCAAGCTCGTAGGTCAGTATTTCGCCTTGTGTAGTGACGAGCAGCACGGCAAAGGCACACAAAAACGCCAACAAACCACCCAGAACCGCGAGAGAATGCTGTATGGTACGATTGCGAGCAGCCAGCACGCCAAACGCAGCAAATGCAAGTGGGATGAAGATGGGGCCAAGCAGCAGCGCACTAGGCATCGTATCAGCCTTTCAAATGGTCGATCTCGTCACTGTCCACCGTCTTGAACCGCCGCGAGGTGACGGTGATCAACCCTAGCAGAAGTGCATATGACCCAAAACTAATGACAATCGCTGTCAAGATCAGCGCTTGAACAAGCGGATCGCTGGGTTGGCCGTCGATTGACTCCGTTCCCGCTCCCACGTAAGGCGCAACTGTTCCATCGTAAGCGCCAACCGCTAAGAGCAGCATATTAATCGCGCCGAACAAAATGGAAAAACCCATTGCTGCTTTGATCAGATCGCGCCGCAAAATCTGGAAGATGCCCAGCGCGAACAGTATGCCGGTCGCAATCGCAAACAAAACGTTCATAGCGGTTCAACCTCTCTCGGATGCGAAATTGCCTCCATAATGGCGCCAATGCCGCCGGAGACGGTCAAAAAGATGCCAATCTCAAACAATGTCGATGTCGCCAGCTTAATTCCGGCAAAGCTTCTTTCAGTAAATTGAATAAAAGTGAAGAAAGGCTCGCCAAGAAGTAACGGGAAAGCTGCGTTGACGATCGCGATGGACAAGCCAGCGCCGATGAGGACGCCCGGCTGCATCCAGCGCAGCCGTTCCTTCGCTTCTTTGTAGCCATAAACCACGAACCACAAAGAAACGCCTAAGCCGGCAATGACTCCCGCAGTGAATCCATCGCCGGGGTTCCTGCCGCCATACAGGACATGGGCAGCTGCCAACATCAGCGAAAACGGCAGAACGAGGGTCGCCGCGAACTGTGTGATCGGATCAGCGAAGCGCGAGCTGTACACAGGCTTTTCTAATCGTTCGACATCCTCTTGCAAAGCAGGTTTTGGAGTCAGATCATATGTGTCACGACGCCTACGAAACAGCTTCATCACCCTGCCGGGCTTGGGCCTTGCCAGCATCGTCAGCACGCCGATGGCGGCAAAGCCGAACACTGTAATCTCAATCAAGGTATCGGTGCCGCGAAAATCGGTCAAAATGGCAGCAACGACATCCGTGATGCCAAGTTCGGGGAATGTATTCTGGATCAGCCAGTCCGCGATCGACTCTCGTGAGGGCCGGCTGATGACCGCCGCTAGCGCAAACAACGTCACTGCAAGCCCGATACTGATCGAAATGCCAAGATCGCGCACGATGCCGAAGCGCGACTGCCCCCACACTTTTTCCATGGCCAGGCGGCGTTCCTGTTCACTAGTGCGGGCGAGGATCAAGATGACCAAAACAGTCGCGAGCGTTTCAACCAGAAACTGAACCAACGCGACATCGGGCGCAGGTTCCAGCAAAAAGATACCGCCAACCGCATACCCACTCACACCGAGCGAGAGCGCTGCGAGCAGGTGTCGTTTGAATAGGATGCTGGCTAACGTCGCCGCGATTGCCAGAGTGAGCAGCATGGCTTTAAGCGCATCAATAGCGTTTGGGAAGCGTGTGAACTGATTGGCAAATGACAGATCAATCGTCCCGATGGCGGTAGCGATCAGCAAGATTACCGAGATGAGAATCACAGCAAGATAATAGCGCACCTTGCCGCCTTGAGTGAGGAGAAGCAGGTCACCGGCTCGTTCGACCGTGCCAACGACCAGCCGATAGACCGCACTGCCACCGGGCACGCTGGGGAGCGGAAGTGCGAGCCAAAGCCGCCGGCCAAGGAAAAGAATAGTGCCCGCGGCTAAAACGATCATGCTGATGATGAAAGCGAGATTGATCCCATAAGGCGAAAATAGATACAGGCTAACTGGCTTTCCGACTGCCGGAGTAACGATCGGGGTGACCAGCGGCCCAACGCCAATGCCGAACAAGATCGAAAGCGCAGCCAGCAAACCCGGCCCAGCCAGCATCCAACGGGCAGGTGAATGAAATCCATGATGCGAGTCCGACCCTATAGGCTGATTGTGCTCAGCGAAAGCTGACGCAACTTCGTGCTCTACCGCCACAGTTTTATCTGCAGATGTGGAATGATGTGCCACAGAAAGGCTGATGGGCGGCCCCATGAATACATCCCAAAAAAGGCGGATAGCGATCGCCACCATGAAAACCGCGCTCAGCGCCGCCATGACCAAAGCCAGCGGCTCATCGACGAACGCTTCCAGCAGCGTTTCCTTGCCGATGAAACCGAATAGTGGGGGCGCACCCGCCATCGATAGGCCGACGATCGCAGTCACTGCTGCAAACCCGGGCATCTGGTGGCGCAGCCCTGATAAGCGGTTGATATCTCGTGTTCCGGTTGCATGATCTACTGCCCCGGCGACGAGGAACAGCGCGCCTTTATAAAGCGCATGCGCGAGAATGCCGACCATCGCAGCTTTGAGGCCTGCTGAGTCTGGCAGCCCGATTAAGGCAACAAACGCACCAAGCTGGCTGATCGTCGTATAAGCTAGAATACTTTTCAGATCGCGCTGACGCAGAGAAATTGCCGCGCCAGTGAGCATTGTCACCAAACCGAAAGCCACTAGCGCAGCAGTCCAAAGCGGCGTATCCGCTAGCACTGGATACAAACGCGCCAACAAGTAGATACCCGCTTTGACCATCGTTGCTGAGTGCAAAAACGCGCTGGCGGGCGTCGGCGCAGCCATCGCTCCTGGCAGCCAAAAATGCAGCGGAAACTGGGCGCTTTTGGCGAAGCAACCTAACAAAACTAGAACCGTGATGCCCAGATACCATGGATGATCGCGCAGTAGATCGCCGCTGTTCAGAACGTCAGCCAGTTCATAGGAACCGGCAGCCGTGCCTATCAAGAGCAAACCAACTAACAGTGCTAGCCCCCCACCTCCAGTGATTATCAAGGCTTGCGACGCGCCAGCGCGAGCGGCGGGATCTTTGCCTTTAAAGCTGATCAGAAGAAAAGAAATGATGCTGGTCGCTTCCCACGCGATGAACAACGTCAGCAGGTTGCCTGCAAGCACAAGGCCCAGCATCGCCCCGGTGAAAGCCAACAGCAAGCCTAAAAAACGACTGGCTTGCAGCCCCTCTTCGAAATAGTAACCCGCGTACAGCATGACGGAGACGGCGATGCCGCAAACTAAGATGGCGAACAGCAGCGCTAATCCATCGATATACAGAGTGAAGTTCAGGCTAATCTGGGGCATCCATGCGATGCTAAAAAGCTGGGGTGCTTCGCTAATAATGGGAAGTTGGGCCAGCCAAAATCCGGTCAAAACTGCCATGATCGCGGCAATGAACCATCCCTGCTGCGCTGCTGTAAACCGACCGCGTGAAGCAGCAATCAAAATCGCAAGCACGAATGGCACAGCGATGACGAATACATATTCCATCGAAGACCCTCTCATTGGCCGGTGGAGTGGCCGAAAATATTTTAAGACAGTACGTTAACGATCTTAAGTGCATATAAATCCGCGGTAGTATAACGCTTCAAAGCAGGACGCGCTGCACTCATGATAGACACCTTCACGGAGAATCTAGCATCTGGGGGCGTTCTCGCTTTAGATGGTTTGAGCCCATAAAGCGTGGTTCTGGCTCACTAAGGAAAGGTTCTTGATCACACAGT